>CANHQJ010000001.1 GCA_947462875.1 Verrucomicrobiia bacterium
GGTTCAAACCCCACCGGCCCTACTTTATCTGATTTCGTATTATTTTCCTAGGCTGGTTAGAGCAGCCCCGACTCGTCGGGGTTGGTCGTGGGTTCAAACCCCACCGGCCCTACTTTATCTGATTTCGCATAATTTTCCTAGGCTGGTTAGAGCAGCCCCGACATGTCGGGGTTGGTCGTGGGTTCGAACCTCACCGGCCCTACTACTCAAAAACAATGGCTTGGGTCTACATGATGAGAGGAACGACTGGACGGTTCTATATAGGAGCCACCGAAGATCTTCAGGCTCGTATCGCTAGGCATCAAACGGGTATGGTTTATTCTACCAAGCGACTCGGCTTGCCCCTTGAATTCGTTGCCTCTCGTGAATTCAATACCATCGGAGAAGCTTATGCCATGGAGAAAAAGCTCAAGGCTTGGAAAAATCCCTCCAAGTCACTAGCATTCTTACGCGGTTAGAGCAGCCCCGACTCGTCGGGGTTGGTCCAGGGTTCAAATCCCTGCGGGCCCACTTTTGAGAGTTTTTACTGTCTTTTCGCCTGGAGTGGATTTTGATTGAACGGGCGCGGGAATCGGGTAGGAAAGAGTTGTTTGCGCGAAGACGCATGTAACACCTAACACCTCTATTTTTATGTTCAAAGAATTTAAAGAATTCGCCCTGAAGGGAAACTTGATCGATCTGTCCGTGGGCTTTGTCATGGGAGCCGCGTTTACGAAATTTTCCGGATCTTTCATCGATGACCTGATCATGCCGTTTGTGGCGAAGGCGAGCAGTGGGGCGGATTTTTCCAATGCCTACATTTCCCTTTCGGAGAAAGTCCCCGCAGGCTTGGCGCTGGTGGATGCCAAGAAGCTCGGTCCTGTGGTGGCCTGGGGGAATTTTGTCTCGATCGGGATCAATTTCCTGATCGTCGCCTTTGTGATGTTCCTGGTCGTGAAGGCGATGAACAAACTGAAGAAAAAAGAAGCGGAAGCGCCCGCCGCTACGCCTGCACAGGAAGTCCTGCTCACGGAGATCCGCGATTTGTTGAAAAAATAATCGCGTTCCCTTCGCTGACCATGCGCATCAAACTGACGATCGCCTACGATGGCCGGGCCTTTGCCGGGTCGCAATCGCAGGCCTGTGGCAATACCGTGCAGGATCATCTGGAGCGGGCGATGGAAGCGACGGCAAAAATGCCGGTGCGTTTGCATCTATCGGGTCGCACCGATGCCGGGGTGCATGCGCTGGGGCAGGTAGGGCACTTCGACGCGCCGGAACACCTGACGATGAATCCGTACAACTGGCTGCCGGCGCTGAACGCGAAGCTGCCGCCGACCTTGCGCGTGATGGAGTGCGAAGAAGCATCCGTCGATTTTCACGCACGATTCTCCGCCACGGGAAAAACCTACGAATACCGCATCTGCACGCTGCCCGTATTGCCGCCTTTGTTGGCGGGGCTGGCGTGGCATTTGCCCAAGTTGTTCGATATCGATGTCCTGCGCGATGCCTTGTCCTGTTACGAAGGGCGGCACAATTTTGTGTGTTTCGCCGCCGTGCGCGGGAATGAAACGCCGGACATGGATTACCATCGAACGATCACGGAGGCATCCGTGTCGGTGCGCGATGATGGCTACGTGCTGCGCTTCACGGGTGAGGGATTTTTCTATCGCATGGTACGCCTGCTGACCGGAGCGGCGGTGATGGTGGCGCAGGGGAAAATGTCCCGCCAACAACTGCTGGACTACATCGATCCCGGCGATGTTCCGTTCTCGATGACCTGTCCGCATTGCGCTCCGGCGGACGGGTTGACCCTGGTGAAAGTGTGGTATGACTCGCCGCGCAATCCTGCTTGCCACGGCGGAAAATCCGGCTAGTTTGTTTCCCATGAGCCGTCGTTCCCAACGCAAAGCTGTCGCTGCGAAAAAATCCTCCCACGGTCCGCGCTGGGGTCGCTGGATGATGCGCCTCACCGTGCTGGGCATGCTGGCGGCGGCGGTGGTATCGGTGGCCGGCTACGTGTGGCTGCGCTCGTATCTGGCCAGCGCGGAGTTCCGCCGCATGATTCTTTCCTATGCCGAAAACACGCTCAAGGCGCAGAGCACGATGAGTCCGCTGCGCTGGGATGGCTTTCAGGTCAATACCGATTACTTTGAAGCGAGCGGTCCGGCCGCGATGAAACAAATCTCGGTGGAAGGTGTCAAAACCGGCATCGATGCCGCGGGCGTCATGCGCGGCGTGTGGAGTGTGAGCCCCAGCCGCATCACCAAACTCTCCGTCACCCTGGATACCACCGCACCCGCTCTGGCCGCGCCTGCGATCGATACGAGCGGCACTGCAGCGGAAGCACCGCCAGCCAAAAAATCGTGGTTCGACTCATGGATTCCGAAAAAGTTCGAGACCGACAGTTTGATTGTCAATGACTCGCAGGTTCGCGTGATCACCCGCGATGGTGATGCGATCCTTTCCGGCACGCGCTGGGATGTGGAGCCCACGGATTCCCTGGACAAAGCCAAGGTGCGTGCGAATGGCGGCAAGATCAAACTTCCCTTCGACTGGGCACCCGAGCTGAAGCTGGAGAAGATGCGTCTGACCTACCAGAGCGGCTATCTTTACCTCACCGATTCCTCTTTCCGCATCTATGACAACGGTCATCTCGACATGGCGGGCGAGCTCGATCTGGAAAATAAGACTTATGCGTTGGAAGGTTCCCTGCGCGATGTCATGTGCAGCGAGGTGCTGCCTGCCGACTGGCGGCAGCGTTTGACGGGCAAGGTGGAGTCTTCCTTCACCGTGCGCTCCAGCCAGACCGCGCCCACGGTGAAAGGGCATCTGCAAATCGATCAAGGCATACTCACCGCGCTGCCCATTCTGGACAAGCTTGCGGCCTACTCGCAGTCCCTGCGTTTCCGCACCTTGACACTGCACGCGGCGGAGTGTGATTACGAATGGAGTGGCGACCGCATTGTCTTGACCAACGTCAAGCTCGGCTCCGAAGGGCTGGCGCGGATGGAAGGGCGCATCACCTTTTCGCGTTCGGGTCCCGGTCAGCCGTATCTGCTGAATGGCGACTTCCAGGTGGGGCTGGCCCCCGGCACGCTGGCGCAGATCCCTGGTGCCGAGGAAGATGTGTTTATGCCCGGCGAGCGAGGCCTGTTGTGGGCGCCCATGCACCTGAGCGGGACCATGGATGACCCTAAAGAAGACCTGAGCGAGCGCCTGATGGCGGCGGCAGGTGCCAGAATGTTCGAAATCATTCCCGCCACGGGAGTGAAGGTTCTCAAGTACACCCAGCAAGTGGTGGAGGATGCCGCTACGGGCACGGGCGTCGTGAGCAAGGCGGTGGAGACCGGTGGCAAGGTGATCGATCAGGGAACGGACGTGGTCGATCAGGCCGTGCAGGGCGCGACCGGAGTGGTGGACGGAGTGTTCGGCTTGTTGGGTGGCAATAAAAAACCCGACGAGCAGAAGCCGAAGATCCCCGCGCCGCCCGTGCCGCCCGTGGATCCGAACAAAGCGCCGCAGCCGCCCGTGCCGCAGCCGATTCCGCCGCGCATCCCGCAGTGATCTTACAGACAGACGCGGCGGAACAACTCATCCAGCGGCAACTGCATGCCGATGTAAAAGTCGCCGAACTCGGCATAGCGGGCGGAGACTTCATCGAAGCGCATCTCGTAAACGATGTGCTTGATGTCGATCGTGTCCTTCGCCAGCAAGGTGACGCCCCATTCGTATTCGTCCAGGCCGGTGGAGCCTGTGATCAATTGCAAAATGCGCCCCGAGTAGGTGCGTCCCACGCGGGCGTGACCTGCCATGAGCTCGCGACGGGCTTTGTAGTCGAGCGAGTACCAGTTGTCGTTGCCGCTGCGGCGTTTCGACATCGGATAAAAACAAATCGCCGGCCAGTCGGGCAGCACGGGGTAGAGGCGGTGCTTGAGATAATGCGCCATGCGGTCTTCAAATTCCTTCAGCGCGGCGTCAAACTCCGGAGTGTCGCGCGACAGTCCTTTTTCCCCGAGCAACGTTTCCTCGATGTATTGCTCGGTGGTGGTGGTGTATTCCGAGCCCTCGGTCTGTGAAAGATACGAATAGCAGGCGTTGAGGATGTCCGGTCCCAGCGAGAGAGTCAGGCGTTTTTCAAAGGCATTGGCCACTTGCAAGTCCGGGGTGAGCAGCATGAAACCGAGATCCGCCTTCGGCGTGGCGATGGCAAAGGTCAGCAAGTGAGTGTCCGGCGTGGAGCGGATTTCCTGCACCAGTTCCGTCATTCGCGTTTTGGCGCTACGTTTTTCCTCCTGGCTGAGGCATTGCCATTGCGAGTGGTCGATCTGGTAGAAAAGATGCATGACGTGCCATCCTTCGCGTGGAATCAGTGGAGTAGGTGAAGTGCTCATGGTGTGAAAAATAATTGTCTCTTGGTGGAGATGGGTGTGGTGAACAATAGCTTGAATGCGGAGCTCGATGCCGTTTCATCCGGACCTTCATAGACGCGGATGGACCAGGGTTTGCCGAGATAGGCGCGGTAGGCCTCTTGCTCGCCGAAACTGGTGAAGCCGGTGGTGGAGGGGAAAGACGCGGTGGACGAATCGGTGCTGACAAAGCGGCTGTCGCGATACGGGCGCGTGATGGTATCGCCGACGATTTCGCCCTTGTCATTATAAAACAAAACGCGAATCACCCCGCTGGGAGCGGCGCAGGAGCCGAGGGTGATGTCGATGACCGGAATCAAAATCACTTCGCGCTGGGTGGGATCCGCATCGGGACCTTCCTTGACCGGCGGACGCCAGTAGGTCTCTGCCGATTCAATCAGAGCGAGTGCGCCTTTGGCGGGGAATTCGGGCTCGGTGTAGGGATCGGCCTGGGTCTGTACCTGTTGACGGAAGATCTGCGCCCCCCAAAAGCCACCGCCGATCAGCAGCAGCAAAAATGCCAGGGACAACATCGTTTCCAGGCGTGAGAAACGGGTGATTTGCCAGGACTTCGAGTGTGAGCCGGGTGCCGGTGGCTCGAACGATTCGGGTTCCGCTTCCTTGTTCTCACTGTTTTGAGAATCTTTTTCCGCGATCTCTTCCTGTGTGACGGCGGGAGGTTCGGGTGTCGTCTCCCACGTTTCCGCTGGGATCGGTGCTGATGGTTCAGGAGAAAGGGGCGGCACCTTGGCATCCGATTCCGAAGCCGGCTCAGGCATGGCTTTCACTTCCGCCATTTTGGAGGGAGGTGGCACCGGAGCGGGCGAGGGCTCATCATCGATGAAATCACTCCAGATTTCATCTTCGGTCATTCCCAGACCGGAGGGAGCGCTTTTTGGCAGCACCGCAAGCGGGTTCAATCCAGGTTTGACGGGTGGTGCGGATTCTGATTCTTCCTCCGGCGCTGCAGTTTCGCGCGCCTTTGCCGCCTTGCGGGCGCGGCGTCTGGCATCAGGCGATTCGATGCGCGTGATGGCCTCCGGTGCCGATGGCTCCGGCAGGGAGGGTGAGGAAGAAGGAAGCTCGTCCGCTGGTTTTACGCGGGCTGCGGGCAATTCCTCATCAAGGTTCCACAAATCCGCCTCATTGGGCATCGCCTGCCGTTGCCGGGGCAAATGGAAGTTTTTCGGCTCTTTATCCGGCTTTTTCGGGCGTTGATCAGAATTTGAATCGGACATAAGGAGCGAGCGGGAGACACAAGAGAGTAGGGGGAATCACTCGGTCGGAAAAGAGAAAAACAAAAAATCTGATTGCAAGATGGCGCAAATCAGGCGATGGAAGCGCAGCACAATACATCGCCATGGCTGACAAAGAAGATCGGAACAAAGAGAACGTATCAGGCAAGTTTTATGTCGACAGTCAATGCATCGATTGCGATCTGTGTCGCGAGACTGCGCCGAAAAATTTCACACGCTCGGACGACGAAGGATACTCCTACGTATTCAAGCAACCCGAGACTCCGGAAGAGGAGGAACAATGCCGTGAGGCCATGGAAGGCTGCCCCGTCGAGGCCATCGGCGAAGATGGAGAGTAAGCGATGAGAAAACCATCCGCGCATGACTTGATTCGCAGACAAATCCTGCGGGAATGGCGCGGGGCGGATGAACCGCTGGATCTCAATGCCAATGTACATCGGGCCGGTGAAGTCATCGGCGAAATCATGCGTCTGGCCGGACTGGCCGAAGGCATGGAAGAGGGGCGCCTGCGCGAAATCTGGTCGTCCGTGATGGGCGACTTCGTCGCGAAATGCAGCGAGCCGGTTTCTCTCAAGCGCGGCTGCCTCACCATCCGCGTGACGCAACCGGCGATGCGCTTTCATCTGGAGCAAATGCGCGGCAGTCTTTTGGCAAAAATCCAGAAAGCGGCGGCGAACAACAAAATCCAATCGCTGCGGTTTTCCGTGGGCTGATTTTTATTCTCATGTATCAAAATCTCATATTCGATTGGTCCGGCACCCTGGTGGATGATCTCGGCCCCACCCTGGAAGCGACAAACGCGGTCTTCTCCCTGCACGGGCGCGCGACGATGGATCGCGATGAATTCCGCCGGCTGTTCCGTTTGCCGTACTCGGAATTTTACGAAGAGCATCTTCCCGGCATCCGTCTCGAAGAGCTGGAGCATCATTTCCGCCGGGCCTTTGCGGAGTCGCAGGTACCGGTGACCGTCCTGCCCCATGCGCGGGAAAAACTGGAATGGTGCCGCGAGCGCGAGATCCGTTGTTTTGTGCTGACCAGCATGGATCGCGGCACTTTCGAAAAGCAGCTCGATGACCTCGACATGCGCGGGTATTTCGAGGCCACCTACTCCGGTGTCATCGACAAGCGCGAGGTGATCGGCGACATCCTCAGCAATCATCAACTGCACGCGCCAGCCACGGCGTTTCTGGGCGACATGATCCACGATGTGATCACGGCCAAACACGGCGGCGTGTCGAGCGTGGCGCTGCTGACGGGTTATACGCACCGGGAGGTGTTGGAGGCGCATGAGCCCGATTGGCTGATGGCGGATCTGTTAGAGTTCCGCACGATGATGGAGCAACAACTGCCCAAGCTGCCATGAACCCGTGCATCCACATCCAGGGACTGCGCTTGTCCTGCCATGTCGGCGTGCCTGATGAGGAACTCGCGGTTGCGCAGGAGCTGTTGCTTCACGTGGAAATGGAGCCGCTCGATGATTGGCAAGACCTGCAGGATGACATCAAGCGCACGGTCGACTACGCGCAGGTGGCGGCGGAACTGGAGCGAGTGGCACAGGCGAAACCCCGGCGTCTGATCGAAACCCTGGCGGTCGATCTGGTCGATTTTCTGTTAGCCACGCACCCGCTGCGCAGAGTCCGGGTGCGCATAGAGAAATTCATTTTGCCCCAGACCCAGGCGGTGGCTGTGGTGCTGGAGAAGAGCCTTTAGTCCCGGCATCATCGGTCTTTTCGTCGCCGCCGTAGAAGCTGGCGATGTAGCCGAACTCAATAAGAGTATCCTGCCAAGGGGCGATGTAGGCAGGGTTGCCGAACACGCGATTGGCCTTTTGCAGAAATTCCTCGGCCTTGATCATATCCTTGTCGCGATAGCAGACGGAGGCCTGGGCGTAGTAGTAAAAGGGAGAGTCGTCGCGCAGAGGATCGTATTTGTTTGCGAGAGCCTTGGCTTCCTCCTCCATGTCGAGCGCCAGGTAGCAGAGCAGCATTTTCAGCTCCACGATGCGTTTCGTTTGCACGCTGACTTCCGGAATGAGCGGCAGAACCACTTTCATTTTTTCGAGACACACCTGCCAGTTGCGCGTCACAAATTCGAGCTCGGCGATGTTGAAGAGAACGATGGACGACTTCGGCTCCAGGAGCAGTGCCTTGTCATAGAATTCCCGCGCTTTGGTGAAATCGCGGAACTCCACGTAACAGCTGCCGAGCAGATTCAAGATATCGACATTGCGATCGAAAATTTTGCGCGCCTCGTCGATCTGCTCCAGTGCCTCGAAGATGCGCTTCTGATTGAACAAACGCGAGGCTTCGTTGACGTGCTTGAGGTAATCGACGCGTTTTTGTTCCGGCAGGTTGGTGAACTCCTTCTGAATCTCGGTGAGTTCCGGCGTTTTTTCCGTATTGAGCTCGGTGGGAGTCACCGTTTGTGCGTGCGCCAAGAATGGCGTCAGCAGAGACAGAAGGCCCAGAAGCAGAAGTTTTTTGCGTTGCATAGGGCCATTCATACCGTGCCATGCCTCACATGGCAAGCGGAGAAGCGTGAAATTATTGGTAAAGTTGTTTGTTCAGGATGTGCGTTCTCACCGCCGGATGCAGCCACTGCGGGTCTAAAAAATGCCCGCCGCCAGGATCGCGCAAAGCGGTGGCCGAGGCGGGATGCGTTCCCTGCAAATGAATCATGCGGTAGCCCTCACGCGGCTGGGGGATTTCCCCGCGGCTGAAGACGAGAAACGTGAGATGCCGCGCGAGGATTTCCGGGTGTTTCCAGCGTGGCAGCGCGTTCCATTGATCGCATCCCATCAGCCAGAACCACTCGGTCTGCGGATGCTCCGCGATGAAATGTTCGACCGTCAGGTAGCTGAACGATGGTCCCGGAGTGCGTGCCTCGTAATCGCTCACCCGCATCCATGGCTCGGTGGTGGCGAGGCGCAGCATGGCGAGGCGATCGTCGATACAGGCACTGCTGCTTTGCTTTTTGTGCGGCGATTGCTGGCAGGGGATGAAAATCACCTCATCGAGATGCGCTTGCTGACGGGCGAGGCGGGCCACGCGCATGTGCCCCTCGTGCACCGGGTCAAAGGTGCCACCGAACAGGGCGATGCGACGCTGCGGGTTCATGCTTGCGCTTGCGCTTTTGCTTCGAACTCACGCTTGGATGCCTTGCGGCACTCGGCCACGAAATGATTGCACGCCTCGCGGCAGAGCAGGGGAATCGCGAGCGGTTCGGGCAGGCCGCTGCTGACGCCGTTGAAGCGCGAGGCCTCGCTATCGGCGAGCGGGGTGTTTTCATCGAGCTTCCAGAGGATTTTTTTCGCGCACTGATGCGCGGGGCCGCAGACTTCCTGCACGAGTTGTTGCGCTCCTTCATCACTGATGCTTCGCGCGAAACGATACATCCCTGTCTGGCGATTGAGTTTGTCGCGCAGGTTCTGCACGTCGAGCGTACCGCGTTGTTGCGCGACCCACAGGCTGAAACACGCGGGGTAGAATCCATCGATCGCCGCGAGCAAATCGGTTGGGTTTTTCAGCTTCATCAGCCAGCCGCCGCGCAGGTTGGTTTGACCCTTGGTGAAGCGGTATTCGTGATCGGCGGAGTAGGTGGAAATGTCACGGGCCTGGAAGGGATCGCTGGTGAGTTGAAAACCCTCAGGCTCGCCCTGCGCCGCGAGCACCGCATCGCGATCGGTTTCATGGCAGAGCCAGTAGGGTTCCTCCGCTCGGCCCGTGGGCAGGATTTCCAGCTGCCCGATGCGATGGAAGCCCTGTGCCAGAAGATGTTGAAGCCAGTCGAGTTGCGTCATGAGTGAGAGTGGTGTTGTTGGTCGAAGTCGTGGATTTGATCGAGAATGACATCGGCGATGAGTCGCTCGGTGCCGATGGCGGAAGAGTAATACAATTTTTTGCCATGCAATTCATGAGGATTGTGGCGGAATACCTCGCGTTGGCTGGCGGCGGCACCGACCTCGGACTCGATGCCCAGCAGCACGGGGATGTCCTGGTAGGAATGAAGGCCATCGGCGATGAAAAAGGGCACCACCACCACATTCGGCGTGGTGGCGAGTTCCGCCCAATCGGCGATGAACGGTTGCTCTTCCATGTAGGTATCGAGCACCGCCGCGTAGCCGGTCTGGCGGAGGATTTCGCATTGGTCCTTGATCGCCTTGGTGCTGTTGGCGTTGAGGTTGGTGCCATGGCCCACGATGATCAGGGTGGTCTGCGCGGGATCGACATCCGGCGCCACTTCTTTCGCGCGGCGCAGGAGCAGTTGGGTCATCGAGGGGTGGATGCCCACGGGCGAGCAGTAGTGGAAGGTTTTGCCGCGGACCACGGTCGTGGGGCCCGTCAGTTCCAGTTCGCGCGGGATGACATCCTGGGTGAAGTAGCCCTCGCTGATGAAATCCGGCACCACGTATATTTCCTCACAATCGGTGAGATACCAGGCTTCACGGAAAGAGGGCTCTTCTTTCCAAAAAATGCAGTGCACTTCCGCGAAGAGCCCGCGACGGCGGATCTCATCGGCATGCTCGAAGTAGGGCGTGGAAGAGTCAGGATTTTCCGTGGATCCGTGACCAGCGATGAATAGGGCGGTGTTTGGCTTTGGCTCGATCGGCATCTCGGCGATACTGGAGAGAGATTCGAGCGTTTGTAAAATGATAATTGCGGCAATTCGGAAAAACGTGTGAGATTCCCGCGTGCTGAATCGACTCATGCTCTGGAACGACCCCCAACCACACGACGGTCCTACCAACATGGCGATCGATGAGTGGCTGTGGCATCACGCGACTCTGCCTGTGCTGCGGGTGTATCGCTGGAGCGGGGACTGGATGAGCATCGGCTATTTCAGCAGGGCGGCACTGGTTCCAGAGGGGCGGGCATTTGTCAGGAGGCCCACGGGCGGGGGATTGGTGGATCATCGTGCGGACTGGACCTACACGCTGGCGATTCCGCGTGGGCATGCCATCGCGGAAATGCCGGGGGCGGCGAGTTATGAGCTGGTGCACAGGGCCTTGCGCGAGGTGCTGGTGGCGGAGGGTGTGGACTGTCGATTGACCGGGCAGGATGGCAGCGAGGCCAGCGCGTTTTGTTTTGATCATCCGGTCACGCATGATCTCATCGGTGCCAGCGGACAGAAACTCGCCGGAGCGGGGCAGCGGCGCGGCAGACAAGGGCTTCTGCATCAAGGCTCGGTGCAGGTCGCAGAGGGCCGCGACGGCATGCGGGCGCTGCGTTTGGCGGAGCGAATCTGTGAGTTTGCGGAAGCGGGGGAGATGCAGCCCGATGTGGCATGGATAGCGCATCGGCGTGTGGAGGTCTATGCGCATGCCGCCTGGAACGGGAAAAAGTGAATCGCGCTTGTGAGAGAAATCTTCGTTGCAGGCTTGACGAGTGATGGATTTCCGATAAGATCCCCCTCACCGCGAACGGCAATCAGCCGATGTGCGGCAAACCTCCTATTACATCATGAATCGCACATTTTCCCACGCACTCGGTGCACTGCTTTGCGGTGTGATCATTTCCTCGTGTGTTCCTTACGATGAATACGGTCGTCGCATTCAGCCGAAAAAGAAGCCGGATCGTTCCACGGTGACGGATCCGAAACAGCAGGAAATTGACGCCAAGCGCGAGGAGATGCGCAAAAAGGAGGAGCAGCGCCGCAAAGAACTCGGCTTGCCTCCTGAGGACGGCTCGACTGGCGGCACGACCCCGACGACCAGCACGGGCGATTTCAACAACGGCAATGGCCCTGTTGATCCGCCGAAGAACACCACTCCGCCGAAAAACCATCCCGTGGCCGCAGCCGTTCCCGGCAAACCGGGATTTGTCTTCAGTCCCTTCAACAACAAAGTGGTGGATGTGCGCGGCATCGCCAGCGGCACGCTCGTCGCCGATCCGCAGTATCCGGCAGCTGACAAAAAGCACTTCCGTGTGCCTTGATCTGTCCGTCGGCTCAACCGTATCTCAAGCTTCGCCGGGCATAGCCCGGCGAAATTTTTTATCATGACCCCACTGCATCACATCACCATTCTCGGCGGCGGTTTGCTCGGGGGCTCTCTTGCCCTTGCCTGCCAATCTCCGTATCGCGCGGTGCTCTGGTCGCGACGTCAGGAATCCACCGCGGAGGCTCTGGCTCTCGGCATCGATGCCACCTCCGACCTGGCGCAGGCGGTGCGCGACGCCGATTTGTTGGTCTTGTGCGTGCCCGTGGGCAGCATGGCGGGGCTCTTGCAGCAGGCGATCGATGCCGGACTGCCCGGTCGCTGCATTGTCACGGATGTGGGCAGTGTCAAACGCCAGCCGCATGAAACCCTGCGTCCTCTGCTCCCGTCGGCGGGACTGCGTTTCATTGGCAGCCATCCGATGGCGGGCGGCGAAAAAGGCGGCATCGCCCAGGCGCGCGCGGATCTTTTCCGCAATGCGGCTTGTTTGATGACGAATGACGAAGCGGCTCCGCAGCCGGACTGCGATGCGGTCGAGCAGTTTTGGAACACCATGGGCTGCCGCACGGCCTGGGGCACGGCATCGGAGCACGATGCGATTGTCGCACGCGTCAGTCATTTTCCCCACCTGCTCGCCAGTGTGGGTGCCGCCGTGGGCCTCAAGCACGCGGGCTTCGGCCAGTACTGTGGCGGCGGCCTGCGCGATACCACGCGCGTGGCTTCGGGCAATCCGGCGATGTGGGCGGAGATTTTGTTAGAGAACCGCGATGAGTTGCTGCGTGTGGTGCGGGAGGCACAACAGGAAATGGAGACCATCAGCCATTTGCTCGCTGCCGCGGATTATCATGCCGTGGAGGCCTGGCTCGCGGAGGCGAAGAAGAAACGCGATGGTTTGTCTGTCTGAGCGGGCGATAAAGCTTTTGTCCGATGTGATTGAATTTGCTTGCCTACACTCTCGTTTATACGTCAATGCTGGCTTCCGCAATCATGAGTGAAAATACCAGCATCCAGGCCCTCGGGGAAATTTTCGATCAGCATCAGACCTTTGCGCTGATGAGTCACATGCGTCCCGATGGCGATGCGATCGGTTCGCAGCTCGGCCTTGGTCTCGCGCTGGAAGCCATGGGGAAAACGGTCTTCTATTGGAATGAAGACGGTCTGCCGGACAGTCTCGCTTTTTTGCCGGGCTCGGAGAAAATTTCACTGCCCCCGGCGGAAGCGCCGGAGATCGATGTCGCGATCGCTCTTGATACGGCGACGAAAGTCCGGCTCGGCGAGGGCAATCTCATCGCCGCCGCCAAGGCGAAGCTGTGGGTGAACATCGATCACCACATCTCCAACCCGCGCTATGGCGATGTGAATTATGTCGATGCCACCAGCCCGGCCACGGGGCAGATCGTCTATGAGATCCTTCAGCATCTCGGCATGCCTCTGCCCGATGGCGCGCGTGATGCCATTTATGTGGCGGTTTCCACCGATACCGGATCGTTCCAGTATGAATCCACCACCGCCCGCACCTATCGCATGGCGGCGGATCTGATGGATCGCGGATTGAACGTGGGCGACATCAATGCGAAGACGTACGACAGCCATCCGTATCGTCGCATCGAATTGCTGCGCGCCTTGCTCAATACCCTCGAACTCACGCCGGACGGCAAGGTCGCTCACTGGCAAATGCTCGATCACCTTCGCACCGATCTCGCGCTCAAGCCCGAGGACAGCGAGGGCCTGATCGACATGATCCGCGCGATCCGCGGTGTGCAGGTGGCGGTGTTTTTCGAAGAACTGCCCGGCGGAAAAGTGCGGGTCTCGATGCGCTCGAAGGACCGCAGCGTCAATGTGTGCGATATCGCCGCGCAATTTGGCGGCGGTGGTCATGCGCTCGCCGCTGGCATCCGCATGCCTGGTCCCATTTCTGATGCGAAACAACAAGTGCTCGCGGCGATCACTGCCGCCATCTGACGAATTATGAATTCCATGGAGATTCCCCAAGGCCCCAGCGGCGTGTTATTGATCGACAAGGCAGGTGATTTCACCTCGCACGATGTCGTGGCGGTTGCCCGGCGCGCGCTCAATACGAAAAAAATCGGCCACTGCGGCACGCTGGACCCGATGGCCACCGGCTTGCTCATGCTGGTGGTGGGCCGTGCCACCAAGATCCAGGACTTGCTGATGAGCGAGGATAAGGAATACCGTGGCACCTTGACGCTCGGCAAAGTCACCAGCTCGCAGGACAAGGAAGGAGAGGTCATCGAGGAACATCCCGTGGGCGGCCTCACGGAGTCACAAATTCGCGCGGCCTTTGATTCGCTGATGGGTGACTTCGAGCAGATGCCGCCCATGGTTTCCGCGATCAAGATCAATGGAGTGCCGCTTTACAAGATGGCGCGCAAGGGGCAGGAGATCGAGCGCAAGACCCGCCCGGTGAAGGTGACGGGGTATGAAATCCATCGCATCGAGCTTCCGGAAATCGAGTTCACCGTCCGCTGCTCCAAGGGATTTTACGTCCGCACCTATGCCCATGACATCGGTCAAAAGCTCGGCTGCGGCGCCCATCTCAGCGAACTGCGCCGCACGCGCTCGGGGAAATTCACCCTCGATCGCGCGGTGACCATTCCGGAGCTGAAAACGCTGGATCGCGCGGATTTGCTGAACCGCATGATCAGCTTGGCGGAAATCTCGCTGATGCGCGGTGTTTCCTGAACGCGATTCTTTCTTTGCACGCAAGAGGTTTCCGCCTTACAATACCCGCATGCCCGATAAGAAAAAAATCGCCGACCTCCATTTCATGGACGCGCGCTGCAAACTGATCGATCTCGCCGCCTTTTTCGATCGCATGGATCGTCATGAAGGAGCGGCGGACTATCGCGATGAAGCGCTGCGCCGGGCGGTGCCGCTTTTGTTGGAAAACCGCGCCGATCGCGCCAAGGCGATACTCGACCTGCTCTCGGACGACAGCACGGAGTTGCTGGAATCCGCGCCGTTCCAAGGAGCCTTTGGTGCACCCTTGCCCGCGAAAGGAGGTGCCCGGTGAGATACATCGAGCCACACGCGCACATGGTCAGTCGGACCACCGATGACTACCAGAAACTCGCCATCGCCGGTTGCGAAATTCTCTGTGAGCCCGCGTTCTGGGCAGGCTTCGATCGCTCGTCGGCGGATGGATTTTTCGATTACTTCCGCCAGCTCACCGAGTATGAGCCGAAGCGCGCGGAAAAATTCGGCATCAAGCACTACTGCTGGCTCTGCATCAATCCGAAAGAGGCGGACGATCCTGTCTTCGCCCGCGAGGTCATGAGCCTGATCCCCGAGTTTTTGGAGAAAAAAACCGTGCTCGGCATCGGCGAGATCGGTCTGAACAAAAACACGCGCAATGAGTTGAGGATTTTCGAAGAGCACGTGCAGATCGCCCTCACGCATGACTTGCCCATTCTCATCCACACACCGCACCTGGAAGACAAAAAAAAGGGCACGCGCCTGATTCTCGATGCCTTGGCGAATTTTTCCCAACTGACCCGCGAGAAGGTGATCATCGATCACGTCGAGGAACACACGGCGGCGATGGTGCTGGAGCAGGGCTACTGGGCCGGCATGACCTTGTATCCCGAATCGAAATGCACGCCGAACCGCGCGATCGACATGCTGGAAACACTCGGCTCCGACCGCCTGTGGCTGAATTCGGCCTGCGACTGGGGCGTTTCCGATCCCCTGGCTGTGCCGAAATGCGCCTTGGAAATGAAAAAACGCGAACACAGCGCGGCATTCATCGAGCAGGTCTGCTACCACAACCCCGCGCGCTTTTTGTCGCAGTCCAAGAATTTCCATGCGATTTGATTCGTCGAATCAAACTTTTTCACAAAAACATGCACTTTTTGCTTGCCAAGGCGTCGTAGTTCGTTACTTTGCGCGTCCACAATTATGGCAAAAGCAAGCTGGATCGCACGAAACAAACGCAAACAAGCAACGGTGGCAAAGTATGCCGACCTGCGCATGAAATTGAAAAAAGAGAAGGACTATGTTGGTCTGACCATGCTTCCTCGTGATGCGAGCCCCACTCGTTTGGTGAATCGTTGCGAGTTCAGCGGTCGCCGCCGCGCGTTCCTGCGCCGCTTCCGTCTCTCGCGGATCAGCTTCCGTGAAATGGCTTCCGCCGGATTGATTCCAGGCGTGACCAAATCAAGCTGGTAATACGGGCACAGTCTGTGCTTGTATCGACGCGGAGCGGAAATTTCCCGTATCCGCGTCTTTCTTATGCCACTCTACGAATATATTGCCGAATCCCCCGAAGACCCGAGTTTATCGTGTCGTATCTGCGCGAAGGGATTTGAGTTGCGTCGCCCGGTGGATCGCGCGCCTTTGCTGGTTTGCCCCTTGTGCAAACACCCCGTGAAAAAACTCATTTCGCGGGTGAACTCACCCACCATCACGAAGCCTATGTCGGTGACCGATGCCAAAAAGGCCGGCTTCACGATTCTGGAGCGCCGTGATCAAGGTGTTTACGAAAAACTCTAACGATGAACTCGCTTATTTCCTTGCTCGCCACCGCCCCCACGGAGTATCCTCCGGGTTGGCAGATCATGCTTTATTTGGCGGGCATGTTGTTTTTCCTGCTGCTGAATGCGTTTTTCGTTGCGGCGGAGTTCGCCATCGTGAAAGTCCGCCCCAGCCAGGTGGAGACGGTGGCCAAGCTGAAGCCGCGCCGCGCGGAATCGACGCGGGCCATCATCGAGAACCTCGACCCCTATCTCTCGGCCTGTCAGCTCGGCATCACGATCGCCTCGCTGGCACTGGGTTTCCTCGGTGAACCACTCGTGGAAAGCATGGTCGGTCCCTCCCTGAGCAAGCTGTTTCCGAATCTGGTGGCGGTAAAAGTGTTAGGCCTCGACATGATCTCGGCGATTTCGTTTGTGATCGCCATCATGTCCTTCACGGCGCTGCACGTGATTCTCGGCGAGCTGATGCCGAAGTCGATCGCGATCCGCAAGTCTCTGGAGACTTCGCTGGAGTTGTCACGTCCGCTGCAACTGTTCGCTTCCGCCTTTTCCTTGCCGATCCGCTGGATGAACGGTGCTGCCAACTCCTTGCTGAAAAACGTGCTGCGCATCCAGCCCGCCGATGAACATGGTCACGCCCACAGCGCCGAGGAGCTCGTCTATCTGGTCGAGGAAAGCGAGCGCAATCAGAAAGTCACGGAGATCGAGCGCGAGATCCTCATCAATGCCCTGGAGCTCAACGAAGTGTGGGTGCGCGATGTGATGACGCATCGTGGCGATGTCGTTTACCTCGATGCCGATCAAAGCTTCCAGCACTCGCTCGACATCGCGCTCAAGTCGCAACACACCCGTTTTCCGCTGGTGCGCGGGCATCTCGATAACACCATAGGCCTGATCCACATCAAGGACATGCTCAAGCTCATCAACGATCCCGACCCCGATCTCATGCGCATCAAGCGCGAGATGAAAGTGGTGCCGGAAACGATGCCGCTCGATGTGCTGCTGAAATTTTTCCTCAAAGAGCGCGCCCACGTCGCCCAGGTGGCGGATGAGTTCGGCCACATCGGTGGCGTGGTGTTCCTCGATAACGTCATCGAGGAATTGGTGGGCGACATTCAGGATGAGTTCGATAACGACAAGTCCGAATTCACCCGTATCAACGAGCACGAATTTGTCGTCGAGGGCACCACCACGCTCAACGACCTCGCCGATTTCGAAGAAGACCTCTACATCGACAGCGGGGAGGTGACCACCGTGGGCGGCTACATCACGCAGTTGTTAGGCCGTTTTCCCGAGCTGGGAGAAACCATCGAGATTCTCGGCTACGAAGCGCGCGTCACCAGCGTGGACGACAGATTGGTCGGCCAAATCCATTTCCGCAAACTGCAACCCAAAGACGAAGAGGCGGAGAGTGAGAAGGAAGCAGGGGATTGATGATCGCCTGACTCAATCCGGCTGCAATGCCTGGCAGAGCCATGCGATGCGGGCGGCGGGGTGTTCCAGTTCCAGCAGCATCTGGCGCATGTCGGTGTCGTGGATGAATTGCTGGGAGACGATGTCGGCGAGGATGACGGGGTCATCGGTGCGGTGCATCATTTCCATGACGGCTTTTTGCACTTCGTCGGAGAGGTCTTTGATGGCGTCTTCGATGCAGCCGCGCAAGGTCGCGACGGCGCCGGCGGCTTGGTGGGCGGGTTCGAAAATGGCGGGGATGGGCTCGATCTCGGCGAAGGGGTAGGGTTTGCCCTCTAGCCAACGCTTGAATTTCACACGGATCACGCCGTGCAGTAGAAGATTCGAGGTGCCGTCCTGTTGCTCGTGCGAGGCGCGCACGATGCCGATGGTGCCGACGGGTGCGGCGCATTCGTTCGGATCCTCGGAATCGGAGATTTTGTTAGTCACAGCGAAGAAGCAGTGGGTGTCGATCGCTTCCTGCAACATGATGCGGTAGCGTTCTTCAAAGATGTGCAGCGGCAGTCCGCCATGCGGAAACAGCACGCAGTCGGGCAGGATCATGACGCCGACTTGTTCGGGCAAATGCAGTGCGGACATGGTTCGTCAGAGAGTGGTGGTTCGGGTGAGGATGCCTTTGCGCGAGGGGTTTTCCACGGCCCTGACCAGCACCAGAGCGGCATCCGACCACTGCATTTGCGCGGCTTGTTGCAGGGCGATCTGGCGGTTTCCTTCCAACAAAAGCCGGAAGGCTCGTTTGATTTCGGCACGTTGATCGGGAGAAAATCCAGCGCGTTTCAGGCCGATGACATTGAGCGCGGCGAGCAGGTTGTTGCCGTGGGCCATGCAGTAGGGCGGGATGTCCTGGCTGATGGCGGCGTTGCCCTGGGCGATGGCGTAGTCGCCGATGTGGATGAATTGGTGAAACACCGAGCCTCCGCCGAGAAAACATTTGTTGCCGACCCGGATGTGGCCGGCGAGCAGGACATTGTTGGCGAGGACATTGTGGTCGCCCAGTTGTACGTCGTGGGCGAGGTGCACGCCCGTCATGAGGAAATTGTTCGCGCCGATGCGTGTCATGCCGCCGCTTTGCGAGCCGCGATGGATGGTGACGTATTCGCGCAGGGTGTTGTTTTCCCCGATCTCCACGCCCGAGTCCGTTTGCGGATCGAAATGCAGGTCCTGCGGGTCGGCGCCGACGATGGAGCCCCAGCCGATCTGCGTGCCACGGGCGATGCTGACATTTCCCTGGATCAGGACGTGGCCCGCGATCACGCAGCCTTCGGCGATGGTGGCGGGGCCCTCGATCACGGAAAAGGGGCCGACGCGGACATCGGCAGCGATGCGGGCCTCGGGAGAAATCAGAGCGGTGGGGTGGATCAGCGGAGTGGACAAAGCGAAGGCATTGTGGCGCAGATTTGCGAATCGGAAAGCAGAAAGATCGCCATGTGACACGACATGCGCATTTTGACGTTGAAAATCGCGCTGAATTGATGCTTGCTCGCGTCGCTTATGTCCGAGAGAAAAACTTTAGAAGAACGCCATCAGATGTCCGATGTGGAACGTCTCCGTCACTCCTGCGCGCACGTGATGGCCACCGCGATTTCCCGGATTTGGCCTGACGTGCAGTTTGCCGCCGGTCCGCCGGTGGAGAATGGTTTCTATTACGACATGCAGCTCTCCCATCGCATCAGCCCGGATGATTTCCCGCGCATCGAGGAGGAGATGAAAAAAGTGGTCAAGGACAATGAGCCGTTCGAGCGCGTGGTCGTATCGCGCGATGAAGCGATGGCACTGGCGCAGAGCGGTCGCCTCAGCTTCGTGGCCGAGCGCCCGGAGCCCAGCATTTTCAAGGTCGATCTGCTCAATGATATCCCCGAGGGCGAGGAAATTTCGCTCTACAAAAATGGCGACTTCTGGGACCTCTGCGCCGGTCCGCACGTCGGACGCACGGGCAACTGCAAGGCCTTCAAGCTGATGAGCGTGGCCAGCGCCTTTTACAAAGGCGACAAAACCCGCCCGGTGTTGCAGCGTCTGTATGGCACGTGCTTCAAGAACTCGACCGAGCTGCAAGAGCATCTGGTCAAGCTGGAGGAAGCGAAAAAACGCGATCACCGCAAGCTGGGTCGTGAGATGGGACTGTTCCATATCGATGAGATGGTGGGGCAGGGACTGATTTTGTGGAAGCCGAAGGGCGGACTGATCCGCCGTGCCTTGCAGGAGTTCATCACCTCCGAGCTGGATCGTCAGGGCTACTCGCAAGTCTTCACGCCGCACATCGGCAAGCTCGATCTCTATCGCACTTCCGGGCACTTTCCCTACTACCAGGAAAGCCAGTACCCGGCGATTCCCGAGCGCAGTGTGTTGGAAAAACTCGCCGATGAGGATGCGACCTGCGCGACGCTCATCAACGGGCTGGAAAACGGCGAATACGAGGGCTACATGCTCAAGCCGATGAACTGTCCGCACCACATCAAGATTTTCGATAGCGAGCCGCATTCGTACCGCGATCTGCCTGTGCGTCTGGCGGAATTCGGCACCGTGTATCGCTGGGAGCAATCCGGCGAGCTCGGCGGCATGACGCGTGTGCGTGGTTTCACGCAGGATGACGCGCACCTTTTCTGCACGCCCGATCAAGTCGCGGCAGAAGTGCAAGGTTGCCTCGGCCTCGTGAAAAAAGTGTTAGGCACGCTCGGCATGAACGAGTATCGCGTGCGTCTTTCCCTGCGCGATCCGGATTCCGATAAATATGTCGGCGATCCGGCGAACTGGGAAAAGGCGGAAAACGCCCTGCGCGAAGCCGTGCAAACCCTGGGCGTGGAGTACAGCGAAGAGCTGGGCGAAGCGGCGTTTTATGGACCGAAGATCGACTTCGTCGTCAAGGATGTGATCGGTCGCGATTGGCAGCTCGGCACCGTGCAGGTGGACTACAACCTGCCCGAGCGCTTCAATCTGAGCTACATCGGCGAGGACAACCGTCCGCACCGCCCGGTGATGATCCACCGCGCGCCGTTTGGTTCGTTAGAGCGTTTCACCGGTTTGCTGATCGAGCATTTCGAGGGCAAGTTCCCCACGTGGCTGGCTCCCGAGCAAGTGCGTGTATTGCCGATTTCCGAAAAATTCCTCGACTACGCGGAGTTGGTGACGGCGCAGTTGGCCGATCAAAAAATCCGCGTCAGCATGGATCGCACCTCCGACAAGATCGGCGCGAAAATCCGCAATGCGCGCCTCGAGCGTGTGCCTTACATGCTGATCATCGGTCAGAAAGAGGAAGAGGAGCAAACGGTCTCCGTGCGTCATCGCGACCGCGATGATCTCGGTTCCTTGCCCTTGGCGGAGTTCGTGGCGAATCTATCGAGCGAAATTCAGACCCGGGCGATTTGATCGCTATGGAGTAGGGATTTTTAATCCCTTTCTTCAAACCCAGTGCGTATGAATTGTTGAGTGGAAGAAAGGGATTGCAAATCCCTTCTCCTTATCATTTCTCCACCACCCTCGATTGGTCTTTCACCGCATCGGGCGGGTGGAGCAGGACCCGATCGCCGGCGCTGAGTCCGCTGAGCACCTCGCTTTTGCGGCCATCGCTGTGTCCGATTTCCACATCGGTTTTGTGGGCGATGCCGGCAATCACCCGATAGGCTTTCCAGGCATTGTTTTCGCGGAACAGTCCGCTCGATGGCACGACCAACACATCGTCGGCGTGCCAGGTGGCGATGCGGGCTTCCACGCGGAAACGATCGCCGAGAGATTTGGCTTCGTCGGGCGGGTTGATCAGATCGATGAGCACGATGACCCGTTGCTCTTCCACGCCCAGTGATGACACCTTGGTAAAGGCCGCGGGCTCGATGCGTCGGACTTTTCCTGCCAGCGGAGCACCCGCGCCCCATTGTTCGATCAGCGCATCAGCCCCGGGGCGGATGGTAACGGCATCGCGCGAGAGGATTTCCGCTTCCACTTCGATGTCGGCAGCGTCGCCGATTTCCAAAATTTCCATTCCCGCATTCGCGATCATCTCGCTCTCCTGCATCACGCGCAGCACCACGCCTGAGACGGGCGCTTTGACCTCGACCAGATTTTCCGCGAGCTGCGTCGCGGGCCGTGAGAGAACGGCGCGTGCCTGAGCCAGTTCAAACTCGCGGATTTGCCCTTCAAATTCCATGGCTCTCACTTCGGCTGCCTTGATCGCGGCATCGGCTTCGATGCGTTCACGGTCCGACTGCGATAGAATGCCCGTCGTTTTTTCCGCGCTGATGCGCTGGAGTTCCGCGTCCGCGCGCTGCCAGGCGAGCTTGGCGACCTTGAGCATTTCCTGCGAGCGCTGTGAGACGGCGACTTGCTGGGAAACGGCGGCCTCGGCTTGTTGGCGCGCGCGCGGATCGAGCAATGGCGTGGCCGCGGGCTCGATGCTGGTGATGACGGTCTCATTCGCCTTCACCGCATCGCCCGGTCGGAGCGTCACGCGCTTCATCGTTCCCGCCACGGGCACGGCGACGATGTAGCGATTGCGGATGCGGGTTTTTCCTTCTTCCAATACCGTGACGGTGAGAGCGGATCGGCTGACCTCACCCGTTTCCACGGGAATCGGCTTCGGCCACAATCCGGCGACGATCAAAGCCACCACGGTGATGATGATCAGCCAGGGCAGAATTTTTCGCAGCAAATGCCGGCCCGAACGGTTGGGAGGATTCGCCCACGGAGCGGTGGTGGAGTGTGATGAGGTATCGGCCATGGACAGAGGTAGTGTAGTGCATCAATCGCGTGCTTTCAAGACGCTGACGAGATCAAGTTGCGCCAGCAGCCGGCTCACCAGCGCGAAGGAGCTGATGGCGGCCGTCAGCACGACGATGACCGCGATGGAATACGTGGAGGTGTTGATCAGAATCGGCAAGCGCACCGTTTCCGTGCTGAAGGAGGAAATGATAAACAGTGCCAGGCCACGGCCGAACAGCAGGCCCGCGGGAATGGCGAGCATGACAAGAATCCACAGTTCGCCGACCAAGACACCGCGCACTTCCGGCAGGGTGAAGCCGACGACCCGCAGCGTGGCGAGCTCGCGACTGCGTTCCGATAGAGCGATGCGGGCGCTGTTATAGACCACGCCGAAGGAAACAATCACCGCGAGCACAAAGTAGAGCGTGCGCAGGATGCCGATGCTTTTTCCCGTGGTATCGCGAAAGGCCGCGAGTTGGTCCCGCTTCACCATGGTCACCGCGATGCGCGGCGTTTCCTTGATCGTGCTCATGAAGAAATCCCAGTGGTTTTGATCGACGCTGAGGTAGGCGCCATTCACGGTATCGCCTTCCTGCAAGATGCGCCGCAGGGCATCGATGTCCATGTAGGCCGCGACCCCGGCGAAGTCCATCACCAGCCCGCGAATGGGAATCTCCACCTTGCGGCGTTTTCCTTCCAACACCTCGATCTGCACTTCATCGCCGATGCGTGCGCCGAGAATTTCCGCGAGCTTGGCGGACATCAGCAAACCATCCGACGGCATGGCGATGGGGCGTTCGTTTTCATCGAGCAGCCGGTTCAGGTTCGCATCGTTCGGGATGCCGGTGATGGAGAGCTTTCGCGAATACTGCGCATACTTCAGTCGCGCGCTGACACTGCGCACCGGCTCGGCACGCGTCACGCCGGGCAGATGGCTGATATCGTGAAGCCCGCGCGCCGAGGTGGTTTCATTGAGAAACACCAACACATCGTGGCGTTGCGCGCTGTTCCACTGGAAGGTGAGCAGGTGATCCACGCTATCGCTCATTGCGCCTGGCATGACCATCAGCCCCGTGGCGAGGGCGAGTCCGCAACTGGTGAAAAGCGACTGCCACGGACGGCGCTCGATGTTGCGCAAGGCCATGCGAAAAGTCGGGCTGAACCATTTGCTCCAGCCGAGTCGTTCTAACAGAGAAGGCCGGAAACTGGCGGGTGGTTCGGGCCGCATCGCCTCGGCAGGCGGGAGATGCACGGCCTGTCGCACCACCGACCATACCCCCAGCACCGCGGCACCCATACTGATGCCCAGGGCCACGAGCAGCGCGTGGCCGTTGTATTGGAAATCCAGCGAGGGAAATCGGAAAAACAAGGTGTACATGTTGACCAGTTCCTTTCCTAACAAAAATCCGCCGATGCCGCCGAGGATGGAGCCCGTGATGCCGATGAACATCACGAATTTCATGAAATGCCAGGCGATCTGGCGCGACGAGTAGCCCTGCGCCTTGAGCTGGGCGATTTGTTCGCGCTGCAAGCGAACCAGACGGGAAAGCACCGCGTTCACCATGAAGGCCGCCACGCTGAGAAACACCACGGGATACACGTAGGAGAGCGAGTAGAGCACGCGGATCTCGTCATCCAGCCGGCGGGCCGATGCCTGTTCCGTGCGCTCGTAGGCACCGGTGGCGCCGTAGGAAACCAGCAGCCGATCCAGCTCCGCCATGACCGTGCGCGCCGAGGCTCCGGGCGTGAGGTCGAGGCAGATGTCATTGAACGCGCCATCCATGTCGTAGGCCACCGCCAGCGCGCGGTAGTTCATCCACATCACGCTGAAGCGCTTGTGATCCGGCAGGGTCTCCCCCGCGCGTGCCTCGAACACAAACTCCGGTGACAGCCCGATGCCGCAAATTTGAAACACCTCGCGGCGGCCATTGATCACCGCCGCCAGTTCATCACCGGGCACCAGGTGATTCGCCTCGGCAAAGGCCTCGCCGAGAACCACCGCGCGGCGTTCATCGGGGCGGGGGAAGCGGCCCTTGCGCAGGACCACACGGTTGAGTTTCTGCTCGCCGCCATCGAGCGGCAGGGAAATCACATGCCCCGTGGCGGGCACATCCAGTTCCGGCAAGTCCAGCGTCACATCCACCACCACACGCGTCTCCACGGCGGCCACGCCGGGGATTTCCGCGATGCGATCCGTCATCGCCAGCGGTGCCCGCTTGACCCGGGCAAACAGGTCCGCCATCGCATACTCTCGATAATACGCTTCACGCGTGTTTTCCAACGTAAGGATCAGACTGCGCGTCATGATCATCATCGTCAGGCCGCAAGCCATCACCAGGCTCACGGCGATGATCTGCCCTTTCATGCGGGCGATCTCGCGAAACAGCTTGCGGTCGAGTGGGGCGATCATGGGGCGGGGTGGTTCACCATTTCAGCGCCGAGGCGGGGAGCCGTTCTTCGTTGTAAACCTCATTGACGATTTTTCCGTCCGACAGATACAACACGCGGTCCGCCATTTCCGACATGACGGCATTGTGGGTGATGATGACCGTGAGCGTGCCGAGTTCGCGGTTGATGCGCTCCACGGCCTCGAGCACGGTGATGCCGGTATGCACATCGAGCGCGCCCGTGGGCTCATCGCAGAGCAGCACTTCCGGGCGCTTGGCGATCGCCCGCGCGATGGCCACACGCTGTTGTTCGCCCCCCGAGAGCTGGGAGGGGAAGTGATCCATGCGCGCACCGAGGCCGACCATTTCCAGCGCTTCCTCAGGCGACATCGGATTCGGCGCGAGATTGGTGATGAGCGCGATGTTTTCCCGCGCAGTGAGCGAGGGGATGAGGTTGTAGAATTGGAAAACGAAACCCACGCAGTTGCGGCGAAACATCGTCAGGGTTTCATCATTCGCTCCATGCAGCGGCCAGCCTTTGTAGATCAGTTCACCCGAGGTTGGTAAATCGAGCCCGCCGAGGATGTTGAGCAAAGTGGACTTGCCACTGCCCGAGGCGCCCAACAGGCAAACCAGTTCGCCCGCGTGCAGGGAGAGATCGACACCGTGCAGCGCGACCAGATCCAGATCACCGGTGTGATAGACTTTGCGCACTTTTTTTGCCTCATACACGATCCCCTCGCTTCTGATCGGTGGTGTCGTGGCTGGCATCATGGACAACATGAAGATAAAGGCGATCCCATCAAACACAAATCATTTTTCATGCGAGGGATTGATAGTCCTTGGGATTGCGAGTAGAGTCGCGGCGATGTATCTCGATGCGAATGCGACGACGCCACTGGCTGAGGAAGTGTGGGAGGCGATGCTGCCCTGGTGGCGCGAGGGTTTTCACAATCCCTCCAGCTCCCATACCGGCGGCAAAAAAGCGCGTGCCGCCATCGAACAAGCGCGCGCCCAAGTGGCCGATCTGATCGGTGCGCAGGAAGATGAAATCATGTTCACCAGCGGCGGCACCGAGGCGATCAATGCCTTGTTGCGGAGCTGGGATGCGCTGGATGACTCCGGGGCTTTTCTCACCACTGCCGTGGAACACAGTGCCGTATTGCGCACGGGGGCGGCCTTGTCCCGCCCGATGTTGACATGCGGGGTGAGTGAGACGGGTGCGCTCGATCTGTCCGCGTGGCGTGAACATTGTTCCGCAGCGGCCTTTGCTTCGGCGATGGCGGTGAATAACGAGACGGGAGTGATTCACGATTGGAAACAGGCGGCGGTTCTGGCGCATGAGGCGGGCAAACCGTTTTTCTGCGATGCCGTGCAGGCGGCGGGGAAAATTCCGCTGTCGGTAGCGGATGCGGCGGTCGATGCGCTGGCGATCTCGGCCCATAAATTTCACGGCCCCAAGGGCGTGGGCGCGCTCTACCTGCGTCGCGGCACGAAGTTTTCTCCTCTGCTACGCGGCGGCGGACAGGAGCGTGGCCTGCGCAGCGGTACGGAAGCGGTGCCTTTGATCGTGGGCATGGGAGCGGCAGCGGTTTTGGCGAAAAAGCGCCTGTCCGATGGCACCATCGCGAGGATTGCGGAAATGCGCGATGCGTTTGAGCAGGCGGTGGTCGCAGGCGTTTCCGGCGTGCACGTCAATGGCGATCCGTCATCGCGCGTGGCGAATACCAGCCATGTGTCGTTCGATGATTGCGAGGCGGCGGGTCTGCTGATTTTGTTAGATGATAAAGGCGTGGCCTGCTCGGCGGGATCGGCCTGCATGGCGGGCAAGCAGCAGCCATCGCACGTGCAGAAAGCGATGGGCTTTTCCGATGCCCGGGCGAAGAGCAGCCTGCGCATCAGTTTCAGCGCGCACAACACGATGGAAGAAGCGCATCAGGCGGCGGCGATTCTTTGCGCTGCGGTGAAAAAACTGCGCAGCGTGCAAAGCACGGGTGTGGGACCCGTGGTGATTTACACGCCTTGACGCGGTGATCCGCCGGACTCAGGGAGTCACGCTGACATTGCTGAATTGCGAAGTGTTCAGGGTGGTGTTGCTGCCACTGCCGACGGCGAGGCCGATGTAGCAGTTGGTGCCGAAGCTGGTGTTCGTGGTGGAACCGACCGTGGTCCAACTCGTGCCGTTGGTGCTCTTGTATGCGGTGATGGTAGTGCCGCTGCGCACGATTCTGACCCAGGTGTTCGGCACGGTGCCGGAACTGCTGTTGGTGGAGGAAGTGCTGCCACCGGTGGCGGGGCGGCGGGTCCAGCGGTAGGAGCCGCTGCCGGTCAGGCCCATGAAAATTTCCTTCGAGTTGGCGGCCAACGATTCGCGGATCATCACGCCGACGCGCGACGAGTTGCCGGTGTTTTGCAGGCTGCTGATGCGGGCGATGATTTCGCCGTCGCCGGAGATGGACTGGTAGGTGTAGCGGAATGCGGAGCTTGTGCTGCCGATGACGCCGGAGCCGGCTTGGGTGAAGGTGCCGCTGCTGAATGTGGCGGAACCGGCGAGCATGCCGGTGCCAATGTCTGTGGACAGCCAGGGCAGGGGAAGTCCGGCGACGGTGATTTGCAAGGTGGCATCATCGGTCGCGGCATTGCTGTCGGTGGCGCGGACGACAAATGTATTGAGTCCGGAGCTACCGGCGGTTGGTGTGCCGGAGAGTGTGCCGTTGGCGGCGACGCTGAGCCAGGCGGGGCCGCTGACTTTGGCGTAGGTGATGGTGTCGGCGGCATCGGCATCGGTGGCTCTGCCCGCGAGGGTTTGACCGGTGTAGGCCACGCCTTCAACGGCATTGGCGGCGACGATGGGATCGACGGTGAAGACTGGGGCGTCGTTGGCATTGATGACGGTGATTTGCAGGGTCGCCTGCACGGGAGCGGCGATACCATCGCTGACGCTGACGGTAAAACTGTTAGAGCCGACATCGCCATTGGCGGGAGTGCCGCTGAGGGAGCCGTTCGCTGCCACGCTCAACCACGCCGGGCCGCTGACTTTGGCAAAGACCAGCGAGGCACCGGCATCGGTGTCAGCCGCGCTGGAAGACAGACTGGCGGTGTAGGCTGTGTCCTCCGTGGCGCTTGCGCCGATCACGGGATTGCTGGTCCAGAACGGCGGACTGTTCGGCGCGAGGATGGTGATGTTCACACTGTTCGAGGTGCTGCCGTTGAAGGAGGCATCGCCGCCATACACCGCATGGATCGTGTGACCGCCGATGGCCAGGGCGTTTGTGAGGAAAGTCGCTTGTCCCGAAATCACGCTGCTTGTGCCGAGCACAACTGCGCCCTCCCAGAACGTGACGGTGCCAGTGGCCGATCCGTCACTGACCGTGGCCGTGAATGTCACCGTGCTGCCAAAGACGGAGGAGGCTGCCGGGCTCGCGGCGAGTGTGGTGCTGGAGGTCAGACCGGTGGGAGTGGCTGAGACCTCATCGGACGGCAAACCATCGCCATTGCTGTTGGTGGCACAAATCACATAGTAGTACGTCGTGCCGTTGTTGAGCGGGGTGTCGGTGAAACTGTTAGAGTTCGGGCTGCCCACGGCGGTGTAGGGCCCGCCGCTGTTCGTGGCGCGTTTCACTTGATACGCTGACGCACCGGAAACGGCATTCCATGTCAGGTCGATCGCGAGCGTGCCGGAGGTGGCAGAAACGTTGGCAGGTGCCGCGAGAGGAGTGTAAACTTGCAACACATAGACAGTCGAAGTGCTGCCCGCGTTGGTGGCATTTCCTGCATAAACGGCGGTGATGTCGTGGCTGCCGTTTGCCAGAGCACTGGTGGTCAGGCTGGCTTGAAAGGAAGCATTGAGAGCGCTGGTGCCGAGCAGCGTGGTGCCCGCGAAGAACGAGACGTTGCCGGTGGGGGTGCTCCCCGTGACGGTGGCGGTAAAGGTCACGGCTGAGCCGGCGACGGAGGGATTGCTGCCACTGCTGAGCGCAAGCGCGACGCTGGTGGGCGGCAAGACGGTGATGGTGCCGACGCTGGTGCTGGTGAAATAGCCGTCGTTCTTGAAGGTGGCGGACGATGCGGAGGAGCCATATGTTCCCGGCGGCATGTTGCTGCCGCCCAGCGTGAGCGAGGTGACGGCGGCATTTCCGGTGTAGTTGAGATTGGCCTTGGCTCCATTTTCGATGAGCAGCGCGCCGCGGGCAACCGCTCCCACGGCTTGGAAGCGCAGCGTTCCTGCCTGAATGGTGGTGGGACCGGTGTAACTGTTAGTGCCGATCAGGGTCCACTGGCTGGTGCCTACCGTTTTGATGCCGCCGGAGCCGCTGACATTGCCCGAGATGCGGAAGCCGCCGGTGTTGCCCAGGTTCACCGTGGCGATGCCGTTTAGTGTGACAGGACCAGTGAAGACGCTCTCGAAGCTGTTTCCTCCGGAGACGGTTCCGCCGTTTATGGTGATGGCATTGCTCAGAACCGTGCGGTTGCAGCTGAGGTTCGCGGCTGCATTGATGGTGATGGGTCCGGTGCCGAAGAAGGGAGTGGTGCTGCCATTGCCAGCGGGGAAAGTCACCGTTCCGCGGTCGAGAATGGTGCCGCCGGTGTAGGTGTTGGTGACGTTGTTGAGGCGCAGCGTGCCGGGGTTGGTTTTGACCATGCCACCGCTGCCGGAAATCAGTCCGTTGAGCGTCAGGGTGCCGCCGAAATCACCGCCCATGGTCGTGGTCGAGGAAAAGATCAGCGGCGTGGATACCGTGGCCGAGTTGGCGCTGTTGAGATTCAGTCGTGGCAAGGAGCCGCCGTTGGCGATAAAGGACAGGGCGTTCGTGCCGCCGATGGTCGTCGTGCCGCTGAGGTTGAGCTGATTGAGCTGGAAGCCGTTGCTGAGGTCATGGGTGACCGTGTAGGTGCCCGTCGGCGAAAAGGTCAGGGTCAGGTTTGGCGCACCCGCCGATGAGGGCGCCAGCGCGCCGACCCATTTGGTGGTATCGCTGAGGTTGCCGGCGACGGCGCTGCTCCACGTGTGTGTTTGGGGCAGGGCGGATTGGATGGAAATGGAGACCGTCGCGGGCGAGGAGTCGCCATTGCCGTTATTGACAAGGAATGTGAAGCTATCGGTGCCGCTGAAGCTGCTGTTCGGCGTGTAAGTGAGATAGGGCACGGTTCCCGTGAGCACTCCGTTGACCGGTTGGCCGAGCACGGTGTAGGTCAGTGAGCCGCCGCTGCCGGTGAGGGTGATGGCCTTGGCGATGTTTCGCTGTGTGGTCACCGATTGCGCATGGGCGTAGGGTGTGCGATTGCTGATGCCGCTGGCGTCGAAAAGATAGGCCTGGGGAATGATCGCTCCGGTGATGCCGGCGACCGAGGGACCGGTCCACTTGAGTTTCGCGGCGGCCGAGGCGGAGTTTTCGTAATACTCCATCTGGATGTCCACCCGTTGTCCTTTTGTCAGAGAAATGGGTGCCGAGTCCACCCACTTGGCGTTTTGATCGATGAAGTTATCGATGACGCAAACGCCATTGACATAAAGGCGCACGCCATCGTTGCTGAGTGAGGAAAAAGTGTAGGAGCAGGTTTCGGGGATAAGGACTTGGCCGCTCCAGCGCACGCTGAAGGTGTCGGCGGCGATGGAAGCATTGGGTGATCCGGTTCCCCAATCGAAATTCACCTGCGCATCCGTGCGGGTGAGCACGGGGCTGGAGAAATCGGCATTGTTGAAGTATTCGCCCAAGAGTCCGGTGCCGGCATTTCCCACAACGATGCCGACCGTGGCGGGCTCGGAGGTGGTGAGTGCGTCCGCCGTGCGGAAGGTGAAATGATCGGGACCCGTGTAGCCGGGTGCGGGCGTGTACGTGAGGTTCTGACCAGAGCCGGAAAGCGTGCCGTGGGCGGGCTGGGTGACAATCGAATAGGTCACGGACGGCTGGCGCGAGGAGGAGCCTGTGAGAGTGATGGCTTTTGTGGTTCCGGCAGCGGTCGTAACGATTTGGCTGTTCGCGGCCGCTTTCAAATGGCTGATCGCATAAGGAGACGTCGGCGAAGTGGTGGCGGCTTCGATCGAGTTGATGGCATTCACCAGTGCGGTGTGTGTGCTGGAGCCGGGCGTGTAGAGCGTCAGCAAGTCGCGCAGGGCGGGCAGGGTCCAGCGGGCGGAATCGCCGAAGGTCGCGATCTCCGCGGCGGCTTGGTCGGCCGCTTCGCCCGCACCCCAGTTCGGATCGGGTTCGAGCAGCTCCAGGCCGAGTGGCATGGTTTCGAAAAATTTGTATTTCGCCAGCGCACGGATGCCCGAGCGCCGGCCCGAGTTGCTCCACATGCGGTCGCATTGGGTTTCGTTGCGGATGACGTTGATGAAATCATTCGGCAGTTGCTGGATGTCGCCTATGGGCAGCGAGAGGAACGAGTATCCGGCAACGCCCGAACGCGAGGCGGAGTCCGGTTGTTTCAGTCCAGCACTGACCGCCGGATAGAGCAGATTTTTCGCGGAACTGGTGGTGGTCGAGGAAAAGGTGAAACCGCTGGTGCCCGGCGCGCTTTGGAACAGGGCCCACGATAATGCGCTGTTGCCCGCTTGCAGGGGATCGTTCCAGGAAATGGTATCCGGATCGGTGGCGTTGGCTGTAAACGCGGCGAGCATGGAGGGCACCTGGGTGTTCGCCGTGGTACCGTAGTTGCGCAGCGCGTAGGCAGCGGTGGCACGGACCCAGAAATCGGGCTCGATCGTTTTGTCGAGACGCTGGGTGATCATGGGCATGGCGGTGGCGTCCTTGAGGATGCCCAGCGTTTGGCAGGCACCCATGCGACCGTTGACATCGGTGCCGCCGAGCATGGAGCGCAGGGTGGTGAGTTCGGCGGATGTCAGCGTGCGCGTGGCGAGCTCTCTGGCCGCAAAATTGCGCGTTACCGGATCAAAGTCACTGAGGTCGCCAATGAGTTCGGCATTGGTGCGCGATGTGCGGTCGAACTTGTACGTTGCCTGCGCGATCGCGTGGGAGAGTTTGGCGGAATCGAGCACGTTCGCCGCGTTGGCATCCTTGCCGGTGATGACGAGGCGTTTTTGTGGCAAACTGAAGGCGATGAGATAGATCGAGTTGGCCGTGAGTTCGTAATAGGTTGAGGCACCGAGGTAGGTGCCGCCCGTTGTGCTGCCGCCGCCGTATTGCTCCGCGCCGTCGTAGGCAAACGAACCATCGGTGCGGCGGGAGAGATCGAGATGCCATTGCACTTTGCTGTAGTATTCGGCCAAAGCCTGTGCCCCGCCGACGTGTACGCCCATGCCTTCCCACAGGTAGCTCAGTCCCTGTCCCGTGTGGCCATACTCGCGACCAAGCCATCCGGCGACGCTCATGCGCGTGTAGTATTCGGTTTCCACCGGCTTGTTGCCCAGAATGCTGTAAAACACCGCTGCCGCGGTATCTTTGCCGTTCGAGCTATGGTTGTCGGCGGAGGGGTGGTGCTCACCGTAGGGAATGGAGCCTTTGTTGACATACCAGGCGAAAAAGTCTGCTCCCCGCTGGATGGCGGCATCGATTTGCCCATCGACGCTCTGTGATCCGCTGGTCAATGCCTTGCGACCCAGTGCCATGGCAAGGTTCGCCGTCACGCCCACGGAATTGACGGGACCGTAGCCGATGCAGGACATGCGTCCGGATCCATCGGCGCGTACCATGGCGGGATTGTGGCCGAAGGTGCCGAACATGCTTTGCGACTGCGCGAGTTTCAGCGTGAACTGGTTGATGCCCGGTAAAACCAAAGTATCGCCACTGATCAGGTAGTATTCCGAGAGGAAAGTCAGCGCGTAGGTGAGGGTCCAGATGTTGGTGCCGGTAAGCTGCGGACCGCCGTTGGCAAGGTTGCGAGCATACGTTTGCAGGCGTGGAGCCACCTCGCTGTGTTCCGGATCGGCGGGGCCGATGCCGGCGAGTAGTCCGAGGGCGTTGGTGGTGGTCGCGAAATGGTTGGCATTGCTAGCCGTGGAGAGCATGCCCGGGTTGGCGATCAGTTGGCTGGTGACCTTGGCGCGCAGCGCGGCGAGAACGGCGGTGGATTTCGGGCAGTTGTAGGGTGCGGTGGGCGCGTAGGTTCCCATCGTTTGTAGTGTGACAATAACATCGCTCTCGACTCCCGCGCGCCAGATGCGCAAGCGCAGGATGCCGCCGTTTTCCGTTTTTTCCGCCTCGGTGATTGCGGTACCCAAGGCTTTGCGCGCGTCGCTGGTGAAATACGGCACCGCGCCTGTGCCCGACCCCCAGCTCACCCCGAGGATCACATCATCGACCAAAATACCGGCCGTGCTGGCAGGCGCGCTGGCGACGGTCACCAGAATCTGGCGACTTTCTCCCGACATCGTGCCATCCGCGCCGTGCGTATTCCCGGCACCACCGCTGAGATAAATCCATCCGCGCATGCCTGTGGAGCCGAGGTTGTAGGTGGCGCTCCGATTGATGGTGCCGATGACTCCCGCTTGGGTGAGATCCGGTGCCTGGGCGTCGGCATGCGGCGTCATCAGTGCCAAAAGGCCTATCGCGAGAAAAGAGCTGGTCCAGCGGAAGAGCCCATGGGCGCGCGGATGTGAAGAGACGCCCGGCTGGCAGTCAAGTCGCGTTGATGCTTGGATTTTCATGAGTGGCTTGATTTGGATTTTTTCACTACGCCCGTAACAGCATAGGGGGCATGAAACAATGACAGGTTACGCAACTAATGAATCGATGCCTGAAAGTCGAGAGAATTCCGCACCATGATGGTTGATTTGTTTGAGTTGGGCATCGTTAGATCGATCCGGATCAAGGGATGATCCAGCGGGCTTGCCATGGATCATGGCTGAAATGGACAGGCCCATCGACTTTGTCATTGTCATCCAAAGTTCCTTGCGGCAAGGTGACACCATGAAATTAAACGAGCAGGCGATACTGCGATTCATGAGCGATGCGGCCTATAAGCCGATGGACCAATCCCAGATGGCGCGGGCCCTGGAAATTCATTCGAACGATCGCGCGGCGCTGCGCAACATTCTCAGCAAGCTCGCGGCGGCAGGGAAAATCTTGCAAGGGAAGGCATCGCGTTATGAATTGAGCAAAGAAACGTCCAAGGCACGCACGCCGAAACAACTGGTCGGCACAATCCGTTTTGCGCCCAAAGGCTTTGCCTGGGTCTATGCGGATGCGGCGGCACCGGAAAACAAGGACTGGGACTTCACGCAGTTCGATCGCTTTCGCGCCGAGCAACGCGATTGCGGCACGGCGCTGGATGGGGATCGCGTGTTGGTGAATGTGCTGACGCAGCCGAAGTTTTCCCGCCAAGGCGGACGTTTCACGGAATCGGAACTGGAAGAAGTGGCACCGAAGGTGCGGGTGGAGCAGGTGATCTCGCGCCGCAGTGGCAAGGTGGTGGGGATTTTCAGGCGCAAGGCGAAGTTCTGCTGGGTCGATGTGGATGACGTGGCCTTGAAAGGTTCGGTCGATCTCACGGTCGATACCACCGCGCAGCCGGGGCAGATGGTGGTTCTGGAGATCGACCGCTGGGACCAGCCGCAACAAGCTCCGAAGGGCCGTGTGTTGGAGGTCCTCGGATGGCCGGGCGACCCTGGCGTGGATATCCTGGCGGTGATCCATCGCAATGGCCTGCGCACGACATTTACCGATGTGGTGATGGCCGAGGCGCATGCCACGCCGGAGACGATTCCGTTAGAGGAAATGAAACGGCGTGAAGACTGGCGCGATCGACTGGTGATGACCATCGACCCCGCCGATGCGAAGGACCACGACGACGCGATCTGGGTCGAGCGCATTTCGTCGGGCTGGCGTCTCGCGGTGCACATCGCCGATGTTTCCTACTACGTCAAGCCCGGCTCGGCGATGGATGTCGAGGCGCAGAAACGGGGGAACTCTACCTACCTCGTCGATCGCGTCCTGCCGATGCTGCCTCCCGAGTTGAGCAATGGCATTTGTTCGCTCAAGCCGGATGTCGATCGTTTGACGAAATGCGCCATGATGGAGATCGATCACAGCGGCCGCATCGCCAAGGCGGAGTTTTTTGATGCGGTGATCCACAGCCGCGCCAAACTTTCCTATGAAGAAGCGCAGGCCATGCTCGATGGCGATGACAGCGGCGATCCCGAAGCCACGGCGATGGTGCGGGAGGCGTGGAAAATGGCATCGCGCATGCGCGAACTGCGTTTCAAGATGGGCTCGCTCGATCTCGAATTTCCCGAGTTCCGCGTGATTCTCGACGACAAAGGCCAGGCCTGCGAGGTGCGCGAGGTGATCCACACCAGCAGCCACCAGCTGATCGAGGAATGCATGCTCGCGGCGAACGATGCCGTGGCGCTGGCGCTGAAACGCCGGCAAAAACCGGTGGTGCACCGCGTGCATGAAGATCCGGATTTTGACAAACTCAATGCCTTCGCCGAGACCGCGCGCGGCTTCGGCTACAAGGTCGGCGATCTCAGCAATCGGGTACATGTCCAGCAGTTGTTAGACTCTGCCAAGGGCAATCCCGATGAGCACGTGATCAAACTCGGTTTGCTCAAGAGCCTCAAGCGGGCGCAGTATGATGTGGATCCGTTAGGCCACTATGGTTTGGCAAAGCCGGACTACTGCCACTTCACCAGTCCTATCCGTCGCTACGCCGACCTCATCGTCCACCGCGCCCTGCAACCCTTGCTGCGCAATGCGCCGAAGGTCTGCGATCGAACACCGGCGCAACGCGAATTGATCGAGATCGCCCAGCACATTTCCACTACCGAGCGGACATCCGCCGGAGCGGAAAGCGAGACGAAATTGCTCAAACTCATGGAGTGGCTGGCGAAGGCGGGCGAGATGAAGGATGCGCCGACCTTCGAGGGTATGATCACCGAGGTGCGGCCCATGGGATTGTTTGTCGAGGCGATTGCCATCGGCATGAAAGGCGTGGTCAAGCGCGAGGACCTGCCGCCGGGCGATTGGTACTTCGATGCCGCGCGTTTGCGATTCACGAGCCGTGAAGGCGGCGAATTCCGCGCCGGGCAGGCCGTGCCCTTGCGTGTGGGCAAGGTCGATTTTGCGAGAAAGTTTGTCGATTTCAGCATCGCTGGGGAAGCGCGTGAACCGCGTGGCAAAACCGAACGATCCAACAAACAAGGCGCTCGCAAGCAAGGCAACCGCGGCAGAAAACCACAGGGCGCGAAAGAACCGGCACGTCCTGCCACCAAACAAGCCCGCAAGCGCGAGGAACCGAAAACAGAGAAGCCCAAAAGCAGACGTAGGCGATGAGTGGCGGAGGCGTCCCGCCTCCAAGCCGATCTAACGGAATTCCATGATGGAAGCACCCACGCTATCACGATTTCTTCTCCGCAGCCGAGTGCTGTGGTTGACGATCTTTAGTCTGATGTTCTTTTCCTGGGCTTGGTGGGATTCGGAGCGATATGTGACAGCATTAAGTGTTGTGGTGGGTCGAAGATTTGAGGTTTTTATGCAAAGTGTCGATGGGGGCTGCTCAATTAATACTAATTCTAATGGCGGCTATTTTTACGGAGTCCCTGTGCAATTCATTCGCGATCCCATGTATCCTTTTTCTGGGAAAAGGACTCCGATGGATTATTGGTACCCACAAACCAGCTACTCGACACTGCTGATCCTCACTCTCATCCTCAGCACCTTGTGGCACGCATGGCGTTGGCATGTCATTCGCAAACACTTCCAAGCGACAAACCAAACTAACGGAATTTTATGATGGAAGCACCCACGCTATCGCGCTTTCTTCTCCGCAGCCGCGCTTTGTGGCTGACGGTGTTCATGCTGGTGTTTTTGTCGTGGGCTTGGCGGGATTCTATGGAATACGATACGGTATTGCATTATCGATCGAAAAGCGGGCGCGCTTTCTCGATTCATTCATGCAATGGCGGCATCGGCTATACTTCCGGAGGAGATGTTGGTTTGTTTATCATGTTGTTTTCTGAAAAAAAGGTGTTTGGAGACATGAAGATCTTTCGAGGTATCGTATTGGGCGGCGATAATGAGAAACTTTACATATTATATTCCAGACCTGATGTCACTTATGGGGTTTTGATGGTGATCACTCTAGGGTTATGCAGCGCCTCGCTTTTGTGGCGTTGGCGTGTGATTCGCAAGCACACTCAAGAAGATAATCTAACAAACAGGTAGCGTGATTTTTTGGCATGCGGGCGGGACGCCCGCGCCACGTTAGCGCAGTTTTTCCAAGGCCGCTAGGCGTTGGGCGAGGGGAGGGTGGGAGTAGTCCAGTGCGATGCGCAGGGCGTGCGGGGTGGGGTGCGATAGATTGTCGGTCGTGAGTTTTTTCAACGCGGTGATCAGGGACTCGGGTGAGCCGGTGTGTTTGGCGGCGTAGGCATCGGCTTCGAACTCATGCTTGCGCGACCAGCGGTTGCTGAAAATTCCTAACAAGCGCGAGGCGGGGGAAAAGAGGATGCCGAATAGCACCAGCCCGACATGCGGGCTGATGGTGGCGACACCGAAGGCATCGAAGAGCAGTCGCGCGAAGGCACCCTGCGGATCGGTGGCGAGGCCGATGAGGAAAAACAACACGGCGCTTTGTATGATGGAGGCCACCAGGCGCTGCGGGATGTGTTTGCAGCGGAAATGGCCGATTTCATGCGCGAGAATCGCCACCAGTTCCTCGGTGCTGTGCTTGGCGATGAGGGTATCGAACAAGGCGATTTTTTTCGTTTTGCCAAAGCCGGTGAAAAACGCGTTGGCCTTGGTCGAGCGCTTTGAGCCATCCATGACGTAAAGCCCCACGATCGGGAAGTCGCAGCGTTTTGCCATCGCCTCGATCGCATCGCGCAGTTCGCCCTCGGGCATGGGCTCGAATTTGTTGAACAGCGGCAGAATCACCGCGGGGGCGAGCCACATCATCAGCAGCTGAAAGGCCGAGAGGCAGAGCCAGGCCCAGACCCAGGCATGCGCGACGTTGGCAAAAATCCACAGGATCGCTGCCGCCAGCGGCAGGCCGATGACGATGCCTAACAGAATGCTCTTGATTTGGTCGAGCGCATAGAGTTTCGGCGTCGTTTTGTTGAAGCCGAATTTTTCCTCGATCACAAAGGTATCGTAGATCGCCAGCGGCAGGCTGAGCAGGTATTGGCTGAAAAACAGAATGCCGAGGAAGGCGAGACCCGTGCGGATGGGGGAGTCGGGGAACCATTGCCGCGTGAGCTCATCCAGCCAACCGAAGCCGCCCAGGCCCCAGAAGGCCAGCAGAAGGGTCAGGCCGAAGGCGGACTCGGCGATGGAAAAACGCGCGGACGTGATCGAATAGGCACGCGCCTTCTCATAGGACTCCTGCGTCCACAAGTCCCGCAGCGCGGCGGGGACGTCCGGGGAAAACGATTTGAGATTCAGCAGCGTGGCGAGCAATTCCAGTTTCCAAAACAGAAACAATAGGATAAAAAGCGACACCGCCATGAACTTCCCGTCAATCATTGCCAAACCTGTAAATTCCGTGAGATGCATACGTACGGGCTTCATCATCGCGATTGCCGGATGTTTGTCAAACTGTGCGAGCCTGATTGCAAAAAAGGATACCTATGGCAGCAAGGGCCCCGGCGTGAAAATCAATGGTGCCACCGTGCGCATGCAGGTCAATCCGCAGGGATCTGCGGATGGAGCCATGGCATTCAGCGCGATGGTGGTGGCGGTCGGCGTGGCGACGATGGAGGGCCCCTTTCGCTGGCGCATCGAGGCGGTGGGCACGCCGGGAGTGCATCAATCTCTCGTGGTGCATCGGCTGCACACCAGCACGGCGAAATCCAAACGCAAGGAGTGGTATCCGGCGGACAAGCTCAATCAACGCGCGGACTTCCGCACCAGCAAGGAGCAGCCCACGCTGTCGCGTGCGCGCTACGAGATTCCCGGTTTGCTGCAAGTCACCGCGGAGAAAGACGGCAAGCTGACCATTCTCGCCGATGTCTCCGTCAGCACGGCGCAGCGCCGCGAGAGAAAACTGGTGCGTTTCCAGCTCGATCCGCAACAGAAGCGCGCGGATGAATTCATTTTCCTGCCCGTGGAAATCGTCAAAACGATAGGCAAGGACTGGGACGAACTGGAGGATCCGAATTGGGATTGATGTGCCTTCGGGGGTGAAAGGTTTGGTGGATGTGGGCCGTATCCATTCCCGATGAGGAAGCGATTCTTGCGGGGCGTGTTGGGTTTGGTGATGTTGTTGGCGCTGCCGATCGGGGCGGCGCAGCCGGAAGTGGTGGAGACGCTGGACATCGCGCGGGTATGGGCGGGGCATCCGGCGGATTTTTGTTTGCTCACGAAAGCGCCGCATCAGTTTGTGGCATTTTATGATGACAAACGCCAGTGGACCGTGGCGCAGCGCCGCTTGGAGGAAAAAACGTGGCGTTTCACCAAGCTGCCGCTCACCACGGGATGGGATAGTCACAACTACCTGACCATGGCTCTCGATGAGGAGGGCTTCCTGCACTTGAGCGGTGATATGCACTGTGTGCCGCTGAACTATTATCGCAGTGAAAAACCCTACGATGCGAGCTCGCTGCGTCGGATCGACCGCATGGTGGGCGAGCAGGAAAATCGCACCACCTATCCGAAATTTTTCCGCGGGCCGAAAGGGGAATTGATCTTCATGTATCGCGATGGCAGCAGCGGCAATGGCAATCAGATTTTCAACCAGTATGATCTCGCGAGCAAGACGTGGAAACGTTTGTTGGATCAGCCGCTCACCGATGGGGAAGGGCAGCGCAACGCGTATTTTTCCGGTCCGGTGATGGGGCCTGATGGAGCCTTTCATATGTCGTGGGTGTGGCGCGAGTCGCCCGATGCCGCGACGAATCATGACCTCAGCTACGCCCGTAGCAAGGACCTGCGGACTTGGGAAACGGCGGCAGGAAAAGTGCTGACCTTGCCGATCCGGCTGAATGATGGCGCGGTGGTGGATGCGGTGCCTGTGCAAGGCGGCATGATCAATGGCAATCATCGCATTGGTTTCGACGCGAAGGGGCAGGTGATTCTCAGCTATCACAAACACGATAAAAACGGCAACACCCAGCCCTGGAACGCGCGCTGGGAAAACGGAAAATGGAGTTTTTCCCAAATCACCGATTGGCCGTGGCGCTGGGAATTCGGTGGCGGCGGCACCTTGAATTTCGGCATCCATCTGGGTCCTGTGCAAGCGGAGGCGGATGGCTCTCTGATGCAGAGTTTTCGCCATGCGGAATTCGGCGGCGGCACCTGGCGCATCGACCCAGTGACCCTGAAGACCGTGGGCAAAATCAGCCGTAGAACCACGCCGCCGGCGCTCGGTAAACTTGAAGGTTCTTTTCCGGGGCTTAGCGTGCGTTTCAAGGGCGACGATGGTGACGCGCCCCAACCGCAAACGCACTATCTCATCCGCTGGGAAACGCTGGAAGCCAATCGCGATCAACCTCGTCCGCAGCCCTGGCCCGGGCCATCGATGCTGCGACTGTATCAGGTGAAAAAGCCCTAAACTCCTTACTACGGGCGCGTTCATGAATTCCTCGCACAAAAATGTGCGTGTGCCACAAGATTTTGCTTGTGAAATTTTTCACAAGCAGGCAGATTCCGCCACCGCAACTCGCCATGGCCAATATTTTTCCTCGCTGGACCAATTTACTACCGTTGAAAATCGCATTTTGTGCTGGAACCGCCGCCGTGGGTGTGGTGGCTGCTTTCACGGTTTATGCGACTCCGAAGGCGACCGTGGTCGGCTATCAACCTTCGCAACCGATTCCGTTTTCTCACAAAATCCACGTCGATCAGCTCGGGTTGGATTGCCGCTATTGCCACTCGTTTGTGGACAATTCGGACCACTCGAACCTGCCATCGGCGAACACCTGCTGGAACTGCCACCAGCACGTGCAACGTCAGAGTCCCAAGCTGGAGCCGCTGCATCGCGCGATGGACAAAACCCATCCGCTCTACGATGGCAAGCCGATCCAGTGGGTGAAGGTGCACAAGGCCCCCGACTACGTGAAATTCAGCCACAGCGCCCACGTCAACCGCGGCGTGTCCTGCGTCAGCTGCCACGGCCAGGTCGATCAAATGGAAGTCGTCTATCACGCGAAGGCGCACTCCATGGGCTTCTGCCTCGATTGCCACCGCAACCCCGCCGACAACGTTCGTCCGCTGGAGGAAGTCTTCAATCTGAAATACGATCCTGCCGAGTATCTGAAACAGCATGTGGTGCTCAACGACAAGGGCGAGCGCATCAGCGACCCGAAAGAGTTCGGCAAGAAATTGTCCGATGTCTTCAAGCTGCAACCGCGTGAAAGCTGCGCCACCTGCCACCATTAATTTTTCCCAACCGATTTTCCCACGACCATGAGCAAACGCATTTGGCAACATCCAGAAATCCCAGCGGACGAAACCACCGTATCCTGGCGCAGCGTGGGGCAGCTTGAGGGCAGCCCCGCATTCCGCGAGTATATGGATCGCGAGTTTCCCGCCAGTGCCGCCGCGATGGCGGACGAAGCGGATGCCGAGACTTCACGTCGTTCCTTCCTCAAGCTGATGGGGGCATCGTCCGCCTTGGCTGGTCTCAGCATGGTGGCTTGCCGCCGCGCCGAGAAATATACCGTGCCTTACACGCAGGCTCCCGAGTGGGTGATTCCGGGCAAGGCGCTGTATTATGCTTCCGCCATGCCGCGGGCCACGGGGGCTGCTCCTGTGGTCGTGACCACCTTCGAAGGCCGCCCGACGAAGCTCGGCCCGAACACCCTGCATCCCGACTCCGATGGCACGGACGCCTTCGTGCAGGCCTCGGTGCTCGACATGTATTCTCCTTCGCGTTCGCAGAAAATTCTTCATCACGCCAAAGTTGCGACACGTGCCGATCTCGAAAAAGCGCTCGCGGAGGCTGCGGCATCCGGCAAAATCGGTTTCCTTTTCGGCGCCGATGAGTCGCCGACCCGCACCCGCCTCAGCAAGGAGCTCACCGCCAAGTTCTCCGGTGCTAAATTCTATTCCTACGAGCCGCTGGCACCCGCAGCCAGCGCTGCGCGTGCCGTTGCTGATTTTTCGGAAGCCGACCGCATCATTTCGTTCGATTGCGACTTCGCCTCGCTCGATCCCCAAGGTCCGGTGACTCCATTCTTCGATCGCCGCAAGCCCGAGGGCAAAGGCTACAAGGCCAAGCGCGATGTGAAGACGATGAATCGTCTTTATGCGGTGGAAAGTATTTTCAGTCTGACCGGCGGCATGGCCGATCACCGTCTCCGCATCGAGCCGAGCAAAGTTCTCGGCATCGCCGCCGCGATTGCGAAAAAGCTCAGCGTTTCCCATCCGCTGGTCGCCACGGCCGCGGCTCTCGATGAGAAAACCCAGAAATGGGTGGATGCCGCTGCGGAAGATTTGCTCGCGTCCAAAGGCAAGGCTCTCGCGCTTGCCGGTTCGCGCACCGCACCGGCCTTGAAAGCGATCGTGCAAGCGATCAATGAGGCACTCGGAGCTCAGGGAACTACTCTCAAAGTGCTGGCTTCCGACAACGCCGGCTTTGGTGACATCGCTGGTCTGAAAAAAGACATCGAGAGCGGTGCCGTCGAGTATGTTTTCCTGCTCACTCCCGCGAATCCCGTCTTCGACGCTCCTGCCGATCTCGCGTTTGTCACGACTCTGCAAAAAGCCAAAGCGAGCTTCCATCTGGGCCTGCGCACGGATGCCACCGCCCACGCGGCGACCTGGCACATTCCCGCCGCGCATTATCTCGAGAGCTGGTCGGACGCCCGCTCGGCGAGCGGCTTCCACACACTCATCCAGCCGATGATTCTGCCGCTCTACGACGACTGCGTTTCCGAGCTGGAATTGCTGTCCGCTCTGCTTGAGGGCAAGCTGGTCACCGGCGAAGAATCCGCGGCCTTTGCGGCCGTGCGCAAGACCTTTGCGAGCGATGCGGCTTCGTGGAAAAAAGCGCTGCGTGAGGGCTTCACGACCGGTACCTCGGCAGCGGCTCCCATGCCTTCCATCGAGGCCCCGGCACCGAGCTACCAGGCTGTCAGCGAGCAAAGTCTCGACGTGATTTTCTCCACCGACGGCTCGATTTTCGACGGTCGCTGGATCGACAACGCCTGGCTGCAGGAGTCACCGGATCCGATCTCGAAATTGACCTGGGACAATGCCGCCTTGATCGCGCCGAAAACGGCAAAGGCGCTTGGCATTTACGATCAGGTGACCGAGCTGGAAAGCCCGCGCGCGGCCAGCCCGGTCGATGGCGAGGCCGGCAATCGCCGCGCTCCCATCATCAAGATTTCCCTCGGTGGCAAGGACATCGAGATCCCTGTGCTCATTGCTTTCGGACTTGCCGAAAACACCATCGTGCTGCCCGTCGGCTACGGCCAAGGCTACGATGCGGAGGATGAACTCAGCCGCGGTCCGCTCAATGCCACGCACGTCGGCCTGGTCGGCGTCAATCGCGGCGTGAACGTCTATCCGTTGCGCGATTCCGCCACGACTTACATGGCGCAGGGCGCGAAAGTCTCTCTCACCGACAAACGCTACTCCGTGGCGCTCACGCAAGAGCACCACGCGATGTATGGCCGCGCCCTTGCCCGTGAAATTTCCACGCTCGATGGCGAGAAGGGGAGTTTCGAGAAACAATACGATGCCGTCGCCAAACAAGGCAATGACTCCCATGCGCCGAAAAACATGTCCCTCTACAAACAAGAGGGATCGAAAACCTGGGATGCGGACAAAGATGGCAATGCCAAGCCGCACCTGAGCGATGACCTGCACCAGTGGGCGATGAACATCGACCTTTCCTCCTGCATGGGCTGCAACGCCTGTTTGGTCGCTTGCCAGGCGGAAAACAACATTCCGGTGGTCGGCAAGGAGCAGGTCGCGAAAGGCCGTGCGATGCACTGGATCCGCATGGACCGCTACTTCGCGCAAAACAAGGACAATACTTTCGATGCCGATAGCCCGGCGATGGTTCCGCAACCGGTTGCCTGCGTGCAGTGCGAGAGCGCACCCTGCGAGACGGTTTGCCCGGTCAACGCCACGGTTCACACCGAGGACGGCCTCAACGCCATGGCCTACAACCGCTGCATCGGCACCCGCTATTGCGCGAACAACTGCCCCTACAAGGCCCGTCGTTTCAACTATTTCGACTACAACAAGCGCAACCCGCTCATCGCGCACAACCTCTACAAAGGTCCTGCTGGCGTCACGCAAGTGGGCGAAGCACCGCACCTTCAGCGCAACCCGAACGTCACCGTGCGCATGCGCGGCGTGATGGAGAAATGCACGTATTGCGTGCAGCGCCTCAAGGACGCGAAAATCCGTCAGAAGCGCGGTCAGAAGCAGGACGTTCTCGCCTCCGGCAAAACGTCTCCTGAAGTCGCCGTCACCGCACAGACCCTGCGCATTCCTGTCGATAGCGTCAAGGTCGCCTGCCAGGAGGCCTGCCCGGCGGATGCGATCAGTTTCGGCAACCTGCTCGACGAGCAAGCCGCCACCGTCGTTCGCGGTCGCGAACTCGCCCGCAGCTACGAGCTCCTGCATTACATCGGCACCATTCCCCGCACGCTCTACATGGCGCGTGTCAAGAATCCGAACGAAAAAATGCCGGACGCCGCGTTTGTCGGAACCGCCACGATCCACATGGCCTAACACTCTTTTTCCTCCAATCCTCACCTTTCACCCTGCACTATGGCACACGCTAGCACCACCGCTCACGAACCGAGAAACGGTCCGAAACTGCCCGTTTTGGAACGCGAGCATCTGATCCTGAACAACCGCTCGTATCATTGGATCACCGAGCGTATCTGCGGCATCGTCGAGAACAAACAACCGCTGCTGTGGTGGATCTTGTTCATCCCGAGCGCCTTGATCGCCATGCTTGGCGTCGGCGGCGGCTTGACCTTGCTAGTTTCGACCGGTGTGGGTGTCTGGGGCATGACCAACACGGTGTTCTGGGGTTGGGACATCACCAACTTCGTGTTCTGGATCGGTATCGGTCACGCGGGCACGCTGATTTCGGCGATTCTTTTCCTCACCCGACAGAACTGGCGGACGTCCATCAACCGCGCGGCGGAGGCGATGACGATTTTCGCGGTGTGCTGTGCCGGTATTTTCCCCGCCTTCCACGTCGGTCGTGTGTGGATGGCCTGGTTCCTCGCGCCGATCCCGAATGCCAATGCCATCTGGCAAAACTTCAAGTCGCCGCTGTTGTGGGACGTGTTCGCGGTGTCGACTTACTTCACCGTGTCGTTGATTTTCTGGTTCCTCGGTATGGTGCCGGACCTCGCCACCATTCGCGACCGTGCGAAGCCCGGCCTGCGCAAGATGCTCTACGGGATTTTCGCCCTCGGCTGGCGCGGTGGCAACCGTCAGTGGAGCCACTATGAAATGGCCTACCTCTTGCTGGCCGCTCTCTCCACACCACTCGTTCTCTCCGTGCACTCGGTTGTGTCGTTCGACTTCGCCACCTCCGTGGTTCCCGGCTGGCACACCACCATCTTCCCTCCCTACTTCGTGGCAGGTGCGGTGTTCGGCGGTTTCGCGATGGTGCTCACGATCATGATTCCCGCCCGCGCGATCTATGGTCTGCACGACATGATCACGATGAAGCACATCGAGAACATGGCGAAGATCATTCTGCTCACCGGCACGATCGTCGGCTACGCCTACCTGATGGAGCTGTTCGTCGCGTTCTACTCGGGTGCCATTTATGAAATGGAAGCGTTCAAGTATCGTATGACCGGTCCTTACTGGTGGGCCTACCTCGCGATGATGTCCTGCAACGTCATTTCGCCGCAGGTCTTCTGGTTCAAGAAATGCCGCGAAAACCTCTGGGTCATCATGGCGGTCTCGATGGCGGTGAACGTCGGCATGTGGTTCGAGCGCTTCGTGATCATCGTCACCACTCTCGCCCGCATGTGGCTGCCCGGTGACTGGAAATACTACTCGGCCAGTCCCTTCGAGATCATTCTGTTTGTCGGCACCATCGGCATGTTCCTGATGCTGTTCCTGCTGTTCCTGAAATTCCTTCCCTGCATCAACATTGCCGAGGTCAAGTGGACCCTGCGCGAATCCGATCCGCACTTCGATGACCTCAACGATCATCCTGATGACGGCACGGTGAAGATTCCCGCCTACCAGCACGAGCTGCCGGAAACCACGGACAAAGGAACCACGGTTTGAACATCTGAAATTTTGAAACGCTGAAAAGCTGAAAACATGAGTACGACACGGAAAAAAGTTTACGGATACCTGGCAGAGTTCAAGAGCGCTTCGGCTCTCTACAAGGCTGCGGAAAAAGTGCGCGATGCCGGATTTACCAAATGGGATTGTTATTCGCCGTATCCGATCCACGGACTGGATGCAGCGATGGGCCTGAAGCGCTCCATCCTTCCCTACATGGTGTTTTTCGGCGGAATGACAGGCACGATCACCGCGTTCCTGCTGGCCTACACCACGCAGGTGGTCATCTACCCGACCGTGGTGCAGGGCAAACCGACCAACTTCTTCACCTTGCCGGCGTTTTTCCCGATCATGTTCGAGCTGACGATTCTGTTCTCCGGCTTCACCACCTTGTTCGGTCTGCTCGCCTTGATGAAACTGCCGCGTTTCAACCACCCGCTTTTCGCCAGCAAGCAGTTCGAGCGTTCGACCGACGATGGATTTTTCATCGCCCTCGAAGCGCGCGACCCGAAATTCTCCGCCACCGGCACCAAGGACTTTCTTGGAGAAATCGGCGGCAGTAGCATTGAACTCATCGAGGAGGAACCTGCGTAATCCCTGACACTTTTTTGCCCATGAAATATTTCTTTCTCTTTTATGCGATCGTAGCCATTTCCGTGGTCGGTATTTTCAAGTACCGCGGCCACAGCTTCAGCGAGCCGCCGATCGTCTTGTTGCCTGACATGGACAATCAGGATGTTCTCAAAGCGCAGAAGCAGGATGCGTTCTTCGCCGATGGTCAGGGGGCTCGCAAGCCCGTCGCGGAAACCGCACCGCGCGGTTTCCAGGCCGATGGCGCGACGAATCTAGGCGGCATTCCCGAGTATGAATTCTCCGGCGGCTCCGGCTACTACTACACCGGCCACATGGGTGATTACTTCGGCACAGGCATGCCCGAGGAGCTGAAACTCACTGCCGAAACCTCGCAGGAGCTGCTCAAGCGCGGCGAAGAGCGCTACCAGGTGTATTGCTCGGTCTGCCACGGCAAATCCGGCGATGGCGCGGGCGTGACCAGCCTTTACGGCGTGCCCGGCATTGCGAATCTGGTGTCGTCTCCGTATTCCTCCGCCACTTATCCCGATGGCCGTTTGTTTGAAGTGATCAGCAAAGGCAAAGGCAACATGTCGGGCTATGCCTACAACATCCCCGTGCGTGACCGCTGGGCGATCATCGCCTACATCCGCGCGATGCAGGTCGCCCGCAGCGCTCCCTATGAGGTCGTCAAGGACGCCTATGAGGCTGGCAAAAAACAACAAGACGCCGCGACTCCCGCCCCCTAATTTTCTAACATTTTCCCTATAGCACGATGGCACACCACGTCACATCCCACGACATTCCTGCAAACGGCGAGCACCTGGATGCATCCAGGATCGGCAAAGTCAAAACGATCGCGCTCGCCGTGATGGTTCTTGGCGGTCTGCTCAGCGCGTATCTCCTGTTTTTCGCGCCCAAATCGCAGCAGGGGAGCTTCGCCTATTCCTGGGTCTTTGCGCTGTTCTATTTCTTCACCCTGGCTCTCGGCGGTTGCTTCTGGACCCTTCTGCACAATGTTTCGAACAGCGGCTGGGGCACCAGCGTGCGTCGTGTGATGGAGAACCTCGGCTCGGTGTTTCCGTGGTTGAGCATTTTTGCCATCCCGTTGCTTTGCCCGAATGTGCAGTATTACCTGTATGAGTGGATGAACATGCACCGCAAGGTGGGCGGGGACATTCCGACGATGACGCTCATCACCGAGTGGCTGGCCGGTTCGTGGAACTGGGTGCTGAACGGCTTCCGCTACCTGACGACAGGCGAGACCGTGCCGATGGCTTCGACCATGGCCGACCGTCTCCATCATGCCGATCACCTGATGTTCAACAAACACTGGTTCATGAACCTGCCGTTCTGGTATTTCCGCACCGTCATGTTCTTCGTGGCGCTGGGCTATGCGATCTATCGTTTGCGCAAGCTTTCCACCGTGCAGGACACCGACCCGAATCCCGGCACGGTGCATCTGTTCAAGGCCCGCCGTCGCGCCGCTGCGTTCCTCCCCATTCTCGCCCTGACCGTGACCTTCGCCGCTTTCGACTGGCTGAAAGGCATGGACTACACCTGGTTCTCGACGATGTATGGCGTTTACATCTTCGCCGGTTGCGCGATCAACTCGATGGCCGTCATCATCATCACGGTCTATCTTCTGCGTCGTTCGGGTTACCTGAAACATGTGGTCAGCCAGGAGCATTTCCACATCATGGGCAAGCTGCTCTTCGCCTTCACGGTGTTCTGGGCCTACGTGACATTCTCGCAGTTTTTCCTGATCTGGTATGCGAACATCACGGAGGAAACGAAGTATTTCCTCATCCGTAACACCGAGGGCTGGAACATCGCCAGCATCGCTCTGGTGATCATGCACTTCGTGCTGCCTTTCGTGGTCTTGCTGCAACAGTGGCTGAAGAAAAAGCCTCATTTGCTCAGCGCCGTGGCGATTTACATGCTGCTCGTGCACATTCTCGACATCTACCTGATCGTCATCCCCGAGCGCGGCATTTCGCTGGGCAATATCGACCACGCCACCTTCGGCGACATCGCAGTCACCATCAAGGGCGCCTGGCTCGGTGACGTTCTTGCCTTTGTCACCATCGGTGCCGGTTTTGTGTTTTTCTTCCTTCGCGCGCTCGGCCAGCACGCGTTGTATCCTCACCGCGATCCCCGCATTCTGGAATCCGCGAATCTCTCTAACTGATCAATTCCACCCTTTTCATCATGGACCCGTCTCAAGACAACCCTATCCTTCGCTTCAAAGCTTTTTTCTGGGCATTGGCCGTCTTTGGCTTCTTCGGTGTCGTGCTCGGCATCGTGGCACTGCTGGAGAAAAAAACACCGCAGACACTGGAAGATCTGGCTGCTGCGACCCGCTACCAGAACCGTGATAAGATCAATTCCGCCCAAGCGGCGAATTTTTCCTACAAGGAAGTGGAAGCCGGCAAAACCGTCCAGGTGAAACCGCAGGATGTCTTCGCTCACGTGAGCCAGCAATTGGCGGCTACCAAACCATCCGCTGTGGAAAAACCGGAGCAGGTGATCCCTGGCTCAGCTGCGGCCAAGGCGATCGAGGAAGCGGCGAAAAACGCGGCACCTGTGACGGTGGCCGAGACGGATCCGAATGCTCCCATCGACCCCGCCGTCATGGATGCGGGTAAAACCGAATACGCCCTGTGCCAGGCCTGCCATGGTGCTGATGGTGCGGGTGTTCCCGGATTGGCTCCGCCGCTTGCAGGCTCCGAGTGGGTCGTGGGTCCGGTGGAAAATCCGATCCGCATCACGCTTCGCGGTCTCGGCGGTCCGATCCAGGTCAAAGGTGTCGATTACAATCTGCCAGCGCCGATGATGGCCGTGGCGCACCTTTCCGATCAGCAAATCGCCGCAGTGCTTACCTATGTGCGCAACTCTTTCGGCAACAAGGCTTCCGCGGTGACGCCGGATCAAGTCAAGGCATTCCGTGGCGAAGTGGGGCTGCCCTCCCTTCAGGCAAGCGACCTCAAAGCGCCGAAATAATTTTTCCCAACCCGTACCCTTTCCGATCTCATGTCAACTGAATCTCCATCATCCGCTGAACAAGACGCGATTCTCCGCACGGCGATTGACCGTTCGATGCGTCATCCGGTCATGTTCTTTTTCACCAGTGGTGCCGTGTGGCTGGCGCTGTCCCTGATTTTGGGAATCATCGCCGTGGCGAAAATGGTGTCGCCCGAGTTACTCGATGGCTGCCCGATGCTGACCCAAGGCCGTGTGTTTGCGGCCCACATTTCCACTCTGGTCTATGGCTGGGGCTGCCAAGCGGCCTTCGGTGTGCTGATCTGGTTGGTGGCGCGTCTGACGCGTCAGGAAAACCGCGCCTCGGGCATCGTGCTGGCTGCCGGACATGCATGGAATCTCGTGGTGGCCGTGGGCACGATCGCGATTCTCGCTGGCTATGGCACGGGCGTGCCGTGGATGGAGTTTCCCGCGATGGTCTGGCCCGCTTTGTTGGCCACCTACACGCTGATCGCGATCTGGACGATGATCCAGTTCCGCGTGCGTGCGGCGGGCGAGGTGTATGTCTCGCAGTGGTTCGCTGTGGGTGCCTTGATTTGGTTCCCGTGGATCGTCGCCACGGCCTATGTGCTGATTTTCCTCGTCGGTGGCAATCCGCTGATGTCCGCGGCAGTGGCGGCATGGTTCCGCTCGGGACTGACGTATCTGTTCTTCGTGCCCACAGCCGCAGCGGTGGCTTATTATCTTGCGCCGAAAATCACTGGACGCCCTGTCCACAGCTACTCGCTCTCGCTGATCGGTTTCTGGACGCTTGCCATCGTCGGTCCTTGGGCTGGCATGCAGAAGCTGGCCGGTGCGCCGATTCCCTTTTTCCTCCCTTACCTCGGTGCTGCGGCGGCTGTCTTGATCGGCGTGCCTACCGCCGCCATCGCGATCAGTACCTTACGCACGATGTGTGCGGCACCTGAAAAATTCGCCGCCAGCCCCTCGCTGCGCTTCTCTTCCGCCGGCGTGGTCTGCATGCTGCTGCTCGGCGTGGCGAGCGTGTTTACCAATCTGCCTGACTCGACCTTGCCACTCTCGCAGTTCAGTATCACCGCTTACGGCATGGATATCCTTGCCATTTACGGATGCTTCAGTTTCCTGATGTTCGGTGCGATGTATTTCATCGTCCCGCGCGTGACGCGCCGTGAGTGGTTGTCGAAGCGTCTGATCAAGCTGCATTTCCTTTTCTCGATGTATGGCGTGATCACCGTGGCCGTGCTTTCGGTGCTGGGCGGCTTGCTCCACGGCCAAGGGCAGGAGGATTTCAAATTCCCCTGGGACAGCGCCGTGGCTCGTGCCTATCCGTACTTGATCGCCACCTTGATCGCCTGGTGCTTTGTGCTGTTCTCGAACTTCTTCTTCTGCATGCATCTGTTGTTGATGTGGATGCGCCTCGGTCGCCGTTCCTCGCATCCGACCTTGCTCGGTCACGCGCATGTGGAAAATCCGCATGGTCCTGAAGGGGACATCGACAACGCCGGTCCCGGATCCGTGATCGCCCACTAACCATTTTCTGCAACCCTCGCACTTCTTCCGCTATGACACTTCGCTTTTTCACTTTGGGTATGACGGCCTCTTTCGGCACGGCATGGCTGTTTGCCGTGGTGCTGCCATTTTTCAAAACGCGCGAACTGAAACCTGTGCCGTATGTCGAGGCGATCGATGAAAAGACGGGTGTCTATTTCCCGAAGCGCACGGGCCAAATCACCAATGGCGCCAAGGTTTACGCACAGAACGGCTGCTACGTCTGCCACACCCAGGTGGTGCGCCCCACCTACGCCGGCAATGATTTCCATCGCGATGGCTGGGCCGGCTTCAAGGCGGATCCGGATCGTGGTGACACGCGCCGTGAATCGAATGTGTTCGATTACCAGAACGAGGAGTTCGCGCAGATTGGCCTGATGCGCATCGGTCCCGATCTCTCCAACGTCGGTGCGCGCTACGCGAAAGCGGCGATCGCGAAAAACACGGAGCTCAAGGAGAAACTGGGCGATGCCTGGAATGACTCGATGAAAATCACGCCGGAGGATCTGTTGTTCGAGCATCTCCACAATCCTCGTCTGAATGTGGACATGCGCTGGTCGACCTGCCCCGCCGTTCCGTTTTTGTTTGAAAAACCGAAAGCCGATCAGGTGACTCCCGCACCAAAACCCGAAGCGCGCGCGCTGGTGGGCTACTTGATGTCGATGAAGAAAGACGATGCCGTGCCGGCCTCGATGAACTACTCACCGCCGAAACCTGCTGAGAAATAACTCCCTCCGGTTCCTCTAACACCTTTATCTTCCTGATATGTCACAAGACTCTTCTCCTCAACCTACCGCTCGCCCTGATCTGGACGACTTGATCAACGTAACGAGCGCCCACAGCAGCAATGCCACGGCCGCTGCCGCGCGTGAGTATCGCAACCCCGGTGCCGACAAGGAACCGCTCTCCATCGCGGCGTTCGCGCTGTGTGCGGTGATGCTCATCATCGGCGGCTCGGTTCTTGGCAAAACCTCCGGCGCTTTGTTTGATTATGAGTCGTGGATCAAACCGAACTACGTTCGCGGAAAAGCACCCGGCGTGGCGGACGATGTGGCCCTGCCACCCAAGCCCATCCTCGACCTCTACGTGAAAAAAGGCCAATCGCTGTATAGCGCGAAGTGCAACGGTTGCCACGGTGCCGATGGCAAGGGCGATGGCGCCAACTATCCTTCCTTGGTCGGATCCGCTTGGTCCACCGGTCACACGGAACGTTTTTCGCAAATCATTCTCAACGGTCTGCAAGGTCCCACCAGCACGGGCAAAGTGTTTGGTGCCGGCGTGATGCCCGCCCAGGGTGGTGGCATGAGCGCCCAGGACCTGGCCTACATCATGACCTTCATCCGCAACAGCTTTGGCAACACGGTAGGGGATGTGGTGACGGCGGAAATGGCTCAGGCCGCGATCGACCTCGCCGGCAAGCGCCCGAATCCCTCGGCGCCTGTGACCGCGGACGAACTGAAGTCCTATGAAAAGGATCTGGCTGGTGACAAAATGGATCCCGCCACTCTCGTCGATCCCATCACCTTGAAGCCTGTCGAGGCGAAGAAGTGATTCCATGGTTCGCGCCCGATAGAGCTTTCACAAAAAGCGGTTCCGTAAGGAGCCGCTTTTTTGTTCATCGCCACTCCACAGAAACGCAGCCACCCCCTAACAATCAAAAATTCCCCTTGTCACGGGATAGGGGAATCCGCAATCCTTCACCTATCATGAAGTTACGCACTACGCTCGTCCGCCTCCTACTCTGCGCGGTTGGCTTCCTTTCACCCGTGGCGATGGCAGAAGCGCCCGCCAAACCCGCGCCCAAAGCACCGCCGGCGAAACCGCAAGCCAAACCGCAGCCGAAGCCCCAACCCAAGCCGCAGCCCAAACCAGAGGCAAAGCCGGCTGGTCAGGCGGAGATTCTGAAAAAATACGATCTGGATCACAGCAAGACCTTCAATGTGACGGAAGCACGAACGATTCAGGATGCTTACGCCGCCAATCCGCAAGACCCCTTGTTGAAGAAATACGATACCGACAAAAACGGGAAAATCAGCGATGCGGAATTCATGAAAATCACGCCGCCGCCCCCGACACCCAAAAAGCCCAAACCGGCCGCGAAAAAGCCGCAGAAACCGCAAAAAAAGAAATAACGCGCGGTTCGGCTCAGAAAATGATACTCTACCAACCAATCAAAGATCGATTGCCTTTCTTCACAGGCTGGGACACGGAATTGGCTATGTTCGATACTGGTTGTCCACATTGCAAGGCGAGACTGCAAGTGAAGTTTAAGGAGATGCTGGATGCTGCGTGGGGGTGGCAAGATAGGATGGATGAGGACCTCCGAGAACCGCTGGCGAGGATCTTTGAGATCAATTTATCCAACCGATCGATAGCAACGGGGATGCCTGGAGTGGTCGTGCGGACCTGCCCGAATTGCCAGAAGACCTCCTTTTTCTATTTTCACTTCAATGAGACAAGCAACTCGGTCTATTCGATCTCGCTCAGAGCAGCAGCCACAGAAGAACCAAACCAGGCCGAACACGTCGTGGGTGGCAATGGCGGATAAGCTCCCTCGTTCGCTTCGCTCTGTGAGTCCTGCGCCGCCGTGCCACCACATTTAACGTTGTTTCATCCCCACGGCGTTCAGTGATCAAATGATCTGAAATACAGAAAACCTTCCTCATACTTTGCGTATAACCAAGTCGTTCCCCCTTCTCTGACGAAGGTGCCTTGCAGATCATCAGTGGGATTCCACCATTCGCTGTCTCCTGTCAGATGGCCTGACCACGAAAGCGGATAGGACTCAGAGTAGATACGGGTATCCGTATGGGGAGTGAGTTCCAGATCTTGCACAAATTTGTCGAACTCGGGCTTGGTGATGCGGGCACGCAGATAGTAATCGTAGTCTGGCAGAAAACCATCCGCCCATGCATGCTCTTTCACCTCAGTGGCAGTTGCGGGAAGGCTCGTTCGCCATGAAATCGTCGAATGGCCACCATCCGATGAATCAAATGATTCTAACAGGAAAAATCCCACCGCAATCAGCGTTGCAAAGGCAATGGCAACAAGGGCTGCCAGAGAACCGGCGATCCACAGGGCGATCTTTAGCGGCTTTTTCATTTCGAAATTTTCGGCAAGGTCATGGTGCGTTGGCAAGTGTTCATCTTACAAATCGTACGGCGTGATCTTCATCCATTCGCCGCCCTTTTTTGCGGATAAGTGTGCCATCGTGCCGGCGAGAGTCATGTTCAAGGCATCTCCGATATCGACGATGGGTTTTCGATCCAGCAGAATCGATTCAATGAAGTCATTGGTCAATCTGCCGTGGGAACCGCCATGACCGCCAGCTCCCACGCTGGGGGGCAGAGGAGGACGGCTGCCGACGATGGAATTGTCATGGGGCTTCTCCCCGTAGACGCGTCCCTGTTCGCCCGCGGCGTTCTTCATGTCCCAGCTCACTCCCATGCGTGAGATGCCACCTTCGCTGGTCTTGAGCATCGCAATCTCGGTGCCGAAGGGGTTCTGATACTGGTTGGCAGCCTCCTGGAAGACCGGGTAGTAGCTGGCGGTCCCGAGACAGGACACCTCCGTGAAGCGCTTCCCGGTTACGGAAATGTAGTAGGCCGTGGCGTGGGTGGGATACCACATCGGGGGCAACGCGCGGCGCCAGCCATACTCGTCGATCCTGCCGTTCTTCGCATTGAAACTTCCGAGCGTGCCGATGCCGTCGTGCCAATATTCGCCCTCCGAATAGAGGATCTTGCCGAGTGCTCCCGCCTGGTACTGCATCCTTTTTGCGTAGAGGGCCTCATGAAACGCCGATGTTTCGTTCATCATGTATTTCATGCCGCTTTTCTTGACGGCATGGAACAATTTCTCCGCTTCCTCTTCCGCCTCAAACCCGAACACCGCCGGAACAGCGCTGCAAACATGCTTGCCGTGCTCCAGCGCCATGATGGCCAGACGCGCGTGGCTCGGGGCATCGGTGGCGATGTAGATGGCCTCGAGGCTCTTGTCCTTGATCATTTCTTCGCAGGACGGATAGGTCTTCTTCGCGCCCACCGCCTGGGCAAGCGCGGCACAGCGAGCGGGATCGAGATCGGTAGCGGCAACCACTTCGACGTTGGGATGGTTCTGGTAAAAGAAAGCGGCACCGAATTTGCACAGACCGTATCCGGCGATTCCCACCCTGATCTTGCGATCGGAGACCGGCTGCCAACCCTTCGCCCCGGCCGGATCATCCTTGGTTTTTTCGAATCCGGGAATCACTTTCCCCTCGGCATCCTTCGGTGCCTCAGTAGCCCCCGACGTTGGCCCGCCCGTCATTCCCCAGATGGCACCCGTGACCCCAAGCATGCGCCCGAATTCCCGTCGGTTCATCGGCATGGTCCGCTCGTTCTGATGTATTTCGTCTTTCATCTGGTTGTTTTTTCCTTCCTTTATTCGCTTTGTCAGTCTGTCCAAGCGCTGAACATACGCGTCAAGCAACGTATAGCAAATCCACAGTTAGGAGCAACGGCGGAAGTCTTTTGCTGGAAGGAACTCGCAAGGTGCTATCAGGCGAGGTTGACTCTGGTAAGTAATTTCAAAATCCTTGCTCTGACGTGGAATTTCTTCGGTACAGTGTCTCTATCAGGCCTTCTTATCGAGCGAGTTGTGGGTGAGTATGGGGCTGCTGATGCTGGGACATCAAGGGAGGGAGTCGCGCCCATGCAGGGCTTGGTTTTGTGGGCGGCTTTTTCCCAGGCCGTTGCCGCTGGGCTGACGAGTTTGGCGCCGTTGGTGCGGGGAGAGGGGGAGATTTTCGATTGATGATCCTCCTTCGTTCCGCGTGGCGGAACTTCGGCGGACAAGTTGTTGATTTTTGATTTGCGCCCCCTGACCTCTGACCTCTGCACCGAAGCGGACTGAAGTTCCGCGCTCCCTTTTGATTTACTGGGCCAAGGCCTGGCGGATGGCTTCGTTGACTTTGTTCTCGGCGGTTTCCATACCGACGCGGAGGGCGTTTTGGATGGCGAGGGCGCTGGAGGAACCGTGGGCGATGATGACGACGCCATTCACGCCTAACAAGGGGCTGCCGCCGTAGCTTTCGTAGGACGATTTGGCTTTGAGGGCTTTGAAGGCGCCTTTTGCCATGGCGGCACCGATGGCGCGCAGGGGATTGGCGGTGAGTTCTTGTTTGAGCCATTTGCCCATGGCTTTGGCAGTGGCTTCGCAGGACTTGAGCACGATGTTGCCCGTGAAGCCGTCGCAGAGCACGACGTGGAGCGGCGTTTCAAACAGATCGTGGCCTTCGACGTTGCCGATGAAGTGGATGCCGGGTGTTTCCTTGAGCAGGGCGAAGGTTTCTTTGGTGAAGGTGGTGCCTTTTTCGTCTTCTTCGCCGTTTGACATGAGGCCGACCAAAGGATCCGTGATGCCCAAGGCATGCTTGGCGAAGGCGGTGCCCATGATGGCGTAGCCGATGAGGTGCTGGGGCTTGGCCTCGGGGTTGGCTCCGGCATCGAGGATGTTGCAGACGCCGTGCTCGTTCGGGAGCGGGGAGGCGATGCCGGCACGATCGATGCCTTCGATGAGGCGGAGTTTGATGGTGGCGGAGGCCACGCAGGCTCCGGTGTTGCCGGCGGAGATGAAGGCATCGGCATCGCCGGCCTTGACGAGGTCCATGGCGATGTTGATGGAGGAGTTTTTTTTGCGTCGCACGGTTTTGGCACCGGGCTCTGCCATGCCGATGACTTCGGAGGCATGGACAATGGTGATGCGTTCGCTTTCGAGTTGATGCTTTTTGCACTCGGCTTCGAGCGTGGAGCCATCGCCGACGAGGAAGATTTTTTGGATTTTCGGATAGAGATCGAGCGCCTGTTTGGCTCCTAAGATATTGACGGCGGGGGCGTGGTCGCCACCCATGGCATCGAGTGCGAGTTTCATAAGAGGTGTCAGATCAGTCCGTCCTTGCGGGCTTGTTTCCAGTAGGCGTATTCGCTACGGTTGAAGTCGATGTATTCGGGCGAGAGGTCGCTGGTGTACATGGTGTAAGTCGCCTCCCCCTGGTTGAGGTGGATTTCCACGGTGAATTCCGGCCTGGCAGCGATGGCGCGGAGATCGTCCATGGGGGTGGGAGCTTGCAATCCGCCGAGGCAGGCGGCTTTGCCATTGAGGAAAATGTCCACCAGCTCCTCGCGGATGCGGGCGCGGGAGTAGCCGACGGCGTGGATGATGCGGCCCCAGTTCGGATCGCCGCCGTTCCAAGAGGATTTGACGAGCGCGGATTTGCTGACGGCCTCGGCGACTTTTTTCGCGTCGAGATAGGTGCGGGCGCCTTTGACCTCGACGGTGACAAATTTCGTGACGCGTTCGCCATCGCGCACGACGGCTTTCGCGAGCTCGAGCATGACGTATTTCATCGCCGCGCGGAAGAGCTTGCAGGCACTGGAATTGCGACGGATGACAGGCATGCCGGATTGGCCGTTGGCGAGAACGAGCACAGTGTCGTTGGTGCTCATGTCGCCATCGATGGTGATGCGATTGAAAGATTCCTCGACCATTTCCAGCGTGCATTTGCGCAGGCAGTCCGAGGTGAGATTGGCATCGGTGGTGATGAAGCAGAGCATGGTGGCCATGCTCGGGCTGATCATGCCGGCACCTTTGACGCAACCGCCGATGCGGACCTTGTGGCCATCGATGTCGAAGGAAATGGCAACCTCTTTCGCGTGGGTGTCCGAGGTGATGATGGCGGCGGCGACGTCCGATCCATGCTTGGGGCCGAGTTTTTTGACGAGCTCGGGGATGCGTGGTTCGATGCGTGACATGGGCATGGGCAGGCCGATGACGCCCGTGGAGCAAACGCCGACTTCCGAGGCATTGAGCCCGAGTTCCTTGGCGGCTGCGGAGCACATGACTTTCGCATCGCGGATGCCGACGACGCCGGTGCAGGCATTGGCATTGCCGGAATTGGCGATGATGGCGCGCAGTTCGCCGCGGCGCAGGTGGGCCTGGGAGAGCTTGACGGGAGCGGCCTTGACGCGATTGGTGGTGAAAGTTCCGGCGGAAGCGCAGGGCGTTTCCGAGAAAACCAGCGCGAGGTCCAGGCGGGTCGCTTCGGGGTTTTTGATGCCGCAGGAAATGGCCGAGGTCAGAAAGCCTGCGGGGGCTCCGACGCCCCCTTTGATTTTAGTGAATTGTAGGTCCATGTCTGCGGAACGCGATAATTAGAGTTACATTACACGGAATGCAATCCCGCTTTTTCATCAAGACCGAAAATGAGGTTGAATGATTGCACGGCTTGGCCACCGGCACCTTTGACGACGTTGTCCTCGGCACTGGTCAAAATCACGCGACCCGTGCGGGCATCGTGATGCCAGCCGATGTCGATGAAGTTCGTGCGCGTGACGTTTTTCGTATCGGCACAAACGCCCGCGCCGAGCAAGCGGACGAAAGGTTTTCCGGCGTAGGCGTTTTCGAGAGCGTTGCCGATTTGCTCGAGGGTGACGCCCGCCCGCAAGCTGGCGGTGATGGCGCTGTGAATGCCTGTGTTCACCGGCACGAGATGCGGGATGAAGGTGATGCGGAGTTTTTCACCGGCTGCGAGGGAAAGTTCTTGTTCGATCTCGGCGAGGTGGCGGTGCTTCGGCAGGCCGTAGGCGCGCAGGCTTTCGTTGCACTCGCAAAAGAGGTAGGCGGTATCGGCTTTTTTCCCGGCACCGCTGACACCGCTCATGGAGTTGGCGATGATGCTGTGAGGGTCGAGGAGATTCGCGCGCAGCAGCGGGATCAGAGGCAGCAGGATGCTCGTGGGGTAACAACCGGGAGCGGCGATGAGGGAGGCGGCGGCGATTTCCTTTTCATACATTTCCGCCAGACCGTAGACCGAGCTCTTGAGCAGCTCCGGGGCGGGGTGGGGGTGCTGGTAAAATTCCTGATAGACCCCGGGATCGTGAATGCGGAAGTCCGCGCTGAGGTCGATGACCTTCAAGCCTCTCGCCAACAACGCGGTGGCGATCTCCGCCGCGACTCCATGCGGCAGAGCGAGGAAAGCCACCTGCGCCCCGGTGGCGGCGATGGCATCGGCATCGGGCTCCATGAAGGCGAGATCGGCGCCAGGCAGGCTGCGGAAGCGGGGAAACAGCGCCGAGATGGCCTTCCCGGCTTCCTGGCGCGATGTCACGGCACAGAGATCCACGTGAGGATGCTGCAATAACAAGCGAAGCAACTCACTCCCTGTGTATCCGCTGGCTCCGACGATCGCTGTTTTGATGCGCTGCATGGCCATTTTCATGACAGAATCACGAGCGATTGCCAATGCGCAATTCTGCCAGTTTGTGATCCGGTGTGTGTGGCGAAAAACGATCATGGACTCGTGTGGCATTGCCTTTTCTTCAAGCCGATGATTCAATCGAACGTATGCGGACCTCCTACATCAGACCCGGTTTTTCATGCGATTTTTCCCAATTTGAAGATCATGTCAGAATCATAAGTCGTTTTAATCAGTTGAATCGTAGAACTGCATGATTGTTTTTTCGATGGAAATTGATTTCGCTGTGTCACCTATACCACATTCGTAAACGCTGATGAGACATCTTGCTTTGATTTGGCTCATCGCCTCTTTGTTGTCTGGCTGCGTGCTGTCAAATCGTGAGCTGACCCGACATTCGCCCGAGAATGCGTCCCATCAAAAACAGGAAGCGCGTGCGGTCAAACTGATTGATAAAGCCTGGGAGGCGGCGGATCGCATGCGCGTCAACAGCGCGGATGTGGCAGCCGTTCGTCGCTACAACCAAGCAGTGGAAAAGCTCGTTGTGTTACTGTGGAAGCGCGAGGGAAGAGACATGAGGAAAGGGCCGATGCAGTTGGCGGGGGCGAGAGGCTCGTTTTCCTTCGATATATCCTCCCATTCTGGCTCCGGTGTCTGGGATTCGCGTCGGTTTTCTCGGATGATTCCGGCATCGAGAATCGCTGCGCACAATTCCGATGCCAGGCGACCGGTTGAGGGATGGGGTGTGCCGATGGTCGGCGTCATCGAGACGAAAGGGGCGCGGGGATTTTATCCTGAGGAGGGACTGGCGGCACCAGTCACCGCATTTCTGGGTTTTGCCAAAAACAAGGTGACTTTATCGCTTTTCAATCCCGAACGGACGAGCGCATCCTCATCGGTGATGCCCCGGGGACCGCTGGCTGCTGATCCGGTGGCGGCACTGGACTGGTATCGCTCGGAGCCAGCCTGGTGGACCGGGGTGATGGGCGCGATTCATGGCTCACGATACATGAGTCATTCGGGGCTGTTCATGCTCCAGCCCTACGATGCGCGGCGCATACCGCTGGTGTTCGTACACGGCCTGATTTCCACTCCACAGATTTGGCGCAAGGTGATCGCCGGCATCGAGAGCGATCCCAAGCTCCGCGGCAAATATCAATACATGGTGTTCCGTTATCCTACGGGAAATCCTGTCGGATACTCCGCGCTGCGATTGCGAGAGGAACTGGCGCGATTTCAGCAGCTTTATCCCGATGCTCCTGACATTGTGATGGTCGGGCACAGCATGGGTGGGCTCGTGAGCAAAATGCAGTCGATCACGGTGACGCGTAAATCGTGGAATGTGATAGGCGAAGAGAAAGCGGAGGCCTTTTTTTCGATTGTCGAACCGGGAAGCGTGGGGGACCGTGCCACGTGCTATGAGGCGAACCCGGACATCGGCCGTTTGGTATTTATCTGCACTCCACACCGGGGAAGCAGGATGGCGATCGGCTCACTGGGCGAATTGCTGAGACGTCTGATCGCTCTGCCTGCCGATGTGAGCGGCCCGTTGCAGGGGAACGCCGATCATGCGATCGCAGTTGTTAGTGGCGCACCTGGAAGACTGCCTAACAGTATCACCGGGCTATCGCCGGGTAGCCCGACACTTCAGGTGGTGGATTCCATTCCGCTTGCGGTGCCTCACCACTCGATTATCGGAGATCGAGGCAAAGGTGACACTCCGCATAGTTCCGACGGTGTCGTGGAATACTGGAGTTCTCGCATGCCTGCTGCGAAATCCGAGCGCATTGTTCCCGGCGCACATGGATCACAGGCATTGCCTGAGACGGTGGACGAACTGCGTCGTATCTTGCGCTTGCATTTGATAGCGCCCTGATATAGTCCGAAGAATCGGCATGTGGATGACATGACGGGTGGACGGCAAGAAATGGAATCGATGAGGATATGGCGATCCGTTAGGATGCTGATGTTCTTCACTGGATCGTTGAACCAAAAAGCCGGTGATTTTGAAAAATTTTTCAGCTGTGTGAACTATGCTTTGTCCTTGCCATCCGGGCATTTGGGGAATAAAAGCACCGCGTGCCGTGGTCAAACACACAGGTGAATCCGGAGGACCGAACGGTTTGGTCGCGGCGATTGTTATGGCTTGCCTCGTGTTGCGGAATCCTCGCTTTCGTGACCTTGGTGTGGGAAATTGGTTGGCCGGTATCTCCTTTGACTTTGTCACGGATCCGCGCGGTGACGTGGGGTATGGTGGTGATAGCCGCTCTGGTGGAGTTGGCGTTGAATTTGCTGGAGCGCAAAAAGGAACACTTCCGCCGCGGGATGATATTGCTGGCATTGCCGGTGATCGCCGGATTGCAGATGTTGTTGGGTCAGCAGATCTGGCCGGTGTTGAATGCGATTTTTCCCAGTTCATCCGTGCCTTACGTGGCCATGGGGGTGGTGCAGTTCAATCTGATTCTGCCGACTGTCGTGCGTATGATCCGCGTGATGCGTGACCAGCGCTGGTTCAATCGCATGCCGCCGGGCTTGATCGGTGTCCTGAGTTTTGCCCTTGTCATTCTGATCGGAACGGGATTCCTGATGACGCCCAACGCATCGTACGACGGACTGCGCGCCGTGGATGCTCTTTTCATGAGCACGAGCGCCGTCTGTGTGACAGGCCTATCGTCAGTGAATGTGGAGACCCAGCTCACCTTCACCGGCCAGGCGATTCTGTTGGTCTTGATCCAGATCGGCGGATTGGGGGTGATGACCCTGACCTACTTTCTCGCCCTGGTCGCAGGGCAGGGGATCAATTTGCGCGACCGCGTGGCCTTGCGCGATTTGCTGAGTGAGGATAACATGGGGCGAGTCGGGAATTTCGTCTGGCACATTGTGGGGGCCACCTTGTTGATCGAACTGATCGGGGTGTTGTGCTTGCGCTACTTCTGGCAATCGAGCCATCAGATTCCCGGTCGATTGTGGTGGGATTGTGTGTTTCATGGTATTTCCGCTTTCTGCAATGCGGGATTTTCGACCTATGGCGATGGCTTGATGCATGCCTCTGTCAAAGAGAATTACCCGGTGCATAGCGTGGTGATGGCGCTGATCGTGCTCGGTGGTTTCGGGTTCGCCCTGCTCACAGAGCTGTCGCGTTACACCACAGCCTGGATCCGGCGCAGGATGACAAAGGAACGGAAACAACTGCCGCGTCTGACCGTGCATTGTCGGCTGGCGGCGACTACGACGCTGTGGCTGCTGACTCTCGGGATGCTGGGATACTGGTGGAGCGGGCTGACGCCCTGGGAGTCGTTGTTCAACTCGGTGAGCACCCGTACGGCGGGCTTCAATATTTCGTTGTTTGGTGAACATGGCACAGCGGCTTTGGTGATCTCCTGTGTGCTGATGGCGATAGGCGGCAATCCCGGAGGCACGGCGGGTGGTATCAAGACGACCACGATGGCGATCATTGTATTGGAAATGAAACGCATTTTGCTCGGGCAACGGGACTTGCAGCTGTGGGATCGCAGGGCATCGCGCGATGCGGTGGAGCGGAGTCTCGCGACGTTGGCGCTGTGTTTGATCTGGATTGCGGCGGCAACCTATTTGGTGGGTCTGTTCAATCCCCTGGCCTCCGGTGCCGATGTGGTCTTCGAGTGCGTGAGTGCGTTCGGCACGGTGGGCTTGACCCGGGGACTCACAGGCGTGCTGTCAGATCCCTCGAAAATTGTCATCACCCTGACCATGTTTGCCGGGCGTATCGGGATTCTGACCTTTGCCATGAGCTTGGTCGGTCCGAAGAAACCTTCCAAGATCCGCCTGCCGGAAACACGCGTGCCGCTAGGCTAACAGAAAATCAATCTCCTACCATCATACGACCATGAATTTTGTCATTTTAGGATTGGGTGCCTTCGGGACCAGCATCGCGCGGGAGCTCGCGCATTCGGGCCATCAGGTGATGGTGATTGACAATGACGAGAGCCATCTCGATGCGGTCAAGGAACTGGTGACCATTGCGGTGCAGGGCGATGCCACGGATCGGGATGTTTTGTTAGAGTTGGGCGTGGCCAGTGCCGATGCCGCGATTGTGGCGGTGGGCGAAAACTTCGAGGCCAGCCTGATGATGACCGCGCACTTGAAATCGATCGGTGTGAAACGCATTTACACCCGTGTCTTTCACGAGGTGCAGGAGCAGCTGCTCGACCTGATGGGCGTGAGTGGCAAAATCCGCGTGGAGGCCCTGGCGGCGGAGATGTTCGCGCGCCATGTGTCCAATCGGGCGTTTTTGCGTCACTTTGTGGTCGATTCCACCCACGCGGTGGTGGAGCTGGTGTGCCCGGATTTCCTCGTGGGCAAGACGCTCAAGGAATCGGAGTTGCGCGGCAAACACGGCCTCAACCTCGTGACCGTGCGTCGCGCGGATTCGCGGGAAATGTTACCGGATGACGTGCCGGTGATCGGCGGGCTCCCCGGGCCGGATTTTGTTTTTCAGGCGGGTGACCGTCTGGTGGTTTATGGTCTGGAGCTGGATATCCAGAAATTCACGGATCACTGAGTGTTTCTCTCTTGCTCTTGTGCCAGAGCGAGAAGAAATTGACTGGGACTGTAGATCATCAGCGAAGAGTCGCGAAAATCGATTTGATTGCGCGTGACGATGCAATCCGCTCCGGCAAGTAAGGCAGAGTGATGCAAAACGGCATCTTCAAAATCTGTAAAACTGCTGTTAAGCGTTGAATCGATCACGGAGCGATTGACGGGGGAAACCTGACAAATCGCAGTGAGATCAAACATTTTTTCCAGAGTGGCTTTTGCCCCATAGTGACGGCGAACGAGATAATAGACTGTCGTGATCGTAGTCGCGCAGACAGTGGCGACGAATTCTCCACGTTCTGCTTTATCCAAGACGAGGGATGAATGCTCATAGTGAGGCGCGCGGCCGGTGAGCACATCCACAATGACATTCGTATCAATCAGCGCGTTCACGAATGTTTGCGTTCCAGGTGATCAATGTATTCTTCTCTCCCGACGTCTTGTTCGGGAATGCATCCCGCAAGCCGTCGGGTGCGAGGAGCCAGTTGGTGGCGCGGAGTGTCATTCGCGGATTTGTGTGCCGCTAGCGTGGTGAAAAAATCCGACACCAGCTTGGAGACCGAAACATGGCGGTTGGCGGCTTCGATTTTTGCCGTAGCCACCAGTTCTACCGGAATGTGAAGTGTCAATTTCGGCATGACGTAATGAATCACAAAATCACACGTCATGCAAGCCTCTTTTCCCATGAAGACAAGAAGCTGAGTATTCAGAAATAAAAACAATGATGAGAAACTGGGATCCTGAGCCGCGTATGGTTCCTGATGACCCGCGCGCTTACGTTTCTTTCTTTGTGTGTATTTTCCTCCGTTTTGTCGCATGCCGAGCAAACAGGTCCGCCACGGCGGGTGCTCTGCGCGGATGATTCGAAAAAAATCCTCGCCATCGTCGATACCAAGGGCGCGATCGAGTGGCAGTATCCCGTGGGTCCCATCCACGGCGTGCAGGTGCTTCCTAACGGCAACTTGCTGTTTCAGGTCAACTGGACGCGGGTGATCGAGGTGACGCAGGATGAAAAAAAACAGATCGTGTGGGAATACGATGCGCGCAAGCATGGGAACAATCCCAAACGTCCGGTGGAAATTCACGCGTTTCAGCGCCTGGAGAATGGCGACACCATGATCGCGGAGTCGGGCACCTGCCGGATTCTGGAAATTTCCCCCACGGGCGAAATCAAGAAGGAGTTGCCGATGAAAGTGAACTCGCCCAGCGCGCACAGCGATACCCGTCAAGTGGTGAAACTCCCGAACGGTCACTATCTCGCGGCCCACGAGCGCGACGGCATGGTGCGCGAATACGATGAAAAAGGCACCGTCGTTTGGGACTATGCCGTGCCTTTGTTCGATCACAAGCCGGCCGGCGGTCACGGCGTGGAGGCATACGGCAATGCGGTCTTCGGCGTGCAGCGTCTGCCTAACGGAAATACGCTGCTCGGCTGCGGCAACGGACACCGCGTGCTGGAGGTGACCCCGGCGAAGGAAATCGTCTGGAAGCTCGAAGCCAGCGATCTACCCGGCATCGAGCTGGCATGGGTCTGTGGCGTGAAACGCCTGGCCAATGGCAACACGCTGTTCATCAACTGCCATGCGGGTCCGAAAAATCCGCAGATGATCGAGGTGGATGCCCAGAAAAAAATCGTCTGGACCATGAAAGACTTCGTGAATTTCGGCAATTCGATGCCGGTGGGTTTGGTGCTGGAGGAGAAATAATCATTTTCTGACAAAAGATTTCTAAGATTCTCCTGTTTCGCGTGTCTCATGGATGTTATGAGACATGTCATGAAGCACTTTTTGTTATTTCTGCTGGGTATTGGTGTGGCGAGTGCCGCGCCCCGGGATGATCAATGGAAGAAAGTGGATGAGGATATGGAAAAAGATCTGCCGAAGTCCGCGATCGAGACATTGACGGTCATTGATGCCGCCGCACGTCAGGAAAAAGCCTGGGCGGAGGCCATCCGCGCGACCGCGCAGCGCATCCGCTTGCAGGGGCGGATCGAGGAGGGGCGCAGTCCCACGGCGGCGATCGAGATGATGCAAAAGACCATCGCCGATGCCCCTGCCGAAATGAAGCCTATGCTCGGCGTGATCCAGTCGCTGTGGTTGTGGAGTTATTTCCAACAAAACGAATGGCGCTTCCGCCAGCGTAGTCCGGATGCCGGGCCGGTGAGTGATGACATCAAGACCTGGGACCTGCGCCGCATTCTCAGCGAAGTGGATGCCGGATTTGTGAAGGCGCTTGGTCAGGCGGATGCCTTGCGCGCGATACCCGTGGCGGACTTCGACAAGCTCTACGACAAAGGCAATCTCGACGATGCCCTGCGTCCCACGCTCTACGACCTCGTCGCGCACGAGGTGCTGGGCTACTACCAGGCCGATCAACTCGCCACCGTGCAGGCGGAAGATGCCTTTTCCTTTTCGGCGGACTCGCCCGCCTTCGGCACCATCGAGGAATTTCTCGCCTGGAAGCCGCAGAGCACGGATGAAAATTCCAGCAAGCGCAAGGCCATCGCTCTCTATCAGGAATTGCTGCGTTTCCACGAACAGCGGCCCATCGCGCGCATGCATGTGAACCTGGAGCGCCTCGACTGGGCCAAGTCGGCGGTCGAGGGGGGCGAAACGGATGCCATCATGGAAAAGCGTCTCCGCGAGTGCGTGGATCTCTCCGCAAGCCTCGATCAGCAAGCTTTGGTGCGCTACAAGCTCGGCAGTTTGCTGGTGGGGCAAAAGCGCATGAAGGAGGCTCTGGAAATCGCACGGTTGGGTGCTGAGACAGGCAAGAGCAAAATCTATCAGAGTCTTTGCGAGCAATTGATCGATCAGATTCTGGCACCCTCCATCGCGCTGCGGACAGAGCAGGTTTGGAATGCCGCGCAGCCCGAATTCAAGGTCAACTATCGCAACGTCACCAAACTGTGGTTCCGTCTGTATCCGACGGATTGGAAAGAGGGTGAAAACTATCTCGATCACGACGGTTACAAACGCATTCTTGCCCAGAAGTTCGCGCGCGAATGGTCGGTGGATATTCCCGCGACCGAGGACTATCTGGAACGTGTTCAGGCGCTGACCGCCCAGTGGGATCTGCCCAAAGGTTGCTATCGCCTGGTGGCCAGTGCCAAAGAACAATTCCCCCTCGAGAAAAACGCACTTTTCCACAGTGTGATATGGATCAGCGATCTGGCTTTGGTGACCTCGGAAGGTTCCGGCCCTCCTCGTGGTGTGGTCATGAATGCCCTCAGCGGCAAACCCATCAGTGGGGCGACCGTGGAGCGATGGGAGGAAAGAAATGATCGTCCGGTGAAAATCGACGATACCAAAACCAATGCGGAAGGGGTCTTTGAGATGATTTTGCGCCAGGACCGCAGTTTGCTGTATCGCGTGCTGAGCCAGGGCGATGAGTTGATCAGTGACAGCAATTGGACGTACTCACGTGAAAAAGACAAGCCGCAGGAAATGATTCATTTCTTCACCGATCGCGCGATCTATCGCCCAGGGCAAACGGTGCGTTTCAAGGGCATAGCAACGTATTATGATCGCCAGAAAAACGATTATCATACGGTGGCGGATAAGGAATTCACGGTCGAGTTCCGCGATGCGAACAACAAGGAGATCAGCAAGTTGACGCTGCGCAGCAATGCGTTCGGCTCCTTCCAAGGCAGTTTCACCGCGCCCACCGATCGTGTGCTGGGCCATGCAAACATCAGCTGCGACAACCACATGACGATGATACGCGTGGAGGAATACAAACGTCCGAAGTTCACGGTGGAAGTCGGTGCGGCCAAAGCTCCTCCGCGCCTGAATGAAAATGTCACCGTGACCGCGAAAGCCATCGCTTACACCGGTGCTGCCATCGATGGTGCCAAGGTCAAGTGGTCGGTGACACGCCGAGCACAGTGGCCCGAGTGGTCGCGCTGGTGCTGGTGGTTCGATCCCTCGCTGAGCAGCCAAAAACAGATCGCCCATGGCACCGCTGTGACCAACAGCAAGGGCGAGGTGGAGGTGACTTTCCTGGCTCAGCCTGACCTCAGCGTAGATCCGAAAAACGAACCGATTTTTGTCTATGAAGTATCCGTCGATGTCACTGATTCCACCGGTGAGGCCCGCTCGGGCAAGCGCTCTGTGCGCGCGGCGTATGTCGATGTGGCGGCGACTCTGAGTGCAGAATCTTGGCTGGATGTCGCCGCCCCGGTGAAAATGATAATCAGCACCCGCAGCATCGATGACGAACCACAATCCTGCAAGGGTACGATCTCGGTGCATCGCCTGAAGCAACCGGAAAAAGTCTTGCGCAAATCGTTGCAGGGGGTGTCTCCCCGTCGCGGCTTAATTCTTCCTGTGGATGATTCATCGGCCAAAGACCCCGCCGACCCGAATTCCTGGGAGCTCGATGAGTTGGTGCAAAAAATCGGATTTGTCACCGATGAAAGAGGCCTGGCAGAGGCGGAATGCAAACTCGAAGCAGGGGAGTATCGTGCGATTTTGGAAACCACGGATCGTGCCGGGAAAAAAGTCACGGCATTGTTGCCCTTGCGCGTTTTGGATCTGAATGCCAAACGTTTTCCGATCAATATCGCCCACCACTTCGATGTGAAATCCTGGTCACTTGAGCCAGGTCAAGAGTTCATCGCGTTGTGGGGCACGGGTTATGACGAAGGGCGTTTCTATTATGAAATCGAGCATCGCGGCATCATCGTGAAAAAAGGTTGGTCGGATGGTTCGTCCACACAGGAGGTCCTGCGTTTCCCCATCACGGAGGAACACCGCGGTGGCCTGGCATTGCGCACGATCTTTCAGCACGAGAATCGCACTTTCGTCACCAATGACACCATCGAGGTGCCATGGTCGCAAAAAGATCTCACACTGCGCTTCGAGAGCATGCGCGATAAAATCGAGCCTGGTTCGAAAGAAACATGGAAAGTAGTCATCGAGGGCGCGGAAAAGGATGCCGTCGAGATGCTGGGTGCGATGTATGACGCTTCGTTGGATGCCTTTGCTCCTCATCGTTGGTCCGGAAGTTTGTCCTCCTATCTCTATCAAAACGACTCGCGCTACGATTGGAGTGAAAATGGCGGGAATCTGGAGTTATCTCCCTGGGAGTCCGATTGGCATGTGCAACGTGAAGCGACACCGTTGAGCTATCGACAACTGCCGTCCTCCCTCGCGCAAGAAGAAATGCGTTTGATGGAGATGGCAGATGGTTTTGGTGGCGGCGGCGGCGGTGTGCGCATGATGCGAAACGCCAAGGCAATGGCCGCCCCCGCTGCCGCCATGGAGGAGAGCGCCAGCGTGCTCACCGGCGGCAACCGCTCGGGGGATGCTGCGATCACCCGCGATTCGATCGATTCGATTCTCAACAACCCGAATCGTAATTCTACCGACTTGGCGGGCCTTCCTCCCGACCCTGCAGCCGCCGAGGCCCCGCCCGCCGTGCGCAAGAATTTGCAGGAAACGGCCTTCTTCGAACCGCAGTTGCTTACGGACGAAAAAGGCATCGTCACCATGAGCTTCACTATGCCCGAGGCGCTGACGAAATGGCGTTTCATGGGCTTCGCGCACGATAAACAATTGCGCAGCGGCTACCTCGAAGGCACGACGGTCACTGCCAAAGACCTGATGATGCAACCGAACGCCCCACGCTTCCTGCGCGAGGGCGATGAGATCGAATTCACCGCCAAGGTCTCGAATCAATCGGATGCTGTGCAAACCGGAAAAGCCACTCTCGCCTTTGCCGATGCCATCACGCTCGAGTCGCGCAATGCCGCCCTGGGTCTGACACAAATCGAGCAGGAATTTTCCATTCCCGCCCGTGAATCGAAGACCCTTTCCTGGCGCATCAAGGTGCCCGATGGTGCCGGATTCCTCACTTACACCGCCAAGGCCAGCAGCGGAAAACTCAGCGATGGCGAGGAGGGCATGATCCCCGTGTTGTCGAAACGCCAGCTCGTCACCGAGTCGGTCACCCTGCCGATCCGCGATGCCGGAAGCCGCGATTTTGCGATGAAAAAGCTCATCGATAGCGGCAACTCAAACACGCTGCAGCATCAGAGCGTCAGCCTGCAAATCGTCTCGCAACCCGCATGGTATGCGGTCATGGCCTTGCCTTACCTGATGGAGTATCCGCACGAGTGCGCCGAGCAAACCTTCAACCGCTACTACGCCAATCATCTCGCCCGCCACATCGCGCAGAGCGATCCGAAGATTCGCCGCGTCTTTGAAGTATGGCGCAATGCACCGAAAACGCTCGATAGCCCGCTGCTAAAAAATCAGGACCTCAAGAGCCTGATGATCGAGGAAACCCCATGGCTGCGCGATGCCAATTCGGAAACCGAATCGCGCCGCAACATCGGCGTGTTGTTTGACGACAACCGACTGAACAGCGAACTGGCGCGCGCCAGCAAGCGCCTCACGGAAATGCAACTGGGCAACGGTGCCTGGCCCTGGTTCCCCGGAGGTTCGGGCAGTTCCTACATCACTCTCTACATCGTCACGGGGGAAGCGCGATTGAAACACCTCGGCGTGCCCGTGGACACCAAGATGTCGCTGCGTGCGCTCGATTGGCTGGATGCGGAAGTGCGCGAGATGTATCAGAGAATCGAGGCGAAAGACCGCGAGGAAGATCATTTTTCCTCGTTCATCGCCATGTATCTCTACGCCCGCACGTTCTATCAGGAAGAGCGCCCCGTCGCGAAACAGAACAAGGAGGCCTTCGATTACTATGTGAAACAAGCCGCGAAATACTGGAGCAATCAGAAGTCGCTCATGACCCGTTGCCATACCGCACTGGCCTTGCATCGCCTCGGCCAAAAGGAAGTTCCCGCCACCATCCTCAAGTCGCTGCGCGAAAACGCGCTCAACACCGACGAACTCGGCATGCACTGGCGCATGAACGAAGGCTACTACTGGCAGGACGCTCCCATCGAAACGCAGGCCATGATCATCGAGACTTTCCGCGAGGTCGCGCAGGACATGAAAGCCGTGGACGATTGCCAGGTCTGGCTGCTCAAGCAAAAACAAACGCAGGGCTGGAAGACCACCAAGTCCACCGCCGATGCCGTTTACGCTCTTCTGTTAGGCGGCGATGTCAAACGCCTCGCCTCCGATGCCCTCGTCACCGCCGAACTTGGTGGCACGGCGGTGAAGCCGGAAAATGTCGAGGCCGGCACCGGCTACTACGAGAAAAAATTCATGGCCACCGAGGTCAAACCGGCGATGGGGAATGTGAAACTCACCAAGACCGACAAAGGCGTTTCCTGGGGCTCGCTGCATTGGCAATACCTGGAAGACGTTTCCAAAATCACCCCGCACGAAGGGAATCCGTTGGAGATCAAGAAGAGTCTGTTTCTCAAACGCATGACCAAAGCGGGCGAGGAAATCGTGCCAGTCACGGGACCGCTGACACCCGGCGATGAGGTCGTGACCCGCATCGAAATCCGCGTCGATCGCGACATGGAATACATCCACCTCAAGAGCCAGCGCGGCAGTGGCCTGGAGCCGGTGAATGTGCTTTCGAGCTACAAGTTCCAAGATGGACTCGGTTATTACGAAATGACCAAGGACACCGCGGATCACTTCTTCATCGAGTACCTGCGCCGTGGCACCTACGTCTTCCAGACCAGTGCCCGCGTGCAACTGCGCGGCAGCTACCCCAGCGGCATCGCTGAAATCCAGTGCATGTATGCCCCCGAATTCAACAGCCACAGCGGCAGCGTGATGATCGAGGTGAAATGACCGTGGCGGCGGCATCCTGCCGAGATGCGGTTGTCATTGGTGTGTATGTCAGATTGCGGCAATTTTTTGTTCCTTGTCTTTCTTCTTGATCTCTTATCTGGCCGCGTCTTTCTTTTCCCATGCGTAAAACCGCATTGTTTTTGACCATCCTGTTGATCGCTCCGCCCGGCTTGCTCCACGCCGTTGACGCTCGCGATCACCTCTCGCCGCATCAGCGCGGGATCTTGGAATCGAAGTCGCCTCCGCCGCAGGAATATCGTTTCAGCTTCGATGCTCCTGCCGGGCCGCAGTTCACGGAGGCGGAGAAGGAGGCGCAACGTGAACGCGGAAAAGGCGTGATGCCGATGGTGATGAAGGCCTTTGCTAGTGGCGCGGGTGAGGTGCGTATCCCGCCGGGGGACTATCGATTCGGGCAGGAGCGTTGGCAGGGGGCGAAGGTGATTTACCCGCTCGGCTTTGAAAACATGCTGCGCGATGCGGAGCATCCCTTCGTGATCGATGCCACGGGCGCGTCGTTTTGGTTCGACCTGGATGACAAGCAGATGCCGCCGGGGCATCGCTGCGTGGGCTTTCGGAACTGCCGCAACATCGTCCTGCGCGGTGCCATCATCGACCGTGGCACACGCGGCTGCATCGAAGGCCGGATCACGCGCATCGATCGGGAGGGCAATCGTTTCGAAATCCAGCCGTCGCCTGGCATCGTGGTGCCCACGACTTACCATGGCGGTGACGAGCAGCGCTTGTTTCCCTTCAAGAGCGACGGCCGCTTCTGCGTGCCGCTCTACGACTTGCAGGCCGGTGTGCGGAAGCTGCGATACAAAGACATCACGCCTTCCGAGGGCGGCCGTTACTGGGTCAATATGCTTGAGCCGCAGCTTATGGAGCGCCTTCACGATGCGAACTGGGAGCGTGCCTATGGCGACCTCGGCGTGGTGCGCGTGGGTGACGGTCTTTCCTGCCTCTACACCGGCGCGGGGGCCATCGTGCTGGAAGACTCCGCCAATCTCACGTTGCACGGCGTCAGCGTTTATGTCGCCAAAGGCGGCCCCAGCGAGAGCGGCGGCGATGGAGCGCATCTGTGGAAGGACTGCTACTTCGGCCCTCGACCCGGCACCAGCCAGTGGAAAGGCGCGGACGGCTTCCTCTGCCGCTCCACGCGCCATGGCTGCGTGATGGACAACGTCACCATCCGGCACACCGCCGATGATTTGCAGAACTTCCACGGCATCTGGGGCAAGGTGAAATCCGTGTCCGGAAAACAGGTTACGCTCGAGACGAATGGCGCGCTGCTTCCCACGCTTCGCAACGCCCGTGCTGGTGACCGGCTGCGCTTCATCCATCGCAAAAACGGCACCCTGCTCGGCGAGGCTAAGCTCATCTCGCACCACGATTACCAACTCACCGTCGATCAAGACGCCACGCCCTTTGCCGAAGCGCAGGCCGAGTGGCTCGACCACGAATGCGCGGGCTGGGTGGTGCAAAACTGCCGCTGGGAAGACAATTTTCAGCGCCTGCTCATCATGTCCGGCCCCGGTCTCGTGCGCGGCTGCACCTTCACCCGTATGGGCAGCAACATCAGCCTCAACACCGGCATGGGCCTCGTCGGTGGCATCCCCAGCGACATCACCATCACCGACAATACGTTCCTTGATGTCAGCTCACGCCCCCACCAGCCCGCCATCGAGGCGCACGCTCACAATGCGCAAGGCGGTGCCGGCATCCCGCCCATCGAGCGCCTCGTCATTACTGGCAACACCATCACCCGCAGCGGTGGCCCGGCCATGAGACTCATCGGCATCCGCGACTCCCGTATTGAGGACAACGTCATCGACTCTCCCGTTCGCGCCACCATCATTGCCAGGCCCAACGAGGAATCCGCACGCCAGGCCATCCTGCTACGCCACTGCACCCGCGTTTCGCTGAAAAGCAACAGACTTATCGATCCCGAAAACCACACGCAGCCTGATGCCAAAAGCCGCAGTCGCGTTCTGGGGCTCGAAGCGACGAAAGATATCACGCTGGATGAGCATAAGCTCGAAGATTCTCCGAACGTGCGGTAACAAACTTTTCCCGCTCATCGAGTCTGGCATTCATCGCGGAAATCCAGTGCATGCACGTCGCCGAGCTCCAAAGCCACAGCGGCAGCGTGATGATCGAGGTGAAATGAAGTGGCGGGAAAAACCTTGTCGTGTAGAGCATATTCGCTAGGGTGCTCGTATGCAGTTACTGCTGCAACGATGGGTTTTGTTATCGGTTGCCGGCTTGTTGTGCGGTGGCGGAGTGGGGGCGTGGCGGCATCGGAAGACTGGGGCATCCAGCGGATCTGAGGCAAGCATCGTTCGATGGGATGAGGCGCAGTTTCGGCAGACGACAGACATCGATGCGGTGCGGATGATTGCTTTGCAACTGCCTGAAGCCGATGCACAAAAGTGTGCCGCCATCGCTCAGGCGATGTTGAGCAAACGTGTGCGCGTGGCGGTGAGGGGAGATTTTGATGCTGATTCGTCCACTGTTCGCTATGAAGAAAGGCCGCTTTCCTCGCACGCGTGGGAGGGGTTGTTCAAACGCTGGATGCAAGTGGCACCGCAGGCGGCATGGGCTTTTGTAGAAAAGCATCAGAGCGATGAATTGCCGCTGCGCATTGCCGCCTTGAAGCAGTGGGCACTGCTCGATCCGCTGGCGGCCGTGAAAGCCGCTGGAGAAAGCATTTCATCTGAGGAGAAATGGGCCATCCTCGCGGCATGCTTGGAGGAAAGACCTTTGATCGGGCTGCAACATTGCGTCGAATGGGGAGTTACTATCACTCCGTCTCACATCAACAATCCCAGCGCTTACACTGGTTCGGATCTTCTGAGAGAATTGCTGCAAAAACTCGCGGAACAATCACCGCGTGAGGCACTGGACTTCTGCCAAGCTCATTATCCACCACTCGTAGGGGAGGTTTGCGCCGGATGGATGCGCAAGGATGCGGCGGCTTGCTTGAGGTGGATCGGCGGACAGCCCGTCAAAGCGCAGAGGGAGATGTTGATAACCCTCACGGTGCAACCTGATGTCAGTGCGGATGCTGTGAGGCGATTCGTTGCCTTGAGAGAGCCGGGTGAGGATTGTGATGCATTTGAGCCGGGTTTGTCTTCGATCGCCCGACGCAATGTCCCGCTCGCGCAATCATTGATCGATGAGCTGTTCCCCAATCCCATCGACCGGATTCTGCTGCGGGAGCAAGTCGTCGCTGCTTTTGCATACACGGATCCGCGCAAGGCTTTGGATTTCCTGATGCCATCGCTGCGTGAGTCTTGGCCACTTTATTTGGGGCCGCAACTGCCGCGGAAAATGGCACCCGGACACGACTATGATGAAGGTCCCAATTATGGCGAAGCTTCTGAATATTTTGAGGAATTCCTCAGTTTGGGACCTCAAGCGGGGGTGACAAAAGAGGAGGTGCTTAGGCTCCTCGGTGACATTCATCCCCAGCATCGTCGTTGGATCATTGATAGCAATGGGGACAGCATCGCGAAACATTTGGGCCGCCCTGCGGAGTGGATGCCACAACTTTGCGAGGGAATTCCGCGCGATGAAGTGAGCGATTTGGTCTACGGATTGGATGTTTCCTCTTCACGAGAGATGGCGGAGGAAATGCAGGCGACTCCCGCCGGTGCTGTGCGCGATGCCATGGCGGAGTATGCACTCGAAATGATGTTAGATGAAGACCAGCCTGTGGAGATGGTCGTGGAACGTGCGAAAGAGTGGGGAGGGGATGTGAATTGGTATATGATTTATGACGCCTGGCTAGAAAAGTCTCCCGAGCAGGTTCTGGATCATTTGATGGGCAGACATGATGCTAGGGCTAGCGAATGGCAAAAAGTCATCTATGGCACATACTCGACACGAGCCGATGTCCTAGAACGTGCGGTGGAGCGAATGCCGCAGGGGGAATTGCGGGAGTCGGCTGTGGATTCGTTATCGGGTGCTGCGCTCAGCCGGAACAATGACGTGGTGACTGCGATCTACTGGGCCACCGAGATCAGAAATCGCGATCAGCGCAAGCGGGTGATGCAGACTTTGTGGCAAAATTGGCAGAGTGAGGAATCGTCTGCGAGGGATCCCAAAATCATCGAAGGCGTGCGACAAAACATCGAAAACTCGCCGCTCGATGCCGCCGAGAAACGGCGTTGGCTGGAGCGTCTGGAAAGAGAGGTGCTGCGGTGAAAAAGTCTTTGATGGGATGTATCATTTCATTCATCGCAGGCTATGCCTTTTTTGCGATGCGTGATGATGATTCGTCATCGTCGAGTCGACAAACAGAGGATTTTCTATCCGGGCGTGAAGCAAGCGCGCGCACCACAGACATGGTGGATGCCTACCACGATCTGATGATGGACGATGAGCAGAAATTCCAAATGGCTCTGGATCAAGCGAATCGTCTCTCTGATTTGTTAGGACTGGTGGAAAAGGTATGCGATCAGTCTGTCAAAGGGATTGCCATCACTCAATCATCGTTCAAGTTGATCATTGATAAAATCGCTCGATTGTTTCCGAAAGAAGCATTGGATTACTACGAATCCTGCCCCACGGACGCCATAATGAATATGGATGTCTATCGCGACATCTTGTCAAAATGGGCTGAACTGGATTTCACAGCGTGCATGGCGTATCTGCAGAACAAGCCGGATATTTTCGATTGGGATTTTGCCCGCAATTGGGGCACATTTGCTGATCGACGATTCAAGACCAACCCTCAGGATTGTATCGATGTGTTTCAGGGCTTCAGCGAGGACATGCAGAGATGGCTGATCACTGAATCTAATATGGAGGCTGATCTGCAAAAAGCGCTGCTTCCTCTGATCAAAGATCAGGTTTTGATGGCAAAGATCAAAGATGACTTGGCGAAAAACAAGGCTGTTGTTGAGCTAACGCACAAAAAAATGTTAGATGAGGTCGATGCCGCATGGCAGAAGGAGGCTGTGGCGAGAGAGCCTTCGCAAATCGAACAGTGGAAAAAGGCATGGCATAAGGAGTGCCCTGCACCAGAAGTCATGGTGAGTGCCATTCGGTCTTTGCCCGAGCGTGAAGATCGCCTTTACCTGTTGAAATGGATTACCAAAGCGAGGCGGGTTTCGCTCGACTCTGAATATGAGGCCCCTGAAGCATGGATGGAGCGGGTTTCCACGGTGTTGCGGGAATCGGGGGAGATTCCTGATTCTTTGCCTGAATTGCCTGATGGCGATGATCAACCGTATCGCAAGCTCTTGGCGGAATGGTTGCCGCAGCAGTCTCCTGCGATGCAGCGGGCATGGTCCGAGGCAGTGGTGCGATTTCAGGAACCTGCGCAGTCATTGGCATGGGCGGAAACGTTGGCCACGGAGTCCTTGCGGCATGACATGCGCGATCTGGCATGGGAGCGCTGGGTGGCGACCAGTGCGAGGGAAGCAGCCCCAGCGCTCATGAAGCAAGCGACACCTGATGAGCTGGAAATCCATTTGCCCGATGCCGTTTATGGCTGGGCGGTGTGGGACTATGCAGCGGCCAAACAATGGCTCGATGCCCAGCCGGATTCCCCAGCCAAAACGCAGGCGCTGGAGAAGATCCGTGGTCAGTGACCGTGGCTATTGAAATTTTTTCTTATCCTCTGCCACCGGCCAGACGCGCTTCAGCTCTGTTGCTTGTGCGAGATCGCGCGGGGTGATGATTTCGCGTGTCAGGGGAATTTCCTCCGTGCCTTCCAGTGCGACGATGACTTTGCGATACGGCTGCCAGTTCAATTCTTTCAGTTGAACCGTTTTTCCCAGTCCCGTGCCGGTAGCGGATTTCCAGCCGCGATAAATCAGTTCCGAACAATAAATCGCCTGATCGTCGAACCGATAGCGGGCGTCATAGGGCTTGCCGAGATCGCGCTTCATCGCGGTGATGGCAGCGGCGATGTGTTTTTGCGATGGCTCCTGCAAGCGGTAGGCCCAGATTTTTTTTCCGCGTCCGCGCTCGCGCCACGTGCTGAGAGGGATGATGGTCACGGGGCCGATCGCCTCGATCACATGCCATTCCTTATCCTGCCAGAGCACCATGCCGCAATGAGAATACGGTGAGCCCGTTGCGCCCTCGATGGTATCGACCAAATCCAGCCCCCACGGATTCGGCAGCGACTGGAAAACCACATCCCCTTGCTGCGGTAGATACGTTTCCGGATTACCCCAGGCCAACGAGGCACTGACGCACAAGCTGAGAAAGATGTTTTTTACCATGGGAAAAATATAGCGAATTTCTCCCCGCAGGTCAATACGCTCGCGATTCTTGGATCGGAAGGATCAGCAACAAGAGGGTGAGGCTTCCTTGGAGAGATCGCAGGAGGGGGCGGTCATGTCGGGATTCGGCAGCTGGGTGCCGAGGCCGAGTTTGGTCAGGAGCGTGCGGTCTTTTTCCACGGCGGGGTTTTTCGCCGTGAGCAGTTTGTCACCGTAAAAGATCGAGTTCGCACCGGCGTAGAAGCAGAGTGTTTGCGCTTCCTCCGTGAGCATGGTGCGGCCGGCGGAGAGGCGGACTTTTGCCTTCGGCACGGCGATGCGGGTGACGGCGATCATGCGTGCCAGATCGAGCGGATCGACCTGCGGATTTTCCGCGAGCGGGGTGCCGGGCATGGGCATGAGGGCATTGATGGGAATGGACTCGGGTTGGGGATTGAACTCCGAGATCACCTCTAACATTTTCAGTCGATCCTCGATGGTTTCACCCAGTCCGAGAATGCCGCCGCAGCAGACCGACATGCCGGCATCCTGCGCGTGGCGGATGGTGCGCAGGCGGTCCTCAAAGGTGTGCGTGCTGACGATGTTCGGGTAGTGTTCCGGTGAGGTATCGACGTTGTGATTGTAGGCGGTGACGCCCGCCTGTTTCAGCGCGGCGGCTTCTTCCGCGCCCAGCTCGCCGAGAGTGACGCAGACTTCCATGCCGAGCTTGGCGACATCGTTGACGATATCGAGCACCTGCTCGAAGCGCTGCGTACCCATGCGCACACCGCGCCAGGCGGCACCCATGCAGAAGCGGGTGGATCCTGTGGCACGGGCTTGCAGGGCGCGCTCCATCACGGATTCTTTCGACATCAGGCGCTCCACTTCCACACCCGACTTGTAGCGGGCCGACTGCGCGCAATACGAACAATCCTCCGAGCAGCCGCCCGTCTTGATCGATAGCAGTGTGCAAAGCTGCACCTCCTGTGCGGGCCAGTTTTCCTTGTGAACAGCGCGGGATTGATCGATGAGTTCGAACAGCGGCAATTGATAGAGAGCGGTGAGTTGATCGTAGGTCATGAGAAAAGGAGAAAAAGGTTAGCGCACCCAGCCACCGGATACGGCGGGGAATTTGCCTTGGGAAAGCGAGCGGTAGTCGGTCTTGCCGCGCGCGCCTTCGAGAGGCACGCCGAGCTTGGATTTCCAGATGGCGGACATGCTCTCACCGGTGTGGCAGCCCCAGGATTTGCAGTAGGCATTGCGGGCGAAAACCGAGGAACTGATGCGCCCGAGCTCGCTCTCATGCAGCCACTGCGTGCAAGTGGCGATGATTTCCGTGCCGTAATCAAGGCAGAAGCAGTGCTTGTTCGAGTGGCCGAAGTAGTCGAAGGTTTGAATTTTCCCGCGTCCACGGGAATTCATCGCGCGAATCAGATCAGAGCCGGAATTGATCCACACAATCGATGCGCCGCGTTTGCTGGCCTGCTGATTGATCATGCCGATGTAATTTTGTCGGTCCTCACGACCGCGCATTTCGTAGCCGGGGCGATAGACGATCCAGACGATGGGAGCTTGTTTGCCATAGACCTGGCGAATTTCATCCATGCGCATGGTGCCGCCGCGGATGAAATTCGCCCACCAGCGGTCGTGTTGGTCTTCCGGCACACGGTATTGTTCCCAGCGCTTCAAGGAAGGACCACCGGAGACGATGACGTGGTCGGCCATGCTGAAGAGGGGGAAAAGGCAGCAAATGAGCGTGAGTAAAAGGCGATGGATCATCACGCAGGGAGACTAGGGGATTTCCGGAGCTTTGCCAAACAAAAACAGGAGGGGAAAGGACAGCGGCGACGGGATGCGCATTCTCGTGAGCGAAGGATTGCATTTTTCCGAAACCGTGGCATGGACAGGGCATGAAAAAGCGCATCGGGGTGATCGGGGTAACGGGCTTTGTCGGGCGGTATCTGGCGGCGGCGCTCGCAGGTCGCGGCGATGAGGTGGTGGGATTCAGCCGCAGCGGGGCGGGGGAGGTGCCGGGGGTGCTGGAGTGGCGGCGCTCGGGCGACTGGGATCTTTCCGGGCTGGATGGCATCATCAACCTGGCAGGGGAGCGCGTGGATCAACGCTGGACGGCATCGAACCGAAAAAAATTCGAGCAGAGCCGGGTGGGGGTGGCTGGAGATATTGTGGCGGCTCTCGGGGCGATGGATTTTCCCGCGCGTCCCAAGGTATGGGTGAATGCCTCGGCGGTGGGGTTTTACGGTGATCGCGGGGATGAGGTGCTAGACGAAGGATCGCCGCGGGGCGAGGGCTATCTGGCGCAGTTGTGTGTGGACTGGGAGGCGGCGACGAGCGGTGTGGCGGCGTTGGGCGTGCGCTGTGTGATGGTGCGCATCGGCATGGTGCTGGGGCGCGGCGGGATGGCATGGGACAGGCTGCGTATGGTCTTCAAGCTGGGCGCGGGAGCGCGGCTCGGATCGGGAAAGCAGTGGATGCCGTGGATTCACGTGGAGGATCTGGTGGCGGGGATATTGTTTTCGTTAGACAATCAGACGATCCTCGGTCCGGTGAATGGCGTTTCGCCCGCGCCCGAAACCAATCGCGATTTCACGAAAAAACTGGCGCTTGCCCTGCGCAGGCCGGCGCCATGGGTGGCTCCGGCGTTTGTGTTGCGGGCGATTTTCGGCGAGTTCGGCGATTTTCTGTTAGGAGGGCAGCGCGTGATGCCGCGGGTATGGCAAGAGGCGGGTTTTGTTTTCAGGTATCCGACCCTGGAGCAGGCGCTGGAAGAACTTTGTCGGAAATAGTGGATTGCAGGAAAGGGCAATCGGCGTTTGAATGGCGCTGTGGAAATGATTTCGATTCATGGCGCGCGGCAGCACAATTTGCGGAATCTTTCTCTGGAGATTCCTAAGGGGAAACTCGTGGTGATCACGGGGCCCAGTGGTTGCGGAAAGTCATCGCTGGCCTTTCATACCCTGTACGCGGAGGGGCAGCGCCGTTATGTGGAATCGCTCTCGGCCTACGCGCGGCAGTTCATGGAGCAACTGGAAAAGCCGGACGTGGATCGCATCGATGGCCTCTGTCCGGCGATTGCCATCGAGCAGCGCAGCGGCGGGCTGAACCCGCGCTCGACGGTGGCAACGGCCACGGAGATCTACGATTACCTGCGCGTGTTGTGGGCGGCCGTGGGCGTGCCTCATGATCCGCAGACGGGGGAACGGCTGGTGCGCATGAGTGCCGCCGATATCGTGGCGCATTTGTTAGCTCTGGACGAGGGAGCCAAGGTCATCTTGCTGGCACCGGTGGAGAAGGGCGCTTGGGCGGATGCGTCGACGTTGTGGTCGGACCTGCGGCGGCAGGGTTTCGTGCGGGTGCGACTGAATGGTGAGATGATCGAGCTGGAGGAAAGTGCGGTGGAAACGACGATCCGTTCGTTGGAAATCGTGGTGGATCGGCTGGTGATCCGTCCCGGCGTGGAGTCGCGGGTGGCGGACAGTGTGGAGGCCTCGCTGCGCCTCTGCGGCAACGAAGCGAAGGCCTTGCTGCAAGAGTCCGGGCAAGAGGCATGGGAGGAGTTGTCATTTCAGACGAGCTTTCGCAATCCGGCTACGGGCTTTGTGATGGGAGAACTGTCGCCGAAACATTTTTCCTACAACTCACACCTCGGTGCCTGTGAGGCTTGTGAAGGGATAGGCACGGAGATGTTTTGCGATCCCTCGCTGCTGCTGGCGGATCCGGGCAAGCCGGTAATGGCGGGAGCGGTGAGCGGTTGGTGGAAACCGAAAGGGCCGCGTGAGGCGCAGTTTTTGCGCGAGGCGAAGGCGCTTTTGGCATCGCGGCAAATTGATCTGGATACCACATGGCAGGCATTGCCCCGGGAGCTGCGTAACATTTTGTTAGATGGTGGCGAGATCGATACCGGCTGGAAAGTGGGCCTGGAGAAACGCAAGCAGGTCAAGGCGATCGAGGGGCTGTGCCCCGAGGCGGAGCGCAAGGTGCGGGAGGTGAAATCGGAGGCGGCACGGCGGCGCTTGATGCGGGTGATGGCGCATCGGCCCTGTCGCGCCTGCGGTGGCGCGCGCTTGAAACGATCCATTCGCGCTGTGAAACTCTGTGGTGCGGAGAGTCAGTGGCTGGGCATCCAGGAGTTTTGTGCCTTGCCGGTGGAAAGAGCGCATGAGTGGCTGGCGGGCCTGGTGATCGATCGTGAAAAACAGGCCATCGTCCAGCGTGTGGTGGATGATATTTTCCAACGGCTCGGATTTTTGCAGAATGTGGGCTTGGGCTATCTGGCATTGAACCGTAGCAGCGGCACGCTCTCGGGCGGGGAGGCGCAGCGCATTCGTCTCGCCTCTCAGTTGGGCTCCGGACTCTCCGGTGTGTTGTATGTGCTGGATGAGCCGAGCATCGGTCTGCATCCGCGCGACACGGGCCGATTGATCAAAACGCTGCTGCATTTGCGTGATCTCGGAAACTCTGTGGTGGTGGTGGAGCACGATGAGGCGGTGATCCGCGCCGCCGATTGGTTGATCGAGCTCGGTCCGGGGGCGGGACGACAAGGAGGCGAGTTGTTAGGCTCGGGTGCGATGCGGGACTTGCCGCAGCTGCCCACCGTGCGCTGGTTGCAAGAAACGCGGCAGTGGCCTGTCTCTCAGACGGTGTCCGCGGGTGGTCCGTGGCTGACGTTTCTGCAGGTGACGGAGCGCAACCTACGGGGCATCGATGTGCGTATTCCGTTAGGAAAAATCGTGGGGCTCACCGGGCCCAGTGGCAGTGGCAAGTCCACGCTGGCGGAGGACGTCATCGCACGGGCGCTGGCTCGGCATTTTTCCCGCAGTGGCGAAACGCCGGGAGCGCATGCGGGAATGGAGGGCGTCGAGTGGTTGAGCAAGGTCATCCTCCTGGATCAAAGCGCGATCGGCAAAAGCCCGCGCTCGAATCCGGCGACCTATACCGGACTGTTCGATTGGATCCGTGAGCTGTTTGCCAAATTGCCGCTCTCACGCCAGCGCGGGTATCAGGCGAGCCGGTTCAGTTTCAATGTGCGCGGTGGCCGTTGTGAGCGCTGTGAGGGAGCCGGGCGGATCAAGGTGGAGATGCATTTTTTGCCGGATGGCTGGGTGACCTGCAGCGCTTGTCAGGGGAAACGCTTCAATCGTGAGACACTGGAAATTCTCTACAAGGGGCACAGCATCGCCGATATCCTGGAGTGCAGTGTGGACCAGGCGGCGGAGTTGTTTCAGCCGGTGCCGAAAGTAAACCATCTGCTGGGCATCCTGCGCGATCTGGGGCTGGGGTATGTGTCGTTGGGCCAGGCGGCGAACACGCTTTCCGGCGGCGAGGCGCAGCGGCTCAAGCTGGCGGTGGAACTGGCGCGTCCGGCATCGGCGCAGACGTTTTATCTGTTCGATGAGCCGACCACGGGCTTGCATTTCGGCGATGTGCAAAAACTCTTTCACGCCCTCCAGCGCCTGCGCGATGCCGGCCACACGGTGTTGGTGGTGGAGCACAATCTGGAAGTCATCGCGGCCTGCGATTGGCTGATCGATCTCGGGCCCGGCGGTGGCGAGCACGGTGGGGCCATCGTGGCACAGGGCACGCCGCAGCAGGTCGCGGGCGTTTCGGGGTCAGCCACCGGCCAGGCATTGTTGCAATGGCTGCAAGGCAAATGAGAATTTCAAACAAAACCGCTCATGGACACCGCTACCCCAGTGAACCCTGAAGATTCGATGAGTGCCGCCGTAAGTTTATCTCCTTCTGCCTCTGCCTGGCGCGACTGGCTTGTCGCGAACGGCCCGCGTCTGCTGTTGTTTGCGAAAAACCAGACACGCAACGCGCAGGATGCCGAGGATGTGCTCCAGGATGCGCTGGTGAAACTTGTCGAAAAAATCAACACGTCCTCCTTCGATGGCGGTCAGGAAATGTGGATGGCCTATCTGTATACCACCATCCGCCGCCTCGCCATCGATCTGGGACGCAAGGATGACCGCCGTCGCAAGCGGGAAGATTACGTGTCCGACGAAATGGAATCCGAGGCCGCGCAGAAATTCGATCCCTGGTTTGAAAGCGAGGCATCCGATGAGGAAACGCGCACGCAACTCGAACGCGGGCTCAAGGACCTGCCGAGCAAATTTTCCGAAGTCATCGTGCTCAAAATCTGGGGTGACAAAACGTTCGCCGAAATTGGCGAAATGCTCAACATTTCCCAAAACACCGCCGCTTCCCGCTATCGCTACGGGCTTGAGATTCTCAAACGCAAGTTGATCGAATCCAAGAGCAAAGGCGACCTCTCTCTCTAACACACATTACCGACGACTCACACATTATGGAACCGAATCGCAAAGAACTGGAACTCCTGCTCCGCTCACTCGAACCCGCGGGGTTGAGCGAGCAGACGATCGCTCGTCTGGAGCAGGCGGTGAGCGGATCATTTGCCCTTGATCCCGCGCTCGCTGATATCGAAACACAGTTGCAGAAACAAGCGCCTCGCGCTCTCCCGGAGGCCACCTTGGCCCAGATGATGAACACCGTGCGCGACGTGCCCTTTGCCGTGGATCGCAAGGTGCTGTTGTTCCCGGGTGCGCACAAAGAAGCCGAGGTGGCACCCCGGAAGTCCGGCGTGCGCCGTCTGCTGGCCGTGGCCGCTGTGGCGACTCTCGGTGGGCTCGCGGCCTTGTGGACTCCTGCGGGGCAGCCACCGCGGACGGTGGCCGGTGGCAACGGAACGGCCCCTGTGATCACTCAGCCCGGCGCCACTCCCGCCAATGGCATCGTAGCCACCAGCTATGGTACTGGCATCGAGCGCGCCGCGGATGAAGGCGTGATCTGGACACAGGATCATCAGCCGAAACGCGTGCTGCGTTTCCAATACCAGGACCGCGTGCTGGTGCGTGACAAAAATGGCGTGGATCGCATGCTGCTGATCCCACGCGAAGAGCTTTTTGTAGTCCCTGAAAAAGTGGACTAACACAACGATGTAAAAATCCCTCTCATCGAACCGACACCACTATGAAACTGAAATTGATTCCATTCCTGACACTGGGCTTCACCTCGCTGACGCTCGTCGCTCTGGAGGCCCCGCAAAAGATCGAACCTCTCGCGCCGAATGAGGCACCTTCCGTCCAAGCGCAGGCAGAGGTCGCTGAAGAGGCCGCTCCGGCGGAGGAAGCGAAAAAGCCCGTCGAGGCAATGCCGCAGGTCGCCAAGGCCAAGGCCTATCTCGGACTCGGCATCGACCCGCTCCCCGAAGCTCTCGCCAATCACCTCGGACTGAATGTCGACGAGTGCGCCTTGGTCCGCATCCTCGATCCCAATGGTCCGGCCGCCGCTGCCGGCTTGAAAGAGTTCGATATCATTGTCGGTGTGGATGGCGCCAAAATCAAAAGCCAACCCTGCCTGAGCAAGCTGATGGACAAACATCAGTCCGGTGACGAAGTCAAGATTTCCTACCTCCATCGCGGTCAGCCACAGGAAAAATCCGTCAAGCTCGCGGCACGTCCCGATGATGGCATCGCTGCGGCGGGTGGCGCGGCGGAAGAGGGTATGGCCTTGCCCAAAGAAATGCTCAACGGAATGCCGAAGGAGATGCGCGATGCGATTGAAAAAAATCTCAAAGCCCTCGGTGCCAACGGTGCGTTGGGCGGCGCGCAGGCGCAGATCGTACCGATGGATGCGAATGGGTTGCCAGACTTGCAGAAGCGCGTGGAAAAAATGATGCAGGGCATGCAGATGCAAATCCAGCCCGGCGCTCCCGGCGTGCAGGCGCAGATGAAGAGCACGCTCAAGATGATGGACAAGGAAGGCAACATCGAGATCAGCCGCGATGGCGAATCTTGTGAAGCGAAAGTGTTCGACAAACAAGGCGAACTGCTCTGGTCCGGTCCTTACCAAACGCCTCAGGACAAAGCCGCCGTGCCGCCTCCCGTGCGCGAGCGTCTGGATGCCCTGAATCTCGACACCACCGGCAACGGCATTCAGTTGCGCATGATGCCGAGACGCTAAGTGACGATAATTTTTCTCGAAAATGACTCGTCGGGCGAGGTGCGTCGTGATAATTTCCATGGCGCACCCCTCATGAACCGAAGCATATTCATCCGACTGCTGCTACTCGTGGGTAGCAGCCTGTTTTTTTTCCCGTCCTGTGCCGTGCGCATGCCCAGTCCTGCCGCACCGCCGCCCGTTGCGAATGAGCGTACGATGGCGATGGAATCGACCGCTCAGGGAAAAGTCGCCGTCTATCTGATCGCCGATAGCCTGCACACCTCACTGGCAGTGCCCTACGACTGGTTGCTCGATCATGGCTATAAACCACCGCGCGGCATGAAATTTCCCCAGGGCCCCATGCGCTATGTTGTCATGAGTTGGGGCGACCGCGTGGCGTATGTGCAGCGTCGTTGGCTGCGTCCCGGAGAGGTGTTTCACGCGCTCTGCATGCCTTCGGATTCAGTGACGGAAATCATCCCGATTTCGTGGAAAGTGGAAGAAGTTTGTTTCCAGCAGCGCATCTACCGCAAGGAAATCTCCCGCCATCAAGGGCGTGCGCTCGCCTCGTTCCTCAACTCCAGCAATCGCATGGATGAAAGCGGTTCGCCGCGCATCATCGGCAGCTCCACTTGGGGGCAGGGGTATCTGCTCGATTGCCACTATTCTTACTATTTCCCGCGGATCTGCAATGTGTGGACCGGTCAAAGTCTCGAGGCGTGCGGGTTGAATATTTCCATGAAATCGGCGATCAGCGCCAATGGCTTGATTCGCCAGGCGGAAAAACAAGGGTTTGTTCTCATCCATGAGGGCGAGAAATCCTCGCGCTTCGGTCGCAATGCCGCCAAGCCGGCGAACCCATGAGCGCGAGGTCCTCATGGCCGGGCCGGGAAATCGATGATTTCCTGCTCTACGTCGCCACCGAGCGCGGACTCTCGACGGCCTACCAACTCTCCATACGCCAGACCCTGGACGCCTTGTGCGACTGGAGCAACCGACTCCAGCGCGGCTTGCAGGATCTGGGCACGGATGAGCTATCGCAATTTCTCACCACACGGAAGGACGAGTCGTTAGGTGCCTCCTCATTGCGCATCGCGGCGGTGCATTTGAAAATTTTCTTTCGCTGGCTGGCAGGAAAGGGGCGTCTGCCCATGGATCCCGCGGAGCCGTTGCATGCGCCCAAACCGGAAAAAATCCTCCCGGAAACCCTGCACGCGGCCGACTGCCGCCAGCTGCTCGAAAGCATCGATACCACGACCCCGCTCGGAGCCCGTGATCGGGCGATTCTCGATTTGTTCTATTCCTCCGGCCTGCGACTTTCGGAGCTCTGCGGGGCGCGATTGGAGCATCTCGATCGCGAGGAAAAATTTCTCCGCGTCACGGGAAAGGGGAATAAAACGCGCATCGTGCCGCTGGGGGAAATGGCGTGTCAGGCGATCGATCACTATCTCGCCATCTCCCGCCCGACCTTGGTCAAGAGGCGCACCAACTCGCATGTGTTTCTTTCGGTGCGCGGAGGCGCCTTGTCTCCGGATCGGGTACGTGAGATTGTCAAGGAGCGTGCCGCACAAGCGGGCTTGGAGCAAAATGTCTACCCTCACTTGCTGCGTCACTCGTTTGCCACCCACTTGTTGGAGGGCGGGGCCGACTTGCGGGTGATTCAGGAGCTGTTGGGTCACGCCGATATCTCGACGACGCAAATTTACACCCACGTCGATCAAAAACGGTTGAAAAGCATTCACAAAACCTTTCATCCGCGCGGATAGGGGCGTTTTTTGCATTTTTTCAGGTTTTTTGATTTTTTTACTGGAAATCTGTCATACTGATGGTATATACATCGTTGTTCCACCCCAAAACCCCTTACCCAATCTTTAACCCATTATCTCTATGATAAGATACGTTTCTTTGCGACGCATGTGTCTATCCCGTCACCGCGGTTTCACGTTGGTCATCACGATCAGCCTGCTGGTGCTGCTGACATTGGTGGCGATTGGAATGCTATCGCTGTCGACCTTGCAATTGCGTTCCTCCGCGCAGGGTGACGCGATGGCACGCGCTCGTAGCCATGCCCGCATGGCGATGATGATGGCGTTGGGGGATTTGCAGAAAAGCATGGGACCGGATGGTCGCGTGTGTGCTCCGGCGGAGCAAATGGGGGTGACGGGTCCACACGCAAACTGGATCGGCGTATACGATGCTTGGGATGCGAGCCGTGGCGTCACCACGCGCCCCGCGCCTGCCTTTGTGCAATGGATGGCCGGATCACCGAGTCAGGCTACGCAAAGACTGCGCGATTCGGTACGCACCCCTCAAGGCAATGAAGTGACGCTCGTGGGTGCTGGCAGTGTGGGTGCGCAGAATGCAGTGGATTTTGTCACAGTCCCGCGCGTGCCGATCGCTCAGACCAACGGCTCCGGACAAGTGGCGTGGTGGATTGCGGATGAGTCGATGAAGGCAAATGTCACTTCCGGTTCGACACGCAATCCTTTGCTGAATCGCAGCGAAGATCTGATCGCCGCGAATGCCGGCATCACGGCGAATGCGGGAGTCTTGGACAATCTCGGCGAGATGGCGGTGAATGCTCCTGAACGTGCGTCTTACATCACGCACTCGCAATTGGCTCTGAAAAATGTGCAATCACGCGCTTTGTTTCACGATGTCACAACGGAAAGTCTCGGTCTTCCCGTGGATGTGACGCGACGCCGTTTCAAGAATGACTTTTCGCTATTCTCGCACTTGCCACGCCTGCAAGTGCAGAACCTTCCTCTCTATCGGGCGGATGGACGCATCAATAATTTCATCAATGCTGGCGGGACGATGACGAACGATGCCGACTTCCGTAGTCTTGCCAGCAACCCGATCGGAAACTTCGGTAATACTTCCACGCAACCGGGCATCAACATGGAGGAGCTGTGGATTCACGCGAATCTTTATCGGAATATCCAGTGGAGTGGAAATACCCCCACGCTCACGGCGATGACGGGAGCGGAAAATCCATCGGCTACCGATTTCCGCCGTCGTGCACTCTCCGATCCCTGGTTTAACTACGGCAAACCGGTATTCGCTTCGGTGCAATTCGTTCTCTCTTTCGTCTCGCGTCCAGAGGTCAATGACCCGACGAAGTTCCGCTTGCTGGTGCAAATGGACGCCCTGGTGAAAGTCTGGAACCCGAACAACGTGCGCGTGGTCGTCCCGCCCGGTGCCAGCTACTCGGTGCAGTTGCTTTCGGTGCCTTTCAAGGTCCAGTGGTCGATCACCAGCACCGCACCCACCCCTACTACCTTGGCACAGTCGCGTTTGGGCAATAATACCTACTCTCTGAATCGTGGTGAATGGTCCGGTTCACGCGCTAACACCACAGGATCGATTACCTTTGGTCATCCGGATTTCCAGTGGCTGCGTGGCAACATCGGCGGACTCGCGCAGTCGGGCACCAGTAATGGCTACACACTGGAACCAGGGGAGTGCAAAATTTTCGGCTATGACCGTGAGATTACGAATCGCGGTTCGGGAGACCCGAATGTGAATTTGGCGCCGGGCTGGGGACCGGGTCGCCAGTACTTGGCGGACTCCAATTATGGCGCGCGCAATCTCAACCCAGGCGATATGATCGAGTTCATCGTCACACCGGATGTGGATTCCATACCCGCCACGGGTAATCGCTCTTATTGTAACAAATGGATTGGACTTCGTGCCGCAGGTTCACAGGCATCCGGAGGCAATGGCGGCCTTGCCATCGGCTCTAGCAATTTGCCTACGAGCATTAATTTTGCCACACCGGATCCGAATTATTTTCCGATGATCCGTTCGAGTCAGCGCCTCAGCGTGGCACAGTATGCGACTCCCAAGCCGTTCATGATTTTCGGCCACTACATGAATGTGGAACAAGCCACTTCCGGCACGCGTGATTCTTTTCCCAGCGCGCCGCGGTTGTTGACAAATTCGACGATGAGTTTGCGCTCGTTCAGCGGCACGAACCCGGCGTTAATGACCACTAACCAGGAATTCTGGCGCGCGGATTCCATGCCCTTGGCGTATGATTCGCCTCTCATCGACATCAATTCCCGTGACCAGGGGCGTTTCGGCGGCAGCCATTCGGTTTCACTCGGGGTGACGCGCTGTGCGACGCGCCAACTGGATGTGGCACCGCCGCTCTCGCTGATGTCGCTGACCCATGCCCCGGCGAATGGGGCCGCGGATCGCTATGGACAAGCCGCCGAACGGGTCGCCGCTGGGTTGAATGTCATGCAGTCCGATGGTCTGGATGGGAATTTTAAATTCGAGCCCGGTGACATCGCATTCTCTAACGTATCCTATGCCGCGCCGCAGATGGAGCGGGCGATTGGCAATTCCTACGCGCTGCCGTTTCTCAGTCCGAACCAAGTAGTGGGATCGGGTCCCTATTATGCCGGAAGCGGGAGGAATGTTCCGGTGTTCGACCATTCCTACCTCTCGAACGCCGCGCTCTTTGATAGTTGGTTTTGCTCCAGCGTGCATGATGGCAATCTGATTCCCCGCACGGCTCCGTATTCCGATACCCGCCGCCCTGTCACGGTCCTGACGGACTTTTTCAGCAAGTCGCAGAGTGATCCGCGGTCTCTGTTGTTTAACAATCGTGTCGTGCCGGCATCCACTTGGGATGTGGCGCGCGCGCGTTTGCTCAACGGCTCCACCTTGCATCCGGAGGCGATTTCCCGCCTGGCAGCTCACGTGTTTCTCGATGGTTCTTTCAATGTGAACTCGACCCGCAAACAAGCGTGGATGGCGGTTCTCGCCACGGCGCGCAATACCGCCAAGCGGGCCTCGAATGGCAGCAGTGTTTCGATGACCGACCGCACCCCGGTGGGGGCCTCGGGCCTCGTCAGCGATGGCATGGCGACCCCCATGGGCACTGCCTCGGAATCGCAGCAGTGGTCGGGCTTCCGCGCGCTGACCGATCAGGAAATCGAGACGCTGGCGGAAAACATCGTGACGGAAGTGAAAGCTCGCGGTCCGTTTTTGTCGCTGGCGGATTTCCTCAATCGCCGACCTTCTGCCTCCGGCAATACGGCCTTGATGGGAACAGTGCAGGCGGCGATCGAACTGGCGGGATTGAATCGTGCCATGAAATCCGGCAACCGCACCGTCACCGCCGGTGACTTCAGCGGCTTACCCGGTGCGAGTGTCGCCACGGCAGGCGGCGGGCTTTCCCGTTCCACTGGTATTCCCGGAACCATCATGCAATCGGATGTGCTGGCTCCCTTTGCCAATGAACTGACGGCGCGCGGCGATACGTTCCGCATCCGCGCCTATGGTGCCGCTCTGGATGCCAATCAACGCGTCACAGCGGAGGCTTGGTGCGAAGTGGTGGTGCAACGCGTCGCTTCCTATGTGGACCGTGCCGATGCCGCCGAGGTGCCTTTTGCCTCGTTGACCCGTCCGATCAATCGCTTGTTCGGCCGCCGTTTTCAAATTGTGTCGTTCCAATGGTTGCCACGCGGTGCCGTCTGATCTATGACTTTTTTTCTGATCTTATGAAATGGATAGTATGTTTTACGATGACTGCGCTGTGTCCGATCTCGGCGCAAACCCCAGCTCCCGCACCCGCTGCTCCTGCCGCCGCAGCGCCCAAAAAGGCTCCGCACAGCCTGCGACTCCTTTGCGTGGAAGCCGCGGAAAAGGCCTCGCAGTTGGTGATCGCGGAAAAGACCGATAAGGGCTGGCAGGCGCGCTGGCGGCTTTCGGTTTCCTCATCGTTCATGACGGACGCCATGGGCTTCGGTTCGCGCAAGCTGGCACTGGCGATCGATCCCGCTCCTCCGAAGCCACAAGGAGGCTTCAATGGTCCCGCAGTTCTGGTGAAGGAGGAACTCCTCGTCCAGCCCATCAGTGAATTTGAATTGCCTGCGTCCGATACCGCCACCGCGATTCTGGTGACGAACAGTGACCCGAAAGCCTCTCCCTATCGGGTCATTCTCATTGATGCCCAAACCCAGCGTTTTGGCGACGGAAAAATTCTCGTGCAAAATTTCACCACACACACCGTGGCCGGTTTGTTTGGTGGAAAGTCGGCGAAACTGGCATCGGGGCAATCGACTATCATCGAGCCGGGCATCGACCAAGAGGCTGACATGTCCCAGATCACCTTGGCCAAACAAGTGGGCGACCAATGGGAACCCTTCTGCGACACCCGCTGGCCCGGCAAAACCGAATACCGCCGCTACCTCCTCCTCATCCCCCGCGCCGACGGCAGCATTCACCCGTTCGTCATGCCGGAATATCCGCCGTACCGGTGACCTGTTACCACATTCCTTCGATGCGCTCCAGCGGCGGCTCGGGGGAATCGAGTGCGGCGAGTTGTTGGGAGACAGACAGGTTCAGGCCGGGGAGAACCAGGTCTGGGAGGATCTCGGTCAGAGGTTGCAGCACGAAGCGCCGTAGGTGCAGGCGGGGGTGGGGGATTTGCAGGTCGGGGGTATGAATCATTTCACCGCCGAAGAGCAGAAGATCGATGTCGATGGTGCGCGGCGCGTTGATGACGCTGCGTTCGCGGCCCAGCGCTTTCTCGATGGCTCGCGTGTGAGTATGGAGTTCCGCGGCGGTGCCATCGAAGGAGAAAGAGAACACGGCATTGTAAAAATCCGGCGAGTCATCGGGGCAATGCACCGGCTCGGTTTGGTAGATGCTGGAGCTGACAAGCGATTCCGGCACTGCCACGGCTCGCAGTGCCTCGCGTGCCTGTCGCAAGTGGGCGAGGCGGTCTCCCAGATTCGAGCCGAGGGCGATGACGACAAGCGAGGCCATGGGCTCAGGCGGTGACGGCGATCTGGCGGTCCACGTCTTCGCGCAGGTTTTCGATGATGTATTCCTGACGATCCGGCGTGTTTTTCCCCATATAAAAAGTCAACAGTTCTTTCACGCCTTTGCCCTCGATGTAACTTACAGGATCGAGGCGCATGTTGGCATCGATCATATACTTGAACTCATCAGGAGAAATTTCGCCCAAGCCCTTGAAGCGGGTGATCTCGGGGTTCTTGCCTAGCTTGGCAATCGCCTTGACGCGCTCGTCCTCGCTGTAGCAGTAGATCGTTTCCTTCTTGTTGCGGACGCGGAAGAGCGGCGTTTGCAAGATGTAGACGTGGCCGTCGCGGATGAGCTCGGGGAAAAATTGCAGGAAAAACGTCAGCAGCAGCAGGCGGATGTGCATGCCATCGACGTCGGCATCGGTGGCGACGACAACGCGGTTGTAGCGCAGCTCCTCGATGCCTTCCTCGACGTTGAGAGCCGCCTGCAACAGGGCGAACTCCTCGTTTTCATAGACGATCTTGCGGGCGAGGCCGAAGGTGTTGAGCGGCTTGCCGCGCAGCGAAAAGACCGCCTGCGTCTCGACATCGCGCGATTTCGTGATCGAGCCGGAGGCGGAGTCGCCCTCGGTGATGAAGATGGTTGATTCCTCGCGGCGTTTGTGTTTGGTATCGAAGTGGATGCGGCAATCGCGCAGTTTTTTGTTGTGGACCTTGGCCTGGCGGGAACGCTCGCGGGCGAGCTTCTGGATGCCCTTCATGTCCTTGCGCTCGCGCTCGGCCGTGAGGATGCGTTTCTGGATCGCCTCGGCCGATTGGGGGTTCTTGTGGAGGTAGTTGTCGAGGTGTTCCTTGAGGAAATTGCCGATGAACGTTCGCAGTGATTCGCCGCCGTTCGGCTTGGTGGTCGCGGAGCCGAGTTTGGTTTTCGTTTGCGATTCGAAGACGGGTTCCTCGATGCGCACGCAGATGGCGGCCTCGATGCCGGCGCGGATGTCGGCGGGCTCCCATTGTTTTTTGAAGAAACCGCGCACCACGTTGACGATGGCCTCGCGGAATGCCTGCAAGTGCGTGCCGCCCTGGGAAGTGTTCTGGCCGTTGACGAAGGAGTAGTATTCCTCGGCGGTTTCCTCGCTGTGGGTGAAGGCGATTTCGATGTCCTTGCCGACAAGATGGATGGGCGGATAGAGCGGTGCTTTTTCCATTTCCTCGCGCAGGAGGTCGAGCAAACCGTCCTTCGAGCGGAATTTTTTGCCGTTGAACACCAGCGTGAGATTCGGGTTCAGGTAGGAATAGTAGCGGCACATTTTTTCCACGATGGCCTCGCGGAATTTTGTCTTCGCGGGGAAGATGGTGCGGTCGATGTCAAAGCTCAGGCGCGTGCCGTTCGGCGCTTCTTCGGCACGCGGGTTTTTCATGTCCTGCGTGACCTTGCCCTGGGAAAACTCGATGGCCTTGGTCTGTCCCTCGCGCCAGGCCTGGATTTCGAAGAAGGTGGAAAGCGCGTTCACCGCCTTGATGCCGACGCCGTTGAGACCGACGGATTTCTTGAACGCCTCGCTGTCATACTTCGCACCGGTGTTGATCTGCGCGGCGCAGTCGTAGAGTTTGCCCAAGGGAATGCCGCGTCCGAAGTCGCGCACTTCCACGCGGCCCTCGTCATCGATGTCGATGCGGATCTCCTTGCCGAAGCCCATGATGTGCTCGTCGATCGAGTTGTCGATGGCTTCCTTGAGCAGGATGTAGATGCCATCATCGGGGGAGGAGCCGTCGGCGAGTTTGCCAATATACATGCCCGGGCGCATGCGGATGTGCTCGCGCCAGTCGAGGCTCTTGATGTCGTCTTCGGTGTAGGAGGCCATAGTTAGGAAAAGTTAAGCAATGGATACGGCAGGAAGCGCGCCAGTGCAAGCGCGGAATGCGGGGGAATCGCATGCCGCGCCCGTTCGTGACCATGGTATGCCTGGGCAGGGCAAGTTACCAGAAGATCACATACATCACCAGCATCGCCACGATCACTCCTACGCCCGCGATCTTGGCGGTTTTCGAAGACTCCAGAGCGACCACATCCGAGACCGGCAAGGTGGCAGGTGTTTTCAGCGGATTGGCGAAGTTCAGGACGATGCCGATGAGGATCACGGTCAGGAAGCAAAGGCTCATGCGGTCGAGGAATGAAATTTCATTCGAGAACCACAGTCCTTGCGCGCAGAGCATAGGGCCGACCCACCACTTGATGCTGCCATAGAGGACGATATTGACCAGGATGCCGACCCAGCCGAAGTAGCGGGGCGTGCGCGGTGCGAGGAAGCCGAAGAGGAACACCGCCAGAATGCCGGGGCTGATGAAGCCCTGGAACTCCTGGATCACCGTGAAAATGCCACCGAAGGCCGGATTTCCCAGAAACGGCGCGATCACGCAGGCGATCAGCACGAAGAGCACCGTGAATGCCTTGCCGGCCTTGACCAACTGCGCGTCCGACGCGCCCTTGTTCATTTTCTGATAGATGTCCATCGTCGCGATGGTGGCGGCGGAATTGAGCATCGATGCGAGAGACGACACCACGGCACCGAAAATGGCGGCGAGCACGAACCAGGTGATGCCGGGTTTCATGAGGTTGCGCAGAAGAATCGGAAAAGCGGCATCGTAGTCGTAGCCGATCAGTTTGCTGCCGACCGCCGCCTTGGTGGAGGCGAGAATGGTGCGGTTCGCTTCACTCAGTGCCGCGGCGGACGCGTCGGAGGGCAGGTCCGCCGTCACACCGGCGACTTTGGCATTGTGCGCATGGACCTGTCGTGCCTGCTCCGGAGAGGTTTTGGCGAAGTCTTCCGCGAAGGGATACACCGTCTGCGTTCCGGCGGCGATCGCCTCGATGGCGGCGGAGTTTTTCTTGATAGCCTCGGCAGCAAGGTCATGGCGATAGAGATTGAAACAGAGTACGCCGGGGATCACCACGATGAACGGAATGATCAGCTTCAGTGCCGCCGCAAAGACAATGCCCTTTTGTCCCTCCGCCAGGGATTTCGATCCCAGTGTGCGCTGGACGATGTATTGGTTCAGACCCCAGTAGAAAAAGTTCGGAATCCACAAGCCGAGCATCAGTGCCGTCCAGGGGATTTCCGGATCGGTGATGGGGCGTTTCATGTGCAGCTTGCCACCGGAAAGGTTTTCGCCGGCCACGGCTTCTGCCTCCCCGTCCTTGCCGTCGTTCAGGAGCACGAAGCGCTCGTAGGCACCGGCGTCTTTCAGGTCGGCGACGGTGGCGGTGGAGTTTTCGACCTTCGTCAGAATCAGATCATCGGGATTGGCATTCTTCATCGCACCGAATGCGAGGAACATCACCACGGCACCACCGGCAATGAGCGCCGCGCCCCAGATCAGGTCGGTCCATGCGCAGGCCTTGAGTCCGCCGACGAACACATACACTGCGGCGCAGATGCCGATGACCCAGCAGCCTACCGTGATCGAACCGAAGTCCAAGCCCATCAGCGAGAGGTCGTGGAAAAACACCGAGACCACCTTGGCTCCCGAGTAAATCACCGATGCCGTGGGCACGCCCACGAGAATCACCAGAGTGCTCACCGCCATCACCGAGCGAGAGAGCACACCGTAGCGGTATTCCAGAAATTCGGGAATCGTGTAGATGCCGCAGCGCAGCAATTTGGGCAGGAACACGAATGCCGTCACCACCAGTGTCACCGCGGCCATCCATTCATAGGAGGCGATCGCCATGCCCAGCCAGTCGGCGGCCTTGCCTGACATGCCGACAAACTGCTCGGTAGAAATGTTGGCTGCGATCAACGAAAAGCCCACCAACCACCAGGTCAGTCCCCGGCCGGCGAGGAAGTAGGAACTGGCGCCGTCGGATTGCGGTGCATCGGCGTTTTCCTTGTTCCCCTGGCGAATGCCGAAAGCGATGACGCCGACGACCGCGACGAGGAAAAGAATGATATCCAACGTGCTCATGGTCTGGTTTCCTGAGTCCGTGGCGGCGAGTAGATTGAACGGTAGATGCATGGTGGTGGATTAGGCTGTGGGTTCGGTGGTGAAACGATGGATCATTTTGTGTTGATAGACTTCTCCCGGACCCAGTGTGGCGCTGGGAAACGATGGCTGATTCGGCGCATCGGGAAAATTTTCCGTCTCCAGGCACAGGCCGGTGCGATGGGCATACGGGTGGCCGTGTTTGCCCATGATGGACCCATCGAGGAAATTTCCGCCGTAGAATTGCATGGCGGGCTGGTCGGTGAAGACTTCCATTTTCCGTCCCGAGGGAGGATGAAACAGGGAAGCGGCGGGTCGCATGCCTTCGGCAGGGCGCAGGACCCAGCAGTGATCGTAGCCGCCGGCGAGATGCAGGGCCTCGAAGTCCTCGCCGACCCGCTCGCCGATGATGCGGGGACGGGTGAAGTCCAGGGGCGTGCCGATGACGCTCGCGCGTTCTCCCGTGGGGATGAGGCCCGCATCGGTAGGCAGGTAGTGATCGGCATGAATCTGCAAATGGTGATCGTTGATCGACTGACGCGGATCACCCGACAGATTCCAGTAGGTGTGATGCACCAGGTTGATGATCGTGGGCGCATCGGTCATGGCGCTTGCCTCCCAGAGCAGCTCATTTTCCTCGGTGAGAGTGTAGGTGACCGTCACTTCGAGATTTCCCGGATAGCCTTCCTCGCCATCGGGGGAGAGGTAGCGGAAAATGACGGAATTTCCCCGCGTTTCTCCTTTCCACAACACCTTGTCGAATCCCTTCACGCCGCCATGCAAGTGGCAGGGAATGCCGCCGGGCGTGTTGTTGGTGGCCAGTTGATAGGTCTTGCCATCGAGCGAAAATCTCCCGTCCCTGATGCGATTGCCGAAGCGTCCGACCGTCGCGCCGAGATACGCGCTATTGCCCAGCCAGCCCTCCAGGGAATCGTAGCCGAGAGTGAGATCGGCAATTTGCCCGTTACGATCCGGCATTTCCAAGGAAACCAATACGGCACCGAACTCGCACACCGTAGCTGTCATGCCGTGCGCATTGCGGAGCGTGAAAATGCTCACATCACGGCCGTCGGGCATGGTCCCGTATGATTGTTTGGTTGCCATTCTGAATGCGGGTTGAGGCGGTGAGATTTCTGCTTCCTGTTAGGCAAAGGGCTGCCCCGACAGGGAAGATGAGTGTGTGCTCACGCCGCGGAAGTGTGACAGGTGAAGGAGTCTTGCCAAGAAAATTCCCTCCGCATGGCGCGCTGCGATGACGCGTCTGCCAGCGAAAATTCGTTTGCTTGCACGGGCATCCTGTGAATGATGGATGGCGATGAAAGCATGGGGAATTCGGAAATTTCGGCCGGTGACGGAGGAGCATTGTTTTAGCGAGTTTTCCTGCGAGGTGCCGGAGCCGAGGCCGCATGATGTGTTGGTGAAAATCCGTGCGGTGGGTGTCAATCCGGTGGATACCAAAGTGCGGGCGATGCAGACGGAAGCGCTGGAGACGCCACGCATTCTCGGCTGGGATGCCAGCGGTGAAATCGTGGCGGTGGGGGAGGCGGTGTCGCGATTCCGTGAGGGCGACATGGTCTATTATGCCGGAGATATCACCCGTCCGGGCTGTAATGCCCAGTTCCAGTGTGTGGATGCCCGTTTGGTCGCGCACAAGCCGCAGCGGCTGAGTTTCGAAGAAGCGGCGGCCATGCCTCTCACCACGCTCACGGCATGGGAGGGATTTGAGCGCATGAATTTGCAGGAAGGTCGATCGCTGCTGATCATCGGCGGCGCCGGTGGCGTGGGCTCCATTGCCATTCAACTCGCCAAACAGGCCGGCTGTTTCGTCATCGCCACGGCTTCACGTCCCGAGACAGCGCAGTGGTGCCGCGATCTCGGTGCCGATGCCGTCATCGATCACCGCGGCGACATCATCGCGCAATGCAAGGAACTGGGTTTTGTCACCGTCGATGCCATCGCGAATTTCGTGAATACGGAATCGTATTGGGATGTGATGGGCGAATTGATCGCACCCTTTGGTGAGTTTTTCCTGATTGTGGAGCCGAAAACGAACCTGCGGCTGGGCGATCCGCTCAAGGCCAAGTGCGTGTCGATCCATTGGGAGTTCATGTTTGCCCGTGCGAAATTTCAGACGCCCGATATGGCGCGGCAGGGGGAAATCCTGCGGCAGGCGGGCGAGTGGTTCGATGCCGGAATCCTTCGCAATACCATGACCACTTACCTGGGAGAGCTGTCCTGCGGGAGTTTGCGAAAAGCGCATGAATTGTTAGAGTCGGGGCGCACCGTGGGGAAAATCGTCATGAGCGTGAGCGGACATGAAGATTGAGAACCACCGCATCGAGGTCGCCACGCGCGGCAAGGGGACGTATGAACTCACCGCCCAGGTTGCGGCGCTGGTCGCACGCAGCGGCGTCCGCGAGGGGCAGGTGACCGTGATGGTGCGGCACACCAGTGCCAGTCTGGTCATCATGGAAAATGCCGATCCCGAGGCGCGGCATGACCTGGAGGAATTTTTCGAGAGATTGGTGCCGGAAAACACACCCTGGTTCACGCACACCTACGAAGGCCCCGACGACATGCCCAGTCACATCCGCATGGCTCTCACCCGCACGAGCGAAGTCATTCCGATCATGCAAGGGCGCATGACCCTCGGCACATGGCAAGGGCTTTTCCTTTTCGAGCACCGCCGCGCGGCTCATGTGCGGCAAATCGTGGTGTCGATTCTGGGCGAGTGAAATGACGATCACTCCTCCCCACCACGGGCCACCAGTTCGAGGTAGGCGGCAATCTCCGCTGCCGGATCGTGGGCTCGCATCAGCGATTCGCCGATGAGCACGGCATTGGCACCCGCATCGAGCACACGCTGGGCATCGGTGAGCGTCTTGATGCCGGATTCGGAGACTAACAGAACGTCCTCCGGCACTTCATCGGCGAGGGCCTCGGTGGTGGCGAGATCGATGGCGAAGGTTTTCAAATTGCGGTTGTTGATGCCGATCAGGTCGGCACCCAGTTCCAGCGCGCGTTCCATTTCCGGCAGGTCGTGCACCTCGACGAGCACATCGAGCCCGAGATCCTTGGCGGTGTGATAGAGGCGGTGGAGTTGTTCGTCATCGAGCGCGGCGACGATGAGCAAAATGGCATCCGCCCCGGCGACGATGGCCTCGTGGATTTGCACCTCGTGGATGGTGAAGTCCTTGCGCAGCAGGGGTGCTTGGGAGAACTCGGAGATTTTTGTCAGATAGGCGAGCGAGCCCTGGAAGTATTCCTCATCGGTCAGAATCGACATGCAGGAGGCTCCGCCTTGCAGATAGATCTGCGCTTGTTTGACGGGATCGAACGAAGGATCGATGATGCCCACCGAAGGAGACGCCTTCTTCACTTCCGCGATGACACCGAGCTGGAACGGACCGCGATCGAGAGCGGCGCGGAAGCCGCGAAACTCATTGCGCTGCAAGGCGGCGGCTTTCAGGAGCGCGGCGCGTGGCAGGAGAGCTTCCACTTCGCGGTGTTTGGTGGCGATGATTTGCGCGAGTTTATCGGACATGGTGCGCGGACAAGTAAGCGTGAAAACGCAGCAAGAGCAAGGAATCAGAAAAAAAGTTCATTTTTTCTCCTCTTTTTGCTTGCGTAATTCTGAGAAATCACTATTTTTCTCGCACGCAATTTTGCGTAACGCGAAAGCGGGCGTAGCTCAGTGGTAGAGCGCCACCTTGCCAAGGTGGATGTCGTGAGTTCGAATCTCATCGCCCGCTCCATTTTTTTTGGAGCACCCATGGTTGGGTGCTTTTTTTGTGGGTGGATTACTTGCCTTCCGTCCCATGGGGACGAATCATAGCGGCCCACGCCGAAACCGTGGCACGCGTACTCCCTGAAGCTTTTTGCGTCCCGTTGGGACGGAAGCCAAAAGAACCCAGTAGTTGATCGAATCCTCAAAGGCAGCGAACTAAAGCCCGCGCTCCGTGGTCAGTCTCCTGTTTTGAGGACCTTGATGAAGGCATCCTGCGGGATGTTCACCTTGCCGATGGCTTTCATCTTTTTCTTACCCTCTTTCTGCTTCTCTAACAACTTCCGCTTGCGCGAAATGTCGCCGCCGTAGCACTTGGCGGTGACGTTTTTGCCCATGGAGGAAATGCTCTCGCGGGCGACGATCTTGCCGCCGACGGTGGCCTGGATGGCGACGACGAAGAGTTGGTTCGGAATGACTTCCTTGAGGCGCAGCGCGAGGGCGCGGCCGAAGGACTCGGCTTTGTCGCGGTGGACGATGGTGCTGAAGGCTTCCACGGGTTCACCGGCGATGAGCATGTCCATTTTCACCATCTTGGCGGGGCGGTAGCCGCTGTGTTCGTAGTCCATCGAGCCGTAGCCACGGGTCATCGATTTGAGGCGGTCGTTGAAATCTACCAGGATCTCCGCCAATGGCAGGAGGCTGGTGAGCATCACGCGCGATTCATCGATGGTCTCGGTATTGATGACTTCGCCGCGTTTTTCCATGACCAGCGACATGATATCGCCAATGTATTCGCCGGGCACCATCACGAAAACTTTCACGATGGGCTCGCGCACTTCCTGGATCAGTTGCTGCTCGGGGAACATCGCGGGGTTATCGACGATGAGTTCCTCGCCATTGGTCAGGGAAACCTGATAGATCACCGACGGATAGGTGGAAATCACGTCCATGTTGAACTCGCGGCGCAGACGCTCCTGGATGATTTCCATGTGAAGCAGGCCGAGGAAGCCGCAGCGGAAGCCGAAGCCGAGCGCGGTGGAGGATTCGTTCATGTAGGTGAACGCGGGGTCGTTGATCTGCAGCTTGCCCATCGCCATTTTCAGCGCCTCGTAGTCCGAGGTGTCGATGGGGTAAATGCCCGCGAACACCATGGGCTGGATTTCTTTGTAGCCGGGCAGGGGCTCGGTGCAGCCGCGCTGGGCATCGGTGACGGTGTCGCCGATTTTCACTTCCGCCGCCGATTTCATGTTGGCGATGATGTAGCCCACATCGCCGGCCACGAGTTGATCCACGGCGGTCATTTTCGGCGTGAAAATGCCGACTTCTTTCACTTCGTAGTTGTTGTCGGTGGCGAAGAGTTTGATTTTTTGCCCGCGTTTCACCGAGCCGGAAAAAACCCGCACGTAGGAAACGACGCCGCGGTAGGTGTCGTAGAGCGAGTCGAATACCGAGCAGCGCAGGAGCTTGTCGGGATTTTCCGTCGGCGGGGGAACGCGTTCGACGATGGCTTCGAGAATGTCGGTGATGCCGATGCCGTTTTTCGCCGATGCCGGAATGGCGTCTTCCGCAGGGATGGCGAGGATTTCCTCGAGCTGCTTGCGGCACTTAGGCACGTCGGCGGCGGGGAGGTCGATCTTGTTGAGGATCGGGATGATGGTGAGGTTTTGCAGCAGCGCGAGGTGAAGATTGGCCACGGTCTGCGCTTCCACGCCCTGCGCGGCATCGACCATCAGCACGGCACCTTCGCAAGCGGCGAGGGCGCGCGAGACTTCGTAGGTGAAGTCCACGTGGCCGGGGGTGTCGATGAGATTGAGTTTGTAAGTCTGCCCATTTTTCGCCTTATAGGCCATGGTCACCGGGTGCGACTTGATGGTGATGCCCTTTTCGCGTTCGAGATCCATCGAGTCGAGCAACTGGTCCTGCTTTTCCCGGTGGGTGATGGTATCGGTCGATTCGAGGAGGCGGTCGGAAAGCGTGGTTTTGCCGTGATCGATGTGAGCGATGATCGAGAAATTTCTGGTGAATTCAATGGACATGGCGTGGCGATGAACGGGTGGGCAGGGAAGACGCGGAGATAAAAAGCACGAAACGGCGGCTTGGTCTATCTTTCAATTGGCGAAAATGTAAAAAATCCGCAAATCTGCGGTTGCATTCGGATGATCAGTATTATTCGGAACCGCGGCGTTGAATCCGCTGTCAGCCCCGAGTCGAAAACGAACGGTTGAGACAAGTCTGTGGCACGCTACCAGCGAGTAGATGATCAGATACGGCCAAATGCCAGAAATTTTCAATCATTTTACTACTTCCAAGGATCATTTCTGATATAGTAACGGTGCTATGAATAACAGCAGATGGTTAAAATTCGTCGTTTCAACCTGCCTCACGATTGGTATTTTAGTAAGTATCTCCATCGCCCAGGAATCCGAACTTGAGGATAAAAAAAGAGCACTCACAGCACCTAAGGGAGTGGCCCCACTCACCGGGATGGCAATCGCCTTGTCGCAAGACGCCGCCGAGTCCGCAAATCACGAATGGTCGCTACGATTGACTCTGCCCAAAGTTATGTGGGAAATTGTCGGAATAGAGCGGCCCAAATCGGAATGGACCAAGATCAAGGCGGACGTCGAAATGCGTACCTTGGAATTGCCTATGGCTTACCCCATGGCGACTCAAATGGCGGAAGTGAGCCAAAACCGACTGGTGGACCTGAGAGGTAAGAGGCTCGACCGTGCTGAGGCACTCAAACGTCTTGGGGAGAATGCACCGATACTGGTGTCTGTTTCGGGGGAGATGCCCGATCCTTTTTACCTGCAGTGCGTCAAACCGGAAACACTGATCGTGCTCATCGGCCTTCCTTCGGCAAGAGAGTATGAGTTGCTTCCCAGGTCACGGAATGATCGCCAGTAAATCAAGCCACTTGCGGTGGGAAAATGGTTGTAAGTTCCCTGGGAAATACCTTTATTCGAACAAGATATGGTCCAAGGCCTTCTGTCGGCTATCACCAGTGACTTTCTTGAGTTCGGGCTTGCATGCCTGCCGTGGATGAGCTAGAGAGTCGCTTCAGAAATGAAAAAACTGCTCCCTTGGATTCTGGGTATGATTTTAGGAATCATCGTTACCGTGGCGTCTCTCGGTATTTTAGCAATCAATCGTTTGGACGAGGTGAGATCCGAGGATCCGGCCTATCGACTGGTTGCGGTTTCCTGGGGCCATCCGATGAAGAGCAGCGAAAACTGGCTCTACCAGGTGCAGGTCGTCTCTTCGCCCCCCGATGCCAATGGTGTCATGGAAATCTCTGGAAGGGTTTGCATAGGTCGCAGCAATCATTATCACACGATGGGTTACCTTGGAAACGCCACCACGATGGGCGAAGCGATGAGCAAATATGGTTCCATCATCTGGCATGAGGATCGAATTACCATCGGGGGAGTGGAAGGAGAGAAGGCCAGCTTGCTGAGAAGCAAGCTTGAGAAGCACAGATAAGGAGAACTAGGCGGAAATTTGTGTGTTCAAAAATAGTCCGATGCAAAAAAAATCCGGCGCGGGGTGAGCCGTGCCGGATTTGGGTGAGACGGGGATCGCTCAGATCAGCGAGGCCACGAGTTTCTCCAGCTTGATGATGTCGGCGGAGAACTTGCGGATGCCATCGGCGGTTTTTTCGACGGCCATGGCGTCCTCGTTGTAGAGGAAACGGAAGGCTTTTTCGTCGAGCGAGATTTTTTCCACGGGATCGCTGGCGGCGGCGGCGGGGTCGAGGCGGCGGGCGAGCGGCTCGGTGGAAGCTTGCAGTTCCTTGAGCAGGCCCGGGCTGATGGTCAGCAGGTCGCAGCCGGCGAGGGCTTGGATTTCGCCGACGTTGCGGAACGAGGCACCCATGACTTCGGTTTTGTAGCCGAATTTTTTGTAGTAGTTGTAGATGGCTTTCACCGAGATCACGCCGGGATCTTCGTCGCCCTGGTAGTCCTTGCCGGTGCTGGCTTTATACCAATCGAGGATGCGGCCGACGAAGGGGGAGATGAGCTGGACCTTGGCTTCGGCGCAGGCGACGGCCTGGGCGAAGGAGAAAAGCAGCGTCAGGTTGCAGCGGATGCCGTCTTTTTCGAGGATCTCGGCGGCCTTGATGCCTTCCCAGGTCGAAGCGATCTTGATGAGGATGCGCTCGCGGGTGTGGCCTTCTTTTTCGTAGGCGGCGATGAGTTCGCGGGCCTTCGCGACGGTGGCCTCGGTATCGAAAGAGAGGCGGGCATCCACTTCCGTCGAAACGCGGCCTGGCACGATTTTGAGGATTTCCAGACCGAAGAGGATGAGGATGCGGTCGAGGATGGCGGAGAGTTGCGCTTGGCCGGTGAGACCGGAATTGCGGAATTCGTCCACGGCTTTTTTCACCAGCGGCAGGTATTCGGGTTTTTCCGCGGCTTGCAGGATCAGCGAGGGATTGGTCGTGGCGTCCTGCGGTTGGTAGGATTTCATCGATTCGAAATCGCCGGTGTCTGCCACCACCACGGTGAACTGCTTCAGTTGGTCAAGTTGCGTAAGGCTCATATCGGCGGTGTCAATAGCGGGTGAACGCGCCGTAGGGAAGAGCAAACTGTGACATTTGTTCTGACTTGCCGATGATTGGCGTGATAGATCGTTTTTTCCAGAAAATCGCCACCCACGGACTTGTGGATTTCGCAGCATGGAACCCGCGTGTTCATCGAGATTTCGCTTGACGCATCGATGTGATTTCCGCAAAACATACCATAGTAATGCTCCATTTACCACGATTGTCCCAGGCTGCGTTTTTCTTTTGCTTGTCGCAGATTTGTTGTGGCGATCCGGCAGTTGAGTCGCGGGTGCTGGGCTCGGATTCATGTGCGACGAGCGGGTGTCACGGCGGGGCGGGACTGAATCGGGGGGCTGCCAGCATTTGGAAGCGGTCGGATCCGCATTTCCATGCGGCGGCCACCTTGACGAATGGGCAATCGACCGCCATGGCGCAGAAAATGGGCATCGAGAGCGCGCCGGATTCGGTGAGTTGCACGGCGTGCCATGCGCCGATGAAAAATGTGCAGCCGGCTTTGTTGATGCCGTCGTTTGATGCCAAGGCAGCCGATAAGGATTTTTCCTGCGCGAATTGCCACGGTGGGGCGGAACAGTGGATCCTTTCCCATACCCGTCCGGAATACCCTCGCGCGGCGCTGGAAAAGCTGGGCATGCGGCCGCTGGGCACGGCTTATCAGCGGGCGAATGCCTGTGTCGCCTGTCATCAGAACTTGAGCGATGAGTTGGTGAAGGCGAATCATCCGCCGCTGATTTTTGAGCTGGATGGACTGCTGCTTGAGCAACCGAAGCATTGGCGGGAGGATGCGGATTTTTCCCATGCGAAAACCTGGCTGGTGGGGCAGGCGGTGGCGTTGCGTGAAACGGCGGCGCAGGCACAGAAGCAACCGGGTGAGGCGCGGGTGGCGGAGATTGAGGCGATTCAGGAAGTGCTGCTCGCGTCCGAGACGGGTTGGGAGCGGAAAAGTCCCGCTGATCTGGTAAAAGCGGCGGACGACTTTGCGAAAAAAATCTCGTCGGCACCGATGAGCGCGGCTCAGACACGCGCGGCGCTCGGCAAACTGATGCTTTATCGCAAGCCTTTCGAGCTCAGTGCCTTTGCCAACGTGGCGGCGGAGCAGCGGATGCGGGCGGTGGGGCATTATGCTGAACGTGTGGCACTGGCGATCGATCGGCTGAATCAGTCGCTTATCGCCGCGGGCGAAAAGGCGGCATTTGCCGAGGAGTCGCTCGACGAGCTGTTCAAAGCCGCGCCACCACCGAAAAGTTTTGATGCGGATGTTGCGGAAAATTTTGTGAGGAAACTCGATGCGCTGTCTGTCGATCGCAAGTGAAATGAGAGCAGGGAATTGATCTGATGTTGAATCAACGGTCCAGAATGAGAGAGCGACTCGCCATTTGTTGTGCGAGTGCTCTTCTTGTGACCTGTTACCACCCGCCGCACCGCAGGACGCCGGAGTGGGATCTTGCGCCCGACGAAGAGCGGCCGGATCGTCTGACGGAACACCAAATCCCCGCAGAGGCGATGCCGCAAGATCCGCGTTCTTTTTCGCCGGATGCGGGCGTGGAGATTCTGCCCACGCCGCTGCCGCCGGAGGTGAAGGTTCGTGAAAATAGAATCATTTCCAAGGAGCCGCCGCTGCCGCCCGCGCGGTTCAACCCCGATCCCGGGATGGGCGACGTGTCGGGACAGGAGGGCAGCTTGTTGCCCGCGATCGAGCCGGAGAAACCGCAGGGCTTCGGGCGATTTTTCCGCGACGGTCTCGGTCCTGACAACCAGCGCTTTTTCGAGCGCGATGCGGGCGTGGCTCAGGCGCCGTTTCCGAAATTCACTGCCGATATCCCGAAAAATTTGTTTCTGCCACGAGAGGGGGTGGCGCGTCGCGAAATCGTGATCGAGCCTGTCGAGCGGGTCGAGGATTTGTATGAACCGGAAATCCCCGGCGCGTTGCTGGTGCCGCGCAAGGGCGTGCGCTACGAGGAACGCATTTACGAGCACTGGCATGCCGGGCATCGCGAGCATGTCGAGTATCCGGATCACACCGAGCCTGTCGATAACCGCTACCTCATCCCGACAGGTCGGTGGAATAGGTATGAGGATCCCGATCTGGCAGAAACTCCGTATGAGGAAAAAACGCCGTATCTGTGGCATCCGTACTACCAGAGCAAATTGAAAGGGGACATCCCGATCATCGGCCAGGAATACTTCGCCTCGCTGACTTTCCAGAATATCACGGACATTGAGTTTCGCGAGCTGCCCGTGCCATCAGGCGCGAGCGCGGCACGACCGAACAGTTCGGAGTTTTACGGCGATGGCAGGCAGGAGGTGATCGTCACGAACACCAGCTTTACGCTCGATATCTTTCGCGGGGAAACGTCGTTCAAGCCGGTGGAGTGGTTGTTTCGCATTCAGCCGGTGTTCAATACCAACTACATTTCGGGATACGAAACGGGTGTCGTTTCGCCGGATCCGCGCGGACTCGGTGCGAACACGAGTCCTTCGCCGGGCTTCAACTTCGGAACCAACCCCGGCGGCGTGAATCCGGGGGACATCGACTTTTTCCTGGATCCCTTGCTTCGCCCTGCCGACTCGAATTTTTACAACACCCGCGCGACCGAACGCTTCGAGAATCAACTCGCGCTGCAGCAGTTTTTCTTCGAGACGCACTTGTTCGATCTTTCCGATAACTACGATTTCGCCGCCGTGCGCGTCGGCACGCAGGTGTTCAATGCAGACTTTCGCGGTCATGTGTTTTCCGATGCGAACTGGGGCTATCGCCTTTTCGGCAACTACCTGAAAAATCGGCTGCAATACAACATCGCGCTCTTCGATCTCTTCGAGAAGGAATCCTTTTCCGAGCTCAATACCTGGGATGACCGCAATCAGAATGTCTTCGTGGCGAATCTCTATTACCAGGATTTTCTCTTCGAAGGCTACAACGCGCAGTTGGCCTTTCTCGCGAATTGGGACAGCGGCAGTGACAGCGGATTGGTATATGATAGCGCGGGAAACATTGTCAGACCCTCGCCGATCGGCAGCATCACACCGCACGATGTGCATGCCTACTACATCGGCTTCAGCGGCGAGGGGCACATCGGCCGTCTGAATCTCAGTCATTCGCTCTATCATGCGTTTGGGGAAGATGAACTCAATGGCGTGGCCGGTCGTTCGGTGACGATCAGCGCCTGGATGGCGGCGCTGGAACTATCGGTGGATACCGACTGGATGCGTCACAAGATATCGTTTTTCTATGGCTCGGGCGATGACAATGCCACCGACGGCACGGCCACGGGGTGGGATGCGATCGTGGACAATCCGAACTTCATCGGTGGTCCGTTCAGTTACTGGAATCGGCAGGGCATGAATCTTGGTGGCACCGCTGTTTCTCTCAAACAGCGGCTGAGTCTGATCCCCGACCTGAGTTCTAACAAATTTCTCGGTCAGTCGAATTTCGTCAACCCCGGCATCTTCATCGCAGGGATCGGCGAGGAGTGGACGCTCACACCGAAGGTGAAATTTCTGGCCAATCTGAACTACCTGATGTTCATGAATACCGACTCGATCAAAACGGCGCTGGTCACGGAAAACATCGACCGTGAGATCGGCTGGGACCTGAGTTTCGGCATGGAATACCGACCTCTGCTCACGGATAACATTCGCCTCTCCGCTGGCATCGGGTTACTTTTTCCCGGCCAGGGCTACAAAGATATCTATCGCACTTCTTCACCCGGCGTGCCCGGTTTCACACCGGTCTCCGCCAGGGACACTCCGGGCATGCTCACCAGCGGATTCATCGGCGCAACTCTCACTTTCTGATCATGTTTTTTTCTTATCATCATCGGTATCTCGTCGCGGCACTTGCTGCTTGCCTGGCGCTTGGGAACGCGGGCGCCCAGGAGTCTTCGGAGGCTGTGATGAAGTGGCTTTTCGGGCCGCAGACGGCAGCGCCTGCCGAGCGGAAACCGGACGTCGCGATTCCGAAGCCGAATGTGGTCGATCAATCGCTCGCCACCATGCAGGCGAAAAGCCGCGGCTGCGTGGAGTGCCACGAAAAGGCTCACGATCCTCATGGCAGCCCGAACGTGCGTCTCGGTTGCACCGACTGCCACGGCGGCAATCCCACCGTCGGTCTCACCATGCGGCAAGCTCACCCGGCCCCGCGCAATCCTGTGTTTTTCGAAAGCTCTGCCAACCCGAGTGACAGCACGGTATTGCTGAATCACGAGTCGCCCGAGTTCATCAAGTTCGTCAACCCCGGCGACCTCCGCGTCGCGAAGGAAACGTGCGGCACGTGTCACGCGCAGTCGGTCGATCACGTCAATCACAGCATGATGCGCCACGGTGCGATGCTCTGGGGCGCGGCCGCTTACAACAACGGTGCCTACCCCGCGAAGGATTCGATTTTTGGCCAGGCCTACGGCGCCAATGGCACGCCTCTCGCTCTGCAAAGCCCCGTGAAAGTCACTCCGGAAATGCAGAAGCACATGGGCATCGTGCAAAATATCTACCCGCTGCCACGCTTCAATATCACCCAGCCGGGCAACATTTTCCGCATCTTCGAAAAAGGCGGCACGCGTCTCGCGGAGATCGGCAACCCCGATCCTTTCGATCCTCCGGGCAAACCGTTGCGTCGTCTCGGAGAACGCGGACTCGGCACTTTTTCGCGTGTCGATCCCGTGATTATCGGCGCGCACAAAACCCGTCTTCATGATCCGTTGTTGGATTTTTTCGGTTCGAACGACAGACCCGGCGACTACCGCTCCAGCGGTTGCACTGCCTGCCACGTGGTCTATGCGAACGACCGTTCGCCCTCGAACTCCGGTTGGTACAGCGCCTACGGCAATCAGGGCCTTTCGTTCAATCCGGATCCGATGATTTCCAAAAAGGAAAAAGGTCACCCCATCGCGCACAAGTTCACCCGCAGCATCCCTTCCAGCCAGTGCATGACCTGCCACATGCACCAGGGCAATCTTTTTGTGAATCCGTATCTCGGCTACATTTGGTGGGACCAGGAATCCGATGCCGAGCACATGTATCCCAAGCAGCAAAAGTATCCGACCGATGAGGAAATGGCGCAGTCGCTGCGTCGCAATCCCGAGGCCGCCGCCGCACGCGGACTGTGGGGCAATGTCGATTTCCTCGAAAAATCCGCCGAACTCAATCCGAAGCTGAAGGACACGCAGTTTGCCGATTACCACGGCCACGGCTGGATGTTCCGCGCGGTGTTCAAAAAGGATCGCGAGGGCAATCTTCTCACGCTCAAGGGCGACAAGATCGATCACAGCGACAAAGATAAATTCCGCAAGGCCGTGCACCTGAAGGATGTCCACCTGGCGCTTGGCATGCAGTGCGTCGATTGCCATTTCCTCAACGATACCCACGGCAATGGCTTGCTCCACGTCGAACCCCGCGCGGCTACGGCGATCATGTGCATCGATTGCCACGGCACTGTCAGCGCGCGCACCAATCTTCTCACCTCCGGCAAAGGCGGCACGCTCTCGAAAGACGGCACCGTGAAACCCATCGACCTGCGCGAAAGCAACACGCCCTTCGGCCCGCGCTTTACCTGGAGTGCCGATGGCAAACGACTCTATCAACAATCGTCCATGGACCCTAACCGGAAATGGGAAGTGCCGCAGACGATGGACACGGTTGATCCCCAATCGGATCACTACAACATCATGAGCGCCTATGCGAAGACCCTGAAGCGCGATGGCAAGACATGGGGTGGCGTGCCGAACGATCCGAAATCCTGCGCGAAACAACTCGCCCATAGCGATGCAAACATGGATTGCCAGACCTGCCACACCTCCTGGGCGACGAGTTGTTTCGGCTGCCACATTCCGATGGAGGCGAACTACAAAATGGCGGCGAACAAATTCGAAGGAACGACATCGCGCAACTTCAGTTCCTACAATCCGCAGGTCGTGCGCGACGACGTTTTCATGCTTGGCAAGGACAGCACCGCGAAAGGCAATCGTTTGTCCGTGATCCGTTCCTCGAGCGCGATGGTCGTCGGCTCCCAAGGCGCGAACCGCGAGTGGTTCTACACCCAGCAGCAAACGGTATCCGCCGAAGGCTATTCCGGTCAGGCCTTCAATCCGCACTTCGCTCACACCACCAGCGGCGTGGGCACCACGAAAAATTGCACCGACTGCCACCTTTCCGAGGACAAGGACAACAACGCCATCATGACCCAGCTCCTCGGCTTCGGCACGGGCACGGTGAACTTTTTCGGACGGTTTGCTTACGTCGGCACGGAAGATCATGGTCTCAACGCCGTGGTCTGGACCGAGCGCACGGAGCCGCAGGCCGCCATCGGCAGTCACCTCCATAAATACGCGTATCCCGATTTTTACGAGCAACACCAGAAGCATCAGCAGAACCTGCAAACCGCCCATCACCACTCGGCCAAGGGTGGCGGAGTGCTCGATCTTCAATTGCGCGGCGAATACCTCTACGCGGCACTCGGGAAAAATGGATTCGGCGTGTTCGATGTCGCTGATGTGGACAACAAGAATTTTTCCGAGCGCATCGTGACTTCGCCGACATCCGCTCTGGGTCAAAAAACCTTCATCAAATCCTATTGCGCGACTTCTATCACCCTGCCCAGCACGCTTATCAATGATCCGAAACGCAAGCGACTGCCGGAAAACGAAGAGCAGCCCATCGCCAGTTATCATGGCTACGCTTTTGTCACCGACCTGCGCGAGGGTCTTATCGTCGCCGATGTCGCCATGCTGCTCGATGGCAACCCGGCGAACAATTTCATCCGCAAGGCCGCCTCGTTCAATCCCGAGGGCATTCTCGATGGCGCAAAACATGCCTGGATGGCGGGGCAATGGCTCTACATCACCACCAGCCGCGGTCTCGCTGTGGTGGATGTGAAAAATCCCGAGGCCCCCGTGTTGGCAGGCAGTTATGGTGGTTCGTTCCTGAAGGAGACGCGCCAAGTCACGATCCAGTGGCAGTATTGCTTTGTCACCGATGCGGAGGGTCTGAAGGTGTTCGATGTTTCCCATCCCGCCAATCCACAACCCATCAGCGGCGGCGCTGTTCTGTTAGGAAATGCGAACGGCCTCTACGCCGCCCGCACCTATCTTTACGTCGCCAACGGGACGCAGGGTCTCGCGATCATTGACATCAAAAATCCCGGCAAACCGCGCAAGCTTTCCGACTTCACCGCAGGCGGAAAGATCAACGACGCCCGCGATGTGCAAATCGGTTCCGTGAACGCCTCGATGTATGCCCACATCGCCGATGGCAAAAACGGCCTGCGCATCGTGCAAATGATTTCGCCCGAGAACGTGCCGGGCCACATGGGCTTCTCGCCGAACCCCGAACCCAAACTCATTGCCACCTATCCTACCAAAGGCCCTGCCGTCAGTGTCTCGCGCGGCCTCGATCGCGACCGTGTGGTGGACGAGAGCGGCAATCAAACGGTGGTCTTCGGTCGTCGTGGATCACGTCCGTTCCACCTCGATGAAATGGAGGCGTTTTTCAAAAAACCGACTGGAGAAACCTACCGTGTCGCCGATGTGAAGAAGACCGATGACGGCACCCTTACCAACCTCCACGGCAAGCCTTACGAACCTAACGAAAAATTTGCCGTTCCCGCCTCCGCCGGCGAGGAAGAACCCTTCTCCAACACCGGTCGTTTGAGAAAACGCAGAGCCCCGAAAGAAGTCGGACGATGAAAGCCTACGCATTAGTAACCATCGCACTACTTGCTGCCCATTCCTTTTGCGGAGCGGAAGCCATCGCACCCGTCTCCGGCTTTCAAGATGAAGCCGGACATCTGGATGCCACCGGCACCGCCGCACGTTTCAGCGATCCCACAGGCCTGGCCCGCGATTCGCAGGGCAATCTCTACGTGTGCGATGCGCGCAATCACGTCATCCGTAAAATCGCTCCCGGTGGCATTGTTACCACCATCGCCGGCCAAGCGGGCGTTTCCGGTGCCGTCAATGGCACTGGCTCCGCCGCGCGATTCTGTTTCCCCTCTGACATCGCCGTTGCGCCGAATGGCACGCTCTACGTCGCGGATACCGGAAACCACTGCATTCGCAGGATCACCACCGCTGGCGTCGTTTCCACGCTCGCCGGTGATCTCGGCAGTGCCGATGACATTGATGTTTCCTATGGTTCCACTTATACGACGGTCGCCGCCGATCTCGATGGCACAGGTGCAAATGCGCGTTTCAATAGCCCTAGTGGCATTACCCTTGCTGACAATTTTCTCTACGTCAGTGACACCGGCAATCAACTCATCCGCAAAATCACCCTTGCTGGCGCAGTGACCACCGTCGCGGGCAAGGCGGGCGAGTGGGGGACAACCGATGGCGCAGGCACCAATGCCCGTTTTTCCGCTCCGATGGGACTCTGTATCGGTGCCGATGGCAACCTCTACATCGCGGATTCCATGAACCACACCATCCGCTGCATGACGCCGCAATTCGCGGTCTCCACCTATGCCGGAAATGCGCTCGAAGCCGCTTGCAAACCAGGCCCGCGCCTCAGCGCGCGTTTTTCCGAACCCACCGACATCACACCGCATCCGGGCGGGGGATTCATCATTTGCGACTCATTCGGCAACGCGATGTTCCGTCTTACAGCAGAGGGAAATGTTTCCATTCTCAGCCAACACGAAGATTCCTCGCCCAACGCTCTCGCCCATCCGAACTCCGCCGTCTGTGATGCATACGGTAATGTCTATGTGTCCGATACCTTCCACCAGCAAGTGCGGCTCATCATCGAAAAATTCGACATCACCATCCAAAAAGCCAACGGCTCGAATCAACTCACGATTACTTGGGACAGCATCATCGGCCGTAGTTATCAACTCCAGCAGCTCACCAACCAAACCTGGGGCAACACGAACATCGCTCCCATCACAGCCACCCAAGCCCAAACTTCCGTGAGCTTCCCGATGCCCCAACAGAAATCCGGCATCTATCGCATCATGCTGCTGGGTTTCTGACGTGGCGGAGGCGTCTCGCCTCCCAGCCTATTTTTCATACGATCTCAATCTGCTATCGCTTTAATTGATTTGAATCAAAGGGTTGGGAGGCGAGACGCCTCCGCCACGGATTCAAAAACTCGAAGAAGCGCGCGGGAATTTCGCATACGGCAAGCGTGCGTTCTGATACGCGAAGTTGTCGGCCTTAGCCGTCGGCGGGGCGAGGAAATCACGCGCGCCACTGGCACCGACAATATCGTCTTGTTCGATGCCATCTCCTGAAACGCCGATTGCGCCAATGAGCACGCCATTTCGATAGAGCGGGAAGCCGCCGGGGAAAATCGTGATGCCGTTCGGCACGTTCGGGTTGATTGGCGTCGCGGGAATTTCTCCGCTGACCAGCGAGAGAAGTCCCTGAAAACCGAAGAAGGGTCCCGGAGCTGTGTCCTTGATGCCCGGTGGATACGAATCCTGGGAAAGAAATCCGACACTGCGCGAGGAAAAAGCCCGCGGCGCTCCGCGTTCGAGTCCGCGCGAAAAAAACAATGCCGTGCGTGCTTTTTGCACCGCCACATCCCAACTGAACATCGTCGCCTCCGGCGTGCGGTAGGTGCCTAAGACAGCGGGTTCCACGCCATCGATGGCGGGATTGTTCACCACCGAAATCCACACGCGGGCGATCTGCCCGCGCGGCAATCGGATGCCCGCGCGCGTGATCATCGCCCGTTCCGCCGCGAGCCGCAGAATGTTTTGCACCTCGGCGGCACTGAGTCGCGCGGCACCGCTGATCGTGCCCGGCAGAGGATCGGCGCGGATCGCGGAGCGCAACTCTCCAGGCACACCACCGGGGCCGGTGAAACCAAAGGGATTCGGATAGACGACCGAGGGAGGGGATGCTTTCGGCGAATAATCCACCGCGCCATCGTCCGCGGAACCCGCCACACCGTCGATGTCCGCAAACGTGACCGCACTGCCATTCGCTGCGAGAAACGCGGCCGGGTTCGCCACGATATTGTTCGACCCTGAACCCACCACATAGGCGAGTCGCACGCCATCGATCGCGACGTTGTTGCCGCCCAGAGCGGTGGCAGGTCGGTAGCCCGCCTGCGCTGCCAGCGCGATGCGCTCATTAATGTTGGAGAGGAAAAAAATGTCAAAATCGGCCACCGGCGTATCCGCAAAACCCATCACGCCCACGCCGCCGACGAGGATGCCATTTTTGAACAGCGGCACACCACCCGGACTGGACGTGGCGGCGGGGAGAGTGAGCAGCGAAGTGAATGGCACGCTGCGGAACGTATCGGCTGGCGTCGCGCTGGCCAGGTCATTGATGCCCGGGATCGGCGGGGTAGGGAAGGCGCCCAGCGGGGAAGGCGCTTTGTATTTGTTCGTGTCCGAAAACGCCATGTTCGAAAAATTCACTCCGATCAACGGACCGTTCGGACGATTTTCCACAGCCGGCGGAAAATGATTTTGCACGATGAATGCCGCCGTGCGCGAGGTGAATGCGTGTTGATTGCTGCTCAGATACGCCGCAGTACCCGCCTTGGAAATCGCATCGGCAACCAATGATGGTGTCGGGTTCGGAGAAGCCGCGCCATTCACATCCCACACCGCCAGCACATAGCCCTCACGGTCGGTGATCGCGATGACCCGGTTTGCACCTAACGAAAGATTCTGCGCCTCCTGCACTCCCTGCGCCAGCACTTGCTGCACATCCGCCAGCTCCATCCGCTGGGCAAGCAGCGGTGAAACGGAAGCAAGCAGGAGTAAGGAAATTCGCCAACTCATCACTGATGGTTTTTTACGCAAATGGCGGCGGGATGACAAGGGAATACGACGTCGCGAGAGCGTTTTGGAGCGCGGAATTCATTTTGGTGATCTTCGCTTGCTCTTGTGGGTTGGCTGTGGCTTTATGATGACGCTATGAGTCAAACTTCTCTCTATTTGCTGCTGCCCTGTCTGTTCTTCGTTGGCTGCAAGGAACCAGTGCGGACGTATCGGGTGGCGGAGGAGCCGGAGGCTGCGCCGCAGGTGCAGAGCGAGGTGCCGCGTGAAGCGGAGAAGAGCGATGCGTTGGTGACGTGGAATGCTTCGTCGGACTGGACGGAGGAAAAGGCGGGGCAATTCCTGACGGCTGCCTATGCGATTCCTGACTTGGGCCGTCTCACGGTCTCACAACTGGGCGGCGATGGCGGCGGCTTGGCGGCGAATGTGAACCGCTGGCGCGGGCAGGTGAATCTGGCGCCATTGACGGAAGAAAAGATCATCGGGCAGCCGATGCCGGTGCCGGGCAGCAAGCAACCGATGTTGTTGTTCAATCTCACGTCCGATACCGCCGCAGCGGATGCCGATGGGATCTTTGCCGCGGTGCTGCCGCTCGAGTCGGAGACCTGGTATTTCAAACTCACCGCACCCTCGGCGAAGCTGCGCGAGAAGGGAGCGGCGGTGTTCACGCAATTTCTCGGCACGGTAAAAGTCGGTGGTGAAGAAGCGGCACCCAGTCCGCCGCCTGCACCCAGAATGCCGAACATCAAGGTGGTCGCACCGGAAGGTTGGGAAGAAGGGGCACCAAGCTCGATGCGTGTCGCGAGTTTTGCAATCAAGGGTGCGGATGGTGCCACGGCGGATGTTTCGGTGATTCCCTTGCCCGGCCATTCCGGCAGCGTGCTCGATAACGTGAATCGCTGGCGCGGCCAGATCCAGCTTCCGCCGCTGAGCTCCGCAGACGATCCGGCTCTCGGCAAGGAGATGGACGGGAAAGCGGGCAAGCTCATCGTCACGCACATGGTCAGCGAGAGTGCGGTTCTCGATGGCAAAAAGGCCGCGATTTCCGCCGCGATTCTGAAGGCGAATGGTATCACGTGGTTTTTCAAAATGACGGGTGAAGCGGCGTTGGTGACGGCGCAGCGCGAAGCTTTCGAAGAATTTGTGAGATCGGCCACTTTCCCTTGATGATTCGCACCGTCGGAAAATTTCTCAGCTCGCTTCGTCTAACGGTTTTTTTGTTGGGCTACTCGATGGTGTTGATTTTTATCGCCACCGTGTCGCAAGTGCATCTCGGCATCCATGAAGTGGTGGAGCAATTTTTCCGTTCGTGGATCGCGTGGTGGGATGTGGGGCCGGGGGATCTCGTGTTTTCGATTCCGTTGCCGGGCGGTATGATGCTGGGCTCTTTATTGATCGTGAATCTGTTAGCCGCCCATGGTGCGCGGTTTCGATGGAACAAGGGCAAGGCGGGGATGATGCTGATTCACTCGGGTATCTTGCTGATGCTTATCAGTGAAATCGCCACGGGCCTGCTGGGGAAAGAGGCGCAAATGACGGTGAACGAGGGCCAGATCATGAACTACTCGACGTTTCCGCGTGAGGTGGAGTTGGTGGTGATCGAGTCCGCAGGCGATGGGATGGACACCGTTCACGCGATCCCCCAAAGCCGACTCAAGGATGGTGCGGAATTTCCTTTCCCCGGATTCATGTTGCGGATCGATAAGCATTTTGAAAATGCGGACATTGTCGCGGAGGAAGAGGCAGGCGCGGATGCGGACCCGATGCGCGCCACGGACGGATCGGCGGTCGGTCTCGCCGTGCGCCGAAAGCCGCGAGAAACGGCGATGGATCGTCGCGATCTCGCAACTGGCTTTGTGAGCATCATGCCGGATGGCGGTGAGGCGTTGCGCCGATTGCTTCTCTCGAATGCGATGCCCGGCACGCAGGCCTTTACCGTGGCGGGTAAAAGCTGGAAAGTCGCGATACGCCAGGCGCGCCTGTATCATCCGTTTTCCATCAAACTGCTCGACTTCAGTCACGACCGCTACCTCGGCACGAACGTTCCGAAAAATTTCTCCAGCAAGATTCGTTTGTTGAATCCCGAATCGGGGGAAGATCGCGAGGACCTCATCTACATGAATCATCCGTTGCGCTATCAGGGGTTCACGTTTTATCAGGCGGGTTTCGCAAACAACGATACGACCACCATTTTTCAGGTGGTGAAAAACCCTGCGTGGACGCTGCCCTACATTTCCTGCGCGATGGTCTCCGCAGGATTGTTATGGGTGTTTTCCTCCCATCTCCGCAAGGCGATCTCCCGCCGCAAACCGAACGCCGTGCCATGAACTCCAAGATTCAGACATCTTTCGCATGGGCGCTTCCCGCTCTCTGTTTGCTCTATCTCGCGCTGCATGCGTTTCGTGTGACGCGTGCGGTGGATGGATTTGATTTTCAGAATTTCGGCACATTGCCCGTGGTGTCGAACGGTCGTGTGCAGCCGCTCGATTCGCTGGCGCGCAATCACTTGCTGGCGATTCATGCGAAACAATCGGTGCCCGGCGATGACGCCCCCGCCACGCCCTCCGCATGGCTGGTGGAGCTCGCTTTCAAGCCGGCTGTGGCGGACACACGGAAAATTTTTCTCATCCATCACGATGACATCCTCGGCCTCACGGGGCTGACTCGTGGCAGTGAAAAAAGTTTTTCTTTTGATCAACTCCAGCCCGCCTTTCCGGCACTGCAACGCGAGGCGGCGAGGATCGAACCCATCGATGCGCAGGCGCGCAGCGCGTACGAGAAAGCGCTGATCCGATTGACGCGCAATCTTTTTGCCTACAACCAACTCAAGCACGCCCTCGCGTTACCGCGAAAGGAAAACATGGAAGCGGAGTTCGGGCTCTTCTTGGAAAAAGTCACTGCCGCGCTCGCTGCTGCGGACAACAAGGATGTGCCACTCGATCAGGCATTGAAAGTGGACGCCTCCGCGCGCATGCGTGAGATGCTGGACTGGGCTCCCTACACTCAGGTGTTCACTTCTCCCACGGGCAAGAATCAGGATGACTGGCGCATCCTTCCCGATTCCGTGATCGACTCTGCGGAAACCGGAAAACTCCATCCCGCCGCGCTCGCCTACGCCCGGCACGGCGATGCCTATCGAGCGGGCGATGTCGCTGCTTTCAACAAGGCCGTGGCAGAGTATCGGACATGGCTTTCCGCGAATCGCCCGAAAGAGCTACGCAAAAGCTCGGCGGAAACGTTGTTCAATCGACTGGCGCCGTTTTATCAATCGATGGCGCTTTACGTTGTGGTGTTTCTTTGCGCGGCATTCTCCTGGCTGCGACCGGGATCGGTGTTGCGCAGTTCTGCCTTTCGGATCTTGCTGCTTGGTTTTGCCGTGCATACCGCCGGCCTCATCACGCGGATGGTGCTGGAAGGTAGGCCACCGGTGACAAATCTTTATTCTTCCGCCGTGTTCATCGGCTGGGGGGTGATCGTGCTGAGTATTCTGTTAGAAATGTATCATCGCAATGCCATCGGCACGGCGGTCGCCGCAGTGATCGGTTTCGGCACCTTGCTCATCGCGCACCATCTTTCACTCTCGGGCGACACGCTGGAAATGATGCGTGCCGTGCTGGATACCAATTTCTGGCTCGCCACGCATGTGGTCATCATCACGCTGGGGTATTCCTCGTGCTTCCTCGCGGGATTCCTGGCGATTGCGTGGATCCTGTGGCGTGCCTGCGGTGGCACATCGCCGACCGTCTCGAACTCGTTGCGCGGCATGGTGTATGGCGTCATTTGTTTCGCGACGCTCGCGAGCTTCGTCGGCACCGTGCTGGGGGGAATCTGGGCGGATCAGTCGTGGGGTCGGTTCTGGGGCTGGGATCCGAAGGAAAACGGCGCTCTCCTGATCGTGATCTGGAACGCGATCATCCTTCACGCGCGCTGGGGCGGCCTGGTCAAGGAGCGCGGGATGATGGTGATGACGGTGTTTGGAAACGTTGTCACTTCCTGGTCGTGGTTCGGCACGAACATGCTCGGCATCGGCCTGCACTCGTATGGTTTTACGGATGCCGCATTTCTCTGGTTGAGCGGCTTCATCGCCACGCAACTGGCCATCATCATGCTCGCGTGGTATCGACCCAAGCAGCATCAATCATTCGTCAGGGAACGATAACGGTGAAAGGGGTGCCTTGTGCGTTTACTGGAAAGATAGTTATAGGACTTGTGCCGCCGCCCAAGACCGATGAGGCCTGTTGAGCAGCCGTGCGAGCACCGGGGCCGGTGACGAGTTGGTTGGTGGGTTGTAACAGACCTTGGCGCTTGGCGACGGTTTGTTTGTGAACGGTGTCGTTGATGAGAGCAAGGGCAGATGCAGGCAATGGGGCAAAACCGCCGTTTTGAATGAGTTGCGATGTCTTGATGAGCTTGGCAATATCGATGTCCACGGGAGCGGGAATGACTTTGGCATCCGGGTGCATGATGATCATTTTCCCCGCGGGCAGAAGCACGCTGACTTTGGAGCCATTGATGGTGAGCTTTTGTGTGCCCTCCAGCGTGATGAGTTTGATCCAATTTTTGGGATTGTATTCAAACATGCTGGTCGTTCCCGTGATGGCGCAGGTCACGGTAGCCGTTCGGATGGTAGCACCACCTGCCGTTTTGGGAACCTGCATGAGAACCGAGCCTTGCTTGAGCTCGACATTGCGTCCGCCTTCGCGAAAGCTGAAGACGGAGTTTTGGCCCAGTCGCGTGAGAGTATTGTCTGTAAATGTAAGCTCCGCACGCGATTTGCGCCCCGTTTGAAGGGATGAGGGCAACGTGAGCTTTTCGCCTATGCTTGCTTTGTGCGCTGAGTTGTTGCCAGCATAGATTTGTACGTCCTGAATGGCCGCCGTGACTGTGGCCGAGCGAAGCGATTCCGCAGCGAGTGGCAGAACGAGTAAGGTAAGCGATGCGATGCAAAATAAGTTTTTCATAGTGGTTAGAAAGAGTAGTTGATGCCGATTCCAAGACCGGCTTGCAGGGCCTCAAAGTCATTGAATCCTAAAATCGTATTGGAGTCATGATGCGTGTAAGTGATGTTAGTAAAAACTGTGAGATTTTCCGTGGGTTGCCACAAGAGTTCGCAGCCGACGAGGTGATTCCAGTCCTCGCGATAGGTGTTGCGGAAATTCCAGTAAGAGCCGTTCCAAAACAGAGAAAGACTGGTTTTATCCGTGAGTAGATAGGAGTATTTCAAATCCGCCGTGTAGAAATCGCGTTCGCGGCGATCTACCTCGGCGGTGATGTCAAATGCGGCATCGATCCCCGCTGAGAGCTGGTAGCGTGGTGCGAGTAGTAACGTCTTGCGAAAGCCTGTGCGGATGCGGCTGGCGGAATAGTTGCTCTCCGAGATTTGGTCCGAGGTCAGGCGTTGGTATTCATAGCGTATGAAAAATTGCAGATCGTCGAGATCGGGAAATGACTTAACAAGTCCGAGACGGGCCTCGAAATTTTCGAAATCCGATGGGTTGTTGCCTTCGTAGCGGAAGACCGACTGGCTCAGGCCGGCATCGACATACCAGCCTTGAGTCAGCAAGGGCATCCAGCTCACGTCGGCCTGACCCGACCAGAGCCATCCGGAATCCGAGGTTCTTGGGTCAAAGTCCGGTGCGTTATCGGTGTAGTTGATACTGTTGAGAAAATGAAACTGTACGGGTGGCAACCCATCGTAGCTGCTGAGGATTTGCTGTACGCCGAGATCCGAGTCAGCAGGTGAGAAAGGGGCATACTGGGGAGCCATCTGTGACGTGTCATTTTTGAAGACGGAAGGATCATAGTCCGGCCGTGAAAAGCTGAGATAAGGACTGAAGTTGGATAGTATGTCCGCATGGAGTCCCAATAGAGAGAAAATCCACAGGCTCAAACATATTGTGCTTTTCATGATTGAAGAAAGTAGATGGAATCCATTGATCATAGCAATGAAAAAATTCGGCATCCTAAAAAATTGGCGCAAAGGCATGGCGTGCTTCGTTGGCGTGGTGATCGTGTTGTTGGCCTGTGGAGTGTTTCCTTTCCGTCCGGCCATCGATGGGATGGATCGGAAGCTCGGGGATTTCATCATCCGCGTCACGGGAGGTCCGCCGGAGAAGAAGGAATTGGTGCTATTAGGCATCGATGAACCAAGTATGTCTCTGGATGCGTTAGATCCGGACGAAGTGGACGCCAACCCTACGTTGAAGAGAATGAGTGAGGGGTTTCCCTGGGATCGCAGGGTATGGGCGGATGCGATTGATCGCTTGATGGGTGCGGGAGTGAAAGTTTTGGTTTTTGACCTGATTTTTACCAATGAGACGAATCTGGAAGCCGATGCCGCATTGGCGGATGCGGTGCAAAAATATCCGGGACGCATTGTACTAGTGTCTGTGTTCAGTGATGCCGGCCAAGCAGGGGAGGGAAATCAATACAACCTGGTGGAACCCATTGATGTGTTCTATGATGGCGATACCGAACCTCGTGTGGGGTTTTGCAATTTTAATGTCGATGCAACCGACGGCTTGATGCGCAGTGCCCGCTATACCACCACGAAGAACATCATGAATGAAGGCTTTCGACGTGCGGGTGAGCCGGAGTATTTATCGCTCGCCGCACAAGTGATCGCGGCCATGGGTCACACTCCGCCCGAGGGTGACAAGGAATTGCGCTTTAGCGGCCGTACCGAGACGGGGCCGCTGGACGTTTACAAACCCACCAGTATTTATAAAATTTTTTCCGAGAAGGAGTGGAAAAATAATTATCAGAACGGAGAGTTTTTTCGCGATAAAATTGTCATGATTGGTCCGGTGGCGCCACGATTCCAGGATATGCACCTGACCTCCATGGGGATGATCACCGGTCCGCAAATGCACATGCAGGCGATTGCCTGTGGGCTGGATGGAGCATTCATTCATCGCGTGGGCAATCCCATCCCGATCATGTCGCTGATGGGACTCCTCGCTTTGCTATGGTCGATGCTTATCACACGCCCCATGATTTCCGTCTTCGGCGTTTTATTGATGATCGCGGGTGTGTTGCTGCTCACGGTTCAGCTTGGCGCGAGTCGATCCATTTTACTCCCGATATCCGGCGGGCTGCTGACATTGATGGTCGGCTGGGCGGTGGCGCAGTCGTATGAAATCGTGACCGAGCGGCTGGCGAAGAGTCGTCTGCGCAAGGACTTCCGGCGTTTTGTTTCCCGCGATGTGGCGGATGCGATGATCGATGCGGAGGATGACTGGAAAGTGACAGCATCCGGTGTGAAGCGCCGGGTTGTGGTGCTGTTCTCCGATGTGCGAGGCTTCACCGAGCGCTCCGAGCAAACGGATCCCGGTGACCTAGTGAAACAACTCAACGAGTATCTTACGGCCATGGTCGAGGTGATTTTCCGTCACGGCGGGACGCTCGATAAATTCATCGGCGATGCCGTGATGGCGCATTGGGGAGCTCTGGGAATGGGCGATGAACAGGACAATGCTCGTCGAGCGATTCTCGCGGGCAAGGAAATGATCACGGTGCTGGAATCGATGAACGCCCGATGGAAAGCGGCGGGGAAATCGCCGTTCAAGATCGGCGTCGGCCTACATTTGGGTGAGGCGATTGCCGGTGAAATCGGATCTCCCGACCGCACGGAATTCGGCGTCATCGGCGATACCGTGAATCTGGCGTCGCGCTTGGAAGGTCTGACGAAAGAATTCCACTGCGAGGTGATTTATTCCGAAGAAGTAAAAAGTGCTGCCGGTCTGGACGAAGGCGCGATCGACCTAGGTCGCGTCCGAGTGAAGGGCCGCAGGAATCCTGTCAGGCTTTTCGGCATCGGCGATGAAGCGGAGGTGAAAGAACGTCTCAAGTCCTTCGAACGGGATGAAGAGGATTGTATCGTGATGACGGTGAAGTGAGGTTCAGATGGTTGCCTGGCATACGGTAACCGCTCACCAGCGTCTTTTGTTTCAGACTATAAATGGCTTGGCGGCAGCAAGAGTTGTGTGGTAGATACGGTTATGCACGATGCAGCCCCCATTTCTGATTTGTTGCAGCTGCTTGTGGATTCGTTGCGGGAGGTTCGTGGGGCAGAGGCTGATTCTCTGCCGTTGGCGGAGGTGGAAGCGACGGGGTATTTGGTGTATCGGGCGATGACCCATCGGGCGCGCTGCTATCATGATCTTTCGCATCTTTTGGCCGTGGCTAGCGAGTTGCCCGCGTTGGCGAAATTGGCGGCTGTGTATCATGATGTGGTCTATCCATCGGTGGATGGGGGGATTTCGCCGGAAATTTCCGAGCGGATCGGTGATGTCGTGCTGTGGAAAGAGGGGCGCATTTTTCCAAGTGATGTTGCGGACGAAATGGTGTCTGGAGTGGCGACGATTTTCGGATACACGGCGGGGCAGGAGTTGTCGCAGGAGGGTGGGCTGAGTGAGTTTTTGAGTGCGGTGCTGGCGGTGCGGGAGTTGCGTCCGTTTTTGGATGATCACGATCTGTGGGCCGTAGCGGCTTGCATCGAGGCGACGATTCCGTTCCGTGGGTTGGTCGATGGCAAGTCGCCTGATGAATGGTTGGGTGATCGTTTGCGTTCGCTGGGCATGACCGGTGAGAAAATCGAATCGATCCAGGTGCTGGCGGTGCGGATGGCGAATGCGGATGTGCAGAGTTTTGGTAAACCGGATTTCAGGCAATTCATCGATAACACGTGGGAGATTCTCGCTGAGACGAATGGGGACTTTCAGGAGGCGGGGAATTATTCAATTCGGACCTATCGCGAGGCACTGTGTCGCATGGAGAGGTTTTTTTGTGAGCTCGATCCTGACGTGATTTGGCGTCGTCATGGGGATGAGCCTGACGATGAGGCCTTCCGGGAGATGGATGCATGCAGTCGCGAGAATTTGCGGGGTGCGCTGGAGTATTTGAAGAAATACATTGCGGTGCTTTCGGTCATGGAGGCGCTTACGGGCGGCGATGCCCCTGTGGCCGCTTTTGTGGGAGATGGGGGCGTGATGGCGACGCAGGATGTTTCGGCATGGCATGGGAGCGGGCGTCGATTCGATTGGGCGCTCTTGCCTTTGGTGGCATCGGTGAATGAGATGTTAGGCAGTGAGGGCGCGGCGGAATTGAGGGCAATCGCGCATGAGGTGCATGCGGGGCATCGGGATTGGCGCTGGTTTTTGGAGGGTGTGCCGAAAGAGGTGGTATGCCATGTGGAGAAGGTGATGGCGCGTTGATGCGCTAGGAACGCATCGAAGAGTTGGTTCGCTGGCGAGTGTTTGCAGCGTCGAGCCGCGATCACTCCGCAGTCTTTTTCGGCGCTGGCGTCAGTGGCTCAAAGGCACTGCTCTTGTGGTAGCTGTGGCAGGTGGTGCAGTCGTGGCGGATGCCGCCTTTCGGGCTGTGGCAGTCGATGCACGACTTGATCGAGGGGAGATTGAGGTCGCTGGTGCGCTCGCTGTCCATGACCTTGTGGCAGTCGATGCAAGAGAGGCCTTTTTGGTGGAGCGAGTGATCGAATTTTCCGAGCGTCATCCAGCGGGTGGGGACGCCCACGTTTTTGATCAAGGGCGTGGCATTGGCGGCTTCGGCAGGCTTCACTTCGTGGCAGACGGCGCATCCCGTGAAGGCGGCGCGTTGGCCATCGGCGAACTTGGTGCCTTTGTCGGAAAAGAACACCATGTGCTCGAGGTCTTCGCCGGTTTTGTATTGGCTCTCGATGCTGGTGCGTTTGTCGGTGATGTAGCGGATGAGGTCATCGCGGCGGGTGATGCCCTCGACATCGCGACCGAATTCTTCATATTGGATGTTGAGGCTGCGGAGAAAGGCGCGGACGTAGTAGGGGTCGCCGTGCGGCAGGGCGAGGCCGGGCGTTTTTTCATCGAACTGGAGCGTGTGGCATTCCTTGCAGTGCTCGGCGTAGGTGATGGGCAACTGGTATTCGCCGCGGGAGTCCTGCTTGTGGCATTCGATGCAATCCATTTTGCGCGGGATGTTTCCTTTGCCCATGTGGACGGCGTGATTGAACTTGAGGGTGTTGGTGTCCTTGATGCCGTCGCGGATCTGGCGGAACTCGGGATGGTCTTGATAAAACGAGGTAATGACATCGGTGTATCCTTCGGCGGGGCGCTGACGCGGTTGGATTTTTGCGGTGTTTCGCTGCGTGGCATCGATGGGCGGATGGGGATGCGGGCTGGTGCCGAGCTGGCGGGATTTTGCCATCAGTTCGGCCGAGCCGTGGCAGGCGATGCAGTAGGCATTGTCGGCGGGTGGCATGACGCCGGCGTGTTCCTTGTGGCATTCGTGACAGGCGAAATGCAAAGGCATGTTTTGCTGGTGCAGGTCTTTGCCTTGATGGCAGGTCAGGCATTTCTGATCCATGGCACCGGATGCGATCGGATCGCGACGGAGGAGTTCCGCGGGCGATAGACCTTTTTGCGAAGCGGCAAAGGCCTTGCTGTGCCAGGAGTCGGCGCCGTCCTTCGCGCCATCGTGGCAGGCGGCGCAGTGGCTGGCTTCGCCGGACAGTTGATGGTGAACGCGGGCGAAATGTTCGCTGGCGTGGATGTTGGATACGGGGCCGGGGTTGATGAAGTCATCGCGCAGGCTTTGGCTGATGCCGACGAAAAGCAGCAGCATGGTGGCGATGCAAGTGAAGACGATGGCGCGCTGGCGCTTGGAGCGGAGGGTGCGACGCGGTTGGCATTGGGCAATGGCGTTGCAGCATGTGCCATCGGGGAAGGGGCCGTTCTCGCATTTGCCGCCGCCGGATTTCGGGCGCGTGCAGGCCCAGTGGCCTTTGGTTTCGCCGGGCTTGGTGACGAGTCGTGGCGAGCACTCGTAGGTGGCGCGGCACTCGCCTTTGGGCGACGGACCGATGCGGCAGGGGCAACCTTCACACGTATGGCCGCATTCCCAATTCACATTGGGGCGGATGTATTCGTGGGAGGCAAACTCCGGTGATGGACGGTCTTGGTTCATGGAGCGGATCCGGAAAAGGAATAGACGACGATGATGTGCATCACGCTGAGAATGAGCAGAGAGTAACTGAGAGGAATGTGTGCGAACAGCCAGACGCGGAGGCTGACTTGCAAGGCGTATTGGTAGTCGAGCAAGTGCTTTTGCTCCACGAGATCAGCGAGCTTGTTCAGGAGGTCCTGTTCGTTTTTCTTGGCGTAGCGCATCATCTCATCGAACTGCGATTGGTGCGATGCCTGTGCGGTGCGCGAGCGTTGCAGGTGAGAGAGGAAATTTTCATGACGGGTGAAAAACAGGCCGAGCTTCTTGGTATAGAAATCAGCGATGACGGGCGATGTCTGTCCGTCCGCACCTGTGAGGATCAGTGCTTCCGCTTCCTTGCGCAGGTGATTGCGGACATGCGGGATGCGCTCGAAAGGTGTCTCAAAGCCCGCCACGGTCAGCCTTTTGGGAAACTCACGACTGATCCACAGGCCGATGATTCCGGTGACAAATACGATGGTGAAACATGTGGCGATGATTTGATTCAGCCATCCGTGCGGCCATGAAAAACCACTGTGAACGAGAAAGATCGCGCCGGATATCAGGCCGACATAGACGTGAAGTTGCAGCCAGAAAGTAGAGCTGCCAAAGCGAAGAAAGGGAATTTTTTTGCGGAGATTGAAAAACGTGAGAAACAGCATAACACCAAAGAGCAACCAACCTGTGAGATAGGGGTGACGCGGGTAGTGGGGAAAGGTATTGGCATAGGCGACGAACAGCGCCACCACCAGAAGGGTGGTCAAGAGCAGTCCGACGATGCGTCGCCTGACGATTTCTATTTTCTTTTTAGCCACTGGGTGAGAGGGGTGATGCGGGTGAGGTTGGTGCGGCTGAGAGCATCGTGCGGGCAGGCATTCACGCAGGCGGGGCCGCTGGTTTGCTCGACACAGAAGTCGCACTTGGTGGCCTTGAGGATGGGTTGGAAATCCTCGTCCACGAGGAACTGGCCTTTTTTCGAGCGCACTTCGACCATGCGGATGGAGTCATACGGGCAGTTCGCGGCGCAGGCACCGCAGCCGATGCAGGTATCCGGATTGATCACCACCTCACCGCCAAAGCTGGTGCGGTGAATCGCGCCGGTGGGACAGCCGATCATGCAAACGGGATCGATGCAGTGCATGCAGGCATTGGCGATCATCAGGTTATCGATGATGGGGCCGTGGCGCAGGAAGCGGGGATTGCCATCGTGGGTGGAGGCGCAGGCGCGCACGCAGTCATCGCAGCGGGTGCAGCGATCCATGTCGATGACCATCGATTTGGTGCCGTTGAGAAAGCGATGTTCCGCCATGAATTCCATCAGGCCGGCGGAGGGTGCTTCATCGGTTTCATCCGAATCCGCGATGGTCGGTTCGGGCAGGCTGACTTTTCCGAGTTGCTGTTCCGCCCACTTGCGGTTCGCGAATTTTTCCAATGCGGCGGTGGGGATGAAAATCAGGTGTGCGTAGCCGAGCGAACGAAGCGTGTGGGTGGACTGGAGGCTTTGTTCGGTGTTTTTCCAATGCTGCGCGATTTCCTCAAATCCGAAAACACTGCCTGCGCCGATGTAGTTCAGCGTGCGTTCGCCACCGCCGTACTTGTGGCTGACGCGGCAGAAGCCCGCGCGGATCATGTGGATGCCGTTGAGGTAATCGCCCTCTTTGACAATGATGGGCTCGTGCGCGGAGGTGGAGGCGTTTCCGTCCTTTGCCAGGCGTTTGTAGGCACCGGACCAGTTGTAATCTCCGAAGGTCTCCAGTTGCGCGGCATCGCATAGCTCGCGGTAGCTGTGTTCGTCGAGATGACTGAAGAGCGGATGATTGCTGAGAAAGGATTTGAGCGAGTTTTCCCGATAGATTTTGTCGATCCGCGCCTTGAGGGCGGGATCGTATTTCATGATGTCGCGCAGGCCTTCCCAGCTGAATTCCAACAAGCGGGTATTCGGCGATGAGGCGACGACCGTGGCCGTTCGCGGCATGCGGCTGAGCGCGGAAATTTCGCCAAACATGCTGCCCGCTCCGAGTGTTGCGGTTTGCGATCCCGAGACGACGCGTGGGTAATCCTGCAAGTACACCGAGCCGCTCTCCGTATTGTATGAATCGTTCGAGCGACGAGATTTTTTGTTCCAGACTTCGGGTTCCCTATTGTTGTTCCAGAGCTGTGCGAAGCGGGCGATGAAACCTTTTTTCACGCTGGGCGCACGACCTAACAAACGCGGATCGATCTCGGGGCGAATCACCACGTCCACCTCGCCATCGAGCACGAGATAGGCGGAGGTGCCGTAGTCGTCCTTGCGGATGACGATTTCACCCGTGTCAAAAGTGCGCACGGCGGTATCGAAGCGCAAAATCTCCCGCAAGGGAGTCCCCGAAGGAAAACGCGAGGGATCCATGCTGGCAAAGGGCTCGTAGCCTAACAGCATATCGACGATCTCCTCGGTCATGTTCGCATCGAGCTGTTGCTCCCAGCGATGCGGTCGCTCCGCTTGGCGGACCAGTGTCGAGAGGTTGGTGTCGGATTTTGCCATGGTGGTTGTTTCAGGCGTCGATCACGATGTTTCCTGCGGGGCGGCAGATGCAGGTCAGGCAGCTTCCTTCATCGACTTCCGTCCCCGGTTCCATATCGTAATTCACGTTGCCTTTTTTGATCGCGACGAGGCAGGAACCGCAACTGCCGGCACCGCAACTGTAATCGATGGGGATGCCATTTTTCTCGGCGAAGGCGTGCAAATTCGCGCACTCGGGATCCCAGGGAACTTTTTTGCCACTGCGGGAAAACTCCACTTCGATGGCGGACACAGCGCCGTCCGCGGGTGCTGCGGCCCCATCTTTCGGACCTGCTTTGACCGTGGCTGGACCGAAGGCCTCGAACTTCACGTCTTTTTTCGGCACGCCCCATTCGTAAAGTCCGGCGACGAGAGAATCCATGAATGGTCCCGGACCGCAGAGGTAATATTCGTAATTGCTCGATGGAAGCACTTCCTTCATCAGGTCGATGGTGACGCGGCTGTGGTGATTGTAGTGCTCGCCCTTGACATCGGTCTCGCTCGGGCGGCTGTAACAGATGTGCAGCCGCATGTTCGGATTATTTTTCTGCAGCTCGATCACTTCCTCGCGGAACATGTGATCGACCCCGCTGCGGCAGCCGAAGAAGAAATAAATTTCGCGAGGGTCATTGAGGTGAGTCAGCACCCGCGCCATCGCGAGCATGGGCGTGATGCCGATGCCGCCGGAAATCAACACGACAGGGCGCTCGACCTCGACATCGAGATAGAATTTCCCGGAAGGCGCTTTGACATTCAGGATATCTCCTTCTTTCACATCATCGCAGAAGTAGGTCGATACCACACCGGGCTTGCCGTCATCGCGGATGTAACGTTTGATCGTCACTCGATAATGCTCATCGGTGAGCGCTCCATCCGAGAGCGAGTAGCAACGGATTTGCGCTTTGGGCAAACCGGGTGGCTGGACCTCGAAGGTGAGGTATTGACCGGGCTTGAAAGCGGGGAGTGGTCTGCCATTGTGCGGTTTCAGGTAAAACGAATACGTGTCGGCGCATTCCTCCACCTTGCGGGCGACCGTGAATTTCCGGAAGCTATTCCACGCGACTTCCGGAGCGGCTTGCACTTTCGCATTGAGAATCTCAAGCCGTTTTCCGAGAGTCTCGAGTTCGAGGCGGCTGCGCTTCGATTCGAACGCGTAGCGACGGGTGGCGGCCAGCCACTGGGTGCACAAGTAACCGAGCATCAGCGCGATTCCGCCCATTCCCACAATGAGAAATGGATCCGAAAACGCAGGCGAGCGAAGTAGTTCTACCAGATTCACGAGCGAGCAGGAAAATGATTGTTGTTAGTGCGAACGAACGCAAACGCACAGGCGACGAACATGATGATCATTGAATGAAAAAACCAAGATTGCTCCGAGATGTCAAGGACATAACTGTGAAGCTTGTATTGCGTCGTGAGTCATTTTCAGTTCCTATGATACAAGAACAGGGGGAAGTTCTTATCTGGCAAATATTTCGCACAGGAAAGCTTGCCAAATGGGCCGCGAGTGCGTCAGAGTGCGGCATGAATTTCACGGAATTTTCCTCGCGCTATCTGGTAAAGCATGGGGCAAAGATACAGCTGGGTCTGACCGATCCCGACGAGAAAACCTGGGCCCCGCCGGAGCAGAGACACCTGGGGGAGAGAAAATTAGACAAGCTCCGGGATGAGATTCAGTCCTTGCAGAAAGTGCTGTATGCGCAGGGGAAACACCGCATTCTGATCATTCTGCAGGCCATGGACACCGGCGGCAAGGATGGCTGTGTGAAGCATGTTTTTTCGCGGGTGGATCCGCAGGGCATTACGGTCAAGGCTTTCAAAAAACCGAGCCACGAAGAACTCGCGCATGATTTCCTGTGGCGGGTGCATCCGCATGTGCCGGGCAACGGACAGATCGTGATTTTCAATCGCAGCCATTACGAGGACATCATCGCCGTGCGGGTCAAAAAACTGCGGCCGGATGATGTTTGGAAAAAACGCTATCGTCACATCCTTGATTTCGAAAAAATGCTGGCGGACGAGGGAACCACGATTCTCAAGTTCTTCCTGCACATCTCTCCCGATGAGCAAAAAGCCCGGCTTGAGTCGCGCCTGCGCCAGCCGGAAAAACACTGGAAGCTCTTTCCGGAGGATTTGCAGGATCGGGTTCTGTGGAATGACTTCATGGCGGCATATGATGAGCTTTTGTCGAAGACCTCCTCCGCACACGCGCCGTGGTATGTGGTGCCAGCGAACCGCAAGTGGTATCGCAATTTGGTAGTGGCGCAGATCGTGGTCGATCGCCTGCGGGCCCTGCACATGGAATATCCGAAGCCGATCTGGGATCCGAGCTCGATCGTGATCGAGTGATCGCCCCGCGGACATTTTGTGAAAATTGACTCGTCGGACGCGCGGAAATGCGCATGATGGGCCGCGTGCAGATCAAAGCCTTGTCCTTATTGCAGGAGCTCACCGAAGCTCATTCCGTGCCGGGTCATGAAGATGAAGTGCGGGCGATTTTTGTGGATGAACTCGAAAGCCATGGCGAGCTCAGTTGCGATGGCAGCGGCTCGGTGTTTTGCGAGCGTGGCGAAGGCCCGCGCGTGATGGTGGCAGGGCACATGGATGAGGTGGGGTTCCTGGTGCAAAACATCACGCCCGATGGCTTTTTGCAATTTGTCGCCGTCGGCGGTTGGTGGGAGCACTCGCTGTTATCGCAGCGCGTGGAGGTTCGCACACGGGGAGGGGACAAGATCCTTGGCGTCGTCGCCTCGCGCCCTCCGCATTTTTTGCCAGCCTCTCAGCGATCGCAGATCATTCCACTGGATCAGATGTTCATCGATGTGGGGGCCTCCTCGCGCGAGGAAGCGGAGCGGGAAATGGGCATCCATCTCGGCGACCCGATCGCGCCCGTGAGCGCCTTCACGCCGATGGCGCGGGAGGATTATTTTATGGCAAAAGCATTCGATAATCGCGTGGGCATGGCGGCGGCGATCCAGAGCGGGCAGTTGCTGAGTGAGTCATACCACCCGAACCGCCTCATCCTGGCGGGTACGGTGATGGAAGAGGTGGGCCTGCGCGGTGCGAAAACGGCGGCGCATCATGCGAAGCCGGATGTGGCGATCATTCTGGAAGGTCCTCCCGCGGATGATACGCCGGGCTTCGCACGCTCCGAGTCCCAGGGCCGTCTCGGCGGCGGGGTGCAGATCCGGTTGTTCGATCCCACCGCCATCACCAATCCACGGCTCGCCACGCTGGCGATGCAGGTCGCGCGCGATGAAGACATCGCCCATCAAGTGACCGTGCGCCGCAGTGGCGGCACGGATGCCGGATCCATCCACCTCTACGGCTCGGGAGTGCCTTGCATCGTGCTGGGTGTGCCCGCCCGCTACATCCACTCGCACAATTCCATCATCGATATCAACGACTACCTCGCGATGGTGGCGCTGACCACGGCGCTCGTTCGCCGATTGGACCAAAGCCATGTGGACGCCTTGACCTCCTATCTCTGAATTTTGGCGGTCTTGCGGTTTTTCGGCAGGTCCGCCAGCCAGGTGCCGATGTCGTGAATGACCAGGTCCTTCTGCACGTCGTACATCAGCAGGTGATGGGCCTCCGGATAGAACAGTCGCTTTTTCTCCGGTGCGTGGGATAGATGCTGGTAAAAGGAAACGACGTCCTTGCTGTCGGTGAAGTAGTCCTTGCCACCGTGCACGATCAGGGTCGGCACGCGGAAGGTCGCGGCACTCGCTTTCATCTGATCGATCAAATCGTTGAGGCTCACCAGCAAACGCAGTGTGTGGCGCTCGATGTGCCAGGCGTTGGTTTCCGATTGTTCGCTGTGCGTGGAGGTGGCGGTCATCTGGACTTTTTGTCCGCCGGATAGCGTGTCGAGAGACAGGCGGGCTGCCGGGAAAACGGTGGCGATCATGCGCACGGCTTCTTTTTTCCAAACGGGAAAATCGCCGCGTATGCCGACTACCGGCGAGGTGATGATGATGGCATCGCAGGCGGGGCGCCTGCCCTGTTCCATATCGCTGCGGTAGGTATTGGAAAGAATCAGCGCGCCCATGCTCTCGCCTTGCCAGACGATGTTCGCCCGCGGGTGTTCCTTGCGGACGAGGTCGGTGAAGGTATTCAGGTCGTTGAACCAGTTCTGCGGATCGTCGATGTCGCCCCGGCGCTCGCGCACGGGGTCCATGCCCTGACCGCGGATGTCATAGGCGTAAAGCCCGATCTCGGGGCGCTCCTTCACCAGCCACTTGCCGAGGTTTTCGTAGTCGATCGAGGCACCGCAAAATCCGTGCAGAGCGATCACGATGGTTTCCGGAGCCTTGGCCTTGGGCCCCTCGGCGATAAATTTGCGGTAGGGAAACGATTGCCTGTCGGTGGTGGTAAAGGTTTTTTCGCCGAGGCGGGGCTTTTCGTACACATGATTGACCAACGTGTATTTCGGCGAAGGCTGGCAGGAAACGAGCACAGCTGCGATGATCAAAACCACCCCATGGCGCAGCCGGGCTGCCAAATCAGAAATGGGGGAAAACAGGATCACGCCCAAAAACATAGCAGATTTGCCCGTGCTGGCAACCCTTCGCTGGGATTTTCTCTTGTATTTCACGCTCCTACAGCGCGGATGCCGGGGCTTGTGAAAAATTTCACAATCTACTTGAGGAAAGAGCGAAATGGGTGCAAGTTCCCAGCGCGCCTGGCGCTAAGCTTATGGAGACGACAGAAATTTCACCAACGTTCGCCGCATACGATTCCAAGATCGAGGGCAACGTAATCTTCACCCGCGTGGATGCGGCGATGAACTGGATGCGCAAGAACTCGCTGTGGCCGATGCCCATGGGCCTGGCCTGCTGCGCGATCGAGCTGATGGCGACGGCATCGAGCCGTTTTGACATCTCGCGTTTCGGCATGGAGGTGATGCGATTTTCCCCGCGCCAGAGCGATGTGATGATCGTGGCCGGCACGGTGACCTATAAAATGGCGCTCGCCGTGAAGCGCGTGTGGGATCAGATGCCGGAGCCGAAATGGTGCATCGCCATGGGTGCCTGCGCCTCCAGCGGTGGCATGTATCGCAGCTACGCCGTCTTGCAGGGGATCGACAAACTGATTCCCGTGGACGTTTATATTTCCGGTTGCCCGCCGCGCCCCGAGGCCTTGATCGAGGGCCTGATGAAACTCCAGCGCAAGATCGAGGGCACCTCGGCGATGATGGAGCAGAAAAAGGAATTGCTGGAAGATCTGGCCTAACGTTTTTTCCCAACTGAATCATCTTATGTCTGCCGCCGATATCCAAAGCATCCAGGGGAAATTTTCCAACGCCGTTCTCGATCACAAGGAATTCCGTGAGGAGTTCACTGTCACGGTGACGCTGGAATCGCTGCATGCTGTCTTGCAGTTTTGCAAAGAGACCCTGGGCTATGATTTTCTGATCGATATCTCCAGCCTCGACCACTTCGGCGACGACCCGCGTTTCGCCATGGTGTATGAGCTGGCGACGGTCGATGACAAAAAGCACCTTCGCGTGAAAGCACCCGTAGCGGAAGAGGAAAGCGTGCCCTCGGCCTGTGACCTTTGGCTTGCGGCCGATTGGCATGAGCGTGAGGTTTATGACATGATGGGCATTCCCTTCACCAATCACCCGAATCTCAAACGCATCCTGATGTGGGAGGGCTATCCGTTTTATCCCCTGCGCAAGGATTTCCCGCTCGCGGGTCGGCCCTCGGACATGCCGGATGTGGCATTCAGTGGCGTGGCTCCGCTGGAAGGCGGTCCCTTTGTCACTTCCTGCGGCACCGATGATGTGGTGCGTCGTGAGCCACGGGCTCGTGATCAGAAATAATCCCTTCGATCATGATCCGCACGCTGAGAGAGTTGATGCGGGCTCGTTGGTCATGGGGTGCCGTGTTGCTGTTACTCGCGATTCAGGCATGGGTGGAGATGCGCGGCGGTTACCTCGCCGTTGCCGATCTTTATGAGCGTTGGGGCCTGTCACCGGATGCATGGCGGCAGGGGCATTATGTTTCATTGATCACCTATGCCTTTTTGCATGATTCCTTCACGCACGTGATCTGCAATGGCCTGATGCTGTTGTTTCTCGGTGCGCGATTGGAAAGCTGGCTGGGCGGCAAACGATTGCTCTGGTTGTGGCTGGGCGGCATTCTGGCGGGCGGATGTATTCACCTGTGGATGAGCGGCTCATCGGAGGCTGTCTTAGTGGGGGCATCCGGCGCGGCGATGGCATTGCTGCTTTGCTTCACCACGCTCTCGCCACAGTCCCGCTTCTTTCTATTGCCACTCTCGGCGGGAAACGTCGGGCTGGGTGTGTTGATCAGCTCGTTGATTCTGATGCTGCTCGATCCTCATGCGCCGATTGCTTTGTTCGCAGGGTGGGGGAAAGCGATCACCGCGCGGCTGGGCGATGACATGTTCCGCATCGGCCATGCCTGCCATTTTGGTGGGGCCTTGTTCGGGTATTTGTTTGCGAAATGGATGCTGCGACGCCCGGTTACGTTAGAGGAATTGCGCGAGAATCGCCGCAGGCGGGAAAACGCAGAACAGGGCACGTGAGGGAATGTTTGTCGGGTGTGGCCGCAGGTGTTATCTTGGTGGCATGCTTACGCTGAAAACGATCGTCCTGTTGGGTTTGTCGAATGTGTTCATGACCTTCGCCTGGTATGCGCATTTGCGCGACATGAAGGACAAACCCTGGATGATCGCGGCGTTGCTGTCCTGGCTGATCGCCTTTTTCGAATACATGATCCAGGTGCCGGCCAATCGCATCGGCCATCAGGTGATGTCGGTCTCGCAATTGAAAATCCTGCAAGAGGTGATCTCGCTCAGCGTCTTCGTGCCGTTCGCGGTGTTTTTTATGAAGGAAAAAATCACCTGGAACTACGGGGCGGCGGCACTGTGCCTCGGGGGAGCCGTCTTTTTTATGTTCCGCAAGTGATTTGGCTTTTGCAAACGGGGGGCGATGCGATACATCATCGCGCATGAACGCAGCGCAACAAGGCTTTGCCATGCCGGCCGAGTGGACGACCCAGGAAGCCGTCTGGCTCTCGTGGCCGGTCGAGGATGAACGCCACTGGGCGGGCAAAAAACGCGACTTGATGGGGCGGAAGTTCGCGGAAATCGCCGCGGCCATCTCCCACTTCGAGCCCGTGCGCATCAACGCTCCGCAGCCACGCCATGCGGCCATCCGCGCCCTGTGCGAGGCGGCCAAAGTGAATGTCCGGCACTTGGAGTTTTTCGATCATCCGAACAACGACGTCTGGTGCCGCGATCACGGGCCTATTTTTGTGAAGCACAAGGACTCGGGCGAAGTGGCGGTGGTGGACTGGGGCTTCAATGCCTGGGGTGGGAAATTCCCGCCATGGGATCTCGACGATGCGATCCCGCGTCGCGTGGCTGAATCGTTAGGCATGCGGCGTTTTCACGGCGGAATGATTCTCGAGGGCGGTGCCATCGAAATCAACGGCGTGGGGCAGCTTCTCACCACCGAGGCGGTCCTGCTCAACCCGAATCGGAACCCGCAACTCTCGCGCACGGAGATTGAACAACTGCTGCGCGACGGACTGGGCGTGCAGGAAATCTTATGGCTCAAGAGCGGCATCGAGGGCGATGATACCGATGGCCACATCGATGACCTCGTGCGTTTTGTCTCGGACGCGGCCATGCTCGCCTGTGTGGAAAAAGACACCGCATCGCCGAATCACAAGGTCTTGCAGGACAACCTCGCTCGATTGCACGAATTCGGCAAAACCAGCGGCGGCCCGTTTGATGTGATTTCCATGCACATGCCCGAAGCCTGTGAGGTGCCGGGTTGGCGATTGCCCGTCTTGCCCGCTTCCTACGTGAATTATCTGTTGGTGAATCACGGTGTCATCGTGCCGCAATTCCGCCAGAAAAAGAACGACGAGCGCGCCCTCGCCATCATCAAGGAGATTTTCCCGGACCGTGAGGTCGTGGGCATCGATTGTCTCGATCTCGTCGAAGAGGGCGGAACGCTGCATTGCATTTCTCAACAGCAGCCAGCGTGATTTCTGGTTGTCGGTGATGCGCGACCAGGCCCACGGGGTATGGCTATCAAAATATCTGTTGGTTTCTCAGAATGGGAAATCCATATTTTTCTGCCTGCCATTACTTCAATCCATACACTTTCCTCGCGTTGTCGCGATAGATTTTCTGGCGGACTTCGTTCGGGAGATCGAGCTCTTCCAGGAATGTGTAATGCTGGTTCATCTGCTTGTCTTTGCTGCCGAATGACCACCAGCCTTCGTCGGTGGCCCAGAGGATTTTGTCCTGATGGCGGATGAGAAATTCGCGGGCGTACTTGCGGTCGCGGTTGAGGACCTGGATGACCACGTGGCCGGACATGTCGGCGTAGAGATTCGGGTGCTCCCGGAGTTGGCGGTCGCAGGTGCCGTTGCCGAGCTGCCGCCACCAGTAGGCGTGGGCCACGACCTTGCACTTCGGAACCATCTTGAGCACGCGATCGACGCGCTCCATGCCCGGCTCGACCATGTTTTTGTTTTGATCGATGTGAAACATCACGGGCAGTCCGACCTTTTCGCAGGCTTCATAGAGCATGACATTCTTCGGGTCATCGAACATCAGGCCGACGCCGTAGTGCTCGCCGAAAGCGATGGCTCCATCGGAAATCTCACGCTGGAGAATCTTGACCGCTTCATCGATGGTGGCGACTTCGCCGGGGTCGATGATGGTCATGCGGTCGATGCGGCCGCGGTAGAGGCGGAAATTTTCGAGCATGGTGGCGCGTTCCTCTTCCGTCTGCGGACGCGAGCCTTTGTGATTGAGCGGGCTGACGATGCAGCGTTCGACATTGCGCTCCTGCATCCATATCGCCACGGCGCGGAGTCCGAGTGGCGTGACGGACATCGCATGCACATGGGGATCGACGAATTTGATATCGCTCGGTGGCTTGGGGGCGGTGGCGGCGAGTTTGCTCTGCAACGGGATCATTTGTCCGGCGTAACGTTCGCCTAACAGAAGTTGACTGTTGGTGTCGTAGTATGCGCCGGTGCGGGTGAGTTGATCGGCGGAAACGAAGGCCGTGGCGTGCGTGAGTTCGGCAAATTTCGCGATTTGTGCATTGAAGGCGGGACTGTCGTAAATTTGTCCGGCGATGAAGGGCAGGTTCGGATCGCTGAAATCGGTGCGGATTTGTGAAACGAGGGTTCGCAATTTTTCCACGTAGGAATCGGCATTCGCGCGATCGCTCTCGCCCTGGTGCCAGAGCACGCCGCGGAGCGTGCCGTGATTCATGGCGGCTTTGGTGCGCTTGCGGGCGCCGTAGTAGAGTTCCGACTTGCCGAGCCAATCATCGATCCTGGAATCATCGCTGGCGTTGACGATGAGGCCGATGGAGAGGTTTTTGTCCTGCTCTAACATCTTGCGAACAAAGCCATAGCCCGGTCCGAGTTTTTGGATCGCGGGATCTTTGCTGACCGATGAATAGCGGTTGAGCGGATTGCGGGCGGGCTCCCATTCGTTTTTGTCGTTGAGCAGGTAGCAGCGGTCGATGATGTCACTGGCATCCGCTGGGATTTCCGCGCGACCCGCCATGTTCGCTTCGCCGATCAGCAGGTAGAGCTGCAAGTCTTTTGGCGCTCCCGTGGGGGTGGGGGATTGACCGAAAAACCGCGACCCTGCCATCGCGATGAGGACGCACACGAGAAAGGAAAGATAGATGCGGGACATGGCGGTGAGGATGCTAACGCGTCTTTACCATACGTTGCCAGTCATCCATTGTCTATCTCCGTATGGGCAGCGAAGATGCCCACGTCGCCATGCGTGCCGGCATTTACCGCGGAGGGCGCTGTCCGGCGGGAGGTGCGCCGCGGTATTCCTCGGGAGTCAGTTTGCCGTCGGCATTTTTGTCCAGGGATTTCATGGCATCGATGGCGTTCTCCAGTTCCTGACGATCGAGAATGCCATCGGCATTTTTGTCGAGCGCGCCGATGAGAGGCATGCGATGAGGGCCTGCGGCAGGTGGCGCGGCATCGGGTTTTTCTTTGTCCTCTCCGGGCAAGGGTGGGCCTTCCATGATGCCGCGGGGAGCGCCACCGAGGGGAGCGGGGCGGGGACCCGTACCCGGCGGCATGTCACCCTTGCGGAAACTGGCATCAGGCTCACCGCGCCAGAGACGCGCCACAAAGGGGAACTCGGCGCTGATGCAGTAGTAGTAGGTTCCCTGGGGAAACTCGGGGGTGACCCCGTAGCGGCCGTTGCATTCATCGAGGTCGCCCGATCCTTTGACATAGGTGAAGTCCTGGGCGAAGCGGCCGTCGTAAGGGCCGCCGGGTCCGGTCGGTGGTTCCGGGCGGGTGCCTTTTTTCAGTTGGTAGCTGGATTTCATTTTGCGCAGCGGGCTCTTGGCATCCTTCGGATCGGTGTGAGCCTGCGCGGTATACACGGGAAAACCATCGGCGGACCAGGCGACCAGCAGCATGTTCTTATCGTCGCCTCCCTTTTCTTTGACCAGACCCGTGGGCAAGGCATGATAGTGGTAGGCACCGTTCGGTTGGACGTGGGCGTTGTGTTCATCGAGCCCGAGATTCAAAAATCCGGTCGCGGCTTCGTAGCGCCAGCCGGAGCGCATGTCGTTGTTCCATGATTCGCCGGTTCCCGGCTCGAAGGGGACGCCGTTGATGGCCACGCCCCACCAGTAGCCGCCGCGTTGGATCGGTGCGGTGGCCTCTTGGGGATGCAAAGGAACGCGGAAGCTGTAGCTTTGGGGCTTGATCGCATTGGGATTGCCACGGCGCGGAAATTCCCCGGGCTTGTGATCGGGAATGCCGTTAGACTCGATTTTGACAAATTCTCCCTCGGTGGTCAGTGTGACTTTCCCGCTGAGAGGAGTTTGTCCCAGTTGCACCAGGTGCAAGTCATGCGTCTGCTCTGTGCCGGTTGTATCCGTATGATCGGGGTGAGCATACGCCAGGCTGGTGAGGGCGAGGGAGGTCGTGAGAAGTTTGAGAAAATGCGGTTGTTTCATGAGGTGAGATGCGTTTCAGAGAATGAAACAGAAACTTAGCGGATCCGTCGCGCATCTTTACCAAAACTTTACACATTCATGGTCGCTCGTGTCGCGACCTCATTTCAGCCATTGGTTCTGGCGCAGCCATACCAGCAGGTCCTTGGCCCAGGGATGCACCTCGCCGGGAGCGGCGCCGTTTTTGCCAATGCTCAGCCCGATGCCGTGCGGGCCTTTCTGATAGACGTGCAGGTCGTAGGGCACCTTGGCTCGTTGCAGTGCCGCGGCGAATTGCAGGGAGTTTTCGACTTTCACCACGGGATCATCGGTGGTGTGCCAGACGAAACAGGGGGGCGTGTCTTTGGTGACTTGTTTTTCGTTCGACAGGAGTTCGATGAGTTCGGGCTGCGGATGATCGCCTAACAGATTTTTGCGTGAACCGGCATGGGTCAGCTCGCCCATGGTGATGACGGCGTAGCAGAGAATGCCGAAATCGGGGCGGCTGCTGAGATTGTCGATAGAGAATTTGTCGCTGTTTTTTTCCGTCTCGAAGTGGGTCAGCAAGGTGGAAGCCAGGTGTCCGCCGGCGCTGGAACCCATGACACCGCAGCGGGCGGGATCGATATTCCACTCTTTGGCTTTCGAGCGCAGCAAGCGCATGCCGCGTGCGGCGTCATTGAGCATGCTGGGATGGCGGTAGCCGGCGGAGCCGAGGCGGTATTTCAGCACCACGGCGGCGATGCCTTGTTCGACGAGCCAAGTGGCGTAGCCTTCTCCTTCGTGTCCGGCCAGTCCGCCGTAACCACCACCGGGGCAGACCAGAATGGCAGTGGTGGGCGCTGATGCATTCTTGGGCAAATAGGCCGTGAGAGTGGGCGTGTCCTTATCGGTCGTGCCGCGGGCATCACTGGCACCGTTCGGATAGAGCGGGATGGGTTCCAGCGGCGCGGCATGGGCCAGAGCGGCGATGGCGGGAATGAGCAAAGGAAGAAGGTGTTTCATGTTACGCGATGGGTGTGGGAACTCAGGGAATTTTTCCCCAGATGTCTTCCATGAGTTGATAGACGGTGGGCTCCTCCTGTTTGAGCTCGCCGGCGACAAAGGGGAAAAAATCGTTGGATCCGAAATAACTCTCGGTCATTTCGGCGAAAAATTCCTTGTGATCGGTGAGCGCGTAATGCTTGCCGCGCTGGCCGCCATAGGTGGGGATGGATTCGTATTTGCCGCTGTCGCGGAATTGTTTCGATGCCGCGAGGATGCGCTTTTCCTCGAACCCCAGCACTTGATCGTGGTAGGCGTGGGCGAGTTCGTGAAGGATCACAAGCGGCATGCGGCGGTTCGAGGAGGGCGAGAGAAGTCCCTCGACCTGCGGGATGTGAACGCAACGGGCGAGTTGCTCGCTGTAGCCGTTGTCCTTGAGCCAATCGGCGCTGGGGTGGTATTGCATCGCCCGCAGTTTGCCGTGATCGAGATCCATCTGGATGACGACCTTTTTCAAATCTGCCAAGGCTTTTTCCGGCACGAGGATGGTGATGGCCACGAGTTTGGATTGCAGCACGCTCAGGGCCTTCTGCCCCTTTTCTTTCTGCTCGCCGTTGAGCAGGCGTTGGTCGACCCGTACGGTCCAGCCTTCGATCGTGCGGGTTTCATGCTGGCTTGGCAGATCCTGCGCGGTGGCGAGGTGTAGCAGCGAGAAGGCGATGGCAATGAGACGAAAAATCGGCATGGCATGGCTACGTGGGAAGTTTTGAAATTTATCATGACAGTCAGAAAGGTTTCTGTCAGACACGTTCTCATGCGAATGCTGAAACAGACGATGGGCTTTTGCCTAGTGATGCTTTATCTCATGCCATGGTCCATGGCTGCGGAAAAAAAGGAACCACAGCGCATCCTTTTCATCGGCAACAGCTACACCGGCGTGAATCAGCTGCCGAACATTTTCAAAGAGATCGTCACCAGTGCGGGGCATGCCGCGCCGGTCATCCAGGCTTCCCATCCCGGAGGCCGGACCTTGGAACAGCATCTGGGCATCGTGGCCTCCACGCAAAAGATTCAAGAAGGGAAATGGGATGTGGTGGTTCTGCAAGGCCAGAGTCAGGAGGCGTCACTCGCGGAGGTCAATGAAGGTATCCGCAATAGTTTTCTCACCAGCGGAAAATCGCTATGCGAGATGATACGCAAAACAAGTCCTGATGCCCGGATTGTCTGGTATCAAACATGGGCGCGCCATGCCGAATACTGGAAAAACCCCAAAGCTGATACAGCCATCGGCACATCTCCCGCGGAGATGATGACTCGCAATCAGAAATGGTATGTACGTCTGTCACAAGAGAATGCCGGATCGACGGTCGCACGGGTAGGGGAGGCATGGGCTGGCTACTACCGCACGCATCCCGGAAAAGATCTGCACGTCGCTGACAATTCCCATCCGACCTTTGCCGGTTCCTATCTCGCGGGATTGGTACTGTATCAAACCGTTTATCAGGCTCCTGCCGCGAAGATCGCCTATCGCGGCAATCTCAGCGAGACCGCTGCGGTGGAATTGCAGAACGCCGCCGCGGCCTTGACAAAACCGTGATCAGCCCAAGTACGGATTGCTGCGAATTTCACGACCGATCGTAGTGGAACCGCCGTGTCCCGGATAGACTTTGGTTTCCGCCGGGAGTGACAGGAGCTTGCCCCGTATGCCTTGCAAGAGCAGCCGGTGGTCGCCGTGACCGGGGATGTCGGTGCGGCCGATCGATTGCTGAAACAGGGTGTCGCCCGAGAACAGGGTTTGGTGATCTTTCAGATAGAACGTGACCGAATCAGGCGAATGCCCCGGCACATGGGCCAGGGAAAAACTGAAGTCATCGATCTCCAACGGATGATCCGTGGTGAGCAATTCGTCGACACGATAGGTTTTCACATCCGGCATGCCCCACGAGCGGGAGACATGTTCGAGAGTCAGTTGTGTGTCGTAGTCGGCAAACGCATGGATCGTGGCGCCCAGCGCCTGCACGGCCGCGGCATCCATGACGTGATCGAAGTGCTGGTGTGTGAGCAGCAGATGGGACGCACGCAGACCTTGTTGCTGGAGCCATTCAGTCACGCCTTCGGGAGCATCGATGAGAATGCCGCCGGAAGCCGTGGGCAGAAAGTAGCCGTTGGTTTCGGCGATGCCGCCCGTGTAGGTCAGAAAAAAAGTAGCCGAATTCATGTGCGGGTATCGAATCGTTGCAGCACAGGGAAGTCAAGAATCTTGCTTGACCCACGCAAGCGATTCATGGCATAGCCATAGTAACCAACGTAGTCTGCAAAGATGATTGCGCATCGGGAATCGTACCATGAAAACAACCCCACCCCAAACTCCGCTGTGTCAACCGATCACCGCGATCCTGCTTCGCCTCTGGGTGTTGCTCTTTGTATGTGCTTCCCCGGTTCACGCGCTGGAACCGGAATCACGCATCACCATTGCCGTATTGCCGCTGGAGGATCAGACCAAAGACGCCCATGAGGCGCACTGGCGGCACTCGCTGTCGCGGATGATCACATTGCCCATGGAGCCGGTCCAACAAGTGCGCATCTACGTGGCGGACGCGATGGAATACGGATTGCGCCGATGCCAGATCGAGGCTGGTTCGCCCATCCCTGCGGAACAGGCGAGAACCATAGGCGAGATCATCGAGGCCCGTCGGGTGGTATGGGGCCACTACCGGCGCGAGGGAAAAAACTGGACCGTAACCGTGCAGGTCATGGTGGTTGCTGACGGAAAAACCTCGGAACCTATTTCCGCTACTTCGGACAATTTGCTCACACTCTCGCAGCGGTTGGCGGAGAAAATCCTGACGGAACTCAAGGTGTCACCGACGGCAGAGGAGAAGAGCAAAATGCAACGACGGACCACCGAATCCGCCGAAGCGCTGGAGTATTACAGCCGGTGCTACCAGTTGATGACGGATCGCAAACCGTATGAAGAAATCGGACAAATGGCGCAGAAAGCGATCAAGGCGGATGCCCGCTTTGCCGACGCTTACACGGCATACGGGGTCTGTCTTCTGACTCAGGGCAAGTTTCCGGAAGCACGTGCGCAATTCCAGAAAGCGCTCGAATTAAAGCCGGACGAAGATCGTGCCTTGTTGGCACTGGGGGTCATGACTGGCATGGAGAACAATTTTGACGAAGCTGCGAAGTTGCTGCGTTCCGCGGTGGAACACGGACCGGATGATCCGGAAAACTACGTGCGACTGGGGGAGCTCCATGCGATGATGAAAGAGACCGATACGGCTGTGAAATTGCTGGAAAAAGCGTTGAAACTCAATCCGGTGTCGGCAAGTGCCCATTCGCAGTTGGGCTTGAGTTACGCGCTCATGGCCAAAAAGGACCTGGCGGTGCGCGCCATGGAGAGTGCCGTCATGATCGATCCGAACGATGCCGGAGTCTACCAGATGGTGTCACAAGGATACGATCGGTTGGGCATGAAATCCCAGGCGATCGAATTTCGCGAAAAGTTCCTGGCCTCCGCGAAAAAGAGCGGAATCAATCCGTCTTTGCTCACGGCGTATGAGAAACGCCTGCAGGAATTGCGGGACACTCTCAAGGTGGAATATGTGGTCGCCACGGAACCGCGACGCTACAACGCGGACGAGCTGAGGAAAGAGCTGCGCGAGCGTCTCACGCCAGAGGAGTTTTCCCAGTTGCTCTATCCGTTGGACGCCACTCCAGCGATGAAGCAATGGGCGCAGGAGATCACCAAGGGAGCCAAGGATGATAGGGAAAAAGCCCGCGCCTTGTATGACGCTCTGGCTCAGCATCTGAGTCCGGCGGCGGGAGGCGCGCGAACGGCGCGGCAGGTATTTGAAGATTGGAAAAAGCCGGACACTTCTTTTCAATGCCAGGAATATGCGCGGCTATACGTCGCACTGGCGAGAGAAGTGGGATTGAACGCGTATTTCGCCCGCGTGGACCAGGATCATAACGATCAAGTCATCCTGCATGCCTGTGGTGCGGTTTTTCTATCGGGAAAAATCATCTTGGTGGATGTCAGCTACCGTTGGTTCGGCATTCCGCATAAAAAATTTACGATCAATAACGACTATGAGGCCGTGGTGATGCAGATGAACCAGAGCGATGGCTTGGCCGGTAAACGAATTGCCGTGAAATTACAGCCGGATGACTTGTCTCTGTTCAATCTCGCTGGAGTTCTGCTAAGCGAAAACGATACGGCGGAGGCGAAGGCAGTCATTGAACGGTATCTGCAATTGGAGTCAGAAACCTGGATGAAGCATTTCGCGCGCGGGTGTCTGGCATGGATGGAAAAAGATCTGGACTCCGCGGAGAAGGAATTGCGGCAGTCGATCGAAATCTATTCCGGTGAATCATCCGCCCATTTCCACCTTGGCCAGATCTTGCTGCATAAAAAGGATTTGGCGGGAGCTCTGGAAGCATTTCGCAGTTGTATTCAACAGCGACCATCCCCTGCGAGGGAGATGAAATGCCGTCGTTACATTGCGCTGATTCATGAAAATCTCGCCGAGCCAAGTCAAACAGATTCCCAGATTCTGAAAGAAAAATGGCGTGGGCAATGGCTGTTGGAAACTCAGTGCGAGTTCAATTTCTTTGAGTGGTCTCCGGAGATTGGTCCCGCCATAGGATTGATCTACGACTCTCGCACCGAAGCGCTGGAGGTGGAGATCGAGGCCCTGCGACGTCAGTCAGAAAAAGAACCGCAAAACGCCCTATGCCGTTTTCGTATGGGGTTCCTGTTGCGACAAGCGATGCGGACCAAGGAGGGTGACATCGCCATGGAGGATGCACAGCGCGTAGCGCGATCCATCATAAAACAACGACCCACGGACCTTGATGCCATCCATGTGCTGGTGTGCAGTTTGCAGGGCACCGAGGAAGCGGGAACGCTTGCGAAAAAGGCCGTGGAGACGGTTCCGGGTGACTGGCGGTCATGGATGTGCCTGGCGCATCATCAGAGTTATGTTTTTCTGCGAGCCTTGTTCCAGGGAATGGAGAATCTCCCAGCTCAGGGCTATGACGTGAAACGAGCGGAAGAGGCGATTTCACTGCGTTCCGGTTCCCCGTCAGAATGTCTGAAGCTGATCAAAATGATCAACGAATGTTATGCCACCGCCAACAAAGCTGTGGAACTATCGAAAGACTCCGGTCAAGCATTGGTGTATTTGTTAGGGATGCGATCCACTCTGGGAGCGTATCTCAGGGCCCTGCAAAACAGCGCTTCCGTGAGTGAGGATGAGACATCTACCATAAAAACGAATTTGCAGATTCTCGCCAGGGCCGCTCAAGCCTCTCAGGACAATCCGGAAGTTCTTGCGGCGATCTCGCTGATTCAGTTGACATGGGTCTCGTCACTTGCGCGTTTCGAGCAGGGTGCTCACTTCGATCCAGCTGCCGCGCAAAAGAAGGCGCTGGGAGTGATCGAACCCAACATGAAACGCTTGTTGACGCTAGCGGAGCAGAAGGATTCCGCGCTGGCGGCGGTCGCGTATGAGGGGTATGCCGCGATTCTTCTTTCGGAAAAAGGCGCAGGTATATCCGTGGAACTGCCCGCCAATTTCGCGGAGCGCCTGGACCAGGCCGTGACCGCAGCGCCACAGCGAATCATGTTGTGGGATTTGAGAATCACCCATGAGGCCTTGAAGAAAAGTTTCAATCAAGCTCATGTCATGGTTTGCCATGAACTGGCGCTAAAGCGCATCAAACTTTTCCCCACGGCACGCGGGTATGCGATCCTGGCGTCCACAGCGCCGGTCGGTAGCGATGAACTGATTTACTGGGAAAAAGCGGCTGCGATGGAGCCTGACAATTTGTTTTATGCACTCAACGGCATTGCCTCGAAGATGTATGCCGATTCCAGTGAGGACGGCCTGACAGCTGCGCTGAAACGTCTGCAGGAGATGGGGGATTTAGGTTACGAAAACGGTTACTGGGAGCAAAATCCCCAGCACAATCTGTATCGCATGCGTTTGTTTGTCATTCAGCAGGCATTGGCAGGAAAACGGGATTCGTCTCGTCGCGCACTGGACCAACTCATGCGCAACAATCCTGCTGATGCTCAAGTGCAAAGAATGAGTGAATTGCTGAACAATCAACCGGAGTGAATGTGCCAATAAAAAAAACCGACCGGGGCGAGCCGGTCGGTTTTTTCGATGAGAGAAGCCATTACGCTTTGGTGGCGAGAAGCTTCATGGCTTCCGCGGCGCGGTTCGAGTAGCCCCACTCGTTGTCATACCAGGAACCCACTTTCACCATGTTGCCGCCGATCACCAGGGTGAGTTCGGAGTCGTAGATGGAGCTGTGTGGGTCGGAAACGATGTCTTGCAGGACGATGGGCTCATCGCAATAGGCGAGCACACCTTTCATCGGGCCTTCGGCGGCTTCCTTGAAGGCGGCATTCACTTCGGCCACGGTCACGGTGGAGCCGGCTTTCAGTTCGACGACCAGGTCGGTGAAGGATCCCGTGGGAGTCGGCACGCGGAAGGCACCGCCGTTGAGTTTGCCCTTGAGTTCGGGAATGACTTCGCCGATGGCGCGCGCGGCACCGGTGGCGGAAGGCACGATGTTGATCGCAGCGGCACGACCGCGACGCAGGTCCTTGTGAGGAAGGTCGAGAATGTTTTGGTCGTTGGTGTAGGAGTGGATGGTGCTCATGAAGCCGCGCTCCACACCCCATTTGTCGTTCAGCACTTTGACCAGCGGCGCGAGGCAGTTGGTGGTGCAGGAAGCGTTCGATACGATGTGATGCTTGGCAGGATCGTACAGGTTGTCGTTGATGCCGATGCAGATGGTGATGTCCGGATTGGTGGCAGGAGCCGAAATGAGAACTTTTTTCGCGCCAGCGGTGAGGTGGGCGGCCGCTTTGTCACGGTCGGTGAAAAAGCCGGTGGACTCGAGAACGACGTCAACGCCCAGCTCGGCCCATGGCAGTTTCGAAGGGTCGCGTTCGGCGAGGGCGTGGATTTTGTGGCCACGGACGATGATGAACTTGTCATCGTAGCTGACTTCGCCGTCGAACTTGCCTTGGGTGGAGTCATACTTGAGCAAATGAGCCAGAGTGTGGTTATCGGTGAGGTCGTTGATGGCGACGACGTTGCGAAGATCTTCGTCGCTCATGGCGCGCAGAACATTGCGTCCGATGCGGCCGAATCCGTTGATTGCGTATTTAGGCATAATGTGATGGCTTGTTGGTTGAGGCCCCCGGAGAGCAGCGGCGTATCCGCAGAGCGGGGGGATGATACGAAGAATCGCCCCTGCGTCAATACGCGATGTGATGAAATTGTGGCATGGCTGAACCGCAAAGCGGCCTGAGGAGATTTCCGCGAAAAGCACAAAAAAGCCCGGATCTCGGTGATCCGGGCTTTTTGCGGGCAACGGTGAGATCAGTCTTTTTTCTCTTCCTTGGCACTCTGTTTCATTTCGCGCATGCCTTTGGTGAGTTCCTCGACCTGCTGACGCAGGCGATTGAGTTCGTTTTGCTGTTTTTCCATGCGCATCATGAGCTCTTTGTTTTGCTCGGCCATGCGACGGGCCATTTGCTGATGCTCACGCATCGCGGCCTCGGCAGCAGGATTTTGCATTGGAGCGGGATTCACCATGCGCGGACGCTCTACCGGAGGCTTGGGCATGTCCGGCTTGATCACCAATTCGCGGCGTTGGCCTTTTTGCAGGGTGGACAAACGCAGCTCTTTGCCTGTTTTGGCGGATTCCTCGACGCTATCGCGCAGCGGTTCGATGCTGCCCACGGGGCGTCCGTTCACAGCGAGGATGACGTCATTTTTCCTGAGGCCGGCGCGCGCGGCAGGGCCGCCATCGAGGCACTGGGTGACGATGACACCGGATTTTTCGGGAAGATCGAGGTGGTTGCGCAGGGCGTCATCGACGGGCTCGACCATGAGTCCGATGCGCCAGGGCTTGGCGGCCGCGTCGGGTTGGCCTTGTGCTTGCTGCATGCGCTCGCGGTTTTCGCGCATCATGCGCTCCATGCGTTCGCGGGCCTCAGCTGGCGCTCCGGCCGGCAGAGTGTCCTGAGCGAGGAGCGGGCTGGTCACCAGTGCCAGCGTCGTGGCAAGGGTGCGTGTGATAGTGAAGTGTGTGTTTTTCATGCTTTAGTATAACGCCGGTGAGGTCGAGATTTGTCTGTGTCGATGACGGAATGCCAGGGCTGCGGCAACGGCTGTGGCCAGCGCGATCAGTTGATAGCCGGAGAGTCCGAGGAAAGGCTTGGGAGTGGCGCGGAGGAATTCATGGCTGAAGCGAAAGATGCCATAGGCGATGAGAAACACATGAAAGTGCTGCGTAGGCCAGCGGTGTTTGGCGCGCAAGAGCAGCAGAAACAACAGCATCAGTGCGAGAAATGCCATTTCCACCTCCACCGCCGGCCAGCGACCTTGCGGGGTGACGATGCCGAGGCAGCAACCCGCTTGCAGGCAGCCGATGCGCCCGAGCATGAGGGGCAGCGGCAGAGTGATGGCAAAACGATCGCCGGTGATGCGAGGGTAGCGCAGCGATTTTTTCGCGATTTCCACGCCGATCCAGCCGCCGGGCAGCGCACCCATGACCGATTTGCCCGTGAGCCAGAGTGTCCAGCGCTGGGGGTGATCGAAATACAGCCAGCCCTCCGCCACAAGATAGGCGATCTTCGCCCCGAGAAGTCCGCCGATCAGGCCGAATCCATACAAGTAGAGCAATTGATGATCCGTCCGCGCCGCACGCCACCAGAGAGCGATCCCGACCAAGACGCCGAGGATGGCGAAGAGTTGATAAAGCGGCGAGGCGTTGGAGAACGGAAATGGCATCGCTTTTCCTCAATAAGACGCCACCGCCATGCAGGCGCCTACGAGCAAAAAGGAGAGCGCGGGGACTAACAGGATTTGATACGCGAAGAAGCGAAGACCATGTAACAAGATCAGCTTCTGGCGTTCCGAAGGCGATGCCACGATGGTGCTGGGTGAAAAGAATCCATCAAAGCAGCCGATGCCGAACGTGAGGCCGATGACCAATACGCCGAACAGTGTCAGCCCGACATAATCCGGTGCCGAACGAAATACCGCGTTAGTGAAATAAGCTACGGCAAACGCGATGGCATAGAAGAGAAAGGTAGGCATGCACCAGACGATCAGGCGGAAGCACCCATGTGGGCGCCGCTGCGGGGACAGCGACGCGGCGGCAGCGGCTTCCGCTTCGATCTCCAGGGCGGAGCGTTCGGGAGGTTGTTCTAACATGACGATGAGGGTTGTGGGGAATAGTAGCGGCAGAAGGAATCCAGTTTTCCATCGGGCCTGATGACGTGGGTGCAGCAGCGGTCGATGCGATCCTGATCCCAGGTCCATGAATCCATGAACGGCTTGATGAACAAGCGGAAGGCGTCTTTTTCTTTCATCTCGAAACGATGCAAAATGTCGCCGAGCTCGGTGTTTTCGCAACCGCACTGAATCAGATCGGCGAGCTCGTAGCGGACCTTGTCGCGCAGGAAGCCCTGCACGCTGGCGAAATCGATGAACTCGGAAATGCTGCGAACACCGATCGGAGTGCGCAGCAGGTAGCCGATGGTCGCACAGTTCGGATCGCCGCAGGGCAGGGGGGTGAAGTCCTCGAAACGCAGTCGCCCTTGTGATTGCCCCACACTGCCGAGGATGATATCGGCAGTATTGAGAATGGCCGTTTCCTCTAACGCATTTCGCCCCGAGCGAAACATCGGCTGAAACGAAACGCCGCGACAGGCCTGGAAACCGAGTCCCACCTCGATGGTCGCGCCGAGGTGCGGCAGGTTGTGATCGGTGACGGTCATGGCCAGGGTGAAGGGAATTTTTTCCGCTTCACATCGTTCCATCGTGAGTTGCTTCATGGTTCGCAGATCACTGCCGCGCAGTTCTTTCTGACCCGCTTCCTGTGGGCCGTCGTATTGCAAATAAAGCTGCAAGTGCCCGCGCCGCGCCCGTTCGCCGAGCTGCTGGAGAAAGGCGTCTTCTTTCGCGATGCGCACGCCGTTGGTGTTGACGAGGCAGTAGTCGATGCGCGGTTCGTCATGAATCCAATCGAGCAAGCGGAAAAACTCCGGGTGCAGGGTCGGTTCGCCGCCGGAGAGTTGCAAAATTTCGATGCGCCCCTTGCGGTCGAGCACGCCACGAATGCGGGCGATCAGGGAATCGAAAGGATGATCCTTGAGTTTTGCGGCGGAGGCACCAACGGGAGAATCGGCAAAACACGTGGGACATGCGAGATTGCAGGAATCGACAATCTCGATCAGCGCGAGGCAGGTGGAAAGCACCTCGGTGCTGGAGTCCGTGGGATGAGCGTTTTTGCCCAGAGTGCCATCGATGCCACCCCCCGCCGAACAAGCGCACCCCGCGCCACAACTGTTCGAAGGATTTCCTTGTGCCAGCCAATAGAACCGAGCATCGCTGGAAATGCACACCGTGGTCTCCCCATGATCCGGGCAAGTGCGGGAGAGATACACTTTCGCGGGAGTGCCCGTGGTTTTCCAGACCTCCCCCGGCACGTCGTGATGACACGATGGACAGCGTGTCAGCGTGTGCTTGAGAGTTTGTTTCAGGGAGGTCAGGGACATGGAGGAAAGTGTGGAGTTTTCAGTGATCAGTGATCAGTGGATAGAGAAAAGACTGAGGCAATACAATCAAATTCCTGGCCTGTCGTGATGGTATAATGCGTTTTTCCTCTTATTTAAAAATGCCACTGATCACCTCTCGCGGCACTCTAATCATGCTGGATTGATTCTGTTGCGAAAGATGTTTGAAAGCGCGATCTATACCCTCGTCTTGCCCCCGTACCTCGCCCAGCCACTGGAGCACGATGGTTCTGGCACGAGAGGAATCCTTGAAGGCGACAGCACCAGGTGCGTATGGTTCGAATGCCCCATGATATCCGTCTCTGCCTAGCTCAGGATCATTAGGAAAAACGAATTTGTAGGAATCCCCCTTGCTGTCTGTGATTTTCACACAAACGGTAGGTCCGCTATCTAACATGATGTCGCCATTCACGCGTTTCAGAGGCAATGCCATGGAATTGAACGGCGGTTCCTCCTTAGCCAGATCAATCGTGGCATGAGATTTCCAGACGATGAATCCAGTGACTGCCGCAATCATCGCGCTTCCGATTATGAATTTGCGTGGCCTGTTCATTATTCTATCATATATCTCAAGGCTTGTGAGTGGGAGGTGGAAATTTCAGTGAGTGGTGGGTGCAAACAATAAAGGGATACTCTCCATTGGGCTTCAATAAAAAAACTTTTTATGATCAAGATTCGCAGTCGAATGGAGGCTTTCGGCCTTGTCAGAATAAAGCTGCGAGGAAGAAGGCGAGGATGGTGATGGCGAGGGGGAGGACAAATACTTGGACAATAAAAAAGTGGATGCTATGCCACAACAGTGCCCCCCTGCGTTTGGGGGCGGTGCTCGGATGGGCGGCATCGTAGATGCGCGCGTGAACATAGCCGAGGGCGAAGATTGTGAGGCCGAGGGCGATGAAATACCCGAGAGCGATCCAGTCGCCATCGATCTGATAACGGGCGATCCAGGGCAAGCGCTGGATGATGGCGATGAAACCAGCGCCGCAGGCTGCCACCATCGTGGGCATCAAGAACACGATCAACTGATACCAGCGCAGGGAGCGATTGGCGGGCGGCAATTCTGGCTCCTGAGGTGCGATCAGGGGTTCTGATGGATCTGATGATTCTGTGGGCATGGGAGCGGCTGATGGTGCAAGGAAATAGGGCAAGGGATTTTTCGATTTTTTCGATAAAATCGCTAAAGGCAAACGTATAAGAAACGGATGAAGTTACAACATTTGACACGCAATACGATTTGTGGTCTGGCCCTTAGCTGTGGTTTGGCCGTGGTTCCCGTGATGGCGAAGCCCGCCGCGACCAGCATCACCTTGAATGCCCAGGGAGAAAAACTCCAGACGCAGTATGCCGCCGAGCTCCGTGCCTTGCAGCAGGAAATCATCCGTGAGCTGCCGAAGCTCGACGCGAGCAAACAAACGGCCTTGCAGAAGGCGGGGGATGCCGTTTTGAAAGCCCAGGCCGATGTGGAGGCGAGCCAAAAGAATGCCAATCAGGTAGCGAGCGCCAAGGGCTTGGTAGATCACGCGAAAGGCAAATGGATCGGCGGTGCGGAAAAGGGCATCGCTGCGGCGAAAGCGGCTCTGGCCAAGGCTAATGACGCCACCGCGCGAGCGGCAGCTGAAAAAGATCTGGCGCAATGGGAGCAAAACAAAAAGGACGGCCTCGCGGCCTTGGCCGAGCGTCAGGCGTTGTTGGACAAAGCCCTGAAAGAAGATGCCGCCAATCGCAAGGTGCTTGAGAAGGCGCAGGAGGCTCTGGCCAAGGCGCAGGCGGAAGAAGTCAGCGCGGCGAAAAATTTGTTATCGCAGATGGCCTCGGTTCTGACCACCGATAAGCTCGATGCCAAAATCGTGAAGTGCGTGGTGATGCTGGAAGCGACTCCCGCGGGCCTGGCGAGCTTCGCCCAGGAAAGCCCGGAAAAAGCGGCATTGGTCGATCAACTCCTCAAGAATCCCGCGATGATGAAAGCCATGCTGGTTTCCGGTGGCGCCGCGTTCGGCCAATACGGCAAAGCGATGGAAATTATCACCACGATCCAGAAAACCTGCCCCAAGTCGGCCGACGGCCATTTGCAGCGCCTCGCCCTCGCCACCGCTCTGGAGCACGCCAAGCCGATCGAACAATCGAATCCGGATAGCGTCAAGGACGGCCCTGCTTTTGTCGATCCGGTAAAACGCTATCAGCATTATGAAAAAGCTTATCTCGATGGCGAACTGGATCCCGCTTTCAAAAACTTCACCGTCTGGGAATACCGCAATGTGATCGATTGCGATGCCCCGGATGAAATCCTCCAGTGGGGTCGCACGATGCTGCGCAATTACCGCCCCGATCACATCTACAGCGCCGATTACGGCTGGCGCTATGTGGCTGCCGTGAAAACCGAAGTGCCCTATGGATCACAAAATGTCCACCTCGATATCCCGAGCCAGCACAAGTACCAGAACATCGCCAAAAATGGCGGCGTCTGCGGGCGTCGTGCGTTTTTCGGACGTTTCATGCTAAAGAGTTTTGGCATCCCCACCTGGGGTGTAACGCAGAAAGCCCACGCGGCTCTCAGCCACTGGACGCCGAAGGGCTGGGTCGTCAATCTCGGTGCCGGATTCCAGGCCAGTTGGTGGGATAAGGAAGAGGTGTCGATGAGCGGCACGCAGTTTTTGTTAGAATCTCAAGCTCGCGCGCACACAGACAAATACATTCAGGTCCAACGCGCGCAGTGGGTCAGTCAGGTGCTCGGTGAGCCCGCCTACAACGAGCGCAAGAAGGTCGCTGGTGGCTTGTGGAGCAATGTGGGACTTTATCTTGCCAAGCAACTCGCCGCAACGGCATCGACGCTGGGTCCGCTCGGCCAGGAATTGGGCGAAGCGAACGAGCGCGAGCAAAAAGTGGCATCGGACGCTGTTTCCGCAGCGGACACGAAGGTGACTGTTGCCCAGGGCATCATCACGATTCCTGCCGTTGCGCACGCAAAAACTTCCGGCAAAGCGGCGGCGATGAAAAGCTATGCGGGCGGCATGCAGATTCACGCACTGGGCGGCTTCAAGGCGGATTATGTGATCGATGCACCCGCTGCAGGAAAATACGTGCTCACGGCTCGTGTGGCCACGGTACAGGATGGGCAAAAGTTTTCCCTCTCGACCAATGGCGGCGCTGCGACGGAATCGGGCGTGCCCTACACGGTCGGCATGTGGCAACCTACCGCGCCTGTAGAAGTCACTCTGCAACGGGGGAAAAATACGATCCAGTTTGCTATGACGCCCGAAAGCCGTGGGGTGACCATCAAGGATTTCACGCTCACACCTGCGAAGTAATTCCTTCACCCAAACCCAACCCATGAAATCATTATTACTGGCCATCGCCATGGCCTCCGGCGCGTTTTGTGCGGCTGGGGCGGAGAAACCCAACATCATTTTCATCCTCAGTGACGACATCGCCCAGGGCGATCTCGGGTGCTACGGGCAGAAAATCATCCAGACCCCGCGCATCGATCAGATGGCGCGCGAGGGCACTCGTTTCCTGCAAGCCTACTGTGGCACCACCGTCTGCGCGCCGAGCCGGACATCGCTGATGACTGGTCTGCACAGCGGTCATGCGCCGGTGCGGGGGAACTGGGAGATCGCGCAGGGGGAAGGGCAGTATCCGTTGCCGGAAAAAATTGTCACGGTGGCGGAGGTGCTCAAACCACAGGGCTATGCCACGGCGGTGATGGGAAAGTGGGGCATGGGTATGTTCGGCACCACCGGCGATCCGCTGAAACAGGGCTTCGATCACTTTTTCGGCTACAACTGCCAGCGCCATGCGCATTCGTATTTTCCGGCGTATCTCTACGAGGATGGCAAACGCATCGAACTCCCGGAAAATGCCAAGGGTGCGAAAAAGACTTACGCACAAAACCTCATTCAGAAGGACGTGCTGAAGTGGGTGCGGGCGAAGAAGGATGAACCGTTTTTCCTCTACTACGCGGCTACGCTGCCTCACGGCACGCACGAAATCGATGACTACGGCCTCTACAAGGACAAGCCGTGGACGCCGGAACAAAAAGCCTATGCGGCGCAAGTCACGCGGCTCGATAGCGACATCGGCGCGTTGATGGATTTGTTGAAGGAATTGAAGCTCGATGAAAAAACCATCGTGATGTTCGCGGGCGACAATGGTTCGTCTTTTTCGCCGCAGTCGGACATCGGCAAGCTCTTCGACCAGGCATCGAACGGCATGCGCGGTTTCAAGCGAGGGCTCTACGAAGGCGCGCTGCGCCAGGCGGCGATCGCCCGCTGGCCGGGTCAGATTCCCGCAGGCAAGGTGCGTGAGGAACCATGGGCCTTCTGGGATTTCCTGCCCACTGCCGCGGAACTGGCAGGCACGAAAGTTCCCGCCCAATCCAAGACCGATGGTCTTTCGCTGGTATCGTATCTGAAAGGCGGCCCCGCTCCGCAGCGCGATTACTACTACTGGGAACTGCACGAGGGCAAGCCGATCCAGGCCGTGCGTTTTGGCAAAAATCTCGAATGGAAAGCGGTCAAAAACGGCCTGCAGGCACCCGTGGAGCTCTACGACTTGAGCAAAGATCCCGGCGAGTCGAAGAACATCGCGGCCGATCATTCGCCGGTAGTGAAGCAGGCGGTGGCGCTGATGAAAGACGCACACGCGGAAAATCCCGATTGGCCCCTCACCGGCCCTGCAGAGGTGCGCAAGAAAAAAGGGAAAAAGGAGAAGTGAGCTCCAATAAGGAGAAGGGGTTTGCAACCCCTTTCACAATCCCGGCATGCGCTCTATCACGATGAAAAAAGGGATTGCAAATCCCTTCTCCTTATTGACTCACCCATCGGTCTCGACGACTACGCTCAGCCCGAAGGTCTGGGTGAACAGGTCCGCTTTTGATTCCATGGCGAGCTTTTCGACGGTCGCATCGTTCACTCCGCGCAGTTTGAGGATCATCTTGTCCTGTTGCAGCACGATGCCGATATCGTGCACGCGCTGGTGGTGGGTGCGCTCTAACGCATCGGCCACTCGCAGCAGGGAAGCGAGCTTGCAGACGCGCACGCGGTCATCGGCACTGAGGTCGGCATAGTCCGGGTGATCCGGGCGTGGCGTGGAGTGGCGATGGTAGCGCGCGACGAGTGCGACAAGGGTGATGTCCAGCCGGTCCAGTCCGAAAATTTCCGAATTGAGGATGATGTATTGCGAGTGCTTGTGGTGCGAGCGCGGGCTGATGTAGGAGCCCACTTCGTGAAGAATCGCGGCGCATTGCAGCAGCAGCGCCTCGTGATCGCCCATCTGGTGCAGGTCTTGCAAGTGGGTGAACAAGTGCAGGCAGAGCTTGGAAACGTGATCGCCGTGGCGAGGATCGGAGTGATAGCGCTCGGCGAGGATGTGGGTGGCGCGCAGCACTTCTTCCTCGAAGGTGCCGATGAGAGTTTTGGAAATGAGCAGGTCGTGAAGCAGGCCTTGTTCGTAATCGGAAACGGGGAGATACATTTCCGGCAGGCGCAGCATTTCGGTGATGGCGATGGCGATTTCCATGGCGGGCAGCAGGGCCTCGGCGGTGTGGTAGTCAAGGTTGAACTTGCGCACCAGGTCGTAGTCGGAAAGTTCCGCCGCTTGCTGGATGAGTTGTTTCATGGTTTTCAACGGACAGGCCTGGCCCGGCTTGTTGAGGAAGGGTGCCATCAACTGGATCTCGTAGCCGATGATGACAAGGGCCTCGATTTTTTCCGATTCGTAGTCGAGCCGGATTTGTTCCAGATTACCGCTGGCGTGCTGGCGGATGAGGTCGAGCAGCGCCGCGCCCTCGGCATTGGAATTCTGCACGGCCTCGCGCGTGCGGTGGGTGCCGAGGCGATAGGAGGTGTAACGGGCGATGACGCCTTTTTTGAAAAGCAGGGCGCGGGTATTGCCGGGGCCGACGTGGATGACCAGCGTGCAGTTGCGTTTCATCGCCGGCGTGTCCATCAGGCGGCGGCGGGTTTTCAGATAGATCAGACGCGTCATCTCTCCATCGTCGATGGGATCGAGATGCACGCCACAGGCAACGCGGATGCGGTTGAGGAACACATCGTGATTGGTCGCCTCCGGCAGGATGTTGGTGGCGACGGCGCGCGTCAGTTGTTTTTCCGGCAGGCCGAGCTCGCGCAAGGTTTTTTGATAGCCGTGGATGATGCTGACGATGCGCTCCGTGGTGCTGGGGGATATCACGCCGCGACCGAAAATGTCATGAGCGAGGGGCGCGGGCTGTTCGAGGAAATCGATGGGCGTGATCGTGCCATCCGCCGCTTGCTCGCCGATGAGCAGGGAGACAGAACTGGCACCGATGTGGAGAGAGATGACTTGCATGACGTCGGAATACAGAGAGCATGACTCTACGCAGGGAAAAGGAAAAGGGCAAACTTGCACTCAACGCCGACGTCGGGCTTTTTTCTTCGGCTTCGGCTTGAAGTCGAACTCCTCGATATTGAATTTTTCCGCGTCCCAGATGCCTTCATACCAACTGACCATGCCGTCGCAGAGTTCGTAGTATTCAATGGTCCCGCCGCAGGCCTCGGGCGGGCAGGCGCGGGCTCCTTCGATCATTTTGGGCTCGGTTTCCTCGGACTCGAAGCTGTTTTCGATCGCCACCTCGTGGATCCATTCATCGGCGTAGTCGTAGAGGTAGAGGAAACGTTTCGGCAGTTTGATGCGACCGATGAAGCCCTGCAAGGTGATGTCGTTTTCGTTTTGAAAACTATCGGCTCCCTTGAAGCGATCGGGGTGCGGCTGGGCGATGACATCGCGCAAGAATTTTCCTTTGCCGTGGCGGAATTCGTGGTCGTACTGGTGCTCCCAGCCCATGGCGTATTGCAGGGCGGTGTGGAACTGGGCGAAGGTGTAGTGCGCGGGGACGGTGAAGCGACGCCAGATTTCCGGTTTGATGCCGTAGAGGGTGACTTTGACGGTGTAGTGTTTCATGAGACCAAGGGCAGGTTGGGATGAATGGGGGTTTCGAGGGAGTCGTGCTGGCCGTCGAGGTGTCGCAACAAGGCCGCGAAGGCGATCATCGCGGCGTTGTCGGTGCAGAGGGACGGATCGGAGAGTGACAGGGTGAAACCATCTTTTTCACAAGTGGACTGGAAGGCCCGACGCAGGGCTCGATTGAGCGAAACACCGCCGGAGAGGGCGAGGTGCTTGAGACCGGACTCGCGCACGGCGCGGAGGGATTTTTGCAGCAATACGTCGATGACGGCTTCTTGGAAGGAAGCGCAGAGATCGGGGGTGTCGGCCTCGAGGTCGGCGAGTTTCGGCAAGGTGTACAGCACGCTCGTTTTCAGGCCGGAGAAGGAAAAATTCAGATGCGGTTCGTGGAGCAGTCCGCGCGGGAAGGCGAAGCGCTGGGGATTTCCCGTGAGGGCGCTGCGTTCGATGTTCGGCCCGCCGGGGTAGGGGAGACCGATCATTTTGGCGACCTTGTCGAAGGCCTCGCCTGCGGCATCGTCGAGCGTGCTGCCGAGCTTTTGATAGGAAGACGCGGCATCCACGCGCAGCAACAGGGTGTGGCCGCCGGAGATGATGAGGGCGATGTGCGGTGGCACCTGCGATCCGGCGACGAAGGGTGAGAGCAAATGCCCTTCTAGGTGATTGATCGCGAGAAACGGCTTGCGCATCGCACAGGCCATGGCCTTCGCGGCGGTATTGCCGATGAGCAGCGACGACGCCAGTCCCGGGCCAGCCGTGGCGGCAAAGGCATCGATCTGCCCGATGGTGACGCCGGCATTTTTCAGAGCGGTCTCCACAAGCGGACGCAGGATCAGCGAGTGATTGCGTGAGGCAAGCTCGGGCACGACTCCGCCGTACGGTTGGTGGAGAGGGATTTGCGAGGAAATTTCCGATGAGAGAATTTCCGCAGCGACTCCACATTCGCCCCGCACAACGGCTACTGCGGTTTCATCGCAGGAGGATTCAATGGCAAGGACGATGGACATGGCAGGAAGAGCGGAAAGCGGGAGAATGCGGAGCAGAGGCAGAGCGGGCAAGTGGAAAATGGGCGGATGCGTTGGAAATGCCAATGGGACGTGATTTTATGAATTGCCTCCTGAGCGGGAAAAAGGCATGGTCGGTCTGTTAGTAATAACCAAATCGCGTCGCCTCAGACAACCATGTCAGAACTCCAACAGAAAGTGACGATCCCTTCACTTGCAGCTCCTGTGCGTGTATCGCGTTGTTGGATGTTGTGGTCGTCGTTATTGATCTGCGGCATACAGCCGTTGCAGGCGGGGATGACATCCTATGGCGTTGATTCCGTGGCGGGCTTCCGGTTGCAGGCCTTGTCGTTTTTTCTCTTTTTGCTGTTGGTATTGAGCTGGGGCTTGAAGCGTTTGTGGAACGGATTGCGCCCGGCGTTTCCTTCGTGGCCGGTGTTGACGTTTCGCTGGGCGTTTGGTCTGTTGCTGTTGTTTGGTCTGCTGATCCATGTGGTATTGACGATGATCGCCGGCGCACGCGAGCTGATGACCCCGGCGGCTTGGGAGAAAGATGGCCCACGTTATCGGCTGCGTGTGACGCCCGTGAACGAAAGCGTGCCGCGCAATCTCAGGCTCGCAGGGATCGAGGAAATCAAGGAGCGCATTTGGCAGTATGCGTTAGAGCACAAGGGGGCGGTGCCTGATGGGCCGTTTGGCGGGGAAATTCCGTGGAAAGAGTGGCGGGCGCCGACGGGGGGCGTGTATTGTTATCTCGCGCGCAAGAGCATCGGTGGCGGCAGGGAGTTGTTGCTCTATGAACCCACGGAAGCGGGGAGCAAACGGTTTGTGCTGCTGTGCGATGGCAGCATCGAGGAGTGGAGCGAATCGAAAATCCATCAAACGCTGGAGGACTGAGTGATGGAGGAAATCACGAAAAAGCGATGGATGGGTTGCAGCGGAGCATTTATTGCTGTCTTGGGCCTGATTGTTCTTTTCATGGCGTTGATGGCAGGCGCAGCTTTCATTGTTGAAGTGCCCTTGTACCTGGCATTCGGCTGGGTGTTTTTTCTCAAAGACAACATCATGCGCATGACCTTCGGCTGGGAAATGATCGCCAGTTCGGCGCTTGGTTTGCTCTTTTGCCTATGGCTGACAAATGCCTTTTGCCGCTGGGTGGCGCGTCAAAAAAATCGGGAACCGTGGCGTTTTGCGCAGACTCTCCGACTGAATGCGCTGGTGTTTTTGTTTTTCGCCGCATCCTGCGCGCTGGTGGGGACAGTACATCAATCGATCTGGCTCCTGAGCAATCCCGTGGTGGTGAATCGCTCCAGAAATAGGGATTTGACGCAGAATATTTCCAAGCTGAAACAGGTTTATTTGCAGATCATGGATTATGAAGCGGAACATGGAATTTTTCCTGATTCGCTGCAAGTGCTGATAGACGAGAGCGATACAGCAGATAAGGAAATTTTTTATGCCACAATGCGAAAAACGAAAGAGCCTTTTCTCTATTTTGGCAAGGGCCTGAGCACATCGGAAAATGGCGGGAAAGTGATTTTGGTGTCGCCGTTTTTGTATGAGGATCGTCTGGTGTATCTGCGCGTGGATGGCTCCGCACGCAGCGAACGCGTTCCTCCAGATCGGCGAGCGGAAGAGAAATTCGAGGATCTGATCCGAGATGGGTTTTGGCCTGAAAGGAAAGTGAATCCTGAGTGATAGGCGGAGGCCGCAAGCTTGACAGAGTTCTGTGTGGAAATCTTGTCGTTGCTATGCGATAGATTTCGTGTGCAGTTGCAGTTTCGCGATCGGTGTCTTGTGTTTCCTCGTCGTCCTTTGATCATGGGGATTGTGAATGTGAATGATGATTCGTTTTCGGCGGATGGGAGTTTGGAGAAGGATGTGTTGGTGGCATTGATCCGTCAGCAGATCGCGCAGGGTGCGGATGTGATTGATATCGGGGCGGAGAGCGCGCGGACGAATCGGGCGGCGATTGAGGTGGAGGAGGAGTTGCGGCGGTTCCGGTTGGTGATGGGGATGTGGCAGGAGATTTGGCAGGCCTGTGAACCCATCGATGCCCAACAGGTCTGGCCGCCGGTGCTATCGGCAAATACCTGGCGGCCGGAGGTGGTGCGTGGGGTGTTGGAGCTCGGTGCCGAGTGGGTCAATGACATGAGCGGCTTGCCCGATGCGCAAAATGCGCGGCTGTGTGCCGATGCCGGGGCCGCCTTGCTGATCATGCACAGCGTGGGGGAGCCGAAGGTGCCCCATTTTCACCAACAGTGGGACGATGTGATGGCGAGCATGCTGCGGTTTTTCGAAGAGAAAATCGCCTTGGCCGAAGCGGCGGGCTTGTCGCGCGAGTGTCTCATGCTCGATCCGGGCATTGATTTTGCCAAGCAGAAAGAGGATAACCTGACGGTCTATCGGAATTTGGAGCAATTGACAGTATTCGGCCGCCCTTTGCTCGTGCCGGTCTCGCGCAAGACGGTGATAGCCGATGTGTTAGGCATCGCCGATCCGCGCGATCGTGATGCGGCGACGATCGCGTGCCTGACGTGGTGCATGCAGCGCGGAGGGAATGTTTTCCGCGTGCACAACGTCGAGGCGGCATCGCAGGTGGTGCGATGTTTTTGCGATTAGAACGCCATGACCAGAACACGCAGGATGCCTGGCGTGTTGCGAAGCGTTTCCAGCAAGGACACCGGTGGCTCCGAATCCACTTCGATCACCGTCACGGCGCGTGAGCGGTCGGCGGTGCGGGAGAGGGCCATGTTGGCGATGTTCACGGAAGCCGCGCCGAGCAGGGTGCCTACGGTGCCGACCATGCCGGGACGATCGTCGTTCTCCACAAACAGGAACTGGCCGGAGACGTTGGTTTCCACGTTGTGGCCGGCGATGTGGACGATGCGCGGCTGGGTGCCGAGGAAAGTGCCCGCGACCACGATCTCATCGCTGCCTTTGATCACATCGACTTCGATCAGCTCGGTGTAGGGGGTCTCGATGGCGACCGAGGATTTTTGCACTACCAGACCGAAGGCCTTGGCGACGGCGGGGGAGTTGATGAGGTTGACCTGCGCCTCGTTGCGGGCGGAGGAGAGATAGCCGGTGAGAACCGAGCGGGTGATGAGTTCGGTATCCATCTCGGCCACGGGGCCGGCGAAGGAGACGCGGATGGCATCGGCCTGACCGGGGCCGATCTTGGCGGCGAGTTTGCCCAGTGCGCTGGCAAGGTCCATGTACTTGCCGACCTCGGCGATGGTTTTGGCATCGAGGTTGGGCATGTTCACGGCGTTGCGGATTTCGCCGGTGACGAGGAAATCGCGCACCTGGTGGGCCACTTCGATGCCGACGTTTTCCTGCGCTTCCGCCGTGGAGGCACCGAGGTGCGGGGTGAAGACGGTTTTTTTCGCGGAAAACAGCGGGAAGTCGGCGGGCGGGGGTTCGACTTCATAGACATCGAGCGCGATGCCAGCAAGGTGGCCGGAGTCCAGCGATGCCTTGGCGGCGGCTTCATCGACGAGGCCGCCACGGGCGCAGTTGATCACCAGCGCGCCCTTGTTCATTAGGGCGAGGCGTGAGGCGTTGATGATGTGTTTGGTATCGTCGTTGAGTGGAATGTGCAAGGTCACCACGTCGGCACCGGCAAGTGCCTGATCCACGGTTTCCGCGAGTTCCACCTTGAGTGCCTGGGCACGGGCGGCGGTGAAAAACGGATCGTAGGCGATCACATGCATGCCGAAGGCCTGCGCGCGTTTGGCGAACTCCGTGCCGATGCGGCCCATGCCGAGAATGGCAAGGCGTTTGCCATACATTTCGCAGCCCTCGAAAGACTTGCGATCCCACTTGCCTGCGATCATCGAGGCATGCGCCTGCGGGATGTTTCGCGCGAGCGAGAGCATCAGCGTGAAGGCGTGCTCGGCGGTGGAAATGGTATTGCCGCTGGGTGTGTTCATCACCACCACGCCGTGATCGGTGGCGGCCTGGCGGTCGATGTTGTCAACGCCCACGCCCGCGCGTCCGATGGCTTTCAGGTTCTTGGCCGCGGCAAATACCTCGGCGGTGACTTTCGTTTGCGAGCGCACGACGAGACCGTGGTAGTCGCCGATGATTTTCAACAGTTCTTCCGGCTTCAGGCCGGTGTTGACATCGACTTGGATTTCCGGAGCGGAGGCGAGAGCTTCGACCCCTTTTTCCGAGATGGGGTCCGATACGAGAACGCGAAATAGTGCCATGGCGCGCGCAGGCTAGTGTCGCGGGGGATGACTGTCCAGCGACAAAAGCGGCATGTCGCGCAAAATGTCGCAATCGCTCACGTCAGCAATTCCTGATCCGCGCTGGCGAGGTCATCCTGCACGGCCTCCGCCTCTTTGATTTTCTTTTCCCAGATGAAACGCCGGAACAAGACCTTGATCGCGGCCGTGAGGGGCACCGCCAGCAAGGCACCCACGAATCCACCGAGAATGACCGTCCAGAAGACCATCGAGAAAATCACCGTCATCGGATGCAGCCCCACCGAGTCGCCCACGATTTTCGGCGCGGTCACCAGCGAGTTGATTTGCTGCACCACCACAAAAATGATGACCACGCCGATCGTGTAGGACATCGGATCCAGATTCCAGATGGCGCCGCCCTTGGCGTGGAACCAGCCGATGATGCAGGCCGGAATCAGGCAGAGGATATTGCCGATGTAGGGAATGACGCCGAGAATCGCCATGAACACACCGATGAGAAACCCGTAGGGCAGGCCGTAAAACGTCAGCGCGATGCCGACCAGAATGCCATCGATGAACGCCACCAGCACCTGGCCGCGGAAGAACGAGATCAGGTAGCCGTTGATTTCCTGCAGGGTATCGATGAGCTCGCTCTTGAAGCGCGAGGCCCGGAGCGGCACGTAGTCGTGCCAATGCCGCTGGATGCTGGCGGAGTCTTTGAGGAAAAAGAACAGATAGATCGGCACCATCACCAGGCCTAACACAAAGCCGAAGATGCCGATGATTTTCGAGGTGCCCAGCGTGGTCCACTCCCAGATGCGGCCCTTGTAATCATAGAGCATGCGTCCGGCGCGGGTGTCCCAGAAAAATTCCAGCGTGGCCGGCGCCTTGCGCTTGGGGATGGGTTCGATGACTTTACCCGTATCGTCCACTTCCGTGAGAACCCAGCCGACCACGTTGCCGCGCTGCTCGTTTTGTTGTTGGCGGAGAAAGGCGGCGATCTGCTTCGAAAGCGAGTCGTTTTCCGTCGATTCCACCTGCTTTGCAGTGGTCGCGCTGATCTTGTGGGTGAGCATGGCGCGCGCCTGATTGACGCCGGGGAGGATCGCGAGGACCAGCAACATGCCGCCAAGCAACAAGGCCGCATAGACCACGATCACCGCCTTGAGACGCGAGAGTTTCCAGCGCTCCAGGCGCCGGACCAGCGGATCGAGCAGATAGGCCACGATTCCGGCGACGATGACCGGGATCAGCACCGGCTGGAGAAAACCGAACAACTGTCCGGTCAACCAGATCAGCCCGACCAGCAACAGACCGAGAATCAGGATCGACACGCCCGTGGCGGCATTCCACAGGGTGCGGATTTGAAAAGCAGTAGGATAATTTCTCATGCGCGCTCACTGTGCTAGCAGAAAACGCGCCGCTGCCCATGAGAAAAATGCGCGCATTTTCAACACACAGGAAATACCATTGCATGATCGCCGCATTCGAGACTAGTCTGGCGGGGCATGATAGGAATTGGATACGATGTGCATCGTTTTGCCGAAGGTCGCCCGCTGATACTCGGCGGAGTGGAAATTCCGCACACGCACGGGCTGGAAGGGCACTCCGATGCCGATGTGCTCTCACACGCGATTGCGGATGCCGTGCTGGGCGCGCTGGGCGAGCCGGACATCGGGCATTTTTTCCCGCCGGGAGACCCGGGCTGCAAGGACATCTGTTCCCTGCGCATTTTGGAAAAAAGCCGCCAACGCTGCGAGGAACTGGGCTTTCGATTGGTGAACATCGATGCCACCATCATCGCCGAGGCTCCGAAGGTGCTGCCGCATCGCGATGCCATGCGCGCGGCGATCGGTGCGGCGCTGGGACTCCCGCCCGCACGGGTCGGCATCAAGGCGACCACCAACGAAACCATGGGCTTTGTCGGCAGGCGTGAAGGGATTGCGGCGATGGCAGTGGCCATGGTGAGCGCGATCCCTGCGGATGCCTGATGGGGGATTTTGCAAAAATTTGCAAAAAACATTTTCCTTTTCCCTTGTGTGGCGTAGGCTATCAGCAGATTGACCGTCGATGAAACACTTCGCTGAGGGTCACGCGTTTCCTTATTTACCATGTCTGATTCATCGCCCCAACCGCAAGACTCTCGCGATCCGAACCGCAATGCTCCCGAATCTCCCGGGGTGAACTGGCGTCTGTTCGGCCTGCTGGGTGTTGCCCTGCTCGTCCTGACCATCGCCTATTTCAACACGGATTCTTTTGGCGGGAAGACGAAACAAATGAGCTACAGCGAGTTCCGCAAGGCTTATGATCAGGGGCTGGTCGTCACGGAAGATGTGCGTCGCCCGTTTGAAGTGGTCACCCGCGACAGTCTCTACATTGCCAGCGTGAGTGGTTGGCTCAAGCCCGAGCCCGCACGCGATGCGAACGCTACCAAACAACGCAGCGCTTTTCAGGTTCCGGTGGACATCGTGCTCAATCAGGATGTTCTCAACCGTGTGCTCGGCAGTGATTTGAAAATCACCCGCGCGGAGACCTTGCCCGCCTTGCCGGAAGCGGGAGAAATTCTCACACTGCAAGCCTTCCGCAAAGCGCTGGCCGCCGGCGAAGTGAAGCGCGATGACCTGCAATCGCCTCTGCGCGTGGTCATTGCCAAAGACAACTCCGCAGTGCTGGAAGGCGTGCGCGAGTGGCAGCCGATCATCGCATCTACCGCTCCGCTCGATCCGAAAACTCTCACCCGTTTCGAGGTCAAGGTGGACACTCTGATGCAAAAGGAGGAACTCTCCGAGCTGCTCGCCGCCGGCGCCAAGCGCACAAGCGTGAGCAATACCTTTGGCAACATGATGATCAGCTTGCTGCCCATCATTCTCATCGTGGCGGTGCTGATCTTTTTCTTCCGCCAGCAAATGAAGTCCGCGGGACGCGGAGCGATGAATTTCGGTCGCAGCAAGGCCCGTCTGCTGACGATGGACAAAAACAAAGTCACTTTCAAGGACGTCGCCGGCATTCAGGAAGCGAAAGAGGAGCTGCAGGAAATCGTCGAGTTCCTGCGCGATCCCCGCAAGTTTCAGAAGCTGGGCGGCAGCATTCCCAAGGGCGTGCTGATGGTCGGCGCGCCGGGCACGGGCAAGACGCTTCTCGCCCGCGCGATCGCCGGTGAGGCGGATGTGCCGTTTTTCTCGATCTCGGGCTCGGACTTCGTGGAAATGTTCGTGGGCGTCGGTGCCAGCCGTGTGCGCGATATGTTCGAGCAGGGCAAAAAGAACGCGCCTTGTTTGATCTTCATCGATGAGATCGATGCTGTTGGTCGCCATCGCGGTCAGGGCATGGGCGGCGGCAATGACGAGCGCGAGCAGACCCTGAACCAGATGCTGGTGGAGATGGACGGTTTCGATACCCAGGAGGGCGTGATCATCATCGCCGCCACCAACCGCCCCGATGTGCTCGATCCCGCGCTGCTGCGTCCGGGCCGTTTCGACCGTCAGGTCACCGTGTCGCTGCCGGATGTCAATGGCCGCGAGGAAATCCTGCGCGTGCACGTGAAAAAAATCAAACTGCAAGCCGGTGTGGATCTCTCCCGCATCGCCAAGGGCACGCCCGGATTCTCCGGCGCGGAGCTGGCGAACCTCATCAACGAAGCCGCTCTGCTTGCCGCGCGACGCAACCTTTCCGCCGTCACACTCGATGAACTGGAAGAAGCGCGCGACAAGGTCCGCTGGGGCCGCGAGCGCCGCAGTCTCGCGATGAGCGACAAGGAAAAAATCGGCACCGCCTGGCACGAGGCCGGTCACGCCTATCTCAATGTCATTCTCAAGCACTGCCACCCGCTGCACAAAGTCACCATCATCCCGCGCGGGCCCTACCTCGGCGCGACGATGTACTTGCCCGATGGCGACAAGTATTCCACGCAGAAAAAAGAAGCGCTCGATAGCCTGGTCATGACTATGGGCGGTCGTATCGCCGAGCAATTCCATAGCGAGGACATTTCCAACGGAGCCGCCGGAGACATCCGCCAGGCCACCCATCTCGCCCGTCAGATGGTTTGTGAGTGGGGCATGAGCGAGAAGCTCGGCATGATCGGCTACAGCGAAACCGAAGGCAGTTCCTTCCTCGGTCGCGATTTCGGCAAGAGCCGCGATTATTCGGAAGCGACCGCGCAGGCGATCGATGCCGAAATCAAAAAACTCATCGACGATGCTTACGCCAAGGCCGAGAAACTTCTCAACGAAGGCCGTGACAAGGTCGAGCTGATCGCGATGGCGTTATTGGAATTCGAAACTCTCGACGCCAGCCACGTGCGTGACTTGGTGGAGTTCGGGGAAATGAAAGATCCGCCGCCAGCGCCGAAACCACCACCGATTCCTGACGAGCTCGCGAAAAAAGACGCAGCCAAGTCCGCGACGAAGGAGGAAACGCCCGACGATGGTGCCATCCCTGGCGAAGTGGTGGGCGCGCCGGCCTGAGGCGAGAATTTTTCATCACCCGATCACCACGGCGCTGCCTTCGGGGGGCGCTTGTGTTGTTTCAGGCACTCTTCACTTCCATGATCTCCCCGGAAAAAATCCTCGCACAAGAAAAACGCATGCTCGCTTTGGGCATACGCGAGGAGGATTTGGTCGAGAAATTCATCCAGGGCTCGGGCTCGGGCGGGCAGAAGATCAACAAGACCTCCTCCTGCGTTTATCTGAAACATGAGCCCACCGGTCAGGAGGTGAAATGCCAGCGCGAACGCTCGCGCGAGTTGAATCGCTATCTCGCCCGCAAGGAACTGTGCGACAGGCTCGATGAAATCCAAAACGGTGCCATTTCGCGCCGACAGCAGGAAATTGAAAAAATCCGTCGTCAAAAGCGACAAAAATCGCGCAAGCAAAAACAGCGCATGGTCGCGGACAAACGCAAGCAATCCGAAAAAAAGCAACAGCGCCGTGCCACGGGTGCGGAATGAATACCCGCTGATAAAGCCATCTCGGAAAATGCGTAGTGACCCGTGTCAATGAAACGATTCCTTTTTCTGCTTCCGTTAGTCCTGCTGGCCCTTCCTTCTTTTGCGCAAAAAGCGGCGTCCAAGCCGGGGGCGATCGGTGGCGATGCGCCTGCGGGGAAACCTTATGTCTATAAAGAGAGCGCAGGCAAGCCGCGCAAGATGGAGATCTATTTTCCGCCCGGACACGATGCCGCGAAGGCGAAGGTGCCGGGCATGATTCTGTTCCACGGCGGTGGGTGGAGCGGGGGATCGTTGTCGCAGTTTCGCATCGCGTGCGCCTACTTCGCCAGTCGCGGCATCGTGTGTGCGACGGCGGAATACCAAATGCTCAACGGTGCCGATGCGAAAAAACTCCCGCCCGGCGTGACGAAAAAACGCGTCTGTGTCACCGATGCCAAAAGTGCCATTCGCTGGTTCAAACAGCACGCCGGCGAGCTCGGCATCGATCCAAAACGCATCATCACCGGCGGCGGTTCGGCGGGTGGTCACATCAGCGCCCTGGCGACGCTGAATCCCGGTCTCAACGACCCCGCGGATCCGAAAGACATCGATACCAGTGTGGTGGCGTATCTGTGGTTCAATCCGGCATTCGAGCCCGGTGATGAGAAGGATGCGGAAATTGACATCCTGCGCCATGTGAAAGCCGATCTCCCGCCCGCGATTGCGTTTTTTGGCGATCAGGACACTTGGAAAAAGGGCTGGGACATCGCGTTTGCAAAATGGCAGAAGGTCGGTAACAAGAGCATCGACTACCAAATCGCCGCAGGACAAACGCATAGTTTTTTCAACAAGGATCCTTGGCAAACCGTCACGCTCATCGCCGCGGACCGTTTTCTGGTGAAACACGGCCTGCTCACCGGTGAGCCGACCTTGAAAGCCCCCGCCCGCGGTGAAAAACTGACTCCCGCTCCCTGACTGGTCGTATGAATATGCTGCGTCGTCTGATCATCGTATTTTTCCCTGCATCGTTTTTCTGTGCGTACGCGCAGACGGCATACCCGGTCTATCATGTGCCTGTGGGCGAAAGGAAAGTCGCCACTCAGGAAACGGACGTTGTGGTTTATGGCGGCACGTCCGCCGGTTCCATCGCCGCCATCCAGGCCGCACGACTGGGGCGCAAGACGACACTTGTTTCCTTCAACCAACACGTCGGCGGTCTGACTTCGGGTGGCCTCACGGCATCGGATCTCGGCGACAGCAAGACCATTGGCGGGCTCGCGCTCGAATACTACCAGCGCCTCGGCGCGAAGACGGAGTTCAGCTCCGCCGCCGCCGAGCAACTGTATCGTACGATGCTCACGGAGGCGGGCGTGACGGTGCTGCTGGGCCAAGCGCTGGAATCGGTGGTGATGAAGGACCGGCGCATCGTTTCCGCCGCGTTTGAGACAGGACTGACAGTGAAGGGGGCCATGTTCATCGATGCCACGTATGAAGGCGATCTGATGGCCGCGGCGCATGTCTCCTACACGGTGGGACGCGAGCCGCGCGGCACCTACAACGAATCACTGGCAGGACAGTGGCAGGATGTTTCCTGGAAAGACGTCTATCAATTCTGCCGGTTGCCCGTCAGTCCCTATGTGGTGTCCGATGATCCGTCCTCGGGATTGTTACCGGAAATTTCCCCGCACAAGCCGGGCAAGCCCGGCGAGGGTGATTACCGCGTGCAGGCCTACAATTTCCGCATGAATCTCTCCGACAAAAAAGACCGCATCCCCTTTCCAAAACCCAAGGGATACGATCCGGCACGCTATGGATTGCTCGCGCGGTTTCTCAACTTCGACCCGAAGGTGAAATGGGTGCTGAACTACACGGTCAAGCCGATGACCGATGGACCCGTGCAACTGCGCAATGGTGATGCGAACAATGCGGGGAGTTTTTCGACGGATCTGGTGGGAGGCAGCAACCGATGGCCCGATGGCACCTTCGAGCCCGTCACTTTCTCCCAAATGCCGCCCCCGCGTCGCGGACTGCCGGTTCCCTTGCGCGAGCTCTATCAGATCCGCGAGAAGATTTTCCATGATCACATCACCTATCAGCAGGGACTTCTCTATTTCCTCTCCCATGACGAACAGGTCCCTTCGGCATTGCGCGAGCGGGTGAAAAAATTCGGGCTCGATCCGAGGGAGTTCAAGGATACCGGCCATTGGCCGCATCAGCTCTACATTCGTGAGGGGCGTCGCATGGTATCGGACTATGTCATGACGCAGGCGAACTGCGAGAAGGATCGCATCGCGGAGGACTCGGTCGGCCTCGCTTCGTATCCCATGGATTCGCACTTTTGCCAGCGTGTGGTGGTCGAGGAAAACGGCAGGACCACGGTGCGCAATGAGGGAGGTTTCGGCCACCCCTGCAAGAAGGGTGCCTATCCCGTTTCCTATCGCTCCATCGTGCCGAAACAAGCCGAATGCGAAAATCTGTTCGTGCCGGTCTCGCTGTCCGCCTCCCACGCCGCCTTCGGTTCGATCCGCATGGAGCCGGTGTTCATGATCCTGGGTCAAAGCGCCGGAACCGCAGCCGCGTTGGCCCTCGCGGACCATCAGTCCGTCCAAGAGGTTCCTTATGGCAAACTCAAGGAATTGCTGGTCAAACAAGGGCAGAAGTTGTGACGGCTGGTTCTGGCGATGGTTGAACATGGCAAGGTCCCTGTTTGCGGAATCATTTTACGCAGATTTAGGTTTGATTTTGGTAGGTGTTCGGTGTAGAAAGAAACGTATCTTGTCGCGGCGATCAAAACCCGTGATCGATTTCCTCCCATTTTCCTTCGCAAAACCCATGAAGCTGATTGTCGCTTTGACTTGTCTTATTTTTTTGCTGCCTCGCGTTTCCCTGGCGCAGACTAGCATCAATGCCGTGTATTTCGGTCAGACGCACGTGCTGAAAGCTTCTGATACCAATTTCGGCATGGTGGGCAATAGGGAAGCTTTGATCAAGGTCCATGTGATCAACCCCGCCACACCCGCATCGCCCGCGGTATCCGCCACACTGACGGCGAGTGGTTTGCCCAATCTTGTGGTGCCACTCACCGGGCCGGCCACATTGCCTGCTTCGATTCCTGACGGTCCGGGTGTGGTCCAGCATTCGTTTGCGAATTGCTTCACCGGTTATATCCCCGCCAATTACATGAAAACGGGCCTGCAAGTCACGATCAATGCAGGCGCGGGCGTAAGCACGACGATCTCGAACATGGATGTTGGCGCACCGACGAAGGTGATCATGACGATGTTCGATGTGCATTATTTTGCCAAAACGACCGGCGATTACCCCAGCGGAACTTTTGCTGAGGTGGAGGCGAAGTGGCCTGTTACGGATCTGGAGGTGCGCCGACTCAATGACATCGTGTTTCCCGAATTGGTCATCCCGCCTCGGGCGGATGTGGGTGCGAAGGCGGTGCGCGTCAAATCAAAGGCGGAGTATTTTGTGCAGACGGGACTAACATTTGATGGCGAGCAGTCCGCGGCCTTGGAATGGAATGGTGCCCTGAAGCGTGCGGCAGGGAAATCGGGGCGATGGAGTCTCTATTATTTGAATGTTTATAACGCTGTTGCCGGTGGTCAGGCGGGAGGATTTGCCGGTGTGGGCAACGGAACGAGTCAAGGAATTCTCCATCATGAGCTCGGACATGCGCTGTCTCTTCCTCACTGGGGCGACAGTGCGGCTTACCCCTACAAAGGCGACATGTATGGGATTCAGGCACCATCAAATTATAATGAAACGCACGCAGGGCCGACATGGGCCTTTCATTTGCCGACGAAGAAGTTCATTCCGCCGACGGTTCAGTCCGGAACTGGCGCTGGAGCTTACAAGGTCGATCCCATGCAAGGAGGGGGGACGGGCGACCAAGAGTCCCCTTATTTGCTGAACCATTTCTCGGATTACTCGGTGAATCAGATGCGAAATTACTTGCACGGTCATGTCGTGATCTGGAATTCCGCGCTCAATAGCTGGGCCCAGTGGAATCAATCGACCGGAGGCTACACCACCACGGTGAGCAACAATGGGGTGCAGTTTCCCACCACGCGCGACACGCAGGTGATCAGCATCATGGCCTCGCTGTGCGGCTCCAATCCGGGCATCAACATGGTCTATCCGCCGATCGGTCCCTACACGGCAGGCTTGATTCGTCTTTTTGATCCCTCGGTCTCGGCGGATCGCACGGCGGCGACGAACACCGGTTTCGCTCCCTCTGATGGCTGCGACTATTGTGTGCGCGTGGTGCAAGGCGGCGTGACGAAGACCTATATGCTGGCTGCGTCCAATCTGACTTCGGCGAATCCGTTTGCGGAATCGAGCCTTCTCACGGAAGCGATCAATTTGCCCGCATCCGGCGGTGATGTGACAAAAATCGAACTGCTCTCCACGCCGAACGCGGAGGACGTGGGTCTGCCAGCCAATCCAGCGGTGCTTTATACGTGGGCGCCACTAATGCCCGAGCCGGGAACGTGGGATTTGCCGCCTTCGGCAAACAGCTCATCTGCGGTTACAATGACCGCATCGACAGGTGAGCTGGCCTATGGTTATACAGGCCCCGTGGAGTATCAGTTCACCGAGACCACTGGCAATCCGGGGGCAACGGATAGCGCTTGGCAGGCAAGTCGCAGCTACACCGACACCGGACTCACTCCGGGCACGACCTACAGCTACACGGTTGCCATTCGTGCGGGCGCCCTGGCCACCACGGCATCAGAACCCGCATCCGCGACAACGCCATCCGCCAGTTTCGCCGAGACGATCACAGTCAATGCCACGGAGCCATTCAGTCTGCAAAGTGGCAGCGGCTACAAAGCCGTTAACAACCTTGGCACCTTCGATGCCGCGACGGCGGATAAGCTGGTTGTGGTCATTGGAGCGGAGAACGCCAACAACGATCACTACGCGCTCACGGGAGTGCGCTACAATGGCAAGCAGATGATCGAAGTGGTGCAACAAACAGGCGTCACTGCCGATGGAGCCGTTGCAATCTATTACCTCGATAACCCCGGTCCGGTCGGCTCCGGTATCACGGTTTCCGGCTACAATGCGAATGGCGGACTGGGCACGGCTTATGCTCTTTCCGGCACGGCTCCCGGCTTCGGCGCGTTCAATAGCCGAAGGGGCAATTCGATCACCTCGGTGCCGATCACGACATCCGCCGCCAAGTCCCTTGTCATCGCCGCTTTGCAAAATTCCGGCAATGCGAACAGCGCGGGCACCCCCGCCGCCAGCTCGCCGCTCACCCAGAGCCATGGCACGTTTTGGGGCAGCCAGTGGGGCAGCCTCGCCACCGGGCACCAACAGGTCGCCTCCCCGGGAAACATCACTCCCACCTTCACTACCAACACCGGTGGCAGTTACAACATCAACATCGCGGCCGTAGAATTTCTCGCGGCAACCACGCCCGGCAGCACATGGGTGCAGACCGTCGGTGGTGCGCAAAACTGGACCACGGGCGCAAACTGGATCATCGGCGCCGCACCCTCACCGATCGCGGGCGACACCGTGGATTTCAGCACCGTCAACATCGCTGCTAACACCACCGTCACACTCGGAGCAGATCGAACCGGCGGCTTGTGGAAATTCGGCGACACCACGGGCGCGCAAACGTGGACGATCAACTCCGGAAATACCATCACCCTCGCAGGCGCCACGCCCACCATCGAAGTCGTCAACAACAGTGCCCAGCTCAACTGCGTCGTCGCGGGCACCGCTGGTCTCACAAAAACCGGCGCGGGCACTTTGCATCTCAACGCCAGCAACACCTACGGCGGCGTCACCCGCATCAACGCCGGCACGCTGCAAGCCACCACCCTCGCGAACGGCGGAAGCGCCAGCAGCATCGGCTCATCTTCCACTGCGGCGAGCAATTTGATTCTGAACGGCGGCACTCTCGAATACATCGGCGCGGCCGTCAGCACCAACCGACTCTTCTCACTGCAAGCCTCCAGCACGATTGATGCTTCGGGCACGGGTGCGGTGAACTTTACCAACGCAAGCGCGATCGGGTTTAACGGTGGCACGACTGCGAAAACACTAACGCTCGACGGAACTAACACGGGTGCCAATAACCTCACCGCCATCATCGGCGACAACACGGGCGTGACTTCTCTCACCAAGTCCGGCACCGGCACCTGGGTGCTTTCCGGGGCTAACACTTTCACCGGCGCGACGATCATCAACGGCGGCACACTGCGACTCGCCAACGTGAATGCACTGCAGGATTCCAGCCAGGTCAATATCAACAACGGCACGAATGCGGGGACGCTGCATCTCGCGACCAATACGGCATTCACGACATTTCCGACGATCGGCGGTGGTTCGAGCGCTCAAGGCACCATCCTTTCGGACCGATCGTCTGCCGGAGCCGGTCTTACGCATGTGCTCGGTGCGGTAAACATGGGCGTGAATACTTACAATTTCGCCGCCGGCACCAATGTGACCAGCGGCACGGCCGGAATCTCTTTCACCAGCATGAGCCTGAGCGGTGGCGCAAACGGCACCACCGTTCTCAATCCCACCACGGCCAATCTCACCATCGCCGGCGCGGTCTCGATCCCGAGCGGCGGTATCACCAAGACTCTCAATCTCGGCGGCACCAGCACGGGAAGCGCCATCGGCGGGGCGATCACCAATGGCATCGGCACTCTCTCAGTGACTAAGAGCGATACCAGCACGTGGACGCTCTCCGGTCTCAGCGCTACCGCTGCCAATAATTACACCGGTGCCACGATCATCGACGAAGGATCGCTGCGCTTTACCACGACCAATCCTTCTCTCACGGGCAGTCTTACCTTTGGTTCTGCCGCAGGTGGCACCAACTCCGGTGCTTTGAATCTGTCGAATGCCAGCGCTACCTTTGCCGGTGCATTCCTCTGCCGAACCAACTCCGCTAATGCCATCACCATCGGCAGCGGTCGGACATTGCAACTCAACGGAGCCTTCACGGTGGGCTACAATACCACCGTTCTCCCGCATTCCACGACCGAGCTGGATATCACGGGCGCAGGCAGTCTTTCCATCGGCACCAGTCTCGCGCCGACGAATGCCAATTTCCTGATCGGTAATGGCTCGACCACGAACGTGGGCAACACAGGCATCCTCGACATGAGCGGCCTCACGACATTTTATGCAAATCTCGGAATAGGCCTATTCCGAGTCGGCAGTCCGACGAATAGTGGCAGCGCCAATGGCGGCGGTTCCACGGTGATTTTAGCCACTAACAGCACCATTCAGGCCGCCACCATGCTCTTGGGAAGTCCTGACGGATCGGTCAACGGTGGCAGCGGCGCTGTGCAATCACTCAAACTTGGCAGCGGCACCAACGTGATCAACGTGGACACGATCAATCTCGGCGGCATCGGCACCGGCGACGGTCGCAGCAGCGGCAACCTCAGTTTCAACGGTGCCTCCGGAACGCTGAAAATTCGCAGTCAGGCCGATTCCGTCAATGGTCGTGCCAATCTAACGATCGGCGTCGTCAACATGAACACAGGCGTCGGTCAAATCGAGAACCTGTTTGACACCACCGGGCATTCCTCCGACTTGAGATTCGGCAGCATCCAAATCGCCTCCCGTACGATGGGAGCGGGCATGACTACGGCGCAGTTCCAATTCGATAACGGAACGCTCAATGTCAACGATCTTACCGTCGGCACCCGCAGCGGCACGGCAGGAGCTTCGACCACCACAGGCATAGTCACCCTTGGCGGTGGATCGGTCACGATCAACAATACCGGCGGTCCCATTCAGCTCGGGGTGAACTCGCTTTCTTCTGGTACAGCAGCCGGCACTCTCTCGATTTCAGGTGGCACTGTTTCCTTCTCCGCCAATGCCGGCACCTCCCTCCGCCTCGCCGATGCCACAGTCGCCGGCGGTACCGCCACTGGAAATCTGAACATCAACGGTGGCACGCTGACACTTGCCGGCGATATCGTCCGCGGCGCGGCGATCGGCACCAGCAATGCCATCGTAAAACTCAGCGGTGGCACACTCAACATGGGCGGTCACGACATCGGAGCCGCAGCTAGCGGAGCGATCACCTTCACCGTCGAATCCGGCGTGTTGCAAAACGTAGGCACCATCAACGGCACGGGAGGACTCCTCAAGACGACGGCGGGCACGTTGACCATTTTCGGCACAAACAATTACAGCGGCAGCACCACCATCAATGCTGGCACGCTCGCCCTCGGCGCGAGCAATGCGCTTCCTAACAACCCTATCGTGATTGGCGCTGCCACGTTGAATGCCGCGACTTTCAGCGATACCTTGGGAACGCTGGGCATCACTGGCAGCGCGGTGATCAATCTGGGAACGGGTGCTACTCTCAGCTTTGCAAGCAGCAGTGCGGTCGATTGGTCCAGCGGCACACTCACTCTCACCGGCACCTATGTTTCCGGCTCGTCACTCCGCTTTGGCACAAGCAGCAGCAGTCTCACCGCCGCCCAACTCGCCAAAATTTCTAAGCCCGGCGGCGGTGCTGTGACTCTGAATGCCAGCGGTTACCTCATCGATGTACCACCGGGCAGCTATGCCGCCTGGGCTTCCACGAATGCACCCGGTGGAACGCCCGATCTCGACTCCGATGGCGATGGCGTGAGCAACGGCATCGAATACGTGCTCGGCGGCACCGGCCTCACCAAAGATGTTTCCCTGCTGCCTGCCACTTCGCTGTCAGGGTCAAACATCCTTTTCTCCTTCAAGAGAATCCAGGACTCGATCAACGCCAATACCGTCGTGACCATTCAAGCTGGTAGCACCTTGCAAGTGTGGCCGGGCAGTTACAACGTCGGAGCCACTAGCGAGACTTCGTCCGCTGGTGTGTCCGTTGTGAAAGGAGTTCCTGCCGGTTATGACACCGTGACCTTGAGCATCCCGCGTGCACTCGATGACAAGAAATTTTTCCGCCTTAACGTGAGCATCACACCTTGAGCGTATGCGATACGATTCCCAACACCCTGCTTTGTCGAAGTTGTCATGCCGCGCACAGTGATCCATTGGCTGATTCCATTGGCTTTCCTGATGGTGATGATTTTCGCAGTTTTTTCTGAAAAAACGCCCCAAATCGGCCCCGAGGAAAAACCGCAGCATCCGATAACAACCGAGATTGATCCCTCCCGGATTCTTGTCCGACCATTCCATACCAAAGACCATCAAACCGCCCTCGCACTCGACGGCGGAGCGATTCCCGCCGCGAATGGCCAAGTGCCGAGTGTGGTGATGGGGAAAAATATTCTGCGCACCGTTCATCTCGCGTGGGTGCACGACTGGAGCCAGCCCGAGTGCCGCAGCGTCTTCCAAAACTTGCAGGCACTGTATGCCTCGGAGCAGGGCGCTTCCCTTCCAGCGCTCAAAATTTACCTCAACCCGGTCTTCTCCGATCCTGCGGGAGAAGCGCTTCACCGCGCCATGATGCAGGTGTTTTTTCGCTCCCGTATCCGCGAGAACTACCTGATCCTCGCCGCTGAGTTGAGCAACGGCACGCTGTCGCCCGACGCCGGGGCGATCCGCAAGAGAGTGGAAGAAATCGATCCGAACCTGATCGATGATTGGGATACCCCTGCGGATTGGCTCAACGGAGATATCGAACATACTTTTTCCATTGCCAAAGTCCAACAAGCCCGCAACGAAGCTGTTCTGGGCCCTCAGAGCCCGGCCCAGTTGACCTCCCTGCTAGCCATTCTGCCGCCACAGGCCGGCCGCCAGGAACTCTTCGACTTCCTGCAGCAGGCAAACAACAGCCAGCGCGCCTGGTTGCAACAAACGGCCGATCCGGCAGCAGCGCCTGCCGTGTCTCGTCAAGAATCCGGCGAGTGAGGGTGTGCTTTTTATCCAAAGACAGACTCAGCCAGAAATGAGGTCGATGTGTGATTGATGCGGCTTCCTTTTCACGATGCTCAGGTCCTTGCGGCAGATAACGCGGTAATGAGTCAAATGCGAGTAGATTTCAGATGCCAAGAGGATCATCAAGTTTTTGCATGGTATTGACGGTTCTTGCAAATGAGTGCTAGATTGCTTCGTTTTAAAAATTGCGTATGAATGATTGCAGCACCCTAATCGCGCGTAGTGTCCCAAGTTCGTCCGGCCTCTGTGGGCGTTTGTTTCGTCGGGTGTGGTCTGTGTTTCTTGTGTTGGCTGTCGTACTGCTGTGCCGTCCCGAAATGCTGCATGCGGCGGGTGCGGTGGGCGTGGAGGAGGGGATGCGTTTTGATGGCAATGAGGCGCGGCCGGATCGTTTGATCGCGCGGTTTGTGCCGGATTTGGCTGTGCCGGAAAAGGAGATCACGAACAAACTGGCAAATTTCGGCGTTTCGATTTTGCGAAGAGATGCCATGGTGCCGGGATTGGTGGTGCTGCAGCTCGATGCGCCGGTGAAAGGAGAGAATGCCGCGGATCAACTCGCGGCGCTGATCAAGAAACTGAATGCCACGGGCTGGTTCCGCTACGTCGAGCCGGATTGGATCGTGAAAGCTCTGGCGACTCCGTCCGATGCCGCGTTTGCCGATGGCAGGCTCTGGGGTCTGCGCAATACGGGGCAGTCGGGTGGCACGGCGGGCGCTGACATCGATGCGATGGACGCATGGGACATCACGACCGGTTCGGCATCGGTGGTGGTGGGCGTGATCGATACGGGAATCCGCTACACCCACCAGGACCTCGCCGCGAACATGTGGGTGAATCCCGGCGAAATTTCCGGCAACGGGATCGACGATGATGCCAATGGTTACATCGACGATGTGTATGGGATCAACTCGATCACGGGATCCGGAAATCCGATGGACGATAACAACCATGGCACGCACTGCGCGGGCACGATCGGTGCCGTGGCGAATGGCGGCGGACCGCATGTGGGCGTGGCGTGGAATGTGCGGCTGATGGGGTTGAAATTTCTCTCTTCCACGGGCTCGGGCTCTACCAGCGATGCCATCGAGTGTGTGAGTTACGCTGTCGCACGTGGTGTGAAAATCCTGAGCAATTCCTGGGGCGGCGGGGGATACAGCCAGGGTATGTTTGACAGCATCGTGGCCGCGCGGAATGCCAATGTCATTTTCATCGCCGCGGCCGGTAATGAATCCAGCAACAATGACCAGGTGGTGAATTATCCATCGAACTATGACGTGGCGAACGTGGTCGCGGTGGCGGCGCTGGACCGCAATGACCAACTGGCGAGTTTTTCGAACTACGGGCTGACCACCGTGGACATCGGCGCACCGGGCGTGGCGATTTATTCGACGACGGCCGAGAGCAATACGGCCTACAGCACCTATGACGGCACCAGCATGGCCACGCCTCACGTGGCGGGTGCCGCGGCCCTGTCGCGGGCGGCGTATCCGGCGGCCACTTTCTCGGAACTCAAACAACGGCTGATGAGTGCCGCGCGTCCGGTCTCGTCCTTGGCGGGGAAATCCGTGACGGGGGCCACGCTCGACGCTCGGGCCTCACTCACAGTTGCTGCGGATGGTGTTTTGGAAATCAAAGCGCTCGCCACGCCTACGCCATTGCGGGCGGGTTCTACCGTGAATGTGTTCGTTACCCTAACGGATTTGTCTCCGGTGCCGGGTGCCACCGTGGACGCGCGCTTCGGCACACAGGCCTATGTGCGGTTGTTGGACAATGGCAATTCTCCGGATACCGTGGCCGGTGACGGCGTGTATGCGGGGGCGATGGTGGTGCCCTCCGGTTCCACGAGTGTGGTCCTGCAGGTACAGGCGAGCGCCGCAGGCAAGACGCCCGGGTCTGCGGATTTCCCATTCCCGATCGCCGTTCCGCCTCCCAATGATGCCTTTGCCAATCGTGCGCTCATCACCGCTGGCAGCACGCAGTCGCTCGGAACCAATGCGGATGCCTCCGCGGAAACAAGCGAGCCGAGAAACCCATCGGTCGCGGGTGGCAAAAGCGTGTGGTGGTCGTGGACCGCCGCGGCTTCTTCTTCGGTGACGATCAGCACCACGGGGAGTTCGTTCGATACGACACTGGCCATTTACACCGGCACTTCCCTCGGCAATCTGTTGTTGGTCGGGTCCAATGATGATGCTGGTGGCGTGCAAAGCGCGGTGACATTTTCGGCAGTGGCCGGAACGACGTATGCGATTCAGGTGGATGGCTATTCTGGTGCCACGGGGGCTGTCACGTTGAATCACCCGCAAACCGGTGCCGCGCCGGGAGCTCCGGTGATTGTGACGAACCCCGCCAATGTCAGCGTGCTGATAGGGCAACCGCTGTCGATCCAAGTCGTCGCACAAGGAGACGCGACACTGGCCTATCAGTGGTATCGCAATGACCAGCCCATTTCGGGAGCTACGTCTGCCGTTTTTTCGAAACCCTCCGCCGCCTTGGGTGACGAGGGCGAGTACCAGGTGATCGTGACCAACTCGAAAGGCACGGCTTTGAGTTCTGTCGCGTATGTCGCGATCGAACAAACCGCCATCATCCCTGAAAACGATCCGTTTTCCGCTGCCACGGTGATCACCGGAGCATCGGGCCGGGTCCGTGCGAGCAATCGTCTGGCGACGGGTGAAACGGGCGAACCGAATCATGCCTCGGCCTCCACGCCGCTGGCCTCGGTGTGGTGGAAATGGACGGCTACGGCGAATGGTCAGCTCACGCTCGATACCTTCGGCAGTTCCTTTGATACCACACTCGCCGCTTACACGGGCACCACCCTTGGAGCGCTGACCGTTCGCGGTTCATCGAACGATGCCGATGGCACCTTGCAGAGTCGTGTATCCTTTCAAGTGCTATCGGGACAGAGCGTGTGGATCGCGATTGATGGAGCAGGCGCCGCGGAAGGGGCCATCGTGTTCAACTACCTGTTCCAACCTGATGCCGTTTCGGTGCCGAATGACAACTTCGCTTCTCGCACGGCGCTCGGTTTCGGATCGGTCACAGCCACGGGCACGAACATCGGAGCGACCGGTGAAGTCGGCGAGCCGGATCACATCGGTGCTTCCAGTCCGCTGGCCTCGGCGTGGTGGTCATGGACGGCACCGCAAACGGGCGCGTTGGTGATCGATACCAACGGCAGCGATTTCGATACCATATTGGCGGCGTATTCTGGCACCGCATTGAGCAACCTAACGCTCCTGGGAGGGAATGATGATGGGGGCGATGGATCGAACAGCCGCATCACACTGGCGGTGCAAGCGGGCCAGGTGTTGCACATTGCCGTCGATGGATTTGGCTCCGCCCAGGGAAGCATCAATCTGAATGTTGCCTTCACGGCTGGTGCGCTACAGCCGCCGGGAAATGACAACTTCGCCAGTTCGTTTTTGATAGGTCCCGGCATTGATCTCGTGACCGGGAGCAATCTGTTCGCCACGGGGCAATCGGGTGAGCCGCTCCACGTCTCGGCGGTGGTAAGTCCGTTGAATTCCGTCTGGTGGCGGTGGGTGGCACCCAGTAGCGGCACGCTGACGATTGATCTGGCGGGCAGTGAGTTTAACTCCGAGGAAATGGATACGATTCTGGCAATCTATGAAGGGACAGCCTTGAATGCGCTCACGCCCGTGGCATCGAATGACGATAATCCTGATAACGCCAACACCGTCACCAGCAAAGTGACTTTCTCCGTCGAGCCTGGGCAGACTTATCACATCGCGGTGGATGGCTTCGGCAGTGAGGTCGGCAGCATTCGCATGGCTTTGGCATTCACCAGTTCCGCCACCACGCCTACGCTGGCGGTCGCGCTTGATCAAACGGCGCTGACCTGGACCACGGGCGGTGGCGCCTTGTGGGCGGGCACCTTTTTCCCCAGTCAGGATGGCATCGATGCCGCCCGCAGCGGGCAGATATCGGACTCTGGCGAAAGTTGGCTGCAAACGACAGTGACCGGTCCGGGCACTCTGGGTTTCTGGTGGCGGGCGGACAGCGAAGCGGACTTTGATCAGTTGCAGCTTCAGGTGGGGGGAACTACGGTGGCAACCATCAGCGGAGCTACGGGGTGGCTGTATCGATCCGCTCCCATTCCCGCGGGCACTCAAACGGTGCGCTGGAGATACGTGAAAGATGCCAGTGTGGCGCGGGGGCTGGATCGGGGATTCGTCGATCAGGTCACGTTTGTGCCGGCAGGTTTCCTCGGTTGGATCGGCACGCATCCTTCGATTCCCGCGCAACTGCGTGGCGCGCTCGATGATCCCGATCAAGACGGCACCGGAAATCTCATGGAATATTTTCAAAACACATCGCCCATGGATGCGCGCGCAAGGGGAGGCATCAGTGTGCCGGTCGTCTCTCCTTCAGGCCAATTCACCGCGCAATTCCGCCGCAACAAAAGCACGACCGATCTTACCGCAACCGTGCAATGGGCTCCCAATCTCTCGAACTGGGCTTCGTCCGGTCAGGCGGTTGCGGGCACGATCGTGACGATGAACCAGTCGGTCGACACCAGCCCGGCGGATCATGACATGGTCACGATTACCGGAACTGTCACCGGCACAGTCCTCAAGAATTTGTTTCTGCGCATGCACGTGTTGCAAAATTGAATGCCATCGTTGTTCCACGGAGTGATTGGAAAGACTGGTGCCTTGCCTGAATCGGGTTGACGCATTTCCCTGTGGGTGTATGACTTATGAATCATGAAGGCAGATCGTTCACCCACTCGCAATTCACCTGGTGGATGGATTTGTTTTCTAGCGCATTTCCTGATCATTCTCTCCGCATGGACGCTGGTGATCAAATACATCTTCCCGATCTCATACGCCGCCGCTCACGGATTGCCACTCACGAGCCATGTTTTCTGGGATTTGTGGCCGGTCGCGCACTTGTGGCTCGCGTGGGTTCTGTTAAAGCCGAAATTTTACACCGCGTGGCTCGCCATCGTGATGTCCGCGATTGAGATCGTGATCATTGTCACGCTTTTCTACCGCTTTCTCAGTTCGCCGGAACCCGAGTGGACGATCTGGCGGACCAATTGGTTTATCAATAAGATCTTTGTCCTCTCCTGTTTTATTCTCATTTTCGTAACATTCATTCGACCTAACAGAAAACGAACAAACACAGTATCACCATGAACCGCAGAAACTCACTCAAACTGATCGGCGCTGGCGCCACAGCGCTCGGCTTTTCGCCAACCCTTGGCCTCGCGCAAGAGGCAAAGGGAGCGACGAAAAAGATACCTTCCTCGGGCGAAGAGATCCCGGTGATCGGTATGGGCACGTGGCGCACTTTTAATGTCGGCAGTGATACCGTGTTGCGCGATCGCTGCACGGAAGTCCTCAAAACCTTTTTCGCCCAGGGCGGAAGGATGATCGACAATTCACCGATGTATGGCTCCGCCCGCGAAGTGGTGGGCTATGCTTTGAAAAAAACGGGCATTCCCGACAAGCTGTTTTCGGCTGAGAAAATCTGGACAGAGGACGTCACAGCGACCCGCAAGCAGACCGCTGAGTCCGCAGGCTTGTGGGGCGTGAAGACTTTCGACCTTATGCAGATTCACAATCTCACCGCATGGCAGGAGCACCTCGTCACGCTGCGAAAAATGAAAGAGGAGGGCGTGATTCGTTACCTCGGCATCACGACTTCGCATGGCCGGCGGCACGAGGATTTGGAGAAAATCATGAAGAGCGAGCCACTCGATTTCGTGCAACTCACCTACAACATCACTCATCGCGAGGTCGAGGAGCGCTTGCTGCCTCTCGCGGCAGAAAAGGGGATCGCCATCATCGCGAACCGGCCCTTCGATGGTGCGGATCTGTTTGCATTGGTGAAATCGAAGGACGCCAAACTACCCGCATACGCGGCAGAGATTGGCTGCGATACCTGGGCCGCATTTTTCCTCAAGTTCATCGTCTCCCATCCCGCTGTCACCTGCGCCATTCCCGCCACCAGCAAGGTCGCTCACATGCAGGAAAACATGGCATCGCGCCTCGGCGTCATGCCGGATGAGGCCACCCGCAAGCGCATGATCGAGACGATTGCAAAACTATGATCGACCACCTCAGCAGTTACTCGGTCAAAAACTTCATTCCTTTCATCGATGAAGTGTATTTCCGTCTCTTTGAGCGACACTTTGAAAAATGGTGGCCCGCGCATCCGTTCATGCTCGCGCTGGGGATCGCCATCATCGTCCTCGCATGGATGGGGAAAACTCGCGTGCTTGCCGTGGCTCTCACCCTGCCGCTGATCTTTTGTGCCGTGACGTTTCACTTTCTCCTATACGCGGAACTAACCCTATTGGGGAAGTACTTCGGTTGGGCTTTTCTCTTGCAGGCCGCGCTCCTCTTGCTATGGGGCTTTTCTGCGAAGCCTTCGGGAAAAGGCAAACTCAGCGTGTCCTCGCTCCTTGGATCGGCGATCGCGGTTTTCGGCATCGCCGTCTATCCCTTTCTCGTCTTCAGTGAGGAGGGGACGCTCAAAGGTGCTCAATATCTCGGCATGTCGCCCGATCCTACCATCTGCTTCGTTCTTGGCATTCTTCTCATGGCCGCGCGCCCCGTCTGGTTTTTGCTGCTTTATCCGATCCCTTTTCTTTGGGTCGCCGCCACCGCAGGAACCCTCGATACCTTCAACATTCCCCAGGCGATGACGCTGCCTATCATCGCATCCATCGCGTTGATTGGTGCGATCATTACCGCTCTCACTAGAAAATTTTTTTCTAAGGATTAGCATCGGCATGTGTCATCATTTAGCAACCACCTCCATTATGAAAACATTCGCACTGACCAGTCTACTGATTTCCGCCGCCAGCGCCGATACCGCGCTGACCATATACAACCAAAACCTTGCGGTGGTCCGGGAGACCGTGCCGTTGGAGCTCAAGGCAGGGGAGACGGCGGTGAGCTTCGATCGCGCCACGGCGCAGGTGCTGGCGGATTCCGTCGTGTTGCGCGATCCCAGTGGCAAGTTTGGTTTTTCGATTTTGGAGCAAAGCTACCGCAACGATCCTGTGAGTCGCTCGCTGCTGCTGCGGCATTTTGAGGGGCAGGAGATCGATTTCCGCACCGTGTATCCCGATGGCAAGGTGGAGGTGAAGACCGGCAAAATCATCCGCTCCGGTCACGTGCCAGGCGGACAAGCGCAGGACCCGATCATCGAGGTCGAGGGCAAACTGCGCTTCCAACTTCCCGGCGAGCCGCTTTTCCCAGCGCTCGATGATGGAGCCATCCTGCGGCCCACTCTCGGCTGGGCGATCCAAAGCCAGGCGGATGCCAAATTCGATGCACAGCTTTCCTACCTCAGCAACGGCTTTTCGTGGGAGGCGGATTACAACATCGTCGCCCCCGAAAAAGGGGAAACCGTCTCGCTGACGGGGTGGGTGACGGTCACGAACAACAGCGGCACCGCTTTTCAGAAAGCCATGGTCAAGCTGGTGGCGGGTGAGGTGAACATCGTGCAGCCGAATGCGCCGATGTTAGGCATGGAGCGGCGCAGCAAAATGATGGCGATGGCCGATGCCGCTCCGGCCGTGACCGAAAAGGCTTTCGATGACTTCCATCTTTACACCTTACAGCGCCCGCTGACGATCCGCGACAAGGAGACCAAGCAGGTCGAATTCTTGCGTGCGCACTCGGTGAAGGCGGCGAAAAAATACATCTACGATCCCGTCTCGATGCGATTTTTCGGTGGCGGTGCACCGCAGACCCAACCGATGCAGGGACAGGAGTTTCCGAAGGATGTGGCGATTTATTGGGAGTTCAAAAACGAGGAGGCGAACGGTCTCGGCGTGCCACTGCCTGCCGGACGCATGCGCTTCTATCGCTCCGATGACAAGGACGGCAATCTCGAATTCGTCGGCGAAAACAACATCGACCACACTCCGCGCAATGAATCGGTTTCACTCTTCACCGGCAATGCGTTTGACCTGGTCGGCGAGCGCAAAGTGGCGAATTTCCAACGCGACGACCGCGCCCAGTGGGTGAAGGAAACCATCGAAGTAACCGTCAAAAACCGCTCCAAGGAGCCGAGGGAAATCATCGTGCGCGAGCATCTCTGGCGCTGGATGAACTGGAAGATCGAAAACGCCTCGATGGAGCACGTGAAGAAGGACGCGCAGAAAATCGAGTTCACCGTGAAGCTTGCGCCCGATGAGGAAAAGAAAGTCACCTACACCGCCCACTACAGTTGGTAGTGGCGGACTGAAGTCCGCGCTCCCTTTGTTCGTGACAAATGTGGCCAAGGGTTGCTGAATTCCTGCCGATGGAGATGGCTCATACGACTCGCCTTGGATTTACTCACGGACTCAAATCGCTGCCGAGGGCTTGTGGTGTGTTGCTGCGGGCGCCGCGGATTCTGTTGTGGCTGATTCCACCACTGGTGATCACGTTGTTGTTGGATGTTCTCGCATTTTATTACGGCTATGGATGGCTGTGCTCGTGGATAAAGAGTCTGTTGCCTGTATCGTGGGACACTTCTTGGCTGCATGCAGCGATAGGGGTGCTGTCAGCGGTTGCTGTGATTTTTTTGTTAGGGTGGAGTTTTGCCTGGGTCTATCTTACGATGACCAGTCCGTTTCAAGATTTCATATCGGCCGCCGTGGAGCGGGAGATTCATGGCGTTGCGGGACCGGAACCAGAGGGCTGGAAGGGCTTTCTCCGGAGTATCTGGCAGAGTGTGGTGCAGGCGATAGTGCTGACCTTGCTCACGCTGATTTTTTTGGTCATCGGGCTCGTGCCGCTGTTGGGGGCGATTGTGTTTTTTCTTTGGAGCGCGTTTGCGCTAGGGTATGCGTTTGTATCGATTCCCTCGGGACGTATGGCGCAGCGGTTTTCGGAGAGGCTTGCGTTTGTGCGTTGTCATCGGGGTGCGGTGCTGGGCTTGGGCGTGGTCATCGCGATCCTATCGCTAGTACCGATACTGAATGTGGTGTGCCTGCCGGTTTTTGTGATTGCGGGTACTTTGCTGTATCTCGATGCGCATCATCGTTCTAACGAAAAGTAAAAAGGCGCGATGAGTTTTATCGTTTCGATGGCTCATTTTTCATGGGCACAGGGCGTTCCGGCTGAATGAATTCTAAAGGCCGCTCCCCGCGGAGCATCCGCGCGCCTTCGCCCGTGAGCCAGAGGTAGTGATCGCTGGGGAGGCCTTCGTAAGTCAGAAAAGGATTCGCTCCCACGGGCGGTTGGTTGGTGCATTTGAAGATGGCGGTGCCTTCATCCACTTCGTCAAACATGGCAACGTAGATCATCGTGGCTCCGGCCTGTTTCGCCGCGGCGAACTGGGACCAAAGGAATTGTCCTTTGAGCCTGGGAATTTGGTCGAGTGGGAATTCTGGTTTGAGATTGTGCCAACTGAATCCGGGGAAAACGACGGACAGAAAATCCATCGATCGCTCGCGGCACCACTGACTGTCGGCTTTGTAGTATTTTTCCGCATGGGCCGTTGCCGTGGCGGGAGAGTGGTAGCGACCGGGCGTCCACGGGCTGAGGACATTGGCCAAGGCCAGGATTTCGTGCAGCGCCGGATCTTTGCTGGCATCGCGATTTTGTTCGCGCCAACCGGTGGGCACGCCGAGCATGACGGAGCAGCCATCGGCGCGGAAAAATTCGATCAGTGCGCGGCATTCGTCGAGCGTGTACTTGCGGTCTTCGCCGGAGAAACCAATGCCCCAGATCGCGACGAGTGGTTTTCCTTCGTGATGCAGGTAGGCGGGATCTTTGCCGATGTGCATTTTGCTGCGCAGCATTTTCCAATCATCGATGACGATTTTTGTGCCTCCGGCGTGGATGCCGCTGAGGTCATACATGACGGCATAGGCGCGGCCGTGGAGGTTCGCACCCTCCCGGCAATTTGAGAGCACCATGTCCTTGTGATGGCGCAGGGATTCCGATTTGAGGCCATTGGCGAATCGTTGCACAAAGGCGCCGTCGATGCCGTAGTCGCGCATCCATTGGAAGTGCCGCACGACGGTCGCGCGATGAAAGGAGCTGAAGACTTCCGCCGTTTTTCCATCGGCGTGTCGGAAGCCTGTGGCATAGCGTTCGTCCGCGCCGTATTCCGTCATATCGGGCCAGAGATCGACGGTAACATTGCCCGGAGCGAACGGCTTCGATCCAGCGCGTGCCCAGTGCGTCCAGCCGAGCTTGGCGCCATCGGTGGGCGTATTGAACCAGCCTTGGTAGCCCGCCATGACTTTTCCCTGCAGGGTGGTGGTATCCACGCCTTTGACGCTGGTCTTGGCGTAGGGGACGAGCGGGTCCGCTTTCTCCTGCGCGCCGAGGAGAGTCAGGAGGGAAATGGCGAACCAAAGAGTGGCGATCAGTGATTTCATGTGAGACGCGTGATGGTGGGATGGATTCACAAAAGTAATCCGCTCTGCGGCGGATGATCGCTTGATTCGCTCAGGAAACGACGGGATAGCCCGCCTGAGTCCAAGCATCCATGCCGCCGGTGATGTTGGTTGCCTTGGTAAATCCCTGAGATTGGAGAAACTGCACGGCCCGTGCGGAGCGACCGCCGGCTTTGCAGTGCATGAACAATTCCCCGTCCTTCGGCCACTCGTCCATGTGTTCGGGAACTGTCGCCAAGGGAACCAAGATGCTGCCCGCAATGGCTGCCTGTGCATGCTCGTCCGGCTCGCGGACATCGATCAAACGAACGTTTGTTTGATTTTGTAGGAGGCTGTGAAGCTCTTCTACGGTGATGGATGGGATGGTGGACATGGTGAGGATTTGTTGTTTTAGGAGTTATTTCATCGGCCCGTCGAAGGTCATAATATTTTCGACGTGTCGGGTATGCGGAAACAAATCGAAGGGTTGCACTTCCGTGAGCGTGAATCCGGCGGCGGTGAGGATCGCCAGATCGCGCACCTGGGTGGCGGGGTCACAGGAAACATACACCACGCGACGCGGGGCAAAGGCGATGAGTTGATCGAGAAATTCCGGCGTGCAGCCCTTGCGCGGCGGATCGATGACGACCGTGGTCTCGCGCGCCGGGTAGGTGATGCCCTGAAAAATCGCCTCGGCACTGGCGGCGAGGAACGTGGCATTGCCGATGCCGTTTTTCTCCGCGTTTTTGCGCGCCCAATCGACCGCCGCCTCGGAGACTTCCACCGCGGCGACTTGCTGGAAATGCGGTGCCAGGCACAGCGCAAACAGGCCGGAGCCGCAGTAGGCGTCGATGAGGAATTGCGTTTCGGGCAGTCGTGCTTGTTTGGTCACGTAACCGACAAATTCTTCGAGGATGAACGGATTGTTCTGAAAAAACTCGCCCGCGAGGAAATCGAAACGCGTGGTGCCGCAGACCTCGGTGACCACGGCGTTGTTGTCCGTGGTGACGTGGCGTTGGTTTTGTTCGTCGATGGTCGCGCGCAGCAGCAAGGTGCCGCCTTTTTTTCCGGGGCGCAGTCGTGTGGCTTCGCGCACGGCAGGCAGCGCCTCGTTGATCTCCTTCATCGCGATCGGGCACTGCGGCACGTCGAGGATTTGCGAGCGGCGGCCCTGCGCGAGGAAGCCGATGGGCATGAACTCCTCGGCACTGCGCGGCTTTTGGTAATGCGGCGTGATTTTCGACCGATAACCCCACTGCTGCGGCGAGGGATGACAGGGGTTGACGGGAAATGTCAGGCCGGCCATGTGCTTCATGAGCTCGGCGACCTGTCGTGTTTTCCAGGCCAGCTGCGCCTCATAGGAAAGATGCTGATACTGGCAACCACCGCATTCGCCGAACAGGGAGCAGGCCGGGGTGACGCGGTCGGGCGAGGGCGTGACGACCTCGATGAGATCCGCCTGCGAAAAGTTTTTTTCATTCCGATAGATGCGGGCGCGCACCGTTTCGCCCGGCAGGCAGTGAGGCACGAAGACCACCCAGCCATCGACCCGTGCCACGCCCATGCCGAGATTGGTCAACGAGTCGATGTGCAAGGTCAGTTCGTGATGATAGGGGAAAGGTTCGGGTCGGAATTTTTTCGGTGGTCGCACGCCGATAGTGAGAAGGGAAGCAGGCACGAAGAAAAGAGCAAAATGCGATCCGCGCAAAATCGGCGGAAATGCGATGCTATTCTTGCGGAGGTGCGATCACTAGCGTTCCTTTTCCTCCGATGAAAGCTGGATGGGAAATGGCATCGTAGCGGCCCGGCGGCAAAGTGGTGCCGTCCGGCAGCTGGATGTGCAGCGCGCAGGTCACACGCGTCTCCGCCGCGAGGTGGATGAGTGGATTTTCGCCGGTGAGAATCAGGGCTGCACCGTGCAGGGCATATCCATCGCTATGAAACTCGATGCGGTTCACGCGCACGGGTGACGGCACCCGGACTTTTCCCGCTTTTCCGGTAAAGACCGCGCCATGGTCCTCTGCGCCGTAGTCCTGCCAATCGATGGCCATCGCCCCATCATGCCAGTTTTTTTCGCTGCCGTTAGCCCACGTCCCGTCGCCGCCCTTCGCGTCCGCTCCCCAAAACAGCGGACTGGCGGAGGATGATTCGCCCTTGTAGACGCGTATGGCATCGATACTCAGGCGCGCGTGGGAAAAATTCACACCGCTTTGATTCGCCGCGTGGTGGAAATGGATCGTGTGTTTGCCCGGAACCAGATTCCTGAGACGGAACACGTGAGATTGGCTGATGGTGGCGGGAGCGTACTGGTTCAGACCCATCCACAGGGAAAATCCGTTGCTCTCCAAAGTGTAGTGTGCGGTGCGGGATGCGGAGTCACGCGTGGCAATCACTTCCACTCCGGATCCGGAAAAGGTGAGATGTCCCGTGGCGTGTTTGATCGTGCTCACATGGACGTCGTCGCCGCATTCGAAAAGACCGCGATGTTTCTCCGCCTGCCAATAGTCTGGTCGGGTCACCACAAAGCCATCGAGAGCGGAGATGAATCCCGCGGGATGGGGATTGGTGTAGCGGCCCATGATCACATGGGGAGAATTTGTCAGGCCGCCGATCTTGGTCAGGGATCGCGTGGTCTGAGCGCCATGGCAATGAACGGTGGAATGTTCCTTGCCATCGAGCGTCAGAACCAAATCCCCACTTCCATGCGCCGCTCCGCCCAGTACTTCCACACCAGTGCCGTGAAAGGAAAGCGTGAAGGTATGGCCGTTGATCCAACTGGCACCGCGCGGCTCCCATGGACCATCTAACGATGCGTAACGCGCGTCATGGCGGGTCGTGTCGGAAAAGATCATCTGCGGGTCGCTGTCATTGATCAGATCGCTCACGCGAAAGGCATCGACCGTCATTTCGGCTCCGCCGCGTTTGATGGCTGTGAGCGTGTGCGGACCACGGGCCAGTCCCGTCAGAGTGAAAACAGTGGTGAAATGGGCTGGCTCACCACTGTGGTCAATCGTCGTGTGAGGCTTGCCGTCCAAGAGGATTTCAATCTTTCCCCGACTTGGTCCGCGCGACCCGATCCATTCCACATCCGTGCCCGTGAAGGTGAAATGAAAGGCATCCCCATCGGCAGTGGCCCGGTGCCGATCCCCCCGGTATTCGTTTTCCGGCAGCATCCGCTCATAGCGCCAGGAGGAGTCTTCGTAGCGCATCGCGCGACTCGTATTGTTCACCAAGCCCACGCCGCCGGGGGTGATGGCATCCATCACGATGACGGTATCGGGTTTTTTCCACTCAACCCCATCGGGCAGGGTGAGTGTGATCCCGCGATGGCTCTGCTCAAGCGTAATGGCTTTTCCACCTTCCAGCAATCTCGCGCGTGCAAACACCTTTCCATCCGCCGCGGGCGGTAGGCGCAGCGAGCGACCCTGGGGTGCTTTCAGAACATGCAGGTATTCCTTACGGCCATCGGCGGATGAGGTGGCGACTCCCCATGTCAGGTCGGCGTAACGCACCACCGCGCCGCGGTACGGCGGCAGGTAGGATGTGCTGGTTCTGGTTCCCGTCACTGACTCGGCGATAGGGGCGAGGAGCCTGACAAAACCATCCAGGATGGGGCGAGCCTTTGGATCAAGTCCACCCATTTTTCCGCCGCCTGCGCCGATCGCATCGATGCTCCACTGAATGCCGCCTCCCATGGTGTTCGCCGCGGCCTGGATCACGGTTGTGATGAGCATGTCCTCGGGGGATTTGGCGGTCTGCGAAAAAATCTGATAGACGGAGGCGGCACGTCCTTCATGGAATTCCCACTGCACTTCCTGCACGCCTTCATCCACCCCATAGGTCTGGGTTCCGCCGTTGTTGTGTATCAAGATCAAGTCCGGATTCCGCTCCTTGATCGTTCGCAACAGGCGCGGATAGTCCACCACTTTGTCTTGGGTGCAGTCCTGGAAATTTTCATCGATCCACAGTCCATGCAGGCGATCTCCATATCGATCAACCAATTCGGCATAAAGATCGTTGATCCAATCGTTATGCGGTTCCGCCACTGGCTGATAGGGATGACAGTAAAACAATGCGGGCAATCCGCGTTTGCGGCATTCATCCAACAAATCGCCGAGCAAATCCCGTTGCGGACAACTCACGCGCCCGGGTGCCCATTTTTTCATCGCCTGACTGGGAAACAGCGGGCAAGCACCGGAATGCCAGGCGGTGAAAACGACGTACTGCGCTTTGGCTTCGATGAGTTGGTTGACGTAATTCGCCACATCAAACGCGTTCGCCAATTCATCGATCGTTTTCGCGACTGTGCCATCCTCGTTAGCCTGCAGTGCCGTCATGCCATAGCCATTCCATACATAGTGACTGAAGATTCCATATTTCAGTGTTTGCCACTGCTCGCGCCGCGATGATGTGGCATTCTGTTTTTCACCATTGCGATAGAGCCGGATGTTATTCTTGTCCGATTCCGGGAGTGATGCTTTCGCATTGCCGTAAAGATTGATCCGCAATCCGCCGGGTACGCGCGCCTTCGATAGATCCAGGGTCCCCTCATACACGGTGATCACTCCTTGCAAGGAGATATCTCCCTCTATCCGCAAGGTGCCCGCGCCGCTTTTGGAACATCCGCACATTCCTCCCGATTCCCTCAGACCCGATTGGAAAATCACGTCCACCGGATCCGGCCCATCCTCAATCACAAATGAACTCACGGATGAGTTCTCCCCGGATAGCAACACCGGCAGGGAGACGACGACCGTTTTCGCCGCAGGAAATACAAAACCCTTACGCCCGCTGTCGGCAACGGCTCCAGGCATGTCTCTGGGTTCTTGTGCCTGTGCCCATAGACACAGGGCCATGAGAAACAGGATTGATTGTGTTAGATTCATGAGGCCTAAAACGAAGGACGAGTCATTTTATCCTGTAACAATCTTTTCCCGAGAGTCCCCACGATCAAGCCAACTGCGTGCGGAAGTAGGCGAGGGTGGTGGCGAGGCCTTCATCTAACGAAAAATTCGGTTGCCAACCGGCGGCGCGCAGTTTGTCAGAGCTCGCACGCGAGTGGCGCACGTCGCCGGGGCGTTCGGCGAGGTGGACGATGCGTGAGCGGCTGCCCGCTTCCGTGATGATTTTTTGCGCCAGATCGTTGATGGTGATCTGGCCACCATATCCGGCGTTGAAGGTGCCATGAATGTCGTTTTGCGCGGCAAAGGCCAGCGCGCCGACGATGTCCTTGACGTAGATGAAATCCCGTGTGGCACCGCCATCGCCGAAGATGGTGATGTCCTCGTTTTTCAACGCCTTTTCGATGAAGATCGGCACGGCGGCGGCATAGGCTCCTTTGGGGTCCTGGCGTGGGCCGAAAACGTTGAAGAAACGGATGGAGGCGCTTTGGATCCTGCCCTCGCGCCGGTAGAGTTCGAGGTAGTATTCGCCATCGAGCTTGGTGATGGCATACGGGCTTTTCGGCTCGGGGATCATCGTTTCGAGCTTGGGCACCGTGGGGTTGTCGCCATAGACCGCCGCAGAAGAAGCCAGCACGATTTTTTTCACACCAGCGGCCGAGGCAGCCTCCAACACGTTGAGCAGGCCGTGCACATTGATGTCCACACACTCGCCGGGCTTGCTCATGGACTCTGGCACGCTGACCAGCGCGGCCATGTGGAAGATGTAGTCGATACCCTGCACGGCTTTCTCCACGATGGCGCGATCGGTGATGGAGCCTTCGATGAGAGTGACGGGCAAGCCATCGAGATTTTTCCGATAGCCGGTACGGAAGTTATCCAGCACGCGGATTTCCTCTGCGATCGATTGGAAATGTTGCGCGATGTGCGAGCCGATGAAGCCGGAGCCGCCCGTGATGAGAATTTTCATGAATGGGATGGGGATGCGAGTTTGTGCGCGACCAGATCTTCGAGCTCGGGCATGCGGCGCTCCAGTGCCTGCACGAAGGCGAACTGATTGCGGCAGCGATCGATGTTCTGGCTCGGGCGCTTGATTTTGAAATACACGTCGCCTTGCAAGTAATCGGTGAGGAAACGGATGCCGCACTCGAGCGTGAGCAGTTTTCCGGCATAGGCGAGGTGTTTTTTTTCCGCCTCGTTGAGAAATGTCGCGGTCTGCGTGTAGCCGCCGAGCAAGGCCTCGAACATGTCCATTTTCAAATCCATGGCGGCGAGATCGGTGGCGTCCTCGGCGAGCTTCGGCACGGCGGTGCGCACCATGTCGCCGAAGTCATACAAGGCCGAGCCGGGCATGGTGGTATCGAGATCGATGACGCAGACTCCCTCGGCCGTGACGTCATCGAGCAACACATTGTTCAGTTTGGTGTCGTTGTGGGTCACTCGTTCGGGGATTTCTCCCGAGGCGATGAGATCGACGATGCGCGAGCAATCGGACTCGTGCGAGCGCACGAAATCGATTTCCGCCGCCACTTCCGCCGCGCGCTGGTGGCTGTCCTTTTCCAAAGCCACCAAAAAGGCTTCGTAGCGATTCCTCGTGTGATGAAAGTGCGGGATGGTCTCGTGCAGCCGGCCACCGGGCAGCCCTGCGGCGAGCTTCTGAAATTCCCCGAAGGCGCGAGCCGCCTGATAGGCTTGCTCGGTCGTCTCTAGCACATCGTAGCCACGGGCCCGCTCGATGAAGGGATAGGTGCGCCAGACATTGCCATCGGTATCGATAGCATACGGCTTGCCATCGGTGGCGGGTATGCAGGTCAGTGTGCGGCGATAGGCTTCCGGGTGTCCCTGTTCCAACAGAAGCTGCAAGCTGTGCCGCGTGACGCGATCGACATTCTCCATCAGATGGATCGGATTCTTGAAAACGTTGTGATTGATGCGCTGGTGGATGTAGCGGATGCGCTGCCCTGCGGCGTCATACCAGGCGCAGTAGGTGTCATTGATGTGACCGGATCCGTAGGGATGGGCGTGCACGAAGTCGGCACGCATGTCGAACAAGCGCGAGATGGATTTCAAATCGTGATTCATGGGCGGTTAGAGCGAGGAAGGGTATTCACCGGCGGCGATCAGCGCCTGGATGTTGGCGACGACATGCGGCTTGTCATCAGGGTAGGTGACGCCGAACCAGGAGCTGCTCGTGGGCAAGACGGCACAGTCTGCCCGGTGGCTGCGGATCAGGGCATCGACGACCGTGGGAATGTAGCATTCGGATTTTTCCTCATGGCCGCGTTCTTTCAGGAAGCTCGTGAATTCCTCCTCGATTCTCGCGAGGAATGATGCCTGAAAGGCCCAGAAATTCATCGATACCAGGGAATCAGCGGGCACTTCGCGGCGCTCGCCATTGAGGTAATCGCCATAAATGCGACCGTTCCCCTCGCGCTGGATTTTCACCACTTCCTCGACCGAGGCAAGGAAACCGCGGGCATCGCTGCGACAGATGCCGCGATTGACATCGCCGTGATCGGACAAGGTTTTCAGCAGTTCATAGCCGACCATCGCATAGTGCTCCATGCCATCAGGCGCGGAACTTTGCTCCAGAAACGTCACCGCGCGCTGATAGGAATCACGACCATAAAAGTCATCCGCGTTGATCACGGCGAAGGGCCCATCGACCAGGTGTCGCGCCGCACGAATGGCATGCGTGGTGCCCCAGGGCTTGGTCCGGCCCTCCGGCACGGTGAAGCCTGCGGGCAGGTCATCGAGAGATTGATAGGCATATTCCACCTCGATTTTCCCAGCGAAACGGGCACCGACGCTGGCTTGGAAGGACTCCGCGAAATCCTTGCGAATGATGAAAATCACCCGCTTGAAGCCCGCGCGGATGGCATCGAATACCGAGTAGTCGAGCACGGTTTCGCCATTCGGCCCCATCGGGTCCATTTGTTTCAGGCCCCCGTAACGGGAGCCCATGCCGGCTGCTAAAATCAGGAGGGTGGGTGAGGACATACGCGTTGTGTGCGCGCAGTTCTAGTCACAATGCGGCCAACTTGGCAAGAGGAGATCAAAAAAATCTGTCATGAAAAACATGTCAGATAATTTCGCTTGATAAGCAGGTGTCTCCGAGCCGATCCCAGAGCGAGAGCATTGTAAGGATGAGCCGGCGACTCCCGTAACTGTAACGTATTCGATTTTCTGGAGAAACGTGGAAAGAATGGATTGTGCCGATAGCGATCTATGGGTAAAACATCGCAGGAAATGCAATACGCCCCACTTCTTATGATTTCACTCACTGATGCTTCCATTCCCCATGCGCGATGCATGGCAAAAACATCAAACGAATGGATGGATGAGAATTCCAGTAACACCCGTCTATGAAGCAGGAGAATTCCATTTCGATTCGGCAAACGCTGCGTCGCTTGTTCGGGGCCATTGGCAATTTCCTGCTGTCGACCGTGGGCGCGCGTGCGCGCTGGATGTTGATTGGATTGCTTTTGATGATGATCGCGATCAATGTGATGAACGTGGCCAACAGCTATGTGGGGCGCTATTTCATGTCGGCGATCGAGGCTCGCGATCATGAGGGCTTTGTGCAATACGCCTGGCTGTATCTTGCGGTTTTTGCGGCCAGCACTTTGTTCGCGGTGTTGTTCCGTTTTGCCGAGGAGCATCTCGGATTGGTGTGGCGTGAATGGCTGACTCGGCGCATCACCGAGATTTATGTCACGCGCCAGTTGTATTTGCCCCGCTGCGGTCAGGAGGTGCTGAGCAATCCCGACCAGCGCATGACGGAGGACGTGCGTCAATTGACGACCACCACGCTCTCGTTCTTTTTGATGATGATCAATGCCACCTTGACCGTCATTTCCTTCTCAGGGGTCTTGTGGCAGATCAGTCCGAAGTTGTTCGGTGTGTGTGTCTTGTACGCGGTGGCAGGTTCATTGGTGACGATCTGGCTGGGACGCCCGCTGATCCGGCTGAACTATGAACGTTCGGATTATGAGGCGAATTTGCGTCTGGAGCTGATCCGCATCCGCGAGCATGCGGAGCAGGAGGTGGAACCGATGAGCAATGAGCTGCTGCGCGACCGCATCGCCGCTCGCATCGATGAATTGATGGTGAACTTGCGGCGCATCATCGAGGTCAACCGCAACCTTGGTTTTTTCAGTACGGGCTACAATTATCTGATCCAGCTCATCCCTGTTTTGATTGTCGCACCACTGTTCATCGATGGTGATGTGGAATTCGGGGTCATCGGTCAATCGGCGATGGCGTTTGCGATGCTGCTTGGTGCTTTTTCCCTGATTGTCAACCAGTTCCAGGCAATTTCCTCTTACGCATCAGTGGTCGCGCGTCTATCGGAATTCACCGATCACGCCGAACGCTGCGGGGAGATCGACAATCAAACATCGGACAAACCCTGATCGATACGCTCATGAATGCGCAAGCCCCCTCTGAACAAATCGTTCCGCACACCGTGAGCAGTCCCTCAGGTGTCCGCATGGTGTTGAATCACAATGGTTCGATCCGGCGCATGGAGTGCGAGGACATAGTGATCAATTTGTTTCCGACCAGTGCCGTGGAAACAGGTCCATGCAACTTGATCCTGCGTGTGCTCAACGATTGCGGCCCTGAGTTGGTTCCTTTGCTGGGTCCGAGCGGTCCGCTGCGATGGACTTTTTCCGAGCGGGGCGCTGAAGGGCGGGGGATGTGGAAGTCTCTGGCAATCAAGGTGCGACTGCTGCTCGCGGAGTCCGGCACGGCATGGTTCTGGCATGTGGGAATCGATAACCACAGTGCCGAAACCTATCGCTGTGATCTCATTCATACGCAAGACGCGGGCCTCGCGCACTATGGAGCCATCAGGCTCAATGAGTATTATGTGAGCCAGTATATCGATCACTTCGCTTTGGAGCACGAAGTTCATGGAGCGTGCCTTGCATCGCGGCAAAATCAATCAATGGGAGGCCGCTACCCGTCGTTGTTGGTGGGGTCGCTCGGCAGGGCGGTGTCCTATGCGACCGATGCCCTGTCGGTCTATGGAAGGGAGCACCGCTGTGGTCAACACGCCACCGGACTGCATGAAGGACTACCGGGAAAAAAATGCCAACATGAGCATTCCCTGTTGGCATTGCAGGAGGAGGAGTTTTTGTTGGAGCCGGGGCAGGGCGCGCAGCGCGGATTTTTCGCGCAGCTGGCCATCGATCATCCCGCCGCTTTGTCAACTGCCGACCTCCAGCGGTTGGAGGCCGCGCTTGCCTTGCCGGAATCCACCTGCCCGCCTTGGTCGGAACTTCCACAATGCGTGGCGAATGCCGAGGGAATGTTTTCCCACACGAGCGAGTTGGAAGTGGATGAAATCAGTGATGGGTTGTTGACTGCGATTTTTGGCAAAGAACGCTTGCTCCAAGAGCGGGTGGAAGGGCGGTTGTTGTCGTTTTTCACACCGCAACAGGAACATGTGGTGCTACGTGGCAAGGAAGCCATGGTGCTGCGCCCTCACGGTCACATCATGCGCAGCGGGGCATCCTGGGTGCCCGATGAGGCATCGATGACAAGCACCGCATGGATGGCGGGTGTGTTTCATTCCATGGTCACGCAAGGCCATGTCAGCATCAATCGTTTTCTCTCAACCTGCCACAGCTATCTCGGCATCTTTCGCAGCCATGGGCAGAGGATTTTTGTGGAGATTGACGACGTGTGGCATCTGCTCGGCGTGCCCTCGGCTTTTGCTATTTCGTCCCGGCAATGCCGCTGGATCTACGCCTTCGGCGGCGATGTGATGGAAGTGACATCGTCCGCCGACGAAGACTCCCATCAGTTGCACTTGCATGTGCGGGTGGTCTGCGGTCCTGCGAGAAAATTTTTCCTCAGCCATCATGTGGCGCTCAATGGTGATGACGGCCTGGTCGGCGGCGACGTGCAATTTGTCTGCCACGGCAACAAGGAGGTCGTGGTGCGTGCGATGGCCGACAGCGATGTGGGGCGTCGATTTCCCGACGGGAGTTTTGTGATCTCCACCGACGATGATACGCTGTGGGAAACGGTGGGCGATGATGGCATGTTATGGTCGGACGGGCAGACGCGCGGTGAGCCGTTTTTGTGCATGCGGACGCGAGCGACGGAGCGGCTGGCCTTGACGTTGACGGGGCGTCTTTTGCCTTCGATCGATGCAGCGGATCAAATGACGGATCAAAACGGTGCACAAGAGTGGCGACTCTCCGTGGATCCCGCGCAGTCGTACGCCGCGGAAATGGATGCCGTGACACAATTCATCCCGTGGCTCGTCAACAACGCGCTGGTGCATTATCTCTCGCCGCGCGGTCTGGAGCAGTACTCGGGCGGCGGTTGGGGAACGCGCGATGTCTGCCAGGGGCCGATGGAGTTGCTTTTGTCGCTGGGGCACTTCGCCGTCGCGCGCGATCTGTTGTGCCGGGTCTTTCGTCAACAGAATGCCGATGGCGATTGGCCGCAGTGGTTCATGTTTTTCGACCGGGAGCGCAATATCCGCCCCGGTGATTCCCACGGCGATATCGTCTATTGGCCGGTGCTGGCGTTGGCGCAGTATCTTTGCGCTTCGCGGGATGCCACGATTCTGGAGGAAAAACTGCCGTATTTTCATCCCGAGGGAGATGCCGCGGCGGTGAGCGCCAGCATCGCAGAGCATGTGGAAACAGCGCTGGCACTGATTCGCAATCGTGTGATCAGCGGAACGGTGTTGGCCGCCTACGGACATGGCGATTGGAATGATTCGCTCCAGCCCGCGAAAGCGGAAATGCGGGATCACTTGTGCAGCGCATGGACGGTGACCTTGAACTATCAGACCTACCGCACCTTGGCCGATGCCTTCGATCGGTTGGGGCGAAGCGCGGAAGCCGAGGTCTTGAACGCACAGGCCGCGCAAATTTTGTCGCAGTTTCAGGACATGTTGCTGATCGATGGTGTCGTCACGGGCTTGCTGTATTTCCACCCCGAGGGGCAACGCGAGGCGCTGTTGCATCCGGGCGACCGCAATACGGGACTATCCTACAGCCTGTTGCCGATGATTCACGGCATCATCAATGACATGTTCACCCCAGCGCAGGCGGCGCATCATCTGCGATTGATTCGCCAGCATTTGTTAGGTCCGGATGGCGCGCGTTTGTTTGATCGTCCGATGAAATATCAGGGAGGCATTTCGCATAATTTCCAGCGTGCGGAGACCGCGAGTTTCTTCGGGCGTGAAATCGGAGTGATGTACGCCCATGCGCACATCCGCTATGCCGAGGCCTTGGCCCGCTATGGCGATGCGGACGGTTTGTGGCTGGCATTGCGGCAAATCAATCCCATCGGCTTGCAGTCGATCGTAAAATCGGCGGCGCTGCGCCAGTCGAATTGCTATTATTCCAGTTCCGATGCCGCTTTTACCGATCGCTATGACGCCTATGATCACTACGATCGTGCTCTGAGCGGAGAAGTTTCCCTCGAGGGTGGATGGCGCGTGTATTCCAGTGGTTCGGGAATCGCGGTGCGCCTCATCTTGCAGTGTTTCCTTGGCATTCGTCTTGAAGCGGATGGCGTGATCATCGATCCCGTCATCGCTCCCGCTCTGTCGGGCATGAAGGCAACGGTCGATGTGGCGGGCCACCGTTGGCATGTGGAATACCGTGTCGGCGTGCGTGGCTGTGGTCCGGTATCGGTCTACGCACACGGTGAAACACTGCAGGGAGAGCGATTGCCCAACCCCTATCGCAAGGGCGGTTTGCGCATTCCTTTGTCCGAGTGGCAACGGGTCTCCCGTGGTCAGGATGATCCGCTGCTCATTGTGTTAGACTGATGTTTCAGCATTGCTTCGCAATCGCAGATGGGCGATGAGCGGAAGTTGATGGATCTCGATGGTGTCCGCGCGGCTCGGGCTGAGCGCGCCATCGCCCTGTTCGAGATCGACGGATTGGATCGACATTCCCCCGGGACAGGGCGGTCGCAGCAGCAAGCCGCCTGCCGGGATGGTGAGGCTGCCACCCACCTCGACAGAGATGACCTGGTTATCGCGGACACTCAGTTTCAACGCAAGCGTGCCGTAAGGCGTTGGCAGATGGCGCACGGCAAAGCCCGCACCGGTGGCAATCCATTTCCAGGGCAGACCGGAGGCGAGGACCAGCGAGTGCGAGGCATCGCGCTCCGAGGCGACCATCGAGGTCAGGGCTATGATATACTCCGCGGCGATCCAGGTGTGGGGCACATCACCGAGATGTCCGGGCGAACGTGGATCGCGCCAGGTGATTTCCGGCCATTGGTTCCATTCGCAGGGACGGCGGTCGGACAGGAAAAATTCCAGCAACTCCTGTGCCGTATCGCGGTTTCCCAAACGTACGAACGCGCCGATGATGCGGATCTCGTAAGCGGTATAGTTGTTCCATGGCATCTCGCCGCGGTGCTTGCGGTGGAAGCCATCGAGATAGCTCGTCAGCATGTTTGCGAGGGGGGCGGCGGGCAGCACATCCGCGAAGTCGAGCATGGCGATGGCATTGGAGGTCGCTGTGGGATCGAAGTCCGCCCATTCGACAGAGCCGGGGACGTAGTTGAGATTTTTTTCCGCGATGACCCGATCCAGTGACTGCAGAACATCGGTCTCGAACGCGGCCGCGTCCTCGCTCCACCGCGTGGCCTCCGTCTCATGTCCCAGCCACGCGCAGATGTCCGCGCAGGCTTGCAGACCCCGTATGCCCCAGAAATCATCCCAGTAGGAGTGCACCGGATGCGCGAGATATCCCTCGTGGCTCGCGGATTCCGGCAGCAGACCGTAGCGCGAGAGCTGCTCATCGCTGCGATAATCATCCGTCATGCGCTGCTGGCGGATCCGCAGAAGATACTCGGCGGCTTTGCGTGCGTGAGGAAGATGAGCTTCCAAAAATCCGGCATCGTGTTGGTGGCGATAGACCTCGCGGATTCCCCACAGGAACTGGCCGTGGCTGTCGTGCTCGACCAACCAATCGACGCCATCGCGATCCACGACACAGGGGATGAAGCCATCCTCGCGCTGAAACGAGGCGTACCACTCGATGAACACACGCAGCGGATCGGACAATCCGACCTTCGCCAGCGCCGCGCCCATGATGACGCAGTCACGCACCCACGAACGTGTGTAGCGGCGAGGTCCGGGCTGGATCGCAGGACCATCACGATTGATCAGAATGTGGCCGGCGCAGGTGCGCCAGCAGTCAAAGGCATTCGCGGCGCAGGAGGGAAAATCCCACTTTACCGTACCAAGCGTTTTTTTCCACTGATCGATCATGGCCTCGCGCGTGGTGAAATGGGGCGTCTGTTCCTGCGGAAAATAGGGCATCGAGACAGTGACCTCGTATTCGGTGACATCGGCTGGAATTTCCCAGATAAGGACGGCCGAGGCCCGCTCGCTGGGATCGGTCACGCGGCTGGAGGGAGGGATTTTTCCCTCGGCCAGATACGCCAACACGCCTCCTTCCTCAAAGCGCGCCGCACCGCTGTGAGTGGGCAGGGGATGGCTGCGGATGATTCTGCCATCGATCTGCGATCCGGAGTCCTCCAATCTGATATCGCGGATGGGGCTGACACCGCCAAGATTGCGAAATGCCTGCCAGGGCGGGTTGACTTGAAACGGGCGGATGGCGATGGCCAGACTCATGACCGCTTGCGGGACCGGCACTTGCAACCGATAGCGCACATGCAAGGTGAGCGCCTCGACGGCACCATCGACCCATGGCAGAATTTCTAACGAAACATGTTCATGATTCCAAGTGACAGTGGGCAAGGGGATGCCGTCGGCGGCGAGACCCGCCTGTGTTTGCATGTCCGCCCAGGTAAGCAAACCCGCCGAGGTGAGAATAAACGGCTCGAAGGAAAAGGCCCCTTCATCGACTTCCACCATGCCTTCTTCATTGATGAGCGCCCGGCGTCTGCCCTCGGGGCTGCCAACGGGAGTCCAGTACGATTGCTCGCGATGCCAGTAGCGCGGATGCCATCCACGCGGGTAATCGCGCGCGACGGAGTGGATGAATTCGTTGGGCGTTTGCGAAAAAGCATCCGGCTGCCAGTGAATGTGGCGCATGGCGGCACAGGCGGCGTTTGCGAAAACCAATCGCACGTAACGCGCTTCCGCCGCCGGGGTGGGTAGATGGCTTAGCGCTCCGCGCGCGTGTTTCGCTTCATAGAGACTCTGCCATGTTTGTCCATCCGCGGAAATTTCCAGACGATAGGCCCTGGCGGGAAGGTCGGCGGGCCAGTGAATGATCAGACCGCCGAATCGTTGTGCGCGTCCGAAGTCGATACTCCACCACGGTTGTGAGTCGCCGGGCAGTGCGCGCCATTCATGGGCATTATCGGAAAACACCGCGCTGGCGGGATGAGCCGGACTTTCGCTGGAGGCGGAGATCGCGGCGGGAGAACGCAGGGTTTCATCGAGCAAATACGCAGCGCAGATGTCGAGGTGACCTTTTCCGCCGGGACCGGCCGCGATGACGAATTCGATCGCCTCGATCTCGGAAGGCGCGCCGCCGCCATTCGGTCCCCACGCGAAGAGCATGTCACGCTCGTGCATCACGATGGCTTGCCACTCGCCGGGCAGCGCGAAGTCTTGTCGCAAGTAGCGCCAGACATTGAATCCTCCGGGCGACGCGACCTTGCACTCGAAATGATTGGGCGGTCCCTCGCCGCGCAACTGATAGCCCCACGCGAAAGTGGTGGGCAATGTCAGCGGGAAAACCCTGCGCATGACCACGAAGCCGCCGCCGCCGTGGAAGTCATAGCGCAAACGCAGACCTGCCTCCCCCCCTGGTCCCGTGATTGTTTCCACGCTGCCCTCGGCCTGTCCTGAGGCGCATACTTGCCACGCGCTGGCGTCATCAAAGAGCGATTCGAACGGCATTTCGGTCATGGTGTAGACTAGGAACGGCGCACGTTTCTGTCAATTCGCATCTGGATCGTATTGCCTCGCAAATCATCCGGAGTTGTCGAGTCCATCGCAAAATAGCATTGCCAATCAGGTGGTGGCCTACTTATGCTGGGGGCAGATGAATTCATTGTCCGCTGCACTGGAACAGGCCGTCGAATCGGGAAAATTGCTACCATCCGCTCAACAAAACATTCACGCGTTGTTGCAAGGAGTCGCGGATGATTTCGCGGAGCGCGTGGTGGCCGAATTGGTCGCGGGTGATCAGTGGAACGAGCTGAATGATCGCTTTTTCAAAAAACTCGCCTTCGGCACAGGAGGCTTGCGCGGTCGCACGATCGGCCGGGTGGTGACTTCGCTGGAGCAAGGCGAGGGCGGACCGAATGACAGACCGCAGTTCCCCTGCGTCGGCACGGCGACTATGAATTTTTTCAACGTCAGCCGCGCGGTGCGTGGTCTGGTGGCGTATGCGCAGCAACACGTCGGCGGCGAGCGCAAGGCACGCCTGGTCTTCGCGCATGACACCCGCCATTTCTCGCGCGACTTCGCCGAGTTTTGCGCCAAGGTCTGCACCGACCTCGGTGCGGATGCGTATCTGTTCGAGAGCGCACGCAGCACGCCGCAGTTGTCCTTTGCCATCCGCGAACTGCGGGCGGATGCCGGCGTGGTTCTCACCGCCAGTCACAATCCCTCGCACGACAATGGCTTCAAGGCCTACTTCAACGATGGCGGCCAGATCGTGGATCCGCATGCCACGGCGATCATCGGCTTGGTCAATGCGTTGGAGACGGAAACCTATCAAAAAGTTGCGGAACAGCAGCGGGGGAGTCTGACGATTCTCGATGCCGCGATGGATCGCCGCTACATGGATCGCCTGCGCTCGCTGCTGATGCGGCCGGAGTTGCTCATGGGCGCTACCGCCAAAGTCATCTTCACCAATCTGCACGGCACGGGAGGAAAAATCGTCGTGCCGATGATGCGGGAACTCGGTTTCGATGTCGCCACGGTGGCGGCGCAGGATGTGGAAGATGGTCGTTTTCCCACCGTCGATTCTCCGAATCCCGAAAACGCCCCGGCTCTCAAAATGGCCATCGATCTCGCGGAAAAAGAAGGTGCGGAAATCGTCATCGGCACCGACCCCGACAGCGACCGCATGGGCATCGCCGCGCGTGATGCCTCGGGATCCATGGTATTGCTCACGGGCAATCAGATTGGTTCCCTGATGGCGTGGTATCGCGTGAAGGCCGCGTTTGATTTAGGCTGGATCACCGATGCCACCCGCAGCCGCGCCGTATTGATCAAGACCTTTGTCACCACCGAACTGCAACGCGCGATCGCCGATCATTTTGGCATCCGGGTGGTGGATACGCTCACGGGTTTCAAGTACATCGCCGAAAAACTGCGCAAGTATGAAAACACCATCCCCGCGGCAAAAATCGCCGAGCTCAGTGCGGATGGCTATCGTTCGCTCAGCGAGGATCAATCGCGCCGCCTGCGTCTCGAGTTCTCTCGCTTCTTTGTCTTCGGCGGAGAGGAAAGCTACGGCTACCTGGGTTGCGATTTCGTTCGCGACAAGGATGCGAACGGCGCCGCCGTGATGTTTGCCGAGGTGGCTGCGTATGCGAAAAGCGTGGGGCTGACATTGCCTGCTCTGCTGGATCAAATTTACACCGAGTTCGGCTATTTCCTGGAAATCGGCAAATCACTGGTGATGGAAGGGGCTGATGGTGCCGCCAAAATCGCCGCATTGGCAGCCTCCTATGCCGCCCATCCACCGAGCGAATGCGACGGCTCCGCCGTGGTGCGCGTGCGCGATTTCGCATCGCAGGATTTGTTCGATGAAGAAGGGGACGAGTTGCCCAAGGAAAAAATGCTCTTCGTCGATCTCGCCGATGGCCGCCGTTTTGCGGTGCGTCCCTCCGGTACGGAACCGAAGATCAAGTTCTACCTCTTCGGCTGCGCAGGCAGTGACGTGCTCCTGGCCACCGCCAAAGAGCAAGTCAAGTCCTCCCTTGCCTCCCTCTGGAGCTGGATCGAAAAAGATGCGGCGCAACGCTGAGGGCGAGAGATGTGTGAGCGATCGAATGTATGGAAAAGGAAAAAAGACTCGCGCAACATTTGCTGCGACTGCGCAGAGAAGGATATCCTTCCCCATTCGTATCGATCGTCGGTTTCAAAATCGTGCATCTGATCCGCTATGCTGGACTCGGTTTGCTCACGTATCTTCTGGTTACCGGCTGGGCTGACGTCGAAACGAGAGGTTATCTGCTGCTCATCCTCGGTTTCGTGCTGGGTGCCATCATCAAAGAAATGGCCTTCTATCAAAAAATTGGAAGCAACTGGTGGTTCTCGGAAAAAATCACGAACTGGAAAGTCGTCGCACAACTGGCAGGCGAAGAAGATGTCACCTCTGCGCAAAGAGCGTCGGGGGATGCTGTATCTGAGCCGCCCGAGCATTAGGCATTGACGAATCACCTATGGTAAAATCTACGAAAAACATTCCCTAGTGATCGTGGCACTTTCATGATCGTTCTCACATATTTTCCGACCGTGATGCATCTCGAAAAATGCCTTGATTGCCGGAGCTCAACGGGGCACAAAGGGGCATGGCTTTCGGGGAATCTTGGCATATCAAATCGCGTTCGCATCTCTGTGCGGTGACAGGCAGACCATTTGCCGATGGGGAACCCATCATTGCGGCCATTTTTCCGGATCCCGAGTCTTCGGGGTGGCTGCGCAGGGATTATTCGCTGGAGGGTTGGGAGCAGCGCGATGAGGCGGAAGCGGAGAAATTTTCCCAGTGGAAAACCGTCTATAATGCGCCGGTTTCCCACGAGCGGTTGGAAGTGACGAAGGAGAGCCCGATTGATTTGTTGCGCCGCATGGTCGATGAGGATGAGGAGCACACGGAAAAGGTGCGTTTCATTCTCGCGGTCATGCTGGAGCGCCAGAAGGTGCTGGTGGAAAAAGACACGCAAGCCGTGCCCTCGGGCATTTTGCGGGTGTATGAGCACCGCAAGGAGGGGGATGTCTTTCTCATCCGCGATCCGAACGTGGCGCTCGATCAGGTGGAGGCCATGCAGCAGGAGGTGCTTGATTTGTTAGAAAATCATGGCCGCAAACCGGTTGAAGAACCCACCGCAGAGAACGCCGGTGAGCTTTTCGCGGAAGAGGAGGCCAGTGAGGAAAGCGAGCCTCAGGCGGAAGGCCCCTTGGGCTCGGACGGCGCGGAAAAATCCGGCACCTGAGGCGGAGAATCGGGGATCAGGTTCTCGATGCGATCATCCGGCACCCAGCCGCGTGTTTGGCTGGCGAAGGCGATGTAGACCCAGCGGTCGCTGCGGCGGATGACGCGGCAGAGCGAGCCGGCGGGGACCTCGATGACCTGGCCGGACGTGCGTGAGGCATCGGCATAAACGATCGTTTTATCGGCGATGACCACGGCTTGCTCGGCATAGGGCGCGAAGATGGAGTCATCAGGATAATAATGCTGCGCCAGGGCGCTGCCCAGGGCGAGCAGCGGGCAGAGTGTGAGGCAGGCCAGCGCGGCGAGGCGCAGGCGACTGCCGCGATGGGTGGCGGGGAAAATGAGGATGCCGATCACGATCATCCAGATGCAGCCGAGAAGCAGATTTTTGAACCAAGCCTCGGGGACGCGGGTCAGGGAGTATTGGTAATTCGGCCGTTTGATGGTGAGCGCGCCGAATTTTCGTTCGAGGAAACGCAGGTTTTGGCGTGCTTCCTCCATGGTGGGATCGGCGAGCAGCGCGCGGCGGTAGTAGAGCGCGGCGTAGCCCTGGGAACCGGCGCGGTAGCAGGCATTGCCGATGTTATAGAGCGTGGCGGCGGAAAGTTCTTCATAGGGACCAGCGGCCAACCACGAGGCGATGGCGTCCTTGTATTTTCCTTTTTGGTAGGATGCCGCGGGATCCGTGGATGGCTTTTCCGCTTCCTCGGCGTGAATCGGTGAGGAGAAGCAGGCCATACCAATCAGCAGGGCGAAGGCGAGTTTGCGCAATATGCGGAGGATTTCCTGGCGGCGTGAGGAGGGCATGGGAGTGGCGGAGGATTCGGGGAGAAAGCAGCTTTGATCGCGTTCCTGGAGAATTTCCTGCACGCGCTGATCGGCGGATTGTTGCGGCAGCCATTGCTCGATGAAACGACCGGCATGGCGGAGAAAGGCGGCGCGGTCTTCCGGGGCTTTTTCGAGCGATTTCCATGCCTGACGGCGCAGTTTTTGCTCGGGCGTCGCCTGAAAGTGTGGCCAGAAATGGCGGTGGAAAATGGCGAATGCCAAGGTCAGCACCAACACGATCGGCACGAGGTGCCAGAGGTAGGGCAGCGCCAGCGAGGAATCGGAGCGCAGGGTCGGCTGACCCTGGATCATGCCGAGAATGTCGGTCATGCGCTCCACGGGGATTTCCGCCGCTTGCGGAATCGCTGCGATGCTGCCATTCGGTGAGACCGGACTGGTCGAGGGCAGGACCTTGAGCGGAATGGGCGAGGTGCTGAGAATCTTGTAGGCGGCGGCTTCAGGATCGAAATACACCAAACGGAAGGGGGGCACCATCGTCTGGCGGGCGGTGGGGCGCATGAACTGCTTGAACACCACCGATCCTTGATGCAGACGGCGCTCCTCACCCATTTCGCTGCGGGTCGCCTCGTAGAGCTTCCAGCCCTCGGGGTCGGCGAGCACCGGCGCGCTCATCGAGTCCAAATTGCCGCGACCGCTCACCGTCAGCTCCACATTGAGCGGGTCACCTTCGCGCACTTCCGTTTCCTCGACCTTGGCTTCCATGGCGAACGTACCCACGGCATTGACAAAGCCCTCGGGCGCCTTATCCGGCAGGGGGCGGGCGTTGAGTTCCAGCGCTCCGGTTTGCAAATTGAGCGGCACGGCATTTTGTTCGAAGCCGAATTGCCCCATGATATTTTGCACCGAGATCAGGCGGATTTTTGCGGGACCGATCGAGACTTTGCCCGCCTGGCTGGCGGCCATGGTGCTCGGGTAGGAAGCGCATTGGTAATTCGCCCCCAGAAGGATCGCATTGCCGAGTTGTGGGCGTGGCTCGAAACGCCAGGCGGTGACGCCGCTGCGATCGAAATCCGGGATGCCCCACTCATCGATGCGGATGTTGGCGGGGAAATACACCTTCAGCTCCACCGGGATGATTTCCCCGACAAAGGGATCCGTCTTGGCGGTGCGGAAAAAGGCGGCATAACGGATGGTTTCGGTGCCGATGCGTAGCTCGGAAAATGTCATTTGCGTGGCATCAAACACCTCAAACTCGATGGGCTTGCTCTCGAAGGTCTGCGCGCCGACGCGCAGGCTGATGGCGGGAATCGTGTGCTTGCCTACCTCGAACGAGGAAAGCTGGAATTGATAGACGTAGCCGAGCTTGCGACCCGGGAGAATCGTCGCGTTTGGTCCGCCGAACCCGCGCGATTGCAGGGAAACGCCAGGGATGCTCGGCATGCGCAGCGTTTCGGGGGGCTCGATTTCCGCGAGCAGGACCTCGACGACGGCTTGTTCGCCACGGGCAAGAAACTGGCTGGACATCGTCACCTGGATCGATGCGGCGCGCGCGAAGAGAGGGCAGAGCAATAGGAATGCGAAACGGAGAAATGAGTTCATAACAAACGAGAGAAATTACCAGTCTTTGGCAGGGCGGCGATATTCGTGACGACCGGGAGCGACGATGCCGCGTTGCAGGTCGGCGTTTTCATTGAGCTTGCGCAGGGCTTGTTGTTCCTTGGTTTCGCCGGGCTTCTGATCCTTGCCATGCGTGTTGTTCGGGTCCGGTTTTTCGCCTTCCGGAGTTTTTCCGTTCGGGTCTTTCTTGCCATCGCCGTCCTTGTCACCTTCGTTTTTGCCTTTGCCGTCCTTGGGATCTTTTTCGCCGCCCTCACCTTCGCCTTCCTGCTCACCCTCGCCCTGGCCTTCTCCGGGCTCCTGACCTTCCTGCTCTCCCTGGCCCTGCATTTGCGCCTGCATTTCCTGCTGCTGCTCCTCCATTTTCTGGCGCAGTTTTTCCAGATACTTGCGGGCGACGACGCCGTTCTGTTTGGCATCCTGATTGTCCGGGCGCAGTTGCACGGCGGACTGCGAGTGGCGCACGGCATCGGCCCAGTTCAGTAGGATCGTCTGCATCTTGCGATAGCCGGCGGATGGCTCCTTGGGATCGGTATTGTCATCTTCCATCCATTCCTTGATACGCGTTTGCAAGAGCTCATCGAATTGTTTCAAGCCTTCCTCCTCACCGGGGTAGGTTTGATTTTCGGAAAGCTCCATCCAGCCGAGCTGGAACAGGGTGTTGCCCATGCCCTGGTGCGCGGAGCTGCGGATCGCGGAGTCTTCCGCCGTCATGGCCTGCGAATAGGATTTACGCGCCTCGGCGAATTCCTTGAGCCGGTAGTCGGCCGTAGCTTTGCCCAATTGCAACGTGGCATGGTCATCGCTCAGAGGGTCTTTTTTCCGGGCGAGCTTTTCAAAGAGGTCCTGCGCTTTTTTGTAATCCTTCGCTTCGAGAGCGACGCGGGCATCAGCGATGGAGGGCTCTTCCGCCGCTCGCGATGGCTGTGCCAGAAACACAAAACACACGGCCGCCGCCGAAGCGCTGCCGAAGCGCGTTAGCGGACGCCAACGGGTGGCAAGTAACATCGCACTCATAAGGAAAAGGATCGCTGGCAATATACACCACTGGAACAGCTCCGTCGCCAATAATTTTTCCCGACCTTTGAGCTCGAAGGACTCAAGATCCGCGACAGCGGCGGCGACCATCTGCGGGATGTCCGAGGCCGACTGCGCCAGCGCGAAACGCCCGCCGCTCTGTTCGGCGAACTCGCGCAGCGTGCGCTCTTGCAGGCGGGTGATCACCACCTCGTCATTCACATCGCGGAAGCGGCCATCCGGGTAGTTTTTGTCCGGAATGAAACTGCCATCCTCCGTGCCGATGCCGACCGCGAAAACATAGGTGCCGGATTGTTTGATATCGCTGAGCGTGCCTAACAGATTCGGCGAGTGCTCCTCGCCATCCGAGAGGATCAGCAAGCCATTGTTCGACTGCGCTGTTTCTTTCAGGGTTTTCACCGCCAACTGCACGGCGGAAGCGAGGTCCGAGCCGCCGGTGGGGATGGAATCGAAATCGAGCTGCTCCACCGTTTCGCGCACCGCGCCGTGGTCGGTGGTGAGCGGTGCGAAAAGATAAGGCACGCTGGAAAAGCCCACCACGCCGATGCGGTCGTTCGGCAGTGTTTCTAACAATTCGTAAATGAGCGCCTTCGCCTGATCGAGTCGTGAGGGTTTCAGGTCACCCGCCTGCATCGAGCGCGAGAGGTCGAGCAGGATGATCAGATTGCGGCCTCGTGTGCTTTCCGTCTGCGTGGTGAGCTCGAATTGCAGCCGTGCGATGCCGAAAATCAGACAGGCGATGGCGGTGAGGAGGCTGGAAAATGCCAGCAGGCGCGGCAGCGCGGAGGCGCGATTGATCAGGCGGCTGCGCAAGCGATCCGCGACAAACTCCTGCCATTGCTTGCGCTTGTGGCGCGCTGCCACGGCCGCGATGAATGCGAGCGCGGGCACCAGCAACAAGAGCAACAGGAGATAGGGATGGGCGAAAGACATGGCAAAGTTACGAAGGACGGGGCGGGGGAGTGAGGGCCATCAGCAAGGCACTGATGACGGCCCAGACCGCGCTGGGAATGAGGAACCACAGGAATAGCTCGGTATCCTCGGTGACGGTGTAGGTTTTGCGCTCGGTTTTTTCCAAGGCATCGATGGTGCGAAAGGTGTTTTTCAGCTCGGCGTTGGTCTGCGCCCAGTAGTGCTCGCCACCGGTGAGGCGGGAGACTTCCTGGAGTGTGGGCAGATCAAACTCCTGGCGCGGGAAGCGCTGGATGTTGCTGCTGACGCGGCCTTCCTTGGTGCCGAGCGCCACGGCGTAAATCTTGATGTTCAGATCGGCGGCGTACTTCGCGGCATCGATGGGAGAAATTTTCCCGGAGTTGTTCGCACCATCGGTGATCAGCACGACGATCTTCGATTTCGCATCGCGCGCGGAAAGTCGTGAGGAGGCGGCGGAAATGGCGGAGCCGATGGCGGTCCCTTGCTCGCGCACCGTGCCATCGCCATAACCGTTGCGGTGATTCAATTTCACCCGCGCCAGCCCGCCGAGCAGCCAGTCGTGATCGAGCGTGATCGGGCTGATGTGATAGGGTTGTCCGGAAAACACGACGAGGCCGATGCGGTCATCAGGGCGGTTTTTGACGAAATTCGTCACCACCGCCTTGGCGGCATCCAGCCGTTGCAGCGGCGCGCCTTCGTTGGTGTAAAAGTCATCGATCTCCATCGAGAGCGAGACATCGAAGGCGATCATGATATCGATGCCCGAAGCCGAGCGATTCTGGAATTCCTCACGCCACACCGGCCGGGCCATCGCGAGGATGGCGAAGACCAGGGCCAGAAAAATCAGGGGCAAGCTGCTGGCGCCGGGGCCCTGGCGGAGTTTTTTGCCTAACGAAACGAGCACGCTGAGTGTCGAAAACGTGAGCGTGGCATCCGCGCCACGACCACGGCGCAGGAAGATCGTCGCCAGCGCCGGCAGCAGCAAGAGCAGCCACCACGGCGAGGCAAAATGAAAATGTTGGAGAAAATTGTTCATGGCGCGGCTGGTGCGGGGCGGGATTCGACCGCGTGGATCTGGTGCAGCAGGGTGCTGGCCTGAGGCACTAACAGGGAAAGGTCCACGGACTCCTCACACGGTGCATATTTGTAGCGACACAGCGTCGAAAAATGTTCAGAGAGCGAGTGGCGGATGTTTTCCGGCAGGTCCGCGAGCGCATCATGACGGGCGAGAAATTCCTCGTGCGTTTCAAACAGCGAGGGGTCGCCAAATGCGACGGTCAAGTAACGGCGCAGCGCGAGGGACAGCGCCGTGGACAGCGCGACGGCGGTGGTGAGCGACTTCGCCTGCTCCAGTGCCTCTTTCGCCTCCTGGAACGCCTGCGCGCGCAGCGAGGCGGTGCTGGAGGAACTTTTGCAAAGATGCGCGATCATGCGCCACAGCACGAAGATCGCCACGACGATGCAGACCCACACCCACCACGGCCACCACTCGCGCGGCAGCATGGTGGTGACATCGGGGATATCGCGAAGTTCGAGAGATGGTGTGGTTTCGTCCATTAGCGCGAGCGTTTGCGGATGCGGCGTTTGAGAAGAGAATGCAGCGCGGGGATGGGCTCCTCGCTGGTGGTGAGTTCGGCGGAGTCGATGCCGTGTTTCTTGAAAATCGAGGCGGCCCCTTCTTGCAGGCGAGTCATCAATTTTTCGTAGGCCATGCGCAGATTCGGGTTCGAGGTATTGACCGATGTTTGCCAACCGGTTTCCGGGTCCTCCAGGGTCACACGGCCGGCGCGCGGGAGTTTTTGCTCCAGCGGGTCGGTGATGCGAATGGCGATGGTGTCATGCTTCGCGGCGAGCTTGCCCAGAGGCTTGTCGAGCGGATCGGCCAGGAAATCGGAGAGCAGGAAAACGAGAGACTTGCGCGGCAAAGCTTGCAGCAACGTGGTGGCGGCCGCGGCGATGGACGTGCCCGGGTGTTGCGGACGGGCGACGAGGATTTCCCGCACCAATCGCAGCAGGTGCTTGGTGCCTTTCGCCGGCGGGATGAAAAGCAGCGACTCCTCGGCGAACAACAGGAGCCCGCATTTATCACCGTTTTGCAGCGCGGAGAAACCGAGGATCGCCGCGGTCTCGGCGGCCACTTCGCGTTTGGAATAATGCACCGATCCATAGTCGGCGGAGCCGCTGACATCGACGGCCAACACCACAGAAAGCTCGCGCTCCTCGCGGAACTTGCGGATGAACGGCGAGCCCATGCGCGCCGTGACATTCCAGTCGATGAAACGGATTTCATCGCCGTGTTGGTACTCGCGGAAGTCATCGAAGTCCAGCCCTTGTCCTTTGAACGAGGATTGGTATTCCCCGGAAAACGATTCGCGCACGAGACGCCGTGCCTTGAGTTCGAGCTTGCGAACCCGAGCCATCATTTCCTCGACTTGCTGATCGGTCGTCATCGGGCTTCCGGTTAGGGCACGGGAATTTTCGCCATCAGACGGGCGATGATGGTATCGGTGGAAACATTTTCCGCCTCCGCCTCATAGGTCACCAGAATCCGGTGGCGCAACACATCATGCACCATGTCCTTCACATCCTGCGGAATCACATAGGCGCGGCCTGCCATGAAGGCTCTGGCGCGCGCGCTGAGTGCCAGATTGATCGTGCCCCGTGGCGAGGCACCGGCGCGGATGAGGTGCTTCAGCTGGGCATCGTATTTCACCGGATCGCGTGTGGCGTTGATGATTTGCACGATGTACTGGCGGATGGCGGGATCGATGTAAACGGTATTCACCAGTTCGCGCGAGTAGGCGATCTGCTCCGGCGTGGCGGCCGTCTTGGTAATGTAGGACGGAGCGGATGTCGCCATGCGATCGAGGATGATCAATTCCTCCTCGGGAGTAGGATAGTTGACGGTGACTTTGAGAAGGAAGCGGTCGAGCTGTGCTTCCGGCAGGGTGTAGGTGCCTTCCTGGTCGATGGGGTTCTGCGTCGCCAGGACGAGAAAGGGCTCGGGAAGCTTGTAGGTTTTGTCGCCCAGCGTCACTTGCCGCTCCTGCATGGCCTCGAGCAGTGCCGATTGCACCTTGGCCGGGGCGCGGTTGATCTCGTCGGCGAGGATGAGGTTGTTGAAGATGGGGCCGAGTTTCGGCACGAATGCCGTCGATTGCGGATTATACACCATGGTGCCGAGCAGGTCGGCGGGCAGAAGGTCGGGCGTGAACTGGAAGCGGGCGAAGGTGGTGTGGAGACAACCGGAGAGCGCCTTGACCGCAAGCGTTTTGGCGAGACCGGGCACGCCTTCTAACAGGATGTGGCCATTGCAGAGCAGGCCGATGAGAAGCCGATCGACCAGCTCATCCTGCCCTACCAGAACCTGGGCCATTTCGGTTTTTACGGCTTGAATCCAGTGACTGGTTTCGGCGATGCGTGCTTGAGATTCTTCGATGGTCATGGTCGGAGTTACGATAAGTCGATAGTATGCGATAATAACGGCACCGCGCAACTTGATTGTGCAAACGATAGGTTTTTTCATGAAAAATCAATGGGTTGCGAGGATTCATGTCCCGGTAGACCAGGAGAATCGCAGGAAATTTGTTGACCTTCGCGGCATTCTGAGGCAGTTCTCTGCGCCAGACAATGATCGACAAGGCATGAAATCTGCTTCCTTCACCCCCATGAAATCCGCGATACTTGCTTTCAGCGCCGCCACCATATTCGGCGTGTTACCATCGTGCGGTCCCATATCCGATCGGCCCACGCCGCGTGCCGAGCATGTGATGTATGAGTGGCATGACGATGGTGGCCCTGGCGAAGTCAACGTGCAGATCAACCTGACCACCCAGAAGGCCATCGTGAAGCGGGGGGGCCGCGTGATCGGCTGGTGCTTTGTCGCCACGGGGAAAGAAGGCAGGGGAACTCCTGCGGGTAGCTACCGCGTGATGGAGAAACTGGTCGAGAAATACTCGAACAAATACGGCTGGGTGGAGGATGAATTCGGCAATGTCACCAATGTTGATGCCACTCCCGGGGTCAAACTGAAACCGGGAGAAAAGTATTTTCCGGCACCGATGCCGTACTGGCAGCGCCTGACCTCGTATGGCATCGGCATGCACATCGGACACATTCCGGAGCCGGGGAAACCGGCATCCCACGGCTGCATCCGCATGCCGAAGGATTTTTGCCCGCTCTTTTTCGAAGTGACGAAAGTGGGCACACCTGTTCGCATTGTTTACGGGGCCAATGACCCCGTGATCGTGTGGCAGTGATCGATCAACCGCGGTGCCTCAGTTGCTGCGCTGTTGCTGTTTTTCCAGGTTGCGATTGAGGCGCTCCACGACTTTGGGAGGCAGGGTGTTGCTGTTCACCCAGTTGATGGCGGCTTGTTGATCGCGCTCCATCCACCACTCGAGCGTGCGGCTATACATTCTCTCCTGCTCTTCGCCATTGGTAAGGCGGGAAATGTTTGAGACGGCGGTTTGCGGATCCTGGCGGAAGGAGTGCCAGACGAATTGCTCGACCACGCGGTTGTTCACATCGCCGCTGTGAGCGTCCATGAGCGCCACGGCTTTTTGCGGATTTTCCGAAGCGGTGGCGTTGATGATGCCGCGCAGAGCATTCGAGCGGACTTCGCCGGCGGGCAGTTTGTTGAAATAAGCGAGTGCGGCAGCCTGATCTTTGTTTGCCATGACGTAAAGCGCATCATCGATCTGGCGGCCGGAGTTTTCGGTAGGATTCGCAATCAACCAATCGGCAGTGCCTTCCGGATCTTGCTGGAGGGTGCGTTCGGCGATGCGGGTCATGGCACCGTCTTTCAGAGCGGGGTCGGTGATCGAGTTCACCCAATCGCGCGCGGCAGCCACGCCTTTTTGCTGGAGCAAGGCGGGCAGAAGGTTGTCGAGCGCCTCGCCGCGTTCGGTGGAGCGTGGCATCTCTTTCAGCAATGACGCCGCGAGATCGGGATCCTGGAAAGCGAGCCCTTTGATCACGCCGACCATCAGGGGATTGGCTCCTTCGCCTTTGTGATTCGCCTTGGCCCAGGAAATCGCGGAGTTCGGATCATAGCCGGCCCAGGCGGAAAGAATCGTTTGTCGGGCAAAGGGATTGTTGGTGTTTTTCGAGGCGTAGTCGAGAGCGGCTTGCGGATCGACCTTGGCCCATGCGGTGAGCAGCATCGCGTAGTCGCCCATGCGCTCCGGTGCTATGCCCTCGGCGCGGTAGGCGGCCACGAATTCTTCAAACTGTTCGGGAGAAAGCGAATCGACGAGCTGCAGCCAGAGACGCGTGCGCTCGAGCGGATCGGCGATGTTTTTGAGCTCCTGCAAGCGCGCCATCGGGTCGGCCTTGCTGCTGTTGCCGCTGAGGTTGGTGCTGGATTTTTCCACGCCTGAGCGCGAGCTGGCAGCGCTGCGTCTGGCATCACTCGTCGTGCCGCCATCCGAGCTAGTGCTGCGGAAAGAAGAAGTGCTCCCCACGTTGTTTTCCGCAGTGCTGGTGCTGGAGCTGTTGGAATTGCGGCCAATCATGAATCCGATCGTGCCAACGATCACGGTGAGTGCGGCGGGTAGGATTTTTGCTTTCATATGAGTGATGTGTGATTGCGAGGCTTCAAGGGTAGCTCTTGCGAGGTGTCGGCGGTGGACCAGACAGGGTTCATCTTACAAACGCCCCAGATCATCCGTTTTGTTCGAAAATAATAGTGTCAGTATGTTTTGCCATTGAAAATCCGCGATTCCTCGTCTTGAGTGCGCACATGCCTGACAATGACTCATCACTGACGACCTTGCTGACGATTTTGCTGCCTCTGCTGCTGTTGTTGGTATTTGTCGTTTTTCTCATCGTCATTCGCATTTCCTCCCGCTTGCGTCGCATCGAGCAACTCATGCGGGAAAACCAGAGCAGCGTGGGCGAGCCGGTGACGGGCAAGCGTGAGGCGACCCGGACGGAAACATCCGAGTATGAGGAATTCCTGCGCGAGGATGGCAGGCGTCGCTTGCTGAGCAAGCGCGAGCAGTCAGCCGCGTTCCGCGAGTGGCGGCGGCTGCGTGGGAAAACGTGGAGCGCCACTGATGCCGCGCAGGACTAGCGGCGTTCGCGGAACTCGATGGAGAGCTCCTGCTCCATCTCGCGGATCTTCTGACGCTCTCGCGGGTCGATGAGCACCAGCGACAAACCGGTTTTCCCCGCACGGGCGGTGCGACCGCTGCGATGGGTGTAGTAGTCGAACTGGTCGGGCAGCTGGTGATGGATGACAAAGGCCAGATCGGGCACATCGATGCCGCGCGCGGAAACATCGGTGGTGACGAGCACGCGCACGCGCAGTTTTTTGAATCCACGCATGACTTTGTCGCGCTCGGTCTGCATCAGGTCGCCGTGGAGGACATCGACGGCATGTCCGCGGTTGCGGAGCTGCTGCGCGACCTTGATGGCGATCTCGCGGGTGCGGCAAAAGATCAGTCCGCGATCCTCGCTATTTTTTTCGAGAAATTCACAGATGCGCTCCAGCTTTTCATCGCGTGTGACCACAATACACTGATGCTCGATCTGGCGATTGACGATGTGGCGTCGGTCGATTTTCAGCACGGGCGCGTTGTTGGCCATGTGCTCGCGGATCAATTGCGCGATGCCCTCGGGGATGGTGGCGGAAAACAACCAGGTGGTGCGGCGCTGCGGGAGCTGGCGCAGGATTTCCTGGAGCTCTTTGCGGAAACCCATGCTGAGCATTTCATCTGCTTCATCGAGGATGAGGTGGCGCACGTGTTCCAGCGTGAGGGCGCGGCGTTTGAGGAGATCGATGAGGCGACCGGGAGTCACCACGATGATGTGGGTGGGACGTTGCAACGCGGTGACTTGCCGGTCGATCTTATCGCCGCCGGCCAGCACTTCCACAAACACTTTCGCGCTATACTTGGTGTAACGGAAGAGTTGTTTACCGATCTGCTTGGCGAGTTCGCGCGTGGGGGCGATGACGAGGCCCTGGATGCGCGGCTGGCTGGGGTCGATTTTGGTCAGCAGCGGCAGTCCGAAGGCGGCCGTCTTGCCCGTGCCCGTCTGCGCCTGTGCGACCAGATCCGTGTCTTTTTCGAGCAAGAGAGGAATGGCCTGCGCCTGAATGGGAGTGGGGGAGACGATGCCCATTTCAGTGAGGGCCTGACAAAAGTCGTTGCGAATGCCGAGTGCGGAGAATGTGTTCAAAAGAGGAATAGGGAATGTGGTGCGCACACTAGGGCATGCGGTGGCGAATGACAAGCCACGATCTTTCCCATTCCTGTGCGTGTCCCGGCGAATTTGATTTGCAAATCCGCGATCTCGCGCAAGGATGCGGTGTGTTTCTGGCCTATTGCACCAACATCCATCCTGCGGAATCCTGGCAGGAAACCTTCGCCGCACTCCAAACGCACGCCATGCGTTTGAAGGAAATCGTGCAGGGTGAGTCAAAGTTGTTAGATCCGTTTCCGCTGGCTCCGCGTCTGTCCGCTCGGGCGGCGGCGGAGTTGTTGGAGGGAAATCATCTGGAATCCTTTGTTCAGTGGGTGCGGGAGAATGGATGCCGCGTGTTCACCATCAACGGTTTTCCTTTCGGTGCGTTCCACGGCACACGGGTGAAGGAAAACGTCTATCGGCCCGACTGGACCGAGCGCAGCCGGCTGGACTACACGATGCAATTGTTTCAGATCCTGTTGCCCTTTTTGCAAGCGGGGGAACAGGGCTCGGTCTCGACCTTGCCCGGATCCTTCAAGGAATTCCAGGCGGACGAAACAAAGATTTTCGCTCACCTGATCGAGTGCGCCACCCGTCTCGAAGAAATGTCTGTGGCCAGTGGCTGCGATTTGCACCTGGGTCTGGAGCCGGAGCCGCTCGGGCACTTCGAAAATACCGAGGAGACGCTGGCCTTTTTCCAGCGCTTATGGGACTTCTCCAACGACTCGGAAATCCTGCGCAGGCGCATCGGGGTCAATTACGATACCTGCCATTTTGCCCTGGAGTATGACGACTGCGTCAATTCCCTCGAAGCATTCCACCAAGCGGGCATTCGCATTTCCAAGGTCCACCTGTCAGCAGCGCTGGCGCTGAATCCGCGCGATCCGCAGGCGCTGGCATCGTTGCGGAGTTTCAATGAGCCTACCTATCTGCATCAGGTTCTTTTGCGCTATGCTGATCAGCCTATCGTGCGGTTCAGAGACCTGCCCGAATTTTTCGCCGCCGATCCCGCCGTGGCCGCTCAGGCGGAAGAGGCTCGGGTGCATTTTCACATCCCGCTCGATGCGGATCCCATGCCGCCACTGAAGTCCACCCGCGAGCATGCGGCGGAGTTGTTGGCTTACTGGAATTTGCATCCGGAGTTTTGTCGTCACTTCGAGATCGAGACATACACCTGGGGAGTTCTGCCCGGTGATTTGCAACGCCCCATGGAGGAGCATCTCGCTGCGGAATATCGCTGGGTATTGGAAAGACTGTACGCATGAAATCCCACCTCCTACGCCTCTGCGCCGCGATGTTGCTGCTACTGCTCGGCTCATGCCTGAGCGGGCGGGAGGAGTTTTGGTTCGAGCGAAATGGCAGCGGTCGACTGGAAGCCGAGTATCAATTGCCGATGTTCGCCATCACCTCGCTGGGCGGTGAGGAAAAACTGCGGGAAATCGTCACGAACTATTTCACCAAAGAGCCCGGCGTGAGTCTGGACAAGTTCGCGGTCGAACGCCGCGGGGCGCAGGCGGTCCTGTCCCTCAGCGCCCGCTTCGATTCGGTGTTGCAATTGGCCAAGTTGCTGGAAAAGCCCGCTGCCGGCTCCACTGAGCCCGCATTGCCGGAGCCGATGGTGAAATTGTTAGGAGAAATCGAGGTGAAGCGCGCGGGACTGACAGTGGATTTTCAACGTCGCATCGACCCGCGACAGGTCTTCGCCGATGGCCTGATCAGCCCCTCGCAGTCGCAGATGAAAGGCTATCAGTTGCAATACATCATGCACCTGCCCGCCGTGGCGGAACAATCCAACGCTCATGAAACGCTGGATGACGGACGCACGCTGGTGTGGCGCTATGAGCTGGCCGATGCGATGAAGCAACCGGTGGAAACGAATTTCATCGCACCGATCCCGATTCCACCCTGGGCCTGGCCTGCCATGGCAGGCGTAATCGTGTTGCCGGCGTGGTGGATCATGCGGAAAAGAAAGCGCGCGCAGCAAGTTCAGCGTCCCTGACACAGCGCGTCAAATACCGGCGCGGGCACATAGCGACGCACGATGTCCTCCCAACCCGCGGGGCCGATGAGGCTCTTGATCATGGATGAGGAAAGCTCGGCGATATCGCGCGGAGGCATCAGAAACACCGTGTCGATCTCCGGCGCCATGTCCGAATTGATGTGCCGCATCACGCGCTCGTATTCGTAGTCGTGCGGTGAACGGATGCCGCGCAGGATGTAGGTGGCATTCATGCGCTTGGCGTAATCGACCAGATAGCGGTTGTCGAAATGCGCGATCGTCAGTCGCTCGCACGAGTGGGTGGAGGCACGCAGGAAATCCATGCGCTGCTCGACGCTGTAGCTGTAGGACTTTTGCGGATTGTTGCCGATCGCCACGATCAGACGATCGAACAATTCCAGTCCCCGCTGGATCATCCAAATGTGGCCATTGGTGGGTGGATCGAATGAACCCGCATAAACTGCCGTGCGCATGGGAGTAGCATAACGGCAGATAGGCGCAGGTCAATCCACATGTGAAGCATGATGTCGTGCCGCTAAGGGCTGCCGTTTCACTTGGCGCGTACCTTCATGCGCTCCAGCCACTGTTCGCAGCGCCCGGGCCAGGCTTTGGCTTCGCCTTTCGAGTGCAGACCATAGCCGTGGCCACCCGTCGGATAGAGCGCGAATTCATGCTCCACCTTGGCTTTGGTCAATGCCTCGGCGAAGAACTTGCTGCCCGCGATGAAGCTTTTGTCATCATCGGAATGCACGATGAATGTCGCGGGAATGTTTGCACTGACAGGCAGGTCGGCGGCGAGATGGTTTTGTCTGTCGAGATAGGCGGGATAGACCAATACGGCGAAGTCCGGACGATCCGGGAGCTTGTCGGCATCGTCGATGGGCGGATAAAAAGCGGTGCCGTGATTGGTCACGAGGCGCGCGCACAGATGGCCGCCGGCCGAGAAGCCCATCACGCCGATGCGGGTGGCATCGATGTTCCAGTCCTTGTGCTTCGAACGCGCCAGACGCACGGCACGCTGCAAGTCCTGCAAGGCGCCCTCGCGATTCTGCGGCACGCGGTATTTCAGCACGATGCCCGTGATGCCCTGAGTGTTCAGCCACGCGGCGATAGCGCTGCCTTCTTTGTTGATCGCCAGAATCTGATAGCCACCACCGGGGCAGATGATCACGGCGGGTGCGGGCTTTTGTGCCGACGGCGCGGGATACACCGTCATCGTGGGTTCGCTGACATTCGTCAAACGAACGACCCCGTCGCCCTTGCTGGGAGCCTCTTTCTCCGCTTCCTTCGCGCCATTACCCGGCATCTTGCCGCTGGGCCAAACAGAAACGACCTCAGGAGCGGCAAACGACGGCGCGGCAAAGGCAAGAGTTAGCATGGCGATCCATGTGGTTGGGTTTTTCATCAGCAAGATGCTCCCTGATGCGATGCGCGGTGTCGAGTTTGATTTTGCGTTATGCATGCATCTTGGTTGAGGCGGGGAGAAAATATTTCATTCTTTAGTAATCGCAAAGCGCTTGCGCAAGTGGGGCAAATGTGGATGCTGGGCGGGTGCTTCCTGCGAATGAAATCATCAGCGCCGTGCTGCCGGCTTATTTGCTGATCGTGTTAGGGGTGGTGTTGCGCAAGTCGCGGATCCTGCGCCAGGAACATGACGAACCGCTGATGCACGCCGTTTACAATGTGATGTATCCGTGTTTCATCCTCGACAAGATCCTCGGCAGCGAGTCGCTGGTGCAGGGATCGGTGGTAGGCTGGAGTCTGGGGATCGGGTTCTGCGAACTGCTCGTCGGGATGGCCGTGGGCATCGTGGTGGGGCGCTGGATTCAGTTGCAGAAGGGGGCGGGTCTGCGGACGTTTGCGTTTTCGGTGGGGATTCAGAATTTCGGCTTCACCGCGATTCCCATCGTGCAGGCACTCTATGGCGCGGCGGCGGTTTCGGTGCTGATGGTGCACAATCTCGGCGTGGAGCTCTCGATCTGGACCTTCGGGGTGATGGTGATGTCGAACGACAAACAAATCCCCTGGAAAAAGCTCATCAATGGTCCGGCGGTATCAGTGGTGATCGGGCTGTTGTTGGTGGCCTTCGGGCTCGATGTGTATTTCACCGGCCCCGTGCGCGAGATGATGCGCTGGCTGGGCAGCGGTGCATTTCCCTTGGCCTTGTTGGTCACGGGTGCCATCATGATCGATATGGTGCGCGCCGAAAAACCCTCGCTGCGCATCGCGGTGGTCGGTTCTATCTTACGGCTTGGCGTGATTCCGATGATCATTCTGGCGGTGGCGAAGTATTTCCCGCTCTCCCTCGAATTGAAGCAGGTGCTGATCGTGCAGGCGGCGATGCCCGCGGCAATGTCGCCCTTGCTGATTGCCAAACTCTACGGCGGGCGGCCGGGAATCGCGGCTCAGATCATCGTGGTGACCACACTGCTCAGCCTGCTGACCCTGCCCTGGATCATCGCCTTCGGCATGCACTGGGTGCTGGGGTGAAACCAAGCGTTGCAAACGATGCGGCTGCTTGTAAAGTGGCGGCGGATGTCCTTTCAACTCTCCAGCGATTATACTCCCAGCGGCGATCAGCATCAGGCGATCGAGAAGCTGGTGCGTTCGTTGGATGCGGGGAACGGGCATCAGACCTTGCTCGGCGTCACCGGATCCGGCAAGACCTTTACGATGGCGAACCTGATCCAACGGGTCAACAAGCCTACGCTGATCATGAGCCACAACAAGACCTTGGCGGCGCAGTTGTATTCGGAATTCCGGAACTTTTTCCCGCACAACGCGGTGGAGTATTTTGTCTCCTACTTCGATTACTACCAGCCCGAGGCCTACATTCCGCGGACCGATACCTTCATTGAAAAAGACTCGTCGATCAATGACGAGATCGAGCGACTTCGGCTGAGTACGATGGGTTCCTTGCTGACGCGGAGTGACACCATCGTGATCGCGTCCGTGTCATGCATCTACGGCTTGGGCTCGCCCGATGACTACCAGAACATGATGGTGCCCGTGAAGGTCGGCGATGCGATCAGTCGCGATCAATTTCTCGCGCAACTGTGCGAGCTGATGTTCGAGCGCAATGACATCGCCTTTGGTCGTGGGAAATTCCGCGTTCGCGGGGATGTGGTGGAAGCGCATCCCGCCTATCTGGAGCAAACGGCGGTGCGCGTGGAGTTTTTCGGCGATGAAATCGAGCGCATCAGCAGCATCGATTCGTTGACAGGGGCGATCATCGAACGGTTGGACGACTACATCTTTTTCCCCGCCAAGCAGTTCGCCACTCCCGGCGATAAATTGAAAAACGCGATGCGGACGATTCAGCAAGAACTGCACGAGCGGGTGGAAAAACTCGAAGCCCAAAACAAGCTGCTCGAGGCCCAGCGCATCAAGATGCGCACCGACTACGATCTGGAGATGATGCGGGAAATGGGCTTCTGCCAGGGGATCGAAAACTACTCGCGCCACATCACCGGTCGCGAACCCGGTGCGCGGCCCTACACCTTGCTCGATTTCTTTCCGGAAGACTACCTGCTGTTAGTGGATGAAAGCCACGTCACCATTCCGCAGATCGGCGGCATGTATGAAGGGGACAAGTCGCGCAAAACCGTGCTCGTCGAACACGGTTTCCGCCTGCCCAGCGCGCTGGACAACCGGCCGTTGAAGTTTGCCGAATTCATGCAAATGACCAAGCAGCGCGTCTATGTCAGCGCGACGCCCGGCGCCTTCGAGTTGGTGAATTCCCGGCCCGATAACAAGGGCTATATCGATGTGAAAACACGGCCCGAGCAGGTCGGCTACATCAATCGGAAAAAACTCAACATCAGGCCCAGCGGTGCCGATGATCCGGTCGAGTCCTTTGCGGTCGCGCGAGCGGGATTTCCGTTGGTGGTCGAGCAAATCATCCGCCCGACCGGTCTGCTGGATCCGGTGATCCATTTGCGCGAGCTGAAAGGGCAGATTGATGAAACGATAGAACTGTGCCGCCAGCGGGTGGCGCGTGGCGAGCGCGCGCTGGTCACGACTCTGACAAAAAAGACCGCCGAGGATCTATCGGAATACCTGCAGAACACCGGCCTCAAGGTGCGTTACATCCATGCGGACATCGATACCATCGAGCGCGTGGAAATTCTGCGCCAGCTCCGCTCAGGGGCCTGCGATGTGCTGGTCGGCATCAACCTGCTGCGCGAGGGGCTCGATCTGCCCGAGGTCTCGCTGGTGTGCATCCTGGATGCCGACAAGGAAGGCTTCCTCCGCAATGACACCTCGCTGATCCAGACGGCGGGTCGCGCGGCGCGGCATGTGAATGGCGAGTGCTATCTGTTCTGCGACACCGTCACCGATTCCATCCAGGCACTGCTCGACATCACGACCAAACGACGCGAGAAACAGCAGGCCTACAACGAGACGCATGGCATCACGCCCCAGAGTGTGGTGCGTGCGGTGCAGGAATCCTTGCAGGTGGAGGCTCCCGGTGCCGCGGCGAAAGACAGTGGCACGCTGATGGCCTCCGAGGACGAAGTCGCCTACAACGCGCCCAGCGTCATCGCGCAGCTGGAGGCGCAGATGCGCGAGGCCTCGGCGCAATTGGAATTCGAGCTCGCGGCCCACCTGCGCGATCAGATCAAGGCGTTGCGCGAGAACCAAGGCCCCATGCCGGCACCGCCATTGCCCGTGCGGCGGAAAAAATGACGCGGAGATTTTGTTTTTGCAGGCTGGACAAGCAGAGCGGGAAACGATAGGACTTTTGTCGTGAAGACCCTCTCGCACTTTTCTGTCAGCCGCCGCAGTTCCGCGCGCGGATTTACCCTCGTGGAACTGCTCGTGGTGATCGCCATCATTGCCGTTCTGGCGACATTGATTTTCGGCGCCGTCAGAAGTGCGACCCTGAAAGCGCAGAAAGTCCGGTGCCTCGGAGCTATCCGCGAGATCAACACGGCCTTGCAGACCTTCAACTCCGACTACATGCGTCCGCCGATTCCGCCAGGCATCGCACCGGGCACGCTCGCTGATGTGACCTTTGGTGACACCGGTGGCCAATACACGAACGACTACATCGTTTCCGTTTTGGAAGGAGAGGACAGAACATTCTCCTTCGCGGGAGGGGACTGGAACACCCGCACGGTCAATCCGAAGCTCGAAGAATACATCGTTTTCCCACGCAATACGGAAAAGAAAAATGGCGTGAACAACATTCAGGGCGACGCTACCTTCGGTCAAATCCTCGATCCGTGGGGACGGCCCTTCATGATCGCCATCAATGTGCCTCCCTTCACCACCGAGCGCAGTGCCGGTATGAACGACAAGTGGATGGAGACTTTCGAAAAAGGGGTGTATCCCGATTCCCAGCCACGCTATGAGCCGTTTGTGATCTGGTCATACGGGCGCGATGGACTCAAAGGTACCGGCGGAAATCCCGACAGCAACAATCGACTGGATAAATCCGACGACGTCGTTTCCTGGTAAGCTGTTCTTGTCAAAACTTTGTCCTCATCATACAGCAGCGGTATGTCAAAGATGCGAGCGGGCGTAGCAGGGGCAGGTGCGATGGGGCGCAATCATGCGCGGATTTATTCCTTGTTGGAAGGCGTTGAGCTGACGGCGGTCTATGACGCCGACCGCGCCCGCGCCGAGGCGGTGGTGGCCGAGTTCGGAGGCAGAGCCGTCGATACCATGGAGGACCTGGCATCCAGCTGTGACCTTGCGAGTGTCGCCGTGCCCACGGTGGCACACCGCGAGGTCGGATGTTTTTTATTGGAAAAAGGCGTTCACGTTCTCATTGAAAAGCCCATCGCAGCCACCGTCGCGGATGCGCAGGCCCTGGTGGATACCTCTCGTCGTTGTGAAAAACTCCTGGCCGTGGGGCATGTCGAACGCTTCAATCCGGTCCTGAAACAGCTCGAAGCACGTCTGAGCAAACCGCGTTTCATCGAGGCGCACCGACTGTCGCCGTTTCCGAACCGCAGCATGGACATCGGTGTGGTGCTGGACCTGATGATTCACGATCTGGAAGTGATTCTCCACCTGGTGAAGAGTCCCGTCGTGGGCATCGATGCCGTGGGCGTATCCGTACTGACCCCTACGGAAGACATCGCCAACGCGCGATTGCGATTTGAAAACGGCTGTATCGCCAACGTCACCGCCAGTCGCATCAGTCCCGATCGCATGCGCAAGATCCGCGTGTTCCAGGAAGACTGTTATTTGTCGCTCGATTACCAGCAACAGGAAGGGCAGATGTATGCGAAGGTGGACACGGGCATTGCCAAGTTCGACGTGGAGATTGAAAAAGGCGAACCGCTGATGGGCGAGCTGCAATCCTTCGTGGATGCCGTGGCGCGCGGTGAAAAGCCGGCGGTGACAGGACAGCAAGGATTGGCCGCGCTGGAGCTGGCGCTGAAAGTGACCGAGCTGGCGCGCTTGGGCATGTGATTTCTCAACCGAAGGCCTTGAGGAAACCGCACTCGAGGGCGAGTTGTTCGCTGGCGTTGGTTTCCAACGTGGCGCGCAGGTCTTCCAACGCTTGCACCCGTCTGAGCAAGGACGCGGTGCTCTCGGACTCGGCGAGCTGGGCGATGAGTGAGGCGACCTCCGGGAAATCCTCGCAGGGCGCGCCCGCCTTGCAGCGCAGGGCATCGGCCATCCAGGCCATCATGATGTCGAAAAAACGCGCGCGTTCGCCGAGATAGGCGGAACGTTTAGCAGCTTCGTGAAATTCATCACGCTCCCTGAGCCAGGCGCCATCGGTGGTCTGGGCGTATTTTTTCTTCTCGCCGCTATAGGTGGCATCCTCCTCGCTTTCGAGTTCTTTTTTGCGCTGATCCAGCACCTCCGTGAAGCAGTTCTTGATCGTCAGGGCGCCCCAGGGTGTGCCGAAGGAGGCGGTGGCCACGCGATTCATCGTTTCGATCAAGGCATCGCCGCCGTCCGCGCGGTAGTCGGTTTTTCCCATCAGGGGAAGCTGGACGCAGCGGGAGAGAATGGTGGGCAACAGGGCCTGCGGCTGGGCGGTGAGCAGCATCAGCAAGGTGTTGTTCGGCGGTTCCTCCAGGGTTTTGAGAAAGGCGTTTTGCGATTGCTGGTTCATGCGGTCGCAATCGACGATGACCACGATTTTCCAAACACCCTGTGCCACCGCCATGTGCAGACGGTTCTCGGCCTCACGGATGCTATCGACATCGATGACGCGCGATTTTTTCTCCGGTCGCAGCACCTGCACGGCATCGCATTCCTGTTCTTCGAGGGGCAGGGGATCGCTGACGATGGGATCGCCGAAGAGATCGGTGCCTGAGGCGTTTTTCCCTTGCAGCAGCCAGGAGATTTTCGCGGCGAGTTGGGACTTGCCGGCATCGCGCGGACCGGAGATCAGCAAGGCATGGGCGAGTCGTCCGTTTTCAAACGCACGGGCGATGTGTTCATACGCTTGATCGGGGAGAAAAGGCATGGCTTAGCTCCGTGGCGACAGGTTGTTTGTCGATTGTGGAAGGAAAGGGGCGACAAAGGCCTGCTCGAAAGAATAGACATCGGCGAAATCTTCTTTGGTATCCGAATCCTGTTTGCCGAAGACCTGCTCCTCGATGAGGAGAAACACCATGTCGCCGACATCGGAGCATTGGTGGATGCCCCACTCGCTCAGAAGCGTGGAGGCCATGGGTCCGAACTGTTGCAGCGCGAGCTCGCGAAAACCTAACAGAAGTTCGGCGCCGCTGACATGGCGGGCGCGACCCTGGTTCGATTCCATCACTTTTTTCAACGTGTGATCGAGCGCCTCCTTGAGAAAAATATAGGCGGCAGGATGGAAACGCGGATCACGTTTCACGATCGCCTCGATGGCATGCTCATAGGGCAGTGCTTGCATGGGGAACGAGTAGCCGAATTTTGCCGATGCGTAAAGAGGTTAGGTGCGGAAAACGGAATTTGTTCGTCTAGAGCGAACGCAGAAAAAATTCACAGATATCCGCGTAGAGTTCTGTCGATCCCGTCGCCAGCACATTGTGATGAGCGGCATGGGGAATGAGACGCAGTGTTTTTCGTTCGTGCGGCACGGCGTCGAACAGTCGCTCCGCCGCGGATGCGGGGACAAAACGATCCTCCTTGCCGTGGCAGAGAAACACCGGGCAATCGATGCGCGACGCTGCGGCGAGCGGGCTGATCTGACGGGGAAAAAATCCGCTGCGGCAATAAATGCCCATGGCGCAGGCGCGCGTTGTCAGGGGCTTGAGATCGCGGATCAACACGGGCAGGTGATCGGCGGAAGCGTCGATGGGTTGATCGAGCGTGGTGAACGAACAGACGCTGGCGACAGCGCGCACGGGCCATTCGGGTCTCGCGGCGGTTTGCAGGGCGATGGCTCCGCCTTGTGATACACCGAACAGAAACAAGGGCTGTGTCGCCTCGGGACGAGAGGCGAGAAAATCCTGCCACACGCCGGCGAGCAAAGCCATTTCCGTGTGGCCGAAAGTGGCATAGGGCGCGGGGTGTTGGCCGTGGCCCGGAAGGTCGACGCAGAGGCAGCGGAAGCCCGCCGCGCAAAAGCGTTCGGCGATGGGCAGATGATCTTCCTTGCAGCCTTTGTGTCCATGCAGCAGCAGAATCGTTCCGCGGACTTCACCCCATGCCGCCAGTGCGGCGCCACGATCCTGAAGTGCCGCGCGGACGTCCATCGCCTTTTTGCCCTGCGGTTTGCCGCCAGGTTCACACAACAGGGCGGGAGTGCCATTGCTGCTGGTGAATGATGTGAGTTCGACCCCGTGTGCCTGAGGATCCGCGAGCCATTCGCGATGCCAGTTTTCCACGCTGCGACGGGGCGGCGAGAGCGTGGCGCGAGAGCCGATGAACGCGATGAAACCTAACAACAACAGCAGCGCGATCACGCTGATGATCAGCAAACGGCGCAATACACGGAGAGTGAAGGCGCGCCTACTCATGACCGTGGCGATGTTGTCTCGATCGGATGGGCTTGAGCAAATCATACCTTGTGCCGCAATACATGCAGCGGAATTTCTGGGTACAGGCGATGCAGAGCACGGCGGTGAAGCCTTCGTTGAGAGGGCCTAGCGCGAAAGATCGTTTGTGAGCGAGGGCTCCGCTGTTGAGCAAGGGGGTGCCGATACAGAGCGGGCACCGGGCGGACCGGCGCTTGGAGCAAGAAATGATCAGAGTAATGATGGAGCTGACCGCGCCGACGATGATGATGCGCCGAAAAGAGCCGAAGTTGGCGGATTTGTGATAGAGGAAAAACATCACAATCGAGGCAAGTGTGCAAAAGACGCAGAACAGGTGCAGAATGGTCCAGAATGTGGCTTGATAGTAAGCCTTGCGATACGGAACGGAACGATGCCGGGGCGGAGATGCTGGTGCTTCTGACGAACTCATCTTTGGTAAAGTCGATTAAGCCAGAAATGAGGCATGATAGCAAGGTTCGGATGAGACATTATCATGGATACAGATTACTCTTCCTTCCAATTCGGAAACTGATCGGCGAGTTCCTTGCGATACTGGGCGGCTTTGTCCGCATCCTGATTGGCTTCCAGCGCCTTGATCAGGCGGGAAATGGCCATGGGTTTGAGGCGGGCGTCCTCGATCAGCAAAGCGACACCGGCATACTTTTTCTGAGCTTCGTCCGGTTTGCCGAGCGCCATCCAGATATCACCAAAAACGATGCTGGCTTCCGCTTCGAGCGCGCCCTGTGGTTTGAGTTCGAAACAGGTTTCAATGGATTTCTGCGAAGCGGGCAGATCCTTGATGGCAAGATGGCAGCGGGCCTGATCGAGATAGGCGTCCGCCTTCGCTTGCGGATTTTCTTCGACCGCCAGCACGTTATCGATGGCAGGGAGCGCGCGTTTGTGGTCCTTGCAGAGGATCAGCGCCTTGGCAAGATTGCGCCACACATCTCGTGGTGTGCGGCGCGGTTCCTCGGGATTGGCAATCAGCATGAAAAAGCGGGCGGCTTGCTCACCCTTGGCCTGAGCGAGCGATTGCACACCGGCCCACGATACCAACGCGGGGGAGACCTTGTCCGAATAACCGTTGTCGATCGAGAGATCGATCTCCTGACAGAGCGGATCGATTTGTTCCATTTGGAAATGGCAGGCGATGAGCAGCAATCCGCTGCGGCGGCCGTAGGTTTTGGCGTCGATCTCGCGGGCTTTTTTCAGGTGGGCGATGGCCTCCTTGTGATTGTTTTGCTTGTGCAGGCCGTAGCCCATGTAGAACTCCGCATTGGCCACGGTGGCCGGGGGCAGGTCCTTGAACGTGCGCAACAAGGTATCGTAGCAGGCGACCATGCCAGGAAGATCGTTGTTTTGTTTTTTGACGATGGCGGACTTTTGCCAGGCGTAGGAAGTGAGCTTCGGACCCGGATTGGCTTCGATCAATTTGCCGAAATCCCTGAGCGCGGCGTCGCGATCGCCGGATTCGAGATAGGAGTCGCCGCGCAGGGCGATCGCTTCGGCCACGCGTTTGTCGGAGGGGAATTCCTCGATGAACTTGCCCAGGGAGCGGATGGCACCCTGGTGGTCGTTCGAGTTCGCGAGGCACCAGCCGCGCTGGTAGAGCAGGTTGGCGCGGTTGTTTTCGGCGATGAGGGAGTCGTCGATGAGGTTGTAGGTATCGGCCGCTTCTTTGAGCTTGTTTTGATTTTGCAAGGCCCCGGCTTTCATCATCAGTGCGGCGTGAAGACGCGGATGGGTTTTGTTTGATTTTTCGTAGATTTCGAGAAACGCATCCACTTGTTCGACGATGTGTTTGCCGTCGATCTTGTAAAAACAAAGCAAGCGGTTGTAGGAGGCATCGAAGGCGATCTCCGTTCCCGGTGCCAATTTTTGCACCTCGAGAAAAAGCGGGATGGCCTCCATGAACTGCCCGAGCAGCATGTAGGAGCGCGCCGCCACATTGGCCCGCTTCGCTTGTCGCTCATCGGCGGTGTTGAGGGGATTCGAGCGGAAAATCTGGATGACTTCGGCATACTTCTTCGCGTTGAAACGAATCTGCATGATCGAGGTGAGCGCATCGGCATGAAACGGGCGCCAGTCTTCCTGGGAATTGCTGAGAACGTCCTTGAAGTATTGTTCCGCGCGAGCCTCGTCCTTGAGTTCCAGGCAGGTGACACCGGCGTAGAGGGAAGCCTCGGCCTTGGATTTTTCCGGAGCGGGGGATTTGAGGATGTCCTCGAAATGCAGCAGGGCCTCTTGCGGATTTCCCTGCTTGAGCAACAAGGCTCCTACCGCGCTGCGGCAGAGATGCAGGTAGGGGCTGCTGGCGGCTTCGGGATCGGCGAGGACTTTTTTGTAGCTGGTCAGGGCTTCGCGTTCCCGGCCGCGGTAGTGCTGGCACAGCGCCTCAAAGTAATAGCCGCGCTGGCGGTCGGAAGCACGCACGGCATTCGCCGAGAGCCTGGCATAGAGAGCCGCGGCGGTGGCGTAGTCTTTGTTTTCAAAGGCATCGCCCGCCATGGCGGAACTCGCGGCGGCGACGTAGGGTCCGGTCTTCTGGGTGTTGATGATCGAGGCAAAGATCCGTTTGGCATCCTCGACGCGACCCGAGTTATAGAAGCACAGCGCGTGGTAGTATTCCGCGGAACGGGCTTCGGCATGGCCCGGGAATCGTTGCAAAAACTCGCCAAAGAGTTCGCCGGCTCTGGTGAATTGGGCGATGCGTTGGTCGATGTTGGTATTGTTCGCACCTGAGCCGTAGAGATTTTTCGCGCGATTGTAGAGACCATCGGCGATATCCGCTTGTTGCTGAGGATCGAGTCCCGGCTGTTGGCCATGGGCGACGATACCAAGGCTGAGCAGGAGGGAAAGGGCGGTGATTTTCATAGGTCGGATACGGATGAGCGACAGCGGCTTACTCGGCGGGCTGGGGGCGCTGGGTGGCGAAGGAGATGTTCCAGATGCCCGCCTTGGTGCAGGTGGAGATGACGTTGATGACGTGTTGGTATTCCGTCTTGGCATCGGCCCGCAGGCGGATCGGTTGGTTTTTGTAAAGTTCCGAGAGCTTCTGCATGATGACAAAAAGCTCCTGCTGGGTCAGTGGTGTTTTATCGACAATCACGGTGCCATCGGCGAGCACGTTGATGATTTTTTCTCCCTGAACACGCACGGGGTCCGCTCCTTCCGCGGTGGTGGGAACGGAAACATCCAGTTCGGTTTCGGAGCGCGACCATTGCCACGTGATGATGAAAAACGTCAGCAGCAGGAACACGATATCGATCATCGGCGCCATCTGAAAGGTAGCCGGTTCCAGGGATTGTTTTTTGAATTTCATACGACAACTGCGGGGGGTTAGCCATCCTGACCGCTGGAAATTTGGTATTCCTTGTTTCGCTGCGGCGTGGTTGTGGTGCCGGAGGGAGCGCGCACGGTGAGGGTTTGCAGCAGTGCGACCAGATGACTGGAAGCGGCCTCCAGCTCGCCGATGTAGCGCTGCGTGCGGGTGCGGAAGAAAGCGTAGGCCAGCATGGTGGGGATGGCGATGATCAATCCCGCCGCCGTGGTAATCAAGGCGGTGGAAATACCGGAAGAGAGTTGCATTTGCTTCACACCCTCATTGCCCTGCGACAGATCGAGGAATGCCTGGATCATGCCGAGTACGGTGCCGAGCAGTCCCAGCATGGGGGCGACGTTGCCGATATCCGAGAGATAGCTCACCCGGCTGGTGAGAATGCCCGACTGGCGCGAGCCTTCGGATTCGGTGATTTCGCGCACCTCCGCGAGCGTGACGCTGGGATTGGCTATGATGAAATCGAGCACACGCTGGGTGATGCGGGCCATGCATTCGGATTGGCGACGGCTGTAGGAAGTCAAGCCCTGCAAGTCCCGGGAGCGGATCATCGCCTCAGCGGCATCCATGAAGCGATCCGATACCACGGAGTTTTGGCGGATCGTGAAAAGATAGAGCAGGCACAGGGTTGCTGCGATCACTGACAATCCAGCCAGAGGATACATCACGGGCCCACCTTGTACGAACAGCTCCATAAAACTGAGCTCCTGGATGGTTTTGGTTTGAGCGGCAGCTTTTTCTGCACCGTGGGCGGCGCTGACCAAGGTGAGCGCCAGAGCGGGGAAAATTCGGAGACAGCGGTTCATGTTCGCGACGATTGTATCATGATTTTGGGAGAGGGCAATGCTTGATCATGGGATTCCATTTGTGATTTTCCACGATTGCAGTAAGTTTGGCGCTCACACGACAGCGATGGAGAAAGCGGATTTCAGAATCAAGCTGCGGGACGTGCCGCACCAACCCGGAGTCTACCTGATGAAAGACCGCATCGGATCGATCATCTATGTCGGCAAGGCAAAGGACTTACGCAAGCGGATGTCGAGTTATTTCATGGCTTCGCGAAAAATGCGCGCGGATGTGAAAACGCGCGCGCTGATCGAGGCGATTTGGGACTTTGAATTCCATGTCGTGCGCAACGAGCAGGAATCGCTCTTGCTCGAGGGCAAGCTGATCAAGGACTACCGCCCGCGCTACAACGTGACTTTTCGCGATGACAAGCGGTTTTATCTGGTGAAAGTGAACATTCACGACCCCTGGCCTAGGTTGGTGATGACGCGGTTGAAAAAGGACGACCAGGCGCGCTACTTCGGCCCCTTCGCCCACTCCAGCGCGCTGCGCGCCTCGGTGGAGTGGCTGAACCGGAAATTCGGGCTGCGCACCTGCCGCGCGCACGATCCCGGGGAGCAGGAATACAAACACTGCCACGCCGATGTGATCCGCAACTGCGTCGCGCCCTGCGTGGGCCGCATTTCCCGTGAGGATTATGCCGCGCGCATCGAGGAAGTGTGCCGTTTGTTAGAGGGGAAAGGGCGGCGGGAGGTGTTCGATGATCTGCGCGAGGAAATGAGTGCGGCGGCGGAGGCGATGCAATTCGAGCGCGCGGCCTTGCTGCGTGATATGATTCAGAATTTGGAACTCACGCTCAATCCGACCCGGCAGTTTTCCCGCGGCAGGGGACTTCCGACCACGGTGAAACCCACCGAAGACCTTGCCGAGCTGGGCGAGTGGCTGGATCTTCCCGGGCCGCCGCGGGTGATGGAGTGTTTCGATATTTCGAACGTTTCATCAACGCACATCGTCGCTTCGATGGTTCGTTTTGTCGATGGTGCGCCGGACAATCAGGCATATCGCCGCTACCGCATCAAGACCGTCAAGGGGCAGGACGACTTCGCCAGTATGGCCGAGGTAGTGCGGCGTCGGTATTCGCGAATTCTGTTAGAAAACGCCGTGGCGAATCCCGATGTAGCCGCCGAGAGCCAGGAGAGCGTGGTCGAGACGCAACGGCGGCTGGCGCGCATGGGAAAAGCGAAAGTCCTGTTGCCCGATTTGGTCATTGTCGATGGGGGCAAGGGACAGCTCAGCAGCGCGGTGGCGGAATTGCGACAACTGCAACTGCACGAACTTCCGGTGATAGGACTGGCGAAGCAGCGCGAGGAAGTCTTTCGTCCCGGTGAGAGCGAGCCGCTGGTGATTCCGCATGATCGTGGGGCGCTGAAGCTCTTGCAGCGCATTCGCGATGAGGCTCACCGGTTTGCCAATGCCTACAACTCGCTCTTGCTGCGAAGACGCATGAAGGAGAGCCTGCTCGATGACTGCCCCGGCATGACGGCGGGGCGCAAGATTCTTTTGATGAAACGTTTTGGTTCGGTCGCCGGCTTGCGCAAAGCGGGTTTTGAGGAGATCGCACAATGCCGGGGAATCACGAAATCCTTTGCCGAGTCGCTCTACCAATGGCTCCATCGTGCGGAGTGAATCGCAGTCGTGACGCGGATTGCCTCATGTGGATTGCAGGCCATGAATCAGAGCGGGCATCTCGAGGGGGGGAATCAGTGAGCCGGTTATGCCGGTAAGCAGTTGAGATGCGGAGTCTTGATGAGAACGCAGCAACTCAAAGGAAAATCCCCGGAAAATCGCGGGATCATACGATTCAGAATGCGGGAGCGACGATCAATTCATCGCCAGGCTCGGGAGAAAAGGGACCAATGCCGGGAAGAACATCGGCGATTGCCTCGCCGCCTACGACTTCCCGCACTTTCACATTTCCGGCAATGCCGTCCTTGCGTCGCACGGAAAGCACGGTGTCGACCGTGACATGCTCGGGCATGACCAACTGGATTGTCACAAAAGAACCGGTGGCAGGATCGTTGACAAACTCCATCACTTTCGCCATCAGCAGTGCCTCCTTGATCTGGCGGGCGCGGCGGAGTTCTTTGTCGCTCTTTTCCAAATCGTTTTGTGCGATGAGGCCGGCCTCCTGCTTGGCAACGTTCGCCTCTTTTTCCTTCAGTTCCAGCTCCATCTGCAGGGCGGCGTTCCGTTCCTCGATCTCGCGCAGCTTGGCAGCTTTTTGTTCGAGCTCCTGATTGCTGTTTTGGCTGAACGTGGCATTGGCGGCCGGGGCGGAGCTTACGCCCATGTCGCGCAGTTGTTTTTCCGAACGCAAGATGGCTTCTTCACGCTTGATCTCTTCCAGTTGTTTCTGGATGCGTGCCAGTTCCGAGGCCGGTGCGTCCTTGGTGAGGTTGCGCTGCGTTTGCCAGGTCCAGGCAAGCGCCCCTAACAAGAGGGCGGTGGTGGCGGCGAGAAGCATTTTGATCGTGTCCATGGCGTGAATGCGGGTGAGAAGATAAGGGAGAGCGGGAAGGATCACTTCGGATTGATTTGCCAAACTTCACAGACCTGATTGCGTTCGGGGATGCGACTGGAAAAACGCTTGGTCTGGCCGAGGAAAACGGCCTGTACGACCTGATTGCCGGGCTTGGCCATATCGATATTGGTCGCGACGACCGTGGCGCGATCCGAGGACAAGACGCGGTTGCTATCGGCGTGGCCCGTTGTGGAAGCGTAGCCGACCACCAGGATCATGGCGCCTTCGGGCAGATTTTCGAGTGCATCACCGAGAGCGAGTTTGTCGGCGGGGTTGAGCTGCGAAGAACCGGTGGGGAAACGGACTTCCTTGAGGAAGCTGGCCTGATACTGAGTGGCAAAGCGGTTGTAGGCAGCGGAAATTTCGAGGTCGGCCTTGTCTTCCAGTTCGTTGAGCGCCTCGAACAGGCCTTTGGCCATCGGATAGAGATCGGCGGCGGATTCGGCGAAAAGCTTGGTGGGAGCCGGTGGTGGGGGCGGCGCTACGGGCTTGGCCATGGCGGCGGCGAGCTGGGCTTCGAGCTCCGCGATGCGGGATTTGGCAGCAACCAATTCTTCGAGTGAAGGTCGGCTGGCGTATTGTTCCAGGCTGTTGCGGGCTTCCGTGAGTTGCGTGCGCAGCGATTCGCTGCTGGCACCGTCGGCCAGCGCTTTGTCGAGCTGGGTCTGGACTTTGCCGAGCTGGGAAGAGAGCGCTTGGCGTGCCTGTTCGGATACCAGGAGGGTGTTGTTTTTTTCAGCGATGATGCTGTCCTTTTCCGCAAGTAACGAGCGGAAGCGATCGGAGAAGTTCGCCAGGGTGGCGGCGTCCTTCGTCAGGCGCGCGGCGATTTGCTCGGGGGAATCCATGCCCACGCCTTCGAGCGGCGGCAGTCCCTGACGGGCGCGCTCGGCATTCACCGTAGCCGTGCGCGATGCCAATTCCGCCTGCGCCGAATAGAGGTCGGTCTGGTCGGTTTTTTTCTTCTGGTTCAGGTTCATCGCAATGATGAAGCCGACGAGCAGCGCCACGGCTACTGACAGCATCAGGGTGGCAGAGACAGAGGATTTGGGCGCGGAGTTCGCAACGGCAGCCGTCGCGGGCTCTTCGTGATGATGGGATTCGTTTTCGCTCACGCGCGAAGATGTAACGGATTTTTCGTGAGTCGTCTATGCGAAAGGCAATTTTCAAAAAAAGAAGATGAAATGCTCTGCATTCCAGTGCATGATGGCGGCGCGATGGGAAACAATCGATTTCAATTCTGCGCAAAAGCGTCTCTTGTCTCGGTGCTGGTATTGATTTTTGTGGGAGCCATCGTGCGGGTGACGGGGGCCGGGATGGGTTGCCCCGATTGGCCGACGTGCTGGGGTTGCCTGATTCCGCCGACCCAGGTGGAGCAGGTGGAATTTGAAAAACTCGACATCGCGAAATTCCAGCTCAAAGCCGAGCGATTGGGGCGTGATCCGCAGACCATCACGGTAGAGACCCTGCGTGCCGAATTCAATCCGCGCCACGTATGGACGGAATTCATCAATCGTTTGTTTAGTTTGCCCGTGGGCTTGTTTTCGTTGCTTACCTTCGTGCTTTCCTTTGGCAAGCGCCGGCAAACGCCCATCGTATTCATTGCCTCCTTTGTCGCGTTGGTATTGGTGTTGGTGAACGCCTGGATGGGAGCGCGGGTGGTCTATAGCGGATTGGCTCCGGGGGTGCTGACGACTCACATGGCTTTGGCGTTCCTGCTGATTTTGGTGCAAACCTTCGTCATCTGGCGCACGGGCGCGGCGGGTGAGTGTCAGAAATTTTCCGAGGATGGACAGCGCGTGCGCTTGCGGCGGTGGGTGACGGTGCTGTTTGTGATCGTGCTGGCGGAAGGCGTGATGGGCTCACAGGTGCGTGAGCTGACCGATGCTATGTCCAAACATCTCTCCGTTTCACGCACGGAATGGGGCGGTGCGTTGGAGCAATCGTGGCTGTATCTGACACACCGGAGTTTTTCCTGGTTGATTGTGCTGTTGGCGGGTTATGCGTGGTGGTCGGGCAGGAAATATCGTATGTCGCCGATGAATCTCGCGGAAAAGTTGGTGCTCGGCATTGTCCTGGCGCAGATGGTGTTGGGTGTGGTGATGTCGCAAGTTCACATCTACGGATGGGTGCAGGTCTTGCACGTCGGGCTGGCGGCCCTGCTCGTGAGCGGCAATTTTTTCTGGATCCTGAGTTTGACGCGCAAGCCGCAGACGGCGTGATGTGCAGATCCTTGTTTGACAGAATCGGCGGATTGTGCCGTAATCCCTCCGTTATGAAGTTACCTTTGATTGGATTATTGGCTACGAGCTTGTTTGCCTACGCGCATCCCGACCATGCGACGCAACCGGGCAAAGACATTCCCCATGCGGCTACGGTGGGCAACGGCGCATGGACGTTCGAGACCGTCCCGGGTTGGGGCAAATTGCCGGATGGCAAAAATCTCGGACCGACCCACGGTTCGGTGCTCAGCGGTTCGGATGGCAAGGTGTATTTCAGCACGGATGCCGCGATGTCCATCATCGTTTATGAAGCCGATGGCAAGTTTGTGAAAACCATCGCGCCCGAGTGCGTGGGATTCCATGCGATGGCGATGCGCTCGGAAGAAGGCAAGGATGTCATCTACGGCGCGCAGTTGAAAAAAGGCCGCGTGTGCAAAATCGATACCGATGGCAAGTTGCTGTTGGAGATTCCGAATGCGAACACCGTGGCAGTGCAGGGCGGATGGAATGGCCTCACCGCCGTTACGGTCACTCCGGATGGCTCGATTTTCGCGGCAACCGGTTATGGCGCGCAGATGATTCACAAATTCGATGCCACGGGCAAACTGATCAAATCCTTCGGCGGCAAAGGCACGGGAGACGGTCAGTACAATACCTGCCATGGTTTGGCGATCGATACCCGCTTCGGCGCACCCCGCCTGCTGGTGGCGGACCGCGGCAATCGCCGTCTGGTTCACACGGACATGGATGGCAAATTCCTCGAAGTGCATGCCAAGGGGCTGCGTCTGCCCTGCATGGTGGATATCATGGGAGATTTCTGCGCCGTCGCAGAGCTGGAATCGCGGGTGACGATTCTGGGCAAGGATGGCGTTCCCGTGGCCTTTCTCGGCGACAATCCGGACAAAAAACAATGGGCGAACTTCAAGGTGCCTGTGACCGACTGGAAAGAAGGCATCTTCACCGCGCCACACGGCCTTTGCTTTGATAAAACCGGCAACCTGTATGTGCAGGATTGGAACGTGACCGGTCGCGTGACGAAGCTGATCAAGAAGTGATCGCACACGAATCAAAAAGCCACGGGATGATGCGTCCCGTGGCTTTTTTTGTGTTTAATTTGCTTTTCCCTCACATTCGTTCGATGCTACCCTAACGATGTTTATGAACTTGATCTTCTCCAGCGCAGCGCGATTGATGCGCATTTTGGCTCGGACCTTGCTTGTCGTCATGGCATCATGCGCTTGTGGTCACGGCCAAACGGCGGATCTGGGCGCGCAGTTGCTGGACGAGAATTTATGGAAGACGCCCCTGGCGCAGATCGAGAAGACGTATCTGGTGAAGCGCTCGCCTGAGCAACTGCGGATGATGGCCTTGCAGCGCGAGATGCTCAAGCGGCGCGGATTTGATCCGGGGGAAATCCGCGACCATGCCTTCGTCTGGCTCTCGGCCCAGCACGACGGCTTGCTGGCGGAGGCGGGAGCTGTTCCTGTGTGGGACGAGAAGGTGGGGGAGATCGTTATCCGTGGCACGGAGGGAAATGTCTCGACGATCAACATTTCGTTATACAACCGTGGGGATGACGGCACACTCAAGGTGGCGGACTTGCAGAAGCGATTTGAGGAATGGAAAATCCGCTTGGATGAAAAAACCGGCATCCGCGGCGAAGTGCGCAAGTCCACTTCCGCCGTCGAGGTGACCGCATTTCAATGGCGCAAGGGTGATACCGCGATTTTGTTAGAGTCGAGCGTGGCTGTGAACGAAGGGGAGCAGCGCGCGGAGTTTTTGCGCATCCGACTGGCTTCGTTTGCCGCGGCAGATGGAAAAATCGCGGGCCGCTCGACACTGAAGGGCAACGTCGAGCGCAAGGACGATGGTGATGTTTTTATCAAAAACATGCCGATGGTGGACCAAGGGCAGAAGGGCTATTGTGCGGTGGCATCGATCGCGCGGGTGGCGAGTTATTACAAGCTCGATGTCGATCAACACGAGGTCGCGCAATTGGCAAACACCACCAGGCAGGGAACCAGTCCGGAGGAGTTGGAACTGGCCTTCAAGTCGATCATTTCCAAGCTGCACATCCGCACGACGCAGCATTATGAATTCACCCAGCGCCAGTTCGATGCCGATGTGCGCGCCTACAATCAACTCGCGAAAAAGGAAAACAAGCAGGAGTTCAAGGCGCAAAAGGGCTACGTGTTGATTCCCGAAGCCGTCTGGATGCTGATGGAACCGGAGATTTTCGCGAAGGTCAAAGGGGAGCAATCGGGCTGCAAACGCTACATGACCAAGATCCAGGAATACATCGATCAAGGCATCCCGCTCTGTTGGTGCCTGCGCTTGGGGATGTTTCCGGAAAAGGGCATCCCGCAGGCGGGTGGCGGACACATGCGTTTGATCATCGGCTATAATGACAAAACGCAGGAGATCATTTACACGGATTCCTGGGGCAAGGGACACGAGTTCAAAAAAATGGCGCTGGCGAAAGCCTATGCGTGCAGCATTTCGGTATACACCATGTCGCCCACGCGCTGATCGTTTCGTTAGACTATTGTTATGAGTGTTTTTGGCATCGGTATCGACGTGGTGGAAGTCGGGCGCATCGCGTCGTCGCTGGAGGAATTCGGGGAGCGCTTTGTGACGCGGATTTTCACCGAGCGGGAGCGCGCGTATTGCGCGGCCAAGGCGAAACCGGAACTGCACTTTGCCGCGCGATTCGCGGCGAAGGAGGCCGTGGCGAAGGCGCTGGGCACGGGAATCGGCAAGGAAATCGGCTGGCTGGATATGGAAGTGGTGCGCGGCGAGAGTGGCGAGCCGACCATGCAATTGAGCGGCAAGGCGCTTTTGTTTTGCGAAACGCATGGCATCCGCGAGATCAAAATCAGCCTCACTCATGCGCGCGAGTATGCGGCGGCCAATGCCGTGGCATTAGGCGGGGCGCAGGGTGTCTAGGTAGGCGATGGCGGATCGCAAAAAGCCGGGAATCACGGCGAAGCCGCTGGATTTGGCATGCAGCTCCAGTCCCATGCTCATGCTCATGATCAGATGCGCCTCCTCCGCAGGCTGGATCGCGCTGTGGACCATGCGCTGCTGCTGACCGCGCAGCAGCGCCTCGCTGAGCGCGCGGTGCCATTGTTGCTGGAGATCGAACATGGCCTGGTGCAAAGCGGCATCGGACGGTGCGATGGAGGTGATGAGTGTGGCGAGCGGGTTGCCCGTGAAATCGGCGGCAGATGTGGACTCCATGACCCGCGTTTGTTCACGCAACAGGCCCTTGATCGTTTGTATGGGATCCGAGGTGTCTTTCAAGGGACTGAGCCATTGCTGATCGAGCAAGGGCGGAAGTGTTTCCTGCAACCACTGCAGCGCCAGATCGTCCTTGCCCGTGAAATGATGGAACAGCGAGCCCTTGGTGATGCCGGAATTTTCAACAATGGCATTGAGCCTGGCAGCCTGAAAACCGAAACGACGGAATTCCTCACCCGCGCTGATGAGAATGCGGGCACGGGTGGCGGTAGGATTTTTTGTGCGTGTGGCCATGACGCAAAGTAGCATACCAACTGGTTGGAGGGAAGTGTTTTGTGGAGGTTCCGGGGACGGGGAAATTCTTTGCTTGGATTCGCTGTGGGGAGTTGCTAGGATGCGGGAGTATGACGCTAGCCAGCAAAATCACCCTGACGCGCTTGTTGATGGTGCCGGTCTTTGTGGTATTGGCCATTTATTACTCTCATAGCATTCAGGAGGGTGCGCCGCAGGAGTGGATGCGCATCGCGGCGTTGTGGGTCTTTGTGACGGCCTCGGCATCGGATGCGGTGGATGGATTCATCGCCCGGCATTTCAATCAGCGCTCGGCCTTCGGGGCGATGATCGATCCGATTGCGGACAAGACCTTGTTGCTGACGGGGATCATCACTTTGTCGCTGATCGACTGGGGCAGCAGCGGTTGGCGCATTCCGCTGTGGTTCACCGCATTGGTGATCGTGCGCGATTGCGTGATCATCGGCGGCATCGGGATTTTATGGTACTGCAAGGTATCCGTGAAGATAGACCCGCACTGGAGCGGTAAGGTGTGCACGTTCGCCCAGATGCTGGCACTGGGCTGGGTGATGCTGCGAATGGTAGCGATCAGTCCGATCTATGCGTGCGGCCTTGCCGCCGTGTTCACGGTATGGTCGGGTATCGCCTACGTGGTGCAAGGATGGCGTTTGTTGCAATCCGCCGATCTGCATCGTCCGGGATCGCACCACTAGCATAATTTGATTGTCGGAACGCAGAGGCTTGCGTAAGGAATGGTGTGCGCAGAGCGGAAAATCACGATCCGGTGATGCTTCATTCCGCGCAAACGCCCGCATGAACACTCCTTTTATCCGCATCAAGAATCTGCATCAGTCATTCGGGGCACAGGAAGTGCTGCGGGGCATTGATTTGGACATTTATCGCGGTGAAACCTTGGTGCTGCTCGGGGCCTCGGGCTGCGGAAAATCGGTAATGGTGAAACACCTGCCGGGCTTGTTGCGACCTCTGGAGGGGGAAATCTGGGTGGGAGATGTGGATATCACGAAATTGCGCGAACGGGAAATGGGGCCGATCCGTCACCAAATTGGCATGATGTTTCAGGGAGGTGCCTTGTTTGACTCGTTCACGGTATTTGAAAATGTGGCATTTCCCCTGCGTGAGGAGTCTGATTGCAAAGAAGACGAAATCCGCAAGCGGGTGACGGAGGCCCTGGAGATTGTGAAGCTCGGTGCTCACGCTGATAAGTTTCCCTCGGACATTTCCGGCGGCATGCGCAAGCGGGTGGCGCTGGCGCGGGCTGTGGTGGATATGCCCGCATGCATCATTTACGATGAGCCTCATGCGGGACTGGACCCGATGACGGCGGATACCATCGATAAATTGATCAAGACCTTGCAGTCCGATCACGGAATCACCAACATCGTCATCACGCACGAAATCCGCAGCGTGTTTCGCATCGCCGATCGTGTGGTGTTCATGAAATTGGGGCAGGTGTATTGGGTGGGCACGCCCGAGGAATTGCAAGCGACGGAGGATCCGTTTTTGCGCGATTTCATCGAGGGCAACGCACAGGATGATTGAGCGGTATCAGCTCCCATCCACCCAGCGATGCATGCGCCGGAAGACCCAAAAGCCCGCGAGACTGCCTAACACATCCGCGCAGAGATCGAGGGCGTCATTGCCGGAGCGGGCGGGCACCCATGATTGGTGCCATTCATCGAGCGCGCCGACGCTCGTCATGATCAGCATGACGATAGCAAGCAGTTTCGCCCAATCGTGATTGCGATGGCCCAGCCGATAGAGGCAGGCGGAGAGCAGGCCGGCACCGCCGAAGAAGTAGCCGAAGTGGCAGACTTTATCGAAGTGAGGGATTTCCCAACCGGTCTTGACCTCCACCGGGCCGGAGGACAAATGCCACAGTGTGCCGAACCAGGCAAAAAACAGGATCAGCCAGAGATCGGCACGGCGGAACAGCGCGGGCGATTTCATAGCGAACGCCGGTTCAGCGGTTCGGCGCGTCCTGACGGCGAATTTCTTCTTCGAGTCGCTCGGCCAGCCATTGTTTCATCATGGACTGGTAGTTCAGGTAGCGGGAGCGCGCGACACGCTTGATGCGTGAGAGCATGCGCGGATCGAAGCGCAGGGTGATGGTGGTGGACTCACGGGAATCGGGCTCATGCACACAGCTTTGCATGAGGCGGGCATCGAGTTCGTGGCCTTCCCAGAATTTGGCTTCGGCCTGCTCATCGGCAAACGCGGGGATTTGGGACCAGTGGGTGATCGTATTCATAGTTTATTTCATCGCTGCGTAGCGGCGTTCGTAGAAACGCATTTCGTTCTCGGTCATTTCCCGCGCGGCAATCACTCGCGTGGTTTTGCCATCGGTCCAAAAACACAAGAACAACTGACGTCCGCTCACGGTGCGGCCGAGAGCGTAGTAGCGCGATTCGCCGTCTTCACGCTCCACGTCGGGCAGGAAGCGCACGCCGAAAGGGTCTTCGAGAATTTCTTCCAGCTCACGCGGCTTGAGGTCGCGGAGGTCGAAGTGAACGTCAATGAGGTCGAGATCCATAAGGGAATGTTGATAGTCGCTACAGGGAACGAGGGGCGGATGCAGCAAAACGCAAAATCCACGCCTTGGCAATGCAATTTGACAAAACGGTAACAATTAAAATGATTTTGTCGCGCCGAGGAAGCCCATATACGCGGCAAGAACTCCGGCCCCGAGAGTGAGGACAAGCAACACCGGTGTGGGCATGATTTTTTTGCGAGCGAGCACCGGAGCCACGCCGAGGAAGAGCCACAGCACCAGTTTGACTTTCCAGAAGTGCAATTCCATGGGTGGTTTTTTCAGCATGGCAAAACCAGCCAGCAACAAGAGCAGCAATGAGATCCCGTGCAGCATGGAAGCGCACTTGCGGCAGGATTCCTGAGCGCCCATGAGAATGGCGCCCATGGCGGTGAATACGCCCAAAGCGCCGGCGATGTGAATGACTTTCAAGATCAGAGGATTCATGGATGCGACGAAGACTAGCGTGGTCGGGGAGACTGTCAATCGTAAAGCGGCTTGGCTCAGTTGTCCAAGCGGTTGACGATGTCCGACAGCAGCTGTTTCAAGCGCGACTCTTGCGTGATGACTTGCGGTTGATCGAAGCCGACCCAGATGGCGGTGGAGCCTTTGGGGCCGAGGCGCAGGGTCCAGGCTTCGCGCTCGGATCCGGTGGCTCCCGTGAAGATATCCGAGCCTTTGGTCTGCTTGAGCACGTTGAGCGCTGATCGGGCGGCAGGAGGGCTGAGGGCGGAAAAAAGGGAGGGCTCGTTTTTTACCAGCACTTCATTTTCCGAGTTGCGGATCTCGCGGATGAGAAAGGGACGCGGGCGCTTTCCCTGATGGGCCAGAGTCGCCAGCCCGATCGCCATTTCCATGGGAGTGGCGGAGACGGCACCGCGGTAGAGGTCTTCCGTGGTGGCAAAGGGACCGCTGAGACCGCAGCGGCGGGCGATGCGCTCCACGCCGTCCGGACCGATCGGTGTGCCCGTACGCACGGGGCTGCCGGGAAAGACGGGGCGACCACGTTGCGCGGCCGCAGCGGCGACAAAGGGCTCGAACGCGGTGCCGAGGTCGCGGCGGGCGCTGTGGGTGCGATCGAATGCCGAGTGTTCGTAATCGCGACCACCGATTTGCGCGAGAATGGCGCCGGTTTTGGTTTCCAAGGTCACGGCTGTCATTTGCAAATACAGCGGGTTGTCCTTGCCTACGTGCTGGGCGTGGGTGGGCGCGCGGTAGGATTTTTCTTTTTCGAGCGCGTTGAGCGCTTGTTGCAGTTCTCCTTCCAAGCGCCTTTGCCACGGCATGTCGAGAGTGGTGTAGATGCTCAGCCCGCCGAGCTGGATTTCCTCGGCGGAAACGAGCTTGTTCACCTCTCTCACAACGGCCTGGATGGCGTAGGATCGTTCGGTCGTGACGTCTTCCGGTTTTGTGATCCTCAGAGGAATGGCGCTGATGCGCTGTTTGTCTTCCTCGCTGATGAATTTCATCGCGATCATGCGGTTGAGCACTTGGTCGCGCTGCTCCCGGGCGGCATCGAGGTCACGCCATGGCGAAAAAATGTGCGGGCCGCGGATGATGCCCATGAGCATCGCGCACTCGGCTTCGTTGAGGTCCCTGACGTGCTTGCCGAAATAACTCTGCGCCGCATCCTGCACGCCGAGATGACCGGCACCGACACCGAAGTAGATGCGGTTCAGGTAGCCAGCCATGATTTGTTGTTTTGAGTAATGTTTTTCGACGCGAAGGGTGAGCGCGATTTCGAGGAATTTCCGGTGCAGTGATTTGGCGCGGATTTCATAGGTATTGCGCGCGAGCTGCATCGACAGCGTGGAGGCTCCCTGGGTGAACTTGCGGTCCTTGAGATTGCGGACCGTGGCGCGAGCGAGACCGCGCAGGTGAACGCCTGAGTGGGTGAAAAATTCCGCGTCTTCCCGGGCTTGCAGCGCCTTCACCATAAAGGGCGGAAGATCGTCGTAGGTGATGAGATCGATGTTCGAGCCGACGATGGCATCGATCTCATTGTTGTAACGGTCATAGACGCGATTGCGTTGCGGCAGCTTGCCGACCTGCTCGATGTCATAGCTGGCGGCGAGCGAGGCATAGTAGAGGCAAAACACCAAGGCGCACACCGTGCTGGCCAGACCGACCCACAGCATCGCGCGCGCGAGCTTGTGGTATCGCGCGGGGATTTTCCTCAACCAGCGCGCCGGAGGATCCTGCGGTCGCCACGACATGCCGGGACTCTAGCGGTGGATTCGCCCGCTGTAAAGAGGCGAGAAATGTCAGATTCCTCCCATCTTTCAGACCTGACACTTGCGACAAAAATACGTGCTGCGCTGACCCTGGATGATTTTGGTGATCATGGTGCCGCATTTCCGGCAAGGCTGCCCTTCACGCTCATAGACAAACAATTCCTGACGGAAATAACCCGGCTCGCCGTTTTCTCGGAGGAAGTCGCGCAGGGTGGTGCCGCCCTGTGCGATGGAGTGGCGCAGCACGTTTTGGATCGATGTCACCAGTTTTCGCAGGCGCGGCAGGTTGAGTTTCGCGGCAGGAGTGGTGGGCCGGATGCCGGCGTGGAACAGCGATTCCGAGGCATAAATGTTGCCCACGCCGACGACGATGGCATTGTCCATGATCGCGAGTTTGATCGGGCGCTGAAGATGGCGGAACGCTTGTTTCAGCGTGATCGCATCAAAATTTCCGTCCAACGGTTCCGGCCCGAGCTTGGCGAAAAGCGGGTGGGTGAGGGGATCGTTAGCGATGCAGTGTGTGACGATACCAAAACGGCGCGGGTCATGATAGCGCAGTTGTTTTCCGGTCGAGAGCGTGAACGCGATATGATCGTGCGTGCGGAACTCCGTGGCGGGATCCGCGATGCGAAGGCTGCCGGACATGCCGAGGTGGATGATCACGTGGTGGTGATCTGTGAAGTGGACGATGAGATATTTCGCGCGACGGGAAACGCCGGTGATCTTTTTCCCTTCGATCCCAGCGAGTGAGTCGGGCACGGCCTGCCGGAGATCGCGGCGGCGCACGATGATCTCTTTGACGCACGCACCTTTCACGTGCGGCAAGATTCCCAGTCGGGTGGTTTCCACTTCAGGCAGTTCCGGCATCGGAGTGAGGGTAGTTGCGGAGCGACGAATGGGCAATGGAGAATCTTGCGTATGTTCATCATTGCCGTTATGAGTTCTATCTCCATGCAGCCTTCACCGTACACCTCGCCTCAGACCACGGAAATCAATCCGCTCATGATCCGGAAGTCGATGAAGCGCAGCGGATGGGCCGCGTTTATCTGCGGATGGGGAGTCGTGCTGCCGCTGCTGATCGCCCTGGTCGCGGTCGTGAAATCGGGCGTCGGCGCGTTTGCGGAGTTGTCAAAATCGGGCACGGCCGATCCTGCCGCGCTGGCAAATGAGATTTCCGTAATGATTTTATCCATGTTATGGAGCTTGGCGCTATCGCTTGTATTCCTCATCGCCATGATTCTTTGCCTAGTGAAATACCGAAGAGAAAAAAAAGTGCCTTCGAGATCAGGAAGCGAGCTTGGTATCCCAACTGATGCCATGAGATCTGCAGCATCTGGTGTCCGATACCGTAAAAACAAGATCGTGGGGTTGTCGCTTGTCTTTTCCCCTCTCATGGCCTAGGATGCACGGCGGATGACCGAAGAAATCGATCGCGGAGATAGCCGACCGGCATGGGGTTCGTTTTGGGCGCTGATTGGCATGCAGGTGCAGAATTCGTTCACCGTCAGCATCATCAAATTTTTACTGATTCCGCTCGGTGCCTGGCTGGCCTTGCAACAGCAAGGCGGAGAGCTGGCGAAACACACGGAGCATGTCGTCAGTCTTCTACTGGTGTTACCGTATTTGTTGTTTTCTCCCACAGCGGGCTGGATTGGGGATCGTTTTCCCAAAAGCCGGGTGATCAAGATTTCCGCCGCGGCACAGTGGGGCATCGTGATGCTGCTGATCGCCGCGATCTGGCTGCGTTCGCTGAATCTGGGCTTTGTGTGCTTTTTCCTTTATTCACTGCAGTGCTGCCTGCTTAGTCCGGCGAAGCTCGGCGTGGTAAAGGAATTGGTGGGTTCGCGCCGCCTGGCCTTTGCAACGGGAGTGGTCGAAGGCACGGTGATCCTGGCGATTTTGGCAGGCCAGATCGCGGGAGGGATTTGGTTTGATCACAATCTCATCGGCTCCCACGATGGCTGGAATGCGGCGCTGGTGGCGTTGTTTTGGATCGCGGCGATTGCGTTGGCAGGAGCCCTGATCGCGCAATTGATTCACGGCACCAAACCGCAGAGTACGGTGCCGTTTCGTAGCGAGCTGATGTTCCGCCACATCAAGGATTCCAAGGTGGTGTGGGCGGACAAGGAACTGCGCATCGCGGCGGTGGGCACGGCGTTTTTCTGGGCCTTCGCCGGATTTGTGAATCTGGTGGTGATCGAGATCGCCAAACAAACGAGCAGTCAGGAGCTGGGAACGGCGATCTCGAAACTGATGTTTTTCGCCAGTCTCGGCATCGCCCTTGGGAGTATTTTTGCGGGCATGCTCAGCAAACGCGGCATCGAGTGGTCGCTGGCGCCGATCGGTTTGTTTTTGATGAGCGGTGCGTTGTTTGTGCTGTCGCAACTCGATACCCATAGTGCGCTGCTGCCCTATTTCCTGAGTTTTGCCGGTGCCGGTGCCGCGATGTTTCTGGTGCCTGTGAACACTTTTGTTCAAGATCACCCGCCTGCGGAGAAACGCGGAACGGTCATTGCGGTTTCGAACTTTTTCAACAACCTCGGCGGGATTTCCGCTGTCATCATCCAGTTGGCGATGGTGCTCGTGGGCATGCACGTGCAGTGGCAGTTTTTGTTGTTGGCGATTCTGACACTCGGCATTGCCGCCCTTGCCGCAAACAAGTGGATGCCGGAGCTGTTGCGTGTGATCATTCTGCCCATCGTTCGTCTGATCTATCGGCTTCGTGTGATCGGTCACGAACACATGCCGGAAAAAGGCGGTGTGTTGCTGTTGCCGAACCATGTCACGTGGGCGGATGCGTTTTTCGTCTCAGCGGCTTGCCACAGGCCGGTGCGCTTTGTGATGTTCGATGCCTTCATGGGTGCGAAGGGTGTGGGCTGGTTTGCGCGCTTGTTCGATACCGTGCCGATCTCGGCGAATCGTGCGAAAGACGCGATCCGCCTTGTCAGCGAGGCCTTGCAAGCGGGCGATGTGGTTTGTCTGTTTGCCGAGGGCGAACTGACGCGCACGGGCTGCCTGCAGGAGATCAAGCGTGGCTTTGAATTGATGGCGCGCAAGGCGGGTGCTCCCGTGATTCCGCTGTGGCTCGACGGTGCCTGGGGCTCTGTGTTTTCCTTCGAACGTGGACGCTTTTTCAAAAAGATTCCCTACAGCCTGCCTTATCCACTGACGGTTGTGATCGCCGAGCCGATGACTTCACAAGAAGCCACTGCGGAAAAGCTCCGTCACTCCCTGCAAAAAGCCAGCGCCACAGCACTGGAGAGACGCGCAAGTCACTACCGCCAGCGTAAGCAGGACATGGCGCCGGCCTGGATCAACGGTGTGCAGATCGGTCAAATCAATGCTTTGCAGCGCAGACAGGACATTGCGATGTGGGAGCATGACCCCTTGGCGCAGGAACTTGCATCGATTCACGTCGGCTTCGCACGCACCTATCGCAGTGAGATTCTGGCAGATACGGCGGATGTGTTGGGCACGGCGATACGGGTGGGAGGAAAAGCCACACGCGAGATGCTGGTGGAGGCGGGGAATGACGCGCAGGCCGGGGTGTTTTATGATTTCGATTATCAGCCTGCCGCACTTGCCCCTTCGATTCTTCATTGCCCCTGTTATGCGGCGCAGGGGGTGGTCATTGCCATGTCGATGCCGGATCCGCCGCTGGGCGTGGCTACCAGCAATCCACAGGCTGGCTCACGCGTGGGATCCGTCGGATTATTGTTACCAGGATTCTTTGTGGATGCATCCGCGGACGGGCGCTTGATCGTACGCGGCCCCGCTCTGCCTGAAAACGGTCATCTTCTGCCCGCAGGTGCGGCGATCGATGCAATGGGATTTCTCAGCGTTCCCCATCTACCATCATGAGTGCCAACATTGCCATTGTATTGGGTTCCGGACTCGGCAGTCTTGCCGATGCGGTAACGATTGAGCGCGAGGTGCCTTTTGCCGATGCGGGCATGCCATCATCAAAGGTGGCCGGGCATGCGGGGCGTTTTTTGTTAGGTGAATGTTTCGGGCTAAAGCTGTGGGTCATGCAGGGTCGGGTGCATTTGTATGAGGGACATGCGGCATACGATGTCGCCGCGGGCGTTCGCTGGTTGGCAGGGCAGGGGGTAAGTCGGTTGATCCTGACCAATGCCGCCGGTTCCTTACGCACGGGATTTTCACCGGGGGAATGGATGATGCTCAGCGATCATTTGAATCTCACGGGCACTTCGCCGCTGGAAGGTGGGGCGAATTTCATCGATATGAGCGAGGTTTATTCGCTGCCTTGGCGAGAGCGGATGCGCGATTGCGCGAGGAAGCTGATGATGCCATTGCATGAAGGCGTGTATGCCGGTCTGCGCGGGCCGCAATATGAGACTCCGGCGGAAATCCGCATGCTGCAAGTGATGGGTGCTGACGCTGTCGGCATGAGCACAGTGCTGGAGGCGCTGCAAGCCAAGGCGCTGGGCATGGAAGTCCTGGGATTTTCCTGCCTGACGAATTGGGGTGCCGGTTTGTCCGATGCCGGATTGGATCATGCGGAAGTGCTGCATACCGGCCAATCCGCCGCGTCACAAATGATGCGCCTGCTGGAAGTAGCGCTGGCCGATGGATGATGCCATGTGAACGGATTTCGTGAAAATTGTCTGTCAGAATGGCAGGATTTCCGGCGTTCTATGATGTCGTGAAACAAACCCATAAAATTCGTGGCCTGCGATGGTGGATCGTTGGCTTGATCTTTCTGGCCGCCGTGCTGAATTATGTCGATAGACAGACGCTCTCGGCGCTGGCCCCTACCATCCAGAAGGACCTGGCCATGGATGATCACGATTACGCGAATGTGGTCAATATCTTCCTCGTGGCTTACACGATCGCCTACCTGATCTCGGGAAAAATTGTCGATCGTCTGGGAACGCGCACGGGTACCCTGGTGTTTGTGATCTGGTGGTCCATCGCCAACATGCTCACGGCGGCGGCACAGGGCATGCGCTCGATGAGTTCGTATCGATTTTTGTTAGGTCTGGGTGAGGCGGGTATTTGGCCGGCCGCATCCAAGGCGGTCTCCGAATGGTTCCCCGCACGCGAGCGGGCGCTGGCGATCGGCTTCTACACCATGGGTGCGACCATCGGCGCCACCTGCGCGCCCTATATCGTCATACCGCTCGCGACTTACTCCTATCATGAAGCGTGGCCGTGGCTGGTAGATGTGTTAGGTCACGGCACGGGCTGGCGATTGGCGTTCATCATCACCGGCGCTGCGGGTTTGATCTGGTTGATTCCCTGGTTGTTTCTCTATCGCAAACCACGGGAAAACCGATTCCTCAGCGCGGAAGAACTGGCGCTGATTGAAGATGGCGAGGCGGTAACGGAAACCGAGTCAGAGCCCTCATGGACATGGAAACAAGTGCTGTGTTTCCGCCCCACATGGTTGTTGCTGTTCGGGCGCCTGATCACCGATCCGGTATGGTATTTCTATCAGTTCTGGTTCGCCAAGTTTCTCAGCAGCGAGCGTGGCGTGAGCCAGGAGCAACTCACGATCACGTGGGTGATTTACGCCGCGGCGGGGGTAGGGAGCCTGCTTGGCGGATGGTGGTCCGGTGCCCTGATCAAACGTGGGAAAAATCCCGTGCAAGGACGCTTGCGGGTCATGCTCTTTTGCGCCTGCATCGTTCCGCTTTCGCCACTCATCAGCATGGCGACAGGCTTGAACGCGACCTTGGCCATCACTGTCGTTACTGTAATCGCTTCGCTGGCGTGGCTGATCAACATCAGTTCCCTGGTGGTCGATGTCGTGCCGAAGCATTCCGTGGGCACGGTGTTCAGTGTGGTGGCTGCCGGTTCGACCATTGGCGGCATCATCATGAACACACTGGTCGCCAGCATGGTGTCGGGGCCCTCGACAAAGGCGGCGGGCTTTCTCGATCAGGGCGTGCAGGCGGTGGCGGGCTTTCTGATCAATGCCGTGCAGGGGCGTGGCTACGGCACCTGGTTCCTGATCATGGCATTTCTTCACCCGATCGCCCTGCTGCTTCTGCATTTCGGAAAAATCGGCAAATTCCATGACTTTGTGAAACCCCGCACTCTCTAACAGATACTCAGATGACTCAGAATTCCCTTCGTCTCTTGTGGCTCGCGCTTGGCACCATGTCGATGCAGGCCCAGCCTGTGCCGGTGAAAATCGTCGCGGCGACAGCCAGTTCCGCGATGAAACAATACCCTGCCGCACTGGCGATCGACGGCAAGATTTCCGATGCCTCGCGCTGGGTCAGCGAGCAGTCAACCGGAAAATCATGGCTGGAGATTCGTCTCGAAAAAAAATCCGCTCTGGCAGGGATTCATTTCCATAGCGGCTATGGGGACAAAGACGTGGTAAGCGGGCTGACGGTGCAGTTTCTGTCGGCTGACAAGTGGGTTACGATTCCATCGGCAGTGGTGACCGATAACAAAAATCCGAACCTCGCCATCGCCTTTGATGCGACGATGACGGTGGAGACCGATCGGTTGCGTTTTGTCATCGATGAGACCAAAGACCGCATGGCGCGAGTGAAGGAAGTGATCGTGTGGCCGGCCGGAAAAGGCGATCTGCCAGCCATCAAGTCGTCATCCTCATCCGCTGCCAAAGTCATTCCCCGGGTGCCGCTGATTTACCTCAACCAGAGCGGATTCAATTTCGGTAAGCCCAAGCGCTTCACCGCACCGACGTTGGCGGACGACACACGATTCATCGTGCGCGCCGCGAGCGGAGGGCCGTCATTGTATGAGGGGAAGATCCGCCAGCATATCGGCGACTTCACGGCATTCGATACGATCTCCGATCAGGAATACGTGGTGCAGGCGGGGGAATATGTTTCCGTGCCCTTCCGCATCGGCCACTATTGGCTGGAGCGCGTGACCTATCAGAATGCGGTGAATTTCATGATCGATAGCCGGCATCACGTTGGCAACGAGCGCGCCAAATGTGTCGGGTCCTTCGGTTGGCGCGATGATCATCACTTCGGTTGGGAACTCCACACCCTGGTGCCGCAGTATTTGTCGAATCCCAGTGCCTACGAGCGCATGCCCTCCCAGGTGAAGTATGAAAAACCAAGCGATCCATCACTGTGGGGCGCATTGGAGCCATACAAGGAAGAGGCGCCCGATATCGTGAAATTGATTCACTGGGGCGCGGATGTCATTGTAACCCAGAAGCTGGGCCACGAAATGCTCAAGTCCCAGCTCGCCTATTTCCTGTATGCGTGGCCGATGCTGCAAAAGTACCTGCCCGCGCAAAACTACGAAGTCGTGAGCAACTATGCCTTTGCCAGATGGGACGATGAAAAAAAGGATCGCACCTACCCTTATGATGAAAGCCCGGAAAACAATCTGTTGGCCTTGAAGACAAAAATCGGCAGCACCAAAGGTTGTCTGCCTCCCGGCTTTTCCGTGCAACCGAATCTCATGATGCATGAGGTGGCGAAGCGCCAGAAGCGCGCCGACGCCATGTTGTATTTCGATGTCGCCCACCGGCAGTGCGAGTGGATGATCCGGAACCTTGACTGGAACGATCCTCTGGTCACCAAAGGCCAGCGCATGAGCGAGTTTCTCACCATCACGGGAATGGCGCATTTCTTGCAAGAATATCCAGGGACAGCACCGAAAGGCCTGGCGCAAAAAATCAACGATTGGGCCGATGTTGTGGTGCGTCGTTCTGACAATTTGTGGGATTTCCGCAAGCTGGATGACAAGGATGGCTGGACTCCCATGGGGGAAAAACCGACGATGTGGAACGAGCCCGGCAATGTCGTGGGACTGCCCTCGGCGCTGATTGCCGCATTGCCCTATATCCGCAACAAGGAAACCGCGGTTCGTTTGCGGCAGTTGGTCTGGTCGCACATGGATCAGATGTTCGGTCGCAATCCGTCAGGCTTGCATTTTTCCTACGACGCGCCGCGCGAAATCGAGGGAGTGGAGCACGGTTGGTATCGTTTCTATCCGGGCGGCATCGGGCGCCTGGCGAACGCGCGATTCGTCATCGATGGCAGTTGCAAGAATGCGCATTATCCGTACAACCCGCAGGTGGGGGACATCGGTTGGACCGAGGGATGGATTCAGTTCAATTGCTGCTTCAATATCAGCCTCGCCTATCTCGCCTACGACGAAAACAAAGTGCAAGTGCTGCGCGAGGGCGATGACGTGATCATCCGCCTCCAGGCTCCGCTCAACTTCGATGCGAAAACCATTGAGCGTGCCACTGTCATCGGCAGCGACGGCAGCGGTGCGGAAGCGAGCATCGAACTCACCGAAGACGGACCGAACGCTCGCACGTTTTCGCGCAAGATGCCTCTGCCAGCCTCGAAAAAACTCGAAGTCCGCTATGGCTTCGGCTATCTCTCCACAAAAGCTTCGTTATGATGCGCTGGTTGTTTTGTTGGATCGGTCTATCCTGCGCGGCAGCGGAGGAGCTCGATCTTTTTTCCCGCATCCAGCCACTGCCGCCGGGAAATCGCTTTGCGGAAAAAGGCTACCATGTGTGGTGCGGCGCGCCGGTGAAAGGACCTGACGGCAAGTATCACTTGTTCTACTCGCGCTGGCCTGAGTCGGTGGGGTTCGCTCCCGGGTGGGCGCTTCACTCGGAGATCGCCTATGCGGTCTCCGACCATCCGCAGGGACCGTATCGGCATGTCAACGTGGCTCTTGCCAAACGCCCGCCGCAGCCGGCGACAGGGAAAAAATACTGGGACGGCGATGTGACGCACAATCCCAACGTCTTTTTCCACCGGGGTAGCTACTACCTTTACTACATGGGCAATCACGGCGATGGGAAAAGTTATCCGATGCATCGCAATCATCAACGGATCGGACTGGCTATCGCCACAAATCCCGCTGGCCCGTGGAAACGCCCCGATCAGCCGATTGTGGATGTTTCCGCGGATCAGAAAGCCTTTGATTCCCTCTGCGTCACGAATCCTGCCGCCTGTTTGCGTCCGGACGGTGGCGTGCTGCTGATTTACAAGGCCGTGCAAGTGGAAGCGGGCAAGCCGATGGGAGGAAAAGTCCGCTACGGTGCGGCCATCGCCGAGACACCTGAGGGTCCCTACATCAAACAACCGGGAAACATTTTCGAAGCGGAACCGGGGGCGAAACACTGGATGCTCGCCGAGGATCCGTATGTCTGGTTCAGCGAAAGCCATGGACAGCGCTACTATGCCGTCACGCGTGATGTGATCGGCAAGTTTTCCGGTGAATCCGGTGGCCTGTGTTTGTTCGAATCAAAGGATGGCCTGCGCTGGAATCCCGCCCGCCACACCAAGGTGCTGGGACTTCAGTATGCGTTGTCCGATGGCAGCAAGGCATCCAAAGTGGAGCGCCCCGCGCTGCTGATGGAGAATGGCGAGCCGATCTATCTGTTCGGTGCTGTCAACGGTTACCCACCGCGCGGCAAAACCAGCAGCAATGTGGCCATCCCACTCACTAAACCATGAAAACACTCTTTGTTGTCTTGGCGGTTCTCGTCAATAGTCTGACACTTTTCGCGGAGGAAAAAGTCTGGCGCATCATGCCCGTGGGCGATTCGATCACGGAAGGTGGCACCACGTTTGCGAACTACCGACCGCTCTTGCTGCAAAAACTGCGCGATGCGGGAGCGTCCGTTCGCTTTGTCGGCTCGCGCCAGAGCGCTTCGCCACTCGGACCACTGGCACATGAGGGATACGGCGGGAAAAACAGCCGGTTCCTGCTCGCGACCGTGCCCGCGCAACTCGCCAAACACCCGGCCGATATCGTGCTGCTGCATGCCTGCCACAATCATTTCGCCGATCAAAAACCCACTCCCGGAATCGTAGCCGATCACGAATCGATGATCGCGGCGTTTCGCAAGGTCAACCCCGAGATCAGGATCTATGTCGCGCGACCCATCCCCAGTGGCAAGCTGCCGAAATACTCCTATCTTCCCGGGCTCGGTGATGCTCTGGAGAAAATGGTGAAACGACTGCACACCGAAAAACAGCCGGTGATCCTTGTCGATCAAGCCACGGGCTTTGATCCGAACAAAGACACCATCGCCGACCTAGTGCACCCGAATCAACAAGGTGCGGAAAAAATGGCAATGCGCTGGTTCGAGGCCTTGAAGCCGGTGATCAAGCCATGAGAGCGCTGGCGCTTGTTTTCTTCAAGATCAGCATGCGTCGGATAAGGCGCATACGATCAGAAAATACCGACCAGCCATTCAAGTCAGACGGGGAAGCATGGAGCCTACGGTGCTGATGGCCAGATCGGCGGCCACCTGATGACCCGCCGCATTGAGGTGGAAATGATCGGCCCAGTGGTTCGGATCACGCAGTTGTGGGCTTGACATCAAATCCATCAGCGGCAGCCCGCAATCCAGCAGCAACGGCAGGATTTCTTTGTGAGCGAATTGCTGGAAGCAGGCGGGGTAGTAGGTTCCAAAAAGCGGACTGATGATTCCTAACGAAATACGATTTTCCTGCGAGAGTTCGCGGATATCATCGATTCGCTGCCGGAGATGATCCCGTGCTTTTGCATGCAAGCCCATCCGTCCCGCGAGTTGAAGATTCAGAGCAGCGAACCGATGCATCGGGCAGATCGACATCTCCAGACCCTCGGGCCAACGGATTCCATACCGCGAGTGCGGATTTTGTCTCAATCGGGACAAGCCGTATCCCTGCCGTTTCAGCCACAGCGCACTACAAAGCCCCCATAGGAAATCAGGGCGGATCTGGAACAGCAGGATGTCCGGCTTGTGTTTTGTGACCATCTTGGTCGCGCGGTCGATCATGCCCGCATGCTCATGAGTGTCGAGCCGACCCAGAATCACGCGCACCGGGCAACCGTGCTGTCGCTCGAGCGCACGCGCCATGAGGCGATGATACAGTTGATTGATGCCTACCAATCCGTATCCGCTGTTCAGACAGCCCCCCAGTATGGCGATGCGCAGCGATTCCATGTCGGTCAGCCTTGTTGTTGAAGATATCGCTTCGCAAGCTGGTATTCGTGCGGCGTGACAAAATATTGATCCGCCACGGCGAAACTGCGTTGATGACAGCGCGCGGCCTCGAATTGCGCCACAACCCATGAGGCGCGGACTTGGGGACATTCTGGCAGGGGTGACTGCATGTCGGGACTGGACGCGTTTGGCTCGACATCACGCATCAGCACGGAAGTCTGATGCGATCCTACCGAACACATGCCCGTAGGCAGACGACCTGTTGCCAGCAAATACGATTTGATGCGAGAGAGTTCGTCCTCTTTCTGCCAACTGGCATGAGGTGAGTTGATCAACGCGCAATCGTGGCGTTCGGCACGAGAGCGCGCCGAACCGAACAATTGCCAGTAGGCGGCCTCTGTTTGCTTCATCATGGGCCAATGCCCTGCTTCCAGCGCGTAGTCAAAGTAGCCAAACACGGCGACACGATCTTCGGGAGGCATGGCGGTCACAATGGTCTCCAACGAATGGAGTCCTTCCACGGATTCGATGATCGGAACCACGGTGGCAACCTTCCCCGTGCGAAGAAACAGATCATTTTTGCAGTCGAGCAAATCCCGCGCACGATGAGTCTTGGATAGCAAAATGCCGGGCGCGAAGCCGATGTCATGGCATTTCGTCATGACATCCAGATCGAGCGCATGATGAGGACTATCCCGCTGATTGATCCGCACCAACAGTCGATCATGAAGCTGCGGACGATCTTTCAAAACCTCCGCGAGACGAAGCAGTCCGAGGCGCGCTTTGTGTTTGAGATCCTCATTGCGGACGGGATCGAAGATACAGGAAACACTATCCTCCAGATCCAGTATGGGTCGATGTCCGTCTCGCAGCAATCGCTCCAACATCGGAACGGCGCCCCGAACATGAGTCATTGGCAAAAAATGATAAATCGTAAATGCCAGTGCCATCGAATGAGACCATGTTGAATTCACTTTTTCTCCCGACAACCGTGCGGTATGCTTGATAGCTGATGGTTGATCTGTGAGTTCACTGCCGCAGCACAAAAATGCCTTTTTTGCTGCCGACGGCGACGTCGGGTTTGCCGTCCAGGTTGATGTCGGTGGCGATCACGTCGCAGCCCACGCCGCCGTCTTCCTCGATGACCCGGCTTTGCCACGTCAGGGCTTTGTCCTTGGCGCGGTTGTAGAAAATGACCGTGAGCGCTGGATCGAGCGAGCCGGGGTCTTTGTTTCCATGAGCCCAGTAGCGTTTGCCGGTGACGAAGTCCATGCGGCCATCCTTGTCGAAGTCGCACATCGCCAGCGCGTGCAATTGACTGAACTGCAGGCCGTCGATGCCTTTTTTGTTCGCATCGGCGGGCAGAATCTCGTGGTAGAGCATCTCCGATTGTTTGGCCTTGCCCAGATTCTCATACCAACCCAGACCGTAGCCGTGGCCATCGAGACTGGTGACGATGTCGTTGTCGCCATCCTGATCGAAGTCATGCACGAGCATCTGTGAGCCGCCTTTGCACTTTTGGGAAAGGGCATGCCATTTCCATTCGCCGGGCAAAGAAGCGGGTTGTTCAAACCAGCCGTCTTTTTCGACTATGTCGTTTTTTCCATCGCCATTCAGATCGCCGGCACCAAGTCCGTGCTGGTAGGGCGTGTTCGTGCGTTTGTCGGAAATGGCGTTCCAGGTCCAGGGCTTGGTGACATCGCTCCAGTCCGCCGTGTAGTAGCCGAAGCCCCCTTGTTTCATGCAGACGATTTCCTCTTTGCCATCGCCGGTGATATCGATCCAGATCGGGCTCTCGGTGGCGGCTTCCTGGATGATGAGGTGTTTTGTCCAATCGCCCTCCTGCTTGCCCGGATTGACGTAAAGCGTGATCTCCTTGCCCGGCCAACCGACCATGATGATGTCCTGCTGTTTGTCCTGATTCACATCGGCGCTGAAAGTGAGGAACGAGTTTTTCGCGTACTCGCCGATGGGATAGATCTGTCCGGCGCGGAAGGGCTGCGCCTTGGAGAAATCGGGTCCGAGATAGATCAAATGCCCTGCAACGATATCGGGCACCTTGTCGCCGTTGATGTCATTGACGGCGATGCCCTCCGTGACGAAGTCCTTGCTGATGACCTGCTTGGTCCATGGTTTTGCGACAGGTGCGGCGCAGATGGCGATGCCGAGCAGCGAGCAGGGAATGATGACTTGGAGAAGCGGGCGGGGCGTTTTCATGGTGTTTGGTCGATGAGGAAATGTGTGTGATGAGCGGGTCCTTAATAAGAAATTTTGTTCGGCAGGCTGGCATAGTCGCGGGCGAGTTGCAAGGCGGCTTCTCGCGAAACGACATCGGCAGGAATGATGCGTTGTGATTCGGGCAAGGAAAATTGCTCGAAAATCGCCGAGTCATCGAAGCCGATGGCCGCGGCATCGGTGACACGGAATCCGTAATAAATGCGGCTCAGTCGCGCCCAGTGAATGGCGCCCAGACACATCGGGCAGGGCTGGCCGGTGGTGTAAATGGCGGCACCTTCCAGGGAAAACGTGCCGAGGCGGGCGCAGGCATCGCGGATCGCCATGATCTCACCGTGGGCGGTCGGGTCCTTGTGGGCGATGACGTGATTCGTGCCCTCGCCGATGATCTGATTTTCCCGCACGATCACCGCGCCAAACGGGCCGCCGTTTCCCGCCTCCATGCTGGTCCGCGCGAGTTCGATGGCGCGGCGCATGAAGTCCTCGTGAGATGGATCCATGATGAACGGTCAGTGATTGAAGATGAATTCCTTCGAATTGAGGATGGCCCAGAAAATGTCATTGAGGATCTCGCGTTTTTCTTTCGGGTCCTTGGCCGCGGCCAGCGTCTCCTGAAGACTTTTCTTCTCTCCTTCCGTCGGTGGTCGGCAGAGCGCGCGCAGGTAGAGATGCTCGAGGATTTCCTGATCGGATTTTTTCTGCTCCAACAACGGTCCGAGGACCTTGCCTTGCTGGATGCGGTTGTTGGTGTTGTCGCCATTGAGCAGGTGCAGCGCCTGCGAGAGGTTCGGTTCCAGCTTCACCTCACAGGAGCACACCGTGGCGCGGCTGGCGCGGCCGAAGGTGGTGAGGAAAAAGTTCGAGGTGTTGCCATCGGCGATCTGCACCGCACGAGCGCCGAGCGGCAGACCTTTGAATTTGTTCGGCGTGCCGGTCACTTGCGAGATCGAGTCCAACAAAACCTCGGCGCGGATGCGGCGGATGAGCGAGTGGGAGAAATTGCGGTCATCGGTCGCGTTGGTGGTGTTTGTTTTGGAAGAAAGCTGATAGGTGCGCGAGGTGCAGATGTCGCGCACGAGCTTTTTCATATCGAAGTTGTAACTGACGAATTGTTTCGCCAGCGCATCGAGCAGTTCCGGGTTCGAGGCCGGATTGGAAATGCGCATGTCGTCCACGGGATTGACGATGCCGATGCCGAAAAAGTGCGACCAGGTGATGTTGGCGACGTTGCGGGCGAACCAGGGATTGTCCGGTGCGGAGAGCCAATCGGCCACGGCCTGGCGGCGCGTCTGTTTATCGAGCTCCGGTGCCGGACCGCCGAGGAATTTCGGTGGCACGGGTTTCTTCGTGAGCAGGTGCGGCACTTCGCCATCGCCATCGAAGACAATGCGCTCGCGCGGGTCCTCGGCGGGCTTGCGTTTCACCTGGGCGAAGAACGAGGCGAAGCCGTAGTAATCCTCCATCGTCCAGCGATCGAAGGGGTGATTGTGGCACTGGGCGCACTGGATGCGTGTGCCCATGAAGACCTGGGCGATGTTTTCCGTGAGCTTGAGCACGTCCTGCTCGATCTGGAAAAAGTTCGTCGCCGGAGTGGAGAATGTGCCGCCTTCCGAGCCTAACAGTTCCTTGATGATCTGATTGAACGGCGTGTTGGCGGAAATGCGGTCGCGCAGCCAGTTGTAATAATTCAGCGCTGCCTTGTAGCTGACCTGCTTCGGTCCGTCGTTAAAGGTGCGGATTTGCAGAAGCTCCGCCCATTTCATCGTCCACATCTCGGAGAACTCCTTGCGCGCGATCAATTGATCGACAAGGAGCTCGCGCTTGTTCGGGCGCGTGTCGGCGAGGAAGGTGGCGCGTTCCTCGATGGTGGGCACGGCACCGATGACATCGAGATAGACGCGGCGCAGGAACTCCACATCCGTGCAAAGATCCGAGGGGATGATGCGGAGTTTGTGCAGTTTGGAAAAAACGGCTTCATCGATGTAGTTGTGGCGCGGCACCTCCGGCTTCACGTAGTCCGTCGTTTCCGGAATCACGATGGCCTGCGAGCCTTCGGTGAACGTGTGGAAGCGGGCTAACAGAAATGCCTCGCCACGGTTTTTCGAGGTGGTGATGCCTTTGTGGTAATCGATGGTGGCGGAGTTGTCGTTCGAAGTGGAAAAGGACGACAGCGTGGTGACATCGCGATCGGTGCCATCGGAATATTTCGCCAGCACGGTGAAGGGAACGTTGATGCCCTCGCCCTTGAGCACGAGTTCGGGTGGTTCCAGAGTGATGGAGGTGGGGTGGGGGATTTTGCCATCGTCATCGATCAGCGCGCCCTTGTTGATCCACTCGAGCATGATCTTGTGGGCGGCGCTGCCTTTTTCAAACAGCTTGCCGCCGGTGTGGGGCACATCGCCCACGGCTTTGGTGATGAGCAGGGATTCCTCGGGCAGGGCGAGATTGATGCGGCGACCGGGCAACTGCGTGGTGATGCGGAAATGATCGCCGTGCGGATCGAAACCATAGAGGGAGAGCTGGAAGCCGTCCTTTCCGCTGGCGGCACCGTGGCAGGAACCGGCATTGCAACCGGCGGAGGTCAGCACGGGCATGACATCGAGCTGAAACGAAACCTCGCGCGCGACGGAGGCTTGTTTGACGGTGACGGGAATTTTGCAGGTCTGCCCACGGTAATCGATGATCAGCTCGGTGCTGCCGTCCTTGAGCGGCGTAAGGGTGGTTTCCTGGAGTTGGGCGAGGGAGGGGTCGGCCAGGGTGAGTTTTGCCTGGAGGGTGATGTCGCGCGTGGCGGCATCGTCGAAATGGGCGATGACGATGACTTTATGAAAATCGTTTTTGGTTTCGAGCGTGATGGCCTTGGGAAATGCTTCGATGCGCTGGATGGCGGGATCGGCGGGGGCATCGTGGCGCGGCATGGCCTTCGGGTCGGCGGGGCGGAGCGTCAGCCCCTCGGGCCACGGTGCGCCGGCTTTGATCCAGTCGGCGAGTTGTGCGATCTCCCCGGTGGTGAGCGGTTTGCCTTTTTTGGTAGGCGGCATGATGTCGTCATCGTCGTGCGGCAGTCGCACGCGCAGGAGAATTTCCGATTGATCGGGTTTTTCGAGATCGATGGCAGGCCCGCTATCGCCGCCGCTGAAGATCTTGGCGCGCGTGCTCATGTCGAGCTTGCCTTTGTCCTTTTCCGGGTAATGGCAGCTGAGACATTTCGCCTCCAGCAGATCCTTCGGCAGATCGGCAGCCTGCAGTCCCAGAGGAAGACAGAGGAAAACGAGGAATCGTTTTGTGGCGGGTTTCATCAAAGGGACGCTACGCGCGGAGCGGGGTGGATCTTTCGGGAAAAAACAGAGGAGGAAGAAGGAAGGACCAGTCGAAAAATCCGCTTGCAAGATGATTGTTCATGTGAACAGTATCTGCTGTGCGGCGGACGGTGTGTTTTATCGATTTCAATAGCTACTTTGCCTCGGTGGAGCAGCACGCGAATCCTTTGTTGCGGGGGAATCCGGTGGCGGTGATTGCGAGCATGACGGATACGACTTGCTGCATTGCGGCGAGTCGCGAGGCGAAACGCTACGGCGTCAAGACAGGCACGCCGGTGGGCGAGGCGCGGGCACGTTGTCCGGGGCTGGTGTTGGTGCTGAGCGATGCGGTGAAATACATGGACTACCACCGCCGTCTGGTGGCCTTGCTGGAGGAGGAAATCCCGGTGGAAAAGGTCTGTTCGGTCGATGAACTGTATGGCGTTTTCACCGGACCGTATGCGGAAAAGGACAAGGTGTGGCAGATCGCCTTGCAGGTGAAACGGCGGCTGGCGAAGGATTTTGGTGGACCGATCACTTGTTCGATCGGGCTCGCGCCCACCGTGTTTCTCGCCAAAACCGCGAGTGATATGCGCAAGCCCGACGGACTGATGTGGCTGGACGCGCAGGAGCCGGGACCGGAGTTTTTTTCGTTAGAGCTGCGCGACCTTTGTGGCATCGGCGCGAACATGGAGGAGCGCCTGAAGATCCGCGGCATCCGCACGGTGAAACGATTGTGGGAGGCGACACCGCAGCAATTACGCGCGGTGTGGGGCGGGATCGAGGGCGAGCGTTTCTGGCAGGCCTTGCACGGCATCGAGCCCGTGCGTCCGGAGATCACGCCACGGCAGATCGGGCACTCGAAAATTTTGCATCCCGATCTCCGGCACGAGGATGGCGCGCGGGCGATGCTGGACCGGCTCGTGTACAAGGCAGCCTTGCGCCTGCGCCGTGAGGGCTATGAATGCGGTGAGATGCATGTTTCGGTGAAACGCAGTCGCGAATATGCGGCGCAGTCGTGGGCGGTGATGGCGCGGTTTCCCTCGACCCAGGAGGTGCGGCCCTTGCTGGAGGTGTGGCGCGCCTTGTGGCAGGAGCGTCCGCGTCCCTTGAGCCATCCCTTTGCGGTGGCGGTGGACTTGTGCCGCTTGCTGCCGCACAGCGATCCGCGCCTGCCCTTGTTTGCGCCCGATCCGCGCGAGGAAGCCTTGAGCCGGTTGCTCGATCAGGTGGCGAAACGCCATGGCGCGAAGGCGCTGTGGTTCGGCTCCGCGCAAAGCGCCTTGTCCGAGGATGTGCCGCGCATCGCGTTTCAGTCATTGCCGGATGTGTGAGTCATAATGTTTTCCATTGCCCAGAGCGGGGATTTGTTGGCATGCTTTTGCGCGTGAGCCAAGCTTATCGCGATACACCTGCCGAATCCTCCACGATGCCGCCGGGCATTCCCTACATCATCGGCAATGAAGCCGCCGAGCGATTTTCGTTTTATGGCATGCGCGCCATTTTGGTGGTGTTCATGACAAAGTACCTGTGGCTGATGGATTCCCCGGCAGGCAGTCCGATGTCGAACGCCCAGGCCACCGAGCACTATCATCAATTTGTCGCGTGGGTGTATTTCACTCCTTTGTTCGGCGCGTTGTTGAGTGATATTTTTCTCGGAAAATTCCGCACCATCATGTTGCTGAGCCTGTTGTATTGTGCCGGGCATGCGGCGCTGGCGTGCATGGGACTGGTGGGAAATTCCTCCACCTGGTTGTTGGCGGGACTGGTGATGATTTGTCTCGGATCGGGTGGGATCAAGCCTTGTGTCTCGGCGCATGTGGGCGATCAGTTTGGCATCAAAAACCAGCATCTGCTTTCGAAGATCTACAACTGGTTTTATTTTTCGATCAACTTCGGTTCGTTCTTCTCGACCTTGCTGACGCCGTGGTTGCTGGAGTGGTACGGCCCGCACTGGGCCTTTGGCATTCCGGGCGTGTTGATGGCGATCGCCACCCTGATGTTCTGGATGGGACGCCACAAGTTCATCCACGTGCCAGCGGGCGGATGGAAGTTTTTCCGCGAACTGTTCTCCGCGCAAGGACTCATCGCGCTGGCCAAGCTGCTGCCCCTGTATGTGTTCATCGCGCTGTTCTGGGCCTTGTATGACCAGACGGGGTCCTCGTGGATCTTGCAGGCGGAGCACATGGATCTGAATTTCATGGGCATACAGTGGCTGGAATCACAGATTCAGGCGATCAATCCGATTCTCATCCTCATCTACATTCCCTTGTTCACGTTTTTTGTTTATCCGCTGATCCATCGTTTTTTTCCGCTGACTCCCTTGCGCAAGATCGGCATCGGTTTGTTTTTGGTGGCGGCGTCGTTTGCCTTGATCACGCTGATCCAGTCGTGGATCGATGCCGGGCAGCGTCCTTCCGTGGGCTGGCAGTTGCTGGCCTATCTGGTGATCACGGCGGCGGAGATCATGATTTCGATCGTCGGGCTGGAGTTTTCCTACACGCAGTCGCCGAAAAACATGAAGTCGCTGGTGATGGCGTTTTATTTGCTGGCGGTATTTGTCGGCAACATTTTCACGGCGAAGATCAATCGTTTCATCCAGATTCCCTCATCGAGTCACGAGCAGTTTTCCGCGCTGGTGGCGACACAACCGAAGGACTGGGTCAGGGATGCGAAGAATGCCATTTTGCCGGGCTATGATCAACAAACCGGCACGGAGGATGATCTGATTGCGCGATTGGAGAACGGCAGCCTGAAGTCCATCGAGTTTCCGGATCGCACGCAGCAGGCCTTTGCGGCGGCAGCGGATCGCATCATCGCCGAGGCGAAAAAGCAGGGGAATCGCCTGCCAGCCGTGGAGTCGGTGACTGCCGCGAGTCTGGGAAAAGATCCGTGGGGAAATGCCATCGAGTATGCCATCACGAGCCAGGGTTCCTGTCGTTTGATTTCGGCGGGGCCGGATCGGGTGAAAGGCACGGCTTGGGACATCGGGCTGACGATCGATGTCTCGGTGCCGCCGGGTGAGAAAGCGGAGTCCTGGTCGGACCGCTTCCATCCCGCGGAAAGCTGGATCGACAGGCGGGCGCAGGAGCTGGGCGTGAAGCCGAAAAAAGAAACGACCGTGGGCTATGACATTGCGTATTTCTCCGGCGGACAGACCAAGCTGGAGGGGCGGAGTTACTATCGCTTTTTCACGATCCTGATGCTGATCTTCGCGGTGGTGTATGTGCCTTTTGCGATGCTCTATCGTCCGAAGTCCTATCTGGCGGAGTAGTTTCATCGGTACTGTGATTTGCTTTTCCCGCATGCTGTGGTCTACTACGTGCTTGCAACCCAAACGTATGATTTTTTGTATGAGACCTTCGCATCTGGTTCATGGACTGTTTTTCCTTTCGCTCGCCGCACCCGCAATGGCGGATGACACTGGCAAGGCGCAGGTCGCGTATCCGCGTCCGTTTTCCCGTCCTCCCAGCGAGGGAAAAGACTACAATACCTGGCAGGGCGCGAATGGCGCCGACGTGGGCGATGTGACCGTGAAGGCGGATCGTTTGCCCTCTCGTGTCGATAACGCCAAGCGTCCGCAGTATCCGCCCGTCTATGAACAAAAGTGGGGCACCTGTGGGCAGCATGCGGCCATCGCTTCCGTCTTCACCTATGAAATGAACGTCCTGCGCGGCACCACGGCGGACTCCGATGCCACGCGTTTTCCGGCGTACTTTTCCTGGAACATGATGAACGGGGCGAAGGATTGCGGATCAGAGGCCTATCATGGCTGGGAGGTTGCGAAGCGCATCGGCATTCCCACCTCGCTTTCGTATGGCGGTGGCAAACCGAAGAGCCTGGGCGTGTGGCCGAATGGATACAAAATCTGGCGCGAGGCGATGGAGTATCGTGTCACGGGCTATCGCTACTCGCCCGTCACCACCATAGACCAACTCAACGAGGCGCGCGGCTGGATGTTTGATCGGAATCTTCCTGATGCGGGGAAAAATGCGATTGGTGGGATTTTTGCGATGGATGGCCGCATGGGCGAGCGTAAAAAAGTGACCGTGACGATTCCCAAGGGTGAATACGCCGAAGGCGAGGAGATGTGGACGCGGTGGGGGCCATCGGGATACGGCCATGGACTCACCTGCGTGGGGTACGATGATCAGGTCGGCTATGATCTGAACGGCGATGGCAAGATCACCAATGATATCGATACCAATAAGGACGGTAAAGTCGATCTCGCCGACTGGGAGCGCGGTGCCTACATCGTGGTCAATTCCTGGGGCGAAAAGTGGTCGGGTGACGGTCGCATTTATCTTCTTTACAGCGCGATGATCGACCCTGATTGGAAACGCGGGAACTTCCTCGGCCGCGTCGAAGTCGACCACCAGACTCCCGAACTGACATTGCGGGTGAAGCTTTCCTGCGATGACCGCAGCGACCTGCGCGTGAGCATCGGCATGGCGAGCGATCCCGCGGCGAAAGCCCCGACAAAAGAGTTTGCGCCGGAAGTCCTGAACGGGTGGCCCTTGTTTGGCGGATCGAATCCGGGACATGTTCCCATGGTGGGACCGAATGATCCCACGCCTATCGAAATGGGCATCGATCTCACCGCCCTGCGCGAACAATGCGGCTCCAAGTCCGGAGAGAAAGGCCGTCTTTTCCTGCGACTCTCGCGCGCTGATGGCAGCAAGGCCGAAGGGAAATTGCACGAATGCGCGGTGCGGCACTATGATGAAAAAGGGGGATTCGTGCGCGAGGAGAAAGTCGCTCTGCAAGAGGGAGATTTCGGGCCCAGGACCCTGAACATCGAGGCCGTTTTCTGAAACGCCATGCTGCGAAAGACGGCAGGCTGTGGCGGCGTAACTATCACGCAGTGAGCCCGTTGTTGCGACCTTTTTTTCTGCTTTCTGTTTTCTCCGCTGGCGCGCTTTCGGATAGTCCCGCGCAGACGCCGCCCGGTCCCGTGACCTACGAGGCTTTTGGTGCGGTGGGCGATGGGGTGACGGATGATTTGCCGGCGATTCAAAAGGCTCATGAATTCGCTAACCAGCATCGTCTTCCCGTGCGCGGCAAGCCGGGTGCCACCTATCATCTCGGGCGCAGGGCTCTTGTGGCCCTCATTCAGACCGACACCGATTGGGGAAGCTCACGTTTCATCATCGATGACAGCCAGGGCGTCGAAAACAGCGGTCGTCCGATCTTTGAAGTGCAGTCCACCCTGAAACCCGTGCCGCTCAAGATCGATCGTCTCAAGCGTGATCAGACCAAGCTGGATGTGCAATCAGCCACCGACCTGGTGGTTTACGTGGAAGACAAAAACACCAAGCGCTTCATTCGCAAGGGGGGAAACCAGAATGACGGAACCTCTCAGAAGGAGGTCTTTGTTTTGAAACAAGATGGAGCCATCGTCGGCGCGATTGACTGGGACTACGAGCGCATCACAAAAATCACCGCCGAGCCCATCGATGCACAAACGCTCTACCTGCGTGGCGGGATTTTCACCAACATCGCCAATCGTGCCAAGCCGGAGGAAGAAGGCGGTTACTGGGCGCGCAACATTGTGATCCGCAGATCGCGCACGGTGGTTGAGGGGGTGAAACATCAGGTCACCGGTGAGCAGGAACACGGTCATCCCTATCGCGGTTTTCTCTCGATCGAGCGCTGTGCCCAGGTTTTGCTGAAGGATTGCGTGGTCGATGCGAGGAAGGTTTATTACTCCAAAGGCAAAACAGGATCGTCCGTGCCGATGGGAACTTATGGCTATCACGCGAACCTCGTGGTGGATTTTCGCATGATAGGCTGCCGCATGGGCAATGACATTCAGGATCGCAGTCGCTGGGGCGTGGTGGCGTCCAATTTCATGAAAAACTTCCTGGTCGAAAAATGTGTGCTCTCGCGTGTGGATGTGCACATGGGTGTTTCCGGTTCCTACATCATCCGCGACTCCACACTGGGGCATTCCGGGCTCAACGCGATCGGACGCGGGCATTTGCTGGTGGAAAATTCCACCATCCACGGCAGGAGCTTCATCAGCTTTCGCAGCGACTACGGTTCGACCTGGGAGGGCGATGTGTTGATCCGCAATTCCCGCTGGGCTCCCCTGGGCAGCGTTTCCAGCCTGTTCGACATGCACAACGATGGCAGTCATGACTTCGGCTATCCGTGCCACATGCCGAAAGTCATACGGATCGAAAATCTAACGGTCGAGTTTCCTGCGGGTTCCAAGGGTATCAATTTTTTCGGTGATCCACTGGGCAAAGCCAGAACCGAGCGGCCTTTTCCTTATCGACTCACCGAAACCATCGAGGTCAAGGGCCTCAAAGACAACAGCGGCATCGAGCCGAAAATTTCCGACAACCCGGAAATCGTGAAAGCGGTGAAATGGGTGAACCGATAAAAAAGCCCCGGTCCCGCAGGTGCGAGAAGCCGGGGCCGGGAAATGTCTAACGATTACTTCGCCGATTTCGATTGGATCGTGACGATGATCGCGTTGTCTTTCTTGAGGTATTGTTTTGCCAGGGCATTGATTTCCTCCAGCGTGATGCTTTCGTAGTCAGCCTTGCGATTGCGGGCGAGATCGAGGTTGACCGGTTTTTCCTGGCAGCGTGCCAAGACGGTGCCGAGCCAGTAGCTGTTATCGCGCAGGGTTTTGTCCATGGCGGCGAGCGTCGGCTTGAGGGCGCGATCGAGTTCGTCGGCGGTGGCCCCTTGTGTGGCCAGTTCCTCGCCGATCGTGAGAGCGGCCTCGGTGAGTTTTTCCAGGTCCTCCGGTTTGCCGACGGACATGGCGCTGAGGTAGCCGAAGTCTTCCAGGGCATCCGAGCCATCGAGGTTGGCATTCGGGCTGTAGGAAGCGCCCAGCTTCTCACGGATCTCCTCGCGCAGGCGGTCGCTGAGAATTTCCGCCAGCACATTGAGGCGGCGGCTCTCCTTCTGATTGTCGCGCAGTCCTTTGGTTTTCCAACTGGTGACGGAGACGGCTTGGGCGACCTTGCTATCGTAGCTGGTGTCGAGACGGGTCGGAGGAGCGGGGCTCTTGACCTTGCGCAGGGCACTGAGGTCGCTGGTATCAGCCACGCGAGCGGGCAGGGCACCGAAGGTTTTCAGCAGCAGCGGCAGCATTTCATCGATGGAGAAATCGCCCACGATGCTCAGCTCGATCGGAGCCTGCGTGAGGGCGGGGGTGAGCCAGGCCTTGATGTCCTCCGCGCTGTAGCTGCCCAGTGCCGAAACGGGGGGCATCATGTAGCGGTTGTCCAGACCGTGCATCCAGCCCTCGATCTCCGCCTGTGGTCCTGCTTGCGAGTGTTTCAATTGCTGCTCGATCATCGGCAACGCGGCCTTGAGCTGACGCAGCGCTTCCTCGCGATAGCCGGGATCGGTGAGTGAGGCGCACATGAGCTGGAGTTGCAGCTCCAGATCGGTGGGGGTGGTTTTTCCGGAGAGCGCGAAGGCATCCTCACCGATGCTGAGATCCGCGCTGATGTTCTTGCCGGCGAGGATTTGTTGCAACTCATCGACGCTGTGTTTGCCGAGACCGCCGCCATTGTAAACGGCATTCGCCACGATGTGCAGACCGGGCTTGTCCTGTGGCATGGTGAGCAGACCGTTGCCGAAACGCGCGATCATGCTGATCGAGTTCTTGGTGAAGTCCGTCGTTTTCAGGTTGACCTTGATGCCATTGGAAAGCGTGAGCTGCGTGATGCCGAGATCGGCGACTTCATTGCGTGCCGTGACCGTGCCGGCGGGGCCGAAGTCGGTATAGGCGAAGGCGCTCTTGGCGCGCACTTCCGGAGCCTTCACGGCGACTTTGGCGGAGGCTTCGTAGAGCGAAAGCAATTCGTCCTTCGCGGTTTCCGGTGCTTCCTTGGTGCTGAGAATCAGATGGTAGCCATCGATTTGCCAGAATGCCTGGAACGCTTTTTGGCAGGTGGCGGCATCGATTTTTTCCAAGGCGGCCTTGGCGATTTCCAGATCGGTTTCCGCGGAGGAGAGCACCGAGTTGTCATTGATCGACTGGGCGATCGCGCTGGCGAAACCATCCGACTTGCGGGTGGCGGCGGCTTTGACCTGCTGCTCGTAGGCATTGAGCGTATTCGCTTTCACTTCCTCCAGCTCGTCCTCGGTGAAGCCGAACTCGAGCGCGCGGCGGAACTCCTGTTCCATGACCGCGACCGCACTTTTCCAGTCGTCGTCTTTGGCGCTGACCTCGATGCTGCCGATTTCCGCGAAGTTGAACATCGGACTGCGCGAGGCGCTGCCGGAAATGATGGTGGCATTCTCTTGTTTCGCGAGACGCTCAAAACGGCGGTCGATGATCGCGTGCGCCAACTCCAGCGGCATGCGCTCCGAGCGGGTGGCCGTGGTGTCCGGCTTGGGCTGATACGGGCGCACGGAAACCAGGCTCACGTCCGTGCTTGAGAGCTCTTTGTCGCTGAACACCGCCGACTTCACTCCCTTGATGTCCTCGATTTTGCCGAGGTCGGGATTTTTTCCGGGAGTGGCGGGATTCATCATGCTGCCGAATGCCTTGGTGATCAGCTCTTCGGTTTCCTTCGGCTTGATGTCGCCGACCACGATGAAGGTCATGCGCTCCGGAGTGTAGTACGACGAGTAGTAGTCGATAAAACGCTGCTGCGGAGCCGATTTGATGCACTCCTCGGTTCCGATGGGGAAGCGCTTGGGCAGGAGGGAATTCGGCATCAGCTCGGAAAACTGCTGGTGCATCATGCGGTAGCTCACCGAGTCACGGCTGGTTTTTTCCGAGAGAATGACGCCGCGCTCTTTGTCGATCTCATCCGCCTTGAGCAAAGCGCCATCGGCGAAATCGCGCATCACCGTGTAGGCGAGCTTGACCGTGTCCTCGGAGAGGTCGGGCAGATCGAGCATATAAACCGTCTCATCGAACGAAGTGTAAGCGTTCACGTGGGCGCCGAAGCCGATGCCGAGACGCTGCATGCGCGGCACCAGTTCGTTCGGCGTGAAGTTTTTCGAGCCATTGAAGACCATGTGCTCCAGGAAGTGGGCCACGCCTTGTTGGTCATCCTCTTCCATCAGCGAACCGGTGGAGATGTGCAGACGAACGGACACCCGCTGTGGCGGCTCGGTGTTGGGATAAATGATGTAGCGCATGCCGTTGGGCAGCGAGCCAAAGGTCGTCTTCGGATCCGCGGCGATGTCCGACTGCGAATGCGGCCAGGGTATAGCGGTGCCGGTGGCGACCATGGCGCCCTGTTTCACGGAGGTGGGGGAATCGGAGGGAGGGCCCTGGTTTTTCGACCAGAAGAACAAGCCTGCCGCCAATCCCAGTACAACAATAAGCGGTAATGATTTACGCATGCGCTGATTGGAGCGGAATGAAATGAAGAATCAATGTGATTTTTTTTATTTTTTTTGAAATCGTTGTTGTCAAATCGCCGCATTTGTGTTGAATTCCCGCCCCCGCAAGGGAGTCAGGTCACGCGCACGTGGCGGAATTGGTAGACGCGCTAGTTTCAGGTACTAGTATTGGCAACGATGTGGAGGTTCGAGTCCTCTCGTGCGCACTTGACGGGGTATGGCTTCCCACACAAAAAATGTTAGAAGCAACGCCTCTTTCGCCGGATGGCTTCACAGCATCCAGAGCATCGCGACTTGCGCAACGACAATGCGCAGCACCATCGTCATCGGATAGACATTGGCATAGGCCAGCGAAGGATACTCGCTTTTGCTGAGTTTGTTCGCGAAGGCCAGGGCGGGCGGATCGGTCATGCTGCCGGCCAGCAATCCCGATAGGGTCAGGAAATTGAGCTGGAAGTACTTGCGCCCGATGATCCCCGAAATCAGCAGGGGCAACATCGTCACCGCGATCCCCATCGCGATCCATTGCAGTCCCGAAGTGGAAAATGCGGTTTCGGCGAAACGCCCGCCCGCTCCCAGTCCCACGCAGGCGAGGAAAAAGATGATGCCCAGTTCGCGGAAGGCGGTATTGGCATTGATGGGCATGTGGATGACCAAGGGTCCGATGCGGCCGAGGCGTCCCATGATGATGGCGATAAGGAGCGGTCCGCCAGCCAGTCCGAGTCGCAGCGGCACCGGCATGCCGGGAAGATGCCAGGGATACAATCCGAACAAAGCGCCCAGGGCGATTCCCACAAAAATGCTGGCGAAGCTCGTCTCGTTCAGTTCGCGCACGGAGTTCCCCAGCAGCTTCTTCACTTGCTCGATGGATGCCTCCTCGCCCACCACATTGATCATGTCGCCGAACTGCAATTTCACATCGGCCACCGTTGTGATGATCATGTCCTGGCGGCTGACACGGGTGACCGTGACACCGAAGCGCTCGGAGATTTGCAGCGAGCGTATGGTTTTGCCAATGACCCGTTTGTGGGTGACGAAAAGCTGCTTGCCAATGACATTCCCCGGCGCCTGGCGCAGGTCCTCCTCGACGATGCGGCCAATGCCCAGCACCACGCGTTGGAGCGATTCGGCCGGTCCCACGGCGAGGATGCGGTCGCCGCAATAAAGCAACGTGTCCGCCGTCACGGACTCCGCTTCGATCGAATCCTTGCGGCGGATACGCGAGACGATCACGCCATCCAACCCCAGACCGGGAATGTTGCGAATCGCGACCCCGTGCATGTTGGGGTTTTCCACCTCCCAGGTGACATGCAGGATTTTCCCCAAGGCGGACTGCTGTTGTTCCTGCAGTTGTTTCAGCTCTTCCGCCGGGTTGATGCGGAAGATCGTGCGCAACAGAACAATGGCGAAGATGATGCCGATCACACCAAAGGGATAAACCACCGCATAAGCCATCGCGGCCGTATCCGTCTGCGCGCTGAAGGTCGGGTTCATGCCGAGCACTTGCTGCGCCGCGCCGAGCGACGGAGTATTGGTGGTGGCGCCGGAAAAAATCCCCGCCATCACCCCGGGTTGCCAACCTAACAGATATCCGCCCGCATAAACCACCAAGGCGCTCAGCAACACGATGATCACCGCCAGTGCGTTGAGCTTCGCGCCATCCTTTTTCAGGGAGTTGAAAAATCCCGGTCCCAGTTGAAGACCCACCGTGAAGACAAACAGCACCAACCCGAATTCTTTCAAAAACGCCAACAACTCCGGCTCAAGCCGCAGCCCGAGGTGTCCCATCAGCAAGCCGCTGAAAAGCATGCCTGCCACGCCCAACTTCATGCCGCGTATGGCAATGCTGCCCAGAAGGAGACCTAAGATGGCGGTGACCGCGATGATCAGGATCGGCTCCGCGTGAGGAGAAATCTCCTTCACCATTTCCATAAAATGTCGCACAGACCTTTGCTAACAAACTCTGATGCCCAGAGCAAATCAATTACTCCCTGACAAATATCGATTGTTTTCATGCGACTCACGCGATTTCCGCAGCGATGGAATCGACCAAGGCGCTGCCCCGCATCGTGAGGGTGAGCATTCCCTCCGAGATTTCCAACAAATCCATGCTCGCCAGATCGTGAGCGCGGCGCAGGCCCGCCTCATCGAGCAAGGAGAGCGCGATGCCATCGGTGGTCCGCAGTCCCAGCGCGATGCGTTCCAGTCGCAGATCTTCTCCACGCAATGATTCGCTCTCGCAGGTGGCATGGCCCACGGCGCGGATCATCTCGACGTAGCGCGCCGTATCGGCGATGTTTTTCGAGCGTATGTTGTCTATCGTGGAAACAGCGGAGGGGCCGAGACCGAGGTAGGATTCGCCGCGCCAGTAGCCGCGATTGTGGATCGAATGATGTCCGGGTTTCGCATAGTTCGAGGTTTCGTAGTGCGCGAATCCCGCTCGCGTCAGGCGCTCGTGCGCGATGGTGAAATGCTCGTGATCGACTTGCTCATCGGCATGCATTTCCCCCTGAAGCAGCGATTCAAAAAAGGCGGTGTCCTCCTCGTAGGTGAGATTGTAGGCGGAGATGTGATGGGGGTGCAGGGCGACGGCCTGATCAAGGCTGTCGCGCCATTGCTCTGTCGTTTGCCCGGGAATGGAGAACATCAAGTCGATGTTGACCGAGGGAATGCCGGCCTCGTGCAGCAGCTCGACCGAGCGCATCGCCTGTCCTGGATCGTGTTCACGGCCCAGCGTTTGCAGCACGGGAGAGGAAAATGACTGGATGCCTAAAGAAACACGAGTGATGCCCAGTGCACGGAAGAGCTTGGCCTTTTCCAAATCGAAGGTGGCGGGATTGGCTTCCAGGGAGACTTCATCGAGCTGCGCGAAGTCGATGAGCTGGTGCAGTGCGGAAAAGAGTTTTTCCAAGTGGGTGGGGGAGAGCATGGAAGGTGTGCCGCCGCCGAGGAACAGGGTGCGGGGTTTTTCCTTGAGAGCTTCGATGCGGTTTTGGGTCTCCGCGATGACGGCATCGAGAAAGGCGGAAATCGGTGTGCTGCCCGGTGTGTGTTTGTAAAACGAACAATACGGACAGACGCGATGGCAGAAGGGAATGTGAAGATAAGCGAGCACTCGGACTGCGGCATCATGCGGGGCTGGTAGCCTGCTGTCAAATCGCGAAAATTTGTGTCTGTGGCGAGCTATGTACTTGCTTATTTGGCGTAAGGAATTAGCTTGGGGCGACGTAAAGAAACTATTCTTATCCGAATGCGCTCCATTTCTCTCATCACCCTGTTTTTCTCCTATACAGCCGCCGACGCGGCGGAAAAAGTCGTGTTCAACCGCGACGTGCGACCGATTCTGTCGAAGAATTGTTTCGCCTGTCATGGCTTCGATGCCAACAAACGCGAGGCGGAGTTGCGGCTTGATGAGCGGGAGAGCGCCATCGGCAAGGCAGAATCGGGCAAAGCGGCCATCGTTCCGGGCAAGCCGGAGCTTTCCGAATTGTGGCATCGGATCAACTCCACGGATCCCGATGACATCATGCCGCCGCCGAAGCACCACGCGCCACTGGGGCCGAAAGAAATCGAGGTGCTGCGTCGCTGGATCGAGCAGGGGGCCGAATACCAGGGGCACTGGGCGTTCGTGCGTCCGGAGTCGCCCCCCATCCCGGCACAAGCGGTGGAGGGGGGGAATGCCATCGATGCCTTCGTGCAGCAAAAACACAAGGAAAAACAACTCACGTTTGCCGCCGAGGCGGATCGCGGCACCTTGCTGCGCAGGGTCAGCCTCGACTTGACGGGATTGCCTCCATCGCCGGAGCAGGTGCAGGCATTTGTCGCCGATACCCGCCCGCAGGCCTATGAGGAGGCCGTGGATCGATTGCTCGCTTCGCCGCAATTCGGCGAACGCATGGCGCTGCCATGGCTGGATGCCGCGCGTTATGCGGATACGAACGGCTACTCGATCGATGGCGGGCGCCATGCCTGGCTCTGGCGCGACTGGGTGATCAAGGCATTCAATGACAACATGCCGTATGATCAATTTTTGATAAAACAACTGGCCGGTGATTTGTTGCCGAGAGCTACGGATGCGGACCTGATTGCCACCGCGTTTCAACGCAATCACAGCATCACTCACGAAGGCGGCACCATCCCCGAGGAAAATCTCACCAATTATGCGGCCGACCGCGTGAAAACGTACGGCGAGGCTGTGATCGGCCTGACCATGGCCTGCGCGCAATGCCATGATCACAAGTACGATCCGATCACGCAAAAGGATTACTACCAGATCTTCGCGTTTTTCAATCGGCTCGATGACATCGGTCTCGATGGCAACGGCGGCAACAACGCCCGCCCTGCGATGCATGCCATGACGCCCCTGACCACGCCGCAAGAAGTCGAAAAAGTCAAAGTCGATCTCGCCCAGGCGGAGGCGGAAATGGCTGCGGACAATGCCGAGCAACAAGCGCGTTGGGAAAAGCAGCAACGGGACATGCATGTGCAACGCGGCAAGGACTTTGCCGTTCAGCCCTGTGAAATCCTGGGTGCGACCACTCCCAACGGTTCCCCGGATCGCCTGAAAGTCATGCCCGATCAATCGCTGGAAATTCACGGTGGCGATTTTGCGGCCTACACCGTGTCCACCAAGCTTCCCGCGGCGATGAAAACCATCAACGGCGTTCGTGTCATTTTCGAGCCGTCAGCCCATGCCAAAAATGCCATTGGCTACACCGGCGGCACGTTTGTCATGACCACCGTGAACGTTGCCGCCACCGGCTTTCCTGCGGGCAATGTCGATCCCAACGCTCCATACCCGCTCAAACGCATCACCGCCAGCGACCAACGCGCGGGCTTTCCGGTTGTCGCGCTGTGGAGTTCCGACCCTCGCACCGGATGGAGTCCTGCCGGTGGCGCGCAACCGCAGCATGTGACGCTGACTTTCGCCAAGCCCTTGGATGTGGCGAGCTTGCCGTATCTTACCGCCGAGTTGGTATTCAATTATGCGGGCAGTCAGAATCCCGGCAAACTTCGAGTTCTGGCTTTCACCGGAGAGACGGACGACAGTGAACTGCCCGCAGACGTGTGGGCGGCCTTGCAAGTGGAGACCGCACAACGCACTCCCGAGCAAGCCGCTCGACTGAGCCAGTATTTCCGCGAATTTTCCGACGAACGCGCACCAGTCCGCCATCGTGTGGTGAACTTGCGCGAACGCCTGCACGTGCTGACACACAAGCACTCGGTGCTGGTGATGAATGAATCGAAACAACCGCGCAAAACGCACATCCTCGAGAGAGGCGTATACAGTTCGCCACTGGCGGAAGTGCAGCCGAACACGCCCGCGTTTTTGCCAGCACTGAACAAACCGAACGCCACCCGCCTGGATCTCGCGCAGTGGACGGTGAGCCGCGATCATCCGCTGACAGCTCGTGTGGCGGTGAACCGTCTGTGGGAAATCGCCTTTGGGCGCGGTCTGAGCACATCGACGGCCGACTTCGGTTCGCAAGGCGTCTGGCCGACCCATCCGGAATTGTTGGATTGGATGGCGGTGCATTTCATCGAGCGTGGCTGGAATGTGAAAGAAATGCTCAAGCTGATTGTCATGTCCCGCACCTATCGCCAATCATCGCACACCACGCGGGAAATGCTGGAAAGTGATCCTCTCAATGAATTCTATGCACGCGGGCCGCGTTTCCGATTGGGCGCGGAGGCGATTCGCGATCAGGCCCTGGCGGTCTCCGGCTTGCTGGTGGATCGCATCGGCGGACCATCGGTGAAAATCTATCAGCCCGGTGACCTGTGGCGCGCGGTGAGTCACTACGGATCGACGCCTGCCACGGCGCAGACATTCGTGCAGGATCACGGCGAGAAACTCTACCGCCGCTCGCTTTACACCTACTGGAAGCGCACGCTGCCGCCTACCAGTCTCGCGACCTTTGACGCGCCGAACCGGGAGGTTTGCACTGTAGGCCGCACGAACACGAACACGCCATTGCAAGCGCTGGTATTGCTGAACGACCCGCAATTCGTCGAAGCCGCAAGGCATTTTGCGGTGAGGATGCTGCGTCAGGGAGGTGCGGATGACCGGTCACGTCTGCTCTATGGATTCCGCGCCGTGACCGCCCGCGAAGCCAAGGAAAAGGAAATCGCGCTGCTCGAATCCGCCCTGCGTGAGGAGCAGGCGAAGTTCCAGGGAAAAACACCACTGGCTCGTGATTTCCTCACCATCGGCGAGAGTCCGGTCACGGAGGTATTTCCGTTAGAACAACAGGCGGCATGGACCGCCGTGGCGCAATTGCTCTTGAACCTCAGCGAAACCATCACCCGAAACTGAATATGTCACAGGATTATTTCACACGTCGTGCCTTTCTGGGAACCTCTTCCGCCGCCATGGGGCAGTTGGCCTTGGCCTCGTTGTTGGGACAGGAGTCCGCGTCCGCCGCCAGTCACGAGCTTATGCGCACCTTCGCGCCCAAGGCGAAACGCGTCATTTGTCTCTTTCAATCGGGCGGTCCTTCGCATGTCGATTTGTTCGACGGCAAGCCATCGCTGCAGAAGTATCATGGCCAGAATCTGCCGGACTCCGTGCGCGGTGGCCAGCGGGTGACAGGCATGACCTCGGGTCAATCGTCGTTTCCCGTGGTGCAGCCGATCGCGGGTGGCAAACTCTGCGGTCCCGGGCAGGTGTATATCAGTGATCTTTTGCCATGGACGCAAAAAATTGCCGGAGAAATCTGCGTGATCCGCTCGATGCATACCGAGGCGATCAATCATGACCCCGCCATCACGCTCGCCAACACGGGCAGCATGCAGCTCGGCAATGCCTCGGCGGGTGCGTGGATCAGCTATGGTCTCGGCACGGATAACTCGAATCTTCCCGCCTTCATGGTGCTGGTCTCGCAGGGCACAGGCAAGAATCCCGGCCAGCCGATTTTCTCTCGTCTCTGGGGCAGCGGCTTTTTGCCCTCGGAACACCAAGGCGTGCTCCTGCGCGGCGGTGCCGAGCCGGTGTTGTATCTCGATAACCCGAATGGCATCGCGCGTGAACATCGCCGCGCCCAGCTCGATTCGCTGGCGGCGATGAATCAGCAGTTCGGCGAGTCGTCCGGTGATGCCGAGACCTTCGCGCGTATCCAGCAGTATGAAATGGCCTTCCGCATGCAGGCTTCGGTGCCGGAACTGACGGATCTATCGGATGAATCTCCGGAAACCTTCGAACTCTATGGCAAGGAATCCCGCAAGCCCGGCACCTACGCGGCGAACTGCCTGCTCGCGCGCCGACTCGCCGAACGCGGTGTGCGTTTCATCCAGCTTTTCCATCGTGGCTGGGACCAGCACATCGCCATCACCAAACAACTTCCCGCGCAATGCCGCGATACCGATCAACCGAGTGCCGCTCTGATCATGGATCTGAAACGTCGCGGTTTGCTCGATGACACGCTGGTGATATGGGGGGCGGAGTTCGGACGCACGGTCTATTCGCAGGGCGCGCTAGGCTCTCCGGTAGCAGGGCGCGATCACCATGGTCGCTGCTTCTCGATCTGGCTGGCGGGAGGCGGCATCAAGGGTGGCGTGGTGCATGGGGAAACGGATGACTTCGCCTGGAACATCACGCGCGATCCCGTTCATCTGCGCGATCTGCACGCGACCATGCTGCATCAGCTCGGGCTCAATCATGATCGATTTGTCTATCCGTACCGTGGTCTCGATCAGAAGCTCGTCGGCGTGGAACCCGCGCACGTCGTCAAAGCCATCCTCGCATGAAACGCCTGACTGCTTGTCTTTTGCTTTGCCTGGCGCTGCATGCGCAAGCGGCCCCGGTCCATCCATCAACTTATTTGACGGATTTTGTCAAAGCGCTCGATTTGTCATGGCCCAGGAACCGCACGATGAATATCGTCTGTCACGGGCATAGCGTGCCCGCGGGATACGCCAAAACGCCGCATGTGGACACGTTCGTCGCTTATCCGCACCTGTTGCATCGCGCGGTCAAAGAGAAACATCCCCATGCCGTGGTGAATGTCATCGTTACCGCCATCGGAGGGGAAAATTCGGTATCCGGAGCCGCCCGCTTCCAACAGGATGTGTTGTCTCACAAACCCGACGTGGTATTGATCGACTACGGGCTCAACGATCGCAGGGTTCCTTTGGAGCAATCGGCGGCCAGTTGGCAGCGGATGATCGATGAAGCGAAAGCCGCCGGGGCGAAGGTGATCCTTCTCACGCCCACGGGCGACACCAGTGCGAAGATGTTGGATGAAAATGATCCGCTCACCAAACAAGCCGTGCAAATCCGCGCGCTGGCGGAAAAAAATGGCGTAGGTCTTGCCGATTCCTATCTGGCCTATCAAAACTGGATCAAATCCGGCAAAAAACTCACCGATCTGATGTCGCAGGTGAATCACCCGAATGCCGCCGGCCATCAGATGGTGCTGGAGTCATTGCTCCCTTGGTTCCGGCCGGCTCCCTGAGGGAAAATCGCAAACCATGACGGACGCTATCGACAACGTGACTCGCATTCTCCATGCCGCCAGCGCAGGCGACAGACAGGCGTCCGAGGATCTGATTCCGCTTGTCTATGGCGAATTGCGAAAACTCGCCGCCTGGCGGCTCAAACAAGAGGGCGAGGCACAGACCTTGCAGGCGACGGCCCTGGTTCATGAAGCCTACATGAAACTCGCGCCGGGCGAGCAACAGTGGGAGGGGCGCAAGCACTTTTTCTGTGCCGCTGCCGAAGCCATGCGCCGCATTCTCATCGATCGCGCACGCCATCGCAAAGCGGTGCGGCATGGCGGCGGCTGGCATCGCACCGGTTTCGCGGAAGACGTGATCGAGGTTCCGACCGCGCAGGATGAGGAAATTCTCGCCATCAACGGCATGCTGGACCGCTTCGCGGAAATCGAACCGCGCAAGGCCGAGGTCGTGAAGCTGCGCTACTTTGTCGGCATGACGATCGAGGAAACCGCCGAGGCGCTGGGCATCTCGACGCCCACCGCAAAACGCGACTGGATGTTTGCCCGCGCGTGGCTCTATCGGGAGCTGAAACGTGAAGGCTGAGGAATGGATGGTATCGCATGAACGCTTCCTAATCTTGACCTTCGGGAAGAATTCGGACTATAACACCGCATGACACTGACAAAAAGCCGTAAAGCAGGATTTGTTTCTTTTCTGCTGGTGGGTGCCCTTTTTGCCGCCATCGGTGCTTGTGTGGTATGGTTTCTGGGCGCTGATGTCACCCTTTCCTGCCAACGTTCGGACAATTCCTGCCAGTTGGTGAAAAGCAATCCGTGGGGAAAACAGGAGACGGTTTCACAATTTCCTCTGAGTCATCTGAAATCCGCCGAAGTAGTCAGCAAACAAGGAACTGGCAAGGTAAGGGGCCGGAACAAAAAAACAAAGTATCAGGTGGTGTTGCACACGGAAACAGGAACGATTCCGCTGTCGAATGCCTGGACACAGAACCGTGAGGTGCATTCGCAAAACGTCACCATGATCAATAACTATCTTCGATCGAAGCATGAGCATTTGTCTGTGGTCGAATCCGGGAAAGTTGTGCGCATCATCGGAATCGTTTTTTTGGTGGCAGGATTGTTGGCTCTGCTCCGCGGGGTGTGGGGAATGCTCAAGATGATGCTGGGACTTGGTTTCCTCCTTGCGGCCCGCCGCTAAACGAGCTAATTGATAACTGTCTTCACTAACGAACAATCAGTATGAAATTTTCATCCGCTACCATCACCACACTCCTTCTATCGGCATTCAGCCTGATCACCGCGCATGCGGCGGAACTCGAGAGCACCACGCCTGTCGCTGCCAAAACCAACGGCGAAAAATGGTGGAACGGCAACTGCGAACGGATCGATGCCGACATCAAGAAGATGGAAGGGAACATCGACGTGGCTTTCGTGGGCGACTCCATCACGGCGCGTTGGCGCGGCAGCGAGTCATGGACCAAGCACTGGGGCGCCTACCGCTCGGTGAACATGGGCATCGGCGGCGACCAGACGCAGCACGTGCTCTGGCGTTTGCAGAACGGTGACCTGGAGGGTTACAAGGCGAAACTTTTTGTCGTCATGATCGGCACCAACAACATGTGGGCGAAAGATGCCGATCCCGCCAACGCCGCCGCCGGAGTGAAAGCGGTTATCGACTTGATCCAGGCCAAACAGCCACAGGCAAAAATCCTGTTGATGAGCCTGTTGCCCGTGGGCGAAAAACCCAATCCGGGTCGCGACAAACGGCAGGCGGTCAATGAGCTGATTGCGAAATTCGCCGGTGGATCGGTGGAATACGTCGATATCTGGGCGAAATACTTGCAGCCCGACGGCACCATCAGCAAGGACGACATGCATGATTTCCTGCATCTTGCGCCCAAAGGCTACGACATCTGGGCGGACTCCATCAGCGCGAAGGTGAAGGACATTGTCGGCGCGAAATAAGCCTATCCGCAGGCAGCGCCGCCTCGAGGGAGGATGTGTGAGAAGTTTTTTGATCCTTTTTCGTCTGATTTTTCGTAATGCATTCGGGTGACGAACGATCTTTTTCTCCACCATTCCCATGCAACCCGCACTGGCACCGGAAATCATCATGGAAAAAGCCCTGGAGATCCAGGGCTCGGAGGAGCGTGCTGCGTATCTTGACACCACCTGCGGCGGAGATGCCGCGTTGAGAGAAGAGGTCGAGTCTCTCATCGCCGCGCATCTGGAGGATGACACGTTCATGACTGCCGCGGTGGACACCCTGTGGCGCGAGGCGCGGAGGGAAGGGGAGGGCGATCGGATCGGCCGCTACAAGTTGCTGCAGCAGATTGGCGAGGGCGGATTCGGCACGGTGTTTCTCGCGGAACAAAGCCAACCGGTGAGGCGGCAGGTCGCGCTCAAGGTGATCAAGCCCGGCATGGACTCGAAGGAGGTGATCGCGCGCTTCGAGGCCGAGCGCCAGGCGCTGGCGCTGATGGACCATCCGCACATTGCCAAGGTGCATGATGCGGGCACCACCGATGGCGGACGACCGTATTTCGTGATGGAATTGGTCAATGGCGTCCCGATCACGCAATACTGCGCGGATCATGATCTCGATACCCGCGCGCGTCTGGAGCTTTTCACCGATGTTTGCGCGGCCATCCAGCATGCCCATCAAAAGGGCATCATCCATCGCGATGTGAAGCCGTCCAACATTCTCGTCTCGCATCACGACGACCAGGCGGAGGTCAAGGTGATCGATTTCGGCATCGCCAAGGCCATCGGCATGGAGCTCACGGAAAAATCGTTCGTCACGCTCCATGACCGCATGATGGGCACGCCCCAGTACATGAGCCCGGAGCAGGCGGAACTTCATCCGCTGGCGGTGGACACGCGCAGTGACATCTATTCGTTAGGGGTCATCCTGTTTGAGCTTCTCACCGGCACGACGCCGCTGGACGTCGGCCAGCTGCGCCATGCGACCTATGCCGAAATGCAGCGCCTGATCCGCGAGGTGATCCCGCCCCGGCCCAGTGCCAGAGTGGCGGAGAAGTCCGCCGTATCACCGCGATCGTTGCGCGGTGATCTCGACTGGATCGTGCTCAAGGCCCTCGAAAAGGATCCCGCCCGTCGCTATGAGTCCGCGGGTGCCATGGCGAATGATTTGCAGCGCTTTCTCCATCACATCCCCGTCAAGGCCCGCTCTCCCAGCATGGCGTATGTGTTGCAGCGTTTTGCCAGGCGTCATCGCGGTCCGGTGATCGCAGGCACCGCCTTGCTCCTGATGCTGATCCTGGGCTCGGTGGGCACATCCATTGGCATGAAACGCGCGCTCGATGCCAAAGCGCAGTTGGAGCATAAAAACGCCGAGCTGGATCAACAGAAACTCGAACTCCTGGATGCCAAACAGCGTCTCGCTGGTCTGCTCGAATCGAACCAAAAAATGCTCGATGAGATCAGCAAACGGAATACAAACGATACGGAGCTCCCCTCGGAGTTCCAAACGCTGCGCAAAGAAAACCAGGAATTGTTAGACAAGGTGCAGAATGAAGTGGCGAATCAGGAACGCTACGCGGAGGAAATCGAGAGGCTCAAGCGCGCCAACGTGAAGTTGGAAAAGCTCATTACGGAATTCGACGAATCCGATGAATCCGTCGAATTAGTGCGTCGCGGCCTATTTGCGGAGCTCGTCACTTCTCTTACTGCCAACGAACGTGGTCAATTTTACCTCAACGGCAAACTGATTCCTTTCCCTACGCTGCTGAAAGCCTTCGCCGCCGCGCCCGACGACGATGCCGAGGAAAAACCAAAGCCTCGTCGGTTGGAAGTAACCTTGCCTGTGGGCGCGAATCCCACTGATGCCGTTTATCATTTTCGACTCAAAGAGCTGGCCGCCGCCGCCGAGAAAATCGGCATGCGACAGAACCTGTTTGAAATGAATCTGGAGAAAATCGCTGAAAAAGAGCCAGCGCAACCCGAAGAAAAACCATTTCCGAAGGCCATTGTCATTCCCCATGACGAGCCGTAATGATGGTGTCGCGTATCTTCATGCTGCCCGCTCATCCCTTTAGGACGGAAGGCGAAAATACTGATTTTTGATTGATCTCATTGGCGGAGAGATTTCGCATGTATCCGATGATGACAATGACAAGTCTCATTCGCGTATGAAAAAAGGATACATGCCGCTCACTCTTGCAACGATGATTCAGCCGAGTAAGCAGAGACATCTACGAGCGTTGTTTTTTTCGAACGAAACAGCCGCCTTGCTGATTTTCGGCATAGGATTCGCTCCGATCACAGCTCTTGCTCTCACACTCATGAGTTACTGCTCGTTGTCTTTTGCGTCGCTCACTCTGGTCGTTCCGGCGTTGGCGCTGGCGATCGGAGTGAGCTCTTTGCAGCGTGCGTATGGTAAGCTGATGGGGCAGGGGTATCTCATGGGGCTGGTTGCGGTAGCTTGTTACGATTGCGTGAGGATATCGTTCATCTTGCTCGGGTGGATGGATGATTTTATTCCCAAAATTGGTGGCATGCTCCTCGGCGATGGGGATCAGCATTTGGTCATCGGCTATCTCTGGCGTTACTTGGGCAATGCGGGAGGTATGGGGATGGCCTTCGTTGTTGGGTTTTCTTTGTTAAAGCATCGTTTTCGTGTTCTGAAGATGTTTGGTGAAATGAAGTGCGCCATTTTTTTCGGCGTTGCTGTGTGGAGTTGCCTAATCGTCACGCTTGTGCTCTCGCCGAACGGCGAGGATCTGATGTTTGAAATCACCTTCTCTAGTCTGCTACTCAGTTTGATCGGCCATGTAGTGTTCGGATATACTCTCGGGCGTCTCGTTAAGCGTCACAGCCTGAGTCTGATGCCAACTGGCACAAGAGTATTGCCAGAATAGCAATAGCCTTGACATGGCATTCCTGCATTGCTTAACTTCTTTCGCCCATGTTTTCCCTGCGCATGCTTCTGTTCCCGTTGGTGGCTTTGCTGTGGCAGGGCTGCGCTTCGATGTCGAGCACCCCATGGAAAGGCGCGGTGCAGCGCCATACGGCCGAGCTCGGGTTTCGCAACTGGATTGTCATTGCCGAGGCTTCGTTTCCCGCCTACAGCCGCGCCGGAGTCCATCAGGTGCCGGCGAATGCGGAGGTGCCGGAGGCTCTCTCATACGTGCTTCAGACCATCGAACAAACGCAACACGTGAGACCGAATGTTTACCTCACCCGTGAAATGCGCTCGATGAGCAATGACGTGGCACCGGGGATCGATGAGATGCGCGCGAAGACCCAGCAGGCGCTGGCGGGGATCGAGGCCACCAGTCTGGATCAGGAATCGCTCATGAGCTTGCTCGCCGATGCGAATCGCAGCTTTGACGTGCTGGTCATTCGCACCAATACCGCGTTGCCCTACAGCAGCGTTTTTATCGAATTGCAACCCGGCTACTGGGATGCGGAATCGGAACAACAGTTGCGCGAACGCATCGAGCGCGAGCGCAAAAAATCCCCATCACCCTGAAACGGCCACTATCCATGAATCAATCAAAAGAACAACAAATCCGGGCGGAGCGGGAAAAGGCATGGATCGGCGATGCGGTCCTGTGTTTGTTCGCGCGCAAGTTCGTCTTGCGCGAGCGCGGATGCATGGATGCGGAGTGGTTCACCCATCTCACGTCCAACGGTTTTCTCAGTGCTCTGGGCAATCCCACCAGCGTGGAGGCGAAGATCGGCGGCATTTATGCGGAGCAGGGATTGGAAGCCGCCTTTGTCTGGATGGACGAAACGCTCGTTCCCTTGTTCCGCAAGCAAATCGCGAAAAAGAAAAAATGACATCACACGCGCATGCGCGTGATGTCGATGAGTCATGGCCGCCTGACTTCAGAGAGTCGCGGCGTGCAACGGTTTCGCGTTAGGGGAAACAAGGCGCACGCGTGGCCGGGCGTTGGTGTTTTCCGGCAAGATCATTCGCAGAACGTGAGGACCTTTTTCGAGCTTGAGTTTGATGGCTCCGTCTTTCGCGGAAGTTGCTTTGCCATCGATTTCCCAACGCGCGTCGTCGGCAGCGGTGACTTGTAGAACCACTTCCCCGGCGGTGATGACCTCCACCTTTGTATCAACGAGGCGCTGACGGATTTGTTGATGGGCGATCACGGGCAGGTCTTTGGGGGAAAGGGAACCATCGACCCATGTGGTCACCGGTGCGGGATTCGTTAGATCCGGCTGGTTGTGGGCGAACCACTGGCGCAGGGTGCCGTCTTCCTGCACCTTGTAGGCTCCTTCCTTGCCGAGCTCGCTTAGGAAACGCACAAGATCGGTGAGCTCATCGCGGCGCAGGCCGTTCGTGAGTCCCGCGGGCATGAGCGACACGGGGATGATTTCCTTTTTGCCGACGGAGTTTTTGGAGAAGGTGCGCACCTGTCCGGCGGCATCGGTGAGCAGGATTTCTTTCTCGTCCTCGCGGGTGAGATAGCCGGTGTGGTTCGCGCCATCCTTGAGCTGGATCATCGCGGTGGCGTAACCTTCCTTGATTTTTTTCGAGGGTAGCAGGAGGCTGTCGATGATGTAATCCACGGGCGCGCTGGAGCCGATGCTGACGAGGTTGGGGCCGATGATGCCGCCCACGGGGCCGATGGCATGGCAGGTGGCGCATTGCAGTTCGAGACGCCGGTAGACCGCTTCGCCGCGTTGGGGATTGCCGTTGGTTTTGACCTCGTTCATGAGCTGGGTCATTTGCGCGGCATCGAGCGCGGTGATGGGCGTGAGGCCGCCGGCCTTGGTCAGCGCGTCCATCAGAGCCTTGGTGTCGCCGCCCGTGGCGCTGGTTTTTTGCAAGGCCTGTGAGGCGACATTTGTTTTGAGCGTTTTGCCTTCCAGGGCGCTCGCCAGGACCGCAGGACCTTGTTGGCGGGTGAGGTAGGCGTCGATCAGCGCAGCGGTGCCGGGAGTGGCTTCGGTTTGGGCACCGAGAAATGTCACCACGGCGGGCGTCGCTTTTGCTAGATCCAGCTGCATCAGTGCGAGCAGGATGTCGGCCTGTCCGGGTGATTTTTCCCGCGTGGTGAGAAGCTGTTCCAGGAACGTTTGTGCTGCCGGACCACCCAATCGGGCGATGCTGAGCTGCGCGGTGCTGGCGAGAGTGCCAGCGCCACGGGCCAGTGTCTCAAGAGAAGTCCTTGCATCTTCCAGCTTCCACCATCCGGCGAGTTCCGTGGCCGCCAGCGCCACGCCCTTGTCCTTATCACCCAGAAGTGCTGCGAGCGATGATGCATGGCGCGCTTTGACCTGACGTTGTTGATAGGCCGTGATGAGAGCCTTGAGGGCTGCGGAGCGTTCGTTAGGGCCATTGCGAGGTTCGGTGGCGAAGGCCAGCACGTAGTCGATCTTCAACTGATCGACGGTGGATCCGATGATGCCGAACAGTTCGATACGCTGTGCTTCCGTGCCTGATTTTTTTTCGATCATATCCAGCAACAGTCCCACGGCATCCGCTTGATTCGCGGCCTTGAGTGCAAACAGAAGTCCCTGGCTGTTATCGGCAAAGCTGATTTCTCCACGCCGAAACGCGGGGAGCCATGCCGTAGACAACTCGTAACATCCGCGCCAGAGGGCGAAGTCGATGTTTGCATCCATGGGCTGTTTCAAGACCGAGGCGGCGATTTCGATCGCACGAGGAGTGTCCCAGGCGCGCAGCAGATTCACTGCTTCGAGTCGCACGCGCGGATGGGCATCGGCACAGAATTGCTGGAACAAGCTCTCGCATTCTTTCTGTGACAGTGCCTGGCCAGAGGCGTTTGTCAGGTTGGCGAGGCCGCCATTGACGATCATCTGTCGCACGACGCGTACGACGGCCGCGCGGGTCTGCGGGTGGTCGATGCGATCGGATTTGCCATCGAGCCAGCCGTGCTGCAGCACCCATGGCAAGGTGGCAACGTCAGCGGTTTGTGCCGTCCAGATTGCCTCGATGATGGCATTGGGACTGGGGTTTTTCTTGAGAAAAGCATCGAGCAGGGCGGGGAGTTGTTTGATCTTGCGCGACTTGATTTCCTGTTTCGCCCAGTAGCGCACCGCTTGATCGGGGGATTTGAGTTTCTCTAACACATCGGCATCACTGGGTTTTGTCAGATCGGTTGGTGTTGCGAGCGGGCGACCTTTCATCGTGAGGCGCCAGATGCGTCCGTGCACCTGATCGCGACGGGGATCGCGGAAATCCACTTCGCCGTGCTGGATGATGGGGTTGAACCAGTCCGCCAGATAGATCGCGCCATCGGGGCCGATGTTCACATCCACGGGGCGGAACGAACCATGGGTGGAGCTCATCAGGTCGGGCAGTTGTTTGGAGCGATAGCCGCTGCCCTCCTCGGTGAGGGCGAAACGATTCACACGATGGCCGCGGAAATCGCAGGTGATGAGTTGCCCTTGCCACTCGGTGGAAAAATGAGTGCCGGTGATTTGCGTGAGGCCGCACTGTTTCGGCTGGCCGGGGTTCATGCCGGTGAGAATGCGCGGCAGTTGGTTCGGCAGACAGCGGAAAGTGGCACCGGGGAAGGCGTAGTTGATGCCCTCGCCGAAGGCTCCATCGGTTGTGAAACTCTGCCCCCAGTCATCGAAGATGTGTCCCCAGGGATTGACCTGACCCATGCTGAATACCTCGAGCCTGCCGGTGCGCGGCTGGAATTGCCAGATGCCCGTGCCCATCAGGCGGCGCACACCAAAGGGCGTCTCGATGTGGCTGTGGATGTACACACTTTGATTGAAGTAGAGGTTCCCATCCGGTCCTCCCTTGATGGTATGGAGGATGTGGTGGGTGTCCTCGGTGCCGAATCCGCTGAGCAGGACCTTGCTGGTGTCGCATTTGTCATCGCCATTGGTATCTTGCATGAAAAGCAGCTCCGTCGAGTTGGCCACATAGACGCCGCCATCCTGCGGCCAGATGCCGGTGGGAATCAGCAACCCCTCGTAAAACACGGTGCTCTTGTCCGCCTTGCCATCGCGATCGGTATCCTCGAGGATGAGAATCTGGTCGCTCTGCGTTTGACCGGGCTTGATGTGCGGATAGATCGCGCTGCTGGCGACCCACAGGCGCCCTCGTGCGTCCCACGCCATTTGGATCGGCTTGCGCACCATGGGCTCGCTTGCGAACAGATTGACTTCCAGCCCCTCGGCGAGCTTGAAGGATTGTTGTTGGACGCCGGGATCGGTGCTGGGGATTTCGCGCAAGTTGCGTTGGGCAAAGAGGGTGGGCGAGAGCAGCAGGAGAATCAGAGAATGACGTGTCATGGCAGGAAAGAGGACTAATTATGGATTGGGAAAAGTGCCGAAAATGAGTTGTTCCTTTTGTGCGATCAGCGGATCGAACTGCGGGATTTCCGCGCCGTTGCGTCCTTGTTCGTGCTTGCGCGAGCCGAACAGATAGATCTCGTTCTGCGGCCGCCAGCGTTGGAAAAAGAGGTGGTTTTTCGCGACAATCACATCGCGCAGTGACGGATGCTGTTGCGGCGTGGCCTTGCTGCTGAGACCCAGGGATTGAATGAAGAGCGGGGCGATTTTCGCATAGTCCTCATCGGTGAATGTCACACCGTTGATCGATGTGAACGTCTGTCCTTTCATGCGACCGAACAAGTCGGCATAGACCAGCGACTGCGAAGCGGCGAGATCGCGGATGGCCTTGCCGTAGCGCTCGCGTTGGGCATTGTGCCCCGCGAGGGAGGGATAACGTTTGGCATCATCCACCACGGCAGGCGGACTCATCAGAACGACCTTTGCTCCACAGCTCGACTGAATCATTTGCAGAAGCGTCTGATAGCTTTTGAGAAACGACTGCATGCCAACTTCTCCCTCGAACGCATCCACGGCGCCATAACACGCGATCACGGTGGTGGGCTTGATTTCCGCGAGTTGTTTGCGCAAGCGATCGAAGCCCTCGGCGGGTGGACCGAAGTAACTGCGGCTCTCGCAACGCGGCGTATCGCCGCTCCAGCCGAGATTGCGGATGCGGATGTTTTTGCCCGCCGTGGCGAGAGTAAGCGCTGTTTCGAGATGGCCTTGGCGGTAGTCGCGCTCGAAAAACGTATCGCCGAGCAGCACCACCGTTTCGTTTTTCGACGGTGTCCAGACCGGTTCCGCCGCAGCGATCAGCGTCGCAAATCCAGCAAACAAAATGAGTTGGGAGAACATGTGCCCATATACGGTTGAGATATCGATTTCCTGACAATTGTTTGCGAAAAATGACAGACTCGGAAGAGAATCTTCAGGGAAATGTGATTGCCTAGATGTCTGGTTCTCGCATGATGGGGCCGTGCTGAAGCCGATTGCCTGTGGGAATCTTGATACGGAAGGGGAGGTGTTTCGCGGGGCACTGCTGGAGTGGTTTCGTGCCGACGGAAGAGATTACCCGTGGCGCCGGACTCGCGATCCCTACGCGATTTTGGTTTCCGAGGTGATGTTGCAGCAGACGCGCCTGGCGGTGGTGCTCGGCAAAGGATATTTTGCGCGTTTCATGTCCGCATTTCCCACGGTGCAGGCTCTGGCGGAAGCGGAAGAGAGAGCCTTGCTGCGCGTGTGGGAAGGGCTGGGGTATTACCGCCGCGCGCGGATGTTGCAGGCCACGGCTCTGGCGGTGATGGAGCGACACGACGGGCATTTTCCCCGCGACGAGAAAGAACTGTTAGCCTTGCCGGGGATTGGGCCCTACACGGCGGGTGCCCTGCGCAGTTTTGCTTTTGACTTGCCCGCGCCGTTGGTGGACGGGAATGTCATGCGCGTGTTTTCGCGCCTTTTTGATGACGCGATGCCGATTGATTCGACCGAAGGAATCAAAAGTCACTGGCGGCGTGCCGGGGCGTTGTTGGATCGCGATCATCCGCGTCTGTTCAACTCGGCCCTGATGGAGCTGGGTCAGCGGATTTGCAAGGTGGGAGTGCCGGATTGCCTGGCCTGTCCGGTGGCGCGGTTTTGCCAGAGCAGGCAACCCGAGTCATTGCCCGTGAAAGCGAAAACCACGGCGATCACCGAGCTGGAAGAGCATGCGATTTTTGTGCGCGATCAGGAAGGGCGCATCCTGCTGCATCAGGAGACGGGCAAACGGCGCGGCGGCTTGTGGCGGTTGCCGATCCGGGAAAAAGAGCGGCTGTCCGGTGCGGTCTTGATGCACGAAATGAGCTATGCGATCACGCGATACCGTGTGCGTTTATACGTTTACGGGCTAACGGAAGTGATCTTGCAGGATGGGGAGAGCTGGGTGCCTCTTGAGGAACTGGATGCTCATCCGATGGCGGCACCGTATCGCAAGGCGTTGGGTACGGTGATGGACTATTGAGAGGCTTTCGCCACAGCGGCGTAGTCTGCGGGAGAGAGACAGCAGGGGTCGGCGGCGACGAAGTGGTCGGGACTGAGCTCGGTGAGGCGCAGGTCTTTGTCCATGGTTTGCTCGTACAGAGGATGGCTGATGCGATGGCCGAAGGCGCTGCCTGCGGGAGGATTGATGGGCGAGGGGACATCTCCCTCTAACAGAATGCGTTTTTTCTTCGCGCGCGGATCCGCCACCGGAATGGCGGAGAGCAGGGCCTGGGTGTAGGCGTGGCGGGGATCGCGATAGATTTCATCCGCATCGGCGAGTTCCACGATTTTACCGAGATACATCACCGCGACGCGGTCGCTGATGTGTTTCACCACCGCCAGATCATGCGCGATGAAGAGATACGCGAGGCCCATTTCCTGCTGGAGCTCCAGCATGAGATTGAGCACCTGGGATTGCACGGAGACATCGAGCGCGCTGACGGGTTCGTCGCAGATGATCAGCTTCGGCTTGAGCGCGATCGCGCGGGCGATGCCGATGCGCTGGCGCTGGCCACCGGAAAACTCGAACGAGTATTTGTCCGCTGAAGAACTGGGCAGGCCCACACGATCTAACAATTCATTGACCCAGCGGCGGCGTTCTTCCTTCGTGCCGATGTTGTGGATGATGTAAGGTTCCTCCAGGATCGAACGCACGCTGTGACGCGCGTTGAGCGATTCCGAGGGGTCCTGGAAAATCATTTGCATGTCGCGGCGCAGCGGTCGGATTTGCGACTGGCTGGCGCGGGTGATGTCCCGTCCCTCGAATACGATCTGTCCGGCGTTCGGGCGATAGAGTCGCACAATGGCTTTGCCAAGGGTGGACTTGCCGCAACCCGACTCTCCCACGAGCCCGAGCGTCTCACCCGGAGCGATGGTTAAAGAAACGTCATCCACCGCACGCACCGCGCCGATCTGGCGCTTCAACACACCGCCATGCACGGGGAAGTGGACTTTCAAGCCGTTGACGCTGAGAAGAGGAGATTCCATATCGTTAGAGAGATTCGACACAAACCGGGCAGGCTTCGACCCAATGCCGGGGTGAGATTTCCTGGTAAAGAGGGCGCTCCCTGAGCACGGCGCCTTCGCGTTTCATTCGCTGGCAAAAACGGCATCCGGTGACAAAATCTTGCAGCGACGCGACCATGCCGGGGATGACGGGCAGGATCGTTTTGCGCGGTGTGTCGAGATGGGGCATGGAGGCCAGCAAGCCCTTGGTGTAAGCGTGGCGCGGATTGTGGAAAATCTCGTCCACCGGCGCGCGTTCGATGACGCGACCACCATACATCACGACCACTTCATCGCAGGTCTCCGCGATGACGCCGAGATCGTGAGTGATGAGTATCATCGAGGTGCCGAGTTGCTCCTGCCGCTCCTTGATCAGATCGAGAATCTGCGCCTGCACCGTCACATCCAGAGCGGTGGTCGGCTCATCCGCGATGATCAGGTCGGGCCGGCAGGCAAGGGCGAGAGCGATGACGATGCGCTGGCGCATGCCGCCGGAAAGTTGGTGCGGGTAATCGCCGATGCGTTGCTCCGGAGCGGGGATGCGGACGAGCTTGAGCATTTCGATCGAGGCGTCCCAGGCCTCCTTCTTGTTCATGCCCTTGTGCAGGATGAAGCCTTCGCTCAGCTGCTTGCCGATGCGGTGCACCGGATTGAGTGCCGTCATCGGCTCCTGGAAAATCACGCCGATTTCGTTGCCACGGATCTTGCGCATTTCCGCCGCGCTGATGGTGGCGAGATTGCGCTCCTTGAACCATACCTCGCCCTCGATGATGCGTCCGCTGGGCTGTGGTAACAATTTCACGATGGACATCGCCGTCACGCTCTTGCCGCAACCGGACTCGCCCACGATGCCGAGCGTCTGGCGTTTTTTCACACTGAAAGAAACCTGATCGACAGCGCGCAGCAAGCCCGCATCGGTATCGAATGCGGTGATCAACTTCCGAACATCCAGCAGCACCTCACTCATTGTCACCTCCTGTTTTCACGCGATAGTCGTCATACACGCGGTTCACTTCCGGAAATGTTTTGCCCTCGCGCATGGCTTGCAGCGTTTCTTTTTTTGTCTCCTCATCGATCCAGAACACGTAACCCATTTCCGGTTCGTCGCTGATGCGGATGTTGTGTTTTTCCGGCCACCTGACCCAGCGCCAGTAGGCATAGCGATAGAAGTCCTTCTTCCATCCAGGGCAAAGAAGCGCCTCGTTGTGGATGATTTCCTCGATGCGGTGACTGGTGCTCACGACTTCCTCCTCGCTTCTCGCATTGCGGTTCGCTTCGAGGATCTTGTCGGTCTCGGGATTGGCGTAGGTGAAAATGTTGTTCGTCATCGCACGCGGGGTTCTGGTGCCGGGTTCGAAGGCATCGCTGGAGTGGAAGAACTCGAAATAATCCGGGAAGGGTGGCGTGATGCCCCAGGCGGCGAAAGCGATCTGATGTTTCTTTTGCGATGATTTCTGGAAACTCTCCGTGCCATCCAGGCCGTCCAGTTTGTATTCCACGCCCGCCTTCAGCGCTTCTTCCTTGAGTCGCTGCATGATCTGATCGACGAAGGCCGATTTGGCATACGTGATGGTGAACGCGAGCTTCTGTCCCTGCTCGTTCATCCAGATCCCGTCATTGCCCTTTTTGTTGTAGCCTGCGCGGGCGAATGCTTCCGCCGCCTTGGCGGGAGAGAACTCGCGGGTGATGATGTTGGTGTTGGAAAATTTCCCGAAGCCATCATTCATGATGTGCAGGCGGTTCGCGTCGCCGCGCATGTCGTAATCGATCACACGCTGCCAGTGCGTCGCATGCTGCAGGCCGATGCGGATATCGAGGTTGGCGAGGGGCGGGTAGGCCTGGTTGAAATACAGGCCGTAGGGACTGCGCGGATAGTCGTTGAAAAACGTCGCCTTTTCCACATAGCCATCGAACACCTGCGGGATTTCGGTTTTTTCATACCAGAACTTCGGTTGACCGAGCGGGAAGAGTTCGATCTCGCCGCGCTTGAAGAGCACGAAGGCCTTTTCCAATTCGCGGATGAGTTTGTATTCGATGCGATCCGGATTGTAGAGGTAGCGGTAGTATTTCTGATCTTTCGCCCACCAGTTTTTCACGCGTGTGAGCGTGATCGACTCGCCTTTTTTGATATCGCTTTCCAGGATCTGATAGGCTCCGGTGGTTGGTCGCGGACGCCAGTTGTAACGCGTCTCGAAATCCGGGCCGAACTCGCGGTAGAACTTCGTCTGGAATGGCACCAGATTCCCATAGAAGGCGCTGCGCGGTTTGGGATTGGCGAGGCGCACGCAGATATAGTCTTTGCCGTAGGCGGTGATGCCGTTGAACTGCTCGCCGTAGTAGGTGCGGTACCACTGTTCCGTGAGATAAGGGGAAAGATAAACGTAGAACGACATGAAAAAATCTTCCGTCGTGATTTCCTCGCCATCCGACCATGTGGCGAGGTCGTTGATGTGGAAGTAGATGGTTTGCTGATCCTCCGCCACGGCCCAGCGATCGGCGATGGCCGGGATCAGTTTTCCGGTATTCGGATGAGTTCCGATCAATCCCATCTCGATGTAGTCCCAGTGATACGAGCGGAAGTTGTTGTTGCCGCCTTTGCCCAGGCAGCGGATTGTCGGCGGATAGGCCATGCCGGGCAGAAAGGTATGATAGGTGCCGCCTTTTTTCGCCTGAGGCGAGCCGATTTCCGGATCGTCCAGATTCGTCTGCCAGTTCAGGTTCGCGGGCAGCTCCGCCTCTTCCTTGCGCTGGAAAAACGGACCATCCGCGATTTTCTTCTCCGCCATCGCCAGTGCGTGCTGGGCCTCCTTGAGAGCGTCCGGATCCGTGATGGTGGCGAGCCGTGCCTTGAGTTTTTCGATTTTGTCTTTGGCGGAAGCCGCGGCGCTTTGATTGTGCTGCTCGTAGAACTTCATGCGCTCTTCGGTATTGTCCACGGGCGCAAAGGTCTCCTTTTGCTCGCACTGGCAGAGCAGCAAGATCGTGAAGCAGGAGATGATGAGAAAAAGAATACGCATCAGGAATAGGTCGTGAATTTTTTCGGATCGAACGCTTCGCGGATGGCTTCTCCGACGAAGGTGATGAGCAAGAGCAGGGTCACCAGAACGACAAACACCGAGCCTACGATCCATGGCGCTTCCAGATTCGCCAGGCCGTCCGCCAGCAGCGTGCCCCAGCTCGGGTAGCGGTCGGGCAGGCCGAAGCCGATGAAATCGAGTGCCGTGAGCGAGGTGGCCACGCCGGTGATGTAGAAGGGGACCAGCGTGATGGTGGTCGATAACACATTCGGCAAAATATGGCGGAAGATGATACGGGGGGTGCCGGCACCGAGAACACGCGCGGCGGCCACGTAATCGCGCTCGCGCTCTTTCAGGGCGGCGGTGCGTTTGTAAATGCTCACGCCGATCCACGAGAAAAAGCTCATCACGGCGACGATGGCGACGATGGAAACATTATCGCGGCCGATGCGCGAGGCGATGATCATCACGATGAACAGAAACGGAATGTTGCTCATGACCTCGATCACGCGCTGCATGAACAAATCGAACCAGCCGCCGAAATATCCGCTGATCAGTCCCATGCTGATGCCGATGGAGAATGTCAGCAGCACGTAGAGCACGGACGCCTTGCAGACCACTTGCAAGCCGCCGTAGATTTGCGCGAACAAGTCCCAACCGCGCGAGTCCGTGCCTAACAGATGTCCGCGTTTCCATGACGGACCGCTGGGGGGATACTTGAGAGCGAAATAATCATCGGACGTCAATCGCGCCACTTCCGCATCCTCGCCCTCGCCGATTTCCTGACTGTTGCGGGTGCCGGCGGTCCATTGCTCCTTGCCGATGGGGTCGCCCTTGCGATTGAACAAAGTCGCCAACCCTTGCAGACGGCCTTTGCGGAAAGACGCTTCGCGCTGCTTCACATCGGTCTGATCGGGATCGTAGGAGGTGGCGAGGCCCTGATAGGGTGTCTGGCTATTCGGTTCGTAGTATACGCCCTCGCGTTTCACCAAGGCGATCTTTTGCAATTCATCGGTATCAAACGTCGTGTCCCACGGAATCAATGGCATGATCACGAAATTGCCGTCGTTTTCGAGAGAAAAGGACTTCTTGAGCTCGCGGTAATCCGCGCTTTGATCGGGAGATCCGCCGAAAGCATCGGCTGTGTAGTTTTTCGTGAGAAATGCCGGAAAATACCATTTCCCCTCGTATTTGACGATGAGTGCCTTGCGACCGACCAAAGCATGGTCCGGCAGAGTGAGAACCACCAGGCCGATCAGAAGCACGAACGAGCGGAAGCCGCGCGAGGACGAACGGAAGCGCTTCATGCGCCGCAGGGTCATGGGGTTCCATTCGAATTTGCCGCCGCCGAACCACAGCAGCACGGCTGTCAGCATCATCAGGCTGATAAAGCTGCAGCCGACCAGATTGGTGAAAATCCTGCCGAGACCGGGGAGAGCTTCTCTCCAGCCATCGGACATCTCAAACGAGAAGAACCAACGCAGCGTGGGAAGCTCCAGCTCATAAAAGCGCCCCAGAGCCGCCGCGATAGCGGTGAGGACAAGCAACAGGGCGATTTTGCGGGGAAATGTCATGAGGTCCTTATTCAAAAGAAATTTTCGGATCGACGAGGGCGACGGCGACATCGGAGAGAATGTTGCCGATGAGCATCAGCAGCGCGGCGATGGTCAGAGTGCCCATGATCACGTATTCATCTCGTTCCAGCAGCGCGTTGAATTGCAGCAAGCCGAAGCCATTGATGTCGAAGATTTTCTCAATGAACATGCTGCCTGCCACCAGGATGCTGACATTTCCGCCCACCGTGGTGGCCAGCGGAATGAGCGAGTTGCGCAAGGCGTGGCGGAACACCGCGCGCTTGAAGCTCACGCCTTTGGCAATCGCGGTGCGCACGTAGTCCGCCGCCAGGTGATCCATCAGGCTGTTTTTGACCATCATCGTCATCATCGCAAAAGCGCCCACGAGATAGCACACCAGCGGCATCGCGGCATGGTAGAGCAGGTCTTTGATCTGTCCCCAGAGACCCAGCTCGTGGAAGTTTTCACTGACGAAACCACCCATCGGGAAATACCCTTTGGCGCATACATACACGACCAGCAAGGCACCCAACGCATAGCCCGGCACGGCGTAGCCAGCGAAGACGGCGATGGAACTGGCGTTATCGAACCAACTGCGGTGCTTGATCGCCTTGACGATGCCCAGCGGCAGACAGATGCCGTAAATCAGTATGATTTCGATGATGCCGTAAAACAGAGAAATCGGCATCCGCTCGCGGATCATCAGTGAGACGGGTTCCTGGTATCGCATCGATGAGCCGAGTTTCCCTTGCAGCAGGCCGGCGTATTTCGCTTGGAAAATTTCCGCTCGGTAGGAGGTGTCGGCAGGCATATCGATGGCAGCAGGCACGAATTTTTTCCAAATGCGCAATTGATCCTGCGGCGACTGGATGCGCACCTGCCAGTCATCGCCACCCACTCCTCCTTTCTGCCATTGCAGTGTTCCGGAGCCATCGGGCTGGCGGGTGACGAGCACCGAATCTGTCGTGCCGGGCAACTGCACTTCCGTCTGCATGGCATCTTTTTCAAACAAGGCCGCGCTCTTCTTCACATCGCGTGGCAGAAGGCCGAGCCACTCGAAGTAGTGAACGAGATTCGATTTGTCGCGGTCGTATTCGCCCGCGAGTTGCACCAGCATGTCTGGCTTGAGAGTGAAACCGCTTTGCTCGCGCGAGCGGGTCGCCTTGCCCTCGCCCTGGCCCATGAGCTTTTTCAGATCCTCTTCCATCGGCCCGCCCGGCACCAGGCGCATGATGATAAAAACCAGCAGGGTGATGCCCAGCAGCGTTGGGGGAATCAATAAAACGCGTCTGATGAAATACTCTTTCACTTCTCGCTCAGATTGTCCGGCTACGCGCCGCTTGGCAAGAGAATGTTAGGAAAAATCCACGGAAAAGCACTGGTAGCGATCACTTTTCCTCAGCCCGGCGGCCACAGCATCTGGCGTCCGCCGAGAATGTGGATGTGCAGGTGGGGCACCGCCTCGCCGCCGTGTGGTCCGTTGTTGATGACCAGGCGGAAGCCCTGCTCCGCGAGACCCTGCTGCTCGGTGATGAGTTTGATTCTGGTCATCATGTGACCTAACAGATTCTGATCGTCTGCGGTGGCCTCGGCGATGCGCGCGATGGCCTTGCGCGGCACGAGCAGCAGGTGCGAGGGCGCCTGCGGTGCGATGTCGCGGAAGCAGACGCAGAGATCATCCTGATAGACGATATCGGCGGGGATTTCGCCTTGGCAGATTTTTTCAAACAAGGTCGGCATGGGGCTTCAGGCGTTGAGGTATTTCTGATGCCACTCCTCATAGACCTTGGGAGAAATCTCCGAAGGCTTGATCTCCGAGCGACCACCCCAGAACACGTTGGTGTAGCTGACGGGGATGCCCACAGAGGCAAGGTGGCGGTCGATCGCGGCCTTGTGCTCCAGCACACGGTCTTTTTCCGTGCCGTGGACCACGCCCATGATGTTGACATTGCCAAACTGCGGGCCGCCCTCGCGCCAGTAGCAGTGCGTCATGCAGAAATGGCGTCCCACCTCGGCACCAGCCTCGATCTCGCGACCTTTCGGCACCGCCCAGTGGAACAGGCCGTTGAAACGCGTGACGCGCTCGCCAGTGGCGGAGGGCTTGACGTGTTCGAGGAAGGTCGAGAAACGGCCGATGACTTTCTTGCGGTTGAGGCCCTCGGCGACTTCGCAGAATCGCTCTAACGAAACACCGGCAATGGCGGCGCGTTTGTCCCAGGGACTGGATCCGATTTCATCGAGTGTGAGCTCTTCTTTCAAGGCCAGCAAAACGTTCCACTCCTCGGCATCGAGCTCGACGGTGGCGGTGGTCATCATCACGGCGGGCTCTTCGGTTTTGTCACCGGGCTCCAGTGTTTTGCGGCGCACGTGGCCCACGCCCAGGGCAAACACGCCATTCGCGGGCATGAGCAGGTATTCGTCGGCCTTCACCAGACGTTTCAGCACCGTGGCGTGGTGATCGAGCGATTGGCCCACGGGGACTTTCAGCGTGGTCCACAAACGGTAGCCGGAGCCGGAAACTTCGGTATCGGTCGAGCGGATGACGACGTGCCCAGAGAAGGGATCCTCTTTCGACATGAAGTCAAAGGCGGCATTCAGATGCTCTTCCGGCACGCGCCAGGCGACGAGGGCGCCGTGGGCGAGTTTGGTGGAAAGGAGCGTCTGTCTCACGCGGCGGATCACGCCCGCTTCGACCATCGCCTTGATGCGCTCGATGACGGTATCAAAAGGGACGCCGGATTTTTCCGCGATGATTTGGAACGGATGCGCCTGGAAGCCCGCCACCAAGTCCTCGGAAATGGCAAGGATTTGGGCGTTGATGGGATCGGAGTGCTCGGTGGGAATCATGGTGGTGGTGGAATCGGCAGTCATAAAAAAGATCGGCGTCAGAGGTGTGGGGAAAAGAATTGCCAAGCCCGTGCGACTTGGCAATGCGCATTGATGTGCGTTTTTTCTGAAAACGTGCGCAGGATCTGAGCGGAGGATTATTTGGCGACTTTGGTGATGGACTCGATGACCACATTTTCCGTGGGAACATCGGGGCTGGGCTGGGTGATTTTCTCGCCGGTGCCGGGGTGGATCATCGTCAGCGGGCGCGTGCCAGTCGCGACGGCTTTGATCTTATCGACCACTTCCATGCCTTCCACGACCTTGCCAAAAACGGCATAGCCGTGTCCATCGGGATTCGGTGCGTTGAGCATGGCATTGTCCACCACGTTGACGAAGAACTGCGCGGTGGCGGAGTTCGGGTCGCCGGTGCGGGCCATGGCGATGGTGCCCTTGTCATTTTTCAGGCCATTGTTCGCTTCATTCTTGATGCCCTTGCCGGTGGCTTTTTCGGTGAGGTTGCCCTCTTTGACCGTGAAGCCGCCGCCCTGGATCATGAATGTGCCGATCACGCGGTGGAAAACCGTGCCATCGTAGTGCTTCTTATCAACGTAGGAGAGGAAATTTTCCACGGTGACCGGGGCTTTTTCCTGGTTCAGCTCCACGACGAAGCTGCCGAGGTTGGTTTTGACGGTGACTTTGGGCGCGGCAGCGGCTTCCTTCGTGGGCACGGTCGGCAATTTTTCTGCGTTTTTCTCTTCCGCAAAGCAGGGAAGCAGAGTGGCGAGCGACAAGATCAGTGTGGCGAAGTTTCGTTTCATCGTGTAGAGCTATAGCGCATCCGCGCAGCACTGACAAGAGAGAGGTGAGAAAAATCATACACATCGACATGGACTGTTTTTACGCTGCGATCGAGGAGCGGGAAAATCCCTCGCTGCGCGGCAAGCCGGTGGCGGTGGGAGGAAATGGCAGGCGCGGCGTGCTGACCACGGCGAACTACGTCGCGCGGAAATACGGCTGTCGCTCGGCGATGCCGGTGTTCAAGGCCTTGCAGCTCTGCCCGCAGCTCATTTTGGTGCCCGTGCGCTTCGAGCTGTATCGGGCGGTGAGCTCGCAGATCCGGGCGATTTTCGGACGTTTCACGGAACTCATCGAACCGCTTTCCTTGGATGAGGCCTACCTGGATGTATCCGAGTGGCAGAGTAGGGGAGCGGTGATCGCACGGGAGATCCGCGCGCAGATTCGCGAGGAAACGGGGCTGACCGCATCGGCGGGCATAGGTCCTAACAAGTTGATCGCGAAAATCGCGAGCGATTGGAACAAGCCGGACGGGCAATACGAGGTGGAGGCCGCTGCGGTGGAGGATTTTTTGCAGGACTTGCCCGTCACCAAGCTCTGGGGCGTGGGGCGGAAGATGGAGGAAAAGATGGCAAGCTATGGCATACGAACGTGCGGTGACTTGCGGCGTTTCGAGAAAACGCGTTTGAGTCAATGGTTCGGCTCGTTTGGCCAGGAACTGTGGGAGATGTGTCGGGGCATTGATATGCGACCCGTGGAAACCGAGCGCATCCGCAAGTCGCTCAGTGAGGAAACGACCTTTGCCGAATCCGTGGAGACACTGCCCGCCCTGCGCTCGGTGCTGGGCGCCATCGCCGCGAGCGTGCGGAACGATTGGCAGCGGAATCACGCCGATCGAGCGATACGCACTCTCTTTGTCAAAGTAAAGTTCGCCGACTTCCAGCGCACCACCGCCGAACGCGCCACGCTGGTGTGGGATGACGAACTGTGCCAAGATCTGTTAGAAGAATGCTGGCGTCGCGGCAACGGTCGCGCGGTGCGTTTGCTTGGCGTGGGCATTCGTTTTGCCGAGGAAAAGGACGACGCGCAAATGGAGTTTTTGCTGGCGGCGGAGTAGAAGCATGGCAAAAGGCATCTATCATCAATGATACACGGGGTCCACTGGAAGCATGGGCGAAAGGATAGAAATAGTCGGCTCGAGGTTGGGAAACGTAAACCATCGGTGTTTCCCGATTGATTTTCCAGAAGATGCGCGTAGCATAGGTTCACATCCATGAGCGGTAAGGAAATCAAACGCAGAAAGTCGGAACACTACAGTGGCTTGATGCCGTCCAAGGGGTGGCCGCAGCGGAATCTGAAGATGCTGCGCCAGCATGTGGTACCGGGGCTATTTCGCAAGCGCCAGGGGGAAACCAAGCCGCTCACGCGCGACGCGATCGGCGCAGAGGATGTGCGCGTCACTTGGATCGGGCACTCGGGGTTTTTTGTGGAAATCGGCGCGCGGTCGGTGGTGATCGACCCGAACTGGGCCAAGTGGCTGGGATTTCTCAAACGCATTCGCGAGCCGGGCCTGCACTTGCACGAACTCCCGGAAGTGGACCTGGTTCTGGTCAGTCATGCGCACCACGACCACATGCACAAGAAGAGCCTGAAGATCTTGCAATCGAGCGCCGGGGTGGTGGTGCCCACCGGAAGCGCCACACTGGTGAAGAAGCTGGGCTTTCCCGCCGTGCACGAAATGCAGGTCTGGGATCAGCTCGACTTCGATGGTCTGGAAGTGGTGCATACTCCGGCGATGCACTGGGGCGCACGTTTCCTCCACGATACCCATCGCGATTACGGCGGCTACATTGTCAAAGCAGGCGGTCGCACGGTGTATCATTGCGGCGATAGCGCGTATTTCCCGGGCTTTGAGGAAATCGGCAAGCGGCACCAGATCGATGTCGCACTCATGCCCATCGGCGCCTACGAGGCTCCCAGCGGTCGCGATGTCCACATGAATCCGGAAGAGGCCGTGCGCGCTTTCATCGAACTGGGTGCCAAAACTCTCATCCCCATGCACTACGGCACCTTTCCTCTGGGAAATGAACCCATCGACGAACCGGTGCAGCGCCTGCTGGCCGAAGCCGAGCGACTCGGCGTGGCGGAGTGCGTGATGGTGCCGCTGGAGGGAGAGTCGGTCATCTGTTAGACGATGCTCGGTTTCTTGCGATTTGCCTGAAATATTTCCCTCGTCTCCGCGGTAGTAGGCACATACTTTTTACGCATGCGAACGATTCTTTTTCTCACCACGTTGGCCTTGCCCTTGATGGCGCAGGATGGCGGCCAACTCTACGGACTCTATTGCTCCGCCTGTCACGGGGCCGATGGCAAGGGCGCCACGGGCGGCCAATTCCCGCCATTGGCCGGCTCCGAGTGGCCGCTGGGCAATCCGGACCGCGCGATCAAGATCGTCCTCCACGGCCTGCATCAGCCCATCGAAGTCAGCGGAAAAACCTACAATCTGGAAATGCCGCCGCAGGGAGCCGCCTTGCCCGATGATCAGATTTCCGCGATTCTCACGTATGTTCGCGCTTCCTGGGGCAACAAGGCCAGTGCCGTATCGGTGGATCAGGTGAAAAAAGTCCGCGCGGCAACGGCGAATCGCAAGGATCACTGGACGGCGGAGGAGTTGCTGAAACTGCATCCGCTGGAAAACGTCAAGCCGCCCTTGGCGAACCTCATTTCCTATTACTACAAAGGCTCCTACCAGAGCATGCCGGATTTTTCCAAGCTCAAGGCGGCTGCCGTGGAGGAGGAACCGAGTGGTCTGATTGATTACAGCTCGTATGCGAATACCGATGGCTTCGCGATGGTATGGGAAGGGGAACTGCAAACGCCTGCGGGGAAACATGAGTTTTCGCTGGATTCCGATGACGGCTCGCGTTTGTTTGTGGATGGTGCGGTGGTCGCGGAAATCAAGACGATTGGGCCCACGGGGCGCACGGTGAAAAAAGCGGTCGATCTCAAAGCGGGTGTGCATAAGATCCGCGTCGAGTATTTTGAATTTTCCGGAAACGAAGGTCTCAGCGTGGGAGTGAAATTTGCCAAGGAAAAGCGCATGCAGTGGCTGAGCAAGGAGAAGGGCAAAGCTTCGGGCAAGTCATGGCCGGAAATCATGCTGGCACCCGTGGACAACCGGCCGGCGATCTATCGGAATTTCATTCAAGGCACCACGGCGCGCGGCATCGGTGTGGGTTTTCCGGGGCAGATCAACATCGCCTACAGTGCCGACAATCTCTCCATGGAAATGCTGTGGGGCGGGAGTTTCATTGATGCCGGTCACCACTGGACCGATCGCGGTGTCGGCTACGAACCTCCTGCGGGCGAAACGGTATTCGCCCTGAGCAAGCAGAAAGCCTATGCTTTTGCCAGCGAGTCCGCCACGGCCTGGCCCGCTGCCTCGCAAGCGACGACCCGCTTCCGCGGCTATCAACTGAGTCCGCAGGGGAATCCGACGTTTTTGGTCGAGGTGGCTGGCGCGCGTGTCTTCGATGGCTACGAGTCGGTCACGGATCCGTCGCCGTCTTTGTTGCGGACCCTGCGCGTGGACGGCAAGCCCGCGCAAACCGTCTCGCTGCTGGTGCATTCCGGTGCCCATGAGGCGGCGCAGCCGGAGAGCTTCACCGTGGGCGAGCTCACGGTTCGCATCACAGGCGGGAAATTCCGCTACGGCACGAATGTGGTCATGGTCGATCTCACCAGCCCACAGGCGCAACTCCGCTACTCCTGGTAATCTTACTTTTTCGATTGATATGAAATTTTTGTTTGCAACGTTTTGTTTGATGGGTGCTCTTTCCGCGGCACCGGTGCAGTCTGACTTTTACAAGCGCGAGCCGATTCCGCTGCCTCCGGGTGAAGTGATGGAGATCGGCTCGGTGGCCTTGCTGCCGGGGCAAAAGGTGGCCGTGGCGACGCGCCGGGGCGACATCTGGATCTGCGATGGCGCCTATGGCGAGGACCTCAGCAAGGTCACGTGGAAAAAATTCGCGCAAGGGCAGCATGAGCCTTTTGGCATGTTTTGGAAAGACGGATGGCTGTGGATGACGCAGCGCCCGGAAGTGTCGCGCATCAAGGATGCGGATGGCGATGGCGTGGCGGATACCTTTGAAACGATCTGCGCGGAGTGGGGGATCAATGGCGATTACCACGAGTATGCTTTCGGCACGGAGCCGGACAAGGAAGGCAACATCTGGATCACGCTTTGCCTCACAGGCTCGGGCGGTGCCGCTTCGAACTGGCGCGGCTGGTGCGTGAGGGTGACGCCTGATGGCAAAATGATCCCCACCTGCTCCGGCATCCGCTCTCCCGGTGGCATGGGTTTCAATGCGAAAGGGGATGTGTTTTATTGCGACAATCAGGGATTGTGGAATGGCTCGTCATCGATCAAGTGGCTCAAGCCCGGCTCGTTTCAAGGCAACCCCACGGGCAACAAGTATCACAAACTCGCCAATCTGCCCGCTCCGCCCGAGCCGGTCTCCGGCTCACGGGTGGAAACGGAACGCGCGAAGTTCCCCACCTACATCCCGCCCGCTGTGGTCCTGCCGCATGGCAAGGTCGGCCAGTCGCCCACAGGCATCGTCGCCGATACCACCGATGGAAATTTCGGACCGTGGAAAGAGCAACTGTATGTCGCCGAGCAATGCCATTCGCAAATCCAGCGCGTCTGCCTGGAACAGGTCAACGGCATCTATCAAGGCGCGGTGTTTCCCTTCCTGGAAGGATTCGAGGCGGGCCTCATTCCCATCCGCCTGGACCCCAGCGGCGTGATTTTCACCGGCGGCTCGAACCGCGGCTGGGCCTCGCGCGGCAGCAAGCCTTTCACCTTCGAGCGCGTGCGCTGGACGGGCAAGGTGCCGTTTGAAATGCTGACCATGTTCGCCACGACCGATGGTTTCGAGCTGACCTTCACCGAGCCCGTGGACAAAGCGGCGGCAGCGGATGTGAAAAATTATTCGATGGCGGCATGGACCTATATCCTGCAATCGGGCTACGGCAGTCCCGAGGTCGATAAGGCCACCCCCACGATCGCCTCCGCCACTGTCTCGCCCGATGGCAAAAAAGTCCGCCTGAAAGTGGACGGCCGCGTCAAAGGCCACGTCCATCACCTGCAACTCAAGAACATTAAAGCCGCCAGCGGTGCGGAAATGTGGCATCCACAAGCCTACTACACGCTGAACGAGATTCCGAAGTGAGCTGTTGTTGCCTTGCTCACTTCACCACCCCGTCGCCCGTGATGCGGTACTGATAGGTGGTAAGCTCGCGCAGCGCCATGGGGCCACGGGCGTGGATTTTATCGGTGGAAATGCCGATTTCCGCGCCGAAGCCGAATTCCTCGCCATCGGCAAGACGCGTGGAAACGTTGTGAAAGACGCAGGCGCTGTCGATGTGGGTGAGGAAAAAATGAGCGGCTTTGTCATCGGCGGTGACGATGCAGTCCGAGTGGTGAGAGCCGTAGTGATTGATGTGCGCGATGGCTTCTTCCAACGAGGAAACGACTTTGATCGAGAGGATGTAGTCGAGGTATTCCGTGCTCCAGTCCTCTTCGCTGGCAGGGATGAGCGAGGACACGATCGCGCGCGATTTTTCGCATCCCCTGAGTTCCACGTTTTTTTCTCCGAATGCGGCGGCGAGCGCCGGCAGCAGTGAGGGTGCGATGGATTCGTGAATCAGCAAGGTTTCCATCGCATTGCAAACGCCGGGCTTCTGGGTCTTGGCATTGACCGCGATGCGGATCGCCATCGCGGGGGCGGCGGCTTGGTCGATGTAGGTGTGGCAGATGCCATCGTAATGCTTGATCACGGGCATGCGGGCCAGCGATACGACGGTCTCGATGAGGCCTTTTCCGCCGCGTGGGATGATGAGGTCGAGGTAGCGGTCCATCTGCGCCAGGGCGACGACGCTTTCGCGATCGGTGAAAGGCACGAGCTGGATCGCATGCGCGGGCAATCCCGCTTTTTCGCCACCGAGCTGCAGGGCGGCGGCGATGGCGCGATTCGAGTGAATCGCCTCCGACCCGCCGCGCAGGATGGTGGCATTGCCTGACTTCAGACAAAGCACAGCGGCATCGCTGGTGACGTTGGGGCGGCTTTCATAAATGATGCCGATCACGCCGATGGGCACGCGCACCTGACGGATGAGCATGCCATTGGGGCGTTGCGTTTCCGATAGAATTTCGCCGCAGGGATCGTGCAGACGTGCGACTTGATCAATGCCGGAGGCGATGGCTTCGATGCGGGGGGCATCGAGGCGCAGCCGGTCCATCATCGCCGCGCTCAGGCCTTTTTCCTGCGCATGGGCGAGGTCGAGCGCATTGGCTGCCACGATCGTTTGTGTCTGTGCGCGCAATTCCTGCGCCATGGCGCGGAGGATGGCATTTTTCTGATCGGCGCTCAGCGCGGCGAGGCCATACGCGGCCTGACGCGCCTGTTGCCCCATCGTGGTGATGGTGGCGTGAACTTGATCTTTGGTGAGTGACGCGGACATGGGAAAAGCGGTCGTGGAAATCAGTGCGGCAGGAAACGTGTGCCGATGCCATGGCCCTGGCAGATATCGAGCAGGCGTTCGGGGCGGCGGCCATTGGCGATCCAGGTCTCGATGCCGTTTTCGACGGCATACTGAACGGCGGTGAGTTTCGAGGCCATGCCACCGATGGAAAATTTCCCCTGATCATCGCGCACAAAACTCATGACATCCGCCACGTTGTTAACCTCGGCGATGGGCTGATCCGAACCGGGCGCCAGCAAGCCCTCGGCACTGGTGAGGAGGATCAGACGTTTTGCGCCGACGAGAACCGCCACGCGAGAGGAAAGCTGATCGTTATCACCAACCTTCAGCTCTTCGATCGCAACGGAATCGTTTTCATTGATGATGGGGATAATGCGAGGCTCGGCCAGCAGGCGGTGCAGGGTACTGGAAATGTGCGTGAATCTCTCGCCGAGATCCGCAGCCGTCAGCAGCACCTGGGCAACGGTGATGCCGAAGTTCGCAAACAGACTGCCGTACGTTTGCATCAATCGCGCCTGCCCCACGGCGGCGCAGGCCTGGCGGGTGGTGATGTCGCGCGGGTAGCCATCGAGCTGAAACGAAGCGACGCCCGAGCCGACCGCACCCGAGGATACCAGCATGCAGCGGTGCCCGGCATCCATGAGGCTGGAAAGCGCCGTGACCAGGCGCACGACCGCCGCGCCGTCGAGAGTGCCGTCTTCGACACGCGTCAGGACGCCGGTGCCGACTTTGATAATGGTGAGGTCAGAGGTAGGATTCATGCGATGGCTTGCGGGACAAATACAGCGGATTTTCCTGACATTGGCGATGGCAAATCCTGTCAACTTTACCAGCCGTGGACCGGGTTTGTCACATGAACAAAAAATGCACCGCCAGCGACAAAAACCCGAACCAGATCAGAAACATCTGGGTGAAATTCAGCGTTTGGGAGCCCGAGGTTTCACACGTTTCATTTTTTGATGTGGACAGGTTGATGCCGTATTTCAAAAAAACGAAGACGCCCGCACCGATCCACACAAAGATGAACAGCAGGATCAGCAGCTTGAAAAACCAAAACATAAGAAAGGTGATGGTCCCGGTCTCACGAGAAGCACGCTGACAAAATTCCAGACTGCGACGATATAACTCAGTCTTCTGTCACCAGCGACTTATGGCTCCCATCGCAAAACGGTGGGTTTTTCGTGGCTTTGCACAGGCAGAAATACAGTGTTTTTTTCTCCGGGACCTCGAACTTGAAGGCCTGCAGGCCGGTGCCTTTGTGCGATCCGTCGCAAAACGGTTGATTCGAACTGCGGCCGCAAGAGCACCACCAATGGGTGCCGGCTTCGACTTCAAGGGCCATGGACTTGGTGCCGCTGGGAATTGGTTTTTCTGACATGAGGGTATGGTAGCGAGTGCTGGTGGATTGTCAATCATTCTCCGGGCGCGGATCGCGGGAGAGAAGATCGCGCAGGGCGAGAGCCGCGGGGCGATTCTGATAGAGAATGCTGTGCACGGCATCGATGATGGGCGTGTTGACCGTTGCGAGACGCGCGGCCTCGTAAATGGACAAGGTGTTAGGCACGCCCTCCGCGATCATGCCGATACTGGCCACGGCTTCATCGAGCGCCTTTCCCTGACCGAGGGCGAGGCCGACGCGGTGATTGCGCGAGTGATGGGAAAAACACGTGGCGATCAGATCGCCGATGCCGGAGAGTCCGGTAAAGGTCTCGCGCTGGCCTCCCAGCGCGATGCCGAGCCGGGTCATTTCACTGAGCGCACGGGTCACCAGGGCCGCGATGGCATTGTCGCCCAGACCCAGCCCCGCCGCGATTCCTGCGGCGATGGCGTAGATGTTTTTGATCGCTCCGCCCAGTTCGATCCCGGCGATGTCCGTGCTGGTATAGGTGCGGAAATGAGGAAGAGTGAAGAGCTTTTGCAGGCCGGAGGCGAGTTCGGGGTTGTGCGATCCGATCACCGCGCAGGTGGCGAGGCGCGAGGCGATTTCCTCCGCGTGATTCGGCCCGGAGATGACCGCCAGCGGATTGTCCGGAAAAATCTCGCGCAGGATCTGGCTCATGCGGTCGCCCGTATTGCGCTCAATTCCCTTGGCGCTCGATACCAGTGCCGACCGCGGAGAAAAGGCGGCCAACTCCACGGCTGTCGTTCGTGTGGCGGAGGTGGGAACGGAGAAGATGATCAGATCATGTGACGCGGCATCACCCAGTGAAGTCGAAGCACTGACCTTTTCGCTCAAATGCGCCTCGCTGAGGTAACGCGGATTGCGGTGATTCGCATTGATTTGTTCTGCCACGTGAGCATCGCGGCCTATGAGGGTGAGGCGATCACAACGATCTCCTAACAAAAATGCGAGTGCCGTGCCAAACGAACCGCTGCCGATGATGGCGATGGAGGAAAAGGAAGAGGTGGACATAGAAGAGGCGACTCAGGATTTTTTTGAAAAGCGGTTTTCCGTGCCATTGCGCAGGCGCTGGATGTTGCTGCGGTGTTTGTAGATGGCGAGAAATCCGATGAGAATGGAAAACGCCAGCAGCGGCTTGTTCCAGGTGCCGTCGGCGAACTTACCATGATAGTAGGAACCCCAGACAGTAAGCAGGGGAAGCACAGCTGCCGCGATGATGCTGGCCAGCGAGACGTAACGGCTGATGGCAAACACGATGCTCCAGACCAGCACGAGAATCACAACGGCTGCCGGCATGAGTGCGATCAGGACACCTGCGGAAGTCGCGATACCCTTACCGCCCTTGAATCCGACCCAGGGCGAATAGTTGTGACCAAGGATGGCGCAGAGACCGGTGAGCACCTGGAAGATTTGCGCCGTAAGCATGGGATGATTTTCCGCATGAGGGGCCAGCACTGCGAGGCTCAGCGGATTTTTCATGCCGGTGAAATGAATCAAGGACAGACCCAGCACGGTGGAAACCAATCCCTTCAGCACATCCAACAGAAAACACGGGATGCCGCAACTTTTGCCCAGCACCCGCCAGACATTGGTGGCACCGATGTTGCCCGAGCCATGTTGACGGATATCAATGCCTTTGCACTTGCCGAAAATCCAGCCGAAGGGAATCGATCCGCAGAAAAAAGCCAGCAGGGGACAGAGCCAGAGATACATGTCAGATGGAGGGATTGGGCGCCGCCTTGCGGATGCGCAGATTGATCAACTCGACCGCGAAGGAGAAGGCCATCGCAAAGTAGATGTAGCCTTTCGGCACGTGGAAGCCCACGCCTTCCGCGAGGAGGGTGGTGCCGATGAGAATGAGAAACGCCAGTGCGAGAATTTTCACCGAGGGATGACGTGACACAAACGAACTGATGGTGCCCGATGCCAGCAACATCACCGCGATGGAAATGATGACCGCACACATCATCAGCGAGATGCGGGTGGGATCGTTCACCATGCCGACGGCGGTGATCACCGAATCCAGCGAGAAAACGATATCGATGATCATCACCTGGAGCAAGACCGAGGCCAGAGAAGTGGTGACCTTGCGCACTTCGTTCGCGGTCTCGCTCACGCTTTCGACCTTGTGGTGGATTTCCTTGGTGGACTTCCAAATCAGGAACAAGCCGCCGACGATCAGAATGATGTCCTTGACCGAGACTCCCATGAGTCCTGCGGCATTGACCAAGGCATGCGCGGGGTCCTCATGTTTGTTACCCTGGAGAATTTCCACCAGCGCGGGGTGGATCGGGATGGAGAACACATCATTCTTCAGGCTCATGATCCAGGTGATCGAGGCGAGCAGGATGAGTCGGGCCACCATGGCCAAGCAGAGGCCGAAGTAGCGACCGAACTTGCGATCCTTTTCCGGCAGGCGATCGACGAGAATGGAGATGAAAATGATGTTATCGATGCCGAGCACGATTTCGAGCAAGGACAAGGTCAACAGGGCCCCCCAGGCTTCGGGTTGCTGGAACCAGGAGAAATCGAGGTAGGAGGCGAGGAATAAGGAGTCGGTCATGGTCAGTTGGTGTCTTGGCTGGAAAATTGCAGCGCGCGTTGTTTCATCTGCGTGGCCATCAGCGACAGGGCATTGGCACGGGTGGGGGCGAGGTGCTCCTTGAGACCTGTTTTTTCGATGAAAGACATGTCAGCCGTAAGGATGTCGTCGGGGCTTTGGTGATTCAGCACCTCGATGAACAGGGCGATCATGCCCTTGGTGATGAGGGAATCGGAATCCGCGAAGAACTCGACTTTTCCCTCGGCGCAAGCGGCATCGAGCCAGACCTGTGACTGGCAGCCTTTGATCAGATGCTCCGCATCACGTGCCGAATCGGGCAGGGGAGCGAGTTTGCGCCCCAGAGCGATGACATACTCATAGCGATCCTGCCAGTCGTGAAAAAATGATAGCTCCTCCAGCAGGTGTTGTTGTTTCTCAACGATGGTCATCTTCGGGGAAAAACCTAGCCCAAGCAAGGAGGGAGGGCAAGATTGATTTCCACGCTTGCTTTGTCGGGGGATTTTTGCAGGATGCGGGAAACTTTGATGAAAACGTCCTACCTTTTCTTATCCCTTTGCGCCTGTGCCGGTCCCTTGCTGGCGGATCCTTTGACGCAAGCCGATCGGGAGGAATTGCGCGAACGGCTCAAGGCGATCCAGGAGGGGGCGCAGGCTCATCAGGAAAAGCGCTTCGCCTCGGCGGTCGAGGACTTTCGCGCGGCGCTGCAAAATGAAGACGCGGCGATGGCCCTGTATCTCAAATGTGTGGAGCAAGCGGACTTCATCGAACAGCAGAAAAGAGGCCAGGACTTCCGCGACTGGAAACGCGACAACGAAGGGCGCTTGAAAAATCCGGCCTTCCGTCAGGCCCTGCGTTTTCAACTCAACTGGCTGGCGCTCTCGATGCGGGCCGCGGCACGCCCGGCGGAGGTGGCAAAACTCGCTCCCGAGGCGCAGGATGCTTTGCGGGCGATTTTCGCGAATGCCAAAAGCCTTGCGGGACAACGGGAGCTTCTCTCTCGCTCGGTATTTGATAGCGTTTTTGCGCGAACCTACAACATCAGCGAGTCAAAACTCAAAAACTGGCCCAGCTCGCCCATGCAAGTTGGTGCGATTTTCGATCAGGTCATCATGCCGCCGTTGCGCAAGCCGGATTCCCTTCCCGCACTGAGCGCGGCATGGGATTCACGCATCCAGATGGAAGCGGCGCGGGTCGAGGAGTTTTCCGGCAACAATGACGAACCCAACGGACTGACACGCCGCGAGACCGTCAGTCCCGAAATGGCAACCTTCCGCGAGGAGGCGTTGCCGCAACTGCAATGGCGCAAGCAAGTGGATCTCTTCCAGTGCGGCGACCAGCGCGCGGCAGCGTTGCGCATGTTGAGCCACATCAATGACAATCTCACCAATCCGAACGCGCCGACCTGGATCGAGGAATTCCAGCAACTCGCCAATCCGCAGGCGAGTCCCGCCGAGGGAGGTGCCAAAACTACGCCGTCGGAGTGAACAACCAATCATAAAAAAAACCGACTCTCGCGGGAGAGTCGGTTTTTTGTTAGATAGCCGCGATTACAGATCCTTCAGCACTGCCTTGATGGCCGTGAAGTCGGGCAGGTCTTTCGGGTGTTCTTGCACTTCCGCGTAGCGCACGGTGCCGGTTTTATCGATCACGAAGGCCGAACGCTTTGGCACGCCGCCCATGATCAGATTGGCTTCGGGCAGGAATTGCTCATAGGCAACGCCGTAGGCCTTGGCGACGGCGTGTTCGTAATCGCTGAGCAAGGGCAGGGTGATACCCTCTTTTTCCGCCCAGGCGGCTTGGGCAAAGGGATTGTCACCGCTGATGCCGATGACCTTCGCATCCAGTGCTTCGTATTCGGCAATGCCGTTCGAAATATCGCAAAACTCCGTGGTGCAGACGCCGGTGAAGGCCATGGGCACGAACAGCAGCAACAGGTTCGATGAACCGATGTGCTCGGAAAGGGTGAACAGTTTGGGTCCTTCGGCGGTCTTGGTGACGAGGGTGAAATCCGGCGCTTTATCTCCTACTTTGATTGACATAGATTGTTTTTGGTTGTTCAACGGGGGGGCGTCATCCTACTGCATTCTCACGGTGGGTCAACCCTGCGTACCTCTTTTTATGTTTGAATTTTCTCTCATGGGCCAACGGCTCGCCGGTCCCAGCGGCATTTCGGAACTGATGGACGATCTCGGCCACGCTCTGGCGCAGGGCGGCGCGGAGGTGAAAATGCTCGGCGGCGGTCAACCGGCGCACATTCCCGCCATGGACGAGCGCTGGGCCAGCCGGTTCCAGGAAATGTTAGAAAACCGCGAGGAGTTCGACAAAGCCGTGGGCAACTACGATCCGCCGCGCGGCAATCCCGCGTTCATCGCCGCGCTCGCCGCGATGTTGCGCCGCGAATGCGGCTGGGATGTCGGCCCGGAACACATCGCCATCACGGCGGGAGGTCAAACGGCCTTTTTCTTCTTGTTCCACCTGCTCGGCGGTGAAATGCCGGACGGCACTCACAAAAAAATCCTGCTGCCGCTGGTGCCGGAATACATCGGCTATGCCAATCAGTCGGTGCGCGATGATTTGTTCCGCGCCCACTTGCCCCGAATCGAATTCACTGGCGAACATGAGTTCAAGTATCGGGTCGATTTCGATACCCTCGAAATCGGCGACGACATCGCGGCGATCTGCGTTTCGCGCCCCACGAATCCCACGGGAAACGTGCTGACCGATGAGGAAATCGCCCGCCTCGCCGATCTGGCGAAAGCGCACAACATTCCCCTGATCATCGACAACGCCTACGGCGCGCCGTTTCCGAACATCATTTTCACCGAGGCCACGCCGGTCTGGCATGAGCACATGATTCTGACATTGAGTCTATCGAAAATCGGACTGCCGGGCACGCGCACGGGAATCGTCATCGCGCATCCGCAGGTCGCGGCGGCCATTGCCAACATGTCGGCGATTGTCGGACTCGCGAATCCGAACGTAGGGCAGGCGATGGTTCGGCCCATGCTGGAATCGGGCGAAATCCTCAAGCTCTCGAACGAAGTGGTGCGTCCGTTTTACATCGAAAAATCCCGCTTCGCCCGGAAATGCGTGCAGGATACCTTCGGCGACCGTTTTCGCTACTACGTTCATCGTAGCGAGGGCGCGCTTTTCCTGTGGCTGTGGTTTCCGGATCTGCCCATCACGTCGAAGGAACTCTACCAGCGTCTCAAGAAACGGGGGGTGCTCATCATCTCGGGGCATTATTTCTTTTTCGGGCTGGACGATGCGGTGGAATGGCCGCACCGCCAGCAGTGCCTGCGCATGACCTTCACCATGTCCGGCGATGTGGTGGCCGAGGGCATTCGGGTGATCGGCGAGGAAGTCGCGAGAGCGCATGCGGAAGCGGCCGAAGGAAAGGTGCCATGACAGACGATGCCACACCGCAGGAACTGGTCATTCGCCCCATCGGCTATGTGCGCACGGGGAAATCGGTGAAATTTGCCGCGCTGCATCAGCCGGACGAATCCGCCGAGGAGCGGAGTGTGTTGGAGTTGTTGCCGCAAGAACAACTGCGCCATGGCTTGCAGGATTTGGCCGGGTTCTCGCGGATCTGGTTGGTGTGGTGGTTCCATCGCAATGATACCTGGCGCTCGCTGGTCCTGCCGCCGCGCGGTCCTGCGCAGCGGCGCGGTGTTTTTGCCACGCGCTCGCCGCATCGCCCCAACGCGTTGGGCATGACGCCGGTGAAACTGTTAGGCATCGACGGCTTTCATCTGCACCTGGGGCCCTGTGATCTGGTGGACGGCACACCGGTGTTCGACATCAAGCCCTACATCCCCGCTTATGATGCGTTTCCGGAGGAGTCGTCGGGATGGCTGGAAGAAGTCGATGCGTGGATGCGACAGGAGCCGAGCTATCAGATGGAATACACGACGTTGGCGCAATCCCAGTTGCAGTGGTTGCGCGCGGAGTGGGGGATCGATTTTGTGGAGCGCATGGAGGAGATCTTGCAGCGTGATCCCATGCCGCACCGCACACGCCGCATCCGCAGCAAGGGCGATGGCTTGTATGAAATCGGCTGCGGCGCCTGGCGCGCGCGCTATCGGGTGCTCGGAAATATCGTAGGCATCGAGAGCATCAGGTCGGGATTTCCCATCGAACTTCTCCTGCGTTTCCACTCGGAGGAAATTCCGGATCGCGACGCGCAACTGGCGTTCCACGAGAAGTGGTCAGCGCCGTGATGTATCTGCCTCCTCGGACCGGACCACGCTGATGATCTCGCGTTGCACGCGAGGTGCGTGCATGACCAAAGGATGGGCCGGGGCCCAGACGCGATGATTTTCCGCCAGATCCCAGTGCGAGCTCGTCGAGGGCAGGATGACCAGATCGAGCGGTGTGCGATAGGAGATGAGTCGCAGATGTTTCAGGCGATGCGAGCTGGCCTGGAGCGATTGCAGGAATTCGCTGTTCGGTCTCATCTGCCACGCGCCCTTGCCCGGATAAAAATAGGCCGTCCTGGTGCCATGGTGCGGCGTCGCGAGAGTGACCAGTGTTTGGCAATGCTCATGACCGCCGAGCTCTTGCAGGTAATAACGCGACACCAGCCCGCCCATGCTGTGGGCGACGATGTGGAAGTCCGCGTCCTTGCCCCATTTCTGTTCAATTTCCCGCTGCAACTGCGCGGCGAGGGTTTCGAGACCCGAGCGTGCGTCGCAGGGTTTCAACTTGGGAACAAGACACTCGTAGCCGAGTTGCTCGAACTTTTTTTTCATCGGCACAAAACTATGACCACGCTGGAAAATCCCGTGCACCATCACCACCCGCGTCGGTTCGCCGTTTTTGGCAGCCGCCGGTGAGCAGAAAATGCCCGTGGACAAAAGCGACATCATCATCTTGCGTTTCACGTGGAATACCCTCGTGGAATCAGCCCGTAAGTCAAGCGAAACTACTTGCGCCGGGCGCGGTATTTCAGCGGCGTTTCCCCGGTGTGATGGCGGAATTGCCGGGTGAAAGAGCTCTGATCGCTGAAGCCGTGGTGTTCGGCGATGGCGGCCACGCTCAGATTGGTGGTGAGCAGCGCGTTGCTGGCCGACTGGATGCGTGTTCGCATGATGAAATGCCCCACGGGCGTGCCGAAAACTTTCTGATAGAGCCGGTTGAGCTGCCGCACGGAAATCTTCTCCAGTGCCGCGAGATCGTCGGGCGTGATGGCCTCGCGGTGATGTTGCTGGATGTGGGCGAGGGACCGACTGATGCGTTTGATCTCGCTGGTGGGGTTTTCCGTATTTTGATAGGGTCGTGTCGTGCCGATGAGTCCGATCACCTCATGGTCGCGATTGTAAATGGGAACTTTTGTGGTGATGAACAAATTGTTCCCGGGATCCGGAGAATACAAACTTTCGATCTTATTGATCAGCGGTTGGCCCGATGTCATCACTTGCAAGTCATCCCTGCGCAGCTCCTCCACCGTGCGCGGCGGATGAATGTCCTTGTCGCTCTTGCCGATGATTTCGGATTCTTCCGTCATGTTCAAGCGCCGCAAAATTCCCGGACCTGCCGCCATGAAACGGCCTTCACGGTCTTTCATGAAAAAGTGGACGTCGGGCAACTGCGCCAGCAGGGTGAAAAACGGCTGGCACGACTCCACTTGGGCGATGAATTGCTCACGAAGGTGATTGTCTTGTGAGTGTTTTCTTTTTGACTTCATCGGCATGGCGTCGCGAGAGTGAGGGGTTTAACAACGTTTGATCACATTCAGTAGATCGGCACCGAGGCATCGATTTCCGCCGACCAGCGGGCGATGCCGCCTTGCATCGAGAACACAGGCGCACAGCCCTGATGCCTCAGCCAGCGGGTGGCATGCAGCGAGCGGATGCCGTGATGGCAGTAGATCACCAACGCCTTGTTCGGATCGTTCAGCAGGGCGCGGGCCGCTTCGGGGAATGCGGATAGAGGCACGTGACGCGCGCCCTCGATGCGGTTGAAATGCCATTCATCGAGCTCGCGACAATCGACCAGAAGAAAATCCGCGTCCGTCTCTAACAGCTCAGCGAGACGCTGCGGCGTAACTTCCTCCGTGGCTGTCGGGTCGGCGATCATCATTCCACAATCACAGGCGTGCCGAGTTGGGCGTTTTCGAAAAACTTCTCGGCGATTTTATCCGGCATGCGGATGCAGCCGTGCGAGGCGGCGTATCCCGGAAGATAGCCTGTGTGCATGCCGATGCCGCCATTGAAGCGCAGGAAATTTTTCATCGGCGCGGGATAATAGACGCAGCCGGGCGGGATTTTATCGACGCGGATGTCCACGTTGTCATTGACCATGGCTCCCGTGGCCTTGTCCTTGAAAACGCCATAGGCGCTAGAGAAGTGGTCCTTGTCTTTTTCCGTGACCTTGTATTTCCCCGGTGGCGTGTTCGTGCCCTCCTTGCCTGTGGAAATGCGCGATACACCGACGAGCTTGTCGCCTTTGTAGAAAAACGCCTTCTGCTGCGCGCGGTTGATTTTGATGAGAGGAGTGCCGGTGATCCCATCGCCATCCCAGTAGGAAACATCATCGGGAATCGCCGGAGCCGGACCGTTGCCGTGCGAGGAATACTGCAATGGACCGAGCCCGGCGAGGTAGTTGCCACGCGGATTGGAAGGCTGATTTTGAAAGCAGGAACTCAGCAGAAAGCAGAGAATGAGAGAAAAAATGGTGCGATCCATGGCGAAAAAATTGCTACGCATCTCTAAAACAACATTCCCCGCGGGTCAAGGGGGCATTTTTTCGCAACTTCACGCACTTTTCACAATGGCTTCGGACGGACTTCACAGAGGTCTGCCACCATCGCGCTGTTATGAAAACCAACCTCTGCTTCTGGTGCGGCTGCCTCAGCGCGCTTTCTGCTCTTTCAGCGCAAGAACCATCGCCTGCCGTGCAAGGCACGGTTACCTTGCCGTATGAAACTCTCCGGGCGCTCGATCGGGAAAAGGAACATCCTCCCGCCCGGGCTCCTTTGCCCACGGTATTGCAATCCGCGCACTATGTGGTCGATCTCGCAACAACACCGCCGACGATCACCGCGAAGATGCGTGTGCAGCATTTCTCCGAAGAGTGGGCCACCACACCCATCCTCGCGGGCGATGTGTCACTGGCGGACTTGCAGCCCGTCGATGTGGCGATCCTGGTGAAAGACGACATGCTGCAGTGTGTTTCCTCCCAGCGCGGCAAACAGGAACTCAGCTTCCGCCTGATCACTCCACAACCGAACTTGCTGGCGTGTCTGCCCTGCGTGAGTGCCACGATTTCCTTCACGGGGCTCAAGCAGGGCGCGGCGCTCGAATGCACAATCAACGATGCCGTGCAGGTGCTGAATGGCGAAGCCACGCTGGGCATTCCCGCCCGTGGGGCCCGCATCTCGTGGCAGGAGGTGGCACCGGTCACCCAAGAGACGCTGCCGCCCTCCGAGTGGACATGGCGGCATGAGGTGGCGGTGGTGGAAGAAGATGGACTGGTGGCGATGACCAGCTTTTCACAAGCCGAAACCACGGGCGGAGATACGCGCCAGGCGCAACTCATTTTCCCGGCCGGGCTCAGCCACATCGAAGCCCAGAGCGATCATCTCGATCAGCAAAGCCTGCAACGTCTCGCCGATGGATCGCAGCTACTGACACTACGCTGGAAGGGCGAGCGCCAGCTCAATCGCGCCGTCGTCATCCAGGGCCAGAAACGAGTCAGCAATCTGCAAGGCACCTGGCAATTCCAAGCGCCGCGCGGTCAGGCGGAAAAACCGGATCTCGCCCAGTTCTATCTGGCCGATCAGGCGCAGCGGAAATTTTCCGCCGAAGGCCTCACCGGTCCCTTCGCTCCGCAAACCCTCTCCCGCACCCTGCAAACACGCATGCAGGGCAGGGCGTATTATGTGATGGATGCGCCGGCAGGCGTGATATCGATCAATCAAAACATCATGCCCGTGGCCAGCACCGCCGATGCGCTGATGACCAAGGCCCGCTGGGAAACGCGCCTGGAGCTCGACGGCGCCTCCCTCACCACCGGGCAGCTCGAAATCCAGTATCGCAATGGCGCGCGCCTGCCGCTGCGTTTGCCGGAGAAGGCTGTGCTGCTCTCGTGCTCGGCGAACGATCAGGAAATTTCCCCTGTGATCGCCGCACCCGGTTTGTGGGAAATCTCCCTGCCACAGCATCAGCAGACGATGGGCAGCACGAAGGTCATCCTTTCCTATACCGAGAGAGTGGAAAAATTCGCCCCACTGGAAGGACAGCTCAGCATGCGATTGCCGGGCACGAGTTACTTCATCAACAGCCTGCAATGGCAGCTCACACTCCCTGCCGAATACGCGGCGGAAGTCGCCGGGAACCTCACACGCCCCGCCACCAGCACCGCCGGTGCGCATCTCATTCTGTTAGAGAAAAACCTCTGCCGTGATGAAACCCCGCAGGCGGAGCTTTTCTACAATCGCAGCAATAAACTCAACCGCTAATCCCATTCCTCCACTCATATGAAACTACAGCATTTATTCACTACCGCCGGCATCCTGGTGATCACCACCATGGCCTGGTTCATCCTCGGCTCCGCCATCCAGTCGCGCAGCCATGTGTCCGGCTCCGATATGCGCCGGGAGGTCCTGCAAGTGTGGGGGCCGCAATTGGAACAACAGCATCCGCATGCGTTCTACCGCTCGCCGAATGTGCCGAACGGCAGGGCGCTGATCCAGTCCGAAAAAAGCAGGGTCAAGGCGGTGATCGACTACGCGCCGAAAAAACGCGGCCTGATGCGGCATCGTACCTACGATGTGGATTTCGAGGGCGTCTATTCCTTCCGCAATCCCACCCGCATCCCCCAGACCTTGTTCGTGCAGTTTCCCTTGCCCGCCACGCAGGGCCTGCGCGGGGTGCAGATCACGCTCGATGGGAAAAACGCGGATGTCCGCCGCGCGCAGGACGGTTCGTTGGAATTGGCCGTGGAGGTCGCCGCATCCACCGCGGTGGAATTGAAGGTCGTCTATCAAACGAATGGCACGGATGCCTGGCTCTATCAATTTCCGCACCCCGAACGCGTGCAGGACTTCGAGCTCTTCATGAAAACCAACTTCCCGGAATACAGCTTCCCGAATGGCTGTGGCTCGGCGACGAAGCGCGATGAAATCGCCTGCGAGTTCATCTGGGCCTATCAGCCCGATGTCCTGTCCGCACCGAACATCGGCATGGAAATGCCCAAGCTGCTGAACCCCGCGCCCGTGGCCTCACGCATCTCGTTTTTCGCCCCCGTGTCGCTGCTGTTTTTCGTCACGGTGCTGTTGCTGCTCGGTTCGCTTCGCGGCGTGACCCTGCACCCGATGCACATCTGTTTTGTGTCCGCCGGATTTTTCGCCTTCCAACTGTTGTTCGCCTATCTCACGGATGTGATTCCGTTGTATGTTGCTTTCGCCATTTCGGCGGTGGTTTCCGTGGCACTGGTCTGCGGCTACTTGCGCGCCGTGGGCGGACCACGCCTGCTGCGCATCGCATTGCCCGCCCAGGTCGGCTACATGGTACTGTTCAGCGTCTCGTTTTTCTTCGACGGCATGACCGGCCTCACCATCGCGATCGGCTCGGTGATCACCCTCGGCTTGTTGATGAAAGTCACGGCCAAAACCTCGTGGAAAGAAGTCTTCGCTCCTCAGAAAAGACCCGCGCCACCGGTTCTTCCGAGTCTCTGAAAACTGCAAGCGCACGCCATACGATGATCATGGGGCCGGAGGAACCGCGCCTTCGGTCCATGATTCTCCTCGCTCGACGATACGGTGCTGTTGCGCCATTCCCGGAGTTTCGCGTATTTTCCTCACGGTGGCTCCACCCACAGCTTCCACGGCTTCACCGACATCATGCCAGTTCTTTCCATCTTGCGAACTTTGCCATTGATAGAGGCGGGCGGGTCGGGCGAGAAAGCGGATTTCCCTTGCGCCGTTCTCTCCCTTGACAAGGGGCTCACAGCGGAAATCTTCCGGACTCGATCGGCGACGGAATTGCGGAACCCGGGCGAATACATGATAGTTCGCATCATGTCCCGCGTGAGGCGGTCCATCCGGACTATGCCACGCGGCGCGCACCGCTACCAGTATGTCTTCGCCTTCGATCAGAAACCACGGATACTGCAGCCCGAAGGCCGTGTGGAAGTATTTGCCGGAAATCGGTCCCTCAAATGCGGATCGGACCGTTGCGGGATCTTCGGCATAGAGGCGGGGGTCGTGCATGATGACTCGTTCGATCGACCAATCGGTCATGTTCGCGGATGACACCAGCGCCACCACTCCGCGAAAACGCTCGGCGTTGTAGCGTTCGTTGCGGAACCGGCGGGGAATGTAGTTGCAGACCGACCAATAACGGTCGCTGGCGCGATCATAGCGAATGATGAAACGCACACCTCCTCCGGGAAAGTCGATGAAGCCCGAAGCATGATTTTTTTTGGAATCATATGGTTCGGGAGTGAAGTGGATCCAGGGATGCGCACTGGTGGATGGTTCCACGTGAATCAACGCGGCTTTGCCACCGATGCCAGCGCCGTTGGGATGGCGGTGATCGACACGGAGTGTGGCTAGCAATTTGCCCTCGCGGGTAAGCAGCGGGGAAGCTTCCAGCCAACCCCGGAACGTGCCCTGCAACCATGACGGATCTGCCGTGAGTATGTTGGAGGATTGCCAAGAGTCGGCTTTCAAAAGATCGGCATTCGGTTTGGCGTGGATGACCTTGATTTGATTGTCCGCCCAGCGGTTCGATTGTTGGTTTTCCAATACCGCCCAGAATCCGCGGGTGTCTTGCGATACCAGGGGACCGCATGCCCAGGTCTTGCCATGCTCCGGCGCGAGCAACCGACCTTGTTTCTCATCGACCATCGTCCAGGACTTGCCGTGATCATCGGAGCGACGAATCACCAAGGGGCCGCTGATGCTGGCGGCTCCCATGCTGAAGAGCTTCCCATCATCCCGGAACAGGGCTTGCCAATACACGCCCTCATCGTCGGCTTGCGGGCGGGTGAGGTTCCGCATTTCCCCCTCCATGAGCCAGGTTTTGCCTTCATCACGAGAGCGCACGAAAAAGGTCTGGCCGATTTTGCCTTCACTCGATTTCGGTCCGAACCAGTCATGACTGGAAAGCAGGCTGCCATCGGCGCAACGCATCATCATGGGGGACCCCAAATAACGGCCTGATGGGGCCGGGCTGTAGGCGATTACGATGCCCGGCAATTCTGGGGAAAATGCCGGATGTTGCGCGAGAAGGGTGTCGAAAGGGAATAGCAAGCAGCCTGCGCACCATCTCAGAAGAGCTGGCATCATTGGGATTGTCATGGGCTTGGTCATTGGCTGAAGTCGCACGTTTTTGCAGTATGGCTCTGCTCCCCCGTGCCGAGGCGGTGTTTCTGTATCCAATGGATGGAATTTTCACTACGTTTCATTCCCCGCTTGAATTTCTGTTTTTTTCTCAGCATCATGCGTCCGCACGTGCCCGTAGCTCAGTTGGATAGAGCTCCCGCCTTCTAAGCGGATTGTCGCAGGTTCGAATCCTGCCGGGCACGCTTTTTTCTATTTTATCATGGCTACGGAATCGGAATCGCAGGGTTTGTTCATTGTGCTCGAGGGAATCGATGGCACGGGGAAATCGAGCCATGCGAAACGTCTCGCCAGTTATTTTTCCTCCCTGGGACGAGAGGTGGTGCTCAGTCGTGAGCCGACCGATGGACCGTGGGGGAAAAAATTGCGCGATTCGGCATCGACGGGGCGACTGGAACCGGAGGAGGAGTTGGAGTATTTTCTGCGCGACCGCCGCGAGCACGTCGAGCAATTGATCAAGCCCGCGCTCGCGGAGGGGAAGGTGGTCATTCTGGACCGCTATTATTTTTCGACGATGGCCTACCAAGGTGCTCGAGGCTTTGATCCGCAGGAAATTCGTCGTCGCAATGAAGAGTTCGCACCTGTGCCGGATTGGTTGTTCATTCTCGATGTGGAGATCGATACGGCCCTGCAACGCATCGGCCACCGCGGCGATACGGCGAATCATTTCGAGCGCCGCGATTCCCTGCAACGCTGTCGCGAGATTTTTCTCAGCTTGCGCGATGAGCCCTTTGCCCGTGTCATCTCCGCGGAGGGAAGCATGGATGAGATCTCGCATCAAATCGTCGATTTTCTCGAAGAGTCGAAAGGATGACACAAGTTCCCGCGTAAGGATCGGATGATGAAAAAACTCCTTTTATCCCTTTGCTGTGTCGGCTCGCTGGTGAGCGCCGATGAGTCGCAACAGAAAGCCATTGCCGAGATCACCACTGCGGCGCAGGCGTTTCTTGGCAGCTTGTCTCCGGAATTGAAAGGCAAGGCGGAATTCGCATTCGCCGATCAGGAGCGCGAGAATTGGAAATTCACGCCACAGGCGCGCAAAGGGGTTCCCCTGGAAATGCTCGATGCCGCGCAGCAGACGCTGGCGAAAAAACTCCTCGCCACGGTTCTCAGCGAGCAGGGGATGCTCAAGGCGAACACCATCGAGGATCTCGAAAAATTGTTAGGTGAGATGGAGAACAATCCGGTGCGGAGAAATCACAAGGCGTATTTCACTTCCATCTTCGGCAAGCCCGCCGACAAAGCCACATGGGGCTATCGCTACGAAGGCCACCACCTGGCGGTAAACGTTACCATCATCGATGGCGCCCATGTCATCGCCACTCCAACCTTCATGGGAGCCAGCCCGGCCAAGGTGGGCGAGGGCAGACTGAAGGGGACCCACATACTGGGCAAAGAGGAGGATCTGGCACGCGCGCTGGCCGTTTCCCTGCAACAAGCCGGCAAAGCCGTTCTTTACACCGACAAGGCACCCGGCGATATCCTCACGGGCGAAAAGCGCGTGGCGGAGCAGTTGTCACCGGTCGGCGTCACAGCGGAGGGCTTCACCGAGGAGCAACAGAAGCTGTTGCAATCGCTGATCGCGGAATTTGCGAAACGCCATCGCGCGGAAATCGCCGATAAGGAAATCAAAGCGATCCAAGCCGTGGCGGCCAAGGACATCCGCTTCGGATGGGCCGGTTCGCTGGAAGTCGGCAAGGCCTACTACTTCCGCGTGCAAACGCCCGAAGTTCTCATCGAAGCGGCGAACAGCCAGAACAACGCCAACCACATTCACACGGTGTGGCGCGATCACAAGGATGATTTCGGTCGCGACTCGCTGGGCGAGCACTACAAGCATGACAATCATTGAACTGGCATCAGCCGTTTCTCTGACTATCGTAAAATCCACATCGCCCAACCCATGCGCACGATTCTTTTTTTCAGCTGTACCCTCGCTGTTGCTTCGGCGCAGTTCGCGATCCAGTCCGATGACAGCTCGGTGACCATCCGCAGCAAAGGCGGGTTGGTGACGCAGTATCGCACGGACTCGAAGGTGCCGTATCTCTATCCGATATCCGCCCCCGGCGGCACGAATCTCAGCCGTCACTGGCCGATGGAGGATGACGCGAAAGGGGAAGAGACCGATCACCCGCATCACCGTTCGTTCTGGCTCTCGCATGGCGCGGTCAATGGCTATGACTTCTGGGCGTGGACGGGGAATAAGGATGCGCGCATCGTGCATCAATCCACCGGTCCTGTGAAAGCGGAGGGAAACAAGGCATCTTTTTCGGTAAAGCTCGCCTGGCAGGGGGATAAAAAAACCATTCTGGAGGAATCGCGCCAGTATGCCATCGAGGATCTCGATGAATCGACGCGCGTGATCGATCTCACCTCCACCCTCAAGGCCGTGGCGGGCGATGTGGTGTTTGGCGATACCAAGGAAGGGTTTTGCGCGTTTCGAGTGGATCGCACCCTGCGCCTGAAAGGTCCCACGGCGAAAGGCGGCATCACGGACAGTCACGGACGGAAAAATGCCGACTGCTGGGGCAAAAAATCCGCCTACGTCACCTTCCACGGTCCCGACGATCAAGGCAAGCCTGCGGTCATCACGATGATGGATCACCCGCAGAACCTGCGCCATGAGACCTGGTGGCACGCGCGCGACTACGGCCTGCTCGCGGCGAATCCGTTTGGCATTCATGACTTCGAGGGGAAAAAGGACAAGACCCTCGGCAACCATACGCTCAAAGACCAGCAATCGATGACCTTCCGCTATCGCTTGGTGCTGCACCGCGGCGAAGTCGATGAAAGCAAAATCGCCGGCTGGTGGAAATCCTTCAGCCAACCCTAACAAAAACTACTCAGAATCATGAAACGTCGTCAACTTCTCCAAACATCGGTATTCGCCGGTGCCTGGTCTCTTTTGTCACCACTTGCCCGCGCTGTGGGTGCCAATGAAGATGTCCGTGTGGCGGTGATCGGCTTCAACGGTCGCGGCATGGGCCACATCGGCGATCTGCTCAAAGCCAAAGGCTGCCGCTTGGTGGCGCTCTGTGATTGCGATGAGACGGTGCTCGCCCGCGCGAAAGAACAGCTCGCGAAAAAGGGCGTCAACGTCGCGACCTTCACCGACTATCGCAAGCTCTGTGAATCAAAGGACATCGACGCCGTCAGTATCGCGACGCCGAATCACACGCACGTGTTGATCTCTCTCACGGCGGCGGCGAACGGCAAGCATGTCTATGTGGAAAAACCCGTATCGCACAACGTGTGGGAGGGACGCCAACTCGCGCTGGGGGCGGAAAAATACAAGGTCATCATCCAGCACGGCTTCCAGCGTCGCTCGGAAACCGCCTGGCACGAGGCCTTTGCCTGGCTCAACGAGGGTCCCATCGGCAAACTCAAATTGGCGCGTGGCTTCTGCTACAAACCCCGTCCCTCGATTGGCAAAGCAAAATCACCACTGGAAATTCCCGCCACCATTCACAGCGATCTCTGGTTCGGTCCACGCGAGGTGGCGCCGCTGATGCGCCAGAAATTTCACTACGATTGGCACTGGCAAAGCCCCTACGGCAATGGCGACCTCGGCAATCAGGGGCCACACCAGCTCGATGTCTGCCGTTGGGCGATCGGTGATCCGCATTTGCCCGAGACCATTGTTTCGTTAGGTGGACGCGTGGGCTACGAAGACGATGGCGACACCGCGAACACCCAGCTGCTCTGGCTGGAGCACAAAGGCAAAGCGCCGATTTTGTTTGAGGTGCGGGGCTTGCCCAAAGCAGAAATGAAATACGGTGGCGGCATGGACAAATACAAAGGCGTCGATATCGGCAACGTCATCGAGTATGACGGCGGCTACCTCGCCGGCGGACATGGCGCGAGTTGTGTGGTGTATGATAACGATGGCAAGAAGCTCAAGGATTTCAAAGGCGGCGTCATGCATCACCAGAATTGGATCGATGCCATCAAGGCAAACCGCATCGCTCCCGGGCTGGGGGCGGCGAGTGCGCATTGCTCATCAGCCTTGGCGCACCTGGGAGCCATCTCTCTGGCGATGGGAACCAAGGAAGATTTCAAGACATGGGCCTCTTCTAACAAAAACGCGGTTCTTGGAGAAGCCGCCGAGCGCATGGCCGCACATCTCGATGCGAACCAGGTGGATCTCGCCAAAACGCCGATTTCGATGGGTGCGGCCCTTTCCTTTGATCCGGAGAAGGAGGTCATCATCGGCGATCTCGCAGCCAAAGCGAATCCCTTGTTGAAAGGCAGTTATCGCGACGGCTTCACGCTGCCGATCTGATTCATGGCTCTCACGGTCATTGTGAGAGTCACGAACATTCGCCAAGCGACTCTTCCCAACGGAGAAGGGGATCCAGATCCGTGTCCCGGGCATATTCGAAGTGAAGAATCCTGCGTCGGTTCGGCGCCAACGAGCGTCGAGATGAATGCAAGAGCAGCGGTGACATCAGCAAAACATCACCCGCGTGGCACTCACACACAACCTCGGCGACACTTGTTTGGCGACCGATGTCCTCAGCGGAAATGCGTCCATGCCGATGACTGCCGGGTATCACATGCAAGGCCCCATTGGAAGCCGGGGTGTCATCCAGATGAAACCGAAGCGTTACCATGTTCTGAAGAAGGGAAATGGGCGGCTGCACGTGCGGTATGCCGTCCTTGGTTGACCAGGGTCCGTAACCAGCAATAGGACGCTGCTCGGATACGGCGATGGTCAAATCCTGATGCCAGGCGACGGGCCAGTTTTCATCGGCGGTTTTGTCAAACAGTATGCTGCGCACGGGACGCAGATCGCGGGGGATCAGTTGATAGACCAGATCCGATAGACTGAGATCATGGAACATGGGCGATCTGCTGCGCAAATGGCGCACACAGACGGAAGCCGCGGAAGCCGCCACCGCATTCGCTTCCTCGCGGAGCTGCGCGATCCGGGTCTCCGAGAGAATGCCGCGATGTATCTCAAATCCGTGCTCAGCAAGTGTGAAGCTCATCATCTCGCGGCAAATCCTAGGGCCTGTTCGCTCTCAGGGAAAGGCATTTGCAAAACGCAAAGAAGCAAAATATGCGCAATCAAAAACAGGTCATGAGTAGCTCGACAACAGACCTGATCCTACACTCGCATCGAACTGAGACGAGGTCTTGGTCAAACAACCGAATCAATCAAATGAAAACAACCACAGCAATCCTTACCTTTGGTGCCGCGATGACGGCTTCTCTCTTTGCCGGTACCACCGCTCCGGTGATCACGAACAACAGCTGCGAGGCGATCGATGCCTTTGCCGAGGCACGCCGTCCGATCAGCAATCCGACCTTGTTTGATCTGGCGCTGCCACGCACCAATGCGCATGCCATTTTCATGAATCAGCAAATGCCGGATCGCGTGGCACTTGCCAATGGTGGTTCGGCAGACGTGGGTGGTGATTTCCAACTGTATGCGCTGCAACTGGAATATGCGCTGAACGATCGTTTCTCGCTCGTGGCCACCAAGGATGGCTACGTGAATTTCAATCCTGATGAGACACTCTCGGAAGAAGACGGCTTCGCCAACCTTGCTGCTGGTGTGAAGTATGCCTTTATCCTGCAACCGGAAAACGGCTTCGCTCTGAGTGGCACGGCCACGGTCGAGGTGCCCACGGGCAGCGGTTCGATCACACAAGGAAACGGTGACGGCGCGATCAATCTCATCATGTCCACACTGAAAATGGCGGGCGAATGGCAGTTTGCCGGTGCCGCCGGTCTGCACGTGCCGTTTGACAATGACGCGGAAGCCCTGACTTCATTTGTCAGCACCCACGTCAGCTATGAACTGTGCCAGTATTTCATCCCGTTGATCGAATTGAACTGGTATCACGTGGTGAACGAAGGTGATGGAGGTAAACGCTACAACGAGCAATTGGGCGGTGCCGTTCCCGGATTGATCGCTTTCGAAGGGGGCGACCTGCTCAACTGGGGCGCATCGAATGCCGATCAGAACGCCGACATCGTCACTCTGGCCGCGGGTTTCCGCTCGCTGTTGACCGACGACGTGCAGCTCGGTGTCGCTTATGAAATTCCATTGACCGATAATGAGGAAAATCTCATGGACAATCGCCTGACCATCGACCTGGTCTGGTACTTCTGATTTCCCCCCGCCCCCCGGTATCTCCCCAAGGTCCCCCAAGGACCGGTGCGCCGTCTTCTCCTCCCCAGGAAGGCGGCGCATTATTTTTGTAGGGTATGAGAAAGTTTCTGACTCTCCAAAGCTGCCATCACTCCTTAACCCGGGCAATGCCCTAGGTGGCCGTCCCGATAAGCGGATTTCAGAAGTAGGGGCGAAACGCCTCTAAAACCATAGGAACAAACTATTTCACCTCAAATGGCACGTTCGCGGTGGCGGCGTGGCCTTTTCCGTCTTTCACCCAGACGTAGAGGCGATAGAGGCCGGGTTTTGTCGGGGCCGTGACGGAGGGTGATGCGGTGGCGGGATCGGCAATGGTGCCGGGGATGGGATCCGGAATCTTGCGACCGTTGTTCTGATGTCCCTGCAGTTCCGGCAATACCGACCAGTGCCAAATGAGCGCATCCTGATCCGGATCGTTCGCGGCGGCGCTCGCTTGCCATTTCTGGCCGGGAGTCACGGTGGCGGCGGGGAGTCCGCGGATGGGCTCGATGGCGGGCGCTTGGTTGGCGGGCTTTTTGCCTGTCCATATCTCTTCCAGAACATCGACGGAGGCGGTGGTGTCGCCCTCATGCGTGAAAAGTCCGAACCAGGTGGCGCTTGATTCGAATTTCCAGCCCCACACAAACGCGTAGTTGCCGAGGCAGCCGCCGTCGGGGGAAATGGCGGCGTCGTAGGCCCGTCGCATCATCGCCGCTTTCTCCGAGCTGGTTTGTTCAAGCGGGCTGCCATTGGCGGATTTTTTGCTCTCCCAAAATCCCTGCGGTCCCCACTCGGTGAGCAGCCAGGGCCTGTCCCAGCCGACGTTTTTCAAATGCTTGCGCAATCCGAAAACGCCGCCGTAGGTATTGATGCCCACGTAGTCGAGATGCGGCGTATGCTCCATCAGCCCCTTGGTTTTGGCGGGATTCAGTCCGGCCACGGCGGTGAAGGTGGGATGGGCGGGATCGATCTCCTTCGCGAGCACGGCGAGGCGCTCCAATTGCTGCCAGTAGGCGGTATTGCTGCCATCGCCTTCCGCTTCATTGCCGATGCCCCAGGCGAGCAGCGCGGGGTGATTCCGATAGGCGGTGATTTCCTTGCGCACGCGCTCGGCTTGTTTTTGGCAGTGTTGTGGATTTTTGTAGGAGAACCAACTGCACTCGTTTTCCAACCAAATGCCCGCACTCACGGTGAGGTTGAGCGAGTGGGCCTCGTCGAGGATTTTATCGAGCCCGTTGGTGGACCAGGTGCGGATGGAATTGGCGCCCCGAGCGGCCAAGGCGGGCAGCTTCTTGTCACCGCCGACACCTTGTACAAAATACGGCTTTCCACCGCGCGTCATGCCAGTGAGAGAAACGGTCACGGGAATGGCCGCCTTGGTTGGCGGCGCGACCGGTGCCGGTGTGGCAGCGGGCGTTGCCGCTGGCGCGGTGGTGGCGGGTTTCTGTCTGCAGCCGTTATGCGACAGCAGAAGAGTGAGAGGAACAAGAGCACGGAGAAATGGCGGAAATTTCAGTTGCATGAGGAATCGGCGGGCATCATCGCCTCAGTCCGTGATTCGACAAGCAAATTGTGCGATTGCGCCTCTTGTCATGACTCGCGCAGGACCTTGCCACCCAGGGAAAGAATGCGGGCATTGCCTTTTGCGGCCTCCGCCTCGGCGATCTGGCCATCGCGCACATACATTTGTGAGAGGGCGGTCCAGGCTAACAGGTCGTTGGGCTTGAGGGTCGTGGCCTGGAGTCCGCAGCCGATGGCTTCTTTGACCTGGCCCAATTTCAGCAGACTCATGCCGAGCGCGTGCCAGGCATCGAAAAAGTCAGGATCGAGCGCGACACATTGCCGATAAAGGGCGACGGCTTCCTCCAACTCGCCAACGGCAAGGTGACCATTGGCATCGTCGAAGAGTTGATCGCGGTCGGGCACGGCGAGGGTTTATTCGGAAACTTTGGACGCGGCATTCTGCTCGGCCAGCCAGGATTGGAAGGCGAGAATGCGCATCTGGTTTTTATACTGATCCACACCATTCATCAGCATGCTGTCGAAATTCGGATTTTTCACGATTTCGCGCTTGTCCACGATCGCGATGATGGCGGAGGTGTCGGTAGTGATGATCTCCGCAAGACTGCCGGGGCTGAGATACTGCGTGGCAGTGAAGATCGAGGGCGCTTCCGATTGACCGTCAGGCTTTTCGCCATTGGCAATGGGACCGATGCTCTTGGTGGCCAATCCGGCCTCTTTTGCGGCATCCGCAAAGGACTTGCCACTTTTGATGGCTTCCTCGAGTTTTTTCCTAGTCTCCTCGGCAGCGGTTTTCAGAGCCTCGCGACCTTTTTCGTCGATCCATTGTTTGGTGACTTCCTCTTTCGCTTCCTCGTAGGTTTTCACACGGGACTCTTCCTCCGCATCGAGACGGGCGATGAACCAATCCGCCTGACCCACTTCAATCGCGGAAGTGAACTTGGAAATCGGATCGGAAGTCGTTTTCATGTTGAACAACAATTCCGCGAGAGTCTTGGTGTTTTTGCGCAGGGTGACTGGCTTCAGCACTTCCGGCAGGGTGGTGGCGGTGAACAGATCGGTCACGCGGATTTCCCACCCGTATTCCTTGATTTTGTTTTCAAATTCTCCGCCTTTGCTGGTTTCGATGGCGACCAGCAGGTCGTCCATGTTTGCCGCCAATTCGAGTTCGGCCTTGCGGCGTTTTTCGATGATCTCCTTGTCCGCGGCGCTTGGTTCCGGAACGGGGTCTCCTTCCTTGGCGGGCTTCGGTGGCTCAGGGGCCTTTTCGGTGCCTGGCAAGTATTTCGGCGCGGCGATGACGTAGGAAAACTTGCGACGTGTCTCGGTCTTGTAGCTGTCCTTGCGCAGTTCCCAGTATTCCTTGAGCTGCTCTTCGGTCGGTTGTTGTTTGGCGGTGAAATCGGCGAGCGGCAGGGTGACGTAGGTGGCCGCGACTTTTTGCATCATGGACTGATAGGAGCGTTTGACATCCTCCGGATTGACGTCGATGGAACCGCCGAGCAAGGTCTGCAGTTTTTCATAGGTCAAAAAGTCTTTCACAAGAAGGAACAGATCCGCTTCGGTGAGGCCGTTTTTGCCGAGGCCGTTCATCACGAAGTTCTGGTAGCGCTCCTGATTGAATTTTTTGACGGAGGGATTGGTCGGGTCGCTGTCGGCGAAAACCGAGCGCTCGCGGAGGAATTGCTGGATTTCCTCATCGCCGGGCTGGATGCCGAAATCGCGGCCAGCCTTTTGCAGGAGCAGCCGGTTCACGAAAAAGCTCTTTTCCGCAGCGTCGAGAGAAGTGGTCTTGGTGTCCGTCAGGCCGGTTACGAAGCTGTACATTTCCATCGCCTGGTAAGAGGCAAGCTGTTCGCCGAGCTTACGCGAGCTGGGACCCAGGCGACGAAACTCATTGATGTCATAGGTGACATTGTTGACCGATATGCCGTTGGCGCCCTGGCGGAAAAAGCGTTGGGAATCCATGAGCAGGAAGCCAACAAACACGGCAACGAGAGCGGCAATGATGACGCCGGGATATTTGCGAAGATTTTCAATCATGATTCGGTCGGGAAATGCGATCCGCTAGTGGCGGGGCGGGTAGTAAATCTGGAGTTGCGCCGTATCGCAACCATAATTGCGTGTCAGGGACATAGTTTTTTTGATGCGGAGCATGCCTACTGCTGGGTCACCTTCACGCGCAGGTAGCGGGAGGTACGCGAACCGATCGCCGCCGTGTCCTTGATGGTGACGACGGTGCGGTCGGATTGATCCAGCGCGCTTGCCACTTGGGCGTGGGCAAACCCCTGTGCGGATGACCAAATGTCGGTCCACGTGCCGGTGAGCTGATCGTTGGCCTGCACGACGTAGCTCAAGCCGGTGCCGAACTTCCTCACGGGGAACTGGATGGTCAAAGCGCGCGCACTGGTCGAAATGGCGGTGCTGCCCTGTGTGGGTAGTATCGATTGATTCGATAACGCGGGATCGCCGAAAAAGGCATACTCGAACAAATTGTTGCCGCCATCGTTGTCAGGGTCTTGCAACAAGCCGTTTTGTCCGTTGGGAAAGGTCTGACGCGCCGCCCACGACGCGAAGGTATCGTTGAGGTTGACCGCGATCTGCTGTGACGTGCTGAGATTATCAAGATCCGTGGCGGTGACGGTGATGGTGGTTTGTCCGCCTCGCAGTCCCGTCAGACGCAATTCGCCGTTGACGATGCTCGCGGAGGCGACCTGCGGCTGCGTATTTCCTGTGATGCCATAGGAAAAGGTGGGGATGGACGCGACCGAGAGGATGTTGACCACTTTTGTCTGGTCCATGACAGTTGGTGCCGTGGGCGCATTCATGGGGAAATTCTCAAAGGAAGTGCCTGTCGAGCTACCGTTGAGAAGCAATGAATAAGTCGCGCGTGGCAGGGCATTGATCGCATCCACCACGGTCATGCCTGATCCCGCGACACGGCCAAAGACGGTGAATCCGCCGTTTTGGGTGTCGAGGTTGGGCGCGTTCGAGTCGCTAGTGTTGACAAAAAACTGACTGGTCGCGCTGTTGGGGTCTCCGCCCACTTTCGCCATGGCGATGGTGCCGCGCAGGTTGGAGAGTCCGGGCTCATTGGTTACAGCGGGGGATGTCACCACGCTGGTGAACTGGCTGCCGGTGCCCGTGCCCTTGAAGCCGCCCGCCTGAATCACAAATCCCGGAACACTGCGATGAAACGCCACACCAGTGTAGCGGTTGGCGTTCACATAGCTCATGAAATTGTTCACAGTCGCCGGCGTGGCGTTGTTGAACAAAATGAAATCCATCGCCCCCAGCGAAGTGGTCACGCGCACGGCGGATTCCGCCTCGGCATCGGTGAAAGTTCCTGCCAATGCGGTGACGCGCTCGGTGCCCGCGGTGCTGGTCCATGCGGGGATTGTCGTGCCCACCACCGGCGCTCCCGCCGAAGGTCGGACCCGCAGGGTGAAGGTTTGTGTGAGATTCGCGCCGTTCGATAAACGTAGCGTATAGGTCATCGGGTAGTTGCCCGGAGCGGGGCATGTGCCGCTCAATACCCCTGTGCTGGACGTGAAGGTCAATCCGCTGGGCACGCCGGTCAACGTGCGCGAGGTGACGGAGGCGATCGATCCATGGGTGAAACTGTGGGTAAATGATGTTCCCGGCACACCCGAAGCACCGGCCATACTGGTAATGCCATCGACCGTGGTGGTGGCCACGGTGCTCTCGCCAATGATCGTCGTAACGATGTAGGGCTGCACGATGAAAGAATATGTTTTCCCTGGTTCTAGCGCGGGACTGGTGACTTGATAGGTGATTGGGGCGTTCGTCGTGTTTCCAGGAACGAGCGCGAGTGGTTGATAGAGCAGTTCTCCAGCAGGGCGAATCAATACCTGATAGCCTGTTTCATTCGCGATGTTAGGCCATGAAAGATTGATCGTAGCCTGACCAGCCACGGGTGTGGCAGCCAAAAGATAAGGATCGGTGGTGAGTGTGAATTCGGTTGAGTAGCCAGAGACCGCAGAAGCCCCAGCGGAGGAATCGGGCGTGGTGGGCGGAGTGCTGCCTCGATAGGCGCGGACGCGGAAGGAATAGGTCGTCGAGGGCTGGGTGTATTGTCTGACAGGGATATCGAGAACGTTCGCGGCGGTTGTCGTTACTATGGTCCACGGCCCTGTGCCAATTTTCCGTTCGAGAGAAAACCCATTTTCTGTAGTGGATGCCTCATCCCAAAACATCGATACATTGAACGGATCTGCCTTGCCGACGGTGAGATTGAAGGGGGCATTGAGATCGAAGGTTTTTACGGGAGCGACATTAGATCCGTTATTACCTAAGCTATTTATAGCAACTACGATAAATTCATAATTTTTATTCAGTACTGCGTTATTCCATTGCAGTGTCACAGTAGAACCAGTGCCACCAGATGTTGTGGATTGCGTTGCGCCAGCCAACGCAGCAAACTGGGTTTGTCCCGCCTCCCTGTAACCAATTTGCCAGTGCGTTTCGTTAGTCGATTGATCCGTCCAGTAAAAATCAATTCTCGCCGTAGTGGTAAGCTTCGTCGCCGTGGCATAAAAATTTCCCGGAGCAGCTGGCTGGGCTGCTGCCATCGACTGCAACGGGACAAATAAAAGAAGAAACAGTTTCCAGAGGGGCGTTTTCATAAGTCGGAATAATGACGATGCATTTTCGGGTTGCGGGGCCGAGAAAACGGAAGAAAGCGTTGATTGCCAAGAAAATAGTGAGGCTGCCGCATCTTTCGCAGCTTTCCGATTCGGGGTGTTTTTAGGGAAATTCACCAAAAAATACTTTTTTTCTAAGCTTCTGCTTCGTCGTGTGTCTGATACGATGTAGGCCTATGGATTCAACCTTCCATCCGTTATGGAACCACTTTCCTTATTTTCCGCTACCCGGGTCAGCGCCGTCGCTGCAGTGCCCACTCGCCCTGCTGTCATGACGGAAGATCGGCCCAGTCTGAGAGCTTTGTTCGATTCCGAGGAATCGGCGCTGCTGCGTTTTGCCCATGGCATCGTCGGTCAGCGGGAAACGGCGGAGGATCTGGTGCAGGAGGCGTTTTTGCGACTGCACGAGCATTGGCTGGAAGTGGAAAATCCCCGGGCGTGGCTGTACCGCTCCATCCGCAATATGGCGCTCAATCACCTGCGCGATCACCGCCGCGAGACAGCGATGGAGGAAGGCAGCGAATGGGCCAGCGAGTCGCCCACGGCGGCTGAGGTGCTAGGCAGAAGCGAAGCGATCGGCGTGCTGCGCATGCTGATGGCGGAAATGCCGCAGCAGGACCAACAACTCATTTTATGGAAATACACCGGCAGCCTCTCCTACGATGAGATTAGCAAACGCTCGGGACTCACGGTGAGCAATGTAGGCTACAAACTGCATCATTTGCTCAAAGGATTGGCGGATTCGATGCGTCGCATGGGAGTGGAAAGCAAGGAAGGATAAAAAATACGACTATGAACGATAATTTGACAGAATTGACCCCGATGGGCGATGAGGCTCTGGAAGCGCGCATCATCGCTTGGGTGCTGGGCGAGGCCTCGCCGTTCGAGGCAGCGGAGCTGGAAGTACTCTGCGTGCAATACCCCGAATGGCGTGTGTTTCAGCGGCGCATGCTGGCACTGCACGATTGCCTGCAGGAGGTGCATGCTCCGGTTGCGGCGGATGATTGGAAATTGTCTGCGGAGAAACGCGGCAAGCTGGATGAAGTGATCGGCAAAAACGAGGTGACTCCTCAGGTCCAGCGCAAACCAAAACGGCACTGGTGGGTGAATGTCGCGGGAATCGCAGCGATTTTTGTGGTGATTGCGGCGGTTGGTAGTGTGACGATGGGGATTTTTGGGACGGTCGGCACGAGTGTTGTGATGAAGGAGACGCCGTATGTCGTCACCTACAGCGCGCAGATTCCTGCGGATGAGACTGCGGAATTGACATCTTTAGCAGACAACGAGCCGATGATATCCGAGGAACCAGCTCTCCGTATGCAGACGGAAGCAAAACCTTCCGCTCCCTCCTCCGCGAGTGCCAAAGTGATCGCTTCGGCACCTGTGGATTCGATTCCTGTGCCCGCACCTGCGGTAAAGCCTACGTCATCCACTTTTGGCAATGGCGATGATTTCGGCGACGGCTGGGGTGGGCAGGATTTGGCCGGTGGCGTTCGGAATGCGTCGGCTGCCACTGATGCTAAGCAAGCCAATGGTGTGCCTGAGTTAGGGAATATCCCCGGGGTCGGACGCTTGTCCGATGACCAAGCGGTGGGCGCTGCCGGTAATGCGGCTGCACCTAGTGATTCTTCTATCATCGCTGGGATGGAGCTATCGGGGGATTATGCTCGCTCGCGCAAAAAAACGTTAGAAGAGGTGGATGGCGCAAGCTGGCAGCTCACGGGAGAGAAGGGAGCCGCTGCTGCTAAGCCGACGGCTGACGCAGGTGGTGTGAGTGATCTTCCCGTGGTTGATGTCAGTAAGGAGAGTGTTCAATTTAATGGGCGTAGTTTTCAGGATCCGACTACTGATGCGGGACTTGCCTTGATGCAAAAAAAGATGGCGGAGTATCAGAAGAGTGAAAGCGGCTTGGCGCAGCGTGAAAGGATCACACGTGGACTAACTCCGCAACGCCCAGCGGAAACGGCAGCGGCGACTGGTGCCGCCCTAGCGGATGACCCGATCCGCTCGAACGAAGCTCTCACTCTGGAAGGGGCCGAGAAAGTGGGCGAAGTCCGCCGTGGTCTCTACAAAGGCGAAGGGCATTACAATCTCGGCAAGTATGACGAGGCGGCTCGCGAGTATGAACACGTCTTGCGCATTGATCCTTACAATAAGTCCGCGCGCCGTGGGTTGGAAAAAGTGGAAGCACAAAAATCCGACTATTATCGATCCGCTTATGACCAGACGAGGGCCGAGCTGTTGATGGAGGTAGATAAGTCATGGGAGCTTGCCATACCCGGCAACGATGGCAAAGCCGTGGATCCCTTGCTGAATGAGCTCAGAGCTGCTCCGGCGGTAGAGGAAAAAGCACAAGAGCTTGCGAAAGCCGAGGAACAGGCGCCTCTGGCGAAAAAGAAAGAGGCACCTCTCGATCTGACGGAAATTTCCGCCGAGCAAGAACCCTACTCGACTTTTTCTCTCCGCGTCAGTGACAATGCCTTTCGCATCGCTCAGGCGGCGATGGCACAAGGCCAGCGCCCAGCGGCGGAGTCGGTGCGCATGGAAGAGTTTTACAATGCCTTCGACTACGGCGATCCCGTGCCCACCGCGCAGGAACCGGTAGCGGCGGCGATCGAGCAATCAGCGCATCCGATTTTGCCACAACGCAATCTCCTGCGCATCGGGCTACGCACGGCGGCCAGCGGACGTGGTGCGGGGCAGCCCTTGCATCTGACGCTGCTGGTGGATCAATCAGGTTCGATGAGTCGCGGTGACCGCAATGGTGCCTTGCTCGCGGCGGTGAAAGAGCTGAGCTCCTTATTGCAGGCGCAAGACCATGTTTCCGTCATCGGCTTCTCGCGCACACCGCGCTTGCTGGCGGAAAAAATTCCCGGCGATCAACCGCAGCGCTTGCTCGATCTGCTCGCCCGCACTCCCAGTGATGGTGGCACGAATTTGGAAGAAGCGCTCAAGCTCGGCGAGATCGTGGCGAAGAGAAATGAACTCGCTGGTGCGCAAAATCGTTTGCTCCTGCTCACCGATGGCGCGGCGAATCTCGGCAATGCCGATCCGGATCGCCTCGCGGCATGGGTCAAGGCGCTGCGCCAGAAAAACATCGCGTTTGATATTGCCGGTATCGGCACGGATGGGCTGAACGATCCGCTGTTGGTGGAAATCGCGCGCCATGGCAATGGTCGCTACTATGTCATCAATGATGCCGTCCAGGCGAAACAACAATTCGCCACGCAGCTCGCCGGTGCCTTCCGCCCCGCTGCCGAAAACGTCAAGGTGCAGGTGCGGTTCAATCCGAAGCGCGTGGGCAAGTATCAGCTCATCGGCTTTGAAAAGGACCGCCTGAACACCGAGGACTTCCGCAACGATCAGGTCGATGCCGCGGAGATGGCCGCGGCGGAAGCGGGGCAGGCGCTCTATCAGGTGGAGCTGTTGCCGGATGGCGTCGGCGATGTCGGCGAAGTCTCGGTGCGATTCCGCGATGTGGCGACGCAGCAGATGGTCGAGCGCAAGTGGACCATGCGCTACGATGCCACCACGCCCGTGTTCGAGCGCGCGGTGCCGACCATGCAACTGGCCGGTATGGCGATGCTCACGGCGCAGAAACTGCAAGGCGGCGCCCTTGGCCCGATGATCCGGTTTCCCGAAATGCCCCAGGCCCAGCAGCAGATCCGCGAGGAGTTTTCCGCGAACCCGCGCGTTGCTGAATTGTTAGAAATGATACGCCAACTGAACGACTGATTTTACCATGAAGACTAACCTACTCCGAATGATGGCCCTGTTGTGGGCGGCTGTGCTTGCGATGGCCAGTGCCCAGGAACTTCCCGCCGATCGCGAGGGCGTGATGCTGCTGCCCATGCCGCGCACGGCCAAGCCCGTGCCGACATTTTTTTCCGCTGTCGTCGATCTGCGGGCCAGGCGCGCGTTTGATCACATCGAGACCGTGGCAAACATCCGCTACCAACTCCACCAAGGGGCAGGGGAGCGCATGAGCTTGTCTCTCAGCGGTGAGGGAGAAATCACCGAGGTCATCGGTGAGGGTCTCACGGATTGGTCGCTGCGACGCGATGCCGCCGGGCAACGCTTTCTCGATGTGCGGGTCAATGCGGCCGCTGAAGCCAAGGAATGGACGATTGTGGTGCGCACCCGGCTCCCCGTCACCCCCGCGATCAAGGCCTGCGATCTGTGGCTGCCAGGGCAGGGGGATGCGGTGGGCTTTTCGATCCAGGTGGCACTGGTCGATGAGGGAATGAAAAGCGCCCGCGTGATCGAGGTGGAGAATTTGTCGCCCGTCGATCAATCGAAACATCTGAAATTCATGGGCTCGGGGCGTCCGCGCCTGCGACTCGACATCAGTCAAAGCGAAGGAGAAATTGGTTTTCGCGATAGCCAGCTGCGCGGCACGGTGGCGGCGGATCAGCGCTCGGTCTCGTTTGTGTTTCAGGCCACGGCACAGGTGAAGCGCGCGGGGGCGACGATGGAGTTTTGCCGTGGGGCGATCGCTCTAACGGATGCCGGAGCGGGCGATGGCTGGCACATGAGCCTGCGGCCTGAAGGAGACACGTATGTCTATGACTGGAAAGCCGACCGCGAAGGCGAGGTGCCGGTGCAGATCCGCTTCGATGTGCCGCTGACACAAATGGGCGACTGGCGCTTGTTGGATTTCGCCATTCCGGCGGGAGTGGTGGTGCCGCTTTGGTTGGAGGGACTGAGCGCGACGATGCAATTCGATGCAACCAAGCCCGTGGTGCCCACCTGGCAGGGCAATCAATGGCGGGGATTTTTGCCTGCGGATGGCAGGGTTCTGTTAGGCTGGCGGGCCGGTCGCGAGGTCGCGGATGGGGCTCTGTTTTTTTTCAGCACGGAGATCACCGAGCTGCGTGTGTGCAGCGGGTTGCTGCGCCAGTCCACCCAGATCGACGTGCGGATCCTGCAAGGGAAACTGCCGAACTTGTCACTGCAACTGCATGGCATGGGAGAAGTCCTGGCGGTGAAAGGCGAGCAAGTCGTCGGCTGGTCCGTAAAGGAAACCGAGGGCAAGCGACTGCTTACCCTACAGCTGAATCGTGCGATGGAAGGCACGGGGCGCATTGCGATCGAAGCACAGATGCCCTTGGGCGATTTTCCGGTGAAAACCAGCGGACTGCGTGTGGAACCCATCGGCTCGCTGCGCCACAGCGGATGGCTGCGCATTGCGAATGAAGGGGCGGTGAAAATCGAAGTCGCTTCCTCGAACGGACTGATCCAACTGGCTCCCGAGCAATTTCCCATCGCTGCCAAGGATCTGCGTCAGTCGTTTGTCTACCGTTTTCCTGCGGCCCAGTATGCCTATCAGGTGGGCGCGGATCACGTGCTGCCGGAGACCTCGATCCATGAATTGACCACCTATGAACTCGCGGAAACGGATCGCCGTATCATCGCCGATCTGGAGATCGACATCCGCGAGGCCCCGCTGCGCGAATGGGAGGTTCTCGTGCCCCAGGACTACACGGTGGTCTTGTGTCAGGGAGCCGCGGTGGCGGATTATGCGCTGGCCACGCAAGCGAGCGATGGCTATCGCGTGCTGAAAGTGATCTTTCGCGAAGCGGTGAAGGACAGGCAATTGATCCAGTTGCGTCTGGAGAAAAATGAAGCGGCCAAGGCGGGGCCATGGGTGCTCACTCCCTTGCGCTTTCCGGGCGCGAAGTCGCATCGTGGCTTCATCGGCGTGGCAGCGGCCGCGGGCTATCGGATGACCGGCGGTGAGCGCGCGCAACTCACGGAAGTGCCGCTCTCGTATTTCCCGCGTCAGCAACAAGGCCTGCAACAAGCCTATCGGATCAAGGAATCGGCATGGACGGCGACGATGAATGCCGAGGCGCTCGGGCAAAGCATCCAGGCCGATGTGTTTCACCTGTATTCGGTCAAAGAGGGCGCGGTCTATGGATCGGTGCTGTTCAATTATTTCGTCGTCGGCGCACCTGCGAGCGAGTGGCGCGTGCAAATCCCCGGTTCGATCGGCAACATGGAGATCACGGGACAAAACATCGGCCATGAGTGGCGGCGGGAAGGAAATGTGTTGGTCGTGCCGCTCTCGCGTCCGTTGCTCGGTGCGGGCACGATGTTGCTGAGTTTCGAACAACCGATCCAGTCTGCGGGGGGCGCCATTTCACCGGGAGAAATCCGTCCTCTCAACGTGCAATCCGAGAGTGGCTACGTGCAGGTGGTGAGCCCCTTGCAGGTGGACTTCGAGGTCACCGCGGTGAGCGGAAACGTGCTGCCCTTGCAAGCGAACGAGCTACCCTCCGATTACCGCGTTTTGAGCGCCGCGCCGACACTCTGCGCTTGGCAATACACCGCGCGGGATTTCTCCATCGGCCTTGCTTTCCAGTGGTTCAAGACGGGAGAAACCGTCGAGCAAGTGGTGGACTTCGTGAAGCTCGCCAGCCAGATTTCGCGCGATGGGCAACTCGTCACCGAGGCGCGGTTTTTTGTCAAATCCAAGCGCCGCGAGGCCCTGCGCATGAAGTTGCCGGAGGGGGCGATTTTGTTAGAAACAAAGGTCAATGAGATCACGGCGAATCCACGGCTGGACAAGGGGGAAATCGTCATTCCCTTGCCGCAGAAAAACGATCTCAATCAGGCCGTGGAAGTGCTTTTGCGCTATGGCACCTCATCGAAAAAACCGACCAAGGTAACCTTGCAAGCCCCGGTGTTACAGGCACCCACGGTCATCGGTGAATGGTCGGTGACGGGCGATGAGGGACAAGTCCTTCGCCCTCTGGGCGGCACGGTGGAAATGGTGCGCATGCCGACATGGGAAGATGGCTTCGAATGGTTGTCTCGCCATGTCGCATCGGCCCTGGGGCTCGGTTTGCTGATCGGCGTGGCGGCCCTGCTCTCGCGTTTTCCCGTGTGGTCGGGCGTCTTGTTGCTGGCGGGGTCATTGATCGCAGCGGCTCTTGTGTTCGGCAGCACGGGAACTGGCACGGCGACCACGTCCACACTCCACTATGCGGCACCGGTGGTAAAAGCGGGCGCGACGATGATGATGGAAATCGGCAACGCCCCGGTGTGGTCGACCATGCTGGGCCGCGCGTTCTGGCTCGGGCTGGTCTGCGGCGGCATCGCTCTGGCGCGTGGATGGTGGCGTCGAGATTCCTGGTGGATGGGCGGGGGCTTGATGCTGGTGGCTCTGGGATTGCTCTCGATCCGCAATGGCATGCCGCTGTTTTTTGCCTTGGTGGCAATCCTTCTGTTTGCGACTGCGGTGCTTCGCCTGCGCCGCGCCATGATCAAGTCGGTGATGCCCGCGACTGCGGCGCTGTTGTGCCTGATGATCGCAGGCATGCCCAAAGCGCAGGCACAGGAGCTATCGGCAGAAAAAACGGCCGAGCGCATGATCTATGATTGCCAGATCAAGCAGCAACGCTTGTTCGGCGAGGTGGAAGTGACCGTCCGCGCCGAAGCCGGGGATCGCTTCGGCTTGATGCAGGCACCGGCCGTGCTCGGTGAGTTTGCGGGGGAGGGGCTGCGGGTCATGCGCGAGATGCGTGGCGATCAGGCCGTGTATGTCATCGTCGCCGATCAGACGGGCATGCTGACCGCACGTGCCAAGTTTGAAATGCCACTGCCGCAGGCACAGCAACCGTGGCAACTTCCCACCGCTCTGGCGGCCGTGCGCAAGCTATCCCTGCGCTGGGATCAAGGCGGATGGGCGTTTGCCTCCGCCGCGGCGGCACGCGTCGAGCCGTTGCCGACAGTAAACGACCAGCTCAGCGCCGCGACCTTGTGGCTCAAGCCCATGGCACAGGTGGAAATCGTGCCACAGGCACGCCAACGCGATGCAAAAAACGAACCAAGCGTGTTTTTTGTCGAATCGTCGCAACTCATGATTCCATTGCCAGGAGTGGTCAATGGCCGCCATTCGCTGCTGGTGCGACCCTCGCAGGGGCAGGTCACTGAGCTGCTGATGCGCGTCCCCGCCGGTTTTACCGTGAGTGACGTGACCGATGGGCCGACGGGCGTCTGGCGTTTCGATCCTAACAAATCCGAGCTGCGCGTGGCGATCGAGCCGGCGCAAACACAGGCGTTTCATCTCACCGTTCACACCCAGCGCGGCACGGCGGCTCTGCCCGTGGAGATGACACTGGAACCACTGCGCGTGATGGGTGCCGCGGGCGAGGTAGGCTTGTTGGCCCTGGGCTTCGGCGATGACGCGCAACCGGAAAAGGTCACGGCAAAAGGCCTGGCAGCGGTCAATCCCGATGACTTCGATGGAAAAATCCTGCCGCGCGATGGAAATGGCGCCGCGCTCGTGACGCTGCAGCAGGTCTATCGATTCGGCAGCGCACCCGCATCACTGCAAGCGAGGATTTCCCCCGTGGCGGCCGAGATGCGCGCGGAAACCTGGCAGGTGCTGTCCTTGGGCGATGACCGCATCGTGCTCTCGGCCGATCTCGCCGTGACCATCACCCGTGCGGGAATGTTCCGCCTGTTGTTAGAGATTCCGCAGGGATTGGAAATCGAGAGCGCATCCGGCGCCTCGCTGAGCCACTGGACCGAGGCGGAAAACAACGGCACCCGCCTCATGACCTTGCATTTGAACAGTCGCACGATGGGGCGTCAGCAATTTCAACTGAGCTTCACCGGCGCCGGGACAGGCGCGCAGAAAAACTGGACCGTGCCGCGGCTCATCCTGCGAGAGGCCACCCGCGAGTCGGGCATTCTCACCATCGTGCCGGAGCAGGGGATGCGCATCGGCGTGACCGAGCGCGAGAATGTTTCTCCGATGGATCCGCGCGATCTGACGGAAGCGCCGCAGGCCCATGCCAAGGCGGCGCTGCGGATCGGAGCCCTCGCGTTCCGGTTGCTGCAAAAGGACTGGCGTCTGGCGCTCTCGATCGACGAGCTGGAGCCATGGGTCACGGCGCAGGTGTTTCATGAGGTCGTCCTGCGCGAGGGGCAACTCAGCACGAAAGCGGAAGTCATCTATCAGATCGAGAATGCCGCGATGAAAAAACTGCGGTTGCGCCTGCCCGGCATGAACGAAGCGACCGTCGGCACCGTGCGCGCCACCGGACCGAACGTGGCCGATTTCCTCAAGGTGGAGGGTGAGACCGATGTGTGGGAAGTGCGTTTTCAGCGAGGCGTCACCGGCAGCACCACCGTGAATCTGGAGTTCCAACAACAGTTGCCGGAAGGCTCCAGCGATACGATCACGCCGCTGCGTCTGTTAGAAGCGAAGCAGGTGAGTTATTTCACCGCGATCCGCTCGGGCGGGCGCATGGAACTGAGTGTGGATGCGACTTTGCCCGATGGCTGGCTGGCCACCGACTGGGCCGCGATTCAGGCGGCACTGCCGAAATTGCGCAACGTCGTATCGCCTGCGCTATCGTTCAAGGTGACCAACGTGGAAACGAGCCTGAAGCTGTCCTTTCAGCGCCACCAACTGGCGGACATTCGTAAAATGCGGGTCGCCGATGGCATGCTCACGACCTTGCTATCCTCCCGCGGCGAAGCGCTCACTGCCGTGAAATTGCAAGTGCAGGTTGCCGAAAAAGGGACACTGCGCCTGCGTCTGCCCCAGGGGGCGGAGCTCTACAATGTCCTGGTGAACGATGAAGGGGCTTCGCTCGTGCGTGAGGGTGACGACTGGTTGTTCTACGTTTTCCCCGCCGCAGATCCGCAAAAACCGGCATCCGTGCGCTTCGTCTATGCCTCCGCCGCGGGCGATGCCCTGAAGCTGGAAGGACCCTCGCTCAGCGTGCCGATGGAGAATCTCACCTGGCGCGTATTGGTTCCCGAAGGCTGGCGCTTGCAGGATCACGAGGGCGACTTCGACTTGAAAAACCAGAGCCGTCTCGGCGCTTTCCGACTGGAAAATTACCAAAGTTTCGTCAGCGCGCGCAAGGCGAGCAGCTCGGCGGAAGCGGTGGCGTTGTTCGATCAGGCCAGCAGCTGGATCAGCAAAGGCGATCAGGAACGTGCCTCGATCGCACTGGGCAATGCCGCGCGCAACGGCCTGCTCGATGAGGCATCGAACGAGGATGCCCGCGTGCAACTGCGCGAACTGCGCACCCAGCAGGCCGTGCTCGGACTGAACACCCGTCGGCAAAAGATGTTCCTCGATAACAAATCCCAATCCGGAGCGGACAACCAACAGCTCGAACAAGCGGCGCAGGTCAACCCGCTGCTGCAAGGGAAATTCAACTACGATCCGAAACAATTCGATCGGTTCATCGAGGGCAATACGGCGGATGAGAATGCGGCGCTCAATGCGATCGCCCAACGCATCGTCAATCAGCAACTCGCCGCCGAGCCGGCGCCCTCCGGTTTGGAAATCAACGTGCCGGAGCGCGGGTCCATGCTGACCTTCAGCCGCAGCATCCAGGTGGACGGCGGCAAGCCCATGCACTTGCAGTTGACCCTGGAGCCGGAGCGCAAAACCCGCTACGGCCTCGCCTTCCTCTTCTGCGCGCTGCTGGCCGCCGCAGTGGTGTTCTCTCGCAAACGGAAAGTAGTGCCACCGGCTCACTGAGAGACCCGCTGCGCATACGGTCAAAAAAAACAACCCGGCACATTGCTGTGACCGGGTTGTTTTTGAATCTAGGAGCCGGAATTATTCAGGCTGCTTTTTCGGACCACCGGGACGGCCGGGGCGACCTGGACCTCCTGGGCCGCCGGGACCACCGGGGCGTCCGCCCATGGCTTCACGTGCGGCTTTTTTCTCTTCTTCGTTGAGCTCGCCGTCGCCGTCTTTGTCGAACTTGGCGATCATTTCCTTTTTGCGCTCTTCCATCATGGCTTTGCGCTCGTCTTCGCTGAGTTTGCCGTCGCCGTCCTTGTCATACTTGGCTTCGGCCTCCTTGCGCTTGGCCTGCATGGCTTCGCGTGCGGCTTTGGCTTCCTCGTCGTTGAGTTTGCCGTCGCCGTCCTTGTCGAACTTGGCGATGATCTCGGCGGGTGGTCCGCCTGGAGGGCCTTTGCGCTCGGGCTTGGGACCTTCGGGAGCTTGCGCGGAGGCTACTGCGATCAGGGCAGAAGCGATGATGATGTTGTATGCTGCTTTCATAGTGTTGTTTTGTTGGATAGATTGCAGAAACTGCTTTCTGTGAAGTAAAACTCCGCGACTCGCGATTGGTTGCGAAAATTCACAAGGTTTTTTTCTGATCCACAAAAATAACCACCTCGGCCTTGTTGGTGCCGAGCAGTTGTTGCGCGCGTTTCAGCGCGGCGCGCGTGGAGAGATTGGGGTTCGCGGGGAGTTCCGGAAACACATTCGATTCGCCCGCCGCCAGATCGCAGTCGGCTTGCAGCACGACGAGCAAGCCGGAACTTTTCAAGACGCGATAGATCGAACGCGGGCAACCGGAAATGAGCAGGTGGCGTTTTTGCGCGCGCACAAACCGGATCAGTTCCTGCATCGCCATGACCGAGGTGGCATCGAGGTGGCGGGCGTTTTTCAGGCGCAGGATGATGACCTTTAGCGAGGGATCGGTGGTGATGCGCTGGATCTGCGAGCGGAAAATTTCGGTCGCGCCGAAAAACAGATCGCCCTCGACATGCACGAGCGAGATCGAGGGGTTGTTGCGGTTCGCCTTCTCCCGGATCTCGCTGAGGTCGCCGCTGTCGGAGGCATTGTATTCGACGAGATACGGACGGCTGGCGCGGCGCAGGAAGAGCGCGATGGAAACGGCCACGCCTAGGAAAATCGCCGTGTCGAGCGGCGCGATGAGTGATGCGGCAAAGGTGGCGATCAGCACCGCGGCATCGTCGGGCGTCGATCGCAGGCATACGCGGATGTTCGGCAGATTGAACAAGGTGAATGCCTGGCCGATGATGAGCGCGGCCAGCGTGGCCTTCGGCACGAAGTCGATCAGCGGCAGACCCCACTGCGGCGAAAAGGCGATCAACAAACAGATCGCCAACGTGATGATGCCCGAGTAGAACGAGGAAAACCGCGTGCGCGCGCCCGATGATTCATTGAGAGCGGAGCGGGTCAGTGAGCCGGAGGCGGGCATGCCGCCGGTGAGGGCGCAGGCCACGTTTGCCATGCCGACAGCGAACATGTCCTGGTTCACCTTCGGCACTTCTCCGGTGCGGGCGGCCAGCGTTTTCGCCATGATGGTGTTTTCCAGCGAGGCGAGGAACGCCAGCGCGAAGGCGAGACCGATGAGACTGCTGATGTCATCGAAAATGCCACTGCGGCTGAGATTCGGGCCTTTGGGCATCAAGTCGGAGAGGGCGAATGTCTGAAATCTTTCCAGACTGGCGAATGGCCCGATGTGATGAAAGGACAGCGTGCCCCAGATCGCCGAGGAGAGCACGAGCATGATGGCGAAGTTCGGCCACTTCGGTCGTTTTTTCATGAGCAACACGTAGGCGGACAGTGTCGTGGCGGCCGCCAGCAGCGGGGGCCACTGCGTGCGGGGGAGGTTTTTCGCCAGTTCGATCAGACTGCCGAAAAACGTGCGCGTCAGCTCTTCATTGAGAGTCAGCCCCAGCACATGCTTGCTTTGATTGGCGAAAATGAGAATCGAGGCGCCCGCCACATAGCCGACCAGCACCGAGCGGGAGATATACTGGAGCAAATCTGCCACGCGCAGGATCGCGCCGATCAGGCAAAAAAGTCCGACCATCAGCACCAGCAACGGGATCAGTTCCATCTCCCGCGCGCGCAGTGTGGGAGAGGCGGCGAAGAAGGAAAACAGCATGAAAGCCGTCGCATTCGTCGGCCCCAGGATCGTGTGGCGGGAACCGGCGAAAAACGGTGCGACGATCGAGGCCACGATGGAGCCGATGATGCCGTAAACGATGGGCAAATCCGCGATGGCGGCGAAGGCGATTCCCTGCAAGACCGCCAGCACCGTGACATTCAGCGAGGCGCGGAAATCCGCTTTGAATTTCGGAACATCATAGCGCTGCACCGGACCCACCCAGGGAAATGCGGAGAGGTGCTCGCCATAGAAAAACGATTTCACCCCATGAAACACACGTCGGACTGGATGGCGGGACGTCATGGTGAGCGGTTAGTGGAAGCGGACGCGGTAAAACAAAACGATGCCGATCACCACGCAGAGCACGTTCGGCGTCCACAACAAGAGCGTCGCTTGAAAGGGATCATCGGATTTCTGCGCTACCAGCGAGAAAATGAAATACCCCGCGCCGAGAAGCAACGCGGTGAGGATACCTGACGTCGAGTCCTTGCGGCGTTTCGCGAGACTGAGCGGCACCGCGATGAAGACAAAGGCGAGGCTGGCCATGGCGAAGGAGTAACGCTGGGTGATGCTGGAGAGATACTTCGTGCGTTGTTTCGGATCGTAGGACTCCGGCGGGTTTTCCAACATCTGGCGAATTTCCCGCTCGGTCATGCTGCTGGCGCGGTATTTCTTTTTGCGGGTGAGATCGACTTTCCACGGGGCTGCCGAGGCCACATAGATGTTGAGCTGCCCGGTCTTGTCCGTGCTCTCGATGTAGGCCGAAGTGAGGGTGAGCTTGATTTGCTTTTTGTCCGGATCGACCCCCAGCGAGGCGTCCTCGGCATAGACGTATTCGCCCACGCTACCCGCTTTTTTCGGATCGGGCAGGCGATAGAGGTGCAGGCTGTGGAGTTTTTCCTCGTTCTTTTCCTGCACGAAAATGCGCAGGTTGTCCAATTGCGAGGTGATCATGCCCGGCTTGATGAGCGACTTCGGATCGCGCTCCACCGCCTCATAGACGATGTTGTCCATGCGGGCATTCGCACGCGGCACGATTTCCACATTCACCCAGAGACAGAGGCTCGAAAGCAGCGCGCCGATCACAAAAACCGGCATGGCTATGCGGGGCAGGCTCAGACCGCCGAGTTGCAGCGCATTGAGCTCCTGCTCCTGAGATAGCCTGCCGAACACCAGCATGATCGCCGCCATGAAGCCCCACGGGATCGTGAACATCAGCGACATCGGAAAGACATTGAGGATGAACTTGCCCACCAGCATCAGCGGCACTCTCTTCTCGACAATCAAGGGGCGGATTTCCTGGAAAATCTGGCCGATCACCAAAAACAGGCTCAGTGCCACCACGGCGTAGATAGTCGCCTTGAAAATTTGCCAGAATAGATAGCGATCGGATATGCGGAACATCGGTGCTGAATCCAACTATGCGCAGAGGAACCGACGCGTGTCGAGTCTGCAAGATTGCGATTCCACAAAAAATGCGCGGGAGAAAAGCCGCGCCTTGTCACCAATCGACATTCGTCCCGCGGGTATCGACGTGGGTGAATCCGGAGTAGCTGCCCACACCGCCGCGGAACAGGCCGCGATCGCGATACGAGCGCACCGTGCGTGCGATGACGGGTGCCGCGATCGGGAAGGTGACATCCATGGCGCAGTTGCTCTGGTGCCAGGAGGAGCTTTTTGCGCCCGGGCAGCGGGCATTGTAGGCTGCGGAGCGATAGACGGAAACGACTTCCTTCACCGGTTGATCGATCTCGCGGGCGACGCGGTCCACCACCTTGAGAGTGGTGCCGATGTAGCGCCAGAGCGACTGCGGCGGCAGCGAGTTCCAGACCGCACCGCGTTGTTTCGCGTGAGCCGAGACCACCTGGTGCACCGTGATTTGCTGCAAGCTCAGATTGGCGACAAAGTCGATGTAGTTGTTGAGATTTTTCCCCTGTAGGTCCACCCATTGCTCGGGAAGCTGATCGAAGTGCACCACCGGACTGGCGGGGCGGCGGAAGAAAAAGGCTGAAGCGGAAGAGCTGCCGGCGACCACAGAAGCACCCACGGTGCTGAGAAGAGTCAGGGCCTTGCGGCGGGTGAGAGAGGAAGAAGTATCGATCATGTCGCGGAAATGTTTGAGCGTGAACAGGGGTGAGTAGGGGAATAGCAGAAAATGCGCAGCGCAAATGTCATGCCGAACAAAGCAGTTTTCGCACCTGCCTCAAGTATTTTTTTTCATACTGTTGAAAGATTCGAGAAAATCCAACGAGTTTCAAGGGAATTGTGGCGAAAAAAAAATCGCTCACGGTGCTCATCCAATCTGGATTTCGGCCCACGGATGCCGTTTTGCCCACTTTTTCGCCAAAAAATCAGGTTTCGGGAGTCAGGTGTGAGGTGTCAGATTTTCGCGTCCATTCGCGCCTTTCGCGGTTGTCCATCAAAAATCACACTCATTCATACCTCTCTCCGTCCCTCCCTTCACTTTTGTAGAAATTTTCACAGAAGGAAACAGAGAAAACGGAGTGCCAAATCCCACATCCTTCGCCTGAGGCAAAGCCACGTGACCGCAGGTATTTCGCGGCGCAGCCTTTTTAAGCCATACAATCCAGCGGACTCACCACCCCCATGCCATGTTCCCCCATCGCCACATGCAGATAAATTTCCGTCGTGGTAATGTCCTCATGCCCCAACAAATCCTGGATTCTCCGCAAATCCGTCCCACTCTCTAGCAAATGCGTCGCAAAGCTATGTCGCAGGGCATGGCTGGTCACGCGCTTTTCAATGCCCGCTGCTGACGCCGCACGCTTGATGGCCTCATTGTAAACTTTCTCATGCATGTGATGTCGCCGCACCACGCCGCTTTCGGGATCGGTCGATAACTGCTTCGCCGGGAACAACCAAAACCACTCAAATGATTCAGCAGCCCGGCGGAACTTTCTTGCCAGCGCTCCCGGCAGATAGACTCCCGCCTGACCGCACGCCACATCACCTTCCCATAATGACCGCGCATATTCAATCTGCTCAGCGATCGCGTGGACCAAACTTTTTGGCAGCACCGACATACGATCCTTCCCGCCTTTCCCCTGACGCACGGTGACAGTGCCGCGCTCGAGGTCGATGTCCTTGATGCGCAAGTTCACAATCTCACTCAAACGCAATCCCGCCCCATACTGCATTCGGGCTGCCAATCCATAGCGCGCCTCAGGTTTCTCATCGGCATCTGCTTTTTCCAACAAATGCCGCGTTTCCGCTTTTGATAGCACTACGGGAATCCTCGTGCCCGTCTTCTTCAACCTCACACCAAACACTGGCTCCTCTATGCCCAATACCTGTTTGAAAAAGAACGCCAAGGCATTCAGCGCCTGCTTTTGAGTTGAATAGGCACAATCCTCATCCGCCACCACCGATGTCAAAAAACGCGTGGCCGTATCCACCTCTCTCACCGAAATTTCATCTCCGGCAAAGTTCGCATACCTTGCCGCCCAAGCCCCATAACACAGCATCGTGCGCCGGGCCAATCCGCGCCGGGCACAGGCCGAACGCACCGCCGCCCGCACACGCTCGGCCAGGCTCCGGTGGTCTGTGCCGGCCTCCGCACAGGCGGCTAACCACTGCAAATACCACTGCATCGCATCGCCCCACTGGTCGAGTTGCCACTTTTCCCGGTGCCGATCTTCGCGCAACACTTCCTGACGCCAGAAAATCTTCGCCGCATCCCGATTCGCTTCCAGATCATGACGCAAACGGAAATTCTCGAACCATTCCAGCACCAGCAAAAATCCCGACCGCTCCCGGTCCGAAAGTCCACGGAATTCGGACAAGTCTTTTCTCCAACAATGGCGATTTTTGGCAGAGGCATACATAACGAGTTTGAGATAAAACATAAATTCGAAGACTTTCAAGCATAAAAGTGTTCAAAAGAACACAAATCTAGAACGGCGTTACAGAATCTGCCAAAGGGGGGGGCAAACCAGCACTGCGGCGTTCGTATATCAGCTAGGGAACACCCCGTCCCACACAGCACGAAGCAAGGGCGTGATATACGAACGTTTTTTGAGAATTTCCTTGTCGCAGCAAAGAAAACCTGATTCAATACTCTCTGAAATGCCCATCTGATATAACGGTCAGGTGGGATACGAATAAATACTGTTGTGCAAGAAAATGACACACCGAAACTCAAGCATGAATCCTGCACAAGCCTATCGTTCCCTTGAAGCGGCCTTGATGACTGTAATCCCGGACGCTGTGAAGAAGGCTGCAAGCGATGAGCAATACTA
>CANHQJ010000002.1 GCA_947462875.1 Verrucomicrobiia bacterium
CTTGCGCGCATCTTCTTTGTGTATTCTTCGATGCTTTTTTCACTCATACTCATGGCTGGCGCCATGGTGTCTCTATTTATGAGGCAACGGCACTCTCCCAGTCACTCATGGAAATATTTATGGTGTCCGCTTCAATGAGGCAACACGCAGGCACCGTGATTTTCTCAATTCACTTGGCAAGTGCTTGGGGATGCTGCTAGCGTGGCGTCGTCATGAGTGATTTTTCTCCTGTGGAAGCAAAAATGAAGGCGGCGGCGGTATCGCATGCGGCGATCGAGGCGTTTCGTCGGAACTTCGGCGCACTGGTGCGGCAGGAGTCCGGCCTGATCGAAGAGGCCGCGATCGCTCCGGCGCAAGGTTTGCCGGATTGGGGGAAAATTTCCGCGACGGCGGCCGAGCCGGCGGCTTCGCTGTTAGGGCAAGTGGTGGTGATCAAGCTCAATGGCGGACTCGGCACCAGCATGGGGCTGCAAGCGGCGAAGAGCCTGCTGGCGGTGCGCAATGGCGCGAACTTTCTCGACATCATGGTGCGCCAGATCCAGCACCTGCGCGAGGTCAGTGGGGAAAAGGTGCGCTTGCTCCTGATGAACAGTTTTAACACCAGCGATGACACCCTGGCGCACTTGCAGCGGTATCGCGAGCAGGGTTTTGCCGATGCGGCGGAAGTGGAGCTGATGCAGAATCAGGTGCCGAAACTGGATGCCGCCACGCTGGCTCCCGTTTCCTGGCCGCAGGACCCGGAGCTGGAATGGTGCCCACCGGGTCACGGTGACTTGTATCCGGCACTGGTCGGCAGCGGTTGGCTGGAGCGCCTGCTCGCGGCGGGGGTGAAGTATGCGTTTGTATCGAACTCGGACAATCTGGGCGCGGTGATGGAGCCGGCCTTGTTAGAATATTTCGCACAGAGCGGTGCGCCGTTTCTGATGGAAGTGACGCGCCGCACCAGCGCCGACCGCAAGGGAGGCCACCTCGCGGTGCGCCAGGCGGATGGGCAACTCCTGCTGCGCGAAGTGGCACAGTGCCCCGCAGCGGATCTTGAGGAATTCCAAAATATCGAAAAACACCAGTATTTCAATACGAACAATCTGTGGCTGCGTCTGGATGCCTTGCGCGATTTGTTGGCGCAGTGCGATGGCGTTTTGCCGCTGCCGATGATCGTGAATCGCAAGACGGTGGATCCGCGCGATAAAAACTCCACGCCGGTGATCCAACTGGAAGTCGCGATGGGTGCCGCGATCGAGTGCTTTGCGGGAGCGGCCGCCATCGAGGTGCCGCGCAGTCGATTCGCGCCAGTGAAGACCAGTGCGGACCTTTTCAGCCTGCGATCGGATGCCTACGAGATCGGCAAGGACGGTCGCGTGATGCTGCGCGCCGAACGCCAGGGTGTGCCGCCCGATGTGGTGATGGATGACGGCTACAAATTGGTGGACGCCATCGAGGGCATCGGTATGCCTTCCCTCATCGGCTGTGATCGTCTGGAAATCAAAGGCCCCGTGCGTTTTGCCGAGGGCGTGGTGGTGGAGGGCAAGGTCGCGATCGAAAATACGGCCGCCACCGCCTGCGTGGTGCCCGCTGGCGTTTACCGCGATACCACCCTGCGCCTTGCCTAAGCCGGCCCTGCACGCGGCCGCCGGAGCATTCCGTCATCTTGCCGCTTGCATAATCCTGAAATTTTGCCAAAAACACCTCACGCAACCGATTTATGAAGCCTCACGAAATTTACAAAGCCATTGACCCCGCGATCGTAACCCAAATGCTGGACTGGTTCCGCTCGAACGATAAAAACGTTTACAAGCACTGCGTCGCCACCTTGGCCAACGCCCGTAAACTTCGTCCGGTCTTCGTCGCGAAAAAATCGATGGCGGATCAGTACAAGTGGATTTTGCAAACCCTGCAACTTCGCGCCTCCGACACGCTGGGCGAGCACTTGCTGCAGGCCTGGTTCATGGCGGGTCATCAGGCCATGCTCGGCACCTTCTGCGATGCTCTCGGCATTCTTCACGATGGCAAAGGCTCCATCCACGGCGACCTTCCCAAGGCGCTGGACGATGCCCGACTGGATGCCGGCATCGAAAAACTCTTGCAGGACAACGAGCCGAAGATCGTCGCTCTTTACCTTCACGTTTTCAACATGCAGCAGGACGGTGGCTGGGACAATCTGAGCCAGCGTCTCGCCAACAATCCGCATCTCGCGCTCGCCTGAGTGCGGTGCTGCCGGGCACCATCTTCCATGTCTGACATTCTCAAGGGTCTGCTGCAAGCGGTGGACGAGCAGTTGCGCTCGCCGCAGACACCCTATGTCAAGGCGACGTATGACCGGCTGCGGGCCTCGGGGATGAGCGATGAGCAGACGCGCGAGGAAATCGCCGACTGTCTCGGGGAGGAGCTGGATGAAATGCTGCGGCAGAATCGCGGCTTCGATGAAACGCTCTACAAAAAAATGCTAGAGGCCCTGCCTTGGAACGAAGACCCGGATACGGGCAACGATCTGGATCGCTTGTGAGGTGATTGTTTTGTCAGCGCGCACAGTGAGGGTAAATTGACGCTTGGTGTGGTTTTGACGTCGGATCTTTCCGGTAGCGGCTGAGACGTCGCTACGGTGTCTGAACGGTGACGCGGACGTAGGTCGGTTTCCGGGAGCCGCCGCCAGCGATGGGGACGGAGCTGGGGAAGGGCACGGAAACGGCATCGATGGGGCCGGGGTTTTGCGTGGCATCGCCGGAGAGCACGGTGGGGGCGGTTTGGCTGGCGGTCCAGTGGCTGAGATCCGCGCTGAACTCTACGATGTAGGTGAGGCCGGCGGCGATGTGGTCTTTGCGGCGGGTGAAGATGGCGCGGAAATCATCGGCTCCTCCCGCGGCGAGATTTTTTACGATCGGCGGTCCGGCGGAACTGACGGCTCCGCCCGCGACATAGCTCAGCGTCTGACCGCCTGCCTTGGGATCGGTGCCGAAGGCGAATTCCTGCAGGTTGTTGAGGGTGTCGCCATCGGGGTTTGCTTCTGGTGATTGAGTTGTGCCCCCCAGGTCGTTGTTTTCTGTCCAGTTCTGATAGAGACTCAGCACATCAAAAGTGGCGCTGCCGGTGGATCCTGCGCCGTCATGGACCGTGAAGGTGAGAGCGTTTCCGGCAAGACTCGGGGTGATGCTGACGCCTGTGAGCACGCCGTTTGTGAAACTTGACGATGTTCCGGTGATGCCTGCCGTGCCGCCGTAGGTGACGGTGCCGTTGAAGCTGGTGACGGTGTTGTCAGAGGCATCCTTCGCGGTAATGGAGATGCCGCTGATGGTGCTGCCGATCGCCGCTTGGGCGGGGATGCCGGTGATGGCAAAGCTGGCGACGGGAAGACTGGTCCACTGCGCGAAGAGGGTGTGGTTTTGTGCAGTGGTGACGGTGGTGGTATCGTTGACAAGGGTGCCTCCCGATGCGGCGGTGAACCATCCGCTGAAAATGTATCCGGAGCGGGTGGTGCTGGCGAGGGGGCCGTAGGCGGCATCGTAGGTGACCTCCCTGGTCGCGGGGACGGCGGTCGTGCCGCCATTGGCATCAAAGGTGATGGTGTAGTTGTCAGGTGTCCACTGGGCGAACAGCGTGTGGTTTTCCGCATCGTCCACAAGGGTGGTCGCGCTGATCGGGAGGCCGCCGGAGGGTTCGGTAAACCAGCCGTTGAAGGTGTAGCCGCTGCGGGTGGTGGTGGCGAGAGGACCGTAGGCGGCATCGAATGTGACGGCTTTGCCCGCAGGGCTGGGTGTGCTGCCGCCGTTGGCATTGAAGGTGACGGTGTAGGTGGCAGGGGTCCATCGGGCGAACAGGGTTAGCGGTGCGGTGATGGTGACGGTGGTGAAGGGTGTGACCTGGATGCCGCCCGTCGCCGCGGTGAACCAACCCGTAAACTGGTAGCCCGTGCGGCTCGTGGAGGGAAGGGTGCCATAGACGGAACCGTAGGTGGCTTGTTGGCTCGTGGGGCTGGGTGTCTCGCCACCGTTGGCATCAAAGGTGACGGTGTAACTTTCAGGCGTCCACTGGGCGAACAGCGTCTGGTTGCCGCTGGTGGTGACGATGGTGGCAGTGGTGACCTGTGTGCCGCCGCTCGCGGCGGTGAACCAGCCGTTGAAGGTGTGGCCGGTGCGGCTCACCGTGGCGAGGGTGCCGTACGGGGTGCCATAGGTGATTGGCTGGGTGGCGGGGCTTGGCGAACCGCCGCCGTTGGCATCGTAAGTGAGGGTGTAGGTGTTAGGCGTCCACTGCGCGTAGAGCGTGTGATTTTCCGCAATCGCTGCGGTGCTGGCAGTGGTGATGAGGGTGCCGCCGGTGGGCGCGGTGAACCAACCGGCAAAGGTGTGGCCGGTGCGGCTGACGGTAGCGAGCGGGCCGTAGGGCGCATCGAAGGTCACTTGTTTGTTCGCCTGGCTTGGCGAGTCGCCGCCGTTCGCGTCAAAGGTCACGGTGTAGGTGTTTACCGTCCAACGGGCGAACAGGCTGAGGGCGGCGTTGGGCGTATAGGTGGCACCTTCGGCGAAGCTGGTGCCGAAACCATCATCGGCCGTGTTCCAGCCGCTGTAGGTGTAGCCGGTGCGGGCGAGGTTTCCGGTATTGCTGGCGAGGGTGAGCGGCACATCGCTGAGTTTGATCTGATTGGCGGGAGGGTTGCCGGTGGTGGCGTTATTGGTGTTGTAGGAAATGAGGAAGCCGCCGCTCGCCGTGCCGGCAATGCTCCAGTTGTAGGGATTTTCGTTAGGGTCGTTGTTGGCGATGGAGAGATTGGCCGACCAGGCACCGGGGGTGCCGGGGGTAACGGTAACGACGAGATGCGTGGTATTTCCCGCGGCGACGCTGGAGGCGGGCTGGGTAGTCACGAGCACCGTGCAGTTGATAGCGCCGCTGACGCTGATGGGCGTGGTGAGTGAGAGGGGAGCGTTGCCGAGGTTGGCGATGGCGTAGGTGAGCGCAGTGCCGCTGCCGGGGATGCTCACAGGGATGGAGTCGCTGCCACCGTCCGCCATGGCATCGCCGCCGCGAGTGACCTCCATTTCGGCAACTTGCGGGTTTTGGGTGTAGACGACCGTGAGTTTCGGATGATTGACCGAGGTGCCGCTCTCTTTGCTGTGGAATTCGATGAAATTGGTTGGTGCTCCTGCGACGGTAGTGGTGAGTCCAAAGCCGAAATTGTTCACTGGCGTATTGACCCAGTTCTGTAGGGCCGCGATGCCGGCGGGGTTGAGGGGAATGTTGTTTGTTCCGCTGGCGGTGACATTGACACTGCCAAGGGAAGTGGCACCGATGTTGGCGCTCATGTTGTTCCATGTCGCGCTGCCGGTTCCGCTTTCGGTCCACGAGGCGGCGGCGGCAACGAGGTTTGTCGTGCCGGTTACGGTGTTGTTTTTCACGAGGCTCAGGGTCGCGGATTGCACCGTGGCATCGGCAGGAATGCTTGTCAGGTCAAAGCGAACCAGGCCGTGACGCCGGTTGTTGTTCCGATCGTGAATGCTGAACGTCGCCGCGGTGCCGTAGTTGGTATCTGCGGAACCCTGGTTGAGCCATGTGTCGGCAACGGGAGTCAACGAGACGGAAGTGGATGCCTGGGCGACGCCATAGATGGTCCAGAGGTAGGGATTTTCATCGGCATCATTGTTCGGCAGTGAGACGGAAAAACTCCAGGCTCCGGCAGCGGTGGGGGTGACGCTGAGGACCAGATTCGAGGTAGCCCCCGGTGCGACGGTCGAGGCTGGTTGGGTGGTGATGTTCACCGTGCAATTGGTGGACGCGGGGATGACGGCGCTGCCGAGGGAGAGATCGAAATTTCCGCTATTCGAGATCGTGTAGGTGAGGGAGGTGGCGCTGGCGGCGGTGGTGCCGGAGAGGGAATCATAGGCTCCGATGGCGATGGGTGCGGTGCCGCGGGTGATGGCGATCTCGGCAACGCCTATGGTCCACTGTGCATAAAGCGTGTGGTTGCCGGGAGTGGTGACGGTCGTGGCAGCGTTGATGGGGGAACCGCCGGTGGGGGCGGAGAACCAACCGTTGAACACATAGCCCGGACGGGAAACGGTCGCGAGAGTGCCATAGGCTGCGGTGAAGGTGACGGACTTGCTGATGGGGTTCGGAGTGTTTCCGCCGTTCGGATCGAAGGTGACGGTGTAGGAATTGGCTGTCCACTGGGCGTAGAGAATGACGGCGGCATTGACCGAATAGGTGGCTCCTGCCAGGTAGGTTGTGCCCGAGCCATCGGCCTGCGTATTCCATGAGGAAAACGTGTAACCGGTGCGAACAAGAGTGCCGGGACCGGACAGGGTGAGATTGATGTTTTCCGTTTTGATCTGATCATTGGGCGCGGTGCCGGAAGTGCTTCCATTGCCATTGTAGCTGACCGTGTATGTGGCGGGAGGCACCACCGTGAGCGAGGCGGAGCGGGTGGTGTTGCCAATGCCGTTCGTGGTGTTGGCGAACGTGACCGTATCGGTATATTGACCTTCCGCGAGGGAGCTGGCGCTGGCATTGAGGGAGACTGTCACGGAAGTGGTGGCGCCGCCCGCAAGCGAGCCGGAGCTGGCGCTGAGGTTGAGCCAGGAAGCGGTTTTGGCAGCGGTCCAGTTCAACGAAGAGGAGCCTGTATTGGTGAGTGTGTAAATGAGCGAAGAGGGCGTGAAGGAGGAGCTGCCGACGAGACCGGAGGAGACCAGATTGTCCGTGGGCGTCACTTCCAGTGTTCCCGGGATGGGCCCGCCTGCGGTGGTGACAGTGAGTACGAGATCGTTGCCCACAGTGGCAACCGAAGCGACCCAGCCGACGGGAAGATTGAGAGTTGCGGGGGCATTGCCGAAGATGCCGCCGGGGGCGGTGAGAAGAACGTAGCTGCCGGGTGCCGCGCCGCCGGGTGTGGTGATGGTGAGTGTGGAGGTGCCGGAGAACGTGAGGGTGCGGGTAGCGGCGAGCTCGAGTTTGTCGTGGCTTGCGGAGGGCGTGCTGATGTCGAATTCCAGAAGGCCTCCTGAGGCGACGGTCGCATTGCCGCCGAGGATGCCGGTGCCGCCGAGAGTGGCGTTGGCGGCGACGTTGACCAATCCGGTGGCAGCGGATTGGTCGCCGTTGATGAAGAGTTTTCCGGCGTTGATGGCGGTGGCGCCGGTGTGGCTGTTAGAGCCGGTGAGCACCCAGGTGCCGGTTCCGTTTTTGGTGAGGGTGGCCTCATTGGTGGTGCCGCTGTTGTTCGTCAAGGCACCGGCGAAAATGTTAGAGCCGGCATTGTTTCCGGTGAGCACGAGTTTGCGGATCGTGTTGCTGGTGGATACGTTCTTCAGGCTGTCGGGGTGCGAATAATGGATCGGCCCGGTGCCCGAGGCATCGAGGGTGATGGTGCCCGATGTGAGTGCCCGTGCGGAGATGAGACCACTCATGGTTTGACCGGGACCGGTGTAGCGCAAAGTGGCGGTGCTGGTGGTCTGGTTGAAAACGATGGGGTTGGCTCCACCCGCTGAGGCATACGATAGTGTTCCGGCAGCGCTGGTGGTGGAGTTGAGAGTGATGGCTCCGCTGAACGTGTTGGCAGGGTTGCTCAAATTCCAGGTGCCGGTGCCGTTTTTGGTGATCGACAGATTGCCGATGACGCCGGTCACGGTCACGGCCGCGCCGAGGCTGCCGGAATTGGTGGTGGCGGCGCTGAGGGTGACCTGGTTGGTGGCGGCATCGATCGCGGTAACCGTGGTGCCCAGCGGGATGTTGGGTCCGGAAATGGCCGCGCCGACCTCGATCCCGCTGACGGAAGCGAGAGTGATGGTGGTGGCTCCGGTGGCATAGCCTGCGGCAAGAACGGTGGAGCCGATGGTGGGCGTGGGGCTGTCACCGATGACTCCGGCGAAGGTGCCGAGTCCCGCGCCGGTGCCGCCGAAGTTGAGGATTTTCGAACCCCCGCCGCTGAAAAGAAGGTCCGACTGAATGGTGAGGGCTTGCGAACTGTTGTTGTTGATGGTGGGGAACGCGTTGCTCGTGCCGGCCAATTCGATGCGGCGGTTGCTGAGCACGATCGGAGCAACCGTGCCGCTGCCGATGTTGAGGATATGGCTGTTGACATTGTTGCCCGTGGTGCCGACGAGGCCGAAGCGGATGTTTCCCGCGCCCGGTGTGGTGGAATCGGCGAGGCTGCTGAGGGTGATCGTGCCGTTGCGGACAGTGGTGTTGGTGGTGTAGGCGCGATATTCGATGACACCGGTGAACGAATTTCCGGTGCCGTTCAGGTTCAGCGTCTGATCGCCGCCATTGGTGCCAAGACCTAACAAAATGCCGCCATCCGCGCCGGTGACATTGCCGTTCACCGTGAGCGAGCCGACGTTGGTATCGATCGTGAGCAGACTGCCATTGTTGAGTGTGATGCCCGGACAGGTGGGGGCGACGGTGGTGGCGCCACCGAGGGAGATGGTGGCGCTGTTATTGACGGTGATGGGATTGTTGCCGAACTGGTTGCTGCCGGCGATGGATTGTACGGCGAGGACACCGCCATTGAGCACGATGCCGCCCGTGAAGTTGTTGGTGTTGTTGTTCAGCGCCAGGGTGCCGGCACCGTCTTTCTGGAGGCCGTTGTTTCCGCTGATCTGGCTGGAGATGGCGAGGGTGCGGCCGGACTGGGTCACATCGATCACCGGGATGCCCGACGTGCGCGACAAGGTGAGGGTGTTGGCACCGGAGAGGGTGAGATTGTTCGAGGAAGTGGTGGAATCGGTAAAGGTGATGTTGCCGATGGTGCGGGGCGTATCGAGAGTGACGGTTTGGTTTGCCGTGATGTTCGGCGTGAAGAAGGCGGTGCTGTCGGTGCCCGAGGCGATGATGCCGCCGGACCAGTTCGTGCCGGTACTCCAGTTGAAAGGCCCGGCCGTGGTCGGCAGCCAGGCACCATTTCCGCCAGCAGCCCATTTTGCGAACAGGGTGACGGAGGCATTGGCTGTGTACGTTGCCCCCACGGGATAGTCAGTGCCGGATCCATCGGCAGCGGTATTCCAACCGGCGAAGGTAGCGCCGCTCTTGATGAGATTGCCGGAGTTGGAGGCGAGGGTGAGCGGGGTATCGAGAAGCTTGGTTTGCGCGGCGGGTGCTGTTCCCAAGGTATTGCCGTTGCCGTTGTAACTGACGTTGTAGGCGATGACGAGGGTGTCACTCGCGGAGCCGGTGTGATTGGGCTCGGTAATGGTGACGGCCACGCTGTAGGTGCCGGCATTGATCGGAGCGGTGGATGAGCCATTGTAAGTGACAGCATAGGCGACAGCTGGCGTGGTATTGACGGTCACCGGTTTTGGGGCACCATCAAAGTACTGCAGCAGGTTGCTGATGGCGATCGCTACGGGGATGGGGGATACGGTGAGATTGACGGCGCGGGTGGTGGTGCCGTTGTTGTTCGTGGTGTTGGTGAACGTCAGGGTGTCGGAATAAGTGCCGGGTGTGAAGGAGTTGGGAATGGCATTGAGCGTGACGGTCACCACGGTGCTGGCACCCGGCGCGAGGCTCCCGGAGACGCCGCCGAGGTCGATCCAGTTTGCCGTTTTTTCGGCGGTCCAGTTGATGCTGGTGCTGCCGATGTTCGTTAGGGTATATGCCTTCGAGGGCGGCGTGAAGGATCCGCCATACGTGCCTGCGGGTTCGTAGTTTTCGGCAGTGACGGCGAGGGTGCCAAGCGGCACACCGGTGCCGGTGAGCGTGATGTCGAAGGGGTTTTCATCCAGATCATCGCTGGCAATCTGGAGCGAGGCCGTGCGCGCGCCGCTGCCGCCGGGGGTGAAAGTGACGGTGAACGTCGTGCTGGCACCCGGCGCCAGAGTGGTGGTGCTCAGAGAGCCGAGCGTGAAATCGGAGCTGTGCAGGCCTGACTTCGACAATGCCAGACCGGATAGGGTGGCCTGTCCGGTATTGCGAATTGTGAATGTGCGGGGCGTTCCGGAATTTCCGAGGTTGACCGAACCGCAATCCACTGAGGAACTGCCATCGGTGAGGTTGTTGCTGGCGGGCTGTTCGACCACGATTTCCGGTTGCCTGTCGGGGATGATGCCGGTGATGGTGTATTGACCGACGGAGCCGTAAACGGTGTAGCCATTGCGGGGGCTGGCGAGCGGATTGCCCGCGCCCACGGGCTTGACGGCGAGAAAGTAGGTGCCGCCCGTCACCGTGCGGGAAATGGAGGCGTTGACCTGATCCGCGGGATTGTGGGAAGTGATGAGATTTTGCGCGCTATCATACAGTTCTAACAGAATATCGAGATTGCCGCCCCAGGTGCTGGTGTCGGAACGGAAACCCGCGGCATTGAGCGTGATGGTACCCGGGCCGCTGACGAAGGTGAAAAAATCAGGGTCGTTGGTCCTTTCGATGAGGCCTGCTTGGTTGACAGTGGCGTTTGCCAGGGTGGTGGCGGTGCCGAATGTGTTGCCGTGGTCATCGGTGCGGTAGGGGAGTTTTCCGGAGATGATGGCCAAGTCGTCCTGTGTCTGGCTGCCATCGAGATACTCGGAAGCCTTGGACCACTGGGTCACATTGCGGCCGTAGCCTGTGCCCATGATGGGTCCCCATGAAGGCGCGACCCCGCTCACACCATTGTGACCGCCGTAGTATTCGGTGGGTGATGCGCCGCCCAAGCCATCGTGCGACAATCCCAGATTATGCCCGAACTCATGGGTGCCGGCTTCGGTGGCATTTGCCGCATCGTAGTCCAAGGTAAAGGCCGGTTGGTAGCGCGAAAAATAATCGGTTCTCCCCCAAACGTTAACGTATGCCACACCACCGGAACCATTATGTGGCAGCGCGACATTATTCTTGTCAACGGAGGGAGTGAACAGATTCCAGCCGACCACATTTCTGCTGCCCGTGTAGCGGACGGTGTTGGTGTTTTCCGGATCATAAAAATAATCCGTGGTTACGTTGATGTCGAAGGGCGCATAATCCTCGACGGTGCGCTCCCAGATGCGGCGGATTTCGGCCTGCTCGGCATCGCTGAAAGTGGTCGGGTCCCCATCTTTGTCGTAGGGCTTGCAGTCCCAGCTGGTGACTGCGTAGCTGGTGTTCCATTGTTTGCCTGAAACGATCGCTCCATTGAAATCGAGATAGACGTGGCGGGTGGAACCTGGTCGGGAATTGTAGGCGGGAGGAGTGCTGATCGGAACAGGTGCGGCAGCAGGCACGATCGGGGCTGCGGAGGAATCCGCCTCGGGGGCGCTGGCAGCCTCGGGTGATTTTTCGGGCGCGGGGGCCTCTGTGGGTTCGTGGTGGTGATCGTGATTCTCGCAGCCTTCGCATCCTCCTTTGGGGCAAAGGATGTATATGCCGCCGCCGTCATCGACACGCATGTGCTTGGCCGCATCCAGCGTGTGGAAATCGATGGTGTGAAGCCACTGCATCGCGATGGCTCGCGTTTGGGGATTCAGAGCGAGCAGCTTTTTCTTCAGTTCCCCCGCTGGCAGTTCCTCCAGGGTGAATGGATTTTTTTTGCCAAAGAATGGTTTTGGATCTCGCTGCTGGGCGTGGAGTGACAGCGGGGTCAGGAACGCGACAATGAGACTCAGAAAGGCTGGCAAGCGATGAAATGACATGGTTTTTGTAGCGAGGAGATGGTGGAATACTACGTTTTTTGCTTGGCGGCGGATTACCATAGCACAAGTGGGATTGTAGGAAAGTGGGTGGCGGCGTTTTTTATCAATACGAAATCCAGATGAACTCCTGCAAATCAAAGAGCCTTCTCGCTCTGTGGTTTGGCGCAGATTTGCAGGGCGAATCGTAGGCGATTTGGTGCTTTTATGCAAACGCGAATCGTCAGCGCGAGGGAGCCCCATGCGGCATGATCCGCTTCCTGCAAAAGGCTCCGCAACTTCTGATTGGCGCACGGGTTTCCATTCATATGCAGAACACTACGTTACGCCTTTTTTCGCTTCTCCTAGGTATATCAGGGGCCGTCGCCGCACCTGTCACGCACCGTGATCTCGCGTATCGCGCGGATGGACATGAGCGGCAAAAGCTCGACCTTTATCTGCCGGAAAAAACAGACCGCCCTGTGCCGCTGCTCATCTGGATTCACGGCGGCGGTTGGCAGGGTGGCAGCAAGGAAAACGCTCTTCCGCTCCGTCAAGGATGGCTGGAGCGCGGGTATGCCATCGCCAGCATCAACTACCGTCTCAGCAGCCACGCCGTTTTTCCCGCGCAGATCGAGGACTGCAAAGCGGCCATCCGCTGGTTGCGCGCGAACGCCCCGAAGTACCGGATCGACCCCGCATGCTTCGGCGTCTGGGGCAGTTCCGCCGGGGGGCACCTCGCCGCACTCGTCGGCACCAGTGGCGATGTGAAATCCCTGGACGTGGGCGAGCACCTCGATCAATCCAGCCGCGTGCAGGCCGTGTGTGACTACTACGGACCTACCGATTTCCATGCCTTTGTCTCGCGTCCGGGGTATGAAAATCATGCCAACCCCACTTCGCCCGAGTCTCTCCTGCTCGGCGGAACCGTTAAGGAAAAACCCGAGCTCGCCAAGGCGGCCAATCCCATCACCTATGTCACGCCGGACGATCCGCCCTTTCTCATCGTGCATGGAGATAAGGATCCGGTCGTGCCGCTCCAGCAAAGCGAGCTCCTCTATCACGCGCTGAAGTCCGCGCAGCGCAGTGTCCATTTCCACACCATCCACGGTGCCGGCCACGGGCAGGGCTTCGATGGCCCCGAGGTCCTGCCCATGGTGCAGAGGTTTTTCGATCAACATCTCGCTGCCGGGAAAAAAGACATCGCCCCGACCGCCACTACCACGGAGAGCCAGAGCGCCACAGCCGCGAATCGCAAGGGTGCCGCCCCCGGCTTCGAACAAATCCTCTCGCGCTTCGATGCCAATCGCGATGGAAAAATCGCGCGCGACGAGTTTCGTGGCCCGCCGGCTCTATTCACTCGCCTCGATGCGAATCAGGACGGCTTCGTCACCCGTGAGGAGCATGAAAAAATTTCCACCGTTCCCCGCGCTGCCGTGCCAAGCGCCGCGGGACCTTGATACGGCCGCGATGCCTTCCCTAGCGGGCGGCCGCGCTCATGGATTCATCCACGCCATTTCATCAGGTCTTCCTGCACGTGGGTGGGGCGCAGGGGGTGGACTCTTCCGGGCAGGGGACTGGCATCGGTGACGATGGTCAGGGCGACGGCGGTGACGCCCAGCGCGTCCAACGAACGCAGGAAGGCGGCGCGTGATTCCGACCAGCCAGTGAAAATGCAGATGCAGGCACTGAGATCGTGCGCGTGCCGTGCCATCAGGCGGCTGAGCATCTCGAAGTTTTCCGCGGGCGATACGGCGACGGCGGCGAGCGCCTCTAACAATTTCATCGAGTCCGCTAGGCCGCGGCCCGCGGTGATGACATGCTCGCGGTCGCCCAGGAACATCAGATCGAGCATCACCTCCTCGGTATCGATCTCCGCGACGAAGGAGGCCGCCACCGATACGGCTTCCTCAAATTCCGTTTCCGCACCGGCGGCGAAGGTATCGAGCACGAGGGCATAGCGCGGGAAAACCACATCCTCCACTTCCTTCACGATCGGACGGCCCATCTTGGCCCAGGATTTCCAGTGGATCATGCGCGGCGGATCGCCGATGCGGTATTCGCGCAGCGAGGTGAACTCGCCGCTGCTGCCTTTTTGGCGGGAGGCCACATCATCGCCGGCGTGGTAGTGGGAGGAGCCGGGCAAATGTAGGGGCGGCAGGCGGTAGCGGCGCGGGAGCACGGGGAGATGCGCTTCCTCCGCGAGCACATGCCGCGCCCGTTGGAAAAAGCGGAACGGATCCGGCAGCAGCACGCGCATGTCATCCAGCACGATGCAGCCACGTTTCCGCGGCGTGAGGGTGAGTGTGATCCGGCAACTGTCTCCGCGCTCGCACATCGGTGCGCTGCCGCTATCACCACCGGCAAACAAGGTGCCCTTTTCTAACAACCATTGCCACCGGTTGAAGGCGAAAAAGCGGTCGAAGCGGTTGCGTATCGCCTCGCCTGGCTCGCGCGCATGGGCAAAGGTATGCCAGGCGGGGCGGGGATCCGCGGGCGTTTCCTGCAGGCTCCAGTGGCGCAGGGAAGGCCCTCGGTTGTGAATGGTGACGGAGTAGCGCAGGCACTGCCCCACGGCCGCATGCGTGGGCAGATCGCGCTGGGCGTGGAGCTTGGCGCGGCGCGACCACACCCACACCAGCGCCACCGAGTTCAGGCCGAAGAGCAGCGCGAACATCTGATAGAGCGGCGTGATCGGACTGCCCATGAGCATGGTGGCGGCGATCACCGAGGCGATGCCCATGCCCCAGCCCGCGGGCAGGATGCGGCGGGCGAACCAGAACTTTGCCGCGGTGGTCCACCGGTACAATTGATAGATGGCGCGCAGCATGGACTTCGATCAGGCAAAAAAGATAACGTGGCGCAGGCCGCTCAGGGTTTGATCAGTGCCTGTTCATTCACGAGTGTCTCGTGTTTTTGGTAGAGTTTTTGCAATTCATCCACAGCGGCATCGGGCAGGTATTTTTTCAGTTCGGTAAACGCGAGATTGTTCAGGTAATTCCGGCTGCGGTTGTTGCTGAGGGCCAGCTTCAGCTCAACTTGCGGGAGCAGGCGCGGACCTTTTTCCGTGACCACAAAGACATAGAGCGGGAACTGTGGGGTGGACTTGGCTTTATCGGAGATATACTTGGCGCTCACAGCGGCCCAGCGGCCGTTGACATTCACATCCAGCACCTCATAGCGGCCGGAGCCGTACATCAGCTCGCCAGCGAGCGAACGCATCATGGCACTGATCGAGCGCTCGTCCTGGAACGCCGCGCAAAACGGAATCACCTTGGTCAAACTTTTCTCCTGCACGGCTTGCAGCCAGCCGGCGAATACCTCGCGCACTTTCGCGGCATCGGGTTGCTCCTGCACCAGACCGCCGATGCGCACGGCATTGGCGACGAGGGAGTCGGCCAGCTTCGCCGCCCAGGCTTTTTTGTTGTCATCCCACCACTGCGTCAGAGCGTCGGGCGGCGTTTCTGGCGCGTCCGCGAGCAGGACCCATTCATTGTTTTTGCGGCCTAACCAGATTTTCTGGAGCTGTATCGCATCGGTATTGCGCGGTGCGTAGGATTGCAGCACCAGCAACGCGTGGTCTTCCTCTTCGAGAAATCCCACGCGGCCGAAGAGGCTGGAGCCGGTGGCGGAGCCTTGCAGTTTTTGCCACAGCCCGACCATGCCGGGCATCTCCATCAGCAGGACGGAAACGGCAGGAGCCGCCCCCGCGCCCCAGAAGGTGGGGAAGTCATTGTTCTGCAAACTTTTTTCAACCGCATCTGCCACGGCTTTGGCATTCGTTAGATCCACGTCCGCCCAGCCGCGACGCGCCTGCTTGCGGATCGCATCATACATCGCGAGTTGGTCGGAGTCCTCGCAGTCCATGATCTCGCCCATCTCGTCTTCGGCGACATTGCGTTGCAGAAACACATCCGGCAGCACCACGCGGGCGCGGCCCTCTTCATCGTATTGGATGGAAAAAGAAAAGTAATCGGGCTCCTCGCTGAGGGACTCGGGATGCAGTGCGAGCATGTCGATGGATTTTTCATCGCCGAGATCGAGTGGCGCGCCGATCGCCTGCAGGGCCTGCTTGCCGGAAAGGAGTTTCCACGGCCATTTCTGCAAGTCACCGCTCTGGAAGGCGGTGGAAATCCGGCGCGCGATGGCATCCCATTGCGGCACGGACTCGGAGGAAAATCCGCCGAGGCGGGCGAGAGCCGCCGCCTGGTTCCGCTCGCGGATGGCGGTGATGAATCCCTCTAACAGTTCGCGCGGCGCGATGCTCTTGAGAGTGTCAGGCGCGATGCTTTGGTGCATTTTTTCCCGCAACTTCTTCGCGGCGCTGGTCTGCATTTCCTCGCGCAGGAAAATCTCGCGGGCCAGCATCCAGTGCTCGAGCGCCTGCCGTTGCGACAGCGTGGCGGGATCGTAGGTGACGATGCTGTTTTGAAAGGAAGAAAGCACTGGCGCGGCGAGCCACTCCTGATCGCGTTTCACAATGGCAAAGGACAGCACGTGGGACGAGGCCCCTTGATTTTCATCAAACTGACTGAGCACGACCGCGGCATTGTTGCCTTCGATCTTTTCATCCACCACCTGAAACGCCATGGGCAGCATCTTCTTTCCGTTGGCCTTCCATGTCTCGGTGATCTGATCTTTTTTGCGATCGCCGGTATCCGGATTCAAGGCGCAGCGTGTCATCAGCTTGTCCTTTTCCAAGCCATCGCGCAGGCCCTCGGCAAAGGCGATCGCCGCCTTACCGGGCGACTCCGCCGCACCGGAAAACGAACTGGCCAGACTGAGGAAAAGGAGGGCTAGGGCACGCATCAGAGGGTTTGGTGAAAGCTATCTTTGGATTTCAGGGAGAGCACGAAGCCTGCCAAGAGCTCGATGGTCGCCTCAATGTCATCAAGGTGAGCGGTTTCCACCACCGAGTGCATGCAGCGCAGCGGCAGCGACACCAGGGCGCTGGGCACTCCTTCGCGGGTGTGGAAAATCTTATCCGTATCCGTGCCCGTGAAGCGCGAGCTCGCCTCGTGCTGGATGCTGATCTTGGCGGACTTCGCCACTTTCATCAGGCGCTCGACCACCAGCGGGTGATTGGCCGTGCCGTGGCTCACGGTGGGGCCGCCGCCGAGGGTGACGCTGCCGAATTTGTTGGAGTCGATGCCCGGCGTGTCCGTGGCATGGGTGACATCGAGACAGGCGCACACATCCGGCATCAGGCGGTGGGTGGCCATCATCGCGCCGTTGCCGCCGATTTCCTCCTGCACGGCATTGAGGCAGATGAGGGTGAAGTCGGGGCGCTTTTTCTGACTGGCGATTTTTTTCATCACCTGGGCGATGATGTAGCCGCCGATGCGGTTGTCCAGCGCGCGGCCGACGAGGCGTTTGTGCGCCATTTCAAAAGGTCCATCATAATAGACGGCGACATGGCCGACACGCAGGCCCATGGCGGCCACTTCCTTCGCGCTGGAGGCACCCACGTCGACCCACAGGTCGTGCACGGCGGGGGCTTTTTCGCTGCCCAGTTCATCGCGGCGCAAGTGGATGGCGGTGTTGCCGATGATGCCGGTGACTTCGCCCTTGTCGCCGAGGATGCGCAGACGGCGGCCGCGGCCGGTGGCGGCATCGCTTCCACCCACCCGATCGATGCGCAGGAAGCCCTTGCTGTCGATGTGCTTGATCATGTAGCCGATTTCATCCGCGTGAGCCTCCAGCATCACGGTGCGCTCGCTGGTGCCCTTCAGCGTGGCCCAGGTGGAACCGTAGCTGTCACAGGTCACCTCATCGGCAAACAAACGGGCATACTTGGCCCAGACGCGCTGTCCCGGCATTTCGAATCCTGTGGGGCTGGGAGTGTGCAATAACTCCAACAAAAAACTTTTTTCATCTGCTTTCATGATATCAGTCAAAAGGGCTTGGCATGAACTAGCACAAATGCGGCGAATTGCACGCACAATCTCGAAACGGGGCTGGGCCGTAAATCGGTGCTTCCCCCCATGCCGATTTCCGCTAGCGTGTTGGCGTGATCCCACTCCGCGTTCCGCCCATGAAGACAATCGTCTCCCTTGCTCTCGCATTCGCCTTACCCTTGTCGGCAAATGAGCCGCCTCCCCTCACTGGCTGGGCGCACGAGGGCCGCATCGCGATCATCACCACACCGGAAGGCGGCAACTTGCCGGCGGAGGCACGGGTGGAAGAATTCCCCCTCCTCGTTCGCCTCGATCGCGATTGGTTTGATTTTTCGGAAGCGAAGCATGACGGCAGCGACATTCGATTCACCACGCCGGAGGGGAAAATGCTTGCCCAGCAAATCGAGGACTGGGATCCGCTTGCGGGAACGGCGAACATTTGGGTGCGCGTGCCTGTCATCAAGGGAAATGACCGCCAGATGCTGCACATGCGTTGGGGAAATGAGCAGGCACCGAACATCTCGGATGGCAAGTCGGTATTCAATGAATCGAACGGTTTTCTCAGCGTCTGGCATCTCGGTGATGTCGTGGCGGATGAGGCCGGACGTTTGGAGACAAAAGACCAGGGCACTTCCGTCACGGCAGGAGTCGTCGGCAAGGGCCGCGGTTTCACCGCCGGGGCCCACCTTTCCTGCGGGAATCAAATCACCGGCTATCCCACCGGCAACGCGCCGCACAGCACGGAAGCCTGGTTCCGTACGGGGAAAGCCAACGTCAACCTCATCGGCTGGGGTGTCCAGAAGCAGCAGGGAAAAGTGGTCATGCAGTTCCGCGGCCCAGCTCACGTCAATCTCGATTGCTGGTTTTCCGATGGCAACGTGAAAAGTAAAGGCCTGCTGTCTTTCAACGAATGGCATCATGCGGTGTTCGCCTATGAGAGCGGCAATGCCAAAATTTACATCGACGGCGTTCTGGCCGGCCAAGCAGGTCGCGGTATGCCACTCAATGTCGCCAGCCCCGCCAGTCTCACGATCGGCGGATGGTCGGGCGAAAACAATTTTATCGGCGAGATGGATGAAGTCCGCGTCTCGAAGGTCACGCGCTCCGCCGACTGGATCAAACTGCAATTCGAAAACCAAAAACCTCTGCAAAGTGTCGTCGGCCCGCTGATCCGGGCCGAAGGGAAATTTTCCGTTCCGATCAAAACGGCCACGGTGAAAGAAGGTGCGCCGATCAAGCTCAGCGTCCAAGCCGATGGTGCGCAGAAGTTGTTTTGGTACTTGCGCGATGAGGAACCAGAGCGCCTGGTCGCGGTGGATCGCTATCACCACGACTTTGTTTCCGGTCGGGTCAAAGGGGACACCACGGCCCTGCTGACGGTGAAAGCCATCTATCCGGATCGTGTGGAAACGGAGTTCATCAACATCGTGATCAAAAAATCCATCCCCGACCCGCAATTCACGGTCACCGCGCCGAAAAGCTGGAACGGCCGCACTCCGATCGAAATCATCCCGCGCATCACCAACCTCGCCGCCTTGCAAAAAGCGGGGGCTGGTGATGTGAAGATCGAATGGCAGGTCGATCCGATCTCGGTGGTGAAGGAAATTCTCCCAGGAAAAGTGCGACTGCTCGGCGCGCAAAAAAGCGGCACCGTCCAGATCAACGTCATCATGAGCAATGGCGGCGCCAAGGTGAAACAATACCTGAGTTTCCCCGTGCAACTGCCCGCTTCAGAGCCATGGCTGGTGAGAAAACCGGAGCCTGACGAAAAACCGGAAGAAGGACAGTTTTACGCACGCGATGACAAAAACCAGGGCACGCTGCACTACAACGGCACCCTAACGGAAAAGGCTGATGAGGTGTTTCTCAAGGTCTATGCCGACGACAAGCCCTACGCGACTCTCAAGGTCAAGCCGGCCAAGGACCTGCGCTATGCCTTGACCGCAACGCTCAAGCCCGGCTTCGTCAAATACCGTGTGGAATTCGGCACCCTCGTTGGCGGCAAGGAAACCGTGCTCGATCAGGTCGGCAATCTCATCTGCGGCGATGCGTTTCTCATCGAAGGCCAATCGAATGCCGAGGCTCTCGATCTGCGCGAGGAACGGCAAAAGCCGCGCGAGACCAGCGAATGGATCCGCACGTTTGGCGGACCAAAAAACGGCGAGGACGGCGTGGCCTGGGTGAAATCCTACGAGGAAAAAACCCAACAAGCCGGTGGCAAGCGGCAGAGTCTTTGGTGCAAGGCCGTGTGGGCGCAGCAACCGCCGGAATACAACGCGCACATCGGCTGGTGGGGCATGGAGCTGGCGAAACGACTCGTCGAAAGCCAGAAGGTGCCCATCTGCATCATCAACGGCGCGCTCGGCGGCACTCGCGTCGATCAACACCAACGCAATCCACAAAACCCCGCGGATCTCACGACGATATATGGCAAGTGGCTCTGGCGCTTACAGCAAGCAAGGCTCACTCATGGCATTCGCGCGATCTTATGGCATCAAGGCGAAAACGATCAGCCTGCCGATACCCCCACGGGCGATTATGGTTGGGTCAACTATCAGTCGTATTTTTGTGAGATGGCCGGTGGCTGGTATCGCGATATGCCGAACGCACGGAAGTATTTCCTCTTCCAAATCTGGCCGAACTCCTGCGCCATGGGCGGCGCGGAAGGCCATGGCGACCGCCTGCGCGAACAGCAGCGCGCGCTACCTGATCTGTTTGCCAACATGAGCATTATGTCCACCCTCGGCATCCGCCCACCCGGTGGCTGCCATTTCCCGCGTGAGGGTTATGATGAATTCGCGAGACTCATCCATCCGGTGATCGAACGCGATGTCTATGGCAAAAAATTCGAACAAGCCGTCACCGCCCCTCGAATCGGCGGGGCCATGGCTGAAGGTAATGAAATCGTGCTGTATTTCGATCAACCCGTGGTCTGGAACGATGCTCTGCTCAGCCAGTTCTATCTCGATGGCGAAAAAGACAAGTTTGCCAGCGGTCGCGTCGAAGGAAATGCGATCAAACTCACGCTCAAAGAAGGGGCGCAGGGTAGCACGATTACCTACCTGAAGGAAGCCAATTGGAGCCAAGACAACCTACTCATGGGTGAAAATGGCATCGCCGCCCTGACCTTCTGCGAGGTTCCCTTCATGGGCCCACCCAAGGAACCGTGAAAAGTTGGAGCGCGGACTTCAGTCCGCATTCTTCCTTTTGAGAAATGCGGACTAAGGTCCGCGCTCCATTCTGCCTTCGGCGGGGATTCACTTGGCATGACTGATCTAAACCATTCGTTTTTCCTAATCCCATTTGCCCCTTGTCAAGCCGTCCACTTGCATCGATAAATCATTCGCATGAAAGCCATCTTCGTCCGCTTGTTGCTCCTCACTGCGCTTTCCCTCCACGCTGGTGCAAAGCCGCCCGCGATCTTGGAAAACGCCAAGAAAAGTCCGCTTACCGCTTTTGTCATCGAGTCGAAGCGCGTGGTCTGGAAATCCGAACAAGGCGTCACTCACTCGGAAAACCTGCTCAAGCCCCACAGCGGCCAGGCCGTGCTGGTGGAACCGGTTCCGCCGATGGTGATCAAACCCGGCGGCGCTGTGGTGATTGATTTCGGCGTGGAAATCACTGGTTCGATCGAGCTTTTCACGCCGATGACCAAAGGCAAGGATACGCCTTCCGTGCGCATCCGCTTCGGCGAGTCCGTGGCGGAAACCATGGCGGAGCTCGGCGAACGCGGCGCGCAGAATGACCACGCCTTGCGCGATCAAGTGGTCAAACTCCCGTGGCTCGGCAAAACCACGATCGGCCCTAGCGGCTTCCGCTTTGCCCGCATCGACAATGTGGATCCGAAAATCAACGTCGAGCTCAGCCAAGTCCGCGCGATTCTCACACTGCGCGACGTCCCTTACATCGGCTCCTTCCAGTGCTCCGATGAGCGGCTCAACAAAATCTGGCAAACTGGCGCCTACACCGTGCACCTCAACATGCAGGAATTTCTCTGGGATGGCATCAAGCGCGACCGACTCGTCTGGCTCGGCGACATGCATCCCGAGGTCAGCGTGATCAACAGCGTCTTCGGCCACAATCCCGTGGTGCCCGCCAGCCTCGACATGACACGCGATGTCACGCCAGTGACTGCATGGATGAACGGCATCAGCTCCTACTCAATGTGGTGGATCCTCATCCATGAAGAATGGTATCAACATCATGGTAACCTCGATTACCTCAAAGAGCAAAAGCCCTATCTCACCGCATTGCTAAAACGTCTCAGTACCTACGTCGGTCCCGATGGCCGGGAAAAACTCGATGGCATGCGCTTTCTCGACTGGCCGACCTTTGATAATAAAACTGCCGTCCACGAAGGACTGCAAGCCATGATGACCCTGACCATGGAAAGCGGCGCGCGGCTGTGCGAAATTCTCGGCGACAAGGAAACAGCTAAGCTCTGCACCGATACCTCCAAACTCCTGCGCACGCATCAAACCGAAGCCAGCGGCCGCAAGTCCCCCGCCGCGCTGCTCTCGCTCGCCGGCTTCCGCGATGCCGCCGATGTCGCCACGGTTCTCAAAAAGGACGGTCCGAAAGATATCAGCACCTTTTACGGATTCTATGTGCTGAACGCTCTTGCCAAATCTGGCGACATCGATACCGGACTCGACTTTATCAGCCAATACTGGGGCGGCATGATCGACTTCGGTGCCACGACTTTTTGGGAGGACTTTGATCTCGCGTGGACCGAGAATGCGGGCAGGATCGATGAGCCCGTCGCTGCTGGAAAAAAAGATCTGCACGGCGACTTCGGCGCGCATTGTTACATCGGCTTCCGCCACAGCTTTTGCCACGGCTGGGCCGGCGGCCCGACGGCATGGCTCAGCAAAAACGTCTTAGGTGTGGAGCCCGTCGCACCCGGCTGTGCTAAGGTAAAGATCACCCCCCGTCTCGGCCGCCTCACCTGGGCAGAAGGCACCTACCCCACCCCCAAAGGTCCCATCCAAGTCCGTCACGAAAAACAACCCGACGGCACCGTCAAATCCACCATCAAACTCCCCGATGGCGTGGTTCAAGTGAAATGAGGTAGGCGTATGGAGCAGGGATTTGTAATCCCTGAATCTTTAAGACTTGGCTTGTGAAAACAGGGATTGCAAATCCCTGCTCCTTAGGGTGGGCTGACCAGCACACCAATTCATCATGCAATACGTTCTCATCATCCACGAAGTCGAAGACTATGCTGCCTGGAAGCAGGTCTTTGACAATGCCGCAGGAATCCGCAAAGAAGCCGGCGAGCGCTCCTATCAGGTGCTCCACTACGAATCCGATCCAAACAAAATTGTCCACTTCAGCGTCTGGACATCGATCGCCGATGCCAAGTCCTTCTTCGAGTCCGAGCGACTGATCGAGATTCGCCAGCAAGCGGGAGTCAAGGCACCGGAATTTATCTATTTGGATCAGCTCGAATGCGGCACTCTCTGAGGGGATTGTTGGAATTCACGGATCAAGGGAGAATTTCGCAAAATTTCCGAAAGGCGTGGATTTCTTCCTCGCTAGCGACTCCGGCGACGATGTGACCGGCGAGGCTGCGGGCGAGGGTTTCTTGTGTCTCATCAAGGCTGAGTTTTTTTACCATGATGCGGCCGATGGCAGCAAAGGTGTTCCCATTGTAATTGGTAAAAGGAGCGAGTTTGTGGCACTTGCGACAGACTTCAATTTCATCGAATAAACTCAATTCACGCAGGCGAGATGTCTCCCAATAATCCATCGCTGAAGCATGACCATCTGATGTGGGACCATGATGTGCCGATTTTTGGCGGCAAAGAATTTCATTTTGCGCAACGACAAACGGCCACGTAAATGGCTCCAACCAGCGCGCGTTGGCATTCATGATTTTGCTTTTTTTTTCTGTAGGCTGTTTCTTCAATTTGACTTGTTGGATTTCACTGACGCCTACACTTTTTAAATAGCCTTTTCCCGTCTTGGCATAGATGGGTTCGGCGGAAAAACGATCTTGAATCGCTAGTGCTTCCGCCATGACCTCTAGGAACAGGGGATCATTTTCGAAAGGATTCACAGGTTTTTCTTTCTCTTTCATGATGGGAATGTAGCGGAAAAAATTCGGGATGGCAAGGCGGGGGTGAGGGATTGTTATATGAGATGGGAAATGGGAGCGATGACTTGAGTCCGCTCTTATCATTCAAACGAAGCGGACTGAAGTCCGCGCTCCATAAAAAAAACCCGCGCGGCTTTTGGCCGCGCGGGGTTGAGATTGTTTGATGCTGAAGGCTGGGAGGCGGGACGCCTCCGCCACATTACATCATGCCGCCCATGCCGTGGTCGTGGTCGTGACCACCGCCGCCAGCTGGGGCTGCTTTTTCTGGCTTCTCGGCGATGAGGCACTCGGTGGTGAGCAAGAGGCCGGCGATGGACGCGGCGTTCTGCAGGGCACTGCGGGTGACTTTCGTCGGGTCAACCACACCGGAAGCGATGAGGTCTTCGTATTTGTCGGTGGCGACGTTGTAGCCGAAACCGTTTTTGTTGGTCTTGACGTTCTCAACGATCAGCGCGCCTTCGCGGCCGGCGTTGGCAGCGAGCTGACGCAGCGGAGCTTCCACGGCGCGGGAGACGATGCCCATGCCGGTGCGCTCGTCTTCGTTGGAAGCGGCATCGCAGCATTTCGCATCCTGAGCGGCCTTGAGGGCGCGGATGAGAGCGGTGCCACCGCCAGGAACGATGCCTTCTTCCACCGCAGCGCGGGTGGCGTGCAGGGCGTCTTCCACGCGGGCTTTTTTCTCTTTCATCTCGGTCTCGGTGGCGGCACCGACGTTGATGACAGCTACGCCGCCGGCGAGTTTCGCAAGACGCTCCTGGAGCTTCTCACGATCGTAGTCGCTGGTGGTGTCTTCGATTTGCTTGCGGATCTGATTCACGCGACCGGTGATGGCTTCGCTGGAACCGGCACCTTCGATGATGGTGGTGGCGTCCTTCGAGATGGTGACGCGCTTGGCTTGGCCAAGGTCGCTGAGTTCCACGCTCTCGAGTTTGATGCCGAGGTCTTCGGTGATGACTTTACCACCGGTGAGGACGGCGATGTCTTCGAGCATGGCCTTGCGGCGATCGCCGAATCCTGGAGCCTTGACAGCGGCCACGTGCAGGATGCCGCGCAGCTTGTTCACCACGAGAGTCGCAAGGGCTTCGCCCTCGACGTCTTCGGCGATGATCAGGAACGGACGACCGGTCTTGGCGACTTTCTCAAGGAGAGGCAGCATGTCCTTCAGCGAGGAAACTTTTTTCTCGTTGATGAGGATCAGCGCGTTGTCGAGCACGGCTTCCATGCCTTCCGCGTCGGTGACGAAGTAAGGGCTGAGGTAGCCTTTGTCGAACTGCATGCCTTCCACCACGTCAAGCGTGGTTTCGATGCCTTTGGCTTCTTCCACGGTGATGGTGCCGTCCTTGCCGACCTTGTCCATGGCCTCGGCGATGATGTTGCCGATTTCGGTGTCCCAGTTGGCGGAAACGGTGGCGACCTGGGCGATTTCCTTGGTGTCGGAGACCGTCTTGGAAAGCACTTTCAGTTGCGCCACGATGGCCTCGGTGGCCTTCATGATCCCGCGTTGCAGGGAGATCGGATTGGCACCGGCGGTCACGTTGCGAAGGCCTTCCTTGTAGATGGCCTCGGCAAGCACGGTGGCCGTGGTGGTTCCGTCACCGGCGATGTCGCTGGTTTTGCTGGAAACCTCGCGGATCAGCTGGGCGCCCATGTTTTCATAGGGGCACTCGAGTTCGATCTCCTTGGCCACCGAAACACCGTCTTTGGTGATGGTGGGGGAGCCGAATTTTTTGTCGAGGATGACATTGCGGCCGGCCGGGCCAAGGGTGGCTTTCACGGCACGGGCCAGTTTTTCCACTCCGCGCAGGAGGGCCTGGCGTGCGGCTTCGTCGAATTGCAGTTGTTTAGCGGGCATATGTGTTAGTTAAAAGTTAATGGTTAAGTGTTATGAGTGATGGAATTATTCCACGATGCCGAGGATGTCGGACTCGGAGATGATGAGGTGCTCCTCGCCGTTGACTTTGACTTCGGTGCCGCCGTATTTGGAGATCAGCACCTTGTCGTTCACCTTGACGGTGAATTCAATGAGTTTGCCGCTGTCGTCGCGACCGCCAGTGCCTACGGAGATCACAAGAGCTTCCTGTGGTTTTTCCTTGGCGCTGTCCGGGAGAACGATGCCGCCAGCGGAGACAGCGTCAGCTTCGATGCGTTTCACGAGAACGCGTTGACCGAGTGGTTTGATGTTAGCCATAGTATGTGTTGTGTTGGTTTGGTTGTTTGTTGGTTAGACAAGCCGGTTTGACTTGAAAGGGGTAAAAGATCCGTCTGATCGGTCAGATTTGACTGATCAGACGGATCAAAAAAATCAGTCGACTACCTCGGCGTCGACGACTTTGCCTTTGGCCTTTTTGGGCTCGCCGGGTTCGTCGTTGGCGGGTTGCACTTCGGGCGCTGCAGCTCCACCCATTTGTTGGGCGGCGTTGTAGAGTTCCGTCATGGTTTTTTCGAGGTCGGTGGTGGCGGACTTGATGGCATCGAGGTCATCGGACTTCAGTGCCTCGCGCACGGTCAGGACTTTGCCTTGCAGCTCGGCCTTGAGTTCGGCGGGGGCCTTGTCTCCCAGTTCTTCGAGTTGCTTCTCGACCTGGAAGGCGAGGTTTTCCGCTTTGTTTTTGGTGTCCACGGCTTCGACGCGCTTGCGGTCCTCCTCGGCGTGGGCCTCGGCTTCCTGCTTGGCGCGCTCGATCTCCTCTTTGCTGAGACCGGACGATCCCTGGATGGAGATTTTCTGCTCCTTGCCGGATTGTTTGTCCTTTGCGGAGACGTGGAGGATGCCGTTCGCATCGATGTCGAAGGTGACTTCGATCTGCGGCTCACCACGGCGGGCGGAGGCGATGCCATCGAGGCGGAAGTTGCCTAACAGTTTGTTGTCGGCAAACATCGGGCGTTCACCCTGGCAAATGCGGATGTCCACGGCGGGTTGGTTGTCGGAAGCGGTCGAGAAAATCTGCGACTTCTTCGCGGGGATGGTGGTGTTGCGCTCGATCATCGGCGTGGCGCGGGAGCCTTCGGTTTCGATCGAGAGAGTCAGCGGGGTGACATCGAGCAAGAGCACGTCCTTCACATCGCCGCGCAGCACGCCGCCTTGGATCGCCGCGCCGATGGCGACAACTTCATCCGGGTTCACACCTTTGTGCGGCTCCTTGCCACCGAGTTCGCGAGCGGTTTCGATGACTTTCGGCATGCGGGTCATGCCACCCACGAGAACGAGCTCGTCGATTTTCGAGAGGTCGATGCCGGCTTCCTTGATGCAATCGCGGACGGGCTTCTTGGTGCGCTCGAAGAGGCTGTCGGTGAGTTGTTCCAGCTTCGAACGGGTGAGCGTGAGCTGGATGTGTTTCGGACCCGTGGCATCGGCCGTGATGAAGGGCAGGTTGATGTCGTAGGATTGGCTGGAAGAGAGAGCGATCTTGGCTTTCTCGGCTTCCTCTTTGATCCGTTGCAGGGCATCGGCTTGGCCGGAGAGGTCCACGCCTTGGTCCTTCTTGAATTCGGCCACGATGTGATTGATGATCGCGTTGTCCCAGTCGTCACCGCCGAGTTGGGTGTCGCCATTGGTCGCGAGCACTTCGAACACGCCGTCGCCGATCTCCAGCACGGAGATATCGAAAGTACCACCGCCGAGGTCATAGACGGCGATTTTTTCATCGGACTTCTTATCGAGGCCGTACGCCAGCGAGGCGGCGGTCGGCTCGTTGATGATGCGCAGCACTTTCAGACCGGCGATTTCGCCAGCGGCCTTGGTGGCATTGCGCTGAGAGTCATTGAAGTAGGCGGGCACCGTGATCACGGCTTCCGAGATCGTTTCGCCGAGTTTGGCTTCGGCATCGGCTTTGAGCTTGCCCAGAACCATCGCTGCGATTTCCTGCGGCGAGTAGGTTTTGGTTTCGCCGCCGGCTTCCACCTGGATGTGCGCGTCTCCGTTGGCGGCGGCCACGATTTTGTACGGCATGCGCTTGTCGGCTTCGGTCAGCTCGCTGAACTTGCGACCGATGAGACGCTTGGCCGAATAGATGGTGTTTTTCGGGTTGGTCACGGCCTGGCGTTTCGCGGCCTGGCCGACGAGACGCTCGCCCGATTTGGTGAAAGCGACCACCGACGGAGTGGTGCGTGCGCCTTCCGAATTTTCCAGAACGACGGGTTCGCCGCCTTCCATGACAGACATGCACGAGTTGGTAGTGCCGAGGTCGATTCCAAGTATTTTAGACATAGTGTTGATGGGTAAGTGGTTGTTTGTGTGACCCTCGCGGGTCGTTTGAACACAATCCCTATGGCAATCAACGTGCCAGACTTGGCACGAGGAAAATTCCTTGATTTTGCAAGGATTTTGGTTGGTTCGCGTTGTCCTCTTTTTCACAAACGCGACATTTTGGCGCGACACAATGACGCACCTTGGACAACATGACCCTCTTCGAGGCCTTGAGTCCGACCTTGCTGATGTCGTGGAAAAAAATTGCCAAAAAAGATTGCCAAGCAAAGAAAAATTCTCCTTACTGCGCGCCCCACCGCATTTAAGGACAGATGGCAGAGTGGTCGATCGCGCACGCTTGGAAAGCGTGTTCACTGTTAAAGGTGACGAGGGTTCGAATCCCTCTCTGTCCGCCATTCTTCGCTTCCTGCGGAAGCTACGAATGGCAAGCCATTGGTTGCTGGAGAAGGATGCGAAGAATGCCCTTCGTAGCTTTAGCGAAGTAGGGCTGGTTCTTAGTTAAACAAGTAACCCTCTCGCTCATGCACTACGCATACATTCTTCGTTCTTTGTCCGATCCTGACAAGCTCTACTACGGTAGCACTGCTGATTTAAAAAAACGATTTGCTACGCACAACGCGGCAGGAAATATTTCCACCAAGCCTTTTCGACCTTGGGAGATTGCTTGGTATGCAGGATTTTCCAATCAACAAACAGCTCGTGATTTCGAGAAGTATCTCAAAACGGCATCTGGCAAGGCATTTGCCAAAAAGCGTTTACTCAATGCCAATGAATCATGATTCCTTCATCTGGGTTGGGGTGATGGCGTTACAGGGGGTGGGACGAGAAACCTGCCCAAAGGGCCATGGGTTTGAAGGCGACCTTCGTTTCTAGCGAAATTTGAAAAAAATCGCGCAGCGCAAACTGGCATGGCCAACGGCAATCCCTCTCGCTCCGTCATTTTCTCTGCCCGGGTCCTCCCTTAGGGCAGATCATCCTCTGATCCGACAAGCGGTGGCTGTTGTGCCGTTTGGCATGGATTGTCGATGTGAACCGAACCGATTGTTCTTTTCCTCACCGAAGCGGTGCGTCCTGTAACTGCAAATCAGGTTTGGTATTCCAGTGCGGTTTCCAGCCGGGTTTTTCGATGCGCGTGCGGAAAATGACCGTGTTGTCGAGAGCCAGGTCGTCGGTCCAGATGAATGACGCGCCGCTGAAATCGTGGTCAAAATAGGGTTTTTTCGGATCCACTTCGCGTGCGGTGTATTCCTTGGCTTTTGTCCACCGGCTGTCGTCAAAGTCCACGCTCCACCAGTTCGCAGGCAATGGTTCCTGAATCACCGTGGGACGGTTCGCGTCTCCCTTCAGTGGGCCGTGGAAAAACGACTTCGCCTTCCAGGTGGCATTCGTCACCGTGCCGTCACCCAGTTTCAGAATGAAGCCGCCGTCCCCGATGCTGTTGCCATATTCAAGCCCGGTTTTCGGATCCGCGTTGTCCTTTGCCAGAACGGCGATGGTCATCGGATACTCCGGCAACACATCGACACTGACCACATTGTGGGGGATGAAGGGAATGGGATCCACGGCGGCAAGGCGGCCGTTGATGTAGAGCATGAACCAGTTGTCAGCATAGACGGTGAGTTTGATCGTGTCTTCCATGCCGGGTTTCACGACAGCGGATCCCGCACCTTTGACCGCTGCGCCACGCGGTTCCGCTGGCCGATTGTCGCGGGCCGGGGGGCGGTTTTCCGGAGCCATGCCGCCGGGTGGCGTTGGATCGTTGCCGCGTTGATGGATCACTTGCAAGGATGCGCTGGCCAGCACCTTGTCCTGCATGGCGGAGAGCAAAACATCGCGATCCACTTCGTCCGCCGGTTTGCCGATCGCCAGCGGAGCGGAAAGCGCATAGATTGTGATCACATAGGTTTTGGCTCCCGGTCCTTTGGAATTCGGCGGCTCATAGCCGATCTGGCCCTTGAACCCGGTGCCCAGCTTACCGACGTCGCGCGCGTTTTTCGGAATCCCATTGAGTGTGGCGGGGATATCCCACATCGTCCAATAGTGCTTGATCTCGCCATCCGGTGTCTCGTGATCCATGAGCACGGCGTAACTTTTGGTGGCGGCGGGCGCGCCCTTCCATTGCAAGGGCGGGCTGACTCCCGCTCCGTCGCCGGTGCATTCGATCGGAAGCCGTCCGTCGTTTTTCACGTCGGGACTGCTGAGCACAAAATGACCGTCGGGCTTTTTCATGGCATCCACTCCGAAGCGTGGAGCCGCTTGTGCACGCGGGGCGGGTTCCGGGCGTTTCGGCTCGGTATCATCGCGTCTTGCCGGGCGTTCGGGGCCACCGGGCTCCGGACGCTCCGCGCGCCCTGCACCACCGCCGCGCTGCCGCAGTTGATAGACTTCCTTTGTGGTGCCCTCGCTGCCATTCTGGAATTCGAACGGGAAGGTTCCGTCCGCAAGGATCGCGTAAAGGACGGCGCGCTTTTCACCGTTGCACTCGTAGGAAAGTTTGTAGCGGTTCTCGCCCATGGTCTGGAAGCCGGTGATCTTCGCGCCGCGCAGAGCGGGTAATGCCTCGCGCACGCCGTTCGCGCCGGGCTGTGGATCCACCTGGTCCTCGCGTTCCGTCACGACTCCGTGAAAGCCGCCATTGACGTACGGATAGTCCAGCGAGGCGTGATAGTGATAGCCCAAGGAGGCTGTCGAATGGCCGTGGAAGGCATCCAGTCCGGTGGGCTTCGTTCCATCCGGTTCGGTCAAACCATAAATCGGATAGCCATCGAGGGCGAACGCGATGGGCAAGCCTTTTCCGACGACCGTTTGCAAGTGCAGCGGTGCCGCGTGATAGTGGTAATCATCGGCTCTGCCGCAATGCCCGCCCCATTGGTCGAGTTCGCCGATCATGGCGGAAATTTCTCTACGATTGTTCTGGGGATTGAAAATCGGAATGCCATTCGCGGCGATGGCAATGGCACCACGGAGAAAGCGCCCCTTGATGGAGACTTCCTCTTTGGCCGGCACCGGTGCGAGGGGAACCCGCCACGCGTTTTCTCCCTTGTAGTTCTGTGGCAAGGGCACCTGCTGTTGCCACGCGGTGATGCCCACCATCATGTTGTGTGAGGGCAAACCATTGCTCTCGACGTAAAGAAATTGTTCATCCCAGCGCAGCCCGACTTTGGGAGAAAATTTCGCAAATGCGGCGGCTTGTGCGGGTGCCGGCTTTGCCACAGCAGATGAACCCGTTGCCGGCTTGTCGCTGGTGGCAGCGGGCTGTGCGATTGTCGTGGCGTGCGTGTGCCCCCCCGCCGACCACTCGTGGCCGCTGAGTGCGTTAGGGATGGCTGCAAAGAGTAGGGCCGTGATGAGGGATTTCATGATGCGGGTTATTTGTTAGGATTACGTTTTTGCCTGCCCTCCTGTTTTTCCACAGCGGCAGGATTGTAGGCGGGATTGGGCAGGTGAGGGCGAGGAGCTTTCGTGGATTCCTGCCAGGCGCGGAGTTTTGCCAACAGTTCGGCAGATTTTCGGGGATCGACGTGGGAGAGATCATTCCGTTCGCCCGGGTCTTTTGTCAGGTCGTAGAGCTCCACGGTTTTCGATTCGAAGATCTCGATCAATTTCCAGTTGCCCGAGCGAATCGCGCTGCAGGGACCTCCGCCGCCGATGTAGCTGGGGAAATGCCAGAACGTGTCGCGCGGCAATGCCGCCTCTTGTCCGCGGAGGAGCGGAACGAGACTGCGGCCGTCGAGATTTTTTCCGGCAGCCGCCCCGCACAGTTCCAGCACCGTGGGAACCCAGTCCATGCTGAGAATGGGTTCGTTCGATCGCGCAGGCTGGATACCAGGGCCGTGGATCAGCGCCGGGACGCGCAGACCGCCCTGATAGAGTGTGCCTTTTCCTCCGCGCAACGGTGCCACCGTGCGACGCGAGCCGCCATTGTCCGAGGTGAAAATGACATGCGTGTTCTGTGCGAGGCCGAGTCGCCGGAGGCAGTCCATGACGCGACCGATGTTCGCATCCATCGCTGCCACCGTGGCCGCCAGGGCCGGATCCGTCCTACCGTTGAGGCCTTGGTACTTTGCCAGCAGCTCGGGCTTGGGATCGAACGGTTCGTGCACGTCGTGAAAGGCGAGATAGAGGAAAAACGGCTTCTGGCTTGCTTGCTCGATCCAGCGCAGCGAGGCATCAGTGAGAGCATCGGGCGAGTACTCGCCCGCGGCATTCCGATAGGCGTCTTTTTCATAACCGAGTTGTTTGGGCTCCATGAAAACATCGAACCCCTGTCCGGTAGGCGTGGTGGGGCCGCTGCGGCCGCGCCCCAGATTCCACATGCCGAACATGGCCGTGGCATAACCTTCCGCCCGCAGCATTTCCGCGAGCGTGACGGATTCGGCGGGTAGCGCCTCGTTGCTCGGTGCCGCGAGGATTTTGTGATGCGGAGAGCCGGGCGCGTGACGGTCATCCACCACGGTATAGACACCATGACGTGGCGGGTATTGTCCGGTGAGAAGACAGGCGCGTGTGGGCGCGCAGTTCGGCGCGCTGGCGCAGGCCTCGGTGAAATGCATTCCCTCACGGGCCAGCCGATCGAGATGCGGCGTTTTTATCTCCGGGTTGCCCGTGAAGCCGGCGTCATTCCAGCCCATGTCATCGGCGAGAATCAACACGACATTGGGACGCGGTGCCGCGTGCACTGAATCCAACAAGGCGAACAGGACAAGGCAGAGACGTTTCATGGCTTGGTCTTTTTCGGTTTTCCGCCTTCTTTTGCTCCGCCTTTTCCGCCTTTGCGCGGAGCGGGAGCCGCGGCGGGATCGTAGTCTTTGTTGGGTGTCGGCAGCGATGCTCCCGTTTCCTTCAGTATGGCGCGGAGTTTGCCATCGAGACGATCCGCGAGGTCGGTCCTTTGCGGCGCGAGATCGTTGCGTTCACCCGGATCCTGGCGCAGATCGAAAAGCTTGCGCGTGCCCTCTTCGTAGGAAAAAATCAACTTGTAATCACCCTCGCGAATCGCCGATTGGGGCGTGTCTCCCTGGTAGTGGGGAAAGTGGAACAACAAGGCGGTTTCATGGCGCACCACGGGTTGATCTTTCCCCGAGAGCAGTGGTGCCAAATCTCCTCCATCGATCTTTGCAGGCATGTTTTCCTTCACCTGCGCCCAGCGACAAATCGTCGGATACCAATCATACGCCACCACGGGCTGATGACACCATGATCCGGGTGCGATGCCCGGCCCGCGCACCATGAACGGCACACGGATGCCACCTTCGCCCAACGCTCCTTTTCCCCCTTGCAGGCGATCGGAGCCCGCCTTGCCGCCTTTGCCGCCGCCTCCCCCCCCGCCGTTGTCTGCCATGTAGATGACGTAGGTGTTTTTTTCCAAACCAAGGGCTTGCATCGCTTCCAGCAAACGTCCGACGCCGGTATCGAGATCGTAGGTGATCGCCGCTCGCGCCGGATCGCGATGCAACACACCAGCCGGTTTGGACTCGAAGCGCGCAAGGCTCGACTTCAGGGCGTTTTCGGGCAGGTGCAGCGCGTGATACGACATCTGCAGATAAAACGGTTTCCGCGATTTGATCTGAGCGGCCATGAATGCCTTCGCGCGATCCGTCATGCCGAAGATGTCCACGGGATTCGGATCGGTAAAAGGGTCGGCATCGCGATTACCCGTATCGCCATCGCTCACATCGAAGCCATGGCGTTCCGGACCTCCGCCCGCCAGGTGCCATTTGCCGAAATGCGCCGTGGCATAGCCCGCGCGCTGCAGAAGCTCCGGGAACGTCACTTCCTCATCGCGGATCGCCTTGCGCGAGTTGCCTTCGATGAGCTTGTGCCCCTCTTCCGGCGGAGCCGCCTTGGTCCAGCCCAGTCGCGCGGGAAACATCCCCGTCTGCAGGCTGATGCGGGTGGGGGAGCAAACCGGAGCCGGCGCATATCCATGGGAAAAACGCATGGCCTGCGCGGCGAATGATGCCAGATGGGGCGTTTCGTAATAGTCGCTCTGCGATGACGGCATGTCGGGATGCATGCGCGTGGACAGTCCGTTCCAATCCTGATCGTCAGCCAGCAACAAAACGATGTTGGGACGGGAGGGTGGCGCGGTTTCGGCCGTCACCGATGCCATGCAGGTCATGATCGCGGTGATGGAAAAACAGGGAAAAAGTTTCATGGTTCGGGCAGTACGGTTCGGTCGGGTTCGTGATGATGCTGGTGTCGGAAAAAATCAGCGGGCAATGCTTCGGTGGAGACGAGCGTGATGGCGATGCTGTGAGGCCCGCCGTTGCCGCGGGGAAGCTGGCGCAGGATCATTTTTTCGAGAACTCCGGTTTGCGGATGGAACCACAGTTCGATTTCGCGGGCTCCTCCCTGATCCGCCGAACGCCGCGTCGCGATGAGTTTGTGTGATGCCGATGAGGTCCGATCCAGCCACTCGATCTGATAGAGCCGTTTCAGTTCTTCCAGCTGGGTGCGCAGGTCGAGGAACGCGATTTCTCCGTTTTTGGCGAAAATCGCCCGTCCGAACCGTGCCGGATCCGGGCTCACGCGGACCTCTTCCCCGCCGCGCATGGACCAGCTCTCTTTGCCGTCCGCACCGATCAAACGCTTCTGGCCGTTGGGCAGGTCTTGGCTGAGCACAAACTCATGCGGACCACGCATCCACAGTGCCGCTCCGTCCAGAAAATTTCCCACGGGAAAGCGCCCACGATCCGGGCGCGACGAATCACGCGGCTCCTGCGGAGCTTCGATCACTTCGATGCGGTATGTCCGGTCACGCGCCTGGCTCATCACATCGATCACGCGGTCCAACGCGGCGTTCGCCTTCATGGGCAACAGAAACAGCAGCAGAAAGGATATGATCACCAATGCCGCCGCTGGGAGCAGAAGATGGCGCAAACGCCGTGCCCCGCGAGCAGGAGCGTTTTCCAGATTGCGGAAAAATTCTCCCTTGGAAGGGGCGAAAGAACCTGCCCTCGCCTCCCGCACCAGCATGCCGTGAAGCATCGCGTTATCGAGAAAACGCCTGCGGCTTTCGGGCGATGCGGCGACGAGTCGCGCGAGTTCCTCACGCTCCGCGTCATCGGCGATGTCGAGCAGGACTTTGGTGGCGAGATCATCCAACGGGCTGTGTTGCGGGGAGTTCATGGCGCGGTTCGGGGATGGGATTGTGAGATGCAATCCAGCAGCGTGAGGTGGACATGTTTGAGCATCTTGTACACGGCCATCTGCGTGCGGTTCCACTGCTGCGCGATGGATTTCACGGGCCGTTCTTCCTGATAGCGCAAATGGAGCACGGCGCGTTGCCGGTCGTTCAGTTGGCCGAGGCATTTACGCAGGGCATCGATGCGCTCATCATACCCTTGACACTGCTCCGCGGCCTCCTCCGCGAGAAGCTCCAGAGTCGCCTCATCCAGCGGCAAGGGCGCACGACGTTGTTTGCGGCGCCATTCCATCACGAGCAACCGTGCGAATCCGATGCCCCATGCCACGAACGGACGGCTTTCGTCATAGTCGGCGAATTTCAGCCACATCCGCTCCGCGAGATCCTGCATCAGATCATCTGTCGCGTGTGTGTCATGCACGAGCGAAAACACGAATCCGTGAAGGGCGGGCAGTGCTGTCACGAATTGCCTGGTGAAGGCGAGATGGGGGTCTGAACTCGGTTCTTTCATGGGATTTCATCAGGTATTGTCACCTGACTGCGGAAGTTAAACCTCACGCGTCAAAAAAAGTTCCGAATCGATTGCGATGGGTACGTCTTTCACGGCGAGGTCAAGGAAAGTGCCTTTCTTATCAATCGGTGAATCGAGGCCGTCGCACGTATGCGCGTTCCCTCAGGACACAGCATCCGTGCGGGGTGTGACGAGACATTTCCGTCAGTAGCTGTGGCTCGTACGGCGAGCAGGATCAAGCGGAGTATTCCGCTGTGCCGACTCCCTTACTTTTCGATTCAAATCGCCATCAGGCAAGAATGATCGACTCACGGCAGATCATCCTCATCGCCAGGCACGGGCGGAATCAAATCCTCGCGTTGCAACAGGCGCTCGAGATCGAGGTCGTCGAGCAGGTCTTCCGGGGTGCGTTGCACGATCATCGCGTAAGGCATGATGCGATCGAGTTCGGCGATGGCGCAGTGCACCATGGACGTGATGATATCGGCATCGTAGCGTTCTTTCTCGAAAATATTGGTGATGCGGAATACCAGGAACTGACGATCCAGATCGTATTCAAACGATCCGAGATTGAGATACTTGTTCGCACGGCAGAGCAATTCCAACAAGGGCGCGACGTGCTCTTCGCTTATGGGCAGAGGGCTTTCCCCCACGACGGCCAGCGCGTTGATGGGCGTGTAGGATTGCGCGTGAAGCTGGATGCGGGTGTGATGGGCGGAAAACGAGGCACGGATCACATCGCGACCTTCGAGGAGTTCGCAGTGCCAGCCGTTGTTGCCAAAGGCGGATTCGACCGAGAGGATTTGCAGGGATGGAGGACGCATGATCAGAGAGTGGGTGAGGCGGCGCGCTGGGTCGCCAGATTTGTCACCAGCGCCTTCAGCAATGAGCGCTGGGCCGGCAGTATAGGCGCAAGGGAAACCATCACACCAGCGGATTTTTCCGAGGTGTAATGGATGAGCAGACGGCGAAGATCCTCATCGCACTCGACCGAATCGATCACCGACCACAGCACCAGCTGCATGTTCACTTCGGGTCGGAAGAGCGGAAAAATCTCGATGCCCAGCGGGGTGAAAATCAGATAGGCATGGCGAATGCAGCGCACCGCCAGCCGCAGCATCACCCAGGCGGCGAACAAGGGAAACAACGCTGTCCACAGATACCCTTCGAGGCGGGGTGCTTCGAATTCGGTTCCTTGTGTCGCCAGAACCACCACTCCCAGAGCCAGCGCCAGCATAAAGGCGGCCAGCACCAGAAACAGACGCCCCTGCGCCGCACGCGTGAAGCGCACTTCTTTTTCCGGTGAGGCGAGTGGTTTGGGAGCGGCCATGGAATGCGGTGAGGGCTTGAGCATTCACAGATTGCGGGCGTGGTCAATGCCATGATTGCCGCCATATCGGGCGATCATCCGCACTGATTGGAAAAAACGCCGGAATTTCTTATCGTCAGCAATGTTCGATTTGCTAGAATCGCGACCGTACTTATGGACTGGCTCACCCCTGAATTGTTTTGGTTTCTGTTAGGCTTCCTCCTGCTCGTCGCCGAGTTTGTGCTGCCCGGCATCATCATCGTGTTTTTCGGCATCGGTGCCTGGATCGCCGCGTTCACGACATGGATCGGCCTGACCGAGAGCACCGCTTCGCAAAACATCGTGTTTGTCATTTCCTCCGTGATTCTGCTGTTTGTGCTGCGCCATCGTTTCAAAAACGCCTTCGTGGGAACTTCCACCAACGATACCATTGAAGATGAATACACAGGAAAAGAAGCACGCACACTCACCGACATCGATGACCAACAGGGCAAAATCGAGATGAAAGGCGCGGAGTGGAATGCCCGCTCCATCGAGCCCATCGCCGCCAACGCCTGGGTCATCATCGAACGCCGCGAAGGTCTCACCCTGCACGTCCGTCCCCGCTAATCTCCCTTGTCAAACAACACATATCATGAACGCATCATTCCTCATCCTCGCCAACACCGGAGTCACGATCGTCTCGGTCGGTCTCGTCATCCTGGTCCTCGTCGCCTTGGTCAAAACGGCCAAAATCGTGCCGCAGCGCACGGCCTTTGTGATCGAACGACTCGGAAAATACCACCGCACGCTCGATGCCGGATTCCACATCCTCATTCCCTTCATCGATCGCGTCGCCTACCGTCACTCGCTCAAGGAAATGGCGATGGATGTGCCGCCGCAGATGTGCATTACCAAGGACAACATCGCGATCGAGATCGACGGCATCCTCTACATGCAGGTGCTGGATCCGAAACTCGCGTCGTATGGCATCGACAACTACTACTACGCCGCCTCGCAGCTCGCACAGACCACCTTGCGTTCGGAAATCGGCAAGCTCGAACTCGATAAAACCTTCGAAGAGCGCGATACCATGAACGCCAGCGTGATCACCGCGCTCGACAAAGCCTCCGAGCCCTGGGGACTGAAAATCACGCGTTACGAAATCGCCAACATCAAGCCACCGCAATCCGTGCAGGATGCCTTGGAAAAACAAATGCGTGCCGAGCGCGAACGTCGCTCGCAGATCGCCCTTTCCGAAGGTCAGCGCGAGGCGCAGATCAACGTCGCCGAAGGTCAGAAGCAGGATACCATCAAGCACTCGGAAGCGCTCAAGCTGAAGCAAATCAACGAAGCCGAAGGCAAGGCCCGTGAGATCGAGCTGCTCGCCATCGCCACCGCACAAGGCATCCGTCAAATCGCCGATGCCATCATGCAGCCCGGCGGCAAGGAAGCCGTGAACCTGCGCGTGGCGGAGCAATATGTGATCCAGTTTGGCAATCTCGCCAAAACGAACAACACGATGATCATTCCCTCGAATCTCAGCGACATCGGCGGCACCGTGGCCAGCATTTCCAAAGTGCTAGAGAACCTTAAATCCTCAGGGGCCGAAACACCCGCCGCAGCAACCCCTCCACCCGTGCCGCACTGGCAGGGGTAAGGCGCATCGCGCTTATTTCGTCGCCACATACAGGCTCACCACGCCGAAAGTCAGCTCTTCGACCTCGGCGTGGGTGAAGCCGTTATCGCGCATGAGTTGGCACATGGCATCGCCTTGCGGGAATTGTTCGATGGAGGCGCCGAGGTATTCGTAGGCGTCTTTTTCTTGGGTGAGATAGCCGGCGATTTTCGGAAGCACGTTGTGCAGATACCAGCGGTAAGGGCCGCGCAGCGGACCGGTGGGCAGGGAAAAATCCAGCACCACCAGACGACCGCCCGGCTCCAGCACGCGCGCCATTTCGCGCAGAGCGGCGGGGTAATCCGCCATGTTGCGCAGACCGAAGGCAACCGTGACCACATCGTAGCTGGCATCGGCAAAGGGCAGGCGCAGGGCATCGGCGACCATCGTCTGCGGCAGACCGCGGGCGGAAGCGTGGGCGAGCATTTCCGCGCAGAAATCGGTGGCCATGATGGACAAGTCGGGGCAGGTGTCCTGAATTTCCAGTGCCAGATCTCCCGTGCCGCTGGCGACATCGAGCATCTTGCGTGCCTTCCAGCTACGGATTTTCCAAGCCACCCGCTTGCGCCACCAGATATCCATGCCTCCACTCATCACGTGATTGGCCATCACGTAGCGGTCCGCAATGCGGGCGAAGGCGTCTTTGACATATACAGCATCAGGCACACCCCTCCGTAGCGCAGATCTGGTGACTTGGCAAGGAGAAGGGAGGAAAGAGACAATCCGATCCTGCGCTTATTTGATCGTTTGCGGCGTCAGCGTTTTTTTATAATCTAACAAAAGTTTCGCCGCTTGTTCTTCCGCTTGCGGCAGCGGCAGGCCGGCGGGGACGCCGGGGCGGATGTGGCGGGTTTTGGTGAGCCAGGCGTGTTTCAGCAACGCGTTGCGCTGTGAAAGAATGTTCAGGGCTTCGCCCTCGGCCATTACGGGCGTGCCGGGAAGTTTCCATAGCGGCCACAATTGTTTTACGATGGAGGCGGCGATGAAGTCATGGCCTTGCGGACCGGGATGGACTTTGTCGCCTGCGAAGACGAAGCCGGGATTTTTTTGCTTCGCTTCAGCGATCGCCGTGCGGAGATCGGGACGGATATCGATGACCTGCCAGCCCTTTTGTGTGAGCAACCAGGCGGCTTGCGCATCGAGCACGGCATCATAGCGTTGCGGGTCTTGCGAAGGGTGATCGGCATCGTGGAGCGGTGCGGTGATGGCCACGAAAGTGCCTCCCCGTTTTTCGACCGCGTCTTTCAAGCGCACCATGCCGTCCTGGAAGGCTTTCTGGCGGCTGTCATCGAGGGGCAGGTAAATGCCATCGTTCATGCCGTAACAGGCCATGACGTGCGTCGGCTGGAATTCCTGCAGGATACGCTCCAATCTTTCATGAAGGCAGGGGCGCGGGAATTTTCCACCGGCATGGCCGTTTTCCGATAGACCGGACACCGTCTCGCTGGACAAGCCGAAATTGACGATGACGGCATCCGCGAAGGACGGCGTGGAGCGCAGGGCGGACTCGACCAACGTGGGCCAGCGACCACCGTAGGTGATGCTATCGCCGAGAATCGCCACCCGCGCCGGAGCCGCCTGCGAGAGAAGGGTGGAAAGGATGGTAAAAAGTAGCGATAGGAGCGTTTTCATGGAAATGGGTTAGGAATTCACTTTACGCAAAAATGGCACCAGTTCTTCCACTCCGAAGTCCGCCAGCACCGTGCCGTGCCAGTCGAGCGTGGGGGCCTTGCTTTGGCCGGAGAGCGCCACCATTTCCGCCATGGCCTCGCGATTGCCGCTGACGACGATGGTTTCCACTTCAATGCGCTGACGGTCGAGATAATCGATGACATCATCGCACCAAGGGCAACCGGGTTTGATATAGAGAATGGGTAGGGACATGGTGATGTTAATGAGTGATGAGTGTTAAGTGATCAGTGATCAGTGATCAGTGATCGGCGCAGGGCGCAGGGCGCAGTCAATACATCGGTAACACTTATGGGTCAGAACATAGGTAACACTTGTTGAGGTTAGGGTTACACTTTTGTCCCGGTTTGTCCAGCTTCCTTGCCGCACCGCTAGGAAGCTCCAAGTTTCTGGATCAATGTGGCCGATCATTAATTCAGCGAACCACACTTCAATTATTCCTTCAGGCAGAGGATTGAGCCCCACTGATCATCCAGCCAACGTTGTGGAAAGCATGATGCCTTCCCCTTCAAACCGTATTACCCCAACTTTATTTACCTTGCGCGTCGTCATCGCTTCATAGTCGATGTCATCGGGCGTGCCACTCCATTTGCGATCCGAGTTTTGATAAACCTCACCAGGACGCTTCATTCCCAAGCTTTCATGCGGCCGTTCGTGATTGTATTCATTTCGCCATACGTCAAACGCATCCTGATCCCGACCAACCTTCACGCTCTGTAGCTCCCTACGTATGTCGCGATGCATTCGTTCATGCGCTCCATTGTCCTGTGGGCACCCAGGGCGACTGCGCTCCAAATCGATCCCCAGCGCCATCCACCATGCTGATAAGCGGCTCAACCCCAGCAAGCCCTGTACTGAGGCAAATGGAGGACCATTGTCACTGCGAATCGCTTCGGGCAGTCTATGCCGCTCAAATAAACGCTCAAAGCATGCCTTCACACTTTCCGTGCGTGAGTCTTCAAGCAATCGCACTTCCAACAACATCCGACTAAACTCATCCCGCACCGTCAGTGGTTCGACACGCAACCCCTCACGATCCTTCCACCAACCTTTGAAATCCACCGTCCAGACCTCGTTGGGGGCCTGCGCTTTGCGGCCTGTGGCAAGACGATCATTTGCATCCCGCTTCCTTCGCTTCTTGCGTGGCTCCGTGAGTCCTGCTCGTTCCAATACTCGCTTGAAACTGCTTTCACTGGGAACCTCCCCGCCCATTTTCCGCTCATACAAGTCTCTGATCTTGCGCGGCCCCAATGCGGGTGCCCCGTCTTAAGCTGCACGATCTTACACACCACTGCCTCGGTGAGTTCTGACGCATGTCCATGAGGCCGGCGACTCTCGTCTTCCATCGCTCCCAAGCCTTGCTCCAAAAAGCGCTGCTTCCACTTGTAGCCAGTCTTGGTGCTGATTCCATACTCACGACACAACTCGCGAAAGTTGCTCGTCCTCATCGATTTCATTACAAATTCAGTTCTTTGGTCCATTTTTTGAATCTCTTTCCATGGCATAGCGGGCGCTCCTTTCGTCGCGCTTACTCTGCCAATGTGTTACCCATGTAATGAACCAAATGTGTTACCTATGTTCTGAACCTGCACCATCAGTGAGTGAACTGGATTCGAGGGTATCGGCGTGGAGAATATCGAGGTACTTTCGATAGGCGTAGAGTTTGCGATAGTTCTGGCCGGTGATTTCGTGGAGGATGCCGCATTTTTCCAAAGTGGCGATTGCCTTCGTGGCGGTCGGCGTGGAAACACCCAGGGCGCGAGTGGCCTGGGCGGCGCTGGTGACGGGGCGGCGCTGGAGATGCTGATGAAGGCGGAGGACCGATGATGCTTCGGATTGGAGCGTTTTCGCATCGCGGTCGAAGAGCTGGAGCAAATCCCGTGCGGTCTGCGTGGCGGCGCGTGAGGTTTCCAGAACGCCGGTGAGAAAGAACGTGAGCCACTCTTCCCAATCGCCGGAGAGGCGGGTTTCCTGAAGGAGTCGGTAGTATTCAGCCCGGTTTTTTTTCAGATAGAGGGAAAGATAGAGCATGGGAGAATCCAGCACGCCCTCGGCACAGAGGATGAAAGTGATGAGCAATCGACCGAGACGACCATTGCCGTCGAGGAACGGGTGAATCGTTTCAAACTGCACGTGAGCGAGAGCCGCCTTGAGGAGCGGGCGGGTTTTGACGGGTTGATCATGAAGGAAGAGCTCCAGCGCACCCATGGATTCCACGACCATCTCCGGAGGCGGCGGCACGAAGCGGGCGGTGCCTGGGCGCGAGCCACCGATCCAGTTTTGACTGGTGCGGAACTCTCCGGGCATCTTGCCGCTGCCCTTGCCGTGGGATAACAGGATGCGGTGGATGTCACGAACCATTCGCAGGGAGAGCGGTTCACCATTTTTCAAAAGTTCCAATCCATGCTGCATGGCATCCACGTAGCAAGAAACTTCGGCGGCATCTTCTTCCAAGCCTGCAGGTGTGTTTTCCAACTCATGGCTCAGGAGATCCGAAAGGGAAGACTGCGTACCCTCAATCTGGGAGGAAAGCACGGCTTCTTTCCTCACGTAAGAGTAGAGAAACAGCCCGGGATCCGGTAACAGGAGGGAGACGCCGTCCAAGCGGCCTAGAGCGGTGGATGCTGCATCCAGCAAAGCCCCCAGCTCGCCATCGATTTCCACTGCCGGTTCAGGTGGCAGGGGATAAGGAACAAAGGCAGAGGCTTTTTCCCCGGTGGTGCTAATCGGCAAATAATGGCCTGTGAGCCCGCGCTTCATGTAAAGAAAATGGCGAATTTGTTTAAATGTCAGCGCGATATGTAAAGATTTGTTTCATTTGCGCAAGTTAAATTAAATTTTTTGGCGAATTTCTTTCATTTGGTCGGGTGAAATTGCGGTTATGTTTTATTTGGCGCGAGTTGTGTTGACATTGATGGTGAGGGGCGGGCGGGACCCTCCTTCGCTAAAGCTACGGCAGGACAAACTCCCTTCTGCCGGGACTGCCAAGATGGCTGTCTTCCGATTTCATCAATTCCGATGCTGTTTCTCGCGCTTGGCGGCGGCGTCGAGGAGAGACTTTTCCTTGGTTGTTAGACTGTCGATACCGCGTTCGGCGATTTTTTCGAGGATGCGATCGACTTCCTTGCGTTCGTTGCTGCGCTTGCGGTTTTCCTCGTAGTCGCGGAAGCGTTCGCCGGGTTGGTGCGCAGGGGTGCCGAATTCGCCCTCATGGCCGCCCGTGATCCACTTGCGGCGGATGGCCCACCAAAGCAAGAGAGCGATCGCGACGATGATCAGGAACTCGGTCATAGGTCAGTCGTCAATCGATCAGACGCACGGCGTGTTTTTTCGAGAGCTTCAGGACATCGCCGGCTTGCGGGGAAACGGCAGCGACGGGATCGGTGAGTTTCTCTCCATTGAGCTGCACGGAGCCGCTGGTGATGAATTGCTTGCGCAGTTCGCCATTGGATTTTTCCAGACCGAAGGCGGTGGCGAAAGCGAAGGCGGAGAGCGAGAGCACCGTGAGATCGGCGGGGAGTTGGGACAGGGAAATTTCCGGCAACTCCGCCTCGGCGAGATTGCGTTTGGAGAAGCGCAGGTCCCAGTCCTCACGCGCGGCGAGGGCGGCGGCTTCGTCGTGGTAACGGGCGGTGAGTTTCTGGGCGAGAGCCTTTTTCGCCTCCATCGGGTGACCTTCGGGATCGCGCTGCTCGCCTAACAGAAGTTGGTAGTAGCGATCCATCAGGGCATCCGAGACGCTCATCAGTTTGCCGTACATTTCCTGCGGGCTGTCATTGACGCCGATGTAGTTGCCGTAGGACTTGGACATTTTTTTCACGCCGTCCAGCCCTTCGAGCAGAGGCATGAGCATGACGACCTGTTGCGGCTGGCCTTCTTCCTTTTGCAAGTCGCGGCCGACGAGGATGTTGAACAACTGGTCCGTGCCGCCGATTTCCACATCGCTGCGCACGACCACCGAGTCCCAGCCCTGCATGATCGGGTATTGCAGTTCGTGAAGGCGCACTTCCTGCCCTTCGTTGAGGCGGGTGCGGAAATCCTCGCGCTGAAGCATCTGCTGCAAGGTCACGCGGCCGTTGAGTTTCAGCACTTCCTCATAGGTCATTTTGCGGAACCAATCGCCGTTGTAAACGACTTCGGTTTTCGCGCGATCGAGAATCTTGAACGCTTGCGCCGTGTAGGTTTCCGCATTGGCGAGCACTTCGTCGCGGGTGAGCGGCGGGCGCGTGGCCGAGCGTCCGGTGGGGTCGCCGATGGTGGCGGTGAAGTCGCCGATGATGAGCACCGCCTGGTGGCCGAGCAATTGGAACTGGCGGAGTTTTTCCAGAGCGACGGTGTGACCGAAATGAATGTCCGGCGCGGTGGGGTCCACGCCCAATTTCACGCGCAGCGGTCGACCCGAGGCGAGTTTTTCCGCAAGCTCTTTTTCCGAGAGAACCTTGGCGGCTCCCGTGGTGAGAATTTTCAATTGTTCAGCAGGCGACAACGACATCGGCGTGACAGTAATCAGACCTGCGGTGAGTGGCAAGGCGTTAGTGACAGGGAGTTTTTGGCCGGAGCGCGGACTGTTACGGTCAGAAATCCAGGTAGATTTCCGTGCGGCGGTTGGCGCGGCGGCCTTCGGGGTCGTCTTCTCCGGTGGCCTTGACGTTCGGGCGCCGTGGTTCGGTGAGTCCCTTGGCGGCGGTGATGATTTGCTGCGTTCCCACTCCGGCCTTGATCAGATAGGCCTTGACCGCATTGGCGCGTTGTTGGGAGAGGCCTTGATTGTAGTCCGCCGAGCCGAGGGCATCGGTGTGGCCGGAGAGATGGATTTTTTTGCGGGTGTCCGTTTTGAGAATCATGGCGACGATGGCCAACTGCCGCTCGGTGCGCAGGGTCAGGCGTTCTTCATCAAACTCGAAATAAAGCACAAGCGTATCGCCGCCGGCGGGGTTCTTGATCAGTGGCGTGTAGTAAACATCACCTCCCGCGAAGCGCTGGGCGTAGTCGCTGAGGAGTTGATCGAGATTCAGGTCATCGATGATCCAGTTCGGGTTGGTGGCGTTTTTTTTCAGGATGATGGCAAACTGCGCCGCCTGTGTGCCATCGGCTGCCTGGACATTGGCGAGGTAGGAGGCGAGGTCGTCCTTTTGCAGAATGGCGCGCAAGGGTTTTTCGGGACGCAGGCGGTAATTGCCCTCTTCGAATAAAATGCAGAGCCCGGCCAAGGTGGCATCGGACACTTTTTCGGTATTCACAAATTCCTTCGCCAGGGTGAAATTCTGATTGAGCACGGCGAGCAGGAAGGAATCGGTGATGCCCAGGGAGTCGACGAGCATGGCGCGCGGGATGGCCTCGCCATCGGCGGGGGGCAGGGTGAGTTTGTCGACTTCCCAGACCAGGCCGTTCTTGACGAGGTCGAAATAAATGCGATCGCGCCCGGGTTCGCGATCCGCCAGTTCGAGTGCGTAGCGCGCCTTTTTGTTCAGCTCCATTTCTCCGACCTCGCGCACGGGATTCGGTGCCCTGAGTTTCAGCTGCTGCGTGGAGCTCAATTGTTTCAGGCGCTCGCGGGTGTCAGGATTCATGGCGCGCTCGCCGATGAGCTTTTCGGCCGTGGCGAAGTCCTGATTGGCGAGTGCATTGCCGATCGAGGTGATGAGGTCGATGGGGTCTTCCCGTTTCGGTTGTTGTGGCGTGGAGCCGGCGGTCTTCAACGTATCCTCCGCCTCTTGCAGGGCCGTGCGCGGCGGACTGGCCGGCGTCTGCGGATTCATCTGCAGTGGCTGTGGTTTTTCCGAGGAGGATGACAGGGCGATCTTCGACTGGCGTTTGTTTTTTTCCAACAACACCAGCGTGATGCTCATGGCGACAAGCACGAGTAGCAGGAAAAAGATCAGCGGAGCCTTGGATCGCGGTGCCGGTTGACGCCACGAAGAGTCCGCATGATCGGGCGGTGGCAAAGTGATATCCTGCATCGAGTGTGTTGGTTATTCTTGCTGCATCGATTCCACCCAGGAATCCAGATCGCCGGCATCGTCGAGGTATTCCATCAACTGGCGCACCAAGTCCTGTTGACCGGATTTCTGAGCGGCAGCGCCCATTTCCTTGAGTTTGAGCACGTAGGAGTCGCGGATTTTCCCATTCCGCAGTTCATATCCGGCTTCGGCATCATTTTGTTTGGTGAGGGAATAGGAGTGGATTTTCACAATGCCCGCATGCATGCCGGGAATCGTTTGCCCTTCGCCCTCATCCCGCCCGCGCCCCGTTCCGCGCAGCGCCTCAGCGGCTTCTTCAGCCGAAGGCACTCGACCCGTGCGGGTGAGGCTTTTGAGTACTGTGACAGGTTCCTGCCACTGGACTTTTTCCAAAGGCTTCAAGCCGCGCAACCAGACATCGAGGTCCCAATTGAATGATTTCACATTCGCCGCCAGCTTGTCATTGCGCTCTTTGGTGGAGGCAACAAGAAGATCCCGGCACTTGGTGATGAGCGCGGCGATGTCCGGCGTTGCCGCGTTCAGATTCACGGGAGCAGAAGCGGCGGCATCGGCATCCTTGCTCCATTCGAGCAGCACGCCATCGGCCTGTTCCTCTTTGTTCACATTGTGCCAGCCTTTTTTCGGCAGATAGACCAGAAGTGTGGCGTCCTCGTCCTCATCGGGCGATTCGGGCGCCCACTGCGCGTAGGTCCATGTCTCTTTGGTGGACCATTGCCACACGCCGCCCACTTTTTCCCCGCCGAGCCAAATGCCGCGATCGGCACTGAGCCCGCTCAGGTGATCCGTGACCCAGTAGCCTTCTTCCTTGTTGCTGAGAGCCGCCACATGGGCCCCCGCTTGCTGGGCGAGTTCGTATGCTTGCACACGGCTCATGGGACGCAGGATGGGCAGGTAGTAACGCGCGCCCACCGCCTCCGTGCCGGGTGGGTAGAGGGGTGATTGCGTGTCCAACGACTTGCGGGAGGCTTGCAGCAAATTCGCCAGGGAAGAGGGATTCGAGCCATCGCGATGCCAGGCCACCACAAAGGGCAGCGCGCGCGCGGCTTCTCCGGCGCGGACATTGCCGAGGTGGGACAAGGTCGCGTAGTTTCCGATGCCGGGAGGGGTTTTCTCCATCGTCCACAGCGAGCCATCGAGAAGGATCCACTGATCGCGCCCACTGCGCCCGGCACCGAGCCAGATGGTTTCGTTGTTTTTCAGCATGGATGCCAAAAACGTCAGTTCGTCCTCATTGGTAGGCAGGGCGATGTGGCCGCCGTGCTTTTCCGCAAAGAGCAGCGCCGCGTCCCATGACATGGGCTCCGTGACGAGGAAAAAGTCCATGTCGCCCCGGCGCTTCGATCCCTGTGGCATTTCATCGCGCGAGCCTTTGGAGAGATCGTATTGCAAACGCTCCAGAGACTCCATGGCGGTCTCATTTTTTTCCTCGACTGGCGTTACCGGTGGTTTGGTGGGGATGGTGCTGGGAACCACCTCCGGATTGGGAGTGGGATTGGTGGCGGGGTTTTGTTGCGCCATTTCTTCCTGAGCTTCGCGGCGGCGGCGCATTTCTTCTTCCTTCTGTTTGAGGATGTAGGCCTGCTCCCTCTTGGCGACGTCTTGTTTGTAAATCTGCAATTTTTGGTAAACGAATACCACCACCACGGCGAGAGCGGCGATGATGAGCAAATTCCGCACGTAGCTCCAACTGGCATTTCCCGAGGAGACGACGAGCGCGGGCACGGGCAAATCGTCCTCTTCTTCTTCGTCGGTGGCGGGTATGACCGGGTTTTTCACCACGGCCGGGGTCTTCACTGCGGCGGCGGGAGCGGCGGGACGAGCCATCGCCTGAGGGCGCGCTGCCGAGGCGGGGCGTGCGGCTTTTCCCGCGAGAAGGGGATTGGCCTTGGCGGAGCTGCCCGGCTTGATCGCCTCGCGAATGGCATTCGCCATGGAGGAGGCGTCAGGGTAGCGCATCACCGGATTCGGATGCGTGGCACGCTGGATGAGGGTATCAAATTCCGGACCGCACTTGCAGAGGCTGGATGGCAGAACATTCGGCTCCGGCTTCCGCCCGGTGAGCAATTCATGCAAAATGACACCAACGGCAAAAATGTCCGAGCGGCGGTCCGCCTTTTCCGGGTGGGAAATCACCTCGGGCGCCGCGTAGCCGGGCGTGCCCATGACGATGCCATCGTGTTTGACGCCAATCGCCTGCGCGAGACCGAAGTCGCCGATTTTCGGCTCGATCTTGGGAGTGAGCAAAATGTTCGCCGGCTTGATATCGCGGTGGATGATGCCGTTCTCATGAGCGTGGCTCAGGCCCTCGCAAATCGCGATGACGATGCGACTCGCCTCGGCGAGATCGATCTTTTTGTTCCAGGACGAGTGATAGAGGGACTTCCCGGGCACATACTCCATCGCGATGTAGAGCATGCCATCGACGTCGCCGGAGTCATAAATGCCGATCAGGTTCGGGTGATTGAGCTTCGCCATGGCGCGGGCCTCGGTTTGGAACGAGGCGCGGAATTCCGGATCGGCACTCAGCTCGCGCGGCAGGATTTTCACGGCGACTTCGCGATCCAGCGACACCTGTTTGGCGAGATAGACCGCGCCCATACCGCCTTGCGCTATGAAATCGAGAAATTGGTAGGCCGGGAGAAGCTTGTTCAGCGCCTCGATCGACGGGGGTGTGAAGGATGTAGATTCCACAAGAAAGGGTGAGTTATGCGGTGATTTGTTAGCACAATTCTTTCCAAAAATCTAGGAAAATCAAGCAGATCCGAAAAAAAGTGATCATTGGCAAAATCTATTGGCATCCGTGCGGGGGGCTTGCTAGCTTCGCGTGTGAACAATCATTTCCTCTCTCCCGAGCAAACCGCCTTGGTGCTGCTGGTGGCCTGCGTGGCGGCGGCATGCGCGGTGCTGCTGACGGGGGTGCTGGTGAGAAAGCTGCGTCGTATGAATCAGCCGCTGTTGCTTGATGAGCGGGGTGACATGATTCCCAAACCGCCGCCGCTCCCTTCGTGGGGAAAAGTGTCCACCTGGTGGTGCCATGCGGTTGACATCCTCGGCCTGCTGCTGATCAGCGGCATCTTCGTTTCCTTCGGCATGGCTGCCGTGAGCGCTGCGGGGCAAGAAGCGGAAAAGGTGCTGAGTCCCTCGGCTCTGTGGGGGAATATCCTGACCTTTGCCGTGCTGGTCGCCGCCGTGTTTTTCATCGTCCACCGCCGGGTGTCGCCGGGCACGTGGCTGGGCCTGCGCTGGCGGGAGTGGCCGCATTTTTTCTGGATCGGCCCCGCGGTGGTCATTCTGATGTGGGGTGTGATGGGTGCGCTCAGTGTCTCGGGCTACATCGCGTGGTTGGAAAAAGTGGTGGGCAGCCGCAGCACACAGGATGCCGTGGCGCTGCTGCGGGAGAGCAAGGACTCGATGAGTGTGGCACTGATGGCGTTCTCTGCCGTGATTGTGGCGCCGCTGGCGGAGGAGGTGATTTTCCGCGGTTATCTGTATCCCGTGGCGAAGTCGTTGGCGGGTCCGCGTGCGGCGATTTTTTTCAGCGCGCTGCTTTTCGCCGCCTGCCACGGCAACATACCTCTGATGCTGCCGTTGTTTCTGTTAGGGATTCTGTTGGCACTGGCGTATGAGTGGACTGGCTCACTCTGGGCGGCCATCAGCATTCATTTCTTTTTCAATGGCGCGACCGTAATGATGCAGCTTGCGCTGCGCGCGGGACTGTTTCCGGAGATCCCTTCCTCATGATGCGCTTGGCGGACATAGGCGAGGACGCCCTCGTGTCGCGGTTGCTGGCGCAGTTGCCTGAAGCTCCTGCCGAGCTGCTCGTGGGCCCGGGGGATGACTGCGCGGTGGTGCCATTTTCCGTAAGCGAGTGGCAGTTGCTCAAGACCGATGCCATCGTCGAGGGCGTGCATTTTTTGCCCGGGGAAAACCGCCGCCGTGTCGGCTGGAAAGCGATCGCGCGCGTGGTCAGCGACTTCGCCGCGATGGGTGGACGGCCGCGCTGGTTTCTGATCACGGTCGGCATTCCTGCCGATGCCGCCATCGCGCCGTTGGAAGAGCTCTATCAGGGAATGGCGCATTGTTTGCAAGCATATGGTGCGGCGCTGGTGGGTGGTGAGACGACGCGTGTGCCATCGCAGTCGGGCCTGTTTGTTTCGATCGCTGCCACGGGGATTGTGGAAAAATCCCATCTCTTGCTGCGTTCCACCGCTCGCCGCGGTGATATGGTGTTTGTCACGGGACGCCTCGGCGGTTCACTGGCAGGCCGGCATCTCGACATCCAACCGCGACTGGCGGAAGCGCATTGGCTGGCGAGCCGGGGCTTTGCGACGGCGATGATGGATCTATCGGATGGCATGGCTCAGGATCTGCCGCGCCTGGCCCGGGCTTCAGGTTTGGGATTTTCCGTCGATACCAACGCTTTGCCCTGCCACGAGGGCGCCTCCGTGGCGCAAGCGCTGCGAGATGGCGAGGATTACGAACTGCTTTTCACCTGTGATCCGGCACTTGCGGAGCAACTTCTCCCGGAGTGGCGCGAAGTATTTCCGGACACACCATTGACCAGCATCGGCCGCATGGTGGACATGGCGGAAAGCATGCACCTGTCTGGCGGCTGGGATCACTTCGCGCCACTTTCCGCGCCATGAGAAAAAGTTTCACCTGTCCTTGCCAAAATGCAGCCAATCGAAGAGGATGTCTCTCAGCAAAAAGCATTCTCTCCCATGATCTTTCTCGGCATCGACATTAGCGCCACTGGCACCCGCGCCCTCGCACTGGAATTGGAAAGCGCTGCCGTGCTGGCGGAGTCGTTTTGTCCCCACCGTTGGATCGAGGGACTGCCGGAAGGACATCGCGAGCAGGATCCGTTGCGGTGGGTCGAGGCCGTGGACCACGCGGTGCGACAGTGCCTCGCAGGCATCCCGGCGCAGCGGGAAAAAATCGCAGGCATCGGTGTGAGCGGCTGCACCCAGGGCATCGTCGTGCTGGACCGCGAGAACCGGGTGGTGCGCCCCACCAAGATGCCCGGAGATTTTTCCGCCAAACGCCAGGCCGAGGAAATCGCGCGCACATTTGGAGGCAGCCCGGGCATGATCGAGCTGGCGGGGAATCCGCTATCCGCCGATTGCGCCGCCGCACAGTGCCTCTGGCTCAAACAACACGAGCCCTATCATTTCCAGCGCGCGGCGCTCATCCTCCCGATCAAGGATTTCATCAACTACTGGCTCACCGGCGAAGTCGCTACCGATGCGGGCATGGCCTCGGCCAGCGGCTTGCTCGATGTGCGGCAGCGACAGTGGTCGGCCGACATTTGCACCTTGATCGACCTGCGCTTGCCGGAGTGGTTGCCGCCCATCAAAACCTCGCTCGAACCGTGCGGCTCGTTGCGCAAGGCCCTCGCCGATGGGTGGGGACTCGATCCGCAAACGGTGGTGTCGCTCGGCAGTGGCGCGCCCATGCTTTCCTGCCTCGCCGCGGGTTGCGTGGCCCCGGAGAAAGTTTCGTTAGAGCTCGGCACCTCGGGCACGCTCTCCGGAGTATCCCGCACTCCCAGCGTGGACTTGCGCGGCGAGGTTGCCGCTCTCTGCGATGCCACCGGCCAGTGGCTCGCCTCCGCCATCACGGCCAATGCGGTCACCGCGCCGGAAATGGTGCGCCGCCACTATGGCTGGTCGCCGGAGGCATTCGAGGAAATGATCGCCGCCAGCAGCCCCGGTGCCGAGGGCCTGCTGCTTCTTCCGTATGTGACAGGGGAAAAAACACCGAATCTCCCGGAGGCATCGGGCGTTCTGCACGGAATCACGTTGGATAATTTCACCCCGGCAAACCTCGCTCGCGCCACCACCGAGGGCGTCGCTCTCGGTCTCGGATACGGTCTGAGCCGCATGCGCGAACTGGGCTTCGATCCGCAGGAGATCCAGCTCACCGGCATCGCTGCCGGCAGCCAGGTGACGCGGCAGTTGCTCGCCGATGTGTTAGGCACATCCGTCGTCGCCTTATCCAGCCCCCAAGGTGCCGCCTTCGGTGCCGCCTTTCATGCCGCTCTCACTTTTTTCCGGCACAGCGGTGAAACGCTCACCATCGATGAGATGGCGCAATACCTCGTGATTGTCGATGAATCCACCCGCTGCCAGCCGAATCCCTCGAACCATTCGCTCTATCAGGATCTGATCTCGCGACAACAGTACCTGGTCGATACCCTCCACCCCGCAGGATTTCTCTGAATGACGCAGCCATCCCACGCATCACACAAAACCACCATCAAGGGCGGCAAAAAGGAAAAGATCCTCGGTACGATCGCAGGCTATCTGATCCAGTTGCTCAGCTACACGCTGCGGGTGGAATTCCGCAATACCGAGCACTTCGAGAAAATCAACGGCCCGATCATTCTCATCTTCTGGCACGGGCAAATCATCCCCGCCATCGCCGCGTGGTTCCGCAAATGCCCACGGCCGCACTCGCTCGCCGCGCTCACCAGCGCCAGCAAGGATGGTGCCATCATCGAGCACACCCTCCGCACCTACGGCATCAGCGCGGTGCGCGGCTCCTCCTCGCGTCGCGCCACCGCGGCCTTGATCGAATTGAAAAAAACCCTGGATGCCGGCATGGACATCTGCATCACGCCCGATGGGCCGCGCGGCCCGAGCCGCTCATTGCAGGCAGGACCGCTCAAGCTCGCCCAGCTCACCGGCTGCGCCCTGCTCCCCCTGCGCGTCGTTTGCACCTCTTCCTGGAAACTCAAGACATGGGACAACTTCGAGATCCCCAAGCCGTTCTCGAAAATTTTCCTCTGCATCGATGACCCGCGCTTCGTGCCGCGACAGCTCACCGCGGAGGAACTGGAATCCATGCGCGCCACCATGGAAAAAGAACTTTCCCACACACAACCCATCGACTAAACCATCGCCATGCAACTCATTGACGGAAAAGCCGTAGCCGCCGCTGTCCTCGCGGAATGCAAAGAAGAAATCTACGCCCTGCAGCAACTGGGCATCCAGCCGGGACTCGCCGTTGTTCTCGTGGGCGAAGATCCGGCGTCCCAAGTGTATGTCGGCTCGAAGGTCAAGACCTGCGCGGAGCTCGGCATGCATTCGGAAAAAATCGTCCTGCCCGCCGCGACGACGCAGGAGGAACTGCTCGCGGTCGTCCACGAACTCAATCAGGACCCGGCCATCCACGGCATTCTCGTGCAAAGCCCGCCACCCGCCCACATCCACGAAGAGGAGATCATCCGCGCGATTGATCCGCGCAAGGATGTCGATGGCTTTCATCCGGAAAACGTCGCCAAACTCGTTCTCGAAGATCCCAGCGGCTTCGTCCCCTGCACGCCCGCCGGTTCCATGCGTCTGCTCGCCGCCGCTGGCATCGATACCCAGGGTGCCAAGGTCGTGGTGCTGGGCCGCAGCATGATCGTCGGCAAACCGATGGCGCTCCTGTTGATGGCGAAAAACGCCAATGCCACCGTCACCGTCGCTCACTCGCGCTCGCGCGATCTCCCCGCTCTCTGCCGCGATGCCGATATCCTCATTGCCGCCGTCGGTCGCCCGGAAATGGTGAAGGCGGATTGGGTGAAAGACGGCGCGGTGGTCATCGATGTGGGCATCAACCGCGTGCCCGATGCCAGTAAAAAATCCGGCTTCCGCCTCACCGGCGATGTGGCGTTTGATGAAGTGGCTCCCAAGTGCCAAGCCATCACGCCCGTGCCCGGCGGCGTGGGCCCCATGACCATCGCCATGCTGATGAAAAACACCCTGCAAGCCGCCAGACAACAAAACGGCATTGTGTGATTCGTGGGTTTTGTGAGTGAGCGGCCAAGCTCGCCGCAAGGCTCTCCGCTTGACCCGGCGCCCGCATTCGCTACTGTGAAGAGGAACCCGATAGCATGTCCGATCCCGCCATTCACACTCTGGAAGAAGACTTTTTCCGTTATCTCGCCACCGAGCGAACGGCATCGGCCCTGACCCTGCGCAACTACCGCGCGGCCCTGCAGGGGTTTCGCGATCATCAGGGTGCGGCTTTTGTGAACTGGCACGATGCCAGTACCGATGACTTCCGCGGCTGGTTGTTTTCCATGATGAAAACCAATGCCGCCCGCGCCACCATCCGCTTGCGTTTCGCTGCCATTCGTTCCTTTTACAAGTATCTCGTGCACCGCCGCGGCTATGCCAAAAGTCCGGTCGCGGATCTGCAGTTGCCCAAAGCCGAGCGCAAGCTCCCGGTGGTTCTCAACCTGACCCAGATGGAAGAACTGCTCTCGCTGCCGCAAAAACTCCAGGGCGAAAAACCGAAAATCCCCTGGCTCGCCGCGCGCGATACCGCCATCCTGGAGCTATTCTACTCCTGCGGCCTGCGGATCTCCGAACTGCGCATGCTCGATGTGAAGGACATCGATTTTCTCAGCGAATCCCTGCGCGTCATGGGCAAGGGCTCCAAGGAACGCATGATCCCCATCGGCGGTCCCGCGCTCGCCGCGTTGCAACGCTACCGGCAGGCGGCCGCGATCACACAGGGCGCGCTGTTTCTCAGTTCCCGCCGCACGCGCATCACACAGCAGGCCATCGACCTGCTGCTCAAAAAGTACCTGCAACAATCGTCCATTCCTTTCGCCATTTCCCCGCACAAGCTGCGCCACTCCTTCGCCACCCACCTGCTCGATGCCGGAGCCGATCTGCGCAGTGTGCAGTCCCTTCTGGGCCACGCCTCGCTCTCCACCACGCAGATCTACACCCACGTCACCCGCGAGCGGCTGCGCCATGCCTACGATGCCGCTCACCCGCGCGCCAAAGACACCCCATCATGAGAACCATCGTTTTATTCCTCGCATCGCTCTCCCTGTCGCATGCCGATGACGCCGCTCTCATCAAGCAGCTCCTCGCCGAAAAACTCGATCATCGCACCTTCGCCTTCGCGGATGTGGTCAAGGCCTCCACGGGGAAATCCGTCATCGCGCTCGATGAAACGAACCCCGCCCACCAACGCATCACCGCCGCCGTGCGCAAGGCGCTGGAAAGCACTCTCGCCACACTCTCCCGACCCGATTCGCCCGTGCGCCAACTGCGCCGCATCAACGAAGCCTCGCGCCACTTCGAGGACTTGTTGATGGAAAAACTCAATCAATCACCCGGTTTGCGCTGCCAGATCCCGCCCACCAAAAGCGGCGAGCTGCAGCGCTCCGGCTATCCCGATCTGAAAATCACCGATACCGCCACGGGGCTGGTCGCCTATCTCGATCCCAAGCTGGTCGAGGCCACCTCGCTGCAATCGACCCTGCGCACGTTTTACTACGAACCGAAAGACACCACCGTCAAAATCAACGACGATGCCATTCATCTTCTCTGCGGCATCGAGCATGACGGCAAACAGGGCGAATGGACTTTCACGCGGTTTCACCTGGTGGATTTGTCGGCATTGCGCGTCCGTCTGAAAGCCGAATTTCAAGCTTCCAATGCGGACCTGTATGGTAAACCATAAGCGCCCTGCCATGGAAAACTGCATCACCACCACGGCCACCATTCTCGGGCCCTACTCCGATATTTTCGAGGCCGCTTTACCTAACGGAAAAAAGACACTCGCCCATTTTTCGCGAGCCACGCTGCACCTGCGCGATCAGATCGCACCGGGCGTGAAAGTCTCCGTCGAAATGACGCCCTATGATTTCGATGTGGCGCGCATTGTCGCCATCGTGTCGCAGCCCGGCTAGGACGGAATTTTTCCTACGGAGCCACCTGCCTGGAAATCCGGCATCAGCAGCAAGCTGCCGTGGTCGCCGATCTGCCCGTCCACCAGCCATTCCAGATGCCGCACGACCTTGCGCGCAAACGAGCTCGGCTCGATGTGATAGGTGGACACTTTTGGCACGATGAATTCAAAGAACGGTTCCTCGGCGAGAGAGATGAGGCTGAAATCCTTGGGTACGGGACGTCCACAGGCGCCAAGCCAGCTCATCAGACTCAGAACCTGACGAGGACGAAGTGCGATGAAGGCGGTCGGCGCATGGCTTTTCGCCACGGCTTGTTCCACCGCGCGCAGCAGGCCATCGGTCGTATCGTTTTCCCAGATCTCCGTCAATCGCACGCCTTCTACCTCAAACGAGCGCGCGCCTTCGAGCGCGGCGAGATTGCCGCGCAGCCTATCCTCTGGCAAGAGGATGCCGATCTGTCTGTGTCCCTTGCGCCAGAGCTCTCCCATCGCGTGCCGTGCGATCGCCTTCCAATCATAATCAAGGTGTGGCAGATCGATGCCGGCATGCGGGTGACCGCGCAAAAGGCAGGGAGTGCGGGTCTTTTGGAAATACTGCTGCACTTGCACACTGGAGCGATGAAGAATCCACGCATCACAGGGATTTTCGTCTAACAACAATTGCAAGCGGCGCTGCGGATTCGCGCTTTCATACCAAGCCGGCACATGCAGGTCGAGCGATCCGCCCCGCTGCGCGAGCAGGCCGCGCACGTGATCGACCTCGCTGAGCATCGTTTGTGACATTTTTTCCAGATGAAAGGGCGAGAGCATGCCGATGCGCCAGAGTGCTGATTTCTTTTTCCGTGGCGCCTGCTTCCGCACCAGGATTTGCCGGCGCTTGCCACTGACCGCTGCGGAAATCCAGCCCTCGGTGGTCAGCTCCGCCAGTGTCAGGCGTATCGTGTCGCGCCCGACCTGCAGTTGCTCGGCCAGGATTCTTTCCCCCGGAAGAAACGCACCCCACTCGCCCTGTTGCAAACGCAGGCGCATCACCCGCAGGCATTCCTGCAAGAGCGATCGTCGGAAAGGGAGCAGGGCGATGTGTTCTGACACGACCACCATTCTATCTGATCCACTCCTCAGGTCAAGACCATCCATGATGTCTCAATCGCAAAACTGGTTGGTTGACAAAACCGCGTTTTTCCTGTTTACGCAGCGCTGGGATTTTTTGCAATTTTGCACAGTGTTACTTCCCCATCAACGTAAGTGCACCCCATGAAACCATTTTTTTCCGTAGTATCGATTTTCTGGCTCGTGCCGCTGGCAGTCCTTTTATGGTCTTCCGGCGGCACGGTCACTGAACCGACGAAGCTGCCTCCCGTCAGTATCCTGCTGGGCAGCGTCGGCACACTGTTGCTGCTACGTGGAAGAAATGCTCCTTGAAGCCACGCGCTGATTCCTGCCGGATCCGGGTATGGTCGCCGCATTCCGCCCAGATGCCTTTTTCTCACATGCCCATGCCACTTTCCCCAGCAGTCACCGAGGCCGCACGAATACTTTGGGACTACCATCGCTTGGAAGAACCGCTCACTCCGGCGGATGGCATCCTCGTGTTCGGCAGCAATGATCCCCGCGTGGCGGAGTATGCTGCCGATTTGTATCACCGTGGCTTTGCGCCCTGGTTGTTGTTCTCCGGCGGACGCGGGCGCATGACCGAGCATTGGGCCGAGAGCGAAGCGGCCTTTTTTGCCCGGCGCGCGCGTGACTACGGCGTACCTTCCGAGGCGATCTTTTGCGAAACCGAGGCCGCGCATACGGGAGAAAACATCGCCTTCAGCCGATCCTTGTTGGAAAAACGCCAGATCTTCCCGAAGCGTGCCATCGTGCTCCAGAAACCCTACATGGAGCGCCGCACCCGCGCGGCCCTGGAGGTGCAGTGGTCGGAGCTTTCGTTTCAAATGAGCTCACCGGCGATCGACTTCTGCCAGTATCCGAACGAGAGCATCACGTTCGACGATCTGATCCATGCGCTGGTGGGGGATTTTTATCGGCTGATCGATTACCCCGGCAAGGGCCTGGCCAGCGAGCAATCGTTTCCACAAGAAGCCATCGGTGCCTATGAGTTGCTGCGGGATGCGGGCTACACCAAACAACTGCCGCCGTCAGCTCTCTGAGGTCACAGGTTCAGCTCGCGCGCGATGTTCCGGCACATCCACAGCGCGCGCGGGTGGTGGAAAAAGGATTTCCATAACGAGCCTTTCAAGGTGCTGCTCACCGAGCCGTCGCGCAACAGATAGCCATACCACTCGCCGTGTTCCGCATCGGCGAAATGGGCGAAGCTCCAGTCTTTCAGTTGCAGGTGCCAGCGCAGGTATTTTTCCTCTCCGGTCAGCTGATAGGCCATGAGTGTCGCGATCAGCGCCTCATCATGCGGCCACCAGAATTTCATGTTGTGCCAGTATTCCTGAACCGGCCGGTCAAATACGTCCCGGTAGTAGAACAATCCGCCCAACTCCTTGTCCCAGCCGCGTTCCCACATCCAGTCGAGCATCTTGCATCCCAGGTCTAACAATTCTTTCGAATTCCTGCGGCGCGATTCTTCGAGGATGAACCAGGCTCCTTCGATGGCATGTCCCGGATTGAGCAAACGGCCGTCGAAGTGATCGGAAATTTCTCCTTCGATGGTGACTGTCTCCATCACCACACGGTGTTCTTCTTTGACAAAAAATCGCCGGATTTCATCGATGCAGCGGTCGATCCACGCGGTGAGATGCGCCTGTTTTCCCAGTCGCAATTCCAGCTCCTGCGCTGTGACCAAGGTGATCATGCGCGGCCCCAGCCCCATCATCGGGCGCACATCGGTATGTTTCGCCGGCATCAATCCGGGTGTGAAATTCCACGTGGTGAATTTCTCGAACCAATGCAGCGCCTGCGCTGCCGAGGCATCCGAGTACGTGGCGGCGGCATGCGCGGCATAGGCGATGGCCGCAAAGGATTCGCTATACGCATAGCGGCGTTTGCGGATCGGCTGGCCATCGCGCTGGACATGAAAGTACATGCGCCCGTCCGCCGGATCGATGCAACGGGTTTCGAGAAACGAAAGGCCGCTCTCCGCCCACGCCAACCACTCGGGGCGGCGCTCGTCATCGAGATACAAGCTCAAGAGCATCCAGCTCATACGCCCCTGCGCCCACACCGATTTATCTTCATCGACCAGACTGCCATCGCGATCAAAACAATGGAGAAATCCGCCGTGTTCGCGATCGATGGCTCGCGGAAACCAAAAAGGCAGGCAGTCTTGGTATAACTGCGCGTGATAGAAGTCTGCCAGTTTCATCAGCGTTCCGGGCAAGGTATGGTCCATGCGAAAAATCCAAGCGCCTCCAGTTTTGCACGCAGGCCCTCCAGCGTCTGTGGCGAGGGATTCCCTAACGGAAGGCGTGCTTTGCCCACAGGCACGCCCAGCCATCCCATCACCGCTTTTGCCGCGCCGAGATAGCCCACGGCATCGAGCGCATCGATGATGGCGATCATCTGCGATTGCAAGGTGCGCGCTTTTTCCCAGTCGCCCGCATCAAACGCGGCGATGATCGCATGCGCGAGACCAGCCATGAAATTGTATGTGGATCCCACACCGCCGCGCGCTCCTGTGGCAAGAGCACCTAACAAAATTTCATCCACGCCCCAGGGAAGATCAAAGGCACCGCCGTTCATGGCCAGGCAGCGGCGGTAGGCGACAAGATCGGGATCGGTGAACTTGATGCCGCGGAATGTGGGAATCTGCTCGGCGGCGCGGGCGACAAAGTCCGCCATCGGAAAACGCACGCCGGTGAGCACGGGGATTTGATAGTAGTAAAAGGGCAGGGCCGGAGCCGCCGCCGCGATCTTGGCACAGCATTGCACCAGGCTTTCGCTTGTCGCCGGTTTGAAATAGCTGGGAGCGAGGGCGGAAATGGCATCGAACCGCAGCTCCTGCGCCAGTTCTGCCAGCGCGCAGGCGTCGGTCAGCGCATTGGCGCCGACATGCGCGATGACGCGGATGCCGTGACTTCCGGCGACCTGTGCCCAGCTGCGATAGACCTCCATCCGCTCGGCTAACGAAAGTGAGCTCGACTCTCCCGTGGTGCCGGTGATGAACACCGCACGCACGTTTTGCGCGGCGAGATGCGATGCCTGCAAGGCTATGATCTCCGTGGCGAGCGAGCCATCATCATGAAAAGGAGTGTGGGGAGCGGCGACAAGGCAGTGATAGGGCAGTGAGGTAACGGAACTCATGTGTGCCGGAAACTGTAACAATTTCCGAGTGTGGAAACAACCGGAGAATGTCACCACTCGCTGGTGTTTTTATCCAACCAGTAAGCCGGCTTGTCAGAGTGGGGCGAATCGTTCATGCTCCATCCATCAAAACGATCCTCGTTCTTCTGTTGCTGCTTTTCCGCCTGCATGGGCTGGAAGTCGCGCGCCCCTTCGGCAGCCACATGGTTTTGCCGCACGGCGTTTCCGTTCCCCTGCACGGCAAGGCCGCACCCGGTGAAATCGTCTCGGTTCACATCGGCGGAAATGAGCATCACACCCGCTGTCAACAAGATGGAGTCTGGCGGATCGCGCTGCCTGCGATGGCCGCCTCGGACAAGCCCCTGGCGATGAGCATTCGCAGTGGCGAAAAGTCCCTCTTGCTCGATGATATTCTTATCGGCGAGGTATGGCTTTGTTCCGGACAATCGAACATGGACTTCCCGCTGCAACGGGCCACGGGTGGAGCGGCGGAGCTATCGACGGAGGCTCCTCCGGGGCTGCGTTTTTTCTCGCTCACGGGCATGCCCACCAACGCTCAGCCCTTTCGCGAGACGGATCGCGCGCGCATGCGACCCGCGACCTTTTTCCAAGGTTCCTGGCAAGTGTCATCTACCAAGGAGCGCGGTGCGCTCTCGGCCATCGCGTGGTGGTTTGCTTGCCAGCGCACGAAGGATACGGGACGTCCCATCGGCATCGTGGAAAATGCCGTGGGCGGCTCCGGCACCGAAGCTTGGCTGTCTCCGGAAATCCTGCGCGCCCGATCGGAATACGCGGATTTGATCACGCCGAAGTGGCTCGATCATCCCCAAGTCTCAGCCTGGGCCCGCCAGCGCGCGCGACAGCAGATCGGCGCGTTGCGAGACATATCGCATCCGTTTCAGCCCGGATTCCTCTACGAATCCGGCATAGTCTGGTGGCGCGATTTCCCTTTCACCGGCGTGCTGTGGTATCAGGGGGAAACCAATGCGGAAATCAACGATGTGGTCTGGAACGCGCGGTTGTTGGAAGATCTGATGGGCAGTTGGAGGACGGGATTGCGGCATGAGAAACTGCCCTTTTTCCTCGTCGAGCTGCCCCGCATCGGTGGCAATGATCCTCTGCGCCGCTTCTGGCCTCAGTATCGCGAAGCGCAGCAACAAGCGGTGACACGCACGCCGCTAGCCTATCGGATCGAGACCAAGGACCTTGGCTGGGACAGCCCGGATGTGCATCCGCCCGATAAAAAACCCATCGCCCTGCGCCTTGCCGGGGAAGTGAAACGACAGCTTCCGCCGTGATCAGCGCGGACCCTTCGGCGCGACCATCGCGGGCTGGTTGAAGATCAGCTTGGTCTGCGAAAGCACCCGACCGTTGGCCGGATTCATCGAGCTGACATTCATCTGTTTGAGTGTGTAGATTTCCTGTCCCGCGGCATTCTTGCCGATGTTCATCACATCGGTGACCTCGAAGCGCTTGAGGATCTGCCCCTGGCGGTTGAAGCCCTCGATTTTCATGAAGGCGCCATACTTTTGATGGACCCACACATACATGACCTGATAGGCACCGCCCTGGCCGGGATTGTTCAGGCGGATTTTCCAGCAATTGTACACACCCACCCGCTCGGTGCCTTCGAGAACCGGCTTTTTCCAATAGAAAAACCGCATCGCCAGGTCCTCATACGAGAGATCCATGCCGGCGATCGGCGTGGCCAGCCGACTGACGGGAAATTTCGACTGCTTGTTGTTGATCATCTCGTAGAGATCACAGACGTCGTCATTCATGCGCAGGTGGAATTTCTGCCACACCTGTTTTTCATAATACTGAAACTGGATGTCTTTGTTGCGCAGGAACAGGGCGACAGGCACTTTGTCGCGACCACGCGTCATGTTGCCCTCAAGGTCCGCTTGCTGCAAAGCCGCCACCATTTTCGCGCCGCCGATGATTTGCTCGGCAGTGGGGGCCTCCTGGGCATGAGCCAGAAGTGAAAAAAGCATGCCGCCGAGAAGAAGGATTTGTTTCATACGTGGAGTCTAGTGAATGTGCCTCGTTAGACAAGGAAGCATTGCAAAATATTCATTCGTGGCGGCGCTTTCCAAGCGCCAAGCCCATCTTCGCATTTTGACTCGGCATGACGCTTGGAAAGCGCCGCCACGTCAGGGCTTCTTCGCCGTCGTCTGGATGCGAAGATCACGCAGTTGTTTCGGATCCACTTCCGCGGGCGACTGGCTCATCAGGTCGTTTCCTTTGTTGTTTTTCGGGAAGGCGATGACCTCGCGGATCGAGTGCTCGCCACAGATCAGCATCACCAGACGATCCAAGCCCAGGGCCAGACCACCGTGCGGCGGAGCGCCGAAACGGAAGGCATCGAGGATGTGGCCGAATTCTTCCGCCGCCTGCTCCTCGGAGATGCCGAGGGCTTTGAACATCGCGGATTGCAGCGGGGCCTCGTGGATCCGGATGGAGCCGCCGCCCAGCTCGTGGCCGTTCAGCACCACGTCGTAGGCATTCGCACGCAGATCAGTGGAGAGTTCACCTTTGAGAAGTTTCTCCTCGTCTTCCTTGATCGGACGGGTGAAAGGATGGTGCACCGCGACGTAGCGCGAGCTCTCTTCATCGAACGCAAGCAAGGGAAACTCCGTAACCCACAAGAAATTCAGCTCGGTGTTGTTTTCTAACAGCTTCTGCATTTCGGCACAGGCGAGACGCACGCGTCCGAGGATTTCGCAGACTTGCTCCCACGGGCCGGCGCCGAACAGAATGAGGTCGCCGGTCTCGATGTTGAGAGCTTCTTTCATCGCCGCGATTTCGCTCTCGCTGAGGAACTTGGTGATGGGCGAGCGCCAGGTATCCACGGTTTCGCCGCGCACCTGGATGTAGGCCAGGCCCTTCGCGCCATGCTGGATCGCGAGCTGGGTGAGCGCCTCGACCTGACCGGTGCTGATGTTCGAAAACCCTTTGGCGTTGATCGCCTTGATGACGCCACCGGATTGCAGTGCGCCGGAGAATACCTTGAAGGTCGATTCGGCGAATACGGCACCGAGGTCGGTGATGTGGTAGCCGAAACGACGGTCCGGCTTGTCCGAGCCATAGATGTCCATCGCCTCGCGCCAGGTCATGCGCTCGAAGGATGTCGGAATTTCCACGCCTTTGGCCTCGCGGAAGATGCGACCGATCAGACCCTCGACCAAGGCGAGGATGTCTTCCTGACCCACGAACGAGGACTCGATATCGATCTGGGTGAATTCCGGTTGACGGTCGGCACGCAGGTCTTCATCGCGGAAGCACTTGGCGATTTGGAAGTATTTTTCGATGCCCCCCACCATCAGCAATTGTTTGTATTGCTGTGGGGCCTGGGGCAATGCGTAGAAACTGCCGGGCTGCAGGCGCGAAGGCACGAGGAAGTCGCGGGCACCCTCGGGCGTGGACTTCGACAGAATCGGCGTCTCGATTTCACAGAAACCCTGTTCGTCGAGGAAATCGCGCGTGCTTTTGGTGACACGGTGGCGCGTGCGCAGGTTGGTCGTCATGCGCGGGCGGCGGATGTCGAGGTAGCGGTATTTCATGCGCAGGTCTTCGTTCGACAATTCCTTGTCGAGCTGGAAGGGCAGCACGTCCGCCTTGTTGATGATGTTCAGGGCCGTGGCGATGATCTCGATTTCGCCCGTGGCGATTTTTTCGTTGGCCGTGCCCTCGAGACGCTTGGATACGCGGCCCGTGACCTGGATCACGTCCTCATCGCGCAAGGTGTGGGAAATTTCCGCCAGTGCCGCATTTTCCTCCGGGCGGAATACGACCTGGGTCAGACCCTCACGGTCGCGCAGGTCGGCAAAAATCACGCCGCCGTGGTCACGTGCCGAATTCACCCAACCGATCAAAGTCACGGTTTGATCGATGTCAGAAAGGCGGAGTTGATTGCAATGGTGTGTGCGCATGGTTGGTTGGGTGGACGGGTGTTAAAGACTGAAAACACAAAAAAATCAATGGATTTTTGTGTCGTGAGAGCGGTAAGCCCTTTCTGCCGTAGGTTCGTCGCCGCTGGGCTTGACAGGCGGGACCGGAACTCGCTGAATCCTTCGTCATGCCGCGCACGTTTTCCCTCATCGAGACCTTTCATCGGGAAATGAGGGAGTTTGCCGATTTCGGCACATCCACGACCGTGCTGGAAAAGCCGTGGCAGGGGAGAAACCTGCCTGTCTATGTGAACGAATTCTGGACCGCCAAACAGCGCGCCGCCCACTCGCTGCACGAGGTTTCCTATCGCGCCTGCTTCAAGCCGCAACTGCCGCGCTTTTTCATCGAGCGCTTCACCAGCCCTGGCGAAAAAGTCTATGACCCGTTCATGGGCCGCGGCACCACGTTGTTAGAAAGCGCGTTGTTGGATCGGATTCCGGTGGGCTGTGACGTGAATCCGCTTTCCGCGCTGCTCTGCCTGCCACGTCTTTATTCGGTCGATTTGAAAGTGATTCAAAAACGGCTGGCGGAAATCGATCTGACGCGTGCGAAGGAAATCCGCGAGGACTTGAGCGTATTTTATCATCCCGATACCTTGCGCGAGCTCTGCGCCTTGCGTGAGTATTTTTTGGAGCGCGAAACGGCGGGCACGCTGGATGCCATCGACGCATGGATCCGCATGGTCGCGACCAATCGCCTGACGGGACATTCGGCGGGATTTTTCTCGGTTTATACCCTGCCGCCGAACCAGGCGGTGTCCATCGCTTCGCAAGTCCGCATCAATGAGAAGCGCAATCAAACCCCCACCGCGCGTGATATCCGCAAGATCATTCTCAAAAAATCCGCTTCCTTGCTCAAGGATCTGACGCCCGAGGAAAAGAAGCACCTGAGCCACGTCGGCAAAAAATCCCAATGCCTCACCTCGAACAGCGCGCAGACATCCGCCATTGCCAGCAACAGCATTTCGCTGGTGGTCACGTCGCCGCCGTTTCTCGACATCGTGCAATACGATCAGGACAACTGGCTGCGTTGCTGGTTCAACGGCATCGACTCGAAAGCGGTGCCGATCTGGCAACTGCGTCATGCCGATGCCTGGCAGGAGGCGATGAGCCAGGTCTTCGTCGAGCTGGCGCGTGTGCTGCGCGACGGCGGCATTGTGGCGTTCGAGGTCGGTGAAGTGCGCAATGGGAAAATCCTGTTGGAAGATCTCGTGCTCCCCGCAGCGACAGCGAGCGGTCTGCAACCGTTCGCGATCCTGATCAACGACCAGGAGTTCACCAAAACCTCCAACTGCTGGGGCGTGGACAATGCGAGCAAAGGCACCAACACCAATCGCATCGTGCTGCTGCAAAAAGCGCCCGCCCCCACGCAGCTCGAACTCAGGATTTAGTCAGACGTATGTATCATCACGGACTCGTCGCGTGGTATTGCATGCGCAGGAAACCGCGTGGTGCCGTGCTCGGGAAACGCACCTCGATGGTTTCGACTCCCTCGACCGTGGAAATGACCCGTTCCTGAAGACCCGGCGCATTCCACTGCGTGAGATCGCGCGAGGCCTGGCTCAACACCGTGCCGCCATTCACCGCACCGAGATTGCGGGTATAGAGACAACGCAGCATTCCTCCTTCCATCGTAACGGGACTCATGCCGCGTGACCGCGCATCGAGAGGATGAGAAGAGTGCAAATACTCCTGCCAGTTTTTCAAACCATCGCCATCCGGATCCTGATTGTCACCGGAGACCGCGGCGTCCGCCAACTGGGCGGAGGAAAAATGCCGGCTCTTCCATGTGGCCACCGGCAAGATGAAATGCGCTGTGATCACCTTCGGCTCGTTCATCACGACCGATGTGGCAACCTGGGTGGACGAGACATCGTCCGACCAATGAGAAAACTCCCATCCCGAAGCGGGCGCTGCGGTGAGAGACGCGGATGCTCCCAAGGCATAACTGCCCTGATCCGCGACACCGTCCACACTTCCCGCACCGCGCACAAACACCTGCAAGGTGGCACGGTTGGAGAAATTCGCCGCCAGCGTTTTATTCCCATCCATCAGAATCGTGATCTGGTTGTTCGGGCTATAACCATCGCCGCTCCAGCCGGTAAAGGTCGCCCCCTTGCCCGCGGTGGCGGTGAGCGAAACCTGAGCCTTGTGCGGATAACGCATCGCCGCAAAGTCCCGATTCACCTGGCCGTTGCCATTCGTCAGCACACTGAAACTCCACTCCGGAATCGTGATGGAGGGGGTATCGCTGAAGGCTGTGTTGTTCGGCAGATTGTTTTCGACAATGCCGGAATCATTGCTCAAAACCAGAATCACATAATTGGCACCTGTTCGCAAATCATTGGGTAGCGTGAAACTGACAGGATAATCCGCCGTTCCTCCGGGATTCGGCATGGCGCCTATCAGGGGACAGATACCTAACGGAACGCTCTTGCCATCGCCGAAGTAGCGGTTCTTTGCGAGCCAGGCCGTTACTTTCCACGAGCTATCCACGGGAATCGTGCGGCCGAAGTTCGTGACTCTCACATTGGTTGTTAACAAATCACCTACTCCCATGGATGAAGCATTGAGGTTGGGTATGGTCAGCGCGAGGTCGTTGAAGTTCAGTTCCGCAATGTAGGAGGATGCGAAAATGAAGATGCGACTGCCAAGATTTTCCGAAAACTGGATATTGTTGAATTCCGACGGCACTTCGCTCCAACTCATTCCCTGCTGGTTCGATTTCCAGGTCCGGACGGGATAATACGCGCTGCTCGAAGGAACAAAGCCCGTGAAGCCTTCCGGTGTGTGGTGGATGTCATAGTCGTTATTTCCCGAGCCCGCACTGATGTTGGCTTTGCTCCAGGAAGTGCCCGTGCTGCTGACAAACGTACTTTCACCTCTCTGCCAGATCAGGATTTTTCCATGGGCCATCAAAACTTTGACCTGGGAACTGGAGTTGAAAAATCCGATCGTTCCGTGATTCTGGAGTATGCCGTCATCGCCCAGACTGAAACCCGCATAGGGAGTGTTGAATCCGGCGGTTGCCGCGCCGATGATCACCCACCTCTGGTTAAACCATGCAATGGCGGCCCCGCGTGGCATTCCTGTGATCGGGACGACGCTCCATGTGAGAGCTCCATCGGTGGAACGCAACAGTGTGCCATCGCTTGCCAACAACATCCACACCGATCCGTTCCACGCCATATCCACCCATGTTTTCGCAGGCAAGCCCGTCACTGACGTGAAGTTCATGCCATTGGTCGAACGGTGAAGCATGGTCGGATTGGAAAAGCTGCCTTCCGTCACAAGCATCTCGGTGTTGCTGGCCACCACCTTGTGATACGTGTTGGAACCGGATGGGGCCAGGCCGTTGACAGTCGCGTTCTGCCAGGTAAGTCCGTTATCGGTGCTTTGCACAAGCGTCTGTTGTCCGCTTACAACGATGCGTCCGTTGATCTCCGCGATGCTGCGCCCGATGGATTGGCTCGAAGTAGCCGTTGGCACGCCGCCCGGAAGTGATTGGCTCCATACCGCGCCATCCGCCGATGTCCAGACTCCGCCCGTATTGTCGATGACAAGGAAAACGGAATCGTTAGCCAGAACTTTCGAGAAAGTGTTAGGCATGCCTGGTGTGGAAATCGTGGTCCATGACAGGCCGTTGCGACTGGTAAGCAGGCCGTTATTGGCACCCTGGGCGACAAACAACCCGCGGGCATATGCCATTTTCCCGTTCTGGATTCTGTGTGTCATGGCCTGCCACGCGCCACCGCCCGCCGAAGCGTGCGACAGGCTGTTGCTTGTGCCCACAAACAACAAACCGCCGGCATGGGACACGGCAGGCTGCGCGCTATCGGTGAAAGGCAGCGCCTGTGCGCTCCACGTGAGTGCATCCTCGGACCGGAAGATCTTGTTCACACTTCCCGTGGCAACAATCTGAAACAATCCATCGGCAAAAATCCCTTTCGAGTTATAGCGGCTGACTCCGGCCAGCTGTGTGATCGGTGCCCAGTTGAAGCCATGATCGGTGGTCCGTTGGAAGCCTTCCAGATAGCCCGATGCGCCGATGATCACGCCAGTCCCGTTGGTCAAGGACCACTCGAGGTATCCCTCCTCGCTCACCGCCCCGGTCTCCCAGCGGAGACCGTCCGTGGATGTCATGATGCTGCCTGTCACCGTGCCCTGCGTCTGATAGGCGGCGATGAAGATGCCCCCGCTGAATCGAACCGGTTCCCTTACCCAATAACTGGTACGATTGGGCTGGAAGTGTGTCCAGTTGACACCATCCCGGGTCGTGATGATGCCGCCATTGTCGAACTGGATCACGAGCGACCCGTTGCCCGATGTGATGCCGTAAATCGTATTGGCAAAACTGGGAATCGAGACACTCTGCCAGCTTTTGCCATCCGTTGATCGATAGACGTTGCGCTGGTTGGATGTGTAAAAAATACCGTCCATCACAGTAACGTGGGTGTGAGGTATGTATGCGATGCCCTCCCGGCTGGTCAGCGAATTGCGGGCCTCCGGCGCCGTCACATTCAGCCGGATCGCATCGATCTGACGGAGCCCTTGGGAGTCCCGGACGCGCACTGTCACCGTATGACCGTTGAGATTGGTGGCGTTGACAAAAAATTGGAATTTGTTGCCGGATCCGGAGACAACCAACTGACCATCGAGATACGCGTCATACGTTGCGGTTCCGTCTTCCTGATCGGACAATGTTCCCTCGATGCCGATGCGGGATCCGATCAGATGCGTGCTGGATGGTTGAGGAGAGACAATGGCCACCTGCGGTGCGTTTCGCCCGGCATGAGCGGAACCGGTTTGGATGATGCCGCCGTTTTTCGTGATGGCGATCAGCTGCCCCTGCCCCACGGCAATGTCGACAATCTTCGCAGGTGCGAACCCGCGGAACCAGGTGATGCCATCCGAGGAATAGTAAAGGTTCTCATTGGTCCCCAACAACACCAGCGAATTGTTGAAGGCTACCACGCGTTTGATGAAATTGTTGTAATGGCCGCCGGGCAGGCCGCTGGGAGTAACGCCGGTCCATGAGGTTCCGTTCGTGCTCCGTGCGGCGTTGATGCTCATGGGAAAGGAATTGCTCTGGTAGACACACCAGGTGTTGGCTCCCAACACGGCGAAATGCGTGTTGCTTCCGGTCAAATTGGTGTTCGTCCAACTCGCGCCGTCGGTGGAAGTGTAGATCGCGGCGGCGGACATGGATCCCACACCGGAGAACCAACGGTTGCCCACGGCGGCGAATTTCGAAGTGGCGCTCAGAGTGAGCGGAAAAGTGGCGGCCGACCATGTGGTACTGCCGGCAAGGCGGTTCAGCATAGAGGAATTGCTGCTGCCGGGAGTGGAAATCGCCAGAGCATTGCCGTTGGGCAACTGCCCGATGAATGTGATGTTGGGGGCCACACCGATGTCATCGGCTGGACTGAGCCGGTAGTCGAAGGGATTGTGCCCGGAATAGATCGCGGTCTGGTATTCTTGTGTCGCGTAGTATTTGCCAAACGCACTGCCACTGGAAACGAGGTTGAGTGAACTCAGGGGATTCGTCATTTTCCATGTCAGTCCATCGCCCGAAACGTGGTCCTGAACCGAGCTGGAGGATGAATTGCTGGTGCGGGCGATGAACAGGTTCTCCGTGAACTCCAGTGTTGAGAGAGTCGGCACCATCTGATTCGGAATGGCAACGTCATAAGGCCCGTCTGCCAAACCGATGCGACCCTTGTCCGTTCCGTACAGCAGCTTGTTTCCGAAAGTGGCCGCGGCGGTGAACAAGTGCGAATTGGCCGGCTTCAGATTGCGTGTTTTGTAACTGCCCGGATGATCGTAAAACACCAGCATCTGGGATCCGCTGACAAAGGCCACCAGTTCGTTTCCGTTGCTCGCAAAACGACAGGTGTCGGAAAACGGGGTGCTGCCCTGCGGAAAATAGCTCCAGTTGTCACCATCCGCGGACGTGTAATTGGCGTAGGTGCTGAACAGATGGAACTTTGTGCCATCATGGTATGCGGTATTGGGATATCGCCCGTTGGCCGGTTCGCCTTCGGCCTGGGTTTCATACTCGCGCCAATTGATTCCGTCGGTGGATTTGTGATACCGATAGCGGAAAGTGCCGCCGGAACTGCTCGAGGCAAGCACCAGTTTCGAACCGTTGCTGGCTATGAGTCCTCTGCCTGTCATGTCAACGAGCTGCCCGCCGAGGTTGGTTGTCTTGAGACGCGTCCAGGCTGTGCCATTGGTGGAGCGCAAGTATTCGGCGCCTGAATGATTGTAAGCAATGAAACCGCTGCCAAAGGGTGTGAGCTGCGTTTGGCCGGGGTTGATCGTCAGTGTGAATCCCGTGGCGCTCGAGATCGTCCAGGTGGCTCCATTGTTCGTGGAGGTTGCCGCACGAAACTGGTTGTCCGGGTTTACTCCCAGACACATGAACAAACTACCGGCCTTGGCAATCGAACAGGCGGAAAATCCCTCGGGAAATACGGTTTTGTTCCAATTGATCCCGTCAGTGGAACGCAACAGATTGGTCGCGGATACGGCGAACGCCTCACCACCGTATACCTTGATGTCGGTAATCGCTGCGTTCGTCACGCCCGGTCTGCGCCATTCCCATCGGTCCCATGGAGATGCGATCACCGAGAGGGAGAATTCCGCCGTAGCAGTACCCGCGGAATTGGACGCCGTGAGACGGTACGTGCCGCTGTCCGCCGCCGCCGGCGAAGGGATGCTGAGTGCGGTGCCGGAACCGCCGATGGACTGGCCGTTTTTGGTCCATGTGTATGTGAGCGGCGTTGAACCGGAAAAATTGGCGGAGAAAGTGATCGCCGTTCCCGCGGCTACAGCCTGATTGCCGGACGACCATAGGAGCTTCGGAGCGATCTGACGTTCACTCAGGGTGGCACTTTGGCTGATTACGGTGTTTTCAGCGCTCCAGATATGCACCTTGTAGTTGCCCAAATCTTGCAAACGCACCGGGTCGATGACAAGGTTCGAGGAAGTCTGGCCGGGTATGGCTTGATCGTTGAGGAACCATTGGTAGCTGAGATCCGTATTGCTGAGCGCGGATACCTCGAAGACGGCTCGTTTGCCGAGTTCTACTGCCACGGGTACGGGCTGGCGCAGGATGGTGAGTGTGCCGCTGCGGAAGCCGTTGAGGGTGATGTCGCCGGCGGCATCTTCGCGGAAGCTATCCACGGCGATGTGATACGTCGTGCCTGCTGTGGCGGCAAATTGCACCTGGCTGGTCCAGTCGAGGGAGTTGCGGTCATCGTTGGCGGCGATTTCCGTTAGACTGCTCGTGGAGCTGCCGGTGTAAACGGCCATGACGGTATCAAAGGCGCTACCGCGGGTGTTCAGCGTGACGTTCATGTTCGTGGGGGCCGTCCAGCGCCACCATACGGATTTCCCCTGTCCGCCTTTGGCATGAGGCTGGTTTTTTTCGAAGGGCTCGGAAGTGGCGCTGCGGTTGTTGCTGGTCACGGAAAAGATTTCACCATTCACGATGGTGGCATCGGCAAACATGTCGTTGGGCGGTGTGAGGCCGTATTTCACCAGGAACAGCTGTCTCGTTTCGTGATTCGTCGCGAGCAGGATCCGGTATTCGGTATCGGCTTTCGAGGTGAAGGTGAATTTCCGGTTGAAACCTCCGAAGAGATCGCTGATTTGGAGCAGTTTCAGTTCGCTTTGAACGGATCCCTCGTAAATCACGACGGAATACCAGGGGACATCGGAATTGAAATCAAGCGTGACGAGGCCGCTGTGCGGAGTGCGGAACGCAAACCACAGGCTTTTGGCCGATGGACCGCCGATATCGAAGAGGTCATCGCTTGTCTCACGCGTGGCCCCCTCATTCGAGCCAACCCATTCCCCGTAGTATCCGTCAAACCGATAGGCGGTGGCAAAGGCATCCGCTTCCGGTGGCGTGGCGGCGCTTTCTAACAATTTGGCGAGGTTCAAGCGACCTCCCGTCTTGCATCTCGAGGAGAGAGAGGAAATTTTATCCACCGAGGCATAGAGACGGCGGATCAGGCCACGCACGTTTTCCGTGGGAAATTGCGCCATGGCCAGCGCGAGGGCACCGCTGACGTGAGGGGTCGCCATGGAAGTGCCGTTGAGCGACTTGTAAGTGGTGTTAGATCCGATATAGGCGGACCAGATGTCACTGCCGGGTGCGGCGATATCGACGGAATTCCGACCAAAGCAGGAGAATGTGGAAAGCGCATCCGCCGAGGTGGTGGAGGCCACGGAGACGATGGTATCGAGATCGTAGCTGGAAGGATAGTGGGGGGTGGAATCATTGTTCGTGGAAGAGTTCCCCGCCGCGGCGACGAAGGGAATGCCGGCATCACCGCAGGCCTTGATGGCATTGTAGAGGCTCTGGCTGAAGCCGCCGCCACCCCAACTGGCGCTGATGATGTGGGCTCCGTTTTGCCTGGCATAGTTGACGGCGCGGATGGAGTCCGAGGTGCTGCCGCCATTGGGCCCGAGGAAACGCACGCCCATGAGTTTGACCTGCCAGGCCACACCGGTCATGCCGATGCCGTTATTGCCGCGACCACCGATGGTGCCGGCACAGTGCGTGCCGTGGCCGCCTACGTCCATGGGGTCGTTGTCGCTGTCATAGGCATCGAAGCCATAACTGCCATTGGTAGGGTGCGTCCACATGTTTGGCAGTAAATCTTGGTGATTGTATTGGATTCCCGTATCGGTGACAGCCACGACGATCGATGATGCATCCGTGCGCACATCCCAGGCTTCCGGCGCATCGATATCGGCATCGGCCTTCGTGCCGGCGGCACTGCCGGGGTTGTGCAGGCCCCACATTTTCCCCTGACTATAAGCGGGATCGTTCGGCACGAGGCAGGGGAAAACGATGTAATCAGGCTCGGCATGATCGATGAATTCCTCCAGCGCGGCGATGTCGCGCGCGGCGATCTTCTGGTCATCGGCTTGTGCGAATGCAGGCAAGGCCGCGAGCACGAAAGAGCCTTCCTCGATGGCGCGGATGGTGTAGCCTTTTTCGAAAATGGCGGCGGCGGCGCGTTGGGGATCGGCCCCTGGCTTGAGCCCGATCATGAGATGATCCGCTACCGAGGCGCGGAGCAGGGTGACTGTCTGCTTGCCTGTGGCGGGATCGGTGGAGATGTCCTCCTCGAGACGCAGGAGGGGATACTTGAATTTCGCCTCAACGATGCGAACGCGCTGGCGTCGCGCGAGTTTTTCCGGCGCATCCGTCCATTGCTCTGAAACCACACGCTGAATGGTGTGGAGCAGGGGATGACGGGGATCCAGTTCAGCCACCGCGAGTACTGCCGCTGCTGGAGGAGCAAGTGCCGGGGTGTTTTCAGCGGTGGGAGTGGAGGGTTCCGCTTCTGTCATGGCAGAGCCATCAGCACTGGGGGATGGAGGCTTGGCATTGTTATCACCTGCTTCTAAAACCTCTGGGCGCGGGCTGAGAAACAACATGAATAGAACTACGGCCGCCAAGCCGCAAAGTAAAAGAGGGAGAGTGCGCGTAAACGGCTTCATGTGCGATATTGCCATTGTATGAGCCATGAGAATCGAGTCAACCAAATTGATCTCCGAGTCGCGCCCGCACAGATGGTCTGCTAGGATGGGATAGTGCGAAGTTCCCACAGAAGATGCTTGAAAACCCGCCGTGACGCACCTAAGACACGGGCATGTCACATGTTCTCATCATCGGAGCGGGCGGAGTCGGAAGTGTGGTCGCTCACAAATGCGCCCAAGTGCCCGCCGTTTTCACCAAAATCACCCTCGCCTCGCGCACCAAATCGAAGTGCGATGCCATCGCCGCCTCGGTGCTGACCCGCACGGGCGTGAGCATCGATACCGCCGCGATCGATGCCGATGATGTGGCCGCGACCACGGCCTATCTCCAATCGCTCAAGCCTGACCTCGTGCTCAATGTCGCGCTGCCCTACCAGGACCTGCCCCTGATGGATGCCTGCCTCGCCGCCGGGGTGGATTACCTTGACACCGCCAACTACGAGCCGCCCGATGTGGCGAAGTTCGAGTATTCCTGGCAGTGGGCCTATCAGGAAAAATTCACCCAAGCCGGCCTCTCCGCCTTGCTCGGTTCCGGCTTCGATCCCGGCGTGACGAATGTGTTCACCGCCTGGGCGCTGAAACATCACTTCGATGAAATCCACACGCTCGACATCATCGACGTCAACGGCGGCAATCACGGCCACGCCTTTGCCACCAACTTCAATCCGGAAATCAACATCCGCGAGGTGACCGCTCCGTGCCGTCACTTCGAGAACGGGGACTTCGTGGAAACCCCGGCGATGTCTCAGCACCAGGGCTTCACCTGTCCCGATGGCGTGGGCAGCTTTGAAATCTACCGCATGTATCACGAGGAGCTGGAGTCGCTGGTGAAACACATCCCCACGATCAAACGCGCGCAATTCTGGATGTCCTTCTCGCCGAACTACCTGAAACACCTGGAGGTGCTACAAAACGTCGGCATGACCCGCATCGATCCCGTGACCTACAACGGCGTGGAGATCATCCCGTTGCAGTTCCTCAAGGCCGTGCTGCCGAATCCCGGCGACCTCGGCGTCACCACCAAGGGCAAGACCTGCATCGGCAACATCATCACCGGGCTCAAGGATGGCAAAACGAAAGCGATTTATATCTATAACATCTGCGATCACGAAGCCTGCTTTGCCGAGGTCGGCTCCCAGGCCATTTCCTACACCACCGGCGTGCCCGCCATGATCGGTGCGAAACAAATGCTCGAAGGCACTTGGCGCAAGCCGGGCGTCTGGAACATGGAGCAGTATGACCCGGATCCCTTCATGGCCGATCTGAACGTGCACGGCCTGCCCTGGCAGTTCATCGAACTCACCCCAGAGCAAGCGGCGAGTTTTACCGTGGCGTAAGCAAGGCTGGGGCCGTCTCTTTCCGCTTAGCGGGATAAGAGGGTCCCTGCCCTCATGGCACGCGGAATTTTTTCTTGGAGGAGGGATCCAACGCCAGTGAGCCGGAGCGCAGTCCGCGCACGTCCATGACGTTGTAAGGAGCATACGGGCTGATCACTTCTCCCGGCGTGCGGGTTTTTTCGGCATAGGGATAGTCGTTCGCGGCAGGTGCCGTTCCCCGATAGGGATCCGCTGCCGCCCGCTGGTTCTCCTGCATGGCGGCGATGCCCGCGCCAAGCCCCGCGCCGAGCGCGGCTCCTGTGATGGCGGCCTCCGAGTCCCCACCGGCCACAGCCCCCAGAGCCCCGCCAGCCAATCCGCCCAGGGCGGCACCTTGTTGTTGATGCGGTGTGCAAGAGGCCAGTAGGCCAGCCAGAAGGGCGACGTGGAGGAAATGTTGTTTCATAGACTGGGGGTATGACGACTCAATCGCGCGAAAGATTCAAGCGCAGAGAAAATTATTTTTCCTCGGGCACCTGGGTTTCTTTGCGGAACAGATCGAGCAGATAGCCGGATGTGAGCACCTCCGGCGTGATGATGGGATCTTTATCGGGCACATACAGCACGTTGACGGGAATGGCCGTGCGGTCGAGTTCTTCCAGCTTTGCCTCGATTTTCGGATCCGGCTTGGTCTTATCCGCCTTGAGCGCCACGATGCCGCGTTCTTTCATGAGCTGGATCACTTCCTCGCTGTAGGCATTGCGTTTGTTCACCTGGCAAGTGAGGCACCACTTCGCGGTGAAGTCCACATAGACCGGCTTGCCTTCCTCTAACAATTCTTCCACGCGCTCCTGCGACCACGTTTCCCATTCGACACCCTTTTTAATACTACCTGCATAGTAGATGCCGCCGATTGCGAAAAGCAGCGCCACCATCGTGGCATACACCCGCACTGGTTTCGGCTGCGCGTAGGTGTTCCATCGCCCATAGATCCAGCAGGCCAAGCCCACGGCCGCGAGGCCGAGGATCGGGTTGAGCATGTTGTCCAGCTCGATCAATCCGGTGTAGACCCACAGCAGGTAGCCGGCGGTGGCAAAGAGCAGAAAGGACATGCCTTGTTTGAAAGTCTCCATCCAGGCTCCCGGGCGCGGCAGGTAATCGACCAGTTTCGGAAACATCGACATCAGCAGATAGGGAAAGGCCAGTCCCAGCGCCATGACGGTGAATGCGGTGAAAAACTGAATGGGCGGCAGCACGATCGCGGCACCGATGGCGGCACCGAGAAACGGTCCCGAGCAGGGCGTGGCGACGATGGTGGCGAGGAAACCCGAGAAAAACGATCCCTCGAGACCCTGCTTGCTCTGAAGATTGCCGCCCACTCCCGTGGCCGAGGTTCCCATTTCAAAGACGCCGAAAAGATTCATCGCCATGATGAACATCAGCATCATCAGGCCGAGAACGACGAAGGGATTTTGCAACTGATAGCCCCAACCGAATTCCTCGCCGCCCGCCGCTTGCCGCGCAGCGAACAAAATGCCGCTCAGCGCCCAGAAGCTGATCAGCACCCCTGCGGTGAATGCCAGGCCATGCAGGATGATCTTGCGCTTGTCCTGGCCGGATTGCTGCACGAATCCGAGAATCTTGATGCCGATCACCGGAAACACACAGGGCATGAGATTGAGAATCAGTCCACCGAGAAACATGCCGAACAGCACGGGGAGGAATTTTGCGAAAGGCAGCGGTGGGGCAGGGGCCTTGGTGATGGCGGTGGCTGGCACCGTCACGACGTGTTCGCCGCTGGCATCGGTGTAGCGCAGGATGCCCGAGAGCGATTTGGCGGGCTCCGTGGCCACTCCATTGAACAGCTCCTTGCGCGTTTTCAGATCGATGACGAAGTCCCCGCCCTCCGCACGCGCGCTCATCGCGGCGAGCGGCGCTATCATGTTCTGGTCGGCGATGAAATGAGCCTTTTCCATTTGCTTTGCACCACTGATGTGGAGGGACAGAGCCGCGCCGTTTTTGATCACCTGAAATGTCAGGTCGCTTTTTTTCGGATGACCGGCGCGCGCCTTGGCGAAAGCGGCTTGCTGCGCCGGATCCAGTGCGCTTTCCGCCGCCACGGGCAGGGAGATCGTGAAGCTGGCCTTTTCATTTTTGCAGGTCTCCTTGCAGATCTGCCATTTCGCATCCGCGGAGATCGTGATGGTGGTGCCGATCAGCGAGGTATCCGCTGGCACGGTGATTTCCGTGATGAAAAACGCCTCGTCCTTGGAGTAGGTGTAGGCTTTTTCCGGATTGGTGTCATCCATTTGGAAAGGTGGCTCGCTGACGTGGGGGACGGGCCATTGCATGTCACCTGCCGTGAATCCTTTGGGCAATTTCCACGTGATGGTGGGGCTGTCCTCGATGCCGCCGGGATTGCGGTAGTAGGAGTGCCATCCCTCGGGATGCGTCATTGCCAGAGCCACGGCGAAGGTTTTGCCGGGTGCCACCGTTTTGACTTCACTGACCAGGACCGATTGCGATTTCTCCGCCTCTCCCTCGCCGCCGATCAGGCTATCGAACTGGGCGTGGGCGAAAAACGGTAGCAACAGGAGAAAAATGAGAGTGCGCATGACGGAATCGTATGCAGGAAAAACGATTCCACAATCCTGATTTATTTAAGAATCTCACAGCGCTTTGGCAGGTCCTATCGTTTCGCCGTTGATGAACTGCGCGCGGGTGAGCGTCTCGCGGCGGTCTTCTTTTCCTCGCGCCACGTTGTTGGCCCAGGCTGTGACCCGCCTTATGACCGCAGCCTGATCCCAGCGAACGCGAGCTACGGACGGACGGCACCATTCCAGGGCCGGGTCTGATTCCATGCTGACCAGTGACACATCCTCCGGCACGCGCAGTTGTTTGCGCAGGAGTAGCTGCTGGGTTGCGACGAAAAGCCTGAGTTCGTCCACGATCAGCGCCGTGGGCGGTGTGACATCGAACAGCATCTCCAACTGCGTTTGAAATCCATCCATGCCATCCTCCCAGTCCGGCAAGTGATACGGCCCCGGCTCGATCCCATGGGCGGCCAGCTCGGCGAGAAAAGCACGCTCCGGCGCTCCGGGCACGGGGCGCCTGCGATCCGGCCGACAGAGCATGACGATTCTGCGGTGCCCGCTTCCGATGAGTCGCCGGGTCGCTTCCACCAGTGCCGGCGATTTGTCCGGTCCCACGCTGGCCATGCGTACGCCGCGGCGCCGTCCGAACAGGGCGAAAGCGGGCATGGGCAGAGTCGCAAACCATTCCGTCACTTCTCGTGGAGCGGAGCAAACGATCCATGCATCGGCTTCCGTTTGTTTCACCAGCTTCGCCACCCGCCTGACGTTCATGTCCATTTCCAAAAGCGAAGTGTTGGTGAAAAACGCATCATGCCCCACCTCCCGCAACTCGTGAGCCACCTCGGAGAAAATGCCTCCGCGGAGGCTCGAACTCTCGTAGGATAAAATGGCGATCCGGATCTGTCTCCTGCGCGCGCCCTGAGCATTCTCCACGATGCGGCGTTGCCTGCCCGCTCCCTGGTCGGCAAGCAAGCCCTCCGTCTCCAACTGGCGCAACGCATCTTCCATGCTGGAAATCCCCACATCGAACAGCCGTGCCAGTTCGTTTCTGCCCGGCATCAGGCCGCGCCATTTTCCATTTTCGATTTCGTTCCGCAAGTGCGCCACGATCTGATCGGATACGGATAAAATTTTCAGCTTGCTCACAAGCGCTATGCTGCATGAAAAGCATGCAGGGTAAAAGAAGATTTTTCTTTCGACGATGGTGCGGAATGAAAGCAAGGTAGGCGAAGTCTTTCCGCCTTTCACATGCTAATGATTACCGTCAAATTCTGATCCAGTCTTCAACCGATACCATCCCATGAAACTCCGCTCCTATTCAAGAATTTCGCACTCACTCGCCTCGGCGTTTGCCGCTTTGCTTGCAACCCGATCCCTCACTGCCGTCACCCCATTTTGATACCTATATCCGCTCATCAATTCATTTGCAGCACAACCCTCACAGTGCTTCAAGACTCGGATCCGAAGAAATTCGCCCGTCTCAAAGCCACCGTGACTGAATAACAGGAAGATCTGGCGGCATCAGCGGTTTTGCGATCAGCACAAAGCCACGGGTTACCGGGGATACATTCAAAAAAGACAACGGAAACAGCATCATCTCACAGCAATCAAAAAAGGATTCCCGGTATCCTTGGTGATTCAACCATTTCGATAAAACGATCACCAGCCGCAACAGCATTCGCAATCATGAAACGCAAACCATTCGTAAACCGGCTATTGGCCCTATCAGGCAGTTCCCTGCTTGCCGTCTCCTTGAGCCAAGCCGATACCCTCACCTGGGACGCCAACGGCACCACGGCGGGGCAAGCCGACGGCGCGGGCACGTGGGATCCCGGCTCCAACTGGTGGGATGGTTTCGCCAATCTTGGCTGGACCTCCGGCGACTCCGCCGTCTTCGGCCGGGGTGGCGCGGGTGGAGCCGTGTCGCTTACGGAGCCCACCACCGTGGGCTCACTCACCTTTAACTCGTTCACGGGTACCTACACGCTCGGCACTGCTGGCCAGACGATCACTCTGAATGGCGGCATCAAAATGAACCTCGGAGCGGGTGCCGCCACCATCAGCAGCCCGGTCACCCTCGGCGCGGCCCAAAGCTGGACGAACCATTCCTCCGGCCTGCTCACCATCGGTGGGACTGGAAACACCATCATCTCCATCGGCGGGGGCCGCAGTGCGTATTTTCAAGAGGGCAGTCTGCGCCTCGTGGTGATCCCGGAAACAAGCACCGTTCTGTTAGGCGGGTTGGGCATGCTTGCGCTCATGCGCCGGCGTCGGTGAGTTCCCGTCATGCATTTCCCATGGTCGCTGTGTCCCTTATGCGTTCTATCATGATCATTCCAACGCTCCCGCCATGACTCATGGATTTCCTCCGGTATGCCCGCCTGCCATCGCACATCAGAAAACCCCATCAATGATCTGCCGCGCCGGATTGTTCTTGTTTTAAGATAAATCTCTAACATTTCACGCCAATCACCCTCCGAACCACCGCCATTGCCATGACAAACCAAACGATCCATTCTTTTGCGAAATCGCTTTCTCTCACCGCCCTGGCCTTGATGGCACTGGGCACTAACCGGGTCTCCGCCGCCAGTGCGAACTGGACCGGCAGCGGCACCGATGCCCTGTGGTCCAATCCCGCCAACTGGAGCGCCACGCCCGTGCCGGGCACAGGAGATACGGCGACCTTCAACGCCGCGGCGGGAGCGGGAGGTGCGGTGATCGATCTCGGCGCAGGAGTGACCGTGAATACGATTTCCTTTGTCGGTCCAAGTTTTGCCGCTTACACGATTGGCGCCGGAGCGGTAAACTCCCAGTCGCTGGTTCTCAACGGATCGGGCAATGCGGGTCTCGCTTCTTCGGGAACAGCGACCACCGCACAGATCACCATCAATGCGGCGATCACGGTCAACAATACCCAGCAGTGGGTGATCAACACAGGTGCTGAACCTTGGATTATCAATGGCAGCGTGACTGCAAACGGGGCCTCTGGTTTGACCAGGCAATTGAAAATCAACGGACGCAACACCATATTCAACGGCCTCCTCGCCGACCAAGTCGGTGGGGCCAAGCTCGAAATTTCCGGAGCTAATGCGAAAACCGCGATTCTCACCAACCCGAACAACAGCTTCACCGGAGGGCTGTATTTCGACAACGGCATCGTGAGCGCAAACTCCATCGGCATGATCGGCAGCAACAGTGCGGCAGGTGCGGGCGGAAACTTGACCATGGGCAGCGGTTTCGGCGGTGGTGAGTTTATTTATACTGGCACGGGAAACACGACGGATCGTGTGATCAGCCTGACCGCAGGTATTTTCCACACATCGACCATCACCCATTCCGGCACCGGCTTGCTGAAATTCACGGGAAACATACTCTCCACCGGCAATTCGGGGAAATTCCTGGGTCTGCGTGGCTCAACCGCAGGCTGGGGCGAAATGGCTGGCAGTTTCGGCGATTCTCCCTCGGGCACCACCAGCACCACTGCCGCAGGGGGTGCGGCGGAAGGAGCCAGCAGCATCATCGTCGCCGACCGCAGAGTCGCCACGGTGGGAAGTTTTGTGACAGGAACAGGGATAGCGCCGGGCACATACGTCATTGCAAACACTGTAACCTCGGGTAATAACGGTACCCTGACACTCAGTTCTCCTGTCATCGCACCAGGTGTCGGTAACAGCCAGAGTCTTACTTTCTCCGGAGTCAATTCCATCACCAAGAGCGGTAGCGGCCGGTGGATTTTGTCCGGTAACAGCACCTTCAGCGGCTTCACCACCATCAGCGGCGGCAACCTCGCGGTTCACTCCCTCAACAACATCGCCAGCCCCAGCGCTTCCAGCAGCCTTGGCAGACCGACCACGGCATTTCACGGCACCATTGCGATCGGAAGCACTACTACCGCAGGACAGTTCACCTACCTCGGCAGTGGTGAAACCACCGACCGCATCATCAACCTCGCGGGCACCACGGGTGGGGTCATCCTCGATCAATCGGGCACGGGCTTGCTCAAGTTCACCAGCGGCTTCACGGCACCGGGAAGCGCCGCTACCGACCGTCGCAAAACGGTGACCTTGCAGGGTTCTAGCAGCGGCACAGGAGAGATCGCCGGAGGGATCCCCGACAGCAGTCTCGGCACCGCAGGACAACTTGCGACAGCTCTTACCAAAACCGGCACCGGCACCTGGACCCTTTCCGGATCCAACACCTACACCGGACTGACCACGGTCAGCGGCGGCACCTTGTGGATCGATGCCAACACCGGTTCGCTCAACGGCAGCACCGGCACGGCCTTGACCTTCGGCGGCACCGGCACCTTCCATTACGATGGCACTTCGGCCACGGGCACCAAGGCGCAAAACATGGGTTCGCTGACGTTCAGCGCGGGCGAAGGTACATTGCAAAACACCAAGGGCGGTTCCAGCAGCAGCACCGTGAATCACGCCAGTCTCGCGGCGCGAGCCGCGGGAGCCACCGGCAATTTTGTCAGTGGTGGCGCAGGCGATACGGATAACAAAATTTCCTTCACCACCGCGCCCACGGCCGGTCAATTGATCGATCGTGGTTATTTCTTCAACGGCAGCAACTTCGCCGCCTATGATGCTGCAGGGTATTTGCGCGCGCTGAACTACGCAACCTCGGGCGGCGATACCAATACGGTCGATGTCGATACCATCACCGCCGGCAGACACGTGAAACTCACCGCCACACCGGCCGGTCAAAATACCATTTCCCTGCTCTCGCTCAATCTCGCGGGCAGTGTGAACTGGACGCAAAACGCCTCGCAAACGCTCACCTCACCGGCGATTCTCAAATCCGGCGGAGGCAGCGGCAGCATCAGCGGCGGCACGGCGGTGACCGCGGGCAGTGGCGTCGAATTGGTCGTACGCACGGATGTTTCATCGGACTCGTTGACCATCGGTGTGCCTCTTACCCAAGGCAGCGGCGGCCTCACCAAGTCCGGCGCGGGCACACTCATTCTGTCCGCTGCGGGCAGCAGCTACACCGGACAAACCCGTATCAATGCAGGCGCGCTGCTGGTCAACGGCACGATCACCGGCAATGGCGCGGCGACGGTGTATACCGGCGCGACACTCGGCGGCAGCGGCACCCTCGCGGGCGCGGTCACCTTGCAAACCGGAGCCGCGCTGCAGCCTTCCTTGAGCGGCGGTGCCAGCACGCTCACTTTGTCCAGCACCACGGCACCGACGCTCAACACGGGCAGCGTTTTCAAGCTGCGCGCGCCTGCCTCGACGATGGACAAAATTTCCAGCAATGCCACTACGCTGAACATCAGCGGTACTGATCTGGTCATCGATACCACGGGTCTGTTCGGCAACGTGCCCAGCACGACGATCGTGCAGAACGCAGGCACCATCAGCGGATCCTTCCGCAGTGTCACGGTCACTGGCAACACCGATTACGCCGCCACGCTCGACTACGGCACCGCCGGCCAAGTCAAGGTGGCGCTCACCAACACCCTGTCCGCACCCACGGCGTATCGCATTCAGGTGGCCGCCAGCAGCAGCGCCACCGCCAATGCCGGGGATCCCGTCGCGCTGACGGTCACCGCTCTGAATCCCTCCGGTACGGCGCTCACGACGTTCTCCGGCGATGTTTCCCTATCATTCCACGGTCTCGCCTCCTCGCCTAACAGCACCGCTCCGTTTATCGCCGACAAAGACGGCGTTTCGCGCGCTGTCACCGCCAGTGTGGGCACACCAAATGCCACGCTCACCTTCGTCAATGGCGTGGCCACCGTCAGCGGCTCGAACAACGGCCTGCTGACGGCCTGCAACGCCGCCGTCGCCACGCTTCATTGTTCGGACAGCATCGCCACCAGCGCCAGCGGTACGGGTGCGGGTGGCCTGAGCCTGACCATCGATCCGCTCGGCATCCATGCCTACTCCGTGACCGCATCCACGTCCCAGGTGACCGGCGTTCCCTTCACCACCACTGTCACAGCGCTCGATACCTATGGAAACATCGTGACCACCGATAGCACCACGGTCGTGACCATGACCGGCAGCGGCAGCGCGCAGTTCGACAGCAACGGTGACAGCACCTTCGGAGACAACACCAAGACGCTGAGCAGCGGCACCTTCACCATCAGCACAAAAAATGATGTGGTGGAAACCATCACCCTCACCGCCACCTCCAGTGGCGGCAAGACCGGCACCTCGGCCTCCATCACGTTCAATCCGAGTTCGGCCAAGGACATCCTTTCCTTCACCTTCCCCACCTATGGTGCCGCCGTCATCTCAGGCACCAACATTACCAAGACCCTGCCCTTTGGCTCGACAGTGACGAGCCTTGCCCCCACCTACACCGTTTCCGGCGGTGCCACGGGCGACCCCGTTTCCGGCAGCACGCGGGATTTCACCACCCCGCAAACCTATACCATCACCGCTCTCGATAGCTCGACGAAGGTGTATACCGTGACCGTCACCGTCGCTCCGCAACCGACCACCTTCACCTGGGCCAGCGCGACCAATGGCGACTTCAGTGATGCCGGCAAGTGGACCAACAACGTCGGCGACGGCACCGCGCCTGCATCGGCTGGCTTTGCCAACTACACGCTGAATTTCAACCAAAGCGGCACCTACACCGCCACGCACAATCTCAACAACGGTTTCCTGCTGAACCAGGCGAATTTCGCCGGCACTGTGACGGTTGCCGGAACGAATGGCATGACCTTCACCAACAATGGAGGCACCTTGCCCACGATCAATCAGAACAGCGCCAACACCGTCACCCTCGGTGCTCCCATCACGATGAGTGCCGACCTCACTTTCGGCGGCAGCGGGGCGGGTCGGATCAACCTCAACGGCAATGTATCCGGCGCCGGCAAGCTGATCAAGAACTCCGGCTATCGCATGGATGTGACCGGCACCAATAACTACAGCGGCGGCACCGTCATCAACGCGGGCAGCGTGGTCTTTGGCTCCACATCCAACAGCCTGTTAGGTACGGGAACGGTGACAGTGAACTCCGGAGCCTCGCTCTCACTCAACGGCAACAACAACCTGACCAATACCTTTGAATTCAACGGCGCGACCGTGACCAACGGCAACAGCTTTTCCGCCAACCTCAACGGGCCGATCACGCTGACAGGCAGCAATATCTTCGACCTCGCCACCACGGGCAACATGAGTATAGGCGGTAACATCGGCGGCAGCGGCGGGATCGTCAGAAGAGGTACTAGCAGCGGCACGATCAACATCACCGGCAACAACAGCTTCACCGGCTCCGTCGCCATTCAGGCCGGCAGCATCACCGTGACATCCCTCAACAGCGTCAGCGGCGGCACCGCTACCAGCAATCTCGGCGCGCCAACCACCGCGGAAAACGGCACCATTTCCCTCGGTCTCACCACCACCAGCGCCAGTCTCATTTACAACGGCACGGGTGAAACCACCGACCGTATTTTGCAACTCACGGGCTCCACGGGCGGTGCCACCATCACGCAGGGCGGCAATGCCTACCTGCCCACCACACGCGGCGAAACCGGATTGTTGAAATTCACCTCGGATGTTTCGATTCCCGGCGTGGCGGCAGTGGACAATCGCAAAACACTCACGCTCACCAACGCGCCGAAAGCTTCGACTGGCAGCGTGGTTGGCAAAGGGGAGATCAGTGGCAGCATCGGCGACAGCTTGCAAGGAACCTCGGGACAGACCGCCACCAGCATCACCAAAACGGGCAGCGGCACGTGGATCCTTTCGGGAGCCAACACCTACAGTGGCACCACCCGCGTCCAAGTTGGCACTCTGGCCATCACGCGACCAAACGCTCTCGGCGCCGGTCCCTTGGAAATTTCCAGCGGTGCGAGGATGCAGCTCGACTACCTTGGCACCCGCCAAGTGGCGTCGCTCAGCTATCCGAATTTCAGCGGCAGCGGCACCTACGGATCCTCCGCATCGCTCGCCACTTTCAAGGACGATGCCTATTTCTCCGGTCCCGGCACGATCACCATCGGTGCGCTTCCCACCAGCGGCGTCGTGCTGGTTCGCACCAGCGGCACGAATCCCTCGAATGGCGGCGCTTCTGTCACCTTCACCGCCACGGTCACCGGCAGCACTCCCACCGGACGCGTTGCCTTTTACGATGGTCTCACGCAGATCGGTTCTGTCGCTCTGAACGGCTCTTTCCAGGCGAGTTTCACCACATCGCTTCTCACGGGTGGCACGCACACGATCACGGCGGTCTATGGCGGCGATGGAAATAACGGCATCGCCTACTCTGCGGCGCTCTCACACACGGTCAACGATAGCCGTTCCGCCACGACCACCGCGCTGGCTCTGAGTTCCGGCGGCAATCCCTCGGCCTTCGGGGCCAGTGTCACCTACACCGCCACGGTCAACGGCAGCGCGGCCACCGGATCCGTTGCTTTTTACGATGGATCGATCTTGATCGGCACCATCGCCCTCAATGGTTCCTCACAAGCCGCTCTCAGCACCAACGGACTGGCTGTCGGCTGGCGTCCGCTGCGCGCGGCCTACCTCGGCGATGCCACCAACGCCCCGAGCGGTTCCAGCACTTTGTTCCACTTGGTCAATCCATCGGCGGGCAACGGCAAAACCAAGGTCTTCATCCTCGCCGGACAATCGAACATGCAAGGCAAAGCCGCGGTGGAAATCGGTCGCAATCCGAACAATCCCAACGACACCAATTTCTCCGGTGGTTACGGCAGCCTGCGCCACATGCTGAACAAATCGCCGAACCAATACGGCTACCTCGCCGATCCCGCGAATCCGGCGGGCAGCAATCCCGGTTGGATCAAGCGGAATGATGTTTCGGTCACCTACTGGAGCGGCGGCGGTGCCAGCGATGTGCCGAATCCCGCCAACCCCGCACGCACGGGCGACCTCGATCCTTTCTTCGGCAACAATGGCGAAGGTCCCACCGGTGTCAATGGCCGCATCGGACCCGAGTATTCCTTCGGCCTCGTCGTCGGCAGCCAGTTGGGTGATCCGGTGTTGATTCTCAAGTATGCCTTCGGCGGCAAGTCATTGGCCGGAGATTTCCGTCCGCCCTCCGCTGTCGCCAATCGCGGCGGCACGGTGGGTGCCTACTACACCGGCATGCTCGCGCGTGTGAGCGCGGCACTCAGCGCCTTGCCTGCCGACAGTTATGAAATCGCCGGCTTCGGCTGGCACCAGGGCTGGAACGACCGCAGCAGCACGGCCTTTGCCAACGAGTATGAAGATAACCTCGTCGATCTCATCCGCGACCTGCGTGCCGCCTGGAATTCACCCAACCTGCCCGTCACCATCGGCACCACCGGCATGGCGAACGCGGATCAAAGCGCCGATGGCGTCAAGGTCATCAACGCCCAGACTGCCGTCGCCAACTATGCCGTGAGTGATCCGAAATACCTCGGCAATGTCGTCACGGTGGATACCCGTCCGTATGACTACGGCAATGATGTGGGGGGCAACAACGATGGCTACCACTGGAACCAGAATGCCGAGAGCTACTTCAATGCCGGCGAGCAAATGGCACTGCGCCTCATGACGATTCTTCCGTCGCAAAGTTCCGCCAAGAACATACTGAGCTTCAGCATTCCCGGGCAGCTTTCGTCCAGTATCTCGGGCAACGTCATCACCGTCACGGTGCCCGCAGGCATGGATCGCAGGGCGCTCGCACCCAGCTTCACCGTCTCTTCCCTGGCCACGGCCCTGCCGCTGTCCGGTGTGACGCGCGATTTCACCCTGCCGCAAACCTACACGGTCACCGCGCAGAATCTCAGCACGCAAACGTATACAGTCAACTTCGTCGAGTCCGCCTCGGCCTATGCCACTTGGGCCTCGACCCATGCCCCTTCCGGCACGGCAGCGGATGATTTCGACGGCGATGGCGTCAGCAATGCCGTTGAGTTCGTGTTGGGCGGTTCGTTAGGTGTGAACGATCTTTCCCGTTTGCCCGTGGCATCCACCAGAGGCAATGACCTGCTCTTCACGTTCTATCGCGCGCAAAGCTCCATCGATGCGAAGACCAGCCTGAACATCGAGGTCAGCACGAATCTCACCAACTGGAACGCGGCATCCTCGCCCTATGCCGTGCCGGATGGCGCGGCGGCGAACAATCCCGGCGTCACCGTGGAAAAAAACAATCCCGCCGCCGGCACCGATAAGGTGACCCTGCGCATACCCATGGGCTCGGATGCCGGGAAATTCGGCCGACTCAAGGTTCTCATTTCTCCCTAACAATTGATTGCCATGCTGCGCCGATCTTTCCTGTACTTCGCCTTGCTTTCCTCGATGACCGCCGGAGGGCTTTCGCCTGCTGTGGAGTCTAACGGATTGATGGGTCAGCGTTTTCTCACGCTGAACACCATCGTGCGGGTGCGGCAGATCGAGGTCACGCGGGATACCGCGCATGGTCCGGATGAGTCGTCCGTTCACACGCCTGCCGAGGCGCGGGTGTTTCGTGAGACCATCGAAAGATCCTGGCCCGGCGCGCGCATCACCTGGGCCTTCAGTTGGCTCGCGCTGCACGATGAACGGGCGCAGTACCGTGATTTGCGCGCCTTGGTGGTGAGCTATCAGAAAAAATTCGGTGATGAAATCACCTTCATCCCCGGAGCGTATTTTTCCAACATGTACAACACCCGCGAGCAGGTGAACCGCGATCTGCACGAGGGGCTCCAGCGCGTTTCCGCCATCGTGGGTCATGGCTATCGGCCGAAAAGCGTGGTTGCCGGATTTCTTTCTTCCGACAATCTGCGTTACCTTGCCGAGAAGGAAAACATCCACGTTTGTCAGGGAAATATCTGGAGCCAGTATGCGGTCGATAACGGCGATGGCGAGGGCTCGATCAGCTATCCGTATTACCCTTCGCGCGAGCATTTTTGCAAACCGGCGCGTGGTAAAGAGGACTTCATTGATGTGGTGAATCTCGATGGCTGGACGGTGGATTTTCTCTGCGCCCGCATTCCCGGCTCGCGCATGGTCGCGGGCGAGCGCTGGCGCAGTCGGCAAGGCGTGGGGCCGATCGAAACATTGCTGGACATGGGCACGGAACGCGGCTTGCAGGCGATGATGCACACCACGGCCTCGCATTTCGACGATGGCTTTCAGCGCAATGGCTTCGCCTGGGTGACCTGCGGATGGGAGATGGGCTTGGTGGAGGCGCGGAAAATTTACGGTTACGGCGGACGCAATGGCATGGAGGGACTGGAGCTCTGGCTCTCACAAACGCGCAAGCGCTGGCCGGAGGCGCAGCTCATCACGCAGGGTGAGTTTGGCGAGCGCTGGCGTGCGCAATTCAAAAGCAATGATGCTCTCAACTATCGGTTCACGCATCGCGGTTGCGGCATCCGCGCGTCTGAGGAAGATCAGGAAATCCGCTGGTTCATGAACCGGGATTTCCGCCTCGCCTTGCTGCGGGACTGGAAAAAAAACGATGCCCCGCTGGTGATCGATTTCACCCGCTACGATCTCCCCGCCGCCGAGCCCGCCGATCCGGAGCCCGGCAAACAATCGCGCAACTGGAGCCTGATGAATCGCATCAACCAAAAAGGCACTCGCCCGCAGGATCAGCCTGTTCCAATTTCCGCGTTATCCGCAGAGGAGCAGGCGCTCATTCGCAAACACTATCCCGATATCACAAAGTAATTTTCTAACGAAATTTTATGAAACGCAGAACTTTTTTCCGCACCAGCACCGCCGCCCTCGCCAGCACAGCGCTTCCTCGTTTCGCGATCGGCAAGCCGGGCAAATCCGCGAACGGCAAGCTCAACGTCGCTTTCATCGGTTCGGGCGGCTGGATCGCGCGGCAGCCCTACGAGCAAGGATGCGGCGAGGAAAATCTTGTGGCGTTTTGCGATGTGGACACGGATCGCTGTGCGGAAAACATGAAGAACTGGCGCACCACGCAGCCGTTTTTCCAGGACTTCCGCGAGATGTTCGACAAGATGCACAAGGAGATCGATGCCGTGGTGATCTCCACGCCGGACCACACGCACTTCGCGGCCACGATGGCGGCGATGGAGCGCGGCATTCATGTGTACACGCAGAAGCCGCTCACGCACAATGTCTGGCAAGCGCGCACTCTGGTGAGAGCGCAGCAAAAGTATCAGGTGGTCACGCAAATGGGAAATCAGGGGCACGCGGGCGATGGCATCCGTCAATCGGTGGAGGCCTATCGCGCCGGAGTCATCGGTGACGTCAGCAAGGTCTATTGCCGCAATACGGGTCCGGAACTGGGTGGTCAGCATTTTGCCAATCCCGCCCGCATGCCGCTGCCCGCCATGCCCGTGCCCGCCGGTCTCAACTGGGACCTGTGGCTGGGGCCGGTGGCGAAACGCGACTATCATAGCGACTACCATCCGACAAAGTGGCGGACGTTTTACGACTTCGGTCTCGGCATGTTGGGCGACTGGGGCTGCCACACACTCGACACGCCTGTGTGGGCGCTCGATCTCGATCCGCCCACGCTGGTGGAATGCCTCGATCGCAAGGATTCGTTAGAGGGAGTCATCCCCGCGGGCAGTCACATCCGGTATCATTTTTCCGCCAATGCCAAACGCGGGCCGGTGGTTCTCGAGTGGTTCGATGGGCCGCAGGATTGGAGCAAGGCCGGACGCATCGACAAATTCGGCGCCGAGCACGCGGCGCACCTTGGTCGAGCGTGCTGGATGATCGGGGAAAAAGGCATGATCGGCTGTGGCACCCATGCGGGAGCGCCGCTGATTCTCCCCGAGGAGTTGCACAAAAACTGGCAAGCGAATCCGCCCGCGCAGGTCATCCCGCGCGTGGCGGGCGGTCCCTTCCGCGAATGGCTGCGTGCGATCAAAGGCGAGGGTCCGGAGCCGGGATCGAACTTCACCTACGGCGCGCGTCTCACGGAAATCATCCTGTTAGGCGTGCTGGCCCAGCGTTTCAAGACCAACATCGAATGGGATGCCAAAGCCGGACGCATCACCAACCGTCCCGAGCTCAATGCCTTCATCAAGGAACCCGTGCGCGAAGGCTGGAGCTACGGGGAAACGATCTAGCGGTCCGCTCACGAACCTTGCGGAGAGAATCGCAAAAGGTTGGCATTTGCCGCGGGCGTGTCGTAGAAAGTCCCGCATGAATTCCGCGCCACCAGATCCGCCGTATGTGCGCCTTGTGCATAGCATGGAGGAACTGGTGTCCACGCCGATGAGAGATGGAGTCAACGCGCTGTGTCTGAGACGCTCGTTAGAGGGGGATTTTTCCGAAGTGATCCGTCACCTCAGCGTAGAGCGCGGCATCACCACGCTCGACCGCGACCAATTGCTCGCCCTGCCTGTGAGTGCGGCGGGGAAAGCGGCGATCGACTTCATGCTCCGTGACCAGGAGCAGTTGCAGGCGTATGGCTTTGCTCCTGAGATCGATTGCGTCAACGGATACATCGGTCATGACCGGCAAGGCCTGATGCGCACGGATGTCTGTTCCTTTCACGTCGATCGTGCCACCGATGTGGCCGATACCTATCTGTGCACCTATGCGGGGGCATCGAGCATTGGCGTGTGTCACGAGGATGTCATCCCGCGCGCCCGGGTTCCGGCCGTGCGCAAGGCCTTGCTCGCGGATTTTGGTGGTGAGGATGATGAGAGCTTTCTCGAGTATCTCACCGAGAGTTTTTATGACCTGCACTATGATGCGCTACCCGGTGCGAGAACCTTCTGCTTCGGCGTGGGACACCTGTGGCGCATCGCCATCGACTATCCGGGAAATCCGGTGCCGCCGTGCATTCATCGCGCCCCTGACCCGATCGAGGGAGATCCGCCGCGCTTGATCCTGATCGGTTGAGCCGGTGGAAATCGTGAGTCGGCTTTTTCAATGTCGGAAAAAAGCTGCGGTCATCCCTTGTCTTCGACGGTAATGGCAGGCGTTGCTTATGCTTCGATTTCCCGGGCGGTCTCGTGCATTTCGTCCGCGATGCGGTGCATGAATTCCTGATAGGTCACGAGCTCCATGCGTCCGTCGTGGTGTTCGATGATCGCGCTGAGGCTTTCCACCCAGTCGCCGGAGTTCAGGTAGTGGATGTCCTCCACCTGTTTGTCCGCGGGCGTGTGGATGTGGCCGCAGATGATGCCCTGGCAGTCGCGCTGGTGGGCGAGTTTTTGCAACTGCACCTCGTATTTGTCCACAAAGGAAACGGCGGACTTGACCTTGCCCTTGATGGCCTTGCTGACGGAGTAGTATTCCTTGCCCAGCAGCGCGCGCCATTTGTTATAGACGCGGTTGATCGCGAGCAGGCTGTCGTAGCCGAAGGCTCCGAGCATCGCCAGCCAACGGTGGTTGGTGGCCACGCTGTCGAAGCCATCGCCGTGGATGACGAGGTATTTTTTCCCGTTGGGGCTGCGGTGGATGTAGTCCTTCACGATGCGGATCGAGCCGAAGGTGAGGGGAAGGAAGCGTTCGAGGATGTCATCGTGATTGCCGCGCAGGTAGATCACCTCGGTGTTTTCCTTCTCCATCTTTTTCAGGATGGTGCGAATCACGCGACTGTGCCGGTTTTGCCAACGGGTGCCGCGCCGCAGCGCCCAGCCATCGATGATGTCGCCATTGAGGATGAGCGTCTCGCAGCGCAGGTGCTTCAGAAAGGATACGACTTCATCCGCCTTGCACTCGGGGGTGCCGAGATGGATGTCCGACACAAACACCGTGCGGCAGGAAAATTTCTCCGGCTTGAGGCGCTTGCCCTGGATGTCGAACATCGGCTCGCGCGTGCGGGCGGATGCCGCGAGGATGGCCTCGAAGCGCTCGACGATGTGATCCCACGACAGCGGCTCGGCGCTGCGTCGCGCGGCTTCGCGCAGGGGGATGAGAGCGCTCAGGTCGCGCAACGCGAGCACTTGCTCCAGCCAGGCCTTTTCATCACCCTTCGCGACCTTGATGCCGTTTTCTCCGTGACGGATGTGCTGCGCCGTCGCGGCATAATCGTAGGCCGCCACCACCAGTCCGCTGGCCATGCCCTCGAGCACCACGTTGCCAAAGGTTTCCGTTTCGCTGGGAAAAAGCAAGACATCGGCGGAGGCGTAGTGTCGCGCCAGGTCCTCGCCGCGCTGCATGCCGGCGAAATGCACCCAGGGTTGGGCTTTTTGCCACGACTCGCGCAGGGGGCCGTCGCCCACCACGACAAATCGGGCCTCCGGCTGGGCCTGGTGCGCTTGCTCGAAGGCGCGCATCACCAGCGGGATGTTTTTTTCCGCCGCCACGCGGCCGACGCTGAGAAAGACCGTTGCCGTTTCCGCGGCGCCCCAGGCCTCGCGCAGGGAAACATCGCGCCTGGCGGGAGAGAACAACTGGGTATCCACGCCGCGGCCCAGCAAGTGCGCGTGCTTGATGCCCTCGCGCTGGAGCATATCGACCACTTCCTGGCTCGGTGCCATCGTGGCATGGGCGCGGCTGTGAATGTGGCGCAGGTAACTCATCGCCGCCGGTTGCAGCGCCTTGAGTTTGTATTGCTCCATGTATTCGTGGAAATTCGTGTGAAATCCCGTGGTCACCGGGATGCCGAGGCCTGAGGCGACACTCACGGCGGAAACTCCCAGCGGGCTCTCCGTCGCCACATAAATCACATCCGGGCGTTTTTTCAGCCAGCGCTTGCGCAGCTTGAAGGGCCCGGGCATGCCGATGCGCACTTCCTTGTAGCCGGGCAGGGGGATGGCGGCGATGCTGGTCGAGGAGGTCGATTGATCGCCCGAGCAAATCACCGTGACGCGGTGGCCGCTGCCGATCAAACCGGCACTCAGCCGCCCCAGTGTCATGGCGACTCCGTTGATGTCAGGAGCGAAAGTATCCGTGATGATGTCGATGCGCATACGTGTTTTTCTCGTGGCTATGCGATCATGGCAGACCGCGCATCAGCGACGAGCCATCGGCTGTGACGAAATCGTCACATGGCGGCATCCCACGGGAAAACGGCGACAGTAGCTACCGTTGCTGTTCTTTCATTTCCTGGCGGCGCATCGGCATTTGATCGATGAGCGCGCACCATTGTTTGAGATCGAGGGCGCCGGATTGCCGGGCTTTTTCGCCACCGTCCTTGCCGATGAGGAGGAAAATCGCGCGCGTTTCGTCTGTGGCGAGGCGGAATTCCTTCCGCAGTTGCGCGGTCTGCTCGGCTGTCATGCGCACGGTTTGCGGGATGTGCGTGGCGTGCGGGGAGAGATCAATGACTTTCACATGGCGCTCCTCGATCTGCGCGCGAAAGTCCGCCAGCGTGGCGGAGGTCTGTTGCGCCGCCGCGGCGGTGGGCAGCGAGAGCAGGATCAACCGGTTTTTATCGCGATAAGTCTCGATCGGACTGGCTGACGTCATGGCGGTGATCAGCCCCCCGATGACGGCCACGACGGGGGTGCGAAATGGGCTGTGAGAGAAAGACATGCGTGCGACAACGGATAAATCAGGTTTACGCGAATGCAACTGCGACAGGGCAGGAAAGGCGGAAAGGGGGGGCGTGGCAGGCGGGGGCTCTGCTCAAGATTCTTGAAAACTAACCTTTACAAGTCAGCTTTTGGTCTCCATATTCCCGCGCCCATGACTCTGCTTGGTATCAATTTTCTCAATGTGAGCATCACCGCGCTGGTGGTGATCTACGTGTTTGTCTGTTTGATGATGATCCTGCTGGTCCTGATGCAGCGCCCCAAACAAGAGGGCCTGGGCGCGGCGTTCGGCGCGAACACGACCGATCAATTGTTCGGCGCGCGCACCACGAATGTGCTGCAAAAAGGCACGGTTTACATGGCGGTGCTGTTTTTTGTGCTGACCCTGACGCTGGCGATTTTGGTGCAGAAGAAAAACCAGATTTCCTCACTGGCCAAGGCCCCGGCGACCACGGAAGAAGCTGCCGCTCCGGCCGAACAGCCCAAGAGCCTGAGCGAGGAATTGCCTGCTGACACCACGCCGGCTCCTGCTACCACGCCGGCTCCTACCGAAGCGACTCCTCCGCCCGCACCTGTGGAAACGCCTCCTGCCGACAAACCGGCGGAAGAGAAGCCCGCGGAAGAAAAGCCCGCGGACCCGACCGCACCTCAGGCACCGGCCGAGGGAGACAAAACGCCTCCACAGTAACGCTTTCCGCGTGTGAATGCAGAACCTCACAATCCAGGCCGGCCTGCATGGGCACGGCCTGATTTGTTTCCGGCGGCTCCTCCTGATTCGTGGGGGTATTATGATGGTGCGCAGGGACCTACCGCGGTGCCGGATGAGCAGGCCTTGCGGGAGGTGCTGAGAAAGGACGTGGAGGAAGCGATCGGGTTGGTCTGGACTCCCGCGCAGGACCACATGGAAGTGCCCGAGGCGGTGCCGGAATTGCAGGAGGCCTTGCAAGCATCGCGCCTTCTGGCGAGCGAACGGCAATTGCAGCGGCAGACGGGGCAGGTCAAACTCGGCTTGCTGCTGTTTGTGGCGTTTTTGGCCTACACGGCGTGGGAGATCATCCAGTTCCGCAAGGTGTTCTCGCCGCTTTCGCTGCTGCTGGACTTGCTGAATACCTCCGCGCCGGCGCTCGGGTTGTTGTTACTGGTGATGTTCTTCTTATTGCCGTGGTATGAAGCGAAAAAGCGCTGGCGGGAGGTGCGCGCGTGGTCGGCCGAGACGATGCGGGATGCCGCGGATCTGGCGCGATTCGAGGTCTGGCTGTCGTGGCAGAAAATCGTCGCCACCAAGGTGCTGATGGGCCTGATCGCGGCGACGGCGGCGATGCAGGTGATCTCGGGTAAGCCCTTTGCGGCGGCCCTGATCCGCGGGGGCGAGGAGCGCTGGCGTTTGCTCACCGCGCCGATGTTGCATGGCAATCTGCTGCATTTCGTGATGAACGCGCTGGGTTTGCTGTATTTGGGGCGGCGCATCGAGGCGCTGGCCCGCTGGCCGCAGGTGCCGATCGTGTTTTTGTTTTCCGCCTGGCTGGGCGGCGAGTGCTCGATGATGATGGGCAAGGGCAGCTCGCTCGGAGCCTCCGGCGGTCTGATGGGCATGCTGGGATTTTTGTTAGTCTTTGAAATCCGTCATGCAAAACTGGTCCCGCGCAAATCGCGGCGTCGGCTGATCGCAGCGGTGCTGGGGACGGCGCTGATCGGCGTGATTGGCATTCATTTCATCGACAACGCCGCGCACGCCGGTGGTCTGGTGGCTGGCATGATCTATGCTTTTGTGGTGTTTCCCCGATCGGAAAGTGTGGTGCGCCCCCAGGCGTCGCTCGCGGACCGGATCGTCGCGCTGTTGTGTTTCGCGGTGCTGGCCTACGCCGCGCTGCTGGCGACACGGGTGATGATGGGTTGGTGAATTGCGGGTTGCTTTGTGCCCGGGATTCGACCACGATGACCAAGAACAATTTCCCCATACATTTATGATTCAATGGTACTACGGCACGCAAGGGCAGCAGCAAGGCCCTGTCACGGAAACGGCCCTGCGGCAGTTGATGGCACAAGGAGTGGTCACGCGCGAGACGCTGGTCTGGCGCGATGGCCTGGCGGAGTGGAAGCCCATGGGAGAAGTGGACGAGCTGCTGGCTCCGCCCCTGGGCGCGGCGGCGGCGATGGCCTACACCCAGCAGGCAGCCTACGGTACGGTGCCGCAATGTGGATTGGCGATCGCGAGTCTGGTTTGTGGGATTGTGTGTTTGTTCACCTGTTATGTCCACGGATTGGCGGCGATTCCGGCGGTGATCTGCGGGCACATGGCCTTGAAAAAAATCCGCGAATCAGAATTCCCCATGGCGGGGCGGGGGATGGCGATCGCGGGACTGGTCATGGGATATCTGGGGCTGCTCATGCAAATCGCGACGTTGGTGGCGGCGGGGTATTTTTACATGGAAGTGAAGAAGAGTTTTCCTTCGCCTCCTTGAGCGTGAAGTGGGGAGCTGGATCGGGAATGTGAAGCCGAACAGTTACCATCGGAGCGAACCATTTACACTCTGACAGCAGACATATGAGCCTATCTCCCAGTCATCGCCCGTGGACTTTGTTATTTCTGCTGGTGATCGTGGCTGGGGTAGTGGCTTTTTTTTTGCAGTCGAAAATCCTGGGCTGGATGCCGCCCTGCCAGTTCTACCGGTGGACGGATCTGCATTGCCCCGGCTGCGGCGGGCGGCGCTGTGTGATGATGCTGTCGCAGGGCCGCTGGCTGGAGGCCTTGCGCATGAACGCGTTGGTCATCGTTGTGGGCCTGGGATTCGGCACCTTGATGCTCAAGGAGACCTGGCGCGAGTGGAGCCGGCGCGGGCAGAGCTTCGCGCTCTCGCCGCGCATGGGCTGGGCGATTGCGATTGCGGTGATCGCCTTCTGGATTTTGCGCAATCTGCCCTTTCCGCCCTTCGTGTGGCTGGCGCCGGTGCCGGTGGGATGAACGCGCGCATGACCGGACGGGTGATTTTTTTGCAATCCTCCCTTGCACGTTGCGGCAAGCAAGGCTAACTCAACGCCGTGAAACGCACTCTTTTTCTGTTGCTCGGTGCTTGTGCCTTGCTGGGATCTTGCAAAAAAACTCCCATGGAAGTGACTTCCACGGAAAAGCGCGGGATCACGACGAAGGATCAGGAGGTGAAATTGTTCGCATCGGCCAATGAGCAGTTCCGCGGTAGCTCGACCAGTCCGTTCCAGGACGCCCCTGCGCCGAACTGGGTGGCGCGTCCCGCGACACAAATCCGCCTGCTGAACTACGCATTCGGTGCCAGCGGCGCTGGTGAGGTGTATGTTTCGCGCTCGCAGGGCTCGGTGCTCGATAACGTCAACCGCTGGCGCAAACAATTCCAGCAAGCCGACCTCACGGCCCAGGAACTGGCGGCGCTGCCCAAGGCCACCATGCTGGGCGCGGAGGCGGTGCTGGTGGAGGCGGAAGGTCTGTTTGCCGGCGGCATGGGCAAGGAGCCTGTCGATGGCTTCGCGCTGGCCGGATATGTCGCGAAGATCGGCTCCGACATCATCACCATCAAGATGGTGGGGCCCAAGGACGAGGTGGCGGCGGAAAAGGAAAACCTCAACCGCTATGCCCAATCCCTGAAAGCCGCTGAATAAAACGCACCTTTCCGACCGTAGTATCATCCTTTCTCCTTCATCATGGCAGACGAATCCTTCAATGTTCCACCCGCCCGACGACAAAAATCGTTAGGTCAGCAGGTGTTTGGTTTTTTTGCCGGATTCCCGCTGGCGGTGGTGCTGATGCTGATCCTGCTGTTGCAAACGTGGCTGGCGACGCTGGAGCAAGTGGACTACGGCCTTTATGCGACCTTGCGGAAATACTTCGATCCGCAGGCGTGGTACATTCTGGGTGAACTGCGCCTGCCGGATTTCATGGGCAAAAAAGCGCTGATGATTCCCATGCCGGGCGGCTACTGGGTGCTGGGCTTGTTTTTCATCAATCTTCTCTTAGGCGGCATCGTGCGCGCGCGCAAGGGCTGGAAAAAAGCGGGCGTGCTGATCTCGCACAGCGGCATCCTGCTGATGATTCTCAGCGCGGGCGTCACGGAGATGACCGAGGAGCGCGGCACGATGGATTTTTTCGAGGGTGAAAGCAGCAACGTGGCGCAGGACTACTACGAGTATGTGGTGGAAATTTCCGAACGCACCGCGGGCATGCCGAAGGAAGTGCATGTGATCCGCGGCCAGTATCTGAATGATCTGGTGGGCATCCCGGCACCGGTGCGCACCGTGCGACTGCCGGAATTGCCCTTCGACATGCAGTTCACCCGCTACAGCAAAAACGGACGCGTGATGTCGGTGAACGAAATGGCTCCTCCCGCCGATGCCCAGACCATCGACGGCTACTACATTTTCGATCGACCGCCGAACAAGGATGCCGAGACAAACATCGCCGCGTGCTACGCGAAGGCCCTGCCGCGCGCCGGCGAGCCGCTGCCGAGTTTCATCCTCAGTGGCGATGCCTTCCATCCGCACACCATCAAGGTCGGCGAGCGCGTTTTCGTTTTCCAACTGCGCAAGTTCCTCTGGACCATGCCCTTCACCGTGCGGCTCGACAAGGCCACCGCCGAGTACTACCCGAACTCGATGAAGCCGAAACGATTCGAGAGCCGCGTCACGCGCATCGAAAACGGCAGCGAGGCGAACGTGGAAATCAAGATGAACATGCCCATGCGCTACGAGGGCCTGACATTTTACCAACGCATGATGGGTCGTGAAAATGCACAGGTCGCCAATTCACGACCCTACTCCCAGCTTGAAGTGGTGCGCAACCCCGCCGACCAGTGGCCGAAGTACGCGCTCTACATCGTGACGCTCGGGCTGTTCGTTCACTTCCTGCTGAAATTCATCCATTACATCGAAAAGAACACCCGCACCCACTAACCCTGACAATGACTGAGATGAAATCCATGGTATGGGCGCGCGTCGTGGCCTTCTGCATCATCGCCACGATGCTGGTGTCGCTGTTTGTTTTCATGGTGATCGACATGAACCCGAAGGGCGAAGTCGTGAAGATCCCCGGTTACAAGGCATGGGAAAAGGAAACCGTGGAACTGATGAACCAGCTGCCCTTGCAGGATGGCGGACGGGTGAAGCCGTTTTCCACACACGCGCAGTTCACCATGCTGCGCTTGCGCGGCGACCGGAAGATTGAAATCACCGATGATGCCGGGGAAAAAATATCGATCAAGCCGACGCAGTGGCTGATGGACTGTCTCTTCCGCCCGACGCTCGCGGTCGGGCTGCCGACCTTCCGCGTGGACAACAGCGCGGCGATCGAGGCGATCGGCCTGAAGGCGCTGGGACGGCGCGATCGCTATTCCTACAAGCAATTGGAAGACGGAATCCCGAAGTTGTTCGAGCTAGCTCAGTCGTATGAAGGCATCGAGGAGAAACGCCGCGATGCCGTGCAGAAACAGGTCATCGACCTCGCCTACAACGTCCGCAGTTTCCAGTTTTTGATTGGCTACTTCGGCTTCGCGCGCTCGGGCATCGAGATGAAAGGCGCGGGTCCCAATGGCGAATCGCGATTCACCGATCTCAGCACCGTGATGGGAACCGCACCGATGATCGCGGACATGCTGAAACAAAATCAGGCATCCGGAGAGCCCATTCCGCCGAATCTCCAGGAGCTCCTGCAGCAAGTGCTGGATGGCGCGAACTACGCGAAATTCGGCCTCGTCATGCTTCCTCCCGAGACAGCCACGGAAAAGGACTGGCGCAGCGCGGGCGATCGCATCATGGACGTGATGACCTCCAAGGCGGCCGACCCGAAAACGGCGATCGAGGAGATCAAGCTGATCGAAACGGCCGTGCGTTCCGTCGGTGAATCCGAGGCGGAGTTCCGCCGCCAGCTCCAGCCGCTGGTGAAAAAATTGGCCTTCCGCGCCACGCAGCGCGGCGAGTACCGCGCGATCGCCGCGGAGAACCGCTACAACCAGAAAAACCTCATGCTCTATGCGATGATCTGGTTTCTGTTAGGCTTGCTGGCCGCCGGGCTGTACTGGTTCTTGAAAATCTTCGAGGTGCCGCATTGGATGCAAAAGACGGCATTGGTTGGTTCGCTGCTGTGCACGGTCCTGGGTCTGGGCTACATGATCATCATCATTTCCATGCGCTGCTACATCATGTGGCGGCCACCGGTGGGGAACCTGTACGACACGATCATTTTCATCTGCACGGTCGCGGTCATTGTGCTTTTGCTGATCGAACGTTTCACCCGCGAGGCGATCGCGGCCACCTTGGCGCCGCTGATGGGCCTGGCGCTGGTGCTGCTGGCGCGACGTTTCGAGGTAGGCGATGCCAAGGACCACATGGATCCGCTGGTGGCGGTGCTGAATTCGAACTACTGGCTGACCACGCACGTGATCACCGTGACGATGGGTTATGCCGCGGGCCTGTTGACCGCCTTTTTGTCGATGACCTATGTCTTGCTCGCGGGGCTGGGCTTGGGGCAGAACTTGAAAAAACTGCTCAAGATGGTGACCACCGCCGCTTATGGTGGCCTGTGCCTGACCTTGTTCCTCTCGCTGGTGGGCACGGTGCTGGGCGGCATTTGGGCGAATGATTCCTGGGGCCGCTTCTGGGGCTGGGACCCGAAGGAAAACGGTGCTCTCATGATCGTGCTGTGGTCGCTGATCATGCTGCACGCCCGTTTCGGCGGACTGATCCGCGACTGGGGCTTTCATCTGGCATCGATCTTCATGGCCTGCATTGTGTCGTTTTCCTGGTGGCATGTGAATTTCCTCGGCGAAGGCCTGCACAATTACGGTTTCACGTCCGGCAAAAACTTCATTTGGTTTTTCTACCTCGCCGTGCTGCTCACGATTTTGTTCGGCTTCGTCTTGTGGGTGGTCGAGCAAATCCGCGACGTGCCGGTGAAGCAAACCAGCTCCGATCCTGCATGACGACCGATGCGCGCACTTCCTGGCCATGGGCGAAAATTCTGATCGTAGCCGTGCCCGTGTGGTTGCTGGTATCCGGCGGCGTGGGCTTGGTTCTGCATTTTCACTATCAGGAAAAGGAACGGCAGGAGCAAAAGCACGCGTATCGCAAGGACATCAATGCCAAGAGCCTCGCGGATGATTTTTCCAAAATTTCCTCATGGGTCGGCGCGCGGCACCATCAGACGGCGGAAGCGCGCTCTGGCTTGCTGCGGATGGCATCGATGATCGAGGGCGCGCTGGGTGTGAACAACATCGGCTATGAAGTGACCAAGATGGCGGGCAAGGCGCAGGGCGATTTTACCGCGCCCTTGCTGCTGGCGGATGTTCTGCGCCGCAAGACGAAGGAGGAGATCTGGTTGATCGTGCCCTATGACTCGCCGGCTTCCCTGCCGCGTGGCCAGGCCTCGGCCTCGGCGGTGGCGGTGTCCTTTGCCGTGGCGCAGAGCTTGGTCGGTCGCAGCTTCGAGCGCAACGTGCGTTTTCTCTACGTGCCGATGGCCTATGCCGATGAGCAGGACCGGCTCGATATGGCCGCGCAGGTGCAGCGGGTGATCGCCGTGCAGGGCGGCGCGATCCAGGTGCTGGTGCTGGGGTCGATGCTGCACGAGGGCAAGCTCACCGCTCTGACGCGCGATGCCCGTCAACCATTGCTGCGCGAGGCAGCGGATCTGGTCACCGCCAGCGAGGATGCGGAAATTTGTCTGCAGGGAGACGGGGAGTTTTCCTCGCTGCTTTTTGAAATGAACGTGCCGGCCTCCTTGCTGCTGAAAAAGCCGCTGGCGGAAATGACTGCCGGGCAAGAGGATTCGATGGAGCCCGGGACCGTCGTGTTGGCGCAATCTGCCAGCGATGTCTTGGAGGTCTTGACGCGTTTGGCAGGTTATTCGCAAAAAAAGTAAAAAAATTCACTTGCCACAGTCCCCGTTTCTCTTCTATCAATCCGCGCGCTCAAAAGAGTGTCGATGCATTTCTGAGAAATGCATGACGGAAATGGGGTTTTAGCTCAGTTGGTAGAGCACTTGCATGGCATGCAAGGGGTCAGCGGTTCGAATCCGCTAAGCTCCACCATTTCCTTCCTTTGGCCCATGGCCGGGGAATTGTTGCGGCAGAAACAACCTCATGCTGCTATTCTGTGTTTTTTACGACCCAGTCGTTTTTGTGGAAGAAAAAGACACCTGTAGTCGATGTCTTCCGATCCGTTTTCTCACCTAGAGGGCGGGATTCTGACTTGCGCGTCGGAGCAATGCGGTGCATGTAGGGGCTGTCATGGATCGCACCGTGTTACTGATTTCCACATTGCTCGCGCTGGTTGGCGCGGTGTGGGGGGCTGTGTCGGTGCATCGCGGATCGCGCACCTGGTGGACCCTGGTATTCATCGCGGGGGCTTTTGTGGCGCAATTGTTTTTTTTGGAATGGCGCGGGCAGATGCGCGGGGCCTGTCCCTTGCGCGATCAGGGGGAAATCCTGGTGTTTTTGGCGTGGTCGCTGACCTTGTTTTATCTGGTCGTGGGGCGTCCCTACCGACTCTCCCTCGTGGGACTGTTCACGGCACCGGTGGTGGTGCTTTTTCAGGCGGCGGCGCTGTGGCCAGGGGTGATGTCACTGGATCCGGAACGCTCGGTGGGAGTGGATGCGTGGCGTGAGGCGCATGCGGCGGTATCGGTGCTGGCCTACGGGGCCTTCGCGCTGGCGGCGGTCACGGGTGTGATGTTTCTGGTGCTGGATCGGCAGCTGAAAGAGCATCACTTGCAATCCGGGTTGTTCCGCAACTTGCCACCGGTGCGGGAGTTGCTGGCAGCGGTGATGCGTCTGTTGTGGATCGGCTATGCGCTGCTGACCTTCGGGATCGTGGCCGGGTGGATGATGTCGCATCGCGGCGGCTGGTCGCATTTGATCGCGGCGGTGGCGGTGTGGGTGCTTTATGGGATCTTGCTGATGTGGCAGCGGATGTGGGGGCTGACGGGACGGAGATTGTCCTTGGTGGCATTGGTGTTGTTTTTGGTGTCATTGGGAGTTTTCGGAGTGGTGTGATGGAACTGATCTGTGTGGGCTTGAATCATCGCACCGCGCCTGTAGAGGTGAGGGAGCTGTTTGCCGTGGCGCCGTCCAAGCTGGGCGAGGCGGCGACCGAGCTGCGCGACAAGATCGGCGTGGAGGAGGCGGTGGTGATCTCGACGTGCAATCGCACGGAAATCTATGTGTCCGGCGATGCGGGAGCGGTGCGGCAATTGGAGGAACTGTTAGGCGGAGCCGAGCATTGCTATCATCGCACGCGCATGGACGCGGCGGTGCATTTGTGCCGCGTGGCGAGCGGGCTCGACTCGATGGTCCTGGGTGAGACGGAAATTTTCGGACAGGTGAAAGATGCCTATCAGGCCGCACTGCAAGCCGGCGTGACGCGCGGGGTGCTGAATCGATTGTTCCAGAAGGTGTTTTCCATCGGAAAAAAAGTGCGAACGGAAACCGGCATCCAGGAAGGCGCGACATCGATCGGCAATGTGGCGGTGGATCTCGCGGAGAAAATTTTCGGCCACCTCAAGGACAGCGAGGTGATGATTCTCGGCGCCGGGGAAATGAGCCGCGTCACCGCGCAAAGCCTGCAATCGCGGGGGGCGCGCAGCATTTTTGTGGCGAACCGTTCCTACGATCGCGCGCTGGATCTGGCGCAACAAATGAACGGCCACGCGGTGCGTTTCGATGACTGGCAACTGGTGTTGGCTCAGGTCGATGTGGTGATCGGCTCGACCGGGGCACCACACACGATCGTGCACAAGGCCGAGGTCGAGGCGGTGCGTCGCAAGCGGAAATTCCGGCCCTTGTTTTTCATCGATATCGCCGTGCCGCGCGACATCGATCCGGCAGTGGCGGAAATCGAGGAAGTGTATCTCTATGACATCGACACCCTGGAGCAAATCGCCAGCGAAGCGCGCGTACGGCGGGCGAAGCAGATCGAGGTCTGCGAAGCGATGATCCGTGAGGAGCTCGACAAAGCGAAGTTGCCGGGGCTGTGAAGTCTGTCTTACTGCGCACTCGGTTGAAAGGTGTTGCCTAACAGTTGGGCTCGGGCTTGGCCGACGAGGTAGAGGCTGCCGGCGATGAGGATGGAATCCACATGCTTTCGGGCTGCGTCCAGGGCTTGAGCGAACGAGTCGTAGGTTTCCACGTGGTGTTCGCCAGGTGGCATGGCTTCTAACAATTCCGCATGGCTGAGGGCGCGGGGGCTGTTCACGGGGCAGAGCAAAACGCGGCAGGCGAGGGGAGTGAGTAACTCTAAGACTCCGCGCACGTCCTTTGAGGCCACGGCGGAAAAAATCAAGGTGGCGAGTTTTTGTGGGTATTGTTGCCGCCAGGTTTCCACTAACACGTTTGCGGCATGGGGATTGTGGGCACCATCGAGGATGATGGTGTGGGGTGCGTGCAGAATCACTTCGAAACGCCCGGGCCAGTTGGTGTGGGACAAGCCGTATTGCACGGCATCGTAGCGCAGGGGGATTTCCGCCGCGTGTAGGGCGGCGAGGGCGACGGCGGCATTCCAGGGCTGGTGGGTGCCGATCAGCGACAGCGTGTAGCCGTGCAGGGGCTCCGTGACCACCGTGAGCGGGGCGCGCATTTCATTGGCCTGCTCGGCGATCACGCGGGCGGCATCGGGATCCTGGGGTGCGGAAATGACGGGCTTTTCGGCGCAGATGATGCCGGCCTTTTCTCCGGCGATGGCGGCGATGGTATCGCCGAGCCACTGCATGTGATCCAGTCCGATGGGTGTGATCACCGCCACATCGGCAGGCACGGCGGTGGTGGCATCGAGCCGGCCTCCCATGCCGGTTTCCAGCACGATGAGTTCGCATTCTTTTTCCGCAAAATAGCGCATGGCGAGCGCGAGCGTGATTTCAAAAAACGTCGGATGCGTTTCCAGCGACTCACAAAGCTCGCGCAGTTCGATCAGGTGGCGGGTGCAGTCCTCCTCGGAAATTTCCGCCCCGGCGACCTGGATGCGCTCGCGGTAATCGATGAGGTGAGGCGAGGTGAAAAGCCCGGTGCGATAGCCGGAGGCACGGGCGACGGCATCGATGAAAGCGCAGGTAGAGCCCTTGCCATTCGTGCCTGCGACGTGGATGACTTTCACGCCGCGAGGAGGAAAGGCCAGATAGCGCCGCAACAGTTCACGGGGACCATCGAGTCCAAGCTTGATGCCAAACAGTTGTGTGGAAAACAACCAGTGGATCGCCTCGTGGTAGGTCATGGGTGCGGGGAAGAGGTCAGCAGGTAGCCGAGCAGGATGCCGAGCTTGTGGCGCAGGTCCTTGCGGGCGACGATGCCATCGATGAGGCCGTGTTCCATCATGAACTCCGCCGTCTGGAAACCGGGCGGCAGGTTCTGGTGGGTGGTTTCCTTCACCACACGCGGACCGGCGAATCCGATCATGCACTTGGGCTCGGCGAGGTTCACATCGCCGATGGTGGCGAAAGAAGCGGTGACGCCGCCGGTGGTCGGATGCGTCATGACTGAGATGTAGGGCAGGCCTGCTTCGCTATGAAGAGCGAGCGCGCCGCAGGTCTTGGCCATTTGCATCAGCGACAGCATGCCTTCCTGCATGCGCGCACCGGAGGAGGCGGAAATGATGATGACGCCGCGCTTTTCGGCCGTGGCGAGTTCGATCGCGCGGGTGATTTTTTCCCCGACCACCGATCCCATCGAGCCGGCGAAAAACTTGAAATCCATCACCGCGATCACGGCGGGCTTGCCCTCGATGCTGAGGCGTCCGGTGACGACGGCATCATTGAGCTCGGAACTGGCGCGTTGTTGTTCGATTTTTTCCGGGTATTTCGCGAAGCCCAGCGGGTTGGCGGAAATGAGGTCCGCGTCGAGCTCCTCGAAGCTGCCTTCATCGGCCAGATTGGCGATGCGATCGCGCGAGCCGTAGAGGAAATGATGGCCACAGGGCGGACAGACATTGAGATTTTGCTTCAGGTCCAGCTGGTGCAGCATGGCCTCGCACGACGGACATTTCGTCCACATGCCTTCGGGCATGTCGTCGCGTTTTTCCTGAGGACGGAGACGGGGTCTATCGAAAATTCCCATGGTGGTGTGTGTTGGATCGGCGCGGCAGTGGCCTGCTGCGGACCCAGCTTAGCCTCTCATGACGGTTACGACAACTATGTTTTCATGCTGATTCCGGGCCAAAATCTGCGCGCATTCCTGGACCGTGGCGCCGGTGGTGAAGACGTCATCGATGAGGACGATTCCCTTGGTTTCTGCTGGATTCAGGCGTTTTCCCGCAGCGGAGAGCGCAATCGCCCCGCGCAGGTTTTGCAGGCGTTGTTTGCGGGTGAGGTGGGTTTGGGTGGGGGTGGCTTTGGTGCGTTTCAGGGCCGGAACCACGGGCAGGCCGAGCAGCGCGCCGAGGTGGCGGGCGATTTCCTGCGATTGGTTGTAGTGGCGTTCCTGCTCGCGTTTCCAGTGCAGCGGCACGGGCACGAGCGTCCACCGCTCCTGCAGCGCCTGGGTGAGGCGCGGATCGAGAAATGCCTCGCTCGCGATCCCTGCGAGATCGCGGGCGAGGTAGAGGCTGCGCTCGTACTTGAGGCCGTGGATGAGGGTGCGGGCGTTGTCGCTATTCCACAACACGGGCCGCGCGAAGCGAAACGCGTAGGTCAGATCGCGGCAGTTCGGACAGAGGAATTCCGAGCGGATGTTGCCCTCGAACATTTCCCCGCACGACGAGCAAAACGGCTCACGAATGCGAGGCAGGCTTTCATTGCATGCCTCGCATAGGTAGCTGCCATCCTGCAGCGGCACCTCACACAGTTCACAGGATGGCGGATAGAGCGCATCGAGCAAGCGATGAAACATCCGCCGCCCCCACGAAGTGTGTGGAGGTAGCGGTGCCGGTGAGAGGGAATGTTCGGGGGAAGATTTGATGGTCGAAACCTAGCAAAACGACAGCCGTTCCGCATCAAAAAAATGGCACGAAGTCACCATTGCAGGGTGATCCCCGCAAACACCGCCGAGCCGGCGGCGGGGATGGGGGTGCCGCCGAAATCTGAGAGTAGGTACTCTTCATCGGTCACATTCTCCCATCGCGCGTGCAGGCGGATGTTTTCCCTGAGCTGATAGTTGGCGTGGAACCGGCCGACGACATACGAGTCGATCGGCGAGCCACCCCACGAGTGATCCGATAGGGAATTCAGTCCGACCCCGAGCTGGAGCTTGTCCGTAGCCTGCCAATCCAGCGCGGCGTTGACGTGGTGGCGCGGTTGATCGCTGAGGCTGCGTGGCAGGTAGGTCCAGGCGATGCGGTAGTGCCAGTCATCGCTGAGGAAACGTCCGTCCACGGCGCTCTCCAAGCCCTCGGTGTGCGTCTCACCGGGCAGGTTGACGGGCCCGGGCTTGGCGAAGGAATTGATGCGGTCCTCGATGTTGTTATGAAACACCGTGAGTTGCAGACGATGATGCGTGGCGATCTTTTGTTCGACGCCGAAATCCCAGCCCACGGCGGATTCCGCTTTCAGGTCGGGATTGCCCGCGCCGAAAGCAGAACCGAAGAGGTCGAGAAAACTCGGCGCGCGAAACGAGGAGCCAAGGCCCGCCCGCACGATCGTGCCGGTGGCTTTCACCTCGTAGGCGCTGCCGATGCGCCAGGTGCTTTCTTCACCATAAGCGTCATAGTCTTCCCATCGCCACGCCGCGTAGTTTTTCCAATCGCTCAGCGTTTCCCACTCGATGCCGAGGTGGAAGCCGTAGCGGTCGCGCTCGGCGGCCGTGCCTATGGTGTTGCGATAGTCGCTGCGGTGCGCGAACACCCCACTTAACAGAATCAGGTTCTCGCGGATGCGCCACTCGTGATCGTTGATCACGTTGTAGGCCCGCATGTCGGTGCCGTAATTGCCAGGGCTGTAATTACTATCGTAAAATTCCTGGTGGAATCCTGCGATCAGGCTGGTCTTCCAATCCTCGTTGATCTGACCGTTCAGATAGAATGTCGCCAGCGATCCGTCGAGATAGTCATCGGACGAACCGAGATTGTTGAAGTAGGCATCGAAACCCCGATAGGTCACGCCCGCCTGCCACTGTTCACTGATCTTTTGCTCCAGGCGCAACGCCGCGCTGCCCTGATAGAAGTTCTGATTCGGAGCATCGTTTTCCGTTTCCTCATAGCCGGCGGAAAAGAAATACGCCAGATCGTTGGATTCCCCCTGATAGCGGATCGCGGTATTGAACGATTGAAACGAACCGGCTTCCGCGAAGAAGGTGCCCTGCGGTGCGCCTGTGCCGCGTGCCGTTTCCAGCCAGAGCACGCCGCCGATCGATTCGCCGCCGTAGGCCGCGCCTTGTGCGCCGCGCAGCACCTCGATGCGACCGAGATCCAGCACCCGCGCCGCGCCTAGCATGTTGCCAAGCTGCGTGGTGGAATCGCTGAGACGTATGCCATCCACCACGAGCTGCGAGTAGGCCGTATTCGTGCCGCGGATGAACACCGAGCCGAGGGCCCCCGTCTGGCCACCCGTGGAGGTGGCGATCACGCCGGGGGATTCGTTCAGGGCATCGCGCAGCTGCAACATGCCGCGTTTTTCCAGATCGCGCGGGTCGATCACGGTCACGGCGGAGGCGACATCGCTGGCCTCGCGCGGGGTCCGCAGTGCCGACACCACGATGGATTCCAATTCGGTATCGATCTCCGCATGGGCGATGTTCGCCGCGAATAATCCCACCGTACTTCGTGCCACAACGGCACGCCAACTGAGCCTCCCGAGGGAGGTCGTATTTTTTTGTTTCATCTTGTCTGTTGGTTGACCTGAACTCCGCAGGTCATTCGAACGCATGACAAGGCTGGCGATCTGACTTTTTCCGATTGTTGCCAAACGAAAATCACAGTGGCGGTACCGCGCCGGAATCACACCGGCTTCCCCAACAATTTCCTGCCCCGTCCAAGGGCTTCCCTGTCATGTCGGTTTCCCGACAAACGGGGAATATCTTTCTTCCTTGTTGCGAGCAAGAACAAAGCGTGCGCTTCTCACGGAGCCCGGTGTTTTTCTAACAAACGAACCGCTTCTTTCAGCAGAAAATCAGGTTTGGCAAACGGCTCCGCGGCGATGTCCTGCCACAACACGCGGCCTTGGGGATCGATCAGGAAGGTGCCGTGCAAGGGTTTCTTTTCAAAGTCATCATAGGCGCGATAGGCCTGGAAGCTGCTCTGTGAGGGATCGGCGAGAATGGCGAAGGGGAAATGGCCGCCTTCGGTGTAGGCGTTCTGCGATTCTAACAGCTCATTGACCGGGTCGGTGCTGATGGCGATCATTTCGATGCCTGCTTTTTGGAACGCGCGGTACTGGGGTGCGAAGGCGTTGAGCTGCTCGATGCAATGCAGGCAGCCGTGGCCGAGGTAAAACAGCACGACGACCGGTTTTCCTTTGAAGCCCGCGAGCGAGATTTCCCGGCCATCGGCCTGGGGAAGGGAAAAGGCCGGTGCCGGCGGAGGCGTCCAGTGCAGTGGACCTAACGAATCGAGCGGCGGGCGCTGCGAGCCCACATCCGCGCGCGGCGTGGCCTTGTGTCGCCAATCCGCTGCGGCACCGAATTCCTGGGCGATGGGTGCCAATCGCGCGAAGGGTGGTGCTTCCAGATCGATGTGGGATGAGATGCTTTGCAGCTGGGTAAATGCAGAGCGTGCTGCTTCTTTGTCGCCCGTGGCGTGGAGGATCTCGACGCGAGCGGTGAGCGGAAGGGTTTGCTGCGGTGCTTCCTCCACGGCTTCTTTCGACAAACGCAGGGCCTGTTCCTTTTCTCCGATCTGCAGGTGCAGCCGCGCCATCACGTGCTTGGCGCGTCGGATGCCTTTTACGGTGGGAGGCGTGCGTTTTTCCAACAGAGCCAGGTGCGCTTGCATTTCCTCTAGCAGTTCCTTGTGTTTGCGGATGGGGTCATTCCATTTGCGTCCGGCATCGGCTACGGCTTGATCGATCTCTTTGCGATTCTTTTTCTCTTTCTGCGCTTTGGTGCGCGCGGCTTCCTCGGCAGCGGATTTTTCGGTTTTGCGTTTCTCCATTTCCGCGGAGAGATCGGTGCAGAGCTGTTTCAGTTCTGTGAGGTGCCCGAGTGAAAAATGCGCGATGCCGGCAAGTCGCTGCGTTTTGATGATGCTGTCGTCATGGTCCGGAGTGGAAAAATCACCTGTGGCGAGATCCTTGAGCGCCATGTCCCAGAGCTCGAATTGTTCCAATGTCTCCAAGTGCCTGAGTCGGCCGAAATGCACGCTGGACTTGTTATTAGAATCGGCATTGAGCGTGGGGTGGCGGGGATTGGCGAGAAGGTCGCGCGAAACGAGCAAAGCCTCCGAACAGTCGCCCATCATCTGCAGATTGCGGATCAGCCATTCCTGGTTGTGCACGTAGTTGTGAATCTGATCGGGGATGATGCGATGCTCCAGCATCCAGCGGTGATCGACGCGCGACGATGCCTGCTGATGCCAGGCGGAGTCATCGTAGCGATGCAGCTTCGAATAGATATGCCCCGGCATGTGCCACATGTGGGCGATCGCGGGAGCGGTGCCGGCGAGCAAGGCGGCGGAGTCCAGTGCGCGCTCGGCCTTTTCCTGATCCCACAAGTGAATGCGATAGTGATGCGCCGGATGCATGGGGGCTTTTGCGAGCACTTGCTGCAGCAGCGCATCCACTGATTCATACGAGGTGATCGGTATGCCCAGGCGGCTGAATTGCCAGATGCGGCAGGCGAGAAAGGCCTTCGCCTCGATGTCGTCAGGATAGGCATGGATGATCCCTTCGATGTCGCGGATGAGCTGGCGGCGTTTTGCGACATCGTCTTTGCCGGCGGCCGTGTGAAAACGATGCTGGGCCTCGATCCACATCGCGTCCTTCTTCCCCGCGTGCTCGCGCAGGGCCATGGCCTTGTTGATGAACTCGGTGGCGCGTTTGGGATTTTCCCAATTCGCCATCGCCATTCCCCAGAAGGCCATCGCGCAGGTGGGATCCAGCGCGGCGAGCTGGCGAAAGGTGCGCTCGGCCTCGAAATACCAAAAGCCATGGAGCTGTCCGATGCCTTGATCAAACAGCGCTTGTGCCGCGGGTGATTGGCTCTGAACCGGAAAATGCACATTGCCGGTGCCCGCGATGGCGATCGCCTTCTGGCGCGGGCCTTCATTGAATGCCTCGCCCTCATGCGAGTGCCCCGCAGGCACGGCTTCCACCGGATGCTCGGGATCCGCCATGCCCGATGAAGTGAGGAGCGATAGAGACAAAGAAAAAATGAACAAGTGCGAAGCCATGCGATTGATCAAGCACCATTGAAAAGCGGTGCGAGATATCTACCGTGCGAGAACGCGTTTTCTTGCATGAGAATGGATTCGTAGTGAGTTTATTGATGCTGAACGAGTCTTGTGTGTCATCAAAATGAGGACTAGGCAGAATGCGATCAAGAGATAAATCTAGTTGAAGTGTTTCCTGCCGAGAAAGTCAATCATACCATTAAGCATCTCCGCTTTTAGCGGTTGCTTCAGAAAATCATTCTACATATTTCCTTCAAAAAAACCAATGATAAAAACACCAATGCGTTCTGATAGTCGATTTGCTTTCATTGCAGTCACCTCCTTGTTTTTTATGTGGGGATTTATCTCCTGCATGAATGATCTGTTGATTCCCAAATTCAAGGCGGACTTCCACTTGACTCAGTTTCAGGCCAATCTCGTGCAATTTGCCTTTTTCGGAGCCTACTTTATTGTTTCGCTAGCTTATTTTCTGATTTCCGCAGCCAAAGGTGATCCGATTAACAAGATTGGTTACAAGAACGGTCTCGTGCTTGGTCTTCTCATCGCGGGCATCGGCTGTCTTCTCTTTTATCCAGCGGCTGAAACCAAGCAGTATGCCTTGTTTCTCGGAGCGCTGATCATACTTGGTTCGGGTATCACGATCATACAGATTGCCGCCAACCCTTACGTCACCATTCTTGGCCCAGAGGAAACCGCGCCATCACGACTGAACCTCTCGCAAGGTCTCAATTCCCTTGGCTATGTGATCACGCCACTCATCGGCGGTGTCCTGCTCTTCGGTTCGAAGGACCTGTACACCAGCGCCGGTGGCGTTGATGCGGTCAAAGTTCCGTATGTCGGTCTTGGCATCGCTTTCCTCTTGCTCGCCCTGATTTTTAAATTGATATCGCTACCGAGCTTTCGACAGGAAGGTAGAGTCGAATCTGGTGTCAACGTCTTCCGCCATAAACATTTCGTTTGGGGTTGGTTGGCGATTTTTTTCTATGTCGGTAGTGAGGTGACTGTAGGCAGCATTCTAATAAATTACCTCCAAGACCCCAGTGTGATGGGCATGCCGGAGGAGGCTTCTGCTAAATATCTTTCCTTTTATTGGGGCGGTACGATGATCGGACGCCTGATGGGAGCTATCTCGCTCAGCAGCATCCGACAGTCTAGAAAATACCTATTCATGATACTCTCCGCCATCGGCGCTACTGGCGTGATTTTTGCCAACGCGACCTTTAAGGAAAACCTCACTAATGGTCATTTTATTGATCCCGCGGCGATTCTTCCCTATGTCGGCATGGTGCTGATGAGCTTTGCCTTCTTCGCTCTCGGTCGATCAAATCCCGGAAAAATGGTGGGACTTTTTGCTCTGGTAGCGATGGCGCTCACCGCATTTTCGATGGGATCGACAGGTGAGTTTGCCCTCTGGTCGATTATTGGAATCGGCTTGTTTAACTCCATCATGTGGTCGAATATTTTCAGTCTCTCGATTCGAGGTCTCGGCAAGGATACCAGTCAAGGGAGTTCGCTGTTGGTCATGATGATCGTCGGCGGTGCGATCATGCCCTTGATACAGGGCGCGCTGATGGACTCTCTGGGTGTACGAGCCTCGCTCTCTATCGTCTTGATCGGTTATGCCTACTTGGTATTTTTTGGTTTCTACGGTGCCAAAGCGGACGCACTCACCAGTGATATGGCCAGAGTGCCCAATGACGGTAAGTAACGCAAAAGCATATGGATATCTTCTGTGATTCCAGAGTGGTGATGACGCTCGATGCCGGCGGCACCAACCTCCGCTTCGTTGCGATCCGTGGTGGCAAGCCTATCACGGATACGATTTTCTTGCCCTCCCACGGGTCCGACTTAAACCAGTGCCTTGCCACGATCATCGAGGGCTTCCAACGCGTGAAAACACTGTGCCCACAGCCTCCCTCTGCCATCAGTTTTGCGTTTCCTGGTCCGGCTGACTATCCTAACGGAATCATAGGCGATTTGGGCAATCTTCCCGGTTTTCGTGGGGGAGTCGCCCTTGGGCCCATGCTGGAAGACTCTTTCCACATCCCGACTTTTATCAACAACGATGGTGATCTTTTTACCTATGGTGAGGCGATTGGGGGATTCTTGCCTCACATCAACCAATTACTGGAAAACGCGGGCAGCCCGAAACGATACAAAAATCTTTTCGGCATTACGCTCGGCACAGGTCTCGGTGGCGGTATTGTCCATGATGGACAGTTGTTCACGGGGGATCATTCGATGGCAGGTGAAGTCTGGTTGCTACGCAATAAATTCTATCCCCAAATGAACGCCGAGGAAAGTAGCTGCATTCGCGCCGTATGCCGAGTTTATGCGGATATTGCTGAAATTCCAATCGAGAATGCTCCGGAACCCAAAGACATTTATGAAATCGCTCATGGTCGGCAAACGGGAAACCACAAGGCCGCAATCGATGCTTTCCTTCGTCTCGGCGAATCGGTAGGTGACGTGCTCTGCAGCGCTTTGACATTGATCGACGGGCTCGCCGTGATCGGTGGTGGAATCTCGGGGGCCTGGACGCTTTTTCTCCCGAGGCTCGTTGAAGAACTCAACAGCACCTTCACGAGTCCCGATGGAAACAAATTCCGGCGACTCACTTCCGCTGCCTTCAATCTGGAAGATCCCACCAAGTTGGATACCTTTCTCCAAGGGGAAAACCGCGTTATCCAGGTGCCTGGTAGCTGTCGCAGTCTGGCCTATGATCCACTTCATCGCATTGGCGTAGGCATTTCCCGTCTGGGAACCACCGAGGCGGTCGCAATTGGGGCCTACGCCTTCGCACTGCACAAACTCGGTCCCGCGTAGTCAAGATTACACTTTTTTAATTCTATCGTTAGATACTATTCTTTTTTCTCATCTCATGTTCATCGTGAATAATCTACCGCTGCTGATTGCATTACCTTTATGCCAAAGCAAGAAGGCGATGCTCAGATCCCAAGTGGTTCGTTCGATGCTGGACACATCGGGCTGAGATTGATAACACTTGGAAATGAATCAAACATTCAGAATTTTGCTCCTGCTATTCTCAGTCATGGTAGTAGTAGCAGATGGGTCGAAAAAAACGAACCTATGTATTATATACGCTGATGACCTGGGTTACGGGGATGTGTCCACCTATCATGCGTCGGATGCAAGAACTCCGAACATCGATCAACTGGCTTCCGAAGGAATGACTTTCACTGCGATGCGGTCGAACTGCACGGTGTGCTCTCCGTCGCGCGCAGCTCTTCTCACAGGTTTTTATGCGGATCGTGTGGGTGTTCCTCGAGTGATTCGCACGAATACCGATGACACGTGGGGTTATTTCTAGCCGGACGTTCCCACGCTTGCCGACGAACTCAGAGAGGCTGGCTATCACACCGCGTTGATCGGGAAGTGGCATCTCGGGCTTGAGTCGCCGAACATTCCCAACGAGCGAGGATTTGATGATTTTCATGGGTTTCTGGATGATATGATGGACAGCTACACCACTCATCTGCACGGTGGAATCAATTTCATACGGCACAACTCCGAGGTTATCGAGCCGAAGGGTCACGCGACAGACATCTTCACTGACTGGGCCTGTGATTACCTTCGTCGGCAAGCCACGGCAGCGAAACCGTTTTTTCTCTATCTCGCCTGCAATGCGCCTCATTTTCCGATTGAGCCACCGGCAGACTTTCTTCAAAAGGTCAAAAGCCGCCTGCCGACACTCGATGAAAAACGTGCGCAAAACGTCGCATTCGTAGAGCACCTTGATGATCGGATTGGCAAGGTGCTTGCCGCACTGGGGGAAGCAGGATTGGAGAAAATACCATGGTGGTTTTTACCTCTGATAATGGCGGCTCACTCGCTCATACCCAAAGCAATGATCCCTGGCGTGGGGGAAAACAGGACCACTACGACGGCGGTTTGCGCGTGCCTTTCGTCGCGCGATGGCCGGGTCGAATCCAGCCAGGCTCACTGAGTGACTATCAGGGATTAAACTTCGATCTCTTTCCAACATTTCTTGTAATTGCCGGAGTCACTCCCTCTCCCACATTGGACGCGGTCAGCCTGCTTCCTGTCTTCGATGGTGCTACGCTCAGCAAGCCGCGTGATCTTTACTTTGTTCGTCGCGAGGGCGGTCTCGGCTACGGCGGGAAAAGCTGCGAAGCTATCATCAGCGACGGATGGAAACTGATGCAGAATGATCCTTTTAGCAGTATGGAATTGTATCATCTGACAAGCGATCCGTTAGAAAAAGAGAACCTTGTGAAAAGCAATCCCAGCATGGCAGCTCAGCTAGCAAAGCGGCTGCGCGCTCAGATTCAAATCGGAGGAGCCACACCTTGGCGAAAAGCTTCGCCTGAGCTGAAAAAAATGCGCTAGCACCTAGGTGAGGATATGACGGGATTATAAATCCCTGATCCGAGCGTGTCATCACTTTGAGGACTATGCTCTTTTTGGCTCAGCTGTCATGGTCGTCTTGATGAATCGAAACGTATGGTTTCGAAACCCAATACTCGGCGTCTGATCGCCACTATTACTTCGTCAACCCAACATCGTAAGCCAAAAACCGACCATGAAACGCAAAAGCTCGCATTCACTCTTCGTCGCTGCCATGACCCTGGCGGGAATTGTCTTCTCGGCAAGCTCTGCTTCCGCTGCCGCGCTGATTTGGGACATCACACCGGGTGACGGCGCGAGCATCACAGCTGGAAGCGGTAGTTGGAATCTCACTGCTGGGAATACGGTTTGGAACAACGCCGGCACGAACGCGATTTGGGGCCATACCTCAACTACCGACGGGAGCAACACCGCTACCTTTGCCGGCGCGGACGGCACACTCAACCAGTATGTGGTCACGCTTGGGGCGCAAATGGCTGCCGAATCGATCACTTTCAACAGCAGCGGATACCAAATCACTGGTAGCACGCTGGCCTTGATGCCGACGACCACCACAAGCGGCCCCATCACCGTGGCCGCCGGCAAGACTGCCACCATCAACTCCATACTCCGCTACGCCCACAACACCGCTGCGTCGGTGGTGGTCGGTTCTGGTGGCGTTTTGAATCTCGGCGGCGGTACTACTGCGGCCAACAATCCGCAGTTCGCCTTCACCGGTGCGGGCACAGTCAATATCACGGCGGGCACATACGCATCCAACATCGGTAGCATCGGCAATGCCACCTTCAACCAGACGGGCGGCACTTACAATATCACGCCTGGAAACGGAGCTGGTTTCAACATCACCAGCACCACCCAAAACGTCGCCTACAACCTTTCCGCCGGCACCTTAAGTGTGAACGGCAACGCCACGACGGCTAACGGTGTAAGCAACGCCCACTTAGGTATCGGAAACGGAACCAGCACCTTCACATCCACCTTGGCTGTGAGTGGTGCCGGCATCATGAACGTTGGCACTACTGCCGGCACTTACGGCGAAATTCGCGTCGGAAATGCCATAGCATCCAACGGCACGTTCCAAGTGACGGGTGGCACGGTCACCGTGGGAACTGGCGCCGTCGGCAATAAGATTTACTTCTTCAAGAACGGATCCAGCGCGGGCTTCACCGCCAGCATGACCCAGTCCGCTGGCACGGTGACGACGAACGGCATCCAGTTCGGTAGTTCCACAGGCACCTACGATGCTGGTTCAGCGGCGAACTTGACTCTCAGCGGCGGCAGTCTGTATGTCGGCGATCGAGGTATCATTCGCGGCAGTGGCACTGCAGCGGAGTCCCTCCCAGTCACCATCAAGCTCCAAGGAGGCACGCTCGGTGCCGATCAGAATTGGAGCTCCTCGATGGACATGAAACTTGGCGCTGCGACCATTCGGGCACAGGACGCCGCCAGCAACAGTCGCAATATCAGCCTCTCGGGCGTTCTCTCCGATGATAGCACGGCGGGAACTCTTACCAAGACGGGTAGCGGTATTCTAACGATCTCCGGCGCAAACAGCTACACGGGTGCGACCACCATCAACGAAGGCACCTTAGCGTTGGGCGCGAGCAATGTCTTACCGAACGCATCAGCCGTATCTGTGGGAGGCGCTGCTCTCGATGCAGTAACATTTACGGATACCACCGGCACTTTGGATGTCACTGGAAGCGCTACCATCAACCTCGGCCTCGGCGCCACACTCGCCTTCGCTGATAGCAGTTCCGTCGATTGGGTTGGAGGCACTTTGACCGTTACGGGAACCTTTGTTCCTGGTTCGTCCCTGCGTTTCGGCACGACCAATGGCGGATTGACAGCAAGCCAACTCGCTAGCATTTCCATAAGCGGCTATTCCAATTTCATTTTGGATGAACTGGGTTACCTTACCGTGGGTGATAGCACGCCACCGATCTTGACCAGCATTGTCGACAACAAGAGTGCTGGACCAATCGCAGCCGATACCACAGTGACCTATACCGTGACTTTCAATGAGCCCATGAATGTCGCCACGGTCAACGCCGAGGACTTCGATAACGCGGGCACTGCCGGTTATTCGATTGGTGCGATTGCATCGGTGTCTTCGACTGTTTTCACGGTGCAGGTCACCAACACCACACCGGGCAGTCTTATTCTTCAAATTCCCGCAACGGCCACCATTACGGATGCCGTGGGCAATGCGCTTGCTCGTGTGCCCGCTCCGGTCGATGACACCACCATCACTGTGAATTCTTCTCCTGCGCCCGTTCTCCTTGTGAGCAATATGGTCGATGACAAGGCGGGGCAGCCTGTCGCTCCTGGCATGGTAGTGACGTATACCCTGACTTTCAGTGAGGACATGGATGCCTTAACATTGGGCGCGGAGGATTTGAGCAATGCCGGTACAGCCCTTGTGGATATGGGAGCCATTACCGAAATCAGTCCCGGAGTGTTCACCGTGCAAGTTACGCCGATTGGCACTGGCACACTGCGATTGATGGTCAACGCGGATGCGGAAATTCGGGCGGCTTCCTCGGGTAATGTATTAAACACGAGTGTTGCCATTCAAGATGCTGACACGATCACAGTGGGAAATTATCTCTTCTGGGACACAGTGGCAGCAGATGGTTTTGTTTTCACTCCTGGCAGTGGAAACTGGGATTTGCTCTCCCAAAATGCCGTCTGGAACAATGTTACCTCTAACGTTTCTTGGTCCCAGTCCGGCACGACGGACGGCAGCAACGCCGCCATCTTTGCTGGGGTGGACGGCGCGCTCAACCAGTATGTGATCACACTCGGTGCGCAAATGGCCACTGAATCGATTACCTTTCATAGCAGTGGTTACCAAATCACCGGTAGCACGCTGGCGCTCATGCCGACGACGAGCACGAACGGTTCGATCACCGTCGCAGCGGCTAAGTCCGCTACGATTAACTCCGCCATCGCATATGCAAACAACAAAGTGGCCAATATAACCGCGAACTTGGGCGCTACGCTCAGCCTCGGCGGTGGCGCGAGCAATTCGCAATACCAATTCCTAGGAGCTGGCACCATCAACTTGACCGGCGGCACATACACAGCCAATGTGGGCAAGATGAATGCTGCGACATTCAATCAGAGTGGCGGCACCTTCAACATGAATCTGCCTACCGTCGGCGACGGGCATTATATTGGCTATGATGCCGGCCGCAGCGTGAGCTTCACCCTGGACGGCAATGCTATTATCAATGCTAACGCATCCGTCGATGCCAGTGTCAATTCATTCTTAGCAATCGGTCGCGCTGCGGGTAGCGCGGCCTTTACGAACTCATTGAATGTGCAGGGCAATGCCAATTTGAACATTGGCAACGCGGCCAACAGGGCCGGTGAGCTCCTGATTGCCTTTGATACGATATCGAACGGCACGCTGAATGTGTCGAGTGGCGCGGTTACCGTTGGAACCGGCAAAACTTCCAACCAGATTTACTTTTTCAAGGCTGGTTCCGGCTCTGGCTATGCTGCTGCAATGACGCAATCTGGCGGCACGGTCATCACCAACGGTATCCAGTTTGGTGGCACTGCGGGCACTTACAACCTGGCATCTGCCGCTAGCCTGACTCTCGGCGGCGGTAATCTGTATGTCGGTGCGGCTGGTATCACGCGAGGCTCCGCGGCCTCAGATCTGCCCATCAGTATCAAGCTTCAAGGCGGCATCCTCGGTGCCAATCAAAACTGGATTTCTGGTCTCGATATGAGGTTGGGTGCGGCTACCGTCCGAGCGCAGGACGCGGCTACCACGGCTCGCAACATCACTCTTTCGGGTGTGCTTTCCGACGACAGTGGCGCGGGAAGTCTTACCAAAACAGGAACGGGTGTGCTGACGCTGTCTGGTGTGAGTGCCAATACCTACACCGGCGCGACAATCGTTAACGCTGGCACCTTGAATCTCGGCAAAGTGAATGCAGTAAGCAGCTCCAGCTCTCTTACCATCGCCAATGGAGCTGCCTTGGCACTCAGCACGAGTTCCGCTAGCGTTCCTAGTCTTACATTTCAAGGCACAGGCACGCTGAGTTTCAATGTGGCAGACGGTCACGTCCTCACGGTTGATCAAACCGATGGCGTCACCAACAGTGGCGCGGCTGGTTCCGTGACGATCAACATCAGTGGCAGCGCGCCCGCGAGCGGCACCTATTCGTTGATTGATTACACCGGCTCCCTGCAAGGCACTGGCTTCAGTGCCTACGCTCTCGGCAGTGTGCCCGCCGGAAAGAGTTACGCGCTTGCCAATGATACCGTAAACGGCGCCATACAGCTTGTTGTGACGAGTAACTACACCTGGACGGGCGCTACCGGTAGCGAGTGGAGTACTGCCACGATCGCTGGCTCCAAGAACTGGACCAAAGACGGCAGTGCCATTGATTATATGAATGATCTTGGTGTGATCTTCGATAGCACTGCAATCAGCTACATCGTGGATATTTCCGGTGCTGACGTGACACCTCTGTCGGTTGCTTTTAACAGCGGCACTTATACTCTTCAGGGCACTCATACCATCGCGGGCTCTGGTGCAGTCACAATCCATTCGGGAGCCACCCTCAAACTCGGATCTTCTGATAAATTGCCCAATGGTGTTGGCGCTGGCAATGTCGCGCTGAACGGCACTCTTGATCTCAACGGTTTTTCGGATACGATCAACGCGTTGACCGGTTCAGGCATTGTCGATAACACGGCATCGGCTACCACATCCACCTTGACGATCGGTGCCAATGCTGGCGGAAATTTTGCCGGTTCACTCACGAATACGATAGGCACACTGGCGCTGACCAAAATAGGCAATACGGATGTCACTCTGAGTGGAAGCAATACTTACGGTGGAGCCACCACCATCAGTCAAGGTCGACTCTTCATCGGCGCAGCCAGTGCATTTTCCCCCAACACGGCGGTGGTAGTCAGCAATGGCGCGTCTCTGGTTTTGAATGCTGGTAGCTCACCTGCATTTGCCCGAAGTATCGCGCTTACGTCCGGATCTAATGTATCGATGCGTCAAACTGCCACTATAAGCAATGTGACACTTCCCTCATCCGGAAACGTCAAGTTCAACTTCGACGAAGCGGCCACTCAAGCGTTTAGCATCACCACTGCCCAAGCGCTAGCCGGTAGTCTTGATGTCCAAGTCGGCGGTAGCAATGCCTCGGTGGGTAACGTCACGCTCAATGCCATCATCAGTGGCAGTGAGGGAAGTTTGATCAAGTCGGGACCAGGTCGGTTGATCATACGTGGAGCGAATACGTACGGCGGTGGAGTCGCGATCAAGAATGGAACCTTGGAAAGTCAGAACACGACCACAACATTGGGCTCCGGCACGGTCACTCTGGGTGGAACTGGTTCGACAGGGGCCACTTTTCTCACCGGACAAAACAATGCGAATCCATTTGTGATCAATGCTCCCGACAGCGGTAACCTTGTCATTGGCACAAATGGTGGCGGTTCCGTGTTCACGATGTCTGGCGGAATCACCTTGAATGGAAATCTGACCCTGCAGACCTTTGAGAATGTTGTCAGCGGATCGACAGTAGCCCGGACGATTGTCTCTGGCAATGTGGCTGGGACTGGCAATTTGTTGCTGAATAATCTGGGACTCGCAGCCAACACCATCTCGTTAAGTGGTAGCAGTGTGAATCATGCGGGAAGCATCACCTTGCAAGGCACAGCGAGCGGCAACGTCACCATCAGTGCGGCTATTGGTTCGAATGTGACCGCTATCACGCAAAACAGTGCGACCTCGCCACTCGTTCTCAGCGGCGCGAACACTTACCAAGGCAATCTTGTCGTCAACGCCGGCATCGTTCGAATTTCGAATGCTCCTGATCCGCTCAACGCCAACACCGGTAATGATGCCTCTACGGTCACCATCGCTGAGACGGGTGCGACGCTAGATCTCACCTACACAGGCACCGACAAAGTGGACAAACTGGTCATCGGTAGCACTCAGCAAGCGAACGGCGTGTATGGAAAAGTAGGCTCAGCCTCACCAGTCATTGGCATCCCTCAAATCACAGGGGACGGCACCTTGACAGTTGGAACCGTAACCCCCAGCGGCTTCTCTTCGTGGATCACCGGCACATTCGCCAATGGCACGGTTTCGTTAGAGCGACAAGGTCCCAATGACGACTTCGACAAGGACGGTATCAGCAACTTGTTGGAATACGCCATTGCCGGTCAGGATCCCACTGTCAGCAATACCTCGATCAGCAGCTTCAGCGCGAATACCATCTCTTTCACCAAGCGCGAGGGGACGAGCGGTATCAGTTACGATATCGAAATCTCCACGCTGCTGACCGCCGAGTCGTGGACCACGCTAGCCAAGCCTCCGGTGGTGGAAAGCCCAAGTGTAATTTCCTACACCTTCACTCCTGGCACACCAGAGAAACAGTTCGCACGCCTGAAGGTGACGCAAGCACCTTAATAATAATCTGATTATTACTAGCGTATCGTTTTTTACTTAGTAATTGATAGGGATTGATCATCTTTATCTAAGCAACAATACGATCTAACGAATCGCTTTGAGATCTCCGGAACACGTTGATTTTCCTGATCTTTTTCAGAAAGTTCAACGTTGTTCGCAACACGAGAGTGATGCCGCGATCATGGAATTGGCCTTGCCCATGTAGTCACTTTGAGGACTATCACGCTGGGAATTTTTCGATTTGAATGGAAGCGTCTCTGCTACCCCAGAAGCAGGGGAAAACCGTAAGAAAAGAATCACCGTGTTGCCTCAACTATTACTTATCAAACGAAAACTTAGTATTACAGCCAGTATTCTTCTGGTTGCTGGATTACCACCTGTTTACGCCATGCCCGAAGAGGGTAGTGTAGGGAAATATGTCGATCCTTTTATCGGTACCGGCTTTCATGGACATACGTTTCCCGGAGCGACCACTCCGTTTGGGATGGTGCAACTCAGCCCGGACACCCGCACCTCTGGTTGGGATGCATGCGGCGGTTACTATGATGCTGACAAGGAGATATGGGGCTTCAGTCACACTCACCTCAGTGGCACGGGTATCGGCGATTACGGCGATGTGCTCGTGATGCCGTTCACGGGGAAGATGGGCATCGGTTCAGGAACTCCGAATCGACCCGATTACAGCTATCGCTCCGCCTACGATAAGAAAAACCAGGTAGCAAGTCCTGGATACTACAGCGTGTTACTGGACCGTTATCAAGTGAAAGTGGAACTCTCCGCGACGCCAAGAGTGGGCATGCACCGCTACACCTTTCCGCAGTGCGAAGAAGCGGGCATCGTGATTGACTTGAAACACAGTCTACAAAATCGTCAAACGCTGGAAGCATCGATTGAAGTTGTCAACGACCATGAAATTCGTGGATGGAGGCATGTCAAGGGATGGGCCCCCAACCGACGCATTCATTTTCACGCTGTGTTTTCCAAGCCATTCGTGGCGGAGTTGTATTCGGATGATGCCTTGCTGACGGGCGTGCGTGCCAACGGCAAGCAGATCAAAGCGAAGCTAAAATTTGCCACGAGCCAGAATGAGCAGGTGCTGCTAAAGGTGGGTATCAGTGCGGTGGACATGAATGGAGCCAAGGGGAATCTGATGACAGAAATCACCGACTGGGATTTCGATCGCATCGTAGAGACTGCTAGATCCCAATGGGAGAAACAACTCCGTAGCATCCGAGTATCTGGCGGTAGCGAGGACCAGCGCAGGATTTTTTATACCGCGCTCTATCACAGCTCCATTTCGCCCAACATCGCGAGTGATGTCGATGGGCGCTACCGTGGAATGAATCAAAAAATTCATCAGGATTCCACTTACACCAATCACACGGTCTTTTCGTTGTGGGATACCTTTCGCGCCCAGCACCCGCTCTACACCATTATTGATCCGGAGCGTGACCAACAGTGGATTCGGTCGCTGCTGCGAAAATACGATGAGGGTGGCATCCTGCCGATGTGGGATCTCGCCTCAAATTATACTGGATGCATGATTGGGTATCATGCGGTTCCTGTGATCGTGGATGCTTACACGAAGGGCTTGCGCGACTTCGATGTCAAAAAAGCCATGGATGCGGTGGTGTTTTCCTCGATATACGACGATCAAAAGCCCATTCCCTATCACACCGAGGATGTCAAAAGAGATCTGATGCCGAAGGCCAAACTGTACAATGCCACAGAGCGCTTCATACCCGCAGACCAAGAACTTAAGTCGGTATCCAAAGCCCTGGAATTTGCCTACAATGACTGGGCCATCGCGACCATGGCCAAGGGCGTGGGGCGCGAGGACATCGCCATGGAATACCACACACGAGCCAAGCGCTACCGCGAGTATTTCGACAAAGAAACCGGTTTCATGCGCGGCAAGAAACGGGATGGCACATGGGTGACACCTTTCACGCCCACCGACTCCAACCACAACTTGGGCGAATACACCGAGGGCAACGCCTGGCAATGGACTTGGTTCGCTCCTCACGACGTGCCTGGTCTGATCGAACTCTTTGGTGGCAAGGATTCATTTGCCAAAAAACTCAACGAGCTTTTCACCACAGACTCCACTCTTACGGGCGAAGAGATATCTGGAGACATTACCGGACTCATCGGACAATACGCGCACGGCAACGAGCCGAGTCATCACATCGCCTACCTCTTTAACTGGGTCGAGCAACCTTGGCGCACGCAGGAGATCGTCCAAAAGATCATGACCGATTTCTACAAGGCGACTCCAGGAGGGATCATCGGTAATGAAGACTGTGGACAGATGTCGGCTTGGTTCATTCTCAGCTCCATGGGCCTCTACCAAGTAGCCCCGGGTGATCCGCGGTTTTCTCTGGGCGCCCCTCTTTTTACTGAGGCACGCATCCCTCTCAAGAGTGGTAAAACTTTCGTGGTGAAGAAGAAAAATGAAGCAAAGCATCATCTCTATGTCCAGAAAGTCACACTGAATGGCAAACCATTGACAGTTCCCTTCATCGACTACGCAGAGATCATGTCCGGCGCAGAACTAATCTTCGAAATGGGCGCTCAAAAAACGGTCTTCTGGAAACAGCCATAAACCATATATAAAGTTGATTGGTAATAATGTTACGAACAATATAGATTCTCGAATGCAGGAATTAACCTATTTTTATAGTTTTGTTCTTTGCCTCCATTCTAATGAAAGCCCGATCCACTTATCACCGCGGTAGAAGTCATCATCTCATCGCCAGCAATCCTGGGTTTACCCTGGTCGTGACGATATCGCTGTTGGTTTTATTGACGGTCATCGCACTAGGAATGCTTTCCCTCACCTCTGTTAGCCTTCGCAGCGGTTCGATGTTCGCGGCGCAGAAAAAAGCGCAGGCCAATGCACGCATGGCGCTTGTCTTCGCGTTGGGCGAACTGCAGAGCGAACTGGGGCCAGATCAGCGCGTCTCGGCGTCCGGTGGTCAGCGACTCGAGGACGGCGACAAGTCTGGTGGAAATCACTGGACAGGCGTATACGATTCATGGCGGGCGAGCGACGAAAATAGGCCAGAGCCCGTTTTCAGACGGTGGTTGATTTCTGGTGCGCCTGAAGTGGTCGTCGATCCTAATGCTCCGAAAGAAGCCGCATCAGGAGTAAAAAAAATCACACTCGTGGCGTCCGATGCCGAACACAATGCGGTGGATGCAGAAATCACGGATCTGCCCGCGGGAGGCATCGCCTGGTGGGTAGGGGATGAGAATATGAAAGCCAAAATGGGCGGAGTTGTGGAGTCGACTGCCGATGTCACAGTGGCGCGCGCGCGCATGCAGGCCGCGCCGCGTGCGGGGCACGAGGTGTTTTTTGGCAACATGGTGGCAGCGGATGATCCGATCATGGATCGGTTGTGTTCGGGGAAGACCATCGATCTGGTGGGAAAACCCGAGAAGGCGATTTTTCATGATGCGACCAGCTTCTCGTTAGGCTTGTTGACCAACGTTCGCGGCGGCGGACTTCGTAAGGATTTGAATTTTCTTCTTGAAGCTCCCCAACCGAATCCCAACACACCTGAGGTGGCTCCGCTCTATTCGGTTGGCACTACACCGGGCATCAACCTAGGAGAACTATGGGTCGATCATAACATCTGGGCGGAGATCGTTTATCCTTCGAATCCACCCCGACACGCTGATGGTAGCACGATTCCGTCCGGCATGCCCATTTTGGTATGCACTGACATCAAAAGTGATCCGTTCCTCTTATACAAGCACCTGCCCCGCTTGCAGTTGACGCTTCTTTACTCACTGATCAGTAAAAGCAGGATGGTCGGAAATGTGAAGCAATATGATCTGTTTCTGGTGGCTGACCCCGTCTTTACTATTTGGAATCCGTTTGATGTCACACTGCACGTCCCCGCATCTGCTTTTGCTACGTTCAAAAGCTGGGCCATTCCCTATGACTTGAATCTCAGACTAGAAAATGGCCCTCTTGGGAGTAAAACGGCATTTACCCGCTCGATCAAACAACTCTCTAACAATCGGCTCTTCTTTTTTTATGGCCAACTCGGACGAGGACAGAGCTTGGTGATGCGTCCGGGAGAGGTGCAGGTCATCGCTCAGGGATTCGGCGAAAAAATCAAAGAAGTTCCCGGTGGATCATGGCAGTTTGATGGAAAACTCGGCTGGGAGTTTGCGTCAGGATATGCCTATCCGATCCCGTATGAAACTGCTCCCCAGTTAATGAATGGCACTCAGAAAATCACCTATTCGATGACGCCCAACACGGTGAAAAGTGATGCGGGTATGTTTCTCTGGAGTTACAATATCGGAGAGTTAGTAGATAGTTCGAATATTACGAAGTATGTTGGAAGCTTCAATATTGATCTTGTTTACTCCCGACTATCCAATGAATCGCCGATTGCGGCGGCCTCTTTTGCGAAGATTTTTCCCACATTGCCTCTCGACCCATCCGCGTCAAAAACGATTGCTCAGTTGGACGGAAACAAATGGCCTATTTGTGTATTCACTTACGGTCTGCGAACCGAGACAGATCCGATGTTTGAAGGGAACCAGAATCCGGGAACACGCTTCACAGGGCGTGCCCTATTACGTGCGAACGAAACTTCGGTAGCGCAGGATTTGTATAATCTCTCACCAGATATTGTGAGAGCATCACCATTGCAAGTTGGAATGAGGAGGGTAAACAGCCTGAACAGTCCTATCATTGAATGCGATGCTAACGGCCTTGGCTACTTCGGTGCGGAGTATGGTGCTGCCGGCGGGGTCTCTCACGTGATCACCCGCTCGATTCCTCGCGAACCCATTCATTCACTCGGTGCCCTGCAACATGCTTCGGCTGAGGGAACGAAGTTTGGTCAGGGTCGTGGAGAGAGATCTTGGTTTTTGCAACCATCCGTTAGTCATGCGATCGCCAATTCCTTGGCGCCTTCTATCTTTCCTCCTGACGTCGTCCGAGGAAGGCTCGCAGGTAGGGATGCGGCAGATCATTCGTATCTTGCGAACCTAGCTCTCTGGGATCAGTATTTCTACTCTTCGATCAAACCGCGTACCACTTCAGTGCATCGAAATAGTGTTATCGCTTACAAGGAGCAGAAAGAACGACTGCAAGCCTTTTTTGCAACGGATGCGAGCAGCTACCAACCTTTGCCGAACGAGCGGATGAGACGGTGGACTACGGATCCTCAGTCCGCGCTCGCGGCGATCTATCCGTCCAGCAAACCTGCAACCGACGCCGCCGAGCGCATCGCTGCGCATTTAATGGTGGACGGAATGTTCAATGTGAATTCCACGTCGGTGAACGCGTGGAAAGGATTTTTATCCGGACTCAAAGGTGCCGCAGTTCCTTACAGTCCCACTCCTGCTCTTGAAAAAAATCCGGATCTCGTTCAGACCGCCAATACGCCTGTAGCTTCGCTCCTTATGCCGGCTGCTCGTGAAATCGACCCTCGTCGCCTCAATGACTCCGCGGATAGAGACCAGTGGATTGGGTTCCGTGGTCTCACTGACGAGCAAATTGACGAACTTGCCACAGCCATCGTCAAGCAAGTGCGAAAGCGCGGCCCGTTTCTTTCGATCGCTGATTTTGTCAACCGACGACTAGGTCGCGATAAAGAGTTGGCTCTCTCCGGTGCGCTGCAGAGTGCCCTTGATGACAATGAGGTTTCGATCAATGCGGCGTATCGACAGGGTGATCGCGCGCTTGCTGTTGCGGAAGCTGTTGCGCAAGGGTTTCCTTTTCCCGAGGCAGAGGCGGGGGCGAAGTCTGTCTGTGCGCCCGGATATGTCAAACAGGGTGATCTGCTTACCACACTGGGCCCTTTGATCAGCGTGCGTGGAGATACTTTTGTGATCCGGGCATACGGTGAGGTGAGGGAAGAGCTGAGCCAGGCTGTCTTGGCTCGTTCGTGGTGTGAGGCGATTGTTCAGCGAGTGCCCGATTATCTTGATCCTGCTGACAAGGCACACGTGGCAGTTCCCCAATCCAAGATCAACCAACTCTTCGGACGTCGTTTCAACATCATTTCCTTTCGTTACCTGAGTCCTCGGGAATGTTCTTGAAGTCGCCCCATTGATCTTACCCATGATTCCCACCATGCCGCGTCACCGTTTTCTCATCGTCCTGATTTTTCTCGGTTTTATCTCAGCCGATCTTGTTGGTAAGGAGCCTGATCCCGCCAGCGTTCGAGCCTTGCTGCTTGTTCCTGGTGGGCCTATCGCCGAACTCCACCCGATGTCAGGCGCGATCGTTGGCGAGGCGATCCAGGTTGGCGCGCGTGGTCTCAGCGAACCATTCAAGCCAAGCACCCGTGAGTTTTTTCTCACCATGCCCGACATCAAACAATCGTCGGGCTACCGTTCCGTCGCCAAGGTCGCATTGCCGCCAGAGGGTAAGGATTTCATTCTGCTGCTGGAGCCATCATCCACGACCTTTCGCGTTCATATTGTCAATGGTAAGGAGTCCCGCTTCGGAGCTGACGCCTTATTATTTTTCAATGCAACGGATATCACGTTAGGCGCTACACTGGGCAACACCAAAGTCATCATGAAGCCACGTGAGGCAGTATTCGCTAAGGCGCCGCCGGTTGGCGAAAAACCTTTTTATCAGGTTACGTTCTATGAGTCCGACGATGGCAAAGCCCGGATTTTCACCAATACTCGCTGGCCGCATCGGGCTGCGAGCCGCTGCTATGTTTTTCTCTATCGTAACGCATCCACCGGTCGATTGACCTATCAGGCGGTGGACGAGGAGATCGCACCCGAGACCTCAACCGAATAAAAGTGTAACGATGTCGGATTTGATGGGGTGGTCCGTCATGTATGTGCTTTTGTTATTGCCCCGGAGGATCAATCATTTCGGCACGGATGAACTGGCGGGGAGTTTGCGTAAGCGGCGCGGCGCTGCGGAATATGATTTTGTCCGACCATTCTTCTGCGAGTGTGCAATGAGGTGGTCCGCTCTGCCAGTGAATCAAGTCGCTACTTACCGAGCCCCGAAATTGGACGCCACGGCGGCGGCTGCGTGGTAAGACGTATTCCAAGAAGCTGTTTCCTGTCTCGTTTGTGATTCGCATCAGGGGCTTGGCCACGGACGAGGATGAGAGTGGATCCGTGCCAGCGGCGTATTCCCAGAGTGTCGTCACGCCGTCGCCGTCGGCGTCGTTGCCCCATTGGCTGCCCGGTTGGCTCAATGCGGGATCGTTTTTGCCAAAAGTGCGGTAGCGCCATGGTTCAGGAGATAGCAGATCTTGATTCACCACGGCATCACCCTGTGCGTTGTAGCTGGCGACTTGAAGCAGAATGTCTGAGATGCCGGGATCGAGTGCGACGGTTGCGTCGGTAGTGCCGGAAGGATATTCACCGATGATCTGGGGTGTGCCGCCATTTACGATTTTTCGAATCACGTAACCAAGCTCGCTACTCGCGGCATCGCTCCATTGGAGTTTCACTTCATTGAGGTTGTTGAATGTCATGCGGAGTGAGTCGGGAGTCGGAGGCGATGCGTGAGGCGAAGGGGAAAATTCGGTGGAAGTATCGGCAAATTGACGGAAAGGGCGATGTGGTATGCTTCCAATATAACTAGCCAATCGTTTTTTCAATTGGTAAGCCATTGCTGGTTCTAATCCGTAGATGTTGGTATTTTCCTCTGGATCATTGCTGAGATTGTAGAGTTGGTCTTCTTCAAAATAAGTCGGGTTGGTAGCAGCGACACCTGCTCCCAAGCCCGAGTTATTAATGTAGTAGGGACGTGGGATGGTTCCTCCTGTCAGTTGCGCATTCGCGTTGTATTCTGGCCAACGGAATCCATTTTCGATCTGGCTGTATATGCTCGGCGTGTAGCGAACGGCTATGTATTTGCGAGTCTTCGTGCGGACGGCGCGGGCGTAGCCGATCTCGCTGAAGACATCGCTTCGCACCGGAGCACTGCTGCCTTGAAGAACTGGTACGAGGGTGACGCCATCGACGGCGCGGGTCGGCAGGTCGGAGGCACCAGCGAGCGCAAGGAGGGTGGTCCCGATATCGACATGACTCACCAATTCATTGTAGCTGCGGCCGGGATTGGTAATCCCATTCGGCCAACTCATCACCAAAGGAACCTTTAAGCCCAGATCGTAGAGAGAGGTTTTGCCCCAGATCGTCGGGCTGGAAAGCGTCTTCTCGCCATGGTCGGAGGTGAAGATGATCAGCGTGTCGTTGCGAATGCCGTAAGCGGTGAGTTTGTCGATGATGGCTTTGACCGAATGATCGAGCCAAGTTTCGCGCGCGGTGATGAGATCCTTTCCGGCGCTCTGCACCTGAGAGATGATGGATGCACGCGTGGGCATGAATGAATAATCTTCGTTAGGCAGGTATCCAGCACTGGTGTATCCATTGTTGGCGCGAAGCGTGAAGTCGAGATTGTTATTGACCGGTCCGTGATTGATGGTGGGTGCCATGTAGAGAAAAAAACGTTCATTACGGTTTTCCTCGATGAAACGGAGAGCCCGACTGGTGATCCACTCCTGGTTGTGCACATTCAATTGATCATTCCAGAGTTCCTTGAGATTTCCGTGGTAGAAGCCGTCGACATAATCAAAGCCCAGCATGCGCATGTTTTGGCAAACGACGCGGTGATTGTGCTGCATCGCACCGTTGACTGTAGCATCGGTAGCTGGGTCAGCGGTTTTACTGTAGGTGATGAGTCCTTTTGCCGTCCAATTTGCTGTGGCACCCAACTCGTCATCGAGCACATGTGATTTTCCGACAAAGCCTGTGCGATAGCCTGCTTTTTGAAGCCACGCTCCGAGGTTTTGACCGTCATGCTCCAGTTCGGTATCCGACACACCGAAGCGACCGAGTGTGCCAAGCGGATATCGGGCGAGAAACGTATCACTCGTATTGCGAGAGGGCCAGCGACTGGTGAGTAGTGAGTAGCGCGACGCTCCGCACACAGACGAGGCGCAGAATGCCAAATTGAATTTCACGCCGTTGGCAACCAGTGCGTCTAATGTCGGCGTGATGCAATTTCTTCCATCGAAGCCGAAATGTTGGTCGGCGGCTTGGTCGTCCGTGTTGATGATGATTATGTTTGGCCCGCTGGCGGGAGTCTGTGCTTTCACCTCGTAGTAGATCGAGTTTGCGGTAGATATCAATTCGAGACGACGATCGGAGGGAAGATCGAAATGGCGTGTGCGGAATGCCGAGGTGCTGCCTGCGAATGATCCGAAGTTTGCCAGCACAAAACGATCGCCGATCTGATACGGCCCGGAAACTTGGGAGCCATCGAGAACCCATTGCGAGCCGAGATCCATCACGAGCTTGGCAGGTCCGAGTTCGAGTGGTTCGCAACCGCTGCCATCTGGTTTGGTTTCCACCGTTGCGGCTGAGCCTACTACAAACTCGTCTGTTGCGGATGATCCAGAATAACGAAAAGATGCGCCTGAACCGCTGACGGTCAAGCGGACAGACTGGGTGAGATCGCGACCAATGGTCATCGCCCGCATACTCAACGCTCCGGTTCCTGTCACGGTGAGCGAGCCATTGACGATGCGTAGTTCGTCGGGACTCGCGGATGCCGTGCTGTTGAGAATGACCTCGTAGCCATCAATGATGGCATCAGCAGGGAATGCCGGTATGCCATTGGGGTTCCAGTTGATGGGGTTCGTCCAGAGGTTGTTGAGTGCGCCGTTGTCAAAGCCCTCGGCGGCGGCGGGCGTCGTGACGGCGAAGCGGAAGCCAGCGACCCCTGCGCCGGTCGTCGATCCCACGCCAGGAATTTCTTTGAATGTCAGAGACTGACCGTTGGTCAGTGATAGATTGGTGAGAGCCAGTGTGCCGCTGGCTGCGCTCATGTTGGTGAAGTCTTGGTTCGTCGCGCCGCTAGTGACACGGATGTCGCCACCGCTGCCCTCGACGTAGGACCAGCTTTGGAGAAACAGTTCGAGTCCAGCGGGAGCCGTCAGCGTCCATGTTAGTGTTTCTGGTGTTGAGGTGGTATCGCCCGTTCCGTAGTTGAGTCCATCAATTCGGTTAGAATTTTCTCCCTGAATGCCGATCCCTCCACCTCCCAGCTCAGAAATTGTGAGATTGGCGCCTCCGGACTGAGTTCCCGTGAGGGTGAAGGATTTCCCGAATAGTGATGGGTCCGCGACTGAACCGACGTTGGCGTTGTCCCACTCAGCGACAATGGCAGAAAAAACGGCGTTGCTGCTGGTTGTGGATGCATCGAGTGAAATGACTCCAGCACCGTTGATCGAGAAGCGCAGAAGGATGGATGCCGTGGAGTCGTTAGCCGTGACGAAAGGTGGACTGGGACCGAAACCGTTGCCGCTGTTGGCGAAACTCACGACGACATCGTTTGCGGTCGCTGGGGCACTGAGGATGTCGAAGGCGAACCCTGCGAGTGTCGCACCGTTACTCGAGCTCGGCGTTTCACCAAAGATCAGAGTGTCACCGCTGGTCAGACTCAGAGCATTGGTTACGAGATCAAAATGGCTGCTGCCGGAGGCCGCGATGTTGATAAAATCCTGTGAATCCGTACCATTGGAAAAACGCATGTCTGCCCCCGTTCCGCTCACCCATGACCAAGATTGGAATTGCAACAGCATTCCCGCAGGAGCGGTTAGCTCAACATGCAGTGCTTCTGGGGCGCTCGTTGTCAGTGTCCTGCCGTCCACGCGATTGGAGTCTTGGCCCTCTATGCCGAGCCCTCCACCACTAACAGTGGTGATGCAAAGATTGGGGTTTAGCGGTCTTTTCGGTATGATTTTGAGACTGAATGAGGTCTGAAAAAACGCGCTGTGAGTTGTCGAGCCCGCCGTGCCGTTTGGTCGATCGAACTGGTTGACCAGATTGACAAAAGTAGCGTTGCTGTTCGTGGTGGATGCATTGAGCGAAACGGCCCCTGTTTTGTCAATGCTGTAGGCAAGAGTAATCGTATCGTTGATTGTCGCCGATCGGAACGTTCCGCTGTCGACAGGCCCGACATTCGAAAAACTCGTTCTGACATCGGCCTGAGCGGATAAGATCAGCACCACGCAAATCAATAAAAGGGAAGTCAGATTCATGTATGGATTGAGGGAGTGAGATTCATAGGAAAAATTGTTAGGGATGGGGGGAAAGAGTGTATCACGTGAGACGATACAACATAGTCCACATAACGACGACAGAAGTCATTTCACCAGACCCAGTGGTGAACGACTCGAGACTCATGCCATGAGTTCCTGATGACTGAAGATTCAGGAAAGGTATTTGATGATCGCTTCCACTTTGCTGCGCACATGGAGCTTGAAGCAGATACGCTTCACGTATGTCCGGACGGTTGGCACCGTGAGGTCTAGTTGATCAGCCACTTCTTTGTGGATGTATCCCGCGGCGAGTAGCTTGAGCACCTCCTTCTCACGTGGCGAGAGAGTTTCCCGCTCGTCTTCAATTTTTCGCTCTTCCCTGAAATACATCGCCATCTTGCGTGCGATGGGACCGGAAAACGCAGAGGCGCCGGCGAAGACATCGCGGATCGCTGCCAGTATGTCTTTTGAATTGCACGATTTGATAAGATAGCCGCTTGCACCCTCTTTCAGTGCGCGGAAAATGTTGTCCTCCTCTTCGTATGCCGTCAACATCACCACTTCGAGTTTGGGAAGGCGCTTTTTCAGTCCACGTATGCAGTCGATCCCAGACTTTCCGGGCAGCTTGATATCCATCAATACCACATCGGGTTGGAGCGCGGGGATCTTCAATTCCGCCTCTTCCGCGGAAGATACCGCACCCAAAAACGTAATGTCATCCGCCACCTTGATAATTTCAATGAGCTGCTGCTGAATGCGAAGATCGTCCTCGACGATAACGACAGTTTTTTTAGCGGGGATCATGGATTTTTGGAGTTGGTTATGCGACAGGTGCGGTGAAAATGATCTGCAGACCTCCGCCCGCAACGTGCTGGAATCGACAATTGCCAGCGATGGATTTCATACGGTTTTCGAGACTGGTAAGGCCCAAGCCGTCGTTGCGAGGTGTTCCCACGATGCCAATGCCGTTGTCGGTGATACTGATCACTAGAACGTTTTTTATCAGCTCGATTTTCATATCGAGGTTGGTGGCGTGAGAGTGTTTCAAAACGTTATTGACGCACTCTTTGACGGCGAGGCTGACGTTGTGTCGGAATTCATAGCTGATGTCATGATTTTCCGTGATGAAGACCGCGTCCACTCGGCATCGGATGTTTTGCAATCGGCACAGTTCGGTGACCAGTCGATAGAGGAAATCGACAAGCGACTCTAAATCATTATTGTTAGGATTCAGCATCCAAACGGATTCGGAAAGAGCTCCGATCAGGTCTCGTGACATGGTGGAAATCTGTCCAAAGGCGCGGCCTGCCTCCTCGTGTGTGATGGTATTGCTCGCATGAGAAGCGACGAGAGAGATATGGGAAACACGCGTGCCAATGTCGTCATGCAGATCTAACGCTATCCGACGTCTTTCCTCGAAAATCAAACGCTCTTGATCCAGATGGATGCGGATTTTCCGCCGGATCAAATAGCGCCCGACAACAATCGAAATCGACGCGAGCGCGAGACCCACCACTCCCCAGAACCAGAAGCTTTTCCAGAAAACTCGAGGAACGAGCAATGAGATGCTATTTCCTGTGAGCAGAGGATCTCCCGTCAAGGTGAGATCTTCCACAAGAAATCGGTATTTCCCCGCGGGCAGGCGCTCGTAAATTGCCGTGAAATCGCCACCGAGACCTGTGCTATATGCTTCTTTCCAGCGGATTTCCAACGTTTCTCGACCGGCGATCTCAGGAGGAAGCGGAAATCGAGTCAACCAGTCCGCGTGGGCATTGATGTCGTCATCGATGATGAGGAGCGTCGGAGATGAATCCGTTTTATTGTCAAGGAGAAGCTTGGTCGCCATCGACGAGTGGGTGCCCGATTTGCTCCACGTCGATTTGGATCCTTTCGGAAAACCGCCGTCGGACATTAGAACCATGGCGCGCGTTTCTGGCTTCTCCACCGTTGAGACTGTAATTTCTCTCGTGGCATAGATTCCCACAAGTGTCGAAGGACCAGCGGTTGTCATGGTCAAAGACATGCTGATCGAGTCACGCGGCACTGGGACTTTTTCCCATCGATTGGTGAAATCCGAGTCCTCGATCGTTTTTCTCCAGCCCGCACTTCGTCCACTTGCTGGGAAAAGATGCGTTTCGATCGGGTCACCATCTTGATTGAAAAAAACCACGCGAAAGAAAAAAGTATCGGCTCGCTGGTTCCATTCTTCATCCAGACCTTCGAGCTTGTATCGCACGGACAAGGACCGAGGTTTTACGAGGAATTGCAGGTCATTGGTGCCTGCTGGAACAGTTAGATTAGGGCCCCGCAAGGCTTTGGGATCGCGGTTCACGAAGACATCAATAGACGTATTTTCCGCCGCTGCAAGTATCCCTAGCAGCAAGAAAAATAACGCGGCGAGCCGCAGGGGTGGTGGAAACGCACTCAACTGGCTAACCATCATACGAATACCAGAACACGATTCAATCATGAAAGACCCCAATATAAACGTATTTTCATATGTGCATAAAAAGAAAAGGGGGGTAGCGTATATATCATGAGAACGTGATTGGGTCTGATTCATTGACGCGTAAATGTATTGGCTGCTAGTCACACTCCATCGGCGAATGCCTGAAAGAGAATTTCCTGCTATGATCGAAGATTCATTAAGAGTCAAATTATCAGCATTGAGAATCGTTCTCACGTATGTTGGCGTGGCATGCGGCACGAGTGCACTACCATTTTCCGCAACGTTTCAAAGGAGGGCGATTCAGGATCCAGGATTCCGCAGAAGTTATGTCGAATGCCTTTTACGGAAAGATTAGTGCGTTTCTTTATTTTGGCGGGCGCATCAGCACAGAGCTTTTTCTGTTCTGTTAGGTGTCCGAGTCAAAAACGCGCAATGCCGCAAAGTTGCTGACTATTGATGATGCTGCAATGGATAAAGCGCTCCTGGCGATAAGGAGGGAAAGAAAATGTTCGGGTGAGAGGGCATGCCGGAGATCAAGCGCCGATTGAAAAACGGCACTTGTCAGTTGTCATGCAAAAGCGGGAATTCTTGCAGGTGGATGAATGCGAAGAGAGTTATTTCTCCGGAACAGCTTGCATCCCGTTTTGGGCAGATCTGCCTTTACGCGGCAAGGATTCCTGATAGGATCGTCCCATCATGAACAACATGTTTCGCACCTTTGCCGCTCTGACGGCGATCTCTTTGGTTTCCTCATGTGTTGATCCGGGCGCGCAGTCGGCGAGTCAGCGTGTGTCGCTTTGCCAGCCCGGCCTCGCCATGCGATGGTCGGCGCAGGAAGAAAGCGATGGCGTGCGCTACGTCGATCCCAAGTCCTCGCTGACGTTCTTTTTCATCCGCAAAATGGCGGGCCCCGGTCCTGTGCTGGGACAGCCTCCGCGCATTCAGCCGATGTATTCCGGTGAAACGCCTCAGCCGCCTCCGGGCAAACCGCAGTTCTGGAAATATACCAAAATCCTCGGACAAACCGTGCGCTGGTATCAGGAAGACGAAGGGAGCGGTGCCGACTTCCCCGCATTCGTCACCGAGGTTTTCCCCATCACCAACGCGCAAGGCAAACGTGAATACTATAAAATCGTGGTCTGCCACGGCATGGGCGCGAACTATGTGAACGAGATCGACTCCTGGATGCGCGGTGTGGCGTTGCGCTGAGGCGTGGCGCGTGCGCATTCGTTAGAAATTTCTTGCTTGCCCGTGCGGAATTTTTTTTATTTTCTATCGCCGTTGCCAACAACGGGCTGTAGCGCAGTCTGGTAGCGCGCTTCGTTCGGGACGAAGAGGCCGTGGGTTCGAATCCCGCCAGCCCGACCATTTGGTCAGACAAACGCAAGCAATGTCAGAGCCGGGATCCGATCGATGGAATCATCCGGCGTTTTTCTTTGGGCGCAGCCGGTTCAGGAGATGCTTCATGACCTGATGGCAGACGAGCAAGCCTTGGGCGCACCACCAGTAGAGCCCGAGCGGGATGAGGTTGAGAAAAAACAAGGTGCCACCGATCAGCAGGCGTTCACTCAGGGGGACTGTGGGATTTTCCCTGATGACAAGAACCGCGATCAGGTGCAGCAGCGCGAAGATGCCGATGCAAATCGCGATCTGCCAGACAAAGGAACGTTGGAACTTTTTCGCCAATCCGGCGGCGATCGCGGTCGCGGGAAAATACAGGCAGACCGACATCGCCAGGCTCAGGAGAAAAAACGCGAGCAGTCCCGCGGGGTAGGCGAGTGGCCCGCCCAGTCCTTCGTTGGTGATGATGGCCCAGAGCAGCAAGGCGAGGTAACAAAGCGTCCACAGAGCGCAAGCCGTGACCACCATCACCGCGATGGCAAAACCATGCCGCAAGACGAAGCTGCTGCCTTGCCAAACGATTGCGGCGATCTGGGAGATACGGCTCACGGTTGAGAGAAAAGATGACGTATTGGTCGCGCGAGTCGATGCTAAAGCGCCCCCGCCACAGGCACAAAAAAACCGCACCCTGCGGTGCGGCTCTTTTGTAAGCGGGAAACGATTAGCGTTTCGAGAACTGGAAGCGTTTGCGGGCGCCGGGGCGGCCTGCTTTTTTGCGCTCCTTCATGCGACCGTCGCGGGTGAGGAGGCCGTGTGGCTTGATCAGCTTGCGGATCTCAGGATTGAGCTGCGTCAGCGCGCGGGAGATGCCGAGGCTGATCGCGCCAACCTGGCCGTGGATGCCACCGCCCTTGGCCACGACTTTCACGTCGAACTTGTTGATCAAGTGACCGTGTTGGAAGGGAAGCAAAACGGAGTTTTGCAGGGGGATGGTGGGCAGGTATTCTTCAAACGTGCGACCGTTGATGATGATTTGACCGGAGCCTTCGGAGAGCCAGACGTGTGCGATGGCGTTTTTGCGGCGGCCGGTGGCGGATGCTGTGGTGATTTCGCTCATGGAATTAGGGAAAGGTGATGATGGGAAAATCAGGCGATGACGCGCTCGACGGGTTGTTGTGCGGCGTGCGGATGATCGGCGCCGGCATAGACTTTCAGTTTGGTGTATTGCTGGCGGCCGAGGCTGCCTTTGGGAAGCATGCCCCAGACGGCGCGCTCCAGCATGAGAACCGGACGACGCTTGCGCACCATGCGGGGAGTTTCCACTTTCTTACCGCCGACGAAGCCGGTGAAGCGGGTGTAGATTTTGTCATTTTCCTTGGTGCCGCTCAATTTCACCTGATCGGCATTGATGATCACCACGAAGTCGCCTGTATCGATGTGCGTTGTGAAGATCGGCTTGTGTTTGCCACGGAGCAGAACGGCGGCTTCAACAGCCACGGCGCCGAGGATCTTGTCCTTGGCATCGATGATGTGCCATGTGCGTTGCACGTCCTGTGGCTTGGCGGAAAATGTTTTCATACAGACTGAGAAATAACAATTGGTGTGAATAAGAGACCGCGGCAACCGTCATGTCGCTGCGGGGGCGCGAAAACTAGAGGTCACGCCGTGCGATGTCAATGCAAAATCTCAAAATTCCGGCGATTTTTTATTTTAGGATTGCCAAATGCTTAAAATTCGTGAGAATCGTGGTGCGCTAAGGAATAAAAGTTTATCTTTGGACGCGACGACACACATTCCCACACTATGGCAAATTTCAACAGACCGGCAGGAAGATCACAGGGCAGATCCGCACGTCCTTCGGGACCACGTCCTGATGCCGGACCCAAAATCCGCAAAGGAATCAAAGGGGGAGAAGACAAGGCCGTGGAAGTGGAGGGAACGGTTTCGGCGGTTCTCGCCGGCACCATGTTCAAGGTCAAAATGACCAACGGCCATGAAGTGCTCGCTCACATCTCGGGCAAAATGCGCAAGCGTTTCATCCGCCTGGTGGTGGGTGATGTGGTGCGCATGGAAATGTCACCCTACGACACGACGAAGGCACGCATCGTGTTTCGTGTGGGGTGATTGGAAACGCTGCAACAGCAAGAAGATGAAAGGCGGCTGATGGCCGCCTTTTTCTGTTCTGGGTTGGTGTTACTCTTTGACTCGCTCGACGCGGGCGTGGAGCTGCAGGAGTTTTTCATCGATGTGCTCGTAGCCGCGATCGATGTGATAGAGGCGGGAAATGGTGGTGGTACCTTTGGCGGTCAAGCCGGCCAATACCAGAGCGGCTGAGGCGCGCAGATCGCTGGCCATGACAGGGGCGGCGGAGAGTTGTTTCACGCCCTTGATGATGGCGGTGCCGCTGTCCACATTGATGTCGGCACCCATGCGCTTCATTTCGGCACAGTGCATGAAGCGCTGCGGGAAGATGGTGTCCTTTACCACGGAAATGCCGGGCGTGGTGGCGAATACGGCGGTCATTTGCGCCTGCATGTCGGTGGGGTAGCCGGGATAGGGGGCGGTGTTGATTTCGGCGCCCACGGGGTTCTCGCCGCGATGAATGGTGACGCTGTCGCCCGCTTCGTTGAAGATAATCTTGTGGCCGCAGTCTTCGAAAATTTTCGTGATGGCGGTCATTTGTTCGCGGCAGATGCGGTGCAGGGTCACGCCCTCACCCGCGATGACGGCCGCGGCCATGAAGGTGCCCGCCTCGATGCGGTCGGGGATGACGGTGTGCTCGATGCTGCCTAACGAAGTGACGCCCTCGATGGTGATGCGGCGGGTGCCGGCCCCCTGGATTTTCGCGCCCAGACCGTTGAGGAAATTGGCGAGGTCTTCCACTTCCGGCTCGGCGGCGGCGGATTCGATCACCGTGGTGCCCTCGGCAAACACGGCGGCCATCATGACGTTATCGGTGCCGAGAACGGTGGGGCCGTGAGTGCCGCGCAGGTTGATTTCCGCGCCCTTGAGGCCGCCCTTCGGTGCGGTGATGATGATGTTTCCGGAGTCGAACTCCGTCGTCGCGCCGAGAGCTTCCAGCCCGCGCAGGTGAAGATCCACAGGGCGATCGCCGATGATGCAGCCGCCGGGCAGCGAGACCACCGCGCGGCCGGTGCGGGCGAGCAAGGGCCCCATCACGCAGATCGAGGCACGCATGCGGCGCACGAGATCGTAGGGGGCGGTATCGACGATGCTCTTGTTATGAATGCGCACCGTGCCGGAGCTGCGTTCGATTTCGCCACCGAGCGCGGAGATGATTTGCACCATGTAGTTGGTGTCGGAGACATCGGGCACGCGGCGGATGATCACTTCCTCATCGGTGAGCAGGGACGCCGCGAGGATGGGAAGAGAGGCGTTTTTCGAGCCGGAAATGTTGATGCTGCCGCGCAAGGTGGCGCCGCCGTGTACGAGAAGTTTGTCCATAGGTCTGGGAAAATCAAGAGGTTGCCCCCGCCGCGGTAGCGTTTGAGGAATGGGGGAGTTTGGCAAGGGGAAAACGCGCGATGCCGGAAATGTCCTTCATGACCTGCACTTCAGTGAGGCCGCCGTCGCGCAGCAGCGCACTGGTGATTTCGCCCTGGTCGTGCCCGATTTCCATGGCAACGATACCGCCGGGCTGAAGAAATTGTTTCACTTGTTGGCAAAACTGCCGAATCAGATCGAGACCATCCGTGCCGGAAAAGAGAGCGAGCGCGGGATCGTGCAGCACCTCCGGCGTGAGCGTGGCGCGATCGGCCTCCGGCACGTAGGGCAGATTCGCGACGATGAGATCGAAGCGACCCGTGAGCGAGGAAAAGAGCGACGTTTCGCAAAAGTCCACGTTTTCCAAGCCGAGTGCGGTCGCATTCTCGCGGGCGAGGCTGAGCGCCTCCGGTGAGACATCGGCGAGTGTGACTTGCGCCTCGGGCCACGCTGCGGCGAGACTGAGCCCGATCACGCCGGAGCCACAACCGAGATCCAGCACCGTGGCTGGCGCGGGGGTGGTGTGAGCGATCAGCCATTCCACCAACTCTTCCGTTTCCGGCCGTGGGATCAGCGCCCGGGCATCGATCTTGAAGTCGTGCTTGTGAAACGCCACACTGCCGAGCAAGTGCTGCAAGGGGATGCGTTCGCCGCGTTTTTTCAGGTCGATGCGCAGGGGCGCCAGGACCTCTTCCATGAGCGGCTCATCGAAGCGTAGGTAGAGCTGCATGCGCGTGCATTTCATGTGGTGCGCCACCAGCATCTGCATGTTGCGCCGCGCATCTTCGACCCCGCGTTTTTCCAGATAGGCGGTGCCTGCATCGATGCATTCCAACACGGTGGTCATGTGCCGCGACGATGGAGGGAAAAGGCGCTAGTGAAAAGAAAAAACGGTGAGGGGATCGCGATATGAGCAGAAACATTCTGCTTGCGCTCCTGCGTCAATGGCGTATGTTTTCTGTGAGGCATGATATTCTATGAAACGGACATATTCACAGAGCAGATTGTCGAATACATCGATGATCAGTCCTATTCGTCTTTGCAAGCTGTGCTCGTTGCCGATCCCGAAGCTGGGGATCTTATCCCCAAGACTGGTGGATTGCGCAAGATCCGGTGGCTGGGGAGCGGCAGGGGCAAGCGCGGTGGAATACGAATCATATACTACCTCATATGCCACAACGAGATTTTCATGCTCTATGCCTACGCTAAGAATCAAGAATCAGATCTCAGTCCACGACATCTCAAGATGCTCAAAGACTTGGTCGAAAAACATCTAGAACTATGAACGAAAAAGACTTCCAACGACTTTGTCAAAGCATACGCCAAGCTGGTGAAATTCGCCAAGGCAAACGCAAGCCTGCACGAACCTTTGCTGTCGAAGATCCTAACCCCAAGGCAATCAGAGAGCGCCTGGGGTTATCGCAATCTCGTTTTGCCGCAATCATCGGAGTCAGTGTTCGCACGCTGCAAAATTGGGAACAGGGCCGGCGAGAACCCGAAGGACCTGCAAAGGCTTTGTTACGCGTGGTTGATCGAGAACCTCAGGCCGTCCTGCAGGCTCTTCATGCTTGAGAGCAAGGCGGAACTTCTACCTAACTTACCTGTTGGAATCTATCTGAATGAATCACGAATGGGATCATTCTTCTGATGGAAAATTCCGTCTCGATCCTCTCAGGGTGCTGCTGGCAGCATCAGATTTGAACTTGCAACCTGAACCATGAGCAATCATTTTTACGGAGCCTATCATTGGGAGTTCGTACCGGTGGAGGATCGATATCTTTTGCTCGATGCCCTCCAAGTGTTTTGCGGGGAGGATTGCAATCTATTCATCGAAGTTGTATCGCCCTCAGTATGGCGGCGTTTTCGATTCTGGCGGATGCGATCTCGCTACCGTACCACGCTTTTTCCTGATATGCTAAGCCCTCTTCCTTCGGTCTTTCACGTAAGACTTACTGAGAAAAATCTCCGCGCGCTTCGGGCTATGTTACAACGCGACGGTCTGAGTGAACGTAGCATCGCCCACATCAAGGGATATCGCCAATCGCTTGGATTGTTTTGGTTCCACGGGTTTTGTGACAATGGCGATCAGACCTTATGCTGTAGCAGGCATGTCGATGAAGCCACGGTAGGCAAGCTGGAAGAGCGCTTGAAGGTGAAGGCGGAAAAGAAGTGGGGAGAATTGAAGTCGGACCGAGAGCGAAAGGAAGATCTTGAACGCATCCTCGCTGCCATGAAACGCTTTCCCGCATCGCAAATCTCCGGGGAAGAGAAGTGAGATGATGTTTCGCTAGGACATGACTCGGCGCTGGGATTGCAGCGGCGCGATTCGGCTTGTATGGCATTGGCGGATGGTGTAGGGTGCCAAGCATGCCTGACCTGACCCGAGTGGAGCCGATCGCCCTGATGCCGACGCAGGCGGGGTGTGCCGTTTTTTTGGGCGACGGGCACAAGGTGATTTCGTTTTTCATCGATCCCGCGATCGGCGCATCGATCAATGCCGTGCTGGCGGGGCAGAAGCCGGAGCGGCCGCTGACGCATGATTTGTTTCTGATGAGCCTGGAGGCCTTCGGCGCGCGTTTGCAGCGGGTGGTGATCGTCAGCATGAAGGACGAGGTGTATTTCGCGCGGGTGATTTTCCAGGTGGAGAATGAGATTCAGGAAAAAAAGATCGTCGAGCTGGATGCGCGGCCCAGCGATTGCATCGCGCTGGCGGTGCGGGCGCATGCGCCGATGTATGTGGTGACGGATCTGTGGGATTCGCTGGCGGATGTATCCGATACGCTGGAGGAAATGCGGCGCGAGGGAGAAGAATCCTGACGCGCGCGTGATTCGTCCTTTACCAAAGCGCGCATTCGCCATTGAATCGCCGCGAGCTTATGACTGTTCACACTGTGCATTATCCCGTTTGGTGTTGGGTCACCTTTTTTGTGGTCGTGTTTCTGGCCTTGTTCGTCGATCTCGGCATTGCCAATCGCCGGGCTCACGCGCCTTCGCGGCGTGAGACCTTGCTGTGGAGCGGCGTGTGGATTTCGCTGGCGCTGCTGTTCAACGGCTTCGTGTATGGCGCGGTGACGCATGCGAATGGCTCGGAGATGGGATTTTTCAAAGCGAAGGAATTCCTGACGGGCTATCTGATCGAGCTCTCGCTATCGGTGGACAATCTGTTTGTCTTCCTGCTGATTTTCAGCTACTTCAAGGTGCCGAAAAAATACCAGCACCGCGTGCTGTTCTGGGGCATCATGGGGGCGCTGGCGATGCGCATGATCATGATCTTCACCGGTGCGGAACTGGTCGAGCGCTTCCACTGGATTCTCTATGTCTTCGGCGCGTTCCTGCTGTGGACCGGTGTGAAAATGTTCGGCAGTGACGATGATGGGTTCAATCCGGAGGAGAGCCGCCTGGTGACATTCATCACGCGCTTCGTGCGCATCTCGAAGCACTACGATGGCAGCCAGTTCACGGTGATCAAGGATGGCAAACGCACGGGCACCTTGTTGTTGCTGGTGCTGATCGTGGTGGAGCTTTCCGATGTGATGTTTGCCGTGGACTCGATCCCGGCGATCTTCGGCATCACGACGGACAAATTCATCGTCTATACCTCGAACATTTTTGCGATTCTCGGCTTGCGTACGTTTTTCTTTTTGCTCGCGGACCTCGCGGACCGCTTCCACTACCTGAAAATCGGACTGGCCTTCATCCTGAGTTTCATCGGGGTGAAAATGCTCCTGCCGCTGGCTGCGGCGGGCGTGATGAAACTGCATGAGGGGCCTGCCGAGGCGGGTTTCTACTCGCTGGTCCAGCGTTATCTCAATCATGAGTTCCATCAGTCCATGGTGAACATCTCGTTGGGTGTGGTGCTGGGCGCCTTGGTGCTCTCGGTGGTGGCTTCGCTGGTGTGGCCGAAGAAAGAGGAAACTCCGGAATCCTGATCGCGGTATCGTGCTGATCGCGTTTCACAAGCCCTTCGATGTGCTCTCGCAATTCACGCGCGAGCTGCCGGAGCATCGCACCTTGGCGGATTTTTCCCTGCCCAAGGACGTGTATGCCATCGGCCGGCTCGATCGCGATTCCGAGGGCCTGTTGTTGTTGAGCGATGAAAAGCCGCTGGTGGATCGCTTGCTGAACCCGCGTCATGAGCACCCGCGCACCTACTGGGCGCAGGTGGAGGGCACTCCGGATGAGGCTTCCTTGCGGCGCTTGAGCGATGGTACGCTGGTGATTCAAGGGCATCGTGTCGCCAAGGCGAAGGCGCGGTGTTTGCCGGGCGAGCCGGACCTTCCGCCGCGCACGCCACCCATCCGCTATCGCGCGGCGATTCCCACGGCGTGGATCGAGCTGACCTTGACCGAGGGGAAAAACCGCCAGGTCCGTCGCATGACCGCAGCGGTGGGCCTGCCCACCTTGCGGCTGGTGCGGGTGGCGATCGGTGGATTTCTGTTAGGCGAGCTGGCGCCGGGGCAGTGGCGGGAGTTGGAGGCGGCGGACCGGCGCTTGCTGGGCGTGTGAAGGAAAAAATTCTTTAGGCTTGGCATTGCGCTGTGGTGCGCTTTGATGAGTCCGATGTTCTCCACCAGCCAACTCAGCGAAGACCAGAAAAATGCCATACGCCAGTGGGCCGAAGACGGCGCGCAAATGGCCGAGATCCAGAAGCGCATGAATGACGAGTGGCAGATCCGCGTCACCTACATGGACACGCGTTTTCTGATCCTCGATCTGGGCATCACGCTGAAGACCGAGGTCAAGGAGGAGCCTGAAAAAGAACAGCCCGTCCCCGGTGAGGACGCGGATGCCACCGCCGGTGACGTGCGCGTGAGCCGTGATGAGATCGTGATTCCCGGCATGCTGTTCAGCGGCAAGGTCGTGTTCAGCGATGGCGAAAAGGCGCTCTGGTATGTCGATGAAACCGGTCGCCTCGGCCTGGATCCCGATACCTCGGGGTATCGGCCGAATCAGGATGACATCATCGCCTTCCAGACACAGCTCAAGCAAATGCTGCGCTGATGCAGTGAGGGGATATGGACAATCTAACGCACGGACTCCTGGGCATGGCTGTCGCGGTGTGCGTGGTGCCGCGTGAGAGCGTCAGGCACGCGGCGGCGGTGGGATTTCTCGCGGGTGAATTTCCCGATCTCGATATCCTCTTGCGTTCCGAGAGCGACCCGCTGTTTGCGCTGGAAATGCACCGGCATTTCACCCACTCGCTGCTGATGGCCCCGGTGATCGGCGCGGCGATGGCGTGGCTGGTGATGCTGTGGCAGCGCTGGCGCGGGCGCGCCTATGCGGGCAAGGCCTTGCTGCTCGCCGGAGTGATGGCGGCATTCAGTCATGGGCTCTGCGATGTGTGGACCAGCTACGGCACGCGCTGGTACTGGCCGTTTGCGGATACGCGGGTGGCGTGGGATCTCATCTCGGTGATTGATCCGCTCTTCACCCTGCCGCTCTTGTTGCCGGTGTGCCTCGCGATCAAGCGCCGCGCGCGGAAGTGGGCGGCGGTTGCCTTGTTGTGGGCGATGTTTTATCTTTGCTGCAGTGTCCTGCAACAAGTGAGGGTTCTGATCGCGGCGAATGATGCGGCGGTGGAGCGCGGCCATGACGCACGGCGACTGACGGTGAAACCGTCCTTTGGCAACATCATCGTATGGCGTGCGCTGTATGAATGCCGGGGTGAGGCGCATGTGCTGTGCTTTCGCGCCACGGGGGAGGTTAAGTTGTTAGGGGAAAGCCGTGCGACCCTGGTCAAGCCCGCGGTTCTGCGCGAGATCGCGCCCGGCTCCGTATTGGCGCGAGACATCGAGCGTTTCGCGCATTTTTCGGATGGCTGGCTGGGCTGGCATCCGCAGCAGGCGGGAGTGCTCGGAGATCTGCGCTATGCCATGCGGCCGGATGCCGTTTCGCCGCTCTGGGGCATCGTGGTGGATGCCTCGAAGCCGGAGGCCCACGCCCCGTTCGCCACTTTCCGCCGCACTCGAGATGAATCGTGGCAGGTGCTCTGGCAGATGATTTGGCACGGAGAGGTGCCGTGACGGTTTAGTAGCGCGTGTGCCACCATGAGTATGCCGCCGCGCCGAGAGCGGCGAGGCCGAGGATGATGTCCACGGCTGTTCCGTGGGTGATTCCCGTCAGCAGCAGCATGGCACCCGTGATGATGAGCCAGACCAGACCGATCACGCGGGCGATGACTTTTTCCACATTCATCGCCGCGCCGAAGGCGACAAGCGCCACGCCAATGCGCATGACATAGCTCATGGGCTTCAAGGCAGTGAGGGCACCGATGGTGAGGAAATCGTCGAGTTGCATGGGTGTGTGGTCGATGGGTGATGATTCGCCTGAGCGCATTCTTTGGAAAATAATGATTGCGCGATGCGGGTGCGCAGTGTTTGCTTTCGCCGCTGTCAGGGGCTGTGGAGGTTCGGCAGGCGAACCCCGCCAGGTCCTAATCGAAGCAACGGTAGTTTGTCCGGGCTTGCCACGGATTCCCTGACAGCACTTTTTTCGAGTCGCCAGCGTTTACTCTTCATCCTCCTTGTCCTCTTTGTCATCCCTTGGCACGAGAATTTGCACAGCGGAGTGTTTTGCCAATTCAATGATGCCATTGGGAGAAGAGGGTTTGGTGGAGGCAATGTTGATGCGTTCGGATCCGCTCTTGCTGAAATCCTCCACGAATCCATGAAGGGCGGAGCCCTTGATCGCGTAACTCACGTTCTGCGCCGAACGGCCGTCCGAGGTGTTTTCCAGTCGCAAGGTGATCACTCCCACGACCCAACCCGTATCGGCGTCCACCAGCGCGCCGCCGGAGTTGCCCGGTTGGACCGGAACGGAAACCTGGTAGTAATTCTTGTCGTCACCCAGGCCCGCGGTAGCACTCACTTTGCCATCCGTGTACTTGGGCTCGATGCCCTGCAACATGGGGTTCGGAAAGCCGATGGTGAAAACCTCGCGCCCGAGCCCCATGTCGGTAGTGCCTTTGGAAACGGGTAGGCATTGCGGGGCCTTTGCCTCCACCTTGATCAGAGCCAAATCGAAATCGTCCGACTTCTTCACGACCTTGGCGCGATGCGTGGTGCCATCGCTCATGCGAACGTCCACTTCATTGGCCGTACCCACCACGTGCCGGTTCGATACGATCCAGCCATCCGTCGCGATGAAAAATCCGGTGCCAAAGGACTTGTATTGGCTCAAGAAAGCCATCGGCCCTTTTTTGTTGTTCGAGTTTGGCAGTTCGTCGAGCTTGGCGATGAAGGGCTTGAGGGCCGGGTTTTTCGTCATTTCCTCGCGCAACAATTTTTCCGCCTGATCCTCGGATTCGGGCATCATTTTCATCACCTCTTCAATGGCCAGAACCATTTGATAACCGAGCTTTTCATCGCCATCGAAGATTTTCTCCGCATACATTTCAGCGAGCATGGTTCTGCGCTCTTCCTGCATTTCCTCGAATACGGCCTGTTCTTCTTTGGCTTTTTCGACAGCGCGCTCCACACTGGGAGCGCTGGCATCAAGCATCTCCTGGGCTTTTTCCTCAATGCTTTTGCGAACATCCGTTTGTGTTGGCTTGGCTGCCACCTGGGGCGCGGCCGGCACCGGTTCCGGTTTCTTGGAGTTCATGACAACCAGCGTAACGCACACGATGCTGAGCGCCGCGAGAGAGCCGATGATGACCGGAATCGTTTTGTCCGATGGTTTGGGGGCGAAGGATGGTTGCTGGTAGCTCGGCAGACCAGGCCGCGAAAGGCTTGGCGCCTGTGGCTGAACCGCTCCCGTATGGAGGGGAGGAGTGGCCAGCATCGGCTTCCGGAGCGCAGGTTGCGGCTGGGGAGCTGGCTCGGGCTGGGCGGCCTGCGGTGCTTCGATTTGGAAATGCGTGGCGCAGGATGGGCAAGCGTAAACTCCGCTTGCCGACGATTGTTCGATCGTCATTTCAATGCCGCAACTCGGACAGGCAATCTGTGTTGTCATGGTAAGATATGATAAAATTTCGTTAGAAGGAATGCGCGTGTCAGACAATGCACGAGCGAAGGGAAAACGTAACGATCTCTCGTCGGGTCATTGCTGATGCTATCAGTAATAATATCGCACGCAGTCTAACGGTGTGGTCATACCCGTCAAGAAAGATTTGGCTGTTCGGCGGGGAGCGATCGATTTGATTCATGACAGGACACATTTCCCATCAGACACGCGTGTGGCGTTTTACGGTGAATTCCGGATGTTCGAGTATCATTTCCTCGTTCGGAAATTCGGTTTCATAACCGGGAAAGCGCGTATCGCCCGGATAGTCCGCCTTGACGTGGGTGATGAGCAGGGCATGCATGTGGGGGAGGAATGCCTGGTAAATTTCCGCACCGCCGATGATGTAGGCCTCGCCGGGCTGGGCGATGACTTTGCCCAGATCTTCCGGCATGTGGATCACCTCCACACCGGGATGACTCCAGCCGCGGTCGCGGGTGAGCACAATGTTCTGACGCTTCGGCAGGGGTCTGCCGATGGAGTCGAAGGTTTTTCGGCCCATGACGATGGCGTGGCCGCTGGTGGTTTTTTTGAAAAACGCCAGGTCATCGGGCAGGTGCCAGGGCAAGGTGCCATCGCGACCGATGATGCGGTCCGCGGTCATGGCGACGATGCCGATGAGGGTGTGTGTGTTCACGGTGCTTAGACGGAGATGGGTGCCTTGATGGCGGGGTGGGGATCGTAGTTGTCGAGACGGAAGTGCTCGAAGCGGAAGTCGTGGATGTGTTTGATGGACGGATCCATCCACATCTGCGGCAAGGCGCGCGGCTCGCGGGTGAGCTGGAGTTTGGTTTGCTCGATGTGATTTTGATAGAGATGGAGGTCGCCGAAGGTGTGGACGAAATCGCGTGCCTCGTAGCCGCAAACCTGCGCGATCATCATCGTCAGCAAGGCATAGGAGGCGATGTTGAAGGGCACGCCGAGAAAAAGATCCGCACTGCGCTGGTAGAGCTGGCAGGAAAGACCGCGTATGCCATTTTCATTCGGAGCGTGCACAAAAAATTGAAACAGGCAGTGGCAGGGAGGGAGCGCCATGTGATCGACATCCGCCACGTTCCACGCGGAGACGATGTGGCGGCGGGAATCGGGTTTGTGCTGGAGGTTGTGGATGAGTTGCTCGATCTGATCGACCACGCGGCCATCGGGGCAAACCCACGAGCGCCACTGCCGGCCGTACACCGGGCCGAGGTCGCCATTTTCATCCGCCCATTCGTCCCAGATGCTGACGCCATTTTCCTTGAGGTAAGCGATGTTGGTGCTGCCCTGGAGAAACCACAGCAGTTCGTGGATGATGGAGCGCAGGTGGAGTTTTTTGGTGGTGAGGCAGGGAAAACCCTGCCGCAAGTCATAGCGCACCTGGCGGCCAAAGACCGCGATGGTGCCCGTGCCCGTGCGGTCGGGGCGCGACTCGCCGTTCTCCAACACATCACGCAACAAATCCAGATAGGTCTGCATGGCGGTGAGCTTGTGCGGAAATCGGTTGCATTTCAAGGACGGAGATTTTCAGGCCGGATGCCGCTCCATCCAGGATTGGAGGATCTCGACGGCGGCGGCCTGATCGATGAGCGCCTTCTGGCGCTTGGTGTTTTTCCCCGCCTCGTGCAGCTTGGCGGCGGCGGTGACGGTGGTGTAGGCCTCATCGATGAGATGGATGGGCAGTTGCGGGTGCTGCGCTTGCAGTTGGCCGACAAAACGGCGGACTTTTTGCGCGGATTCGCCCTCGCGCCCGTCGAGATGGCAGGGCAGGCCCACCACGATGGTCTTGATGCCGCGCTGGGCGATAAGGGTGGCGATGCGCTCGAAGGCGTCCTGTTTTGCCAGATGGATCGTTTCCACCGGATGCGCCATGATGCCGACCGGATCCGAGGCGGCGATGCCGATGCGGGCGAGGCCGAAGTCGATGCCGAGTGCCGGGTGCGGAAAGGGATCGCTCACTTCTGTTAGAGGAGGTGTTCGGGTAGCAGCGGGGACAATTTTTTGATGTCATCCGCCTGGTGGCGGTTGGCGATGAGCAGGGCGTCATCGGTCTGCACCACTATCAGGTCATCGACCCCCAACAAGGCGATGCGGGAACCCTTGCGGGCGTTGAAGACGATGTTGTTTTCCGAGTCGATCTCGGAAATTTCGCTGTTGGTGGAGTTCTGATTCCCCTGGACGGGAAGATATTTCGCGATGGAGATCCACGAACCGACATCGTCCCAGTCGAAGGTGGCTTCCAGATTGAGCACGCGTTTGGCTTTTTCCATCAGGGCGTAGTCGATGGAGATCGGAGTCAGTGCCGGAAATTGTTTGGCCATGGTGGCCATGACGTCTTTCGATTGGCGGAGCTCCGAGATGAAGTGCGCCAGTTGCGGCGTCTGGCGGGTGAGTTCGCCCATCACGGCGGGGATGGACCAGACAAACATGCCCGCGTTCCAACTGAATCCACCCTGCGCGAGGAACTGCTCGGCGAGATCCGCACTCGGTTTTTCGCGGAAGCGTTTCACTTCGTAGGGCAGGTTTTCGCAATCGAGACCGGTGATGCTGGCGCGCTCGCCGCGCTCGATGTAGCCGTACGACGGGCAGGGCCAGGTGGGCTTGATGCCGATGGTGATGAGGCCGTCACATTTGCCGGCGATGGTGAGGGCATCGCGCATGACGGATTGGTAGGCTTCGGTATTCGTGATGAGCTGATCGGAGGGCAGCACCATCATGATCGCCTCGGGATCGCGCGCGGCGATGAGGCCCACGCCGAGAGCGACGGCGGGTGCCGTGTCGCGCTTCGCGGGCTCGGCGATGATGTTTTCCAGCGGCAGCTGCGGGGCGACCTCGCGCACGGCGGCGACCTGTTTCTCATTGGTGAGAATCAGGATGTTTTCCACCGGTACCAGTCCGTCAAGGCGGGCGATGGTCTGCGCCAGCAAGGTGCCGGTGCCGAAAAGATCGAGCAGTTGTTTCGGTTTATGGTCACGGCTGAGAGGCCAAAAACGCGTGCCGGAACCACCGGCGAGGATCAGGGCGTAGGTATGGGAAAGATCGGACACGGCTCGAGGGTAGGAAGAATTCAAGGCGGAAGAAAGAGCAAACTTGTGGCAGTTTCACTTTCAATCGCGTTGCTCGCGTAGGGCGAGTTCCTCGGAGATCCAGGGGCGCAGCGCGGCGTGTTGTTGGTCCAGGTGAGGGTCGCGGGCGATGACTTCATCGGCGAGGGCGCGCGCTTCTCGTAGCAGCGTGGGGTCGGCGAGGAAGTCGGCGAATTTCAGGTCGGCGATGCCGCTTTGGGCGGTGCCTAACACATCGCCGGGACCGCGCAGGCGCAGGTCCACTTCGGCGATGACAAAACCATCGTGGCTATCGACAAGAGCCTGGAGTTTTTCCAAAGCCTCGGGCGTTTTGGAATCGGTGAGTAGGATGCAGTAGGACTTGTGTTCGCCGCGGCCGATGCGTCCGCGCAACTGATGCAACTGCGCGAGGCCGAAGCGTTCGGCGTGGTGGATGATCATGATGTTCGCATTCGGCACATCGACGCCTACCTCGATCACCGTGGTGGAGACCAAGGCGTGGATTTCCCCGGCGCGAAAGGCCTGCATGGTTTGTTCTTTTTCCTCCGCGCTCATTTTGCCGTGCAGCAAGCCCGTGCTGTGCGGCTTGAGGCGCTTTTGCCACTTGGCGAATGCTTCGGTGGCGGACTCCGCCTTCACCGTTTCCGATTCCTCGACCAGCGGGTAAACGAGATAGGCTTGGCGGCCTTCGGTGAGATGCTGTTTGAGAAAAGCGGTGATGTCGGTGATCTTCGGGTCCTTGCGCAGGGCGGTGATGACTTTGCCACGGTTCGCCGGGCGCTCATCGAGCACGGAGACATCCAGATCGCCGTAGAGCGTGAGGGTGAGCGTGCGGGGGATGGGTGTGGCGGTCATCACGAGCACATCGGGCTTCACGCCGTGGGAAATCAGGCGCGCGCGCTGCGAGACACCGAACTTGTGCTGTTCATCGATGACGACAAAGCCGAGATCCGGAAACGCGCTGGCATCGTAGAGCAGCGCGTGCGTGCCGATGATGATTTGCGCATCGCCCTCCTCGTGCGCGTGGGATTGCTCCTCGCGGTTCCCGGTGCGCAGGGATAAGCGCACGCCTAACGGAGCGAGCCATTTCCGGAACGTGAGGTAATGCTGCTCGGCGAGGATTTGCGTGGGGGCCATCAGCGCGGCCTGGCAGCCGGAATCGATGGCGAGCAGCATGGCGGCCATGGCGACGAACGTTTTTCCCGAGCCGACATCGCCCTGCAGCAAGCGGTTCATCGGGCGCGGGCTGCGCATGTCGGCGAGGATTTCCTTGATCGAGCGCTTCTGAGCGCCCGTGAGATCGAAGGGCAGTGATTCGTAAAACGCCTTGAGCAAGGTGGTCTTGCGGCCTAACACACGACCCGCGACATCGAAATGCCTTGCGCGCCGCCAGACGACATTGAGCTGCAGGGCGAAAAATTCTTCCAACGCAAAACGGCGTCGCGCCTGTTGTGCTTCCGCGAGATCCTCGGGAAAATGGGCGAGGCGCAAATCCGCAAAACGATCGCGACCGGGACTCACATCGATAGGAAAAGCGAAGCTGGCGGGGTTCACGCGATGCAGCAGCAGGTGCTGGATCTCGCGCAAGCGGCGCTGGGCGATGCCGCTCACGTTTTTATAGATCGGCACGATGCGATCGACGTGGATGGACTCCGCACCTTCATCGCGGATGATTTCGAACTCCGGGTGATCGATGACCAGCTTGCCTTTGAAATCCTTGACCTTGCCGTAAACGATCACCTCGTGCCCCGCGGCGAGCATTTTCGAGAGAAACGGCATGTTGAACCAACGGCAGGTGATTTTGTTAGAGCCGAAAACCCCGCCGCTGCCATTGAGAATGATCGCCTCATAGGCGGCGTAGGAGGACGAAAAACGCATGGAGCGGGCATCGATCACCATGCCGCGCAGGCACACGGCGTGCGCGGTGGGCATGACGGGAAAGGCATCGAACTGCCGCCTGTCCTCGTGGCGCTTCGGCAGGTGCATGAGCAGGTCTCCATAGGTCGATAGACCGATCGTCTTGAACGCCGCGATTTCCTTCGGCGTGAGGAAGGAAGATTGCTCCAGCAAATTGCCGGCGGGAAGTAGAAGAGAGGCGTCCACGATCGTGTGGAAACAGCATGAGGACAAAGCATGGCATTTGCCAATCATAAATGCTCATAAGAACACCTTTTTCTCCGGCGCTGCCGGGCTTGCGTGGTCGGAGATCCTGCGCTAGGCTGAGATCATGATTCGTTTTTTACACACCCGCATTCGCGTCAAGGACATCGAGGCATCGATCGCATTTTACCAAAAACTCGGTTACACCGAAGGCGTGCGCAAGGCTTCCCCGCAGGGCAACCAGTTGGCCTTTCTTGAACTGCCGGGCAATGATGTGTTTCTGGAACTGTGCCATTCTCCCGACTACACCGCCACCTGCCCCGAGGATCTGATGCACACCTGTCTCGGCGTGCCCGATATCATCGCCTACTGCGATCAGGTCGAAAAGGCGGGCATCGAGATCTGGCCATCGGCCTGGCGCGAAAAATTCCTCAACGACGAGAAAAAAATGGCCTTCGTCACCGATCCGGATGGCTACGAGGTCGAGATTCTCGAGCGCCGGTAATCCGTCGTGTTTTTCCACTCATCTGAGTGCCAGAGCGGCACTCAGAAGCTCAGTTTGGCACCCGTTTGCCACATCAGGCTGGTGGTGTCCGTTTCGGAATCGAGGTCATCGCGGAACAGCGTGTACTCGAGGCCGTTGCTGATGATCATGCGGTTCTCATAAAGATGGACATTGGCACCGAGGTAGAACGAGTGATACTCATCGCCGCTGACGATGGGACTATCGCCCTGATAGAACGGATCCGCGCCGGGACCGTAGCCACCGTAGATCGCATCCTGTTTGTCGGTATCGGCATAGTGATACCGGGCGACCAACTGGATGGTGCTGGGCATGATCCAGTAGGTGGGCATCAGCGTGAGGCCCCAGGCGTTGTTGTCACCGCGGGCGACGGTGAAGTCACCGATGAAACCGAAACGGTCCTGTTGCAGGCTGAAGCCGGTGGAGTAGAGATCACTGTAGCCGGTGGCACCGGCATAGCGGTGGCGCGGTAACACGTCGCTGCCGTCCTGATCGAGATTGTGGACATAGTTCAGATACCAGCGCGTGCGCAGCGGCGCGCCCGATTCCGCCTTGCCGACCTTTTCGTAGGAAACGCCGGCATTGATCAATCCATCGTTTTTGATGCCGGGGATGTTATCGCTGAAATCACCCGAGAACCAACCGAGTTGATAGGTCCAGCCTTTGTTGGTGGCATCGAACATCACGCCGAGGCTGTCGGCGGGGGCGATCATGTTCGAGAGCAGCGAGCGTTCGCTGATGAGCAGTTCCGCATCCGGCGTGTTGTTTTCGATCGTGCTGAGCGGGCGGAATTTGCCGAAAGTCACGCCGGTGTTTTCCGTCATTTCCGTGCGCGCCTTGAGCGTCTGGATCCCGTTCATGCGCGAGGGGCCGGCCATTTCGACCACGCCGGTGACTTCCGTGCGGTAAAAGGCCTTCATGCGGGCGCCGAGTTGGGCGCGGCGCATTTGCATGTCATTGACGTTTTGATTGAGGGGGGAGGTCTTGAGATCGTTATCGATCGAACCCCAGGCACCCGCGCCCTCGAACAATCCGGTGAGGGAAAATTCCTGCACGTAGGGATTTTTTTCATTTTGATAAAGCAAGGCGCGCGACCAGATCGGGTCGAACATTTCATGGGACTTGACCGAGAATTCGGACGGCACCATGGCTTTGTAGGGCTTGGTGCTTTTGCCTTCGGCATCGGTGGCTCCGATGGCACCGCTCAGCACGGGGGCATCCTCGGGCTGCGGCGGCACCGTGACCGCGGCGGCGTCTTTTTTGCCCTCGAGGATATCGAGCGCTTCGTTGGCCAGCAGCGGGGCTGACAGCGAAAAGAGCATGACAACAGAGTGAAGTTTCATAAGTGGGTGTGTTAGGGTAAAAGTTATTTCGGCGGTTGAGCGTTCGCGCGCTCGGCTTGTTCACGTTCCAGACGCGCTTTTTCGCGATCGGCAGCGCGGCGCACACGGCTGGCATACTGTTCGAGGGACTCCGTCTTCTTGAGTGAAAGCGCTTTTTCGATGAACGGAAGAGCCTCCAGTGCGCGGTTGTCGCGAATCAGCAACTGACCGTATCCGAGGTTGGCGGCATAGGCCGTGGCATCGTGCTGCATGGCCAGCATGTAATTGGTTTTCGCCTCGCCGATGTGCTTGCGGATTTTATCCTCGTCCGTCTCAATCTTCGCGCATTGATCGTAGTGTCTGGCAGTCTCTAACAAAATATCGGGATTGGTTGGATTGTCTTGAAGCAACCGTGCGAGAATGCTGCCGACCACATCCGGTTGGTTGTTGTTACGGGCGATTTTCACTGCCGTGAGATCCAGAGCCAGTCGGTCGGCGGGAGTGATCTTGTCACCCGCCTTTGCGCGGATTTTTTGCAACATCTCGCCTGCTTCCTTGGGATTGCCGTTGTCGTTGAGGATTTTCGCCGACTTCAAGGCCTGTGCCACATCAAACTGCGTGGCACGGCTCATGGCATCCGCAAAGGCATCGAGCGCCAGCCGCGGTTGCGTTTGGTCAATGTAGATGTTTCCCAACAGAACGAGGCTCTTCTCATCGGCCAGGCCAAGCAGGCGCATCATTTCCAGATTGATGATCGCCTCGTCGAATTTTTCCATGGCGAGATACGCGCTGGTCTGACGCATCCACAACTGGCGGTCCTGGGAATTTTCCTTGATCAGGATGCCGAACATGCTGGCCGCATCCTCATACTTGTCCTGCATGAGCAATGTCTGCGCCAGTCCCAGCTTCCAATCGCGCGAGTTGGGGTCGATCAAATACGCCTGTCGATAGGCGTTCTCGGCCGCCACGGCATTTTGTTTGAACATGTAGCAATAGCCCAACATGCCCATCACACGCGCGGATTTTTCTCCCAGCTCGACCGATTTCTGGAAGGCGGCGAGGGCGTCATCCATTTTGTTTTGCGATGTGTAGAGAAACCCGAGGTTGGTGTAGGTGCGGCGGAACTTGGGAAAGCGGCGGATGGCCTCTTTGAACGAACGCTCGGCTTCATTGAGACGTTCCGATTGGAAATAGAGATTGCCCAACACGAAGACGAGCGCCGGACTGATTTCCCCCGGTTGCAAATTCGGATCGGTGGGTGCGGTGGTTTCCTTGATGTAGAGAACCAGTTGGTTTTCCGCATCCTTGAATTTCGATTCCGCAAACAACGCTTGCAGGCGACCCAACAGCTTTTGTTCGGTATCGGTGACATCCGGCTCGACCTCGGAGAGAATGCCGTAACTGCCGACAAACTCTTTGGCAAAACCCGGTTGGCGGAACAAGGGCGCGGGAGCAATCAATGACTCCTCTGCCAGGGACGAATGAATCCCCCAGATGCCTAACAAGGATAGAATGATGTGTTTTGTCATAATCAGCTGTTTTTAACTTCGAATGTGTAAGGGATGAGACAGTTGCTCTGCACGGGTTTGCCGTCGCGCGAACCGGGTTTGAATTTCCATTTTTGCACGGCCGCGACCACCGCTTTGTCTAGCTCCGCCTGGCCCGAGCTTTGTTTGATGCTGACCTTGGTGACAGCGCCTGAGGAATCGACGGTGGCGGATACCACCACCTTGCCGCCTATTTTTTTGCGCAACAAGGCGCTGGGATACGTCGGCTGCACCTTGAGGGTAGGCACGGGGGGCTCGGTGTCGCCGCCATCGCCCATGAGATCGTCTTCCTCGGAATCACCGGCTCTGCCGCGTCTGCCGAATCGCGGAACATCCATCACAAAGCCGCCCGCTCCCTCGCCCATGGCCATTTCGCCGAGGTCAAGGCCCAGGTCGTTCACGGGCTCGTCGGGTGAAACATCCGCATCCTCGGGGATTTCCACGGGCTCCAGAGGTTCATCATATTCCTCGGGTTCGGGTTTCTGCTCTTCAGGCGCGGGTGGTGGCGGAGGTGGGGGTGGCGGAGGAGCGAACTCCACGAATTGGAATTCCTCCTCCTGGCCCTGCTCATCCACTGTCGAGCCATTGATGAAAAGTGACGTCACACCTCCCGCGATCACCAAACCAAGAAGAACAAGGATGGCCTTGACCTTTTTGGGCTTGTCATCGGATATGGTGGAAAATTGCCTCATGAATCGTGATTATTGGTTAGGCTGGGTTGCCAGACCGATTTTGGTGATCCCGTTTTTTCCCAGCATCGTCACCACGGCCATGATTTTCTGATATTGCGTGGAGCTGTCCCCGCGCACCACTACGGGCAGGTCGGGTGTCACGGCCACCATGCCGGAAATCTTGCTTTCCAGTTCTTCCAGCGACATGGGCGTCAGGTTCAAGGTGATCTTGCCTTCCGAGTCGATGGTGATCGCCTGGATTTTCGGTGCGCTGATGTCTGCCGCCGCTTTGCTGCCCGCTTTGGGCAGATCGACTTTCACGCCCTTCACTCCCGCCGCGGTCATCACGATGAAAATGAGCAGCAACACCAGATACAGGTCCACCATCGGTGTGACGTTGATATCATCAAAACTTTTATCGTCTCCAGAGGCCATGATAAGGATTGGTTGGAAATGTCAGATGTCCTCGCTATCGCTGAACTTCGGTGCGGTGGCTTCGTTGACTTGAGGATAAAACTCCGCCATTTTGGAAACAAACTCATCAATGAACACTTTCACTTCCGATGTGATGTTCTTGATGCGGTTGTTCAGGTAGGAGTAGGCGAAGAGTGCGGGGATCGCGACGATCAGGCCCGCCACGGTGGCAAGCAGAGCCGAGGCGATACCCGGCGCGATCGCGTTCACATTGACCTCGCCCTCTTTGGAAATGATGGCGAAGGTGATCATCACGCCTACCACCGTGCCCAGCAGGCCGACATAGGGGCCACCGGCGATGCTGATGGTCAGATACACCAGACCGTTGGTGAGCTTGTGCTGGAGATTGACAAGACCGGCGTCCAGTGCGGCGCGAACGGCCTGGATCGAACGTCCGGAGAGTCCTTTGTGGCCGGACTTCACGGAACTCACCCGAGCGGTGATCTCTCCGGCACCGATGTGATAGATCTCATAAAAGGGCGAACGTTTCATCGCCGGCGTTTCGGTCAAGGTCTGCGCCTCGGCATTGCGCTCGAGAGTGGTGAGGTCGTTGGCCATTTTGCGCCACTCGCGCATGAAGTCGTGATTGCCTTTCTCGATCTTGTTCAGATAGAGGATCTTGCGTGCGGCAACGGTCCATCCGACGCCGATCATGGCGACACAAATCGCGATCGCGATCCAGCCGTCGAACATCATGTTCTTGGCGATATCGCCGAAGAGCATCACGTGTTCGAGCGCTTTGTTTTGACCGCCCGGATGTTTCATCTCTGCCGTGATCGCTTTGCCCATGGTGCCATCGATCGGCAGCATGCCGGTGCCACTGGCGATCACCTGCGCGATCGCTCCGCCCGACTTGTTGATGGAAACGAAGGCCGGGTAGCCCGATCCGGTGTCGGACATGGGGCAGATGCCCTCCGAGATCTTGTCCTGGGCGGCGAAGAATACCGATGGCCCCATGATCAGAAAACTTCCTTCGATCGATCTTCCGGCGAATCCGAAAGCCTTGCCTGTGTAGGTGTGTCCGCCAGCGAGATCGGCGAGGCGTTTGATGCCAAGGGACAGCACTTTGACGCGCTCGTTGATTTCCTTCACCGGCTCGTTCACGGCGTTGAGCGCGCTTTGATCGATGTTGGCCACTTCCTCTTTGTATTGCTGATACTCCGCCGGATGGATGCGGGTCATGAAGGCCTTCGAATACTGATTGAGCAATCCCGATGCGTAGGTGAACTGTGCTTTGCGCTGATCCACTTCCTTTTCCAGCGTTTTCGTCTTGATGGTGCGCATCTCTTCGTCGCGCTCCAGAGCTCGCAATTCCTTGGTCAGTGCGATGACCTCATCGTCGAGCTTGTTGATTTCATTGTAGGTGAAACGGCGCAGATCGCTGTTTTGCGCCACCGTTTTGTTCAGATCCTGGGCAGCTTGCTCGATACGGTTTTTGGATTCCGTCAGCGTGTCTGACTCCGCGGCGAATGCCAATGGCACCAGAACTGCGGAGAGAATCGTGTGAGTGATCAAATGTTTCATGAATGATAAAAGTAAAGGTTTCAAGGGGTGGGAACAGGCAGGGTGGTGAATGATGTGTCTTTTTCCGTGGTGGCGGTGACGATCAGTTTTTTGACATCGGCGGCGATCTCATTGCGCTCGGTGAATTTCCAACCGCTTGCCTGGGGACTGCCGATCAGCGCGAAACTGGCATCTTCATTGACGGCATACGCGGCGGCCATTCCGATATAAACCACCTGCATGTTGAATTCCTGCCCGGCGGCATTCTTGTGAAGCTCGTTGCTAACCGTGACGTTCTGTTGGAATTTCTCCACTTCCGCGATCATTTCCGTGAGATTCGCCGAACGCTTGCCGACATCATCGGTCTGTTGGTCGGCGGGCAGCGATAGATTCTTTTTCAGCGTTTCCAGGCCTACGGCCATCTTGGACATTTTGATGAGAGGTGCGGGCAAAGAAGGGATCTGCTTGGCGAATTCCTCTTCCATGGTGCGCAAGTGCGCGGCCAATGCTTTTTCCGCCGCGATGAATTGATCGCGCTGGCTGATTTTGTCGGTCGATTGCTGGTCAGCCGCCTGAGCGCGCTGTTTCGCCTCTTCGATTTGCTTTTGGTAGGCAGCCTTTTCCGCGAGGAGACCTTCTTTGTAGTTGGTAAGAATCTCTTGATCGGTTTTCCAGGCATTTTCTTCCGCTTGACGTTTTTGCGCCGTCTCCAGCCACAGGCGCATGTTCTCTTTCGACTGGTCAAGGGGATGAGCGTTCTGAGCCTCACAGATCGTGGCGTTGGTGAAAAGCAACGATGTTGTCAGAGTTAGGAATTTGATGCGTGTCGTAACTGTCATAGTGCGGAAAGTGTGGAAGGGCCGTCGGCGTGGGCCGACGACCCTTTGATTTGTTTTTGGTTTCTCTTGGGGGAAATTAGGGATTCGGCGCGTTATTGCTGAGATCAACGCGGAAGAACTGCTTGCCCGGAGGTGTTGCGACAGTGGCTGTCGCATTGCCTGCTGGCGTCCAGTTCGTCAAATTGTCCGACTTGAACAGAGGCAATGTCAGCACCGCGTTGCCGCCCGGAGTCACAGGACCGATCATCATGCCGGTGCCGCGCAGGTTCTGGATGCTGGACTGCGTGTAAAGCGAGTCAAACAAGCTGGTGCCGGAAACACCGCCGTGGTTGGTGACGTTGTTCACTGTGGGGCTAAAGCCGAGTGCGACGAGGTCGGATGTTGCTTCCAGAACGTCATCGATGCCGTCACCGTCCACGTCCACCACAGAGCTGGGTGCGGAACCCTGCAGCAAGCCAAGTTGGCTGATCTTGGTCCAGCCTGCGGCCCAGTTCGAGGTGCCGAAGGCGCCACGATAAGGGGCATACACAGGAGCGCCACCCAATACGGTGCTGGTGAGCAACGGTGACCCCGCGGCGGGCACGGGATTCAGTGCGGTTAGCACGTTGTTGGTGTTACGGGTGTAAGAGGTGAACATGGGACTCACACCGACGCTGCTGTTGTTATTCTGGGCAACGCCTGTCAGGGTGTAGGGGGCGAAGCCTTTGGTGCGGGCGTCACTCACTCCGCTTCCAACCAACACGGTGGTGTTCGTTCCGACAGTGGTGGTGGAGGCGTTGTTCACTCCGATCGAGCCGATGGTGTTGTGCGAGAATTTCGCCTCGGCGCCGATACTGTTCGTATCGATCAAACGCATCAGGCCATGGGAGAAATCGTGGAACACGGAGTTGTAGATCTCGCCGTTGAAGTAATCCTCGATGATCATCGCGTAGTTGCCCTTTTCCGTGTTGACGTTCTTGCCGCTGACGCGGGTCGGAATCGTGGTGACGGTGTTATCGGCACCGGCTCCGATGAAGGTCGCGTTGTGGATCACAGGACGGGCATGGTGTTCGTTGTTGAGGGTGCCAATCGTGGGGTAGCCGGCGCTCGTTCCGCTCACGCCGTCCCACTCGCCACCGCCGTCGGTATCACCGGGATTCTGGAGGCAGAGCCAGAACTGGTTGATGCCGCGGTATCCTTCATCGATGTCGAACGAATCGTCCTGGTTGAACGCCATCACCATGTTTTTGGTATTCACGCGTCCGCCGAAAAATTCGATGCCATCGTCCTGGTTGGCGAAAACTTCGACATTTTCGATGACCGTGCCAGAACCCACCCCGCCGAGAGTCAGACCGTTGATCTCGCGGCCTGTTTCAAACTCGTAACCGCCGTGTCTGATCGAGACAAAACGAATTACTCCGCTGCTGTCGGTGTCATTGCGAGGAAAGTTGGTGCTGACACCGTATTGCGTGGCGTCTGGAATGGTATCGCCTTCGTAACTCGCCGTGCCGGCAGGAGCGAATCCCTCGATTTGGTTGGTGCCCGCATTGACGCCCGTGTTGTTGACGGTGGAGATAAACGCCTGACCGAGGAGCACGATGCCGCCCCACAGGCCGCCGTCCGCCGTCGTAGGTGCGGGTCCCACCGCGCTATCGGGGTCGAAAGCCGAATCGACGCTGTTCAAGGCCTCCCACTCCCGCACGCTGGTGAACACGATGGGTTCCGCCGCCGTGCCGTTGGCGATCAGTCTGCCGCCACGGCAGGCAACAATCGAGCCCACCTTGTCATCGGTGCGGACCGAGGGCGTGCCGTTGTCGTTGGTGGAGGAATAGATTACCGTTCCAGGCTCAATCGTGAGCGTGGCGCCACGGGGTATGAAAAGGCGGTCGGTGAGAAAGTAGGCATTGTTTTTGGTCCAGGTCACGTTGGTGCCTTTCAGCACGCGGACGTTGGTGCCGAGTCCGCCATCCACTCCTCCGTTGAGAGAGGCGAAGCTGTTCTCGCTGTAGTTGCTGTCGCCGATCACATCGATGTTCGCGGCGTAGAGGGCCGGGGTCATGAGTGCTGCGATGAGTAAGTTGTTTCTTGCTTTCATGTTTTTCGTTAGTTTTTGTGGGCCATGTGTTGCTTGAACTGGTGGCAACGGCGGGAATCTGAATCAGTGGAAGGCAAATGTCGTGGATTGCTGTGAAACAGAATTGTCACTTGGTGGAATATGTTAGAAGTTGAGCTGGATCTCGCACCAGTAGTTCCGCCCCAGATTGGTGCTGTCGAAAACCTTGTCGTTGAGCGTGTAGGTGTCCACCGCGTTGAAAAGATTGCGCACGCCGCCGCGCAGGGTGTATTGCACGTATTCGGTATCGATCACCTTGGCGAGGATCAGGTCGAAGGTGTGGATGGCATTGCGCGTGACCTCGAAGTCTTCGGGCGTGAGCTTGAGAACAGTGGGATATTCGCCGTTGTAATTGTAAACCAGGTTGGCGTTGAGTTTCCACGGTTCGTATTCGTAGCCGAGATTGATGTTGGCGATATGCGATGGCTGGAACGGCAGCTGGCTGGTGACGGCGGTGGTCTGGCCGTTTTGCACGTAGAAGTAATTCAACTGGGCGTCGATGTAGGTGAAGTTGCTGCGGATGCTGAAAGGACCGAGGTCGGTGATGCTGTATTCCAGTTCGATGCCGTTGAGATTGGCGGTGAAGTCCTCCTGGGTGTTGGCGAGATTGTCCCGATAGGAATCCGCATACAGCAAGGTGCCGTTTTCGACGAAGGTGACGAGCGGACGCACCAGGTTTTTATGAAAGAAGCTGGCGCGCAGGCTGGTGTTTTCCGAGGGATTGTAGGTGATGGCGAGATCGAAGTTATCGATGTCCGTTTGGCCCAGGATGTTGTTGCCCCGGCGTTGCAGTCCGGTGGTCTGATCCAGCGAGATCGAAGGAATGAATTCCCAGAACGTGGGGCGTGCGACGGTTTGCGACCACGCCACCTGGAAGTTGAGCAGTTTGTCAAAAATGGACGTGCCGGCGCTGATGGCGGGGAGAATGGCCTCCTGAGGTTCGCGGTTTTCCCATCCGTTGCCGATGATCTGTTCTTCGGTGAACGCGGAGAGCGGATTGGGAGCGATGTCAATGTCGTACGTTTCCTTCTCCATTCTCACACCCGCGTTGAAAAACGTCTCATGATGGCGGAAGAGGAAATTGGCGAAGTAGGCGGTTTGGTCGAGCCGGGTGGAAATGTTTTCCAATCCGTTTTGTTGCAGGAAATTCAGATAGTAAGGACTGCCTGAAACATTGCCATTGAGATAGTCACGGATGAGATTCGGATTGTTGGCGATGGCTTCTCCCAAGCCACCGGGGCCTGAGAGGGCTCCATTGTTGAAACCGGGTTCCGTGGGTGAGGAACTGCTGAGCACCAGATCATAGGCGCGGGCGCGGGCCACGCGGTCTTTTGTTAGGGAAGAGGCGCCCAAGCCGAATTCGATGAAGCGCTCGTCGTCATCGTCGAAATAAAAGGGCACCCCCATGCTCATCTGGCGATGGCTGCTATCTTCGGTGGTGCGGTCCAGGCGGCGAGAGATCCGCTGCTTGCCGGGAATGGAACCGGAGGCGGTGTGGTCCGAGGTGTTGACGGGAGGACGGTTGTCATCGGGGATCACGGCAATGCCGCGCTCGATGTCCTCATACAGGCTGCCCAGACCGAGATCGACGAGAGGCTGTTCAATGGTCTCCCATGTATAGCTTTGCGGATTGGCCAGACCCAGTTCGCCGGCGAGAATGACGGCATTCTCATTGAGGATTTTGTTTGCCGCCGCAATCTGAGTGGCGAGCGCGGCGGAGGAGAAATCGAGAACGCCGTACTCGAAGTGCGTGCTGTGAGGTCGTGACTCCACCGCACTGCTGCGCGTGATGGCCCAATCAAGACGGGGCCCGCGCTCATCCATGCGGTGGCTGCCCTTGAACTGATAGATTTGCAGATCGCGTTCCAGTGGCGAGATGTCCCATGCGGCGCCGTAGTAGATGTAGTCCGGTCCATAGACATTCTGCGGATTCGCGTTCGAGTTCTGGACATGGACCCCGTAGTTCAGGTTCTCCTCATCATCGAAAATCTGGGTGGTGTGGAAAATGTCATCCTGGGCGATGTGCTTGTTGAAGTAAGTGGCCTGGAGGGTGTGGTTTTCGTTGATTTGAAGGGCTGCGGAAAGATAGGCCGTCCACTCGGCGCTGCGGCTGTATTCATCGCGAAGGAAGCTGCGAACCTGGTTGTTGACCGGAGTGGTGTTGAAGGTGTCGAGAGTGCCTCTGCTGAAGGCGGTCATGACGCCCAATTTCATTTGATGCGGCAATTCAAAGACATCACCGTAGGCAAACGATTGGGAATAGTTCAGCTGGCTATCACTTTCTTTTGGCAGGAAATTCTGAGATTCATCCAATTTGCGCCAGCGTTCGCCCAACTCGGGGGCGGGGGTGTTTCCGCTGTCCAGAAACTTGACGCTGCCATCGGGGTTGCTCTCTTCCAGCACGTCGGGCATGTCATCGCCGATGTCACCCCACATGCCCAGATCGCGATTCGGATGCACAAGGGTTTTGCTCTGCAAGGCATCATTGTAACTCAGGCGGCTGTTGAACTGAATCAGGCGTTCCTGTGGCATGGATCGTGAAATGATATCGATCGCGCCACCGCCGAAGTCTCCCGGAAGATTCGGGGAATAGGTCTTGTCGACCTTGATTTGTTCGATGGCCGTGGTGGGGAAAAGGTCGAGCTGCACCGCCTTGCGCGAGGGATCGGAGGAGGCGATTTGAGCACCGTTGAAGGTGGTGGTGACATAGCGATCGGCGAGTCCGCGCACGACGGCATACTTGCCATCCACAATATTGGCACCGGATACCTTGGCTACGGCTTCGCCCGCATCCGATACGGCGTTTTTGGTAAATTCTTCACGACCCATGACGGCGGTCAATTTGGGCGCATCCATGTTGATGTTCAGATTGAAGTCGCCCTGATTGTTTTCCTGGTATTCACCGACCACCGTTTCCTCATCCAGCATGGTTTCTTCCGCGGCGGCATCGGCGGCCTTGACCTTGAGCACCAGGCGGATGGTCAGTTTTTGGCCGGGCATGGCGGTGGCGGATTGGGTGCCGCTGGAGTAGCCGAGTTTGGATGCTTCCAGGGTGAGATTTCCCGAGGCTACGGCGGAAAAGGAAAAGGAACCATCGGCATTGGTGGTGGCGGTTTTTCCCGTGCCGAGAATCTCGACTGCCGCACCGCGAACGGGCTCCAGTTTGTCATCGGACACCTCGCCGATGATTTCGCAAAATCCCGCAGGCACGACTGGCACTTGCACGGGGGGCGGCAGATTGGGCGGCGGCTCGGCGGCCACCATGCGGGTGCGCACGAGCAGTGGCTGGCGGGCAATGGTGCGCTGTACCTGATAGGATTCCACGAGGGTCTTGCCCTGCCATTGCGGCTTGATGCCCCATGACTCCGCGGCGATGATGCCCGCGCGCTCGGGAAACCAACCCCAGTCTTCCACGAGGCTGCCGGTGAATGCCTGTGCGTTTGCCGCAAGGGCAAGCACCATGCCCGTGAACCACAAGGCGAGTCGTGGCAAAATCAGCAGCAGGGGCGAGAAAATCTTCTTCATTCAAAAAGGGTGAAACGTGCAGTTGGCGATGCCGCGTGCGGAGGCGGGAATGCATAGGTCAGGTGTGCAACAATCAGAATCATGTGTGTGTGACACATTCGTCACGCTCCGGATTTTGCGCTGATTTTGCGCCATTTTCCGCTGCCAGTGGAGTTTGAGTTGACACTGTGACGGGGATGTCACCTATTCCCTTCCGCACGTTATGTCTTATTTGATTCGCGGTCTTGGCGCTCTATCCGCTCTCGGGGAAACAGTCTCCGGGCATCGCGAGGCGTTGCGGGAAGGACGTGATTCATTTCGGGAATTGGGCACCTTGCTGGAGTGCTCGATCCCCACACTGCCTGCGTCATGGATTCAAAATCGTGCGCTGCTCACGCATCGCAAGTGGTCGCCGGCGGCGATGGCGGCACTGCATGTAGCGCGCGAGGCGGTGGCGGCCGCGGGGTGGACGGACGAGGAAACGCGCGATGCGGTGATTCTGCTAGGCACCTCGCGCGGGGGAGCCGCCGGCTGGCTGGAGCCGTGGCCGAAGCGTCGGGGATTCCCCCTCATGCAGGCCAGCAACTCGATGCATGGCGAGGCGGCGGCGGCCGTCAGCATAGCGCTGGGCATACGCGGTGCCTATCAGGTCATTTCCACCGGATGCTCGGCTGGCCTCGATGCGCTGGGTATGGCGGCGATGCACCTGCAATGCGGCATGGCCGAGCGGGCCCTGGTCGTGGCGGTGGATCTGCCTCTGGTGAAGGTCATCCTCGATGGCTACCAATCCGCCGGGATTCTCTCGAAAAACGGTATGAATGATCCGTATCATCCCGATACCGGAGGCATTTTTCCCGCCGAAGCCGCCGCTGCTCTGACCTTGGAAAAAAACGATGCATCGCCGGGCGTGAGGCTGCTTGGTTATTTGGCGAATTCCGATGCGATGGATCCCTTGTCGCTCTCGCCCGCCAGCGGGCAATTGGTCGCCTTGCTGGAAAAAGCCCGTGCGATGTTCGGCGAACCGGCGGCGCTTTGTCCGCATGCCACAGGCACGGCATCGCATGCGGTGGCGGAACCGCAGTGCCTCGCGCAGGCATTTCCCGCCGCCACTCCCAGCCTGCATTTGCTCAAGCCCTATCTCGGCCACGGCATCGGCGCCGGTTCTTTGCTGGAAACGGTGATCCTCTGCGATAGCCTCGAACGCGGTCTGTTGCCGCCGAATCGCCCCGGTCTTCATGCGCCGCCACGGTTTTCCCTGCCGGATCAGGAAACGGCCTGTGACGGTGCGGTGTGGAAAATCGCCGCGTCACTCGGCGGACACAATGCGATGGTAGCCTTGCAGCGTCGGCCCTGAGCGGAGCAGAATCCTGCGATCTTCTGCAAAGTTCATCCCGTACGTCGCGTAGAAGGACGGGGATGTCCGCCACAATCGCAACGTATCAATCGCTGATCATCGCACTCATGAGCGGCGTGGCTTTCGCTCAAGGGACCTACGATGAAAAACCGCTGCGAGGAAATCTGGCGGATGTTCCTTTTGCTCACACGGCGCTGGGCAGGGAATCGCATCGTTTCGCCCCTGCCGAGGTGAACCGTTACCGCATCTATGATTTTTACCAACGCCAGGCGCAGTGGCATCTGGAACAGCCAAGTCCCCAGGATGAACTGCTGCTGCCCTTCACCGGTCTCGATGGCGGACGGCGCGGGCATTGGGGCGTGACCAATGAGGCTTCGATCCAGGCGCTGAAACGCCAGACGCCTCCCACACTCCCGACCATGCTCTCGCGCGGTGAGTATGGATTGCAGTACCTGACATGCCCGCAAAACGGAGCCGTGCTCGTTTATGATGTGCGATTGCCCGGTGTGCGGAGAGTGCTGACGAATGCCCGACTGCTCTCGCCGCCCGGGCCGTTCCGTGGGGCGGTGGACTGCTGGGGTTTTTCCGTGCAGGCTGCGGGAAATGAGTGGATGCAGGCCAATGCCAGCGAGTGGACGGCGGGGCCGCAAGCGGTCGTCTGCCGCAGCTATCACATGAGTGCCGGTGATGTCGCGTTTGCGCATCAGGTGGGAAATGCCGAATTTTTCGAACAAATCACGCTGCATGGAAAAGGCGATGACCTCGTGATGGTGCGGCGTTTTGCTTTGGCAAAGGGGATGCCGGAACTGCATTTCGCGCCCGCGGGTGCCGGGACGCATCAGGAGATCGCGGGAGGAGTCATGGTCACACCAGCGCAAGAAGGCGGTCATCATCATGTGCTCACCACGGGCGGTGGCGTGACCATGACCTTCGATGCCACAAGCAAAAAAATTCTGTTAGGCGCGGCGGCTGCCGAGGGATGGCTGGAAGTGCGCAGCTGGAAAGGCAACAAGGGAGCCGATGAAATCGCACGCATCAGGGAACTGCCAGCGCGCGATCCCATGGCCACCGTCCGGCAGAAAAAGCCGAGCTACCCGCAGGTGCTGCTCACGAAGGGAGTGATCCATGCCGATCCCGCCGCCGCCACATCGGCCTATCAGATCGATGACATACAAATCCCGTTCGAAAATCCCTGGCAGCAACCAATGACCCTGAGCGGCATCGATTTTGATCAAAACGGCATCGCCTATGTTTGCACGATGGTGGGGGATGTGTGGCGTGTGGAAGGCCTGGACGGCGGCCTGCGCGAAGTGAAATGGCGGCGCTATGCCTCGGGGCTGAATTTACCTCTGGGGCTGGTGGTCGTGGAGGGTGTGCCCTTTGTGAGCTGTCGCAAGCAGATCATGAAACTCCATGATCACAATCAAGATGGCGAGGCGGATGAATATGAAACATTCAACCGCGTCGATCTTCCGCTGGGTGCCGATAACGGCGGTGATCTGCGGCGTGATCAACAGGGGACATTCTATCGCAATGGCGGTGCAGGCATTTTTTCCATCAGTGCCGATGGCAGCCAGATCAAGCAAGTGGGCAGCGGCTCGCGCAATCCGCTGGGCATCGGCGTGCGCAAGGATGGGCTGGTGCTTTCGGACTCCTCCGAGGGCGAGAACTACAACGGCACCTGCACGATTTTCGAATCGATGCATCCGGAAAACGCCCACTCCCTCAGCAAAAAAAAGCGCATTCTCTATTTGCCGCGCGGCATCGATAGCTCGCCGGGCAGCCGTCTGTTTGTCAAGGAGCCGCGCTTCGGTCCCCTGGGCGATGCCATCATCGGCCTGAGCTTCGGCACGGGCACTTGGTATCAGATTCTGCGCGATGAAAACGAAGGCACTCCGCAGGCCGCGCTGCAGGCACTGCCAGGTGAGTTTGCCAGCGGAGCCATGCGGCTTGCGAAAAATCCCGCGGATGGCCAGATCTACTGCGTGGGGCTCGATGGCTGGGGCGACTATGCGGTGCAAGAAGGATGTTTCCATCGCCTGAGATTCACGGGGAAACAGTCGCTCCTGCCGCAGAGCTGGCAAGCGCATCGCAATGGCATCCTGGTGCGGTTTTCCCAACCCATCGATGCCGCCTCTCTCCCAACGAAGAAGTTTTTCGCGCAACAATGGAATACCGTCGATTACCGCATGACCTACGGCTCGGCGGATTATTCCGTGCGTTCGCCGCAGGAAATCGGGCACGACCGCCTGACCATTTCGCGCGTCATGCTGCCGTCAGATCCCCACGTCGTTTTTTTCGAGATACCGGATCTGCGCCCTGCGATGTACACACAGCTGCATGGCCGTATCGTGGCGCGTTCGGGTGATGTGCTGGATCTGGACCTCTACTGCACTATCAACCGCCTGCGCGCCGATTTTCCCGGCGCGGTGGCATCCGCGCCTGAAAAACCCGATGCCCTGGTCGTGCGCGAGGAAGAGCAAAACGGCAACACCTACGAGGTCGTCACCGGATTTTTCGATCGCAAAGCGGGACGCGATGTGGTCAAGCGCCCGGTCGCGGAGGAAATTCCCTGGGACAAGGAAAAAATCGATTACGCGTGGGTGCGCAGCCACATCATCGAGCAAAAATGCATCCTCTGCCATCAAGCGGGCACGCCGCATGATCTATCGACGTATGAAACACTCACCACAAAGCTCGTGCCGGGAAACCCGGCGAAGAGCCATCTGATCGGCCTCGTGAAAACCAGCACCATGCCGCCCTATCCGCTCCCCTTGCTGCACCCCTCCAGCATCGAAGCGCTGGAGCACTGGATCAAAATCGGAGCGCCGCGAGAGCGGAAATGATCCGTCTCGCGGCGCCGCCACGTTTCACTGTCACGCCGATTTCACGAACGTCAGCGCGTTGTTTTCCATGCCGACTTCGATCACGTCGCCTTCGCTGAATTTGCCATCGAGCACGGCCATGCTGAGGGGGTCGAGCAGGTGGTGTTGGATGGCGCGTTTGAGCGGGCGGGCACCGTAGATCGGGTCGTAGCCTTGGGTGGCGAGGTATTCTTTGGCTTCGCTGCTGAGGGCGAGGGCCAGGCCTTGTTTGGCAAGGCGTTGGCGCAGGCGCGTCAGTTGGATCTCGACGATGCTGGTGATTTCCTCGCGGGCGAGGCGGTCGAAGATGATCGTTTCATCGATGCGGTTCAAGAACTCCGGGCGGAAATGCGCGCGCAGGGCTTCTAACACTTTGGCTTCGCGTTGCTCGGCGTTTTCCTCGTGGAGGATGAATTGCGAGCCGATGTTCGAGGTCAGGATGATGACGGTGTTGCGGAAGTCCACGGTGCGGCCCTGGCCATCGGTGATGCGGCCATCATCGAGCACTTGCAGCAAGACGTTGAAGACATCGCTGTGCGCTTTTTCGATCTCATCGAAAAGGATCACGCTGTAGGGCTTGCGGCGCACGCGTTCGCTGAGTTGTCCGCCTTCTTCGTAGCCGACGTATCCCGGAGGCGCGCCGATCAAGCGGGCGACGCTGTGTTTTTCCATATACTCTGACATGTCGAGGCGGACCATCGCGTTTTCGTCATCGAAGAGGAACTCCGCGAGGGCTTTCGAGAGCTCGGTTTTGCCGACGCCGGTGGGGCCGAGGAAAAGGAACGAGCCGACGGGGCGGTTCTCATCCTGCAAGCCCGAGCGCGCGCGGCGCACGGCATTCGATACAGCAGTGATCGCTTTTTTCTGACCGATCACGCGGTCGCCGAGGCGGGCTTCCATCGTGAGCAGTTTCGTGCGTTCGCCCTCTTGCAAGCGGTTCACGGGGATGCCCGTCCACGCCGAAACGACGCGGGCGATGTCATCTTCCGTGACTTCCTCTTTGAGGATGCCGCCGTTGAGTTGGTATTGTGTGAGTTTTTCTTTCGCGGCTTCCAGCTCGCGCTGCACGTTCGGCAATTCGCCGTAGGTGATTTCCGAGGCACGCGTCAGGTTGCCGATGCGCTGCGCTTGCTCGGCCTGGGTTTTGAGCGACTCGATTTTTTCCTGGGCGGCACGCACTTCATCGATGACGGCTTTTTCATTGCGCCATTGTGTGATCAAGGCCGCGCTCTGCTCCTTGAGGTTCGATTGCTCTTCTTTGACTTTTTCCAAACGGGCGAGGGAGGGCTTGTCCTTCTCCTTCTCTAACGCTTTTTTCTCCATTTCGAGTTGCAGCACCTGGCGCTCGATCTGGTCGATCTCGGTGGGCATGGAGTCGAGCTCGATTTTCAAGCGAGATGCAGCCTCGTCGATCAAGTCCACGGCCTTGTCGGGCAGGAAACGATCGGAAATGTAGCGGTCGGAGAGAGTGGCGGCGGCGACGAGGGCGCTATCCTGGATGCGCACGCCGTGGTGCACCTCGTAGCGCTCCTTCAGTCCGCGCAAGATGGCGATGGTGTCTTCCGCCGAGGGCTCGCCGACGAGCACGGGCTGGAAACGGCGCTCGAGTGCGGCGTCTTTTTCGATGTGCTTGCGATACTCATCGAGCGTGGTCGCGCCGATGGTGGAGAGTTCGCCGCGGGCGAGTTGCGGCTTGAGCAAATTCGAGGCATCGACCGCGCCCTCGCTGGCTCCTGCGCCGACGATGGTATGCAGCTCATCGATGAACAAAATGATTTCTCCTGCCGATTCGGTGACTTCCTTGAGGAAAGCTTTCAGGCGGTCCTCGAACTCGCCGCGATACTTCGCGCCCGCGAGCATGCCGCCGACATCCATGACGATGATGCGTTTGTTTTTCATCGAGTCCGGCACGTCGCCCGAAACGATGCGGCGGGCGAGACCTTCGACGATGGCGGTTTTGCCAACGCCGGGTTCGCCGATGAGCACGGGGTTGTTTTTCGTGCGGCGCGAGAGCACCTGCATCACGCGGCGGATTTCGTTATCGCGGCCGATGACGGGATCGATCTTGCCCTCGCGGGCGCGGGCGGTGAGGTCGGTGCCGTATTTTTCGAGTGTCTGGTATTTTCCTTCGGGATTTTCGTCGGTGACCTTTTGGCTGCCGCGCACCGATTGGATCGCCTCGCGTGCTTTTGCCTCGGTGAGGCCGGCGGTTTTCAGGAGCTTGCCAGCGGGGGAGTCCGACTTCAACACACCTAACACAAAGTGCTCGACGCTGAGGAAATCATCGCCGAGAGCTTCGCGCGCTTCATCGGCGGCATCGAGGTTCGCGCGCAGGCCGTAGCTGAGCTGCGGTTGCGAGGTGGAGCCTTGCACCTTGGGCTCGGCGGCGAGGTTATCGCGCACGGCGGCCTTCAGCTTGGCGAGATCGACGCCGGCCTTTTGCAGGATGGGGAGCAGGATGCCGCCGTCCTGTTCCAAGAGGGTTTGCAGCACGTGCGCGCTCTTGAGTTCCGCATGGCTCGATTTTGAGGCGAGTCGCTGCGCTTGCTGAAGAGCTTCCTGGAGTTTCTGTGTGATTTTATCGAGTCCCATGGTCTTGGTTCTTTCTTGATTGTGGGTAATGTAAGTGAGGAGGCGTGGTTCCGCTACGCTGGGGTTGCGATTTTGTGCGCCTTTTTTATTGTCATGGGTAGGATGTCATAGAGAAAAGTTTATTCAAATTATTTTCGTAAAAATTTTGCTATGATGCGATCAGTCTGATCAGGCCGATGAGACGAACTAGTCTGATCGTGTTCGCCGACGAATGGCGAAGGGCAGCAGCACCGCGAGCGTGAGTGCGGCGGAAATGGCGGCGGCTTGGGGGAGATTGCGGTCGTTGAAATTGCGTTGGGCGATTTTATTGCCGATCATTTCACTTTCCTTGCCACCGACGAGATCGGGGATGATATAGGAGCCGAGCATGGGGATGAAGACCACGATGGCGGCGGTGCTGATGCCGCGGCGGATGCCGGGCAGAAAGACCTGGCGCAGGGCGCGGGCACGCGAGGCCCCGAGGTCGCGGGCGGCATCCAGCAGGGTGAAATCGAATTTTTCCGCGGTGGCATAGAGCGGCAAGATCGCAAAGGGCAGGAAGCTGTAAATGCTGACCACGATCACGGTGGCGGGGTGATAGAGCAGCATGGCGTTCGCTTCTAACAGATGCATGTTCCGTAACAGCATGGCGAGAGGACCCTCGGTATGGAGGATTTGTTTCCAGGCGAACACGCGGATCAAAAAGTTCGTCCAAAACGGCACCACGACGAGCAGCAGCAGCCAGTTCTTTGCCGAAGCCGAAGCGCGTGCCATCGTCCAGGCCACGGGCAGCGCGAGCAGCAAACAGGCGGCGGTGGTGATCAGCGCGATGACGACGGTGCGAGCGATGATGGTCGGGAAAAAGGGATCCGCCAGCGTCTTGAATGCCGAGAGCGACCAACCCGCCGCGATGCCGCCATTGCTGGTGGCGGGCTTGAAGGCGATGTAACACACCAGCAAGGTGGGGATGGCGACGAAGACGAGAAGCCACAACAAGCTGGGAAGTGAGGCGCGGAGTTCCCGGGATTTCATGGCGCGGCGTCGTGGGGTTCTTCGTCCAGCTCGGTGAGCAGAGCCTCGTCCTGCGCATCGTAGGATTCTAACAGAAAACTGTCATCCGCCTGCCAATGCACCCACACGGCATCGCCCTCGGCGAGGGAGGCATCGGACGCGCTGAACTTCTGGTGCTGCACTTCGGCGGTGAGAAGCAGCGGTCCGCAGCGCACGCGGTAGCGGGTGTGTGAGCCGAAATAAATGCGGTCCTCGATGAGGCCTTGCGCGCGATTGCGATCAGGCGCGGGTTCCGGTTCGCTGCGGCTGAGGTGGATTTTTTCCGGGCGCAGCGAGAGGTGCACCGAGTCGCCGGGGCGCAGCGGGCGCTCGTGTTTTACGATGATGGACCTTTCCGCATCGATCCGCGCGCGCGAGTGATGCGGGTCCAGCGAGCTCTCCAGAGTGGCATTGAGAAAATTCGTATCGCCGATGAAAGCGGCCACAAACGAATTGTGCGGGGTCTCGTAAATTTGCGTGGGCGTGCCGATTTGCTGGATGCGGCCGTGATTCATCACCGCGATCTGATCCGAGATGGAAATGGCCTCGCTTTGATCGTGCGTGACGTAGAGGAAGGTGATGCCGACTTCCTCGTGGATGGCGTTCAGCTCCATCAGCAGGCGCTGGCGGAGTTTCAGGTCGAGCGCGGCGAGCGGCTCATCCAGCAACAGCACCTGCGGGCGGTTCACCAGCGCGCGGGCGATGGCGACGCGTTGCTTTTGTCCGCCGGAAATGGCCCCGATGCCCTTGTCCGCATGCGCTTCCAGATCGACGAGCGCAAGCATGCGATCGACTTCCCGACGGATCGTGTTTTTGTCGTGCCCGGCGATTTTCAGGCCGAAGGCGATGTTTTCGCGCACCGTGAGATGGGGGAACAGCGCGTAGTTTTGAAACACCGTATTGACCTTGCGGCGTTCGGGCGGCAGGTCGGTGATATCGATGCCATCCAAAAAAATCCGGCCCTGATCCGGTTTGTCAAAGCCCGCCGCCATGCGCAGCAGGGTCGTCTTGCCGCTGCCCGATGGCCCCAGCAGCGAAAACACCTGGCCTTTTTCGATCGAAAGGGAAACATCATCCACCGCCCGGAACGAGCCGTACGATTTGCGGATGTTTTCAAAACGAAGAAACGACATGACCTACGGCCACAACCCACCAAAGCCCGGCGCTGATGACAAGGACATTTGTCGCCGATTTGCCCCTGGCGAATGAGTGGGCATGCCATTTTTCCTCAGACTGGCAAAAACTTTTCCAAGACAAGTTTGCCAAACCGCGGTTTTTGTAAGAGAAGAGTCTTGTCACCATGATGGAAATACTGATCGATCCCGCTCGCCGCTCCGGTTGCGAGGACATTGAAAATTTGGAAAAAGTCATTGAGGCTTCGTCGCTGCGGCAACGTTCGCCCTTGGATGACATTCTCGATGCCAATGTGGTGGATGAGGAAAAATACCTGCGCGAACTGGCGAACGACATCGGCATGGAGTGGCTGGAGAGCATTCCTGCGGTGGAGCACCCGTTGCCGCTGCGCGAGCTTTGTGGGCCGCGTATCGCCTTGCGGCATCGCCTTCTGCCCATCGCCATCATCGAGGAAGGGGAGAAAAAACGCCTTCGCCTCGCGACTTTCGATCCCTTCAATCTCGTCGCCCGCCAGGCCGCTTCGCAGTCGCTGGAAGTGCCCATCGAATGGTGCATGGCTTCGCGCCGTCGCATCCACGAATCCCTGCGCCGCCTGTATGGTGTGGGTGCGGACACGTTCGAACAAATTCTCGAAGGCCGCGACCTCGATTACGAGCGACTGGAATCGCACGATGAGGCCAACGTCATCGACAAGGACGACGATGAAGAGGCCAGCGTGGTGAAATTTGTCAACCAGATCATCCGCGAATCGCTGGAGCAGCGCGCCACCGATATTCACGTGGAGCCGCTGAGCACCAACCTGCGCATCCGTTACCGCATCGACGGCAAGCTGGTCGAGGTGACCGTGCCGGAAAACATCAAGGCCTTGCAAAGTTCGGTGATCGCCCGTTTGAAAATCATGGCGCGTCTCGACATCGCCGAGCGCCGCATGCCGCAGGACGGTCGTATCAACCTGCAGTTCGAAGGGCAGACCATCGACGTCCGTGTCGCCACCGTGCCCACGGTCGAGGGCGAGAGTGTCTCCCTGCGTTTGCTCAACCAGGAGAAATTCAGCCTCGACAAGCTGGGCATGGAGCCCTTTGTGCGCAAGCGCATCGAGTCCCTGCTGCACCTGTCCAACGGCATCATCCTCATCACCGGACCGACGGGTTCCGGTAAATCGACCAGCCTCTACAGCTTCCTCACCGAGGTGAACCACCCGGACCGCCGCATCGTGACCGTGGAAGATCCGGTGGAAAACAAACTGCCCGGCGTGATGCAGATCGCGGTGAAGTCGGAGATCGGTCTCACTTTCGCCACCGCCCTGCGTTCCATCCTGCGTGCCGACCCGAACATTGTCATGATCGGTGAGATTCGCGACCTGGAAACGGCCGAGATCGCGATCCGCGCCTCGCTCACGGGTCACCTTGTGTTTTCCACCCTGCACACCAACGATGCGCTCGGCGGCTTGAGCCGTTTGATCGACATGGGTGTGGAGCCGTTCCTGGTAGCGGCGGCGGTTCGTGCTTTCCTCGCCCAGCGTCTGGTGCGTCGCCTTTGCCCGCATTGCAAGGTGCCGCGCGAGGTGACTCCGCAAATGCGCGAGGAATTCGGCATCCCACACGACATCCCCGGCCAGGCCTACAGCCCGCGTGGCTGCGATCGCTGCCGGAACACGGGATTTTCCGGTCGATTGGCGATTTATGAAGCGGCGCTCATTTCGCCTGCGATCCAGGAAATGGTGACCCATCAGGCTCCCGCAGCCGAAATCCGTGCCCAGGCGCTCAAGGATGGCTACATACCGATGCGCATCTACGGCTGGCACAAGGTCATGCAAGGGCAGACTACCATCGAAGAAATCATCTCCGTCACCGCTACCGACATCGGCGGTGATGACGCATAATACCAGGGATCATGGCAGTTTTTACCTACAAAGCACTCAACAGCAAGGGCGCGGTCAGTCAGGGCGATATCGATGCCACCGACCGCACCGAGGCCCTGCGCTTGCTCGATCGCAAAGGCCTGCAACCCGTCTCCATCAAGGAAGCATCCGCCGTGAATTCGGCATCGGCGAAGCCCGCGAAAGCCGCCAAGCCCGCGGCCAAGCCGCAGCCTCGCCCGTCCTCTCGCAGCAGTGCCGCTGAGGGCGAAAAGGCGAAGCCCACCGAGAAAAGCGAAGGCTTGCTGAAAATGAAGCGCGCCGATGTGGTGATGTTCACCGAGGAGCTTTCCGACATGTTGGGTGGTGGCTTGCAGCTGGAACCGGCCCTGCTGGCCATGGAGAGTCGGCAAGAACTCGGCAACCTGAAAGCGATCGCCCAGCGCCTGCGCCAGGACGTGCGCGATGGCATGAATTTCTCGAACGCCCTGCGCCGCACCAGTGCCGGATTCGACCAACTCTATTGCAGCCTCGCCGCCGCCGGTGAAGCATCGGGTGCCCTCGATACCATCCTGCGTCGCCAGGCGCACTACCTGAAGACCCTGCAAGAGCTGCAATCGAAGTTCGTGCTCGCGCTGATTTATCCTGCTTTCTTGGTGCTCTCTTGCATCGGCGTTTCCATCCTTCTGGTCACGACCCTGATTCCGCAGCTCACCTCGCTGATCCAGAGCACGCCGGGTGCGAAAGTGCCTCTGGGTGCCGCGATCATGATCGGTGCCTCGGATTTCCTCAAGGAATGGTGGCATGTGATCACGCTGGTGCTGGTGGCGGCGGCGATCTTTTTCAAAGCATGGAAGGACAATCCCGCGAACAAATTCGCATGGGACGGCATGAAATTGAAAATGCCACTCTTCGGCAAGCTCATCTCCAGTCGCTTTTACGTGCAGTTTCTCGAAACCATGGCCAACCTCGTGGGCAACGGACTGCCCTTGCTGCGATCGCTGGAGCTATCGCGCGATGCCACGGGCAATCTGGTCATGCGCAAGCAGCTCGATCAGGTGATCGCACTCGTCGGTGACGGGCGCTCGTTCACCAAAGCCATGACGCGCGCCGGGGTCTTTCCGCCGCTCTTGATCGATATGGTCGCGGTCGGCGAGCAGACGGGGAAAATCGACATCTCCCTGCGTCGCGCCGCCGAGCGCTACGACCGCGAGATGGCGAAGGACATGCAGCGCCTGATGGCACTGGTGACGCCGGTGATTCTGGTCATCATGGCCGGCCTGATCGGCAGCATGATGTATCTGATCTTCACCTCGATCTTCCAGACGATTTCGGGCCTGAGCGGGCGTTCCTGAGAGTGTTCACCGCAGGAAAATGTCACGATCTTTCGGGAAAACGAAATTTTTTGACGATTTCGGAACGTTTTTCCTTGCCGCCTGCAAATTCGGTCGGTAGTAGCTCGGAGTCGTTTTTGTACGGTCACAAACGCGCGTTTTTTCTCCCAACACATTTGTAAACATGCGAAACTTTCTTTTTCCCTTCGGTTCGGCCCTCATGGTGGCCTTTCTTCTCTCGAACTGTTCTTCCAATTCACTGACGATCGTCAAGCCTAACGGCCACTACGGCGCGCCCCAGTCCATCGTGACGGCTCCGCCATCGGCCCATCTGGTGGCGGCCGCGCAGTCGAAGCCGAAAGATCGTCACAACATGCCGGTGTATACCTTCGGCGAAAGAAACCGCGTGGTCCGCACCACGGCCTACACCTGCTCGGAAGATGACCACATCCAGTATGGCTCCGCCAGCGCGATCGGCACGCCACTGAAATTCACCAACCGCGTTCGCTCGGCCGCCGCTGACTGGTCCTTTTACCCGATGGGCACCGTGTTCAAGATCAAAGGCGAATCGCAACTCTACGTCGTGGACGATTACGGCTCGGCCTTGACCGGCACCGGCACGATCGACATCTACAAACCCAGCCGCGACTGGATGAATGCCTGGGGCCGTCGCAACGTGGAAATCGTGGTCATGCAGTGGGGCTCTCTCGAGCGCAGTGCCGAGGTGCTTTCCAAGCGCGTTCACCATCCGCATTGCCGCCAGATGTACGCCAACATCCAGCGCCTGCGCGGCGGCAAGAGCACCACAGCGATGCGCTGATGGGAGGGCAGGGAGAGCCGTCCGTCCCGGCGGCTTCAAGCTCGTTAGATATTTGTCGCCTGTTAACCAGTGATATCGCTGAAATCACTGAATTTTTGAGAGGGCTGAAATGCTTTGGCCTCATGGGGGCTTACGGGTTCACTTATTCGCCCAGATCGGCATGGGCGGATTTTTGCGATTTTTCAGCTTGCTCATTACGTTGATATAATTTACTCAGTGTCTTGAGTAAAAAATATGAAGCGTTCCAAACTCTACCAGTTGCTGCTTGCTCGCGTGAGGGAGCCAAGGCGTTTTGTCCAGGTTCTTGCTGGTCCGAGGCAGGTGGGTAAGACGACTTTGGTCCGTCAAGTGATGGCGGATTGCGGATTGCCATCGCACTATGCGTCGGCGGATGAACCATCACTTCGCGATCAAGCTTGGCTGGAGCAGCAGTGGGATCTCGGCCGGCTGAAAGCTCGCAATCACCCGGATGGCGCGCTGCTGATCATCGATGAAATCCAAAAAGCGGCCCGATGGACGGAAGTGGTGAAACTGCTCTGGGATGCGGATACTCACAGCGCTACACCTCTCAAAGTCATATTGTTAGGTTCTTCGCCGCTACTGATCCAGTCCGGCCTTACCGAAAGTCTCGCGGGACGCTTTGAAACAATTCCCGTTCCGCACTGGTCTTTCGCTGAAATGAGTGAGTGCTTCGGTTGGGATCTGGAAAAATTTCTTCTTTATGGCGCTTACCCGGGAGCGGCACCTCTGGCGGATGATCCAGAGCGCTGGCGGAGCTATATCAACGATTCGCTCATCGAAACCACGCTGTCCCGTGACATCCTGCTGCTCACCCGGGTCGATAAGCCCGCATTGCTGCGCCGACTGTTTCAGCTCGCCTGTTGCTACTCCGGACAAATTCTGGCCTATCAGAAAATGTTAGGTCAGCTCGTAGATGCGGGAAATACCGTCACTCTGGCACACTACCTACAACTTCTCGAAGGCGCGGGCATGGTTGCTGGATTGCAGAAATTTTCCGGCAACCAATTGCGTCAACGAGCCTCCAGCCCGAAGCTACAAGTCCTGAATACCGCGCTCATGACTGCCCAGTCCGGCCGCACTCCAGATGCGTGGCGTGGTGATGGGGACGCGTGGGGGCGTTTGATCGAGTCAGCGGTGGGAGCACATCTTTGCAACACGAGTATAGGCACCGGTATCACCGTCACCTATTGGCGTGAGAAAAATCTGGAAGTCGATTTTGTCTTACAGCGCGGCGATGCACTGGTCGCCATTGAGGTGAAAAGCGGCGGTCGCAAGCAGACTTTGCCTGGCATAGCTGCCTTTGACAAAGAATATCATCCGACCGCAAAACTCCTCGTCGGCGGCCAAGGCATACCCATCAGCGAATTCCTCCAAGCCCCTGCAGCTCATTGGCTGGGCGATCGGTGAAATCACTCCTCACATCGGCAAGTGATCGCGGCAGTATTCTTTGCCGTCGTTCGGATGCACGTAGAATTCCAGGTCGGGATCGTCGTGTTCGGTGCGGGAGCAGGTGGCGCATTGGTGCAGGGCGTGATCGCTTTTGCGCAGCGCGCTGCGGAATTGTCTTTTGCGTTTGAGCAAGGCCCAGGCACCGCCTTGCAGGGCATTGACGATGCCCACCAGTCCGCCGCTGGCGAAGCCGACGACGTGTGCCGTATTGGCGACAGGACCGAGCAGGCCGGTAAAGCACACCACAAGCCAGATCAGGAGCATGGTCGCTGTCTGGCGGTTGATGACAAAGCCGGGATCGGGATGGAGCTTCGAGCGGGCTAACAGAAATCCGAACAGTCCGTAGTTCACGCCGGACATGCCGCCGAAATTGGTGCCGCTGACGAAGGCCTGCGCGGTGTTGGAGAGAATCGCGGTGAAGAGCACCAGCGCGAGGAATCGCAGCGAACGGAAGCGGGTTTCCAGCACGCGCCCGAAGTCCCACAGCCACATCATGTTGAAAACGATGTGCATGATGCCGAAGTGGAGAAACATCGGCGTGACGGCGCGCCAGACCTGGCCTTTTTGCAGATCGCGTGCGGGGTGTTCAAGGATTTCCTCGATTTGTGCATTGCGCAGGAGGATTTCCGCCTGCGGGATGGACTGCCAGTTTGCCAGTTCCTCCTCCGTGAACATCACTTCCTTCAGCTCGTGCTGGGAGGAAAAAAACAACACATCGACTTTTTCCGTTTTGCTGCCGAGTTGGCTCAGGGCCGCGACGATGATGCTCACGCCCATGAGGATCATCGTGACGGTGTAGTAGTGCGTGGCATCGCGCCAGGTGCGGTTGCCGCCGGAGCGGGACGGAAAGGGATGGCTCATGAAAATTTAGTGTGCGGCACAAGCTATCGGACGGGAAGGGGATTGACAAGAGGGCAACGCGTGTCATTTTCTGCGTCGAAATGTCAGACAATTTGCTTCACACCCCGTTAGAGTCAGTACACGTCGAACTGGGTGCCAAGATGGTGCCATTCGGCGGGTGGTACATGCCGGTGCAATACACCTCCATCCTCGATGAACACGCTGCTGTGCGGCAGCAGGTGGGGATCTTTGACATCTCGCACATGGGACAGATCGTCATCAACGGCGCGGGCGCGGAGGCGTGGCTGAACCGCATGCTGGCGAACAATGTGGCCAAACTCCAACCAGGCCAGGGGCAGTACAGTTTTCTCCTGAACGAGCGCGGTGGCGTGATCGATGACCTCATCATCTATCGCGAGGCAGCGGATCGTTTTTTTGCGGTGGTGAATGCCTCTCGCATCGAGCAGGATTTTTTCTGGCTGGCACAACACCAGCCGGAGGATGTGGCGCTGGCGAATGAAAGTGATCTGTGGGCCGGTCTGGCGGTGCAGGGTCCGCTGGCAGCGGCGGTGTTCGCGCGATTGTTCACGGGCGTGGCCTTGCCGCCGCGCAATGGCATTTTGCGCTTCACGCACGAAGGACAAGAGCTGGTGGTCTGCCGCACGGGCTATACGGGCGAAGATGGCTATGAATTTTTCAGCGCCGCGAGCCATGGCCCGGCGTGGCTGAAGGCCTTCGTGGCAGCGGGGGCGAAACCCTGCGGACTGGGAGCGCGCGATAGCCTGCGTCTGGAAATGGGCTATCCGCTCAATGGCAGCGATCTCTCGGAGGATCTGACACCGATCGAGGCGGGTCTGGGATTTTTTGTCGATCTCGAAAAGGGCGACTTCATCGGTCGCGATGTGCTGATCGCACAAAAGGAAAACGGCCTCACGCGCAAGCTGGTGGGCCTGCAGTATCTCGAAAAAGGCGCTCCGCCGCGCTCGCACTACGCGGTGGAAAGCACCGATGGCCAGGTCATCGGCGAGCTGTGCAGTGGCGTGCTTTCCCCGAGCCTGATGACGGGAATCGGCATGGCATACCTGCCCATGGAATTCACCAAACTCGGCACCGTGGTGAACATCGATGTGCGCGGTCGCAAGTTTTCCGCCAAGGTTGTCAAAAAACCATTTTACAAACCCGCCCCCAAACAGGCATAAACCTCTCAGACATGAACATTCCAAGCGATCTCCGATACAATAACTCCCACGAATGGGTGCGCCTCGAAGGCGATGTGGCCACGGTTGGCATCACCGATCACGCGCAAGCCGAGCTCACCGATGTGGTGTTCGTCGAGCTCCCCGCTGTGGGCCGTCAGGTGGACATGGGTGACCCGACCGCCGTTGTCGAATCGGTGAAAGCCGCCAGCGACATCTATGCGCCGATCTCGGGAGAAATCATCGAAGGCAATCCGGAAGTGGAAGCGGATCCCGCCCTTGTGAACACCGATCCGTATGGCAAAGGCTGGATTTTCAAGATGCGCGTCAAGGATGCCGCCGCCGTCGAGAAGCTGATGGATGCCGCCGCGTATCAGGCGATGATTTCCTGAGGCCTGGCACGGCATGAGGTGGTATCTGTTGCAGTCGATTCAGTTTCTTCTGCTACTGGGTTCCACCCGGCTGTTTCCCACGGAACCATTTTGCACATGGCAGCTATGGGGGCAGATCGCTCTCTGGGCGCTGTTGGCGGCTGCGATCATGGGGCTTTTTTTCTTGCTGGCACGTTGGTGCAAGCTGGACTGAGCGAGACTTGTTAGGTCGCTTTTGTGCCGGCCCGGAGACAGGGAAAATTTTTGCTTCGGCGGTTGCGGCGGCGGGCAAAGTATCGCATACTGGCTGGGTGAAAGTCGGTATCATGGTGAATGAGCGCAAGGCGGACGCACGCGATGCCGTTTCCGCGCTGCGGGATGTGTTGCGGTCGCGTGGGATCGAGGTGTTGCTGCATCATCCGGCGGCTTCCTTGATTTCCTCCACGGATTCCTTCGATGCCTCGGAGCTCGCTGCGCAGAGCGATGTCATCGCCGTGCTGGGAGGAGATGGCACGATGCTGTCCGCGATGGAGAAACTGGGCAGCACGGACAAGCCGGTGGCGGGCATCAATATCGGCACGCTGGGCTTTCTCACGAGCTGCACGGAAAATGAGCTGGAACTCTTCGCCGATGCGCTGCTGAGCGGCGACTACCGCACGAGCGAGCGGACCTTGTTGCAGTCGGTGATCCTGCATGCGGATGGTTCGCGGCAGGAGTTTGCCGCCTTGAACGAAGTGGTGCTCGCACGGGGACAAACCGGCAAGCTGGTGAGTCTGAGCGCACGCATCAATGGCGAAATTCTCAATCACTATCGCGCGGATGGCCTGATCGTCACCACGCCCACCGGCTCCACGGCCTACAATCTCTCAGCGGGTGGCCCGCTCATCAGCCCGGATGCGCGGGTGTTTGTGATCACTCCGATCTGTCCGCATTCGTTGAGTTATCGCTCGCTGGTGATCGATGACGCCGCCGAGGTGGAAATCATTCCCGAGGGCTCGGCCGATGAGCCGATGTTTTTTACCGTGGACGGGCGGGACATCGTGCAAATCTTCGCGGGCAGCCGCATCCAGGTGAAAAAGTCGAGCCGCTCGTTTCACCTGCTGCGACTCAAGAACCGTTCCTTCTACGAAGCGCTGCGCCAGAAGCTCGGCTGGCGCGGATAATTTTCCGCGATACACACATTGTGATTGGAGTTTGCGGGACTCTTTGTTTTGATCACGGGCATGCGCTACAAGGCCATTGATCCGCAACTTTTCATCCGCAACCGGGAAAAACTCCGCGCCCTGCTGCCGCCTAACAGCATCGTGATCGTGGTGGCGAATGATGTTTATCCGACCAATGCCGATGGCTCTATGCCCTTCAAGCAGAATGCCGATTTGTTCTATCTCTGCGGCGTCGATCAGGAGGAAACGGCACTGGTTTTGTTCCCCGATGCGATAGATCCCAAGCAGCGCGAAATTTTGTTTGTCAAAGAGACCAGCGAACACATCGCGATCTGGGAAGGCGAAAAACTCAGCAAGGAACAGGCGCGCGCGGCCACGGGGATCGAACGCATCGAGTGGATCACCTCATTCGAGCCGATGCTGCATCAGCTCATCCCGCAAGCGAACAACATCTTCCTCACCACCAACGAGTATCTGCGTGCGCACTTGATCGTGGAAACGGCGAACGACCGCTTCATCAAAAAATGCCAGCAACGCTATCCCTTGCATCGCTACGAGCGCCTCGCGCCGCTGATGCACCAACTCCGCATCATCAAGGAGCCGCAGGAAATCGCCATCATGCAGCATGCCTGCGATATCACGGAGGCGGGCTTCCGCCGCTTGTTATCGTTCGTCAAGCCGGGCGTGGGCGAGTGGGAAGTGGAGGCGGAATTGCTGCATGAGTTCGTGCGTCGCGGTTCGCGCGGTTTCGCCTATCAGCCCATCATCGGTTCGGGCAAAAACGCCTGCGTGCTGCACTACATCACCAACGAAGCCGTTTGTCAGGATGGTGACATGCTTCTGTTGGACGTGGCTGCCGAATACGCCGGCTGGGCCTCCGACCTCACGCGCACCATCCCCGTCAATGGCCGCTTCACCAAGCGGCAGCGTGCCGTGTATGATGCCGTATTGCGCGTCTTGCGTGGTGCCAATCAAATTCTGCGCCCCGGCAACACGCCCGCGCTCTATCAGCAACAGGTGCTGGAGTTGATGGAAAAGGAACTGGTGGATCTCGGATTGATCGAGATGAAGGAGGCGAAAAAACAAGGTCCGGACAAACCGCTGGTGAAAAAATACTTCATGCACGGCACCTCGCATCATCTCGGGTTGGATGTGCACGACGTTTTCCCGCCGCATCAACCGTTCGGCGTGGGCATGGTCTTCACCATCGAGCCGGGCATTTACATCCGCGAGGAAAACATGGGCATCCGTCTGGAAAACGACGTGGTCATCGGCGAGACCGGCAACTTCGACCTCATGGGCAAGATCCCCATCGAGGCCGAACAAATCGAAGCGCTGATGAACGCGTGATTTATTTCACCGCCGCCTTTTTGTTTTTGTCGATCAGCTCCTGCAGGTGCTTGGTGTAGGCCTCGGGGCCGCCTTCGCGGTAGCCGATTTCCTCGCTGATTTTTTTGCCTTCGGCATCGAGCAGATAGACCGTGGGGTAACCCTCGATGGCGAATTCCTTATCGAGCGCCTTGTTCTGTTTTTTCAGCTCAGGGGATTGCTCTTTTTTCTTGGGGAAATCGACTTCCATGAGCACGAGATTTTTTTCTGCATACTCCTTGAATTCTTTTTTCGAGAAGACTTCTTTTTCGATCTTGATGCACCAGCCGCACCAATCGGTTCCGGTGAAATTGATGAGGATGGGCTTGTTCTCGGCTTTCGATTTGGCCTTGGCGGCTTCCCAATCGGTCATCCAGCCTTCGGCCAAGGCGAGGGTGGAGGTGAGCATGAGGGCGAGAGCGCTGCGCAGGATGGTTTTCATAATCGGATTCAGTTGTTTTGTTGTTTTTGTCGGAGTTGTTCGAGTCGGCTGAGTGGTTTGGCGGCGGGAGCCGCGGCAGGTGCTGCGGGAGCGGGCTTGGCCTCGGCGGCGGGGGCTGCCGGTTTGGGCGCGGCGGCTACCGTGGGGGCATCGATGCGCAGCACGCCACCGTAGGCGACCTGATGCACGATGGTTTGCCCGTTCTGGGGAATGAGCACTTTGCAGAAAAGATTCTGGTGTTTGCCAACAGTGGCATCGGCGGCGACAGCCACCTGGAAAAGCAGCTCCTTGGTGTCCTTGTTGAATGTCATGGGCGCGGCCTTGGTGCCGTGCGGCAGGCCCATGAGCTCGGCGGTGGCGTTGCCTTCGAAGGGCGTGGTGACATCCATCTTGCAAAGCAGCCCCGTGGGTTTGTTTTGTTCGGTGGCGCAGAGCTCGATGTTCATGGTGAGGAATGGCTCGGCGACGGTGAGGGTAGCGAATTGGGAGGAGATGAGCACGGGGCCTTTGGGCGTGGGGGCCTCGGCGAGAATGACGATGGGCCACTGTCCGGTGGCGGCATCGGCACTGGCGTTGATTTCGTAAATCGCTTCGTTCGCGCCCTTGGCGAGATCGATGGTGACGGGCGCGCCTATGCCCGGCGGGATCCAGAGGAAACGCAGCTTCACGGCCTCATCGTAGCCGGCCTGGCGCGTGGCTTTGATGCGCAGCGGCAGTATGCCGTTTTTCACGATGGGGATGGCGGGCTGTTCCAGGTCGATGCGCAGCGGGGCCTCCTCGGTGACCGCCATGCTGATGCGATCGACGGAGGTGCCGTGGTAGGAACCCTGGTTGTTGATATCCACGTGTTCGATGCGCTCGTTCAACGCGCCTAAGAGGTTCGGCGGAGCTCCTTCGCCTGTGGGCTTGAGGCCGATGCGATAGAGTCCGCCTGCGACGGGGGCGTCTGCCGCGGCCTCGATGAGGATGGGAAAGGATGTGGCATTCTTCGGCACGGGAGGCGCGGTGAGTGTCATGCCGGCGGGCAGGGAATCCGCGTAGAGCTGGAGGGCGCAGCCGACATTTTCGCGGGTGAAATTCACGACGCTGGCGTAGCGGTTGCCGCGCGGGACGGTCAGCATTTTCCATTTTTGCGTTTGCACGCGCTCCACGGTGGGCAAGGCGGCGGCGATGCTGGCGGACTTGCGGGTGATCTCGATGCGGTAGGTGAAATCCGGTTGTCCCTTGCGCAGCTTGTCCTGGATGCGCAGGAAATATTCGCCATCGGCCGGGCAGGTCCAGGCGATGGTGCTATCGAGATTGCCCTGGTCGTCATTGGTGGTGAGATTTTTCCCTGTGGTGTCGCGGATGCTGAGCACGGAGTCGAGCGGCGAGCGCAGTCCCAGGGCACGCGCCTTGATCACGAGCGCTTCGTTTTTTTTCGCTTCGAAGCGGAACCAATCGGTGTCGCCATTTTCCCCGATGATGCCATGCGCCGCGCAGGGGATGGCGGGCAGATGGGTCGATTCCTTGCTGTTCGAGTTCGGTTCGACTTCGTTGGCGTAGTCGAGGGGGCTGAGCGCGATCCAGTTCGGAGAAGGAGCGGAGAGGCCATCGGCCTGGGCAAACACGGGGAACGGATTCGGGCCCGCCGCAGGCAGTGTGACGCTTTGTTTGATCGGTCCGGAAGGATCGCCGATGAAGGTGAACTCGATGGTTTCGCCGGGCTTTCCGCCGGGCGGATAGATGACGGCCGGACGCGGAGCGCCGCAGATGTGCAGGCGGTAGCGGCAGTTGTCATTGCCCTCGTAGGCAGCCTCGCGCACGACAACCCGGTAATCGCCATCGGCGGGGGCGACGATGGAGGCATAACAATCCGTGCGCAAGAGCGGCGAGTCGTCGCGGCCGCTCAGTTCGAAGCGCTGCGGATCGAGGATGGCGACGTAGGCATCGAACATTTCCTGCCCGAGACGGATCGCTTCCACTTCCGCCGTGAGGCGTTGGCCTTTTTTGAGATGGCAGACAAAATAATCCTCGTCCTCGAGTTTCGCGACACCATGCACGGTGGTATTGAGCTCCACCCGCTGCGGCTGATCGAACTGGTTGTTCGGCTCCACTTCATCAACGCAGCGGAACTGACCGACGAGAAACAGGCGCATCTCGGAAATGCCACCGGGCCCGCGCAGGCGGAACTGGTGCTCGCCCAGCGGGGCATCGGCCGCGATGGTGGCAATGGCGGTGATGTGTTTCGCATCGATGACCTTGAAGTCGCGGAAGGTGATGCCCGGCTGGTAACAAAGCACCTCCTGCGTATCCGTGAGGCGCTCGCCGTGAAAATGCATTTCCACCTCCGTGCCGCGCTGCCAACCGCGTGGAATCACGGTGCCGAGCTGCGGCGAATAGCCCCACAGCGGTACTGTGCCGGAGATCAGCAGTGCCAGAGTCAGGAAAAAATGTCTCACGATCGTGATTCGTTAGGCTTTTTTGGCGAGAATCTCATCGATCACCCGACCGCCATCGCAGATCTCGATGGGACGGTTGCCCGGAGCCATCAGTTCCTTGTCGGCCTGGATGCCAATTTGATTGTAAATGGTGGTGGCGAGGTCGGCGACGGTGACAGGGTCGTTTTCCGGTTCTCCTCCCAGAGCGTCCGAGCTGCCATAGACCAGCCCGCGCTTCACGCCGCCACCGGCCAGCATGGTGGAAAACACGCGCGGCCAGTGATCGCGACCACCGGTGGGATTGATCTTCGGCGTGCGGCCGAACTCCGAGGTGACCATCACCAGCGTCGAGTCCAACAAACCACGATCATCGAGGTCGCGCAGCAAGGCGGCGATGGCCTGGTCGGTGGGCGGCAGGTTGGTCTCGATGCCGCCCTTGATGTTGTCATGATGGTCCCATCCGCCGGCGGTGAGGGAGACAAATCGCACACCGGCCTCCACGAGGCGGCGCGCCAGGATCATGCGCTGGCCGGCCTGGGTGCGACCGTAGGAGTCGCGGAGTTTGGCGGGCTCGGCTTCGAGATTGAAGGCCTCGCGCGCTTGCTGGGACGAGATCAATTTGTAGGCATGCTGGTAGAATGCGTCCATCGAGTCGAGCTCATCGGATTTTTCCAAACTACGGAAATGTTGATCGACGGTGTAGAGGAGTTTTTGGCGGCGGTGAAAGCGCTCATCGCTCACGCCATCGGGCAGGTTCAGGTCACGCACCTTGAAGCCGCCTTGCGCAGGATCCGCACCGAGGGCGAAGGGGCCGAAGGCGGAGCTGAGGTAGCCGGAATTGGCAAATTCATTCGGCACTTGCGGGATGCAGACGTAGGGGGGCAGGTTGTTGCGGGTGCCGAGCTCGTGCGACACGACGGAGCCCATGGACGGGTATTCCACGGCGGGAGAGGGGCGGTAGCCCGTGAACATGTTGTGCGTGCCGCGCTCGTGGGCGGCCTCGCCGTGTGTCATCGAGCGGATGATGGTCATCTTGTCCGCCACCTGCGCGGTGTGTTTCAGGAACTGGCCGAACTGCACGCCGGGGATTTTGGTGTCGATCGCGCCAAAGGGCCCGCGATACTCCGAAGGAGCCAGCGGTTTCGGATCGAACGATTCCTGATGCGCCAACCCACCAGGGAGGAAAATGTGAATCACGCTCTTGGCGACGCCTTCCTTGGTTTCGTAAAATTTCTGCGCCCCCATCGCCTGGCGTTGCAGGAAGCCGGGCAGGGTAAGTCCCAGCCCGCCGAGCAGGCCGACGTAGAAAAATTCACGACGGGAAGAATAGCGTTCCAGAGGATTTCCAGGGCATTTGGGTTTCATATGGCTGTAAGGGTGAAATTATGGTGACAATCATCGATGCTACCACTCACGACTGTAACGGCGTGTCTTGGAAGGGTATTTCAGAATTTTTCGGATTCAACCAATATTTTCTCTAAAGCGCAAGCGTTCCTTGAAGTCATGGGGAATGAAGAGTAGCATCACCCGCATGCAGAGCAAAAAAATCCGCGTGATGCTGGCTGACGACCATGCTGTGGTGCGCCATGGATTTAGCATGATTCTTGCGGCCGAGTGGGATATGGAGGTGATCGCCGAAGTATCAAACGGACGCGAGGCTTTGGAAGTGGGGGAGAAACTCAAACCTGATGTCTGCGTGATGGATGTTACGATGCCGGAACTCAATGGCATCGAGGCAACGCGGCGCCTGGCGGCCGTCTCGCCCAAAACGCGGGTGTTGGCGTTATCGATGCACAAGGATTCCGTGTATGTCCGCGAAATTCTCCGCGCGGGAGCCAAGGGCTACCTGCTGAAGGACAGCAGCCCCAAGGATTTTCTCAAGGCCGTGAGAACCGTTGCCGTGGGCAGAGGGTTTTTGAGTCCGGAGGTGAGTGAAACGGTGCTGGATGACTACCGCAAGCACGTCACCAATCCCATCGATCTTCTCACCAGTCGCGAGCGCGAAGTGCTGCAACTGATCGCGGAGAGCAAAACCAACAAGGAAATCGCCAGCGCACTCAATCTGAGCGTATACACCGTGGAGGCGCATCGCGGCAGAATCATGGAAAAACTCAACCTGCACAGCATTGGCGAGCTTGTCAGGTTCGCCGTGCGCAACGGGCTGATCGATTGAATCAATTTTCTCACCAAAAGCAACTATGGCACGTACCTTGGGCGATACCAATCAACGGGTGGTGACACGAATCATCCTTACGGGATTCGGTCTGGTCTTGATCATTCTGGGGGTTGCCGCGCTTGTGGCCGTGCGCGACAAGCAAATCCGGCGCAGTGCCATGATGTCCGTCAAGAATCACTTGATCTATGCGCAACTCTTGAATGAAGTCCAGGCGCAAGAGGACATCCTTTCGCTGGGGCTGCACCGGATCCGGAATCACGCGGATCGAGACGAGAAACAGGCGAGATGGCAGGATCTGGTTCGCGCGGATCAGACACTCAGGCAACTCGCGGGAGAGGCGGCTCACTCGACTCAAGCCGATGAGTGGCAGCGTTTGGCGGAAGCATCAAACCGCTTTACGGAAAAGGCGACCATGGTGCTGAAAGATCAGGATACCGTGGATGGAGAGGCGATGGATGAACTCTTCGCGCTGCATGACAGGGTCGTGAAAATGATTCACGACATGATCCAAATCAACATCCAGGACTGGGCGGCCACGGATGAACAGATGCGTGTGGAACTCGATGATTTGACCAATCAATCGACGATCATGTTGAGTTCCTGTTTTCTTCTCGCCTTTGTGTTTGCAGGTTCCACGGTGATGATCGTAAGGAAAAGCATCCAGCGGATCGAGTGGCAGCGCGATGAATTGAATCGCGTGTCATGGCACATGCTCCAGACGCAGGAGGACACCGCGCGCCGGTTTTCTCATGAACTCCACGATGAGCTGGGGCAGTCACTGGCGGCGGTGCGGGCGAATCTCACCCATCCGTCACTGATGAAGGAGGAGCAACGGGATGACTGTCTGCATTTGGTGGATGAAGCGATCGCCAACGTGCGCGAGCTTTCGCAGTTGTTGCGTCCGGTGATTCTCGATGACTTCGGACTGGAGGCCGGGTTGCGCTGGTTGACCGAGCGTTTCGGTCAACGCACGCGCATTTTCGTGGTTTTTGATGGTGCGGCTCCGGGGCGGATCCATCCTGAGACGGAGACGCACTTGTTCCGCATCGCGCAGGAGGCGCTTACCAATATCGCAAGACATTCCCAGGCAACAGCTGTCAAAGTGAGTCTGCTGCAGGTCGAAGGCGATCTGCTCCTGTGCATTGAGGACAACGGCGTGGGGCTGCCTTTGCAAAGCCAGGAAAACGCGAGCAGTCTGGGGATCATCGGCATAAGGGCACGCGCGAGGGAATGTGGAGGAACGGTGATTCTGGAAAACATCAAACCGCATGGTCTTCGCCTGACGGCGAGAGTGCCGAAGCGTCCCGCCGCCAGGTTAGAGCCATGAATTGCGGTTTCCGTCTAAAATGAGATGCTGGACATCAGCCACAGCACCCCGGTGTGGTTTTGTTCCCAGATGCCGCCGCCACGGCGCTGGATGGTCTGCTCCATGAATCCCAGCTCCACTTTGGTGACGTCGTTGATCTTGTGTCCGATGCCGATAAAGGCGCGGTTTTGATCGAAGTCATTGCCGTCGACATTGGTGCCGAAATTGAAGAACACCTCATCGGAGAGAGCCAGGTAGGTTTTTTTGGAAGCTGTTAGAGGGATGGTGGTGCGCAGCATGTAGCGGAGGCGGTTTTCGTAGCGCCAGTGCTCGGTATTCCAGTCGCCACCGGCAAACTGTGCCATTTCACCGATCCATCGTTGCTCGAGACGCAGTCGATGCGTCCAGTCCAGACCTAGCCAAGACGTCGTGTGAGACACCTGCTGCCAAAGCCGGTGTTCGGGAAATTCATTCGCCGCCGGGTAGTCGCCGTAGGGGTAGCTTTCCACATGGCAGTAGCCGAAGGAGAGCATCGTGCTCGGGTTAAGCTGGTAGTTCAGGCCCGGGCGCAACAGCAGTTGCTGGCGATCGTCGCCCAGGTCCGAGCGGCGCTCCTGCGCTTCCAGGTGAACGCCCCAAGGTGAGCCTACGATCGGATGGTCTCCGACATAATTGAGCCACAAATTTCCATTGGAATCTTGTTTGTCTGCAAGACAGGGAAGACTGCTTGCGCCGATGAGTATGAGAGTGAGTAAGTTTTTCATAGAACCAAGATTATACGCGTTTGAATCGGGCGGCTTCCGGGTGCGGTGACACAGGGGTGTGATCGTCAAGACCTTCGATGATCAGCTCGCGGTTTTCGAGTTTCCAGTCTTGTGCCATTTCCTGCAATTTTTTGTAAACGGTATGATCGACAAAATGCGCATCGGACAAATCGATCTTCACCGTGATGTGCTCGCTCATCGCCAGAATGCGCTTGCGCAGGGGCAGCCAGTTGCTGAATACCACGGATTGGGACACGGTCATCACGGGAATGCCGTCTGTCTCCTTGATCGCCACTTGAGGGCGGAACAGGTTGCCCACCGAGGTGCCTGCGATGGCATGAAGAATCAGCTTCACCAGAATGCCCGCGGCGATGCCGATCAGAAGGTCGGTGGCCAGCGTGGCGATCATCGTGACGAGGAAAACGAGGAGTTGCCCTTTGCCCACGTGCCACATGTGGACGAATTCTTTGGGGGATGCCAGATTGTATCCCGTGAACACCAGCATGCCGGCCAGGGCGGCCAGGGGAATGTTGTTGATCAGCCATGGCACCGAGGCCACGAGGACGAGAAGAAAAGTGCCGTGCCAGAAATTCGCCCATCGGGTGCGCGCGCCGTTGTTGCGGTTGGCGCTGGAGCGCACGATCTCGCTGATCATCGGGATGCCGCCGATGAAAGAGACGAGCGTATTGGCCACACCTACGGCAAACAGATCGCGGTTCAGATCGGTGCGGCGCTGCCATGGATCGAGGAAATCCACCGCCTTCGCGCTCAGCAGCGACTCCAGCGTGCCCACCAGCGAGAACATCACCAACCACTTGAGGCTTGCCATCGAGGTGATGGCGGAAAAATCCGGAAACTTGATACCGCTGAGCATGTTCATCGGCAGCGATACCAGATACTTGGGTCCGACCTGATACTCATGGCCCTGGAAATGATAGGTATGTTCGTTTTTGATACCGAAATACAATGCCATGGGCGTCGCCACCATGAGCACCAGCATGGGGCCAGGAATGGCCTGCACGAGCTTGTGTTTGAAAAACAGGCGGCCGAACAAAAGGCAGACGGCGACGGCTCCGATGAGGGCGATTTCCGGATTCATGTGGGCGAAGCTGTGCGGGATCTCCGCGAGAAGCTCCAGCGGCTCTTTCGCATGGGCGGAGACACCGAGCGCGACGTGGATTTGTTTGGAAATGATGATGACGCCGATCGCCGCCAGCATGCCGTGCACTGCCGCCACGGGGAAAAATTCACCGAGCGTGCCCCACTTCAGTTTGCCGAAGATGATCTGGATCAACCCCGAGGCGACTCCCACGGCGAGAGCCTTTTCATAGCCCAGCTCCTGCACGCAGCCGAGCACGATGACAATCATGCCAGCGGCGGGACCTTTGATGGTGAGTTCCGAATTGCTGATCCACGGTGTCAACATGCCGCCGATGATGGCGGTGAAGATCCCGGCGATGGGCGGGACTCCCGAGGCGATGGAAATGCCCAGACACAGCGGCAAGGCGATCAGGAATACGAGGAATCCCGATAGCATATCTTGTCGCAGATTCTGCTTCATACCCTTCAGGTTTCCCACGGGCGTGGGTCCTGCGGACGGTTTTGTTAGGTTGTTTGGTGATGACATGGTGGTTGGATGATGTTCCGTAACGCTGCTGAAAGTAGCAGGTCGTGCGGGAAAAATACCATCCCCTCCGCAGGGTAAATTTAGCCCCTGCGAGGGGGTCCCCCCCCCGACCAGTGTGAATATACCCTGCGGAGGGGATAGGATTTGAGCCGATGTTTTGCTACGATGCCCGCACTCACCATGAACCACAGCGAACATTCCCACGGCACCGCTTGCGCTTGCGAGCACCATGCGGCTCAGAAATCGCCGGCGGCGTTGCTGCACCACGCGCTGGAGCATGCCACCCACTACCTGCCCGCGCAAGGCCCGATCGGTGTGTTTGTCCATCACAACACCTTGCATGCGTTCCAACACATGCCGTTCGAGCAAGCCGTGGTGAAGGCGGCGGAAATTTTTGACGCGGAGCCGTATCTTTCCGAGCAGACCTATCAGGAGCATCGGCAACACGGACGCATTCTCGATCAGGACATCGATGCCGTCCTGGCCCGCGAGCCGGATGCCGTTCTGTTAGGGGGGCGCCTGACCCGCAGGGAGCTGCGCCGTGTGTTGCTCATTCCCGGTGTGCGCAGGGTCAATCACGGCAATCTCACCTGGCAGATCGAGGAGGGAAATTTCCTCAGGGAATTTCGCCACGACCTGCCTCCCACCGCGGCCAGAGCCCTCGCCTCGGACCAGCCAGATCGCTTGTGGCCCGTGTGCACCAGCCGATACAAGGTCGCGCCGGTGGCTGCGCCGCAGCAGCCGTCGCGCCCTGCGGAAACCGTTCAGGAAAGCCACGGCATCGCTCTCGATGAAGTGGTCAATCCCGTGCTGGTGCGCTTGGTGAGTTCCTACCTCGATCAAGGTCTGGCCTACTGGCCGATGCCGGATCGCGAAATCGGTTTTCTCGGAGCCTCGCGCGCTTTGTTCACCTCCACCTGGCTCAGTGATTGGCCCGTGCTTCTGCGCGGCATTCGCGGTGAGTTTGAGCGCCTTGCGGATCAAAGCGCGCAGGATATCGTGTTGGATCTTCTGGCCGGATTCGGCGTGCCGGAGCAGGACTGGGAGGCGCTGATCCGGCAGGAGCTGCTGTCGCTGCCCGGATGGGCCGGTATGATCCATTGTCTGGAAGTGGATCCGTTGCTGGCTCCTCATGAACGTCCCTCGTTCTCCTTGATGGAATTTCTTGCCGTGCGCCTGATCCTCACGTCGGTGGTGCTGAAAAACGTGACGGGTTCGATCACCGAGTGGCGCAGTCATCCGGTCGGTGCCATGGCCTACCACGATCCACTCACCCACCAGGCCCGCTTGTTCGATGCCTGCCAATTGTTAGGCTATCACAGCGAGTTGTTAGCGGGTCTGAGCGAAACGGAGTTCGATGAACTTTGTCATGAACTGGAGTTGTGCAACGAATGGGAGCGCCGCAGGCTGCTGCATCTCGCTTATGAACTGCGCCACGAACGCCGGATTCTCATTCCGCTGTCGCGCCATTGCGCCATGCCGGCGGTGGTGGAGAAATCCGATCGACTCGAGGCGCAGGTGGTGTTCTGCATCGATGAACGCGAGGAATCGATCCGTCGCGCGCTGGAAGAGGTGGAGCCGCTGATCGAAACCTATGGTGCCGCGGGATTTTTCGGCTGCGCGGTGGATTACACCGGACTCGATGATCCGCACGGCGTGTCGCTTTGTCCGGTGGTGGTGAAGCCGGCCCACCAGGTGGCGGAGATTGCGGTGGAGGAGGATCATTCCCTGGGTCATGTCCGCCAGAAGGCCCGCCGCACTTGGGCGAAACTCACACGCACGGCCAGCATCGGCAGCAGGACTTTGGTGCGCGGCACGGTGAGCACGGCGTGCCTGGGATTTCTCAGTCTGTTTCCGATGGCCTTCCGCATTCTGGCCCCGCTGCGTTTTGCGCGCATCATGGAGAAACTGAATGCGTTTTTTCTTCCGGAACCGCGCACCGAGCTGCAGTTCATGCGGAATGACGATGAGTCGCGCCACGCCACCACCGGGCTGCTCTCCGGTTTCAGCATCGCGGAAATGGCGGATCGTGTGGCGAACATGCTGCACCCCATGGGCATGACCAAAGGCCACGCGCGCCTGGTGGTGGTGTTGGGGCATGGCAGCAGCAGCCTCAACAATCCGTTTGTCTCCGCCTATTGTTGCGGTGCCTGCGGTGGCAGATCCGGCGCGCCGAATGCCCGGCTCTTCGCTTTGATGGCGAACAAGTCTGAGGTGCGGACCTTGCTGCGCGAGCGCGGCATTATGCTGCCGGAAGACACCTGGTTCATCGGCGGCTATCACGATACGTGCAGCGATGATGTCGAGCTCTTTGATACCGATCTGATGCCCTCCTCGCACGCGACCGATCTGGTGAAATTGCGCGGAAAACTCGATGAAGCCCGCGCCCGTGCGGCCCATGAGCGCACCAGACGTTTCGAGTCCTTCAACAACCATCGCTCGGTCAGCGCCGCGCTGCGTCATGTCAAGGAACGGTCGGTTCACCTCGGCGAACCCCGCCCGGAGTATGGCCACTGCACCAACGCGGTGGCGGTGGTGGGACGGCGTTCCACCACGCAAGGTCTGTTCCTCGACCGCCGGGCGTTTCTCGTGAGCTACGATGTCAAGAATGATCCGGAAGACCGCTATCTCGCTGCCGTGCTCGGCGCGGTGATCCCCGTTTGTGGCGGCATCAATCTGGAATACTACTTCAGCACGGTGGACAACGAGCGCTATGGCTGCGGCACCAAACTTCCGCACAACATCAGCGGTCTGTTAGGCGTGATGAACGGCTACCAAGGCGATCTGCGCACGGGCCTGCCCCTGCAAACCGTGGAAATCCACGAGCCGGTGCGCATCCTTTTTGTGGTGGAAACCACGCCGGAGCGGGTGCTGGCGGTCATTCATGCCAATCCTTTGCTCAAGGAGTTTCTGGAAAACCGCTGGATCCGTCTGGCGGCGATCGATCCCGATCACGGCGGTATCCAGGTCTATCGCGGCAATGGCGTGTGGGAGGAACTGAGCGGAGACGAGGAACCGCTGCCCATCGCAAAAAGCTCCATCGATTACTACCGCGGCAAGAGCGAACACCTGCCCCTGGCCCGCATCAGCCCGCAACTTCTCACCTCCGCCTGAAACGATTTTTATGAATGCCACCGCATTGTTTTTTGTCATTCTCGGGCTTCCGCTCGCGACCTTTTTGCTGCTGGGAATCTCCTGGATGCTGGGATTCAGCGCGGGGGAAAAATGCATCGGGCGAACGATCAAGACGATCTACTCCCTGATGTTCCTGGCGTTCCTCGCACTCTCGTGGATGCTCTATCAGGATGCCGATCACTCGATCGAAATCCATCTGGGGCAGTGGTTCGTGCTCGATCACTATGAATATCCGATGGCGTTCCAATGGGATGCCGTCACGATGCCGTTTGCGGGGCTGACCATCATTCTGAGCGGAATTGTCGGTTCATTCAGCATCACTTACCTCCACCGCGATCCCGGCTTCCTGCGCTTTTTCCTGCTGCTGGTGCTGTTTTCCTTCGGCGCGCTTCTGGTGTTCACGGCGAGTTCGCTGGATTTGCTCATCGCCGGCTGGGAGCTGGTGGGCATCACATCGGTGATGTTGATTTCGTTTTTCCAATATCGCCCGGAACCCGTGCGCAATGCCCTGCGCGTTTTCGCCACCTATCGTGTCGCGGACCTGTTCATTCTTGTTTCGGTGTTTCTCGCACATCAATGGTTCGGTGCGGCCGACTGGGCGAGGTTCCGGGAAATCGCGCTGGACGCCGGTGTGGCGGGTGTCAGTCCGGCAATGATGACGATTTTTCCGATCCTGATCGTCTTTGCGGCCAGTGGCAAATCCGCACAGGGTCCGTTTTGCGGATGGCTGGCGCGTGCGATGGAGGGCCCCACTCCGTCCAGTGCGATTTTCTACGGAGCCATCTCCGTGCACGCCGGCCCCTATCTGCTCTTGCGGGCCGAGCCTCTCATTCGCCAATCGCCGCTTGCCACGGGTCTGCTCTGTTTCATCGGTCTCACCACCGCGGTGCTCAACACGATGATGCAACGCAGCAGTTCGGATGCCAAAACCTCGCTGGCCTATGCCTCGCAGACGCAACTGGGCATCATCTTCGTCGAGATTTCCCTGGGATGGCACACTCTGGCCCTGATCCATGTGATGGGCCACGCGATCGTGCGTGCCATGCAGTTTCTGCGCTCGCCCTCGATGCTCAGCGACTACCACCGCCTGCATTCCGGCGCGGGTGGCGAGCTGCGTGCCACCGGTGCCCATTACGATCGAATCGTGCCGGACCGTTGGCAGCGCATCCTCTACTGCTTCACCCTGTTCCGGGGCTTTCATGACGCTCTCTGGGATCGTTTGCTGATCCGTCCCATGTTCCTGATCGTCAGACTGGTGGAAAAAATCGAACTTTCCCCCTCCAAAAACAAGACGCCCCGGCGTGCCGGCACTTCTTCTCCGGAGCTCCCCGTGCGGGCCAAACGCGAAACCATCTAACGCTTTTTCATCATGTTCTCCGATCTTTCCCTGCCCTTTCTCTCCTCCGGCTTGCTCCTGTTGATCGCCGGTGCCATCGCATGCGCACCCCGGTTTCAGTTGCGTTCTCCGCGTCGCATCGCCCTTGGTTTTCTCGGACTGGCTCTTTTGCTCTTTTTGGCCGCCTTTCTGAAAATCCAAAGCCAGGACGAAAAGATCTATCTTGATCCGCTTCTGCCGTGGTTGGAAACGGACACCGTTGATGGCCTGCCGCTGGTGGTGTTCACGCTGGTGGCGATCATTTCCGTATGCCTCGCGCCGCGCAGGGATGTGAGGGGCTCCTCCCTGTCGGGAATATTGCTGTTGGTGACGGGCACGACACTCGTCTACACGTCAGCCCACTGGGTGACGTTGAATCTGGGTTGGTGGCTGACCTGCGTCCCCTTTGTGACCGGCATGTTCGGACCGAGTGAGGACCGCAAGCATACCAGCATCGCTCTCGTCGCCAGCGCGTTGATGCTGACCATCGCCACCGCTCTGCTGCACGCGTCACAAGTCGCGAGCTTGTCCACCATCTCCCGTGGCAGTCTGGTGTTTTTTCTCCTCGCGGTGGTGATGCGCAAGGGCTTGTTTCCGCTGCACTCTTGGACGCTGCGTGCGTTTGAAAGCGGTCCGCTGCTGCCCAAGTCCCTGCTTTTCAATTCCCATCTCGGCGCCATGTTGGTGGCGCGTGCCGAGAGCTCGCATTTGCCCGATTTCGCCCACCAGGTCCTGTATGGATTGAGCCTGCTGGCCCTGGTGACCGCCCTGATCACCAGTCTGCGCGGATTGACGGAGAAAAAACCCCGCCGCCTGATGGGCCTTGTCTGCATCAGCCAGGCGAGTTTCATTCTATCGGGATTGCTGGCTTCGAACTCCGCGGGAATCATGGGCGGCATGCTGCACTGGATGGTGGTGGCCCTGGCATCCACCGGGTTGATCGCGGTGGTGCGGATACTGGAAGTGCGTGTCATCGATGTGGCCGACCCCACGGCGCACCTCGGACTCGCGGTCAGAGCCCCGCGTCTCGCGACATTCTTTTTGCTGTCCGGCCTGGCGCTGGTGGGCCTGCCCGGAACTCTGGGCTACTGCGCGGAAGATTTGCTGTTTCACGGCGTGCAGGATCATCATCCTGTGATGGGTGTGTTTCTGCTGATCGCCACGGCGCTCAACGCGATCAATCTGATGCGGCTGTACAGCGTTCTCTTTTTGGGAGTATTGCCGAAAAACGTCATCGAGATCCCCGATGCCCTCCCGCGCGAGCGCTGGCCTCTCACGCTGGTGGTGATGATCCTCATCGCCGGAGGCTTATTTCCCTCCCTGCCCATTTCCCTGAGAAACAAAGCGGTGAAAACCTTCCACCTCAGCGCTCCGGATTCATCCCATCATGAGTGATGCCGCTGTGATCCGATAGGCATGATTCCACCAGGCGTTTTGGGAGAACTCGCTACGGTGGGGTGGTCATGAATAGCAGGACCCATGAGAAAAAATTGGTGATCTCCGAGGAGCTGCCCCATGTCGTCCGTGAACTGCCCGTGCGCCTTGCCATCAGCCATGATCTTCCCATTGAAGTCGGCGCATGGGGTGAGATTTTGTTAGGTCACGGTGGCGTGGGTTGTTTGCTGCGCTGCCGCATGGATTACGTGGCGCACGGGGTTTCACAGGAAGAGGGGAGACAGTCGGCTGATAGCGGCATCGCCGTCTTGACAAAGAGCGTTTCCGGTGTCTGGGTAGGGCAACAATCACGTCCATGAAATCGCTACTCCTCCGTTGCCTGTTCGCTCTGACACTTCCGCTCACGGCGCAGGAAATGCCCGCAGATCTGGCGAATCTGTTGGAATCGCTGAAGAAAGATCAGGACGGGCAGTTGACCCGCATGGCTCAATTGATGTTGGGACCGAATGGCGGAAACAAGTTGTTCTACTTCCCCACCAAGGACATGCCCGGCACTCCGGAAGAGCGCGGTCTTGTGTTCGAAAACGTCACGTTTTCCACCTCCGACCAGGTCAAGCTTCATGGCTGGTTCCTACCTGTGGCCAAGGGACAGATTGTGAAAGGCACGGTGGTGTTTTCTCATGGGAATGCGGGTTCCATCGGGCATCACCTGCCCTTCACCGACTGGTTGCCGCGCAATGGTTATCAGTTGTTGATGTATGACTATCGCGGGTTCGGCAAGTCCGGTGGCGCGCCTTCGCGCGAGGGGCTGATCCGCGACGTCGAAGCGGCCTTTGCCTACTCGCTGACGCGCAAGGACATCGCCGGCGGGAAAATTTATTCCTTCGCCCATAGTGTCGGGGGTGCCAAGTCGATCGTGGCACTCACACGCACCAAGGTTCCCGGATTGCGTGCGGTGATCACGGATGGCACGTTTGCGTCCTATGAAGGCATGGCGACGATCATGGCGGGGAATTTCGGCAAGAATCTGGTGTCGGATGAGCTCTCGCCGAAGTCCGTGGTCGGCAAACTCCCCGTCCCGCTGCTGATGATCCACGGCACGGCGGATGAAGTCGTGCCCTTATGGCAAGGGAAAGAGCTCTACGCCGCCGCTCGTCCCCGCAAGACATTTTACGAAGTGCCCGGTGGTCGCCACGGCGACTCCCTCGCCCGCAACAATGGCGAGTATCGGAAAAAGATGCTGGAGTGGATGGCGCAGTATTGAGAAAGACGTTAGATTCACGGAAACAAGGCGCAAGACTTGAAATACCAGGGTATTTGTTTAACGGACCGTTACTCCGCCACGCTCTGAGCGGCCGAAATGAGCGCGCGGGTGGATTTTTTCAGGCCTTTTTCACGCCAGGCGATGGCGACGTGAAAAGGCTCGGGGGCAGGGGACAGAGGCCGGTATTGCAGGCGCGGGCCGCTGAAGCAACTGAGACTTTTGGAAACAAGGGCGACGCCACGTCCGCTCTCGATGGCGGTGATCAGGCTGGTCATGCTGTCATATTCTTCGGCGAGAACGGCTTTTTTCTGCGTGGGGCGGCTGAGGGTTTCGAGCCATTGGTGATACTCGGCGTAGTCTTGCCGGTTGTAGCCGATGAGGCGGTGGGTGAATAATTCGGAGAGAGTGATCTTGCGTTTTTTCGCCAGTGGATGATGGGCGGGCATGGCAACGCAGACGGGGTGGCTTTGCAGCCTCGCGTAGGAAAGATCGCCGCGCTGGGGTTTTCGCGGCAGGGCGAGGAACGCGGCTTGCAAGGAGCCATCGCGCAGGCCTTGCTGCATCTCGCCGCTGGAGAGGTCGTGCAGGCGCACGCGCACGAGCGGTTGTGTTTGTTCGAAGACGCGCAGGATCTGCGGCAGGATCTGCACGGATAAGGACGGCGCGTAGCCGACATCGATGACTTGTTGGTGATCGTCCGAGAGCGCCTGCACGGTTTGCAACGCTTGCGCGGCGCGCTCCAGCACGGCGCGCGCCTCGACGAGGAAGACTTTGCCCGCGGCATTGAGTTGCAGGGATTTCCCGGTGCGATCAAATAATGGCAGGCCGAGCTCTTCTTCGAGATCGTGGATTTGGCGGCTGAGGGGCGGCTGTGAGACGTGCAGACGCTCCGCCGCGCGGGTGACGTTTTCCTCTTCCGCTACGGCAATGAAGTAACGCAAATGGCGCAGTTCCATAAGGATTTTGACAATACCTAAAAAGTATGCCAAAGCAAGCAAAATGGTATTTCCGCTTTTTCCACATTGACGCTAGTTTGAGTCGTTCACAGAAAAATCAATCTCATGAAAACCATTGTTAGAAAAGCAGACGAACGAGGCCATGCCAATCACGGTTGGCTGGATTCCTGGCACACCTTCAGTTTCGCCGATTACTACGATCCGCGGCACATGGGTTTCCGCTCGTTGCGTGTGATCAATCAGGACCGCATCGCGCCCGGTAGGGGATTCGGCACCCATCCGCACCGCAACATGGAAATATTCAGCTATTTGCTGGAAGGGCAACTGGAGCATAAGGACAGCATGGGCAATGGCCGAGTGCTCTCGCCCGGACAGATCCAGCTGATGAGCGCGGGCAGTGGCGTGACCCACAGCGAGTTCAATCCGAATGCCGATGCCGAAGCGCACCTGTTGCAAATCTGGATTTTGCCGCGTCAGGCGAACCTCAGCCCTTCCTACACCGAATGGCATCCGGATCCGGCGTTGGAAAACGCCACCAAAGTGCTGGTGATCTCCGCCGACGGGCGCGATGGCTCGGCGACGATCCACCAGGATGCCGATGTCTATCGCCTGCGTCTTCCAGCGGGCGAAACGGTCGACCACTTCCTCGGTGTGGATCGCGGTCTGTGGCTGCAGGTCATTCGCGGCAGCATCGAAGTGGATGGCAAGACCGTGCAAGCGGGGGATGCCATCAGCACGGAATCGGCAGGGGCGTGGCAGTTCCACGCCAACGCCGACAGCGAGGCACTTTTGTTCGATCTACGATAAATATAGTAATTCAATCCGCAAAATAATATGAGCGCCACTCCCAAAATACTGGCACTGGGCGGCAGTCTTCGCCGCGACTCCTACAATCAAAAACTCGCCGCACTGGTGGCCGCTGGCGCCAAGGCCGCCGGCGCCGAAGTCACGGTGATTTCGCTGCACGATTTCCCGATGCCGCTGTTCGATGAAGACCTCGAAGCCACTTCCGGCAAGCCTGCCATGGCGAAACGCCTGAAGCAGCTGTTTGCCGATCATGACGGTCTGATCATCGCCTCGCCCGAATACAACAGCAGCGTCACGGCGGCATTGAAAAATGCCATCGATTGGGTATCGCGCGCGGACTCCGCGGATGAAAAACCCTTTCCGCACTGGCTGGGAAAACGGCGGTGATCTGTGCGGCATCGCCCGGTGGGTTCGGCGGTCTGCGCGGGCTGGTCCATCTGCGCGCGATTCTCGGAAACATCGGCATCACGGTCTTGCCCGATCAAATCGCGATTGGCTCCGTGCACACGGCGCTCGCGGAAGACGGCACGCTAACAGATGCCTCGATGGCAAAGCGCGTGAGTGATCTCGGTGCCGGGTTGGCGCGGCATTTGCAGAAACTGTTGGCGTGATCCGTTTTACTTTGACTCACTGGCCGGTGACTTGAGAGCCTTGATCTGATCGCGCAGGGCTTCGGAGGCGTCGAGTTCCTTGGTGCGCAGGCTCATGCCGCCGTCTTTGCTGAGTTGCTCTTTCACGACTTCCTCCGCATCGGCGAGGGCTTTGTCCAGGTCCTTGAGAGCCATGTAAACCCGGGCTCTGGCGCGCAGATGGGCGATGTTGTAGGTGGGTTTCTTGAGAGGTTTCCCTTTGGCGTCCACGGCATTCGGATCGTAAGGCGGTGCGAGGCGGAAAATTTTCTCCTGGGCCGCGGCGATGTCACCTTTTTCCAGCAGAGCCACGACAGAGGTTTCTTCTTCAGCAGCAATGACGTTGATATGCGTGGCGGAGTTGCCGCGATTGGACGGTCCCAAACCGGATGACATCAGGGCGATGCGTCCTTTTTGATCGATGAGGATGCTGTTGAGCTGGTTGTCCTCGGACTGGATGCCCAGGCGATGGATGAGCGGATTGTTCATGCCGTTCGGCACGGTGAGCAACGGGTATGTCGGCTCTTTGCCTTCGTATCCCGCGCGGATCGATTCGGCGCTGCCAGTCAGCATGGCGACGAAGAATTTCACATCACCCAGACCGCGGGCGGTGGTGAAATCGGTGAGTTGCTTCATGAATCCCTCGGGTGAGGCGGGAAGCATGTCCTCGCGCTTTTTGCTCCACGGTCCCTGTTGGGCGAAAACGATGATGGTCCAGGGGCTATCGAGGTCTTCGGGAATGCGCAGCGGCTTGCCATCGAGGGTTTGCAATTCGGTTTTGAGCATGCGTTGGGCGGGTTCGCTCCGACCCTGGGTCATGAAGTAACCTTCCCTGCGACCGAAGGACCAACCGGCGGTGAAGGGGACCTGGAACAGCCAGTATTCGTGATGTCGATCTAACAGAAACGAGCTGAACAACCACATCATCGGTGATTCGGTGTGGTCCTTGAGGATGGCTTGGCGGCAGTTTTCGTAGAACCTGCGATCCGCGACATCGATGGCGAGCATGGCAGCCGCGGCGAGTGCCGGACCGCTGTTGGCGTTTTCTTTGACGAACTTGTCCAGGATATCGCGGGACGCTACTTTGGGATCGCGCAGTTCGCTGCGGGCGATGCAGAAGCGGGCGACGAGGTCGCAGCCGGCGGGATAGCCTGCCGCGAGGGCGGTTTTCGCTTCGGTGATGGCATCGTGCAGATGTGCGAGATTGGCTTCCGTCTTCCACAGGCCAAGCAAGGCGGTGATGAGTCGATTGCGTACGATCCAGAGATCGGGGGCTTGCGGGTGCGCGGTGATGGCCTTGCGTGAGAGATCCACGGCTTTGGCATAGTTCGCGATGATCTCGCTATGGGAAAGGCGGTAGCGCTGGGGCGGGGCGATGAAGCAACCCTGGATGGCGCGCAGGGTTTCTTCCGGCACGGCGTTGGCAGCGCGGGTGAGTGGTTTCACTTCTCCTTTGGCGAGTGCCTTGAGTTCGGGCGGACGGGTGGGATCGATGACGCCCTCGGGATCGAAGATGAGGAAATCTCCCGTCATCAGCGAGGAAAGATGGGCGACGTAGCGTTCTTCTGTCCAACTGCGGGCGAGTGAGGAACCAAGATAACGCGCATAGTCCGTCTCGCCGTCGGTTTTGTCCTTTGGCCTCGTCGTGCCTTCCATGATCAAGGCGGCGTATCCCGTGGGGCTGAGGGTGAGGACACGCGGATCCGATCGGACGTAGGCTTTGTAAATGGGATTCTCTTTGCCGCCGGGCAGACGCAGGGCCTGCCAGTCGGCACCATGACCGCGAATGATGGATTCGCCGGCATCGGGAAGGTCATCGAGATTGATGCTGATGATTTCCAGCCGTCCGCTCAGCTCCTGTTTCATGTCCTTCGCGGCGGTGGCGAGGCCTTTGATGAGTTGTTCACTCGCGTCGCCCTTGGACCAGAAAAGCAACATCGTCGAGCGTCCGAGCGCATCCATGGGAAAGCGTAGTGTTTTTCCATCGGATCGTTCAAATGTGCCGATGAATGGCGCGCCGAAAACCTGGCCGCCGAGTTTGTCGCGCTGGAAGGAAATCATTTCGAGGTCGCCGGCGAAACGTTCTCCGATCATGTCCTGCAAGTCGTTGACCAGGTTGTTATCGCCGAGTTCCAGCGCCATCAGCATGGCCATGCGCAGCACCTTGGGGCCGGAGGGTGTGTCGACGTAGCGATCGACGAACGGCCGCAGTGCTTTCGCCCGGGCTTCGGCATTGGCACCTTGTTTGGCAATCTCGGCTTGGGAAAGGAGCAGGTCGGCTTCGAGGCGGAGGTCGGCGTATTTGTCGGGAGCTTTCACCAGCTCGCGGCAGGTATCGAGCAGCGCCTTGCGTTGATCGGCATCGTCATCCAGCGCGATGAGCTGCTTGCGGGCGCGGAAGAGGAATTCCAGAATCGGGAAGCGGTCGGGCGACTCGCCGAGCGTCTCCGCCATTTTTTCCGCATCGCGCACCACACGCTTCACGGCAAGGCGTTTGCGCGCATCCGATGTTCCTTCCTTGGCGGCCGTGAGTGCTTTGTCGAGCTCGGCGATGTTTTGCGGAGCGGCGGCCTCCTGGGCCAGTGCTTTGGGGGAAATCAAGGTGGTGGCTGAGCACAGCAAACCTAACTGAATGATGCGTGGCATGGCGAAAGGGAGTCTCATGGGAATCAGGGGAAAAGGGGAATTATTTCACCGGCTTGAGCTGCCAGTGTTTCAGGCTGACACCACGGTTCGGCGTGCGGGCGGTGATGCTCACGATATTGCTGCCAGCCGTCAGCTTGACGCGGATTGCATTGGTAGGAGCCCACATTCCTTTGGTGTAAGGCATGGCGAAGGGCAAGGGCTCGTCGCGGTTGATGCGCACCAGAACCTCGATGTTCGGCGAGACAGTGGCGGCCTGGGCACTGAGTTCGTACTCGCCATCGGCGGGCACTTCGAGACGATACTTGAACAGCTCGGGTCGCTGACCGAGGCGGCTGTAGTGCAGTTGGTAGCCGCCGCCCCAGCTGTTGAGAAATAGAATGCGGTCGGAGCTTTTGCGCGGCGAGTAGCAGGCCACGGCGGGGATGTGGATGATACCATCGGCACCGACTTTGATCTCTTTGTCCGCGTCGGGGATTTCGATTTCCTTGCCTTCTTCATCGCCAAGCAGTTCATCGGACTCGCCGAGTTTCATGCCGCCCACGAGTTCGAGCGCCTCGACTTCCGCCTTTTTGACGATCAGTTGTTTTTTCACAAAAGCGAGGCCTTCCCAGAAGCCGCCGCCTTGGCCGTATTTGCCCGGAGAAATGCTGACATCTTCTTCGTTCAAGGCATCGCTGATCCATTGTGCGCGAAGCACGAGTTGATAGTCATCGAACTCACGGGCCTGAGAGTCTAACAGGAAATCGAGGCCGCTTTGCGGGCCGCACCATGCCACCGACCACCAGGCGCCGAGACAGATCACCCAGCCATCGGGTGACCAGTGGCTCATCGCGCCGTGGGCGGTCTGCGTCGAGGCGCGGGTGGGGATGCCAAAGGCGCGGGTGGTGAGGCGACCGAGGAAAGCGCGCCGTCCGCAGATGCCGCCGAGGGCGATCTCCATTTGAGGCCGGGTGCCAAGGGATGGGTCATGCTGGGTACTGCAATACGGCACATCGCTCTTGATGAAGCGAACGTAGCGCCATTTGTAGTCCTCCATGGTGATGTGATCGGGGCGGTAAACGCGCATCATCTGTCTGGTCCAGGCAAGGTCCTCGTTGCTGTATTCGGAGTCCGTGATGAAGCGGCATTCCCAGGTGTTCATGTCCTTGAACGCGGGATCCAGTTCGCCGTCGAGAAAGGCTTTTTCGTAATGCAGGTAGCGCGGCACCTGTGCAACGCCGGTTTCGGTCCTGTATACGATGCCATAAACCCCGCCCTTTTTCTTATCGATCAGCGGTACAGTAGGAACCTCCGCGCCCGCCTCTGCCTCGGCATCGAGCTTGACGGCCTTCGTCTCGGTCTGGAGCCATGGCATGTGAATGCTGGTGCCGAGAGCGAGGCGCTGGAAGATGCTACCCACTTCGCGAGCGCGCTCACTGGCCTTGAGAATGGCGTCGTACACCTGCATCGCCTCGCCGTATTCGCCCCCGTTGGCACCACCTGCTTCTAGGATTTGGCGCATCAACGGTTCATCGGCAAAAAGCTTTTCTAACAATTTCTCCTCCTCAGGTCCCTGCTGGGCGAACTCCGCCAGTCCGCGCGGCGTGCCGTGGGTAAGAATGGCGATGCGCATCAGAGTGCCATCGAGCTTGTTGCTGGACAGCAGCGGTGTGAGATCGGCCATCAGAGCTTCTCCCGCCGTAAGCAGATCGGCCTGCAATTGTTCGGTGGTTTCCTCGATGGTTTTTTTATCGGCTGGTTTGGTTTCCTCCGTGATTTTCGGCAGACCATTCCACTTGGTGCGAAGTTCCAGGAAGCGCGTCTTTTTGGCTTCATCGACGGCGGGCAGAGCGGCCACGGCCTCGGCGCGCAGGGTTTCGAGCTGCTTGGTGTATTTGTCGTGCAGCTCTTCGCCACGGGCGGTCAGCGGGATTCCGACCACTTCCTTTTTAGCCGCAGCAAGCGGGGCGATGCTGGCGGCGAGAAGCATCGCGATGGTGGGTAGGGTAAGCAGTTTCATGATAAGGCGGTCGGTTGATGATACGTGGGGCGAGTTACGGTGTTTTCATATGAGCCACTACTCCTGATAAATCGGAATGTAGCGATGGGGGGTGCCGAGGATGATGATGGCCATGGGGGTGGCGTGGGGGTAGTTTTTGGATTTGCCTTCGACCCAGGAGCCGTCGGGCTGTTGGATGGAAATGAGTGCGTCGCGGATTTGTGGATACCATTTGGTGTAGTGCTCTTCTCCGGCCTGGACCATCGCTTGAATGGCGTAGTAGTGGGTGTAGAAATAATACCCGATTTCCTCTTGGTTGAAAATCTTCGGGCTGTTTTCGAGGTAGCGGATGGAGGCTTGCACCCACTCGGTTTCGCGCATGCCGCAGAGCTGCGCGGCGTAGGCTCCGCCGGCGGTGCAGGCGAGTGTGGAGCCGGTGTTTCCCTGATAACCAAAGCCGCCGGATTTTTCATTCCACACCTGGTCGCGCAGGTAGCCGACGACCCGGTCGATGGTTTCCGTGGGCACGAGCACACCCGCCTGACGGGCCGAGGCGAGGGAAACAAACACCATGGCGGTGACGGAGGTGTCTTGCCCGGCATCGGGGCGGGCGTGGTAGCGCCAGCCGCCGAGCGGGCTCTGCGCGCGAAGGATCACCTGCACGGCGCGCTCAAGGGCGATCTGGATTTTTTTGTTGTCCTCTTTTTTGGCGGTCATGCCCCAGAGTTCGGACAGCGCGAGCGTGTACAGGCCGTGTTCATACATGGCACCGGCGTAGCCAGTGGGGGATTCCCTATCGTGTTTGAGCAAAAATTCCTTGGCGCGATCGAGCGCGGCACCGTGGCGACCGAAACCGGGAAAATGCCCTTTCACCATGAAGGCCATGAGGCCGAGAGAGGTGCCGGCCATTTTGTATCCGCCATCGGGATTGCTCCAGGAGCCGTCGGGATTCTGGGTGGAGATGAGCTGTTGCAACCCGCGCTCCATCGCGCGATCCGCGGCTTCGGTGAGTTCCAACGCATCGCCTTCCTTGGGGGCCTCTGCCGGTGCCGCAGGCTCCTGCGCGGTAAGCTGCGTGGGATGCATGCCAGAAAACGCGATGCAGAGCGCGAGTGTGATTTTTGTTAGATGGTTCATTGCGGTGCTGGGGTGCTTGGTTGTTTTGGGCCGATCATCTCGATGGCTTTGGCGGCGAAGCGTTCGCCGAGTTTGATGGATTCTGCCGGGCGGTAGTGGAGATCGCCCGCGGCGTTCGGATCTTCCTGGATCAGGTCATCGGTATCGATCCACTCGCCGTCCTTGTGATCTTCGGCGAGCTTCACCTGGACTTCACGCATTTTGGTCCAGTGCGGATTTTTCAGATTTTTCATATCGAAATCGCTCAGGCGTCCGATCACAAATTTGACATCATCGCGTTTCAAGTCGGTCTCCAGTCGCTGGAAGAGTTTCAGGAAACTTTCCGCATAGACATCCGCATGGGATCTCCCGGCATCGGACTCTCCCTGCATCCAGATGAATGTGACCGTGGCAAAGGTTTGATCACCCGCGGCGGCTTTGACCGCTTCGATCAACGGTGGATAGAGGCTGCCGTTGTCGCGCTGCTCTTGTTCGCTCGGTGGGTGATTGTCGGAATAACGGTAGCCGGCGCACCAATAACGGATGCCGCGGCCGCTTTTCATGCTCATGGCAATCGTGACGTTCTCCTTGCCGTAGGCCTCTTCGACTTTTGCGGAAAATCCCTGCATGAGGTTTTTCGTCATGTTCGATTGGCCGGAAAGGATGAACAAATGCTTGCCGGATTGCGCAGCGGACTCCGCAACCGCGCCCTGTCCCATCGCGGGGACGATATGCACGCAAGCGACGACAAGACAGACTCTTGCGAGGCGGATCAATCCCATGCGATGAATGGCTGCGATCATTTGGCGACTCGTTCGTAGTAGTTCTTCAGGGTGGCGCGGAATTCGAGCGGAAGCTCGCGGGCGAAGTTTTGGTTCAGCGCGGCGCGGTTGCGCTCACCGAGGATTTCCCACTCGGATTTTTTGTCCTTCGGTGCCTCGCCGCTGACGAACTCGGAGATTTCACTGACGGATTCCGAGAAATAGAGATCGTCGGTTTCGGCCTCGGTAACCACATCGCTGTCGCTACTCGATGCGGGTGGCACGGCGGTGTTGAGAATGAGTGCCTGTTCGATGATGAAATGGCGCACGGTTTGATCGATCGTGAGTTGCCCTGCGGTGGCAGCGGCTTTGTCAGAACTTTTCAGCATCTCGACCACCGGCGTGATTTGTTTGTGGGCCTTGGCGAGCATGGGATGCTGGAGGCCTTCGACTTGATTCGATTTGATGAGAGCATCGGCGAGCGCTTGTTGGGCGGCGGCGAGACTTGGCAGATCCTTGTCGGCCGCGGCATTGGTGCGACGCAACAACACGCGGTGCTTGCTGGTGGTATCGAGCACGGCGATGAGGCGGTGCAGTTCGGGTGGTTCCGCTTTTGTGAGAATGATACCGGGCAATCCATTGAGCATGGCGATGATGATATTCACCTGCTCGGAATGAGCGGCAAAGGCCTTTTCCGCGGATTGCATCGCTTCGGTGGCAGGTTCGCCGGCTTGCAACTGGCTGAGTGCTTTGTTCATGTGCATGGAAGGCACCATGCCGTCGAAGGTGAGATCGAGTCCGACAAATTTCTCTTTCACTTTTTCATCGAGCAAATCGAAATCGATGCGCCCGGCGACGTTCGAAAGCGCCTCGCCGTAGGCTTTGGCCTCGGCGGCGAGTGCTTGTTGCAGCGCGAATGCTTCCTGCGGTTTGTTTTGTTCGCGCAGCTGGCGTTGGCGGAAGGCGAGCATGGAGCCATCCGTTTGCAGGTTGTGGAGAAACTCGACAATCTCGGTGACGTAGCCCGTCTGCACCGCGATCTCGGCGACCAGGCCTTGGACTTTCGCGAGGGATTCCACGGCTGTTTCCTGAATCTCGGCGGCGTCCTCGCCATCGCCGTCTTCCATGGCGAGCAAGGCATCTTCTACGTCCGATGCCGCGAACACCAGCGGCGTGCCGACATCCAATCGCGCGGCGACGACATCGAGAGTCGGGGCGATGTCAGTGAGGCACTGGAGCAAATTGCGCTGCGGGGCCAGCAGGGCAGTCAGTTGTTTTTCATCGGCTTTCTGCGTGGCTGCGATCAGGTCGTTTTGTCCACCGACCACATCGGCCATGTCATTGCTGGCATTGCTCACGGCTTGCTGGAAACCGATGAGTTGTTGTTGCAAATTGAACTGCACCAATTGTCCCTCGGCGATGGTGCGGGCTTCGGTGAGCGCGGCGGCGGCGGCTTCTTGCGGCTCGATGGCATCCTCGGTCTTCTTGGCGCGGAGTTGGGTCACGGCCAGGGTCATGGCCTTCGAGGCCGACTCGACCCGACTGAGCAATGGCAGCACTTCCTTCGCGGGTGTGGTTCCCTCGCCGGACAGCTCCTTGCGGAATGCGTCGAGTTCCACGCTTACCGCGACAAATTCTTCGGTCAAAGCGGCGGGGTCTTTTTCATCGAGAGCCACTTCCTCGGTTTGTTCGATCAGTCCGATCGCGCGGGTTTCGAGTTGTTCCAGCACGCTGATGCGGTCACTGGCATCGGAGACCTGAGCGGATACGCCGAGGGTGTTCTGCGCCAGCTCCACCGACCAGCGGTTGACGATGCCATCGAGCTCGCGCAGTGCGGCGAGGGCATCGCGCTGGCGGGTGAGTGCCTCGTCTTTCGACTGTGCTTGCAGGCTGGCGACGGCTTCGGTCATCAAGGATTCCACGCGCAAACGTCGCTCATCGCTGGGTGGTGCGGGCGGCAAGGTGATGTCTAACAAACCAGCGCGCGGTGCGGGAATCCGGGACATGCCCGTCAGCAGCAATCCATCGCGCAGAGCTGCCTGGCGTTTGGCAAGCGCCGTGAGATCCGTGGCGGTTTGGGCATCGGTGAGGAGTTTTTCCTGAGCAGAAATGAGGCTGGTCAACTGCTCGCGCAAGGAGCGGATCAGCGCGTATTCGGCACCGCTGCGCATGGTAAACTCGGCTTCTAACAAGGGACGGATCAGGGGATAAAGCGAGGCATTGGCTTCCGCGGATTTGCCCGCTCGTGTTTGCGCGGCGGCACTGCGAAGGGTGTCAGTCAATTTCGATTTCCGCAGGTCATGGATGCTCCGACTCAGACCCAGCACGGCGAGCGGCCGTTTGTCGTAGCGGATGCCGGTGGTGAGTTGATTGAACAACTGATCGGTCCAGGTGGCGACTTCTTCGATGCCTTTTGCCAAGGCCTCGGGCTGATCCGATGCTTGATTGAGCCGCAGGCGGGCGCGCGCCAGTTCTTTCGCGAGCATCGTCGTTTCGCGAGCGAAGACCTCGCGCGAGGCATCAATGCCGCGCAGCAGAACAAGGCCGGCGAGTTCGCGGGCGGCTTGGTTCACCGCCGCGGTGGCGGGGCGTGGATCGCGAGTGGTGGCGCCGACTTGGGCGCGCAGCAGGTCGGCGGCGCGGGCGACGTGATCGCTGGCGATGGTGCGCATGGCATCGCGCAGGGAAGCTAACGAAGCGCTCTCCAACGCATCGGTGACTTGGTTGGCAGCGAGGTCATCGAGCAAGGCCTGCACTTCATCGGCGGTGGTGACGAGTTGCTCGCGCACCATTTCCTGGCGGATCGCTTCGAGCTGGCAGGTGGCGAGGTAACTCTCCGCAGTGGGATCTAGACTGACAGCCAGATCATGTGCGGCGCGCTGCTGGCGATAGAGCGTGCGCACCCGGGTGAGCAGTCGCTCCATTTGTTTGGTGACTTCCGCGAGGTAATCTTCGCGGGAAAGAAAAGTGATGCGCCGTGTGTCCGTGCGTGCCACGTGAGTGCCGCCTTCGCCCGGATACTTGTCCGTGACTTCGACGAGGAAGGATACCGAATCGCCGACCTGCAAGTCGGTGATTTCCTTGCGATAATCCCAGTCAATGGTTTGTTCGCCCTCGCCCTTGGGCGTAGGCAACCCGACTGTTTTTTCCGGCCTGCGGTTGACTCGATAAATCACACGCGTCGCCCCGATGCCGTGATCGTCCTGCATGCGCACGGCCAATGTCAGCGGTCGTCCCAGCATCGCATTGATATTGGCGACGGGTTGGGTGAGTTCGATGCGCGGCGCTTGGTCGGAGGCGACCTGTAGGAAATAGCGCGGACTGGTGAAGGAGAAGCCGTGTGTGTTTTCGACCCACGAAAAGCTATAGCCGCGCGAGGCGGATGCCGTTTCCGATAGAGTCAGCGTGCGACCATCGGCGCCGATTTCCAGCGGCAGGTCTTCGGCATCATCGCGGTGCAATTTCGCCTCGCGGATGGGAGTGTCGAGCGTGAGCTGCCAGCGCACTTTCGTTTCCTCCGGCACGGTGAGCGTCAATGCCTCGATGGTTTCATTCGGACGTTCGATGTAGTCGGGGAAATCGAGTTCCACCGCCACCTTCGCCATGCGGGGGGCGGCAATCACGCGCACCTGACGCCAATCACTGCGCGCATCGCCCGCCTTCACGCGGTAGCTGAAATCGCGCGAGGCAGCCGCAATCTGGTAGGTTCCCAATCCGTCTTTCACCTCGAGATTGATTTCGCGCGGACGGCCTTCGCCGGTGCGCAGCGAAAGTTCGGCGGACTTGGGAACTTGGCCGGAAAGACGAATTTCGATCGTAGCTGCGGAGCCTTCCTGGATCACCAAGTCACCCGTGCCCAGATCGATTTGCGTATTGGTCGGATAGACAATCGCGAGCCACGGCGTGAACAATCGACCGAATCCCGCTGCGAGGAAAGGTCCTTTGAGAATCGCGAGCAGGAGGAAAATCCCCGCAATGCCGAGCACGATGCGCAGCGGTTTTTGCAGAGCTTTCATCGGCACCACCTGCTGCGGGGCGACGGTAAGCACTGCCTCATTCGCCCTGCGTTGCGCGAGTTCCCACATCGCCGCCGAAGTGCCCGGAGTGGCACCCTGTTGTTGAAATTGCAGCGCGGTGAAAAGCAGGCTATCGAGACCGGTCTGGCTGTCCTCGATCTGTTGCGCGGCCTGCATCGCATCGAAACGACGCAAGCGAGATCCGCCCTGACGCCATGCCTGGATCAGTGCCACTGCGAGCACCGCCAGGGCCGCGACGGCACGCAGCCAACCCGGAAGGTAGGCGAGGCGGTCGATCAGAATCACGCCGAGCGCGAGCGGGATGAACCAGCGGGCGAATGCCAGCGCGGCACCGGCCGCATGCCGACGCTGCGTGCGTTGCCAAACGGCATGCAGGCACTGGTGGAGGGTGTTGTTAGATTCTTGGCTCATTAGGGTAAATCGTGTCTTCTGCGCAATATCCACTCGATGCCGAGCAGGCCGACCAGCAGCAAGGCCACCAGCCAGGAGTCCCACAGAGGACGCTCCGAACGCACGGTGGTGGTGATCGGTTGGGCATCTAACAGTTTGGTGAGGCTGCTCAAATCCTTCGGCTCCAGACAGGCGCCGCCGGTAAGCTTGGCGATGCGTTGCAGGCTTTCCCGCCGCATCTCGGTATCGGACAGCTCGCGGTTGACCGCGGCCACCTGGAACTCGGTGGTGTTTGAAACTTCCTTGTCGTTTTCGTTTGCCTCCAAGCGATAACGTCCGGCGAGTGGCGCGGTGAAATAGCCTTCATACAAGCCCGGCGAGGTGCGGTCGGGCTGGAGGCTCAGCGTCTCGCGCAGGGCATTGCCATCGGCACCATTGACGGTGATGTCAAACGATGGCTGCACGACTGGCTCGAAGTTTTCGTCGAGCACATGCGCATAGAGTCGTGCCTGCTCGCCATCCTGATAGAGTGTGCGATCGGTCTCGATGCGGATGCGCTTGTGCTCGCCCATCAGGCGCGAGAGTGTGAGAAACTGGATCGCCTGCGACCACACGCGCCAGTGGTACTTGTCGCCCGTTTTGAAACGCAGACGCCACAAGCGGTCGCTGGCCATGCTCAGGCATTTGCCCGTGCCATAGCGATGCCAGGCGACCAAGGGATAGCCCTGCGCGCCATTGGCGGCATCGGACAAAGTCGCCAGCACCGTGGCGCCGGGTTTGACACCACTGAGCGGAGGCAAGTGATCCAGCGGCGCGACGCGACTCCAGATGCGATCGTTCTCCTCGGTCTCGGTTTCCAAAAGCATCACCATGCTGCTGCGTCCTTCGGGCGTGAGCACCGGATAGACCGACTCCGAGGTCATCTCCCACTCGCTGTCCGCATCAAAACGCACCGGCATGATTGATTCAATCGGCGTGCCCACATACGACGAGGGCGTGTGCATCTGCCCACAAAGCACCAGCAGCGAGGCCCCGCGGTCGCGGATCAGCTCTTCCATCAAGTTTAACTCATCTGTCGTGAAAAACTGCGAGTCCACATCGCCGAGGATGATGAGGTCGTACTTGAACGCTTCCTCGCGTTTCGAGGGAAAGCGCTCGATGTATTCCGGCGAGTTGCGGGCGAAATCCGCCCCTGCGGAGGAGGAAATGAAAGTGGTGTTGAGCCGTGGATCGCGTTTCAGGATCGCACTCAAATAGCGGAACTCCCAGCGGTTGTTGCCCTCGATATAGAGCACGTTGACCTTTTCATTCACCACGCGGATGCTGCGCTCGACGCGGTTGTTCGCCACGGAAATTTCGTCGTCGAACGGCTCGATCGCCACCGCCACGCGCGCCGCGCCTTTTTGATAGAGATCGACATTGAACTCCACATCTTCAAATTGCAATCCACCCTGCAAACGGATGCGCCGTTGGAACACCTGGCGGTCGTTGATTTGAATCGTGAGCTGGGCTGAGCGTTTTTCGTAACCTTTGGAAAGCACCTGCACCTGCACTGGCACGCTGTCGCCCGAAAACGCCACTTCTTGCATCACGATGTTGCGGATCGAAATGTCATCCGGTTGCTCCAGACCGATGGGCACGGGGTAAACCGGAATGCCACGCGCGCCGAGATCCTGAAGCACGGCTTCGATGCGTTTCGATGAAGTGTTTTCAATGCCATCGGTGAGCAGCACAATGCCCGCAGGCGTGGTCGCGCCGGACTTCGCCGCCGCTTCTAACGAAGACGCGATGGCGGTGGCCGGTTCGTTCGCGACGAGATTTTTCCGGTCATCCTCACTGAGGATTTGCGTCGAGCGCCCGAAGCTGTGATAGCTCACGTCGAACGATTCGCCCAATGTTTGGAAAACAGGTGCCGCGGACTTGTCGAGAATGCCGCGTGCGAGATCGAGACGCGAGGCGGATTGGATGGCCTGGCGTTGATCCGCATCGAGACGCATCACCAATTCCTCCGGCTCCAGCGCTTCGTTAGAGAGCATGCCGAGGGCCTTGGCGGCATCGGCGATGTCCTGCGTGTTTTTCCGCTGGTCTTTCATCGACATGCTCTCCGAGACATCGATGAGGACAGGCAGCGTGCGCTGCTGGGTGTGCGTTTCGTTGACCACGGCAGTCGGTTCGAAAAGCGATGCCAGCACGAGAACCAGCGCCACCAGTCGCGCGAAAAACAAACTCACACGCAGCCACAGCGGCAGTCCCCACGCGCGGCGGTAGAGGAAAACACTCAGCAACAGCACCGCCGCAAAAACAGCGACCATCAGCGGAGTCGAAAGCGGGCGGGCCCAGAAGAATTCATCGGGACCGAGGGTCATGAGCAGGGAATTAAGCATTCTCGGGCACGGGGTTGGGGGTTGCGGATTCTTTGGCGCGACCGCGTGACATCATGCGGTCGGCGAGCAAGCATTCGATGAGAAGAAAAATCAGGGCGGCGATCATGAACGTGCGCCAGGCCGAGCGACCGGTGCGGCTGGTCTCGATGGCCGCTGCCAGTTCATCGCCACTCGCGGCGACTTGCAGACCGAGACCTTCGAGGTTCGTGCGCAGCTCCGCTTCTGCGAGAGAGGCGATTTGCGACTCGCGGGGATCGACGTTCACGGCAATCGGCAAACCAGCGGCCTGCACACTGACGCGTGCGGTGTAGTAACCCGCCTCGGGGGCGTTTTCTAACAAAGCCACAAACTGCCCATCGGTCTCGCGCACGGGCACGGTGAGATTTTTTCCTGATGGCGACTCAAACACGGCATCGCTCGCATCCGGCTGATCGACATACGTGAGCGAGAGCGAGTCACCGACGTTGCGCGGGCTTTCAAACTCGCGGCCCGAGAGGTAGGTGACAATCTGTTGCATCACCAGCGGGAAAACGGGCGTCAGCGCCATGTTGTTCCAGGTGGTCTCGGCGGTGGTGGTGAACTGGAACACCTGCCCGCGCCCCAGTGCTTTTTCTAACAGAACCGGTGCGCCGCTACCGGCGAGTTGCAATACGGCGAAGCTGCTCGGCATGGTCTCCACCTCCAACAAACGCGTGAAGCGGGTTTCACTGAGCAGATCCTCGGGCAAGGAAAGAAGCGGCAGGCAGACGGGGTGATCGGACAATTCGGCATCGAGCGGCTTGCCCGCGCCGAGCGCATCGCTGGTGGTCATTTTGCTGCGCAACAACGCGGGCAACAATGGCGTTTCCGCACTGCCGGCGCGTTCGTTCCACGCCTCCGGTTTCACCTGATCGCCGCCGAACCAAATCAGTCCATTTCCCCGACGTACGAAACTTTCGAGTTGCTCGGCCTGCTCCTTGGTGATTTCGGGCACATCGGCGAATACCAACACATCGACCTGGCTGAGGTCTTCCGTGGGGAAGGATAGCCACGGCACGGAGCGCGCGGTGAAATCTTCTCCCGCCGCACTGCCAGCACGCGCCAGAAGGGCGGACACCACCAAACGTCCGGCATCGCCCGCAGAGCCGTCGACGCAGAGCACCGAGACCCGGTCACGCACCACCGCGACCGTGCGACGCACATTGTCCGCCTCCAACGAATCTCCCGAAATTTCCGCCGTGATCCGAGCGGCTCCGGCATTGTGGAAGGGGACGAACAGCGATACCGTTTCAGAGTCACCGGGGGCGATCAATGGAATCACCTTGCGATCAATTTCCACGCCATCGACGCGGCATTGCAGCGAGACACTGGCCGCGGGGGCGCTGCCGTGGTTGCGCACCGTGGCGCGGTAGCGGGCGGTGGTTCCTTTGCGCAAGACACCGGCGACCAACTCCAGATCGGTGACGGCGAGATTGTCATCGCCAGTGCGCACCGGCACCACGAAGACCTCGGCTTGCGCATCGAGCGCGGCGAGAGCTTCGCGCAGGCGGGCGGACGGTTGTTTCCAGTCGGCTGCCTGGGCATCGGTAATCAGATAGACTTCCTTCTGCGGGGCCTCCATGTCCGCCACTAGTTCGGCGATGCGTTTCGGCTCGTTGACCAGATCCATCGTGCCGGAACTGGCGGAAAGAGTCGCGATGGCTTCATCGAAACGACCCGCATCATAGGCCATGTTGCGCAGCACGACACGTTGGTCGCCGCCCATCATCACCAGCGTGATCGGATCGCCGGGTGCCATTTTTTCGCGAATGACTTCCAGGCGTTTGATCGCTTCATCAAACCGCGTCGCACCCTGTGTGCCGTGCGCCATGCTGAAGGAGGAATCGATCGCGATCACCACACCCGCGCGTCGTTCGCCGGGAAACCACGAGGACTTGTCCCAGGCCGGTCGCGCCAGTGCGAAGACCAACAGTAACAGCGCAAGGCAGCGCAGGATCAGCAGCAACAGATCGCGCAACTTGATCTGCCGCGAGCGCACCCGCACGCTGCGATTGAGAAACTGCATCGCCGCCCACTCGGTGTGTTGGACTTGGAAGCGATTGAGCAAGTGCGCGAGAATCGGCAAACTGATTCCGATCGCCGCGAGGAGTAACAATGGATTGAGAAAACTCATGATCGAGCTTGTGCCGAGGGGGCGCTAAGATTTTGACGTTTGAGGACAATTTCACTCAGCACCGCATCGAGCGGGAGCTTGGTGTTTGCCATGGTGAAATCGATGAGACTGCCCACGCATCGCGCGTTGAGCGTATCGAGAAATTTCTGCATTGCCGCGAGGTAGCTTTCGCGCATGCGGTCGGTCTCGGTGGTGAGCGGTTCTTCGCCTTCGAGACCATCGAAGCGCCACGTCCCCTTGAAAGGAAACTCCAGCTCGTACGGGTCAAGCGTCTGGATGACGATGACGTTGTGGCCATCGTATTTCAAGTGATCCAGCCCCGACATGATGTCATCCACATCGGAAAAAAGATCCGAGATCAGCACCACGAACGAGCGCCGTTTCATCATCAGGGCGATGTCGTGCAGCTGCTTGGCGATGGTCGTTTTGGGGATCGGCTTGGTCACGCGCAGCATGCGGTCGATCTCCAGAATGACATTCATCGACGAGCGCGGCGGCATGTAGGCGCGGACTTCGGAGTCGAACACCGAAAGCCCCACCGAGTCCCGCTGTTTCAGCACCATGTAGGCGATGGAGGCGGCGAGAAACTTCGCGTATTCGAGTTTGGAAACTTTGCCCGAGCCATAGGTCATCGAAGCGCTGGAATCCACGAGGATATGGCAATCGAAATTCGTCTCCGCCTCGTAGAGTTTGGTGAAATACTTTTCCGTGCGACCGAACACGCGCCAGTCGATGGAGCGGATCGGATCGCCGGGTGAATACTGGCGGTGATGGGCGAACTCCGTGCTGAAGCCTTTCAAAGGACTGCGGTGGCTGCCCACGCGCAAGCCTTCCACCACCTCGCGCGCGACCCACTCAAGATCACCGAGTTTCTGCAAGACCTCGGGATCGAGATACTGCGTTTCTGGCAAATGCTCTGACATGAGGAAAGGTCACTTGCCGTTGGCGGGGATCGTTTCTAACAACTTCGCGATGAGCGTGTCGGAGGTCATGCCTTCGGAACGCGCGGCGAAGTTCGGGATGATACGATGGCGAAGAATCGGCAGGCACAGCTCGCGGATGTCCTCGATGGTCACATGGCAACGACCGCGCAGGGCGGCGCGTGCTTTGCCGGCGACGATGAGATTGAGCGACGCACGCGGACCGGCGCCCCAGGACATGAGTTTGTTCACGAAGTCCGGCGTGTCCGGCTGGCCAGGGCGCGTGGCGCGGACGAGGGCGGCGGCGTATTGGAACACATTGTCCGCGACTGGAATGCGGCGCACGACGTGTTGGAACTCAAGAATCTGTGGGCCATCGACGACTTGATTCGTCACCGGCTCATTGTCGGTGGTCACGCTGCGCATGATATCGAGCTCTTCGGAATGGCTCGGGTATTTCACCATGATGTTGAACAGGAAACGGTCAAGCTGGGCTTCGGGAAGCGGATAGGTTCCTTCCTGTTCGATCGGGTTTTGCGTGGCCAGCACGAAAAATGGCGCGTCGAGTTTGTATTCTTCACCGCCAGAAGACACGCGTTTTTCCTGCATCGCTTCGAGCAGTGCGGCTTGCGTTTTCGGCGGGGTGCGGTTGATTTCGTCGGCGAGCAGAAGATTCGTGAAAATCGGACCTTTTTGGAATTTGAAACTGCGGCGATGCGTTTCCGGATCCTCCTGCAAGAGCTCCGTGCCCGTGATGTCGGACGGCATCAGGTCAGGCGTGAACTGGATCCGCTTGAAGCCCAGCGCCATGGTCTTGGCGAGCGAGCTGACAAGAAGAGTCTTGGCAAGACCGGGAACCCCGACCAGCAGGCAGTGGCCTCGGGCGAAAATGGCGATCATCATCTCATCGATGACATCCTCCATTCCCATAATCGTTTTACGCAGTTCTTTGACGATTGCGTCTCTGGCTTCGCCGAGTTTTTCCACGGCTTGAATGTCATCGGTTGGATTGGTCATAGGAGTCGATTGGGGAATGGCTGGTTGAAATGTGCTCGGCAGTTACTTTTGTGATGAACCGTTTCTTTCATGATAAAGTTGTTTGAATTGCTGGAGCGAGGGACATCCGCGAGAGACGGCGAGGAGGGGAAGGAAGTCTTGGCGGCGGAATTTTTCCGGGATCCGCTTCGATCTTGACGAGGCCGGGGGGGCTTGTGGTAGGGTGATGGCGATGCCAGATACCACATCATCCGAGGGGGCGAATGTCCTGTTTGTTTGCACGGGAAATACCTGTCGCAGCCCCATGGCGGAGGGCTTGTTTCGCAAGGCGCTGGGTCAGCGTGCGGGCTGGGTGGTGCGCTCGGCCGGAGTCGCGGCGAGTGTGGGCAGCAAGGAAAGCCGGGATACGGCAAAGGTGCTGAGTGATCGAGGTGCGGCGCTGGAGGGTTTCCGCAGCCAGCAGGTGAGCGAGGCTCTGATCGAGGCGGCGGATGCGGTGTTTGCCATGACAGAGGGGCATTTGTATGCGCTGGAGGATGAATTTCCCGGGCACACGGACAAGTTTTATCTGATCGGCGATTTTGTCGATGATGCCGCCTGCGATGGCGATGTGCCGGATCCCATCGGCATGGGGCCGCGTGCCTACGAGGAGGTGGCACGGGTGCTGGAGTCGGCCTTTCCGGGAATTCTGCGTTTTCTGGAAGGTTCGGGAAAATAATCGCCACAGGTACACTTCTTGGTTGAAAATCACCGCCGCCCAGTGCATCAGTGGGGCGTCCCTCAGGACATAGAATCTGATGAGCCAAAAAACAGTGCGCGTAGCAGTCGGGGCCGATCACGGCGGAGTGGAGATCAAGAATGCGGTCGTCGCCGCACTCGCGCAGTGTGGATGCGAGGTGAAGGACTACGGCGCGCACGGTCATGACTCGGTCAATTATGCCGATTACGGAAATGTCGTGGCGATCGGAGTGGCGGATGGCTCGTATGATTTTGGCGTGCTTTGCTGCACATCGGGCGTGGGCATGTCCATCACCGCGAATCGCCACCACGGCGTGCGTGCGGCGAACGTGCGCACGATCGAGGAGGCGGTGACCAGCCGCGAGCACAACGACGCGAACGTGCTTTGCCTCGGTGCCAAGTCCGTGGATGCGGAGACCGCCCAGGCGATGGCGGAGGCTTTTGTGAAGGCCGCCTTTGCCGATGGGCGACACAGTTGTCGCGTGGCGGCCAGTTCCGGCAGCCGCATCGAGGTCACGGATCCGGCCGTTTTTGCGGCGATCCGCGCGGAGGAAAAACGCCAGCGCAACAACATCGAGCTGATTGCCTCGGAAAATTTCGCCTCGCCCGCCGTGATGGAAGCGCAGGGATCGGTGCTCACCAACAAATACGCCGAGGGCTATCCCGGCCGCCGTTGGTATGGGGGCTGTGAAAACGTCGATGTCATAGAGCAGCTCGCCATCGATCGACTCAAGGAAGTCTTCGGTGCGGAACACGCGAACGTGCAGCCGCACTCCGGTTCCCAGGCGAACACCGCCGTGTATTTCTCCGTGCTCAAGCCCGGCGATCGCATCCTCACCATGGACCTCGCGCACGGTGGGCACCTGACCCACGGCCACAAGGCGAATTTCTCCGGAAAATTCTACGATGTGGTGCACTACGGCGTGAGCCAGCAAGACGAGTGCATCGACTATGATTTGTTGGAAAAAATGGCGCACGAGTCCAAGCCCGCGCTCATCACCTGCGGAGCCAGCGCCTACTCGCAGATCATCGACTTCGAGCGCATGGGCAAGATCGCCCGCGAGGTGGGTGCCTATCTGTTTGTGGACATGGCGCACATTGCCGGACTGGTCGCAGGCGGCGTGCATCCGAATCCCGTGCCTTTTGCCGACTTCGTCACCTCCACCACGCACAAGTCCCTGCGCGGTCCGCGCGGTGGCGTGATCCTGTGCAAAGAGGAATTCGCGAAAAAAATCGACGCCCAGGTGTTCCCGGGCATCCAGGGTGGCCCGCTGATGCACGTCATCGCGGCAAAAGCGATTTGTTTCGGCGAGGCGCTGAAGCCCGAGTTCAAAGCCTATCAGCAACAAATCGTGAAAAACGCGCAGGCGATGGCGACACGTCTCACCGAGCACGGTTTCCGCATCGTCTCCGGCGGCACCCAGAACCACGTCATGCTGGTGGACCTGCGCAGCAAAAAACTCAACGGAACCCTGGCATCGCATGCGCTCGATGAAGCGGGCATCACGGTGAACAAAAACTCGATTCCTTTCGATACCGGCACGCCGATGAAACCCAGCGGCATCCGCATCGGCACTCCCGCCGTCACCACGCGCGGCATGAAAGAAGCCGACATCGTGCAAGTGGCCGACTTCATCAACGAGGCTCTGAAAACGCCCGAGGACGAGGCAAAACTGCACGCCCTCCGCGATCAGGTCTTCGCCTTCAACCGCGCGTTTCCGATGCCTTGGTGATTTGTTGCCCAAGGTTTTCGGCGCAGGGCGACGGGGGCTCGTTAGCCGGATCCAAGCGAGACTCACCGCTTCTCCAACACCAGAAAATTCCGCACGGGTTTGTTCCAGATGGCCCGGTAGGTTGCGGGGCCGCCTTTGATTCCCTGGGCGACGTAGAGGTCGGCGGAGGTGCCGCCGTCGAGGTTCAGGGCGCTGGCGATGGGGAAACCGCAGGGGCTTTGGCCGGCGATGGCTTGTGAGAGCTGGGCGAGGGTGCAGGGCGAAGTGCGGACCATCATCCAGAGCGTGCCGCCATCCCAGGCGATGAAACAACGCGCGCTGGTTTTGCCGTTTTCCAGCCCGGCAATCGGTTTCGATAGCTCCGCGAGCAAGGGGCCCGCTTGCAGCAACTGCGGGGCATTGAAGTTCGATTTTTCCCGACGCAGAATGCCGGTGCGGCCGTTCGCTTCAAACCAGACCCCGGAGCCGAGCGATGACGGATTGTTCGCGCCGAGTTTTTTGCCATCGCTGATCATCACGCCTAACGGTTTTCCCTCGGGGGTGAAAAATCCGGCATTGATCGCAGCGAGCGCGCTCACCGATCGTGCCGCGGCGCGGGCATCGGGCCACAGCGATCCGGGACCGTTCGGTTGATCAAGCAGGCGCAGGCGGTGGGAGCGGGCATCGAAACTGACGGCCTGTAGCGTAATGCCTTGCAGCGTCACGACATGCAGTTGCGGCTTGGCGACATCGACAGGGATGGCGCGCGGTGCCGCCTCGCAACCGATCACCAGCAGGGCGAGCAGAAAGAATTTCATCAGGGTGATTGGTGGACGGTGAGTTGCGGGAAGGGGATGACCCAGTGATTTTCATTGGCGGCATCCACGGCTCCGCCTTGCAGCATGCGCTGGATGACGTTGAACTGCGGGGCCAGCTCGCCATCGACATTCGCGGTGATGCGGAAATCGAGCGAGGAGGCCGAGGCCGAGGCGAATTCCACATTGACCGAGCGGATGGCGTCCTTGCCGAAGCGTTCGACGAGAGATTGATAGATTTTTTTCTGAATGATGTCCGGGATGAGCGTGGTGGCGATGGATTGGTATTGGTAATCGAGACCGAAGGTGGTGGATACCTGGAACTGCGGCGAGATGTTTTCCGGGTTTTTCGAGAGGTAGGTCAGCGTCGGATAGGTTTTGTAGGAGCCGCCGAGTTTCACCAGCACCACCTGCTCGGGCGTTTGTTGCACGACCTTGCCCATCACGCCATCATCGAGGATGACCCAGTCATCGATGCGGGTGGGGAACCACGGCTCCTTCGGCATGGAAGGGCGCGAGTAGCTCGACAGAATGGTTTTGGCGGGCAGCCGCAGGGTGGCGCCATTGAGGTCCGGATTGTGCAGCACGCAGAAGAAATTCAGTGTTTCGACACGCCAGGGCAGGCCGTTGTAAATGATGCGCTCGCCCTCGCGCACCGTGCCGAGATTGAGAATCAGGCGGATTTGCTCGAAGTAGGGCGGCAGCGCCGTGCGCGAGGCCCAGGCCAGACCGATGAACAAAATCGAAACCACCGTGAGCAGGAGCCAGTCATTGCGGATGTAGAGCGTGAGCACCGTGGCAAAAATGGCGGCGATGATGATGAAGGCATTGGCAAACACATCCACCAGACGCGAGGTGAGGCCTTCCTGGTATTTCTTGTGGATGGGACTGACCTTGCGAAACATCCGATAGAGACGGCGCAGCAGGACCAGCGTGATGGCGAAGGCGATCACGGCCAGCAACAGACTGAGGCCGCGGTTTTTCCAGAAATGGGAAATCATGCCCGCGAGCAAGGAGACCACCGATGGCGCGTTGCGCTTGCGTTCCTCCAACTGCACCGTTGTGTTGGCCATCGAGCTCTCCGCCTCTAACAATTTTTTCTCCCAGGACTTGCGGGCCGAAGCGAGCTCGCGCGTGACTTCCTCCGATGTGCTCTCCTTGAGCAGTTGATCGATCTGGGCGAGGGCTGCTTTGGCGAGGGCGAGCTTGGCGGTCCACTGCACGACCTGTGTTTTCAGGCTTTCAATCTCGCGCGGCTGGGCGGTGGCATCGCGCAGTTCGCGGATGGCGGGCTGGAAAATGTTCTTGAGCTCCTCGTTGATGCTCAGTGGCGTCTCCGCTTGCGCCACGGCATCGCTCGGGTTGATGCCCGTGGCGGTGGTGTTGAAGGCGGTTTTGAGCTCTTTGATCTTGGCGCTGAGCCGGTCGATCTCGGCGGTGATTTCTTTTTTCTGTTCCTCGGTGCTGGCTTTTTTCAGCAACTCGCGCTGCGCCGTGCGCTCCGCTTCATTGGCGCGCAGGGATTCCGTGAGCACCCTGAGCGCGCGGATTTTTTCGCTTTCCGCCGGTTCGGCGGGTGCCTGCGGAGCATCCTTGGGCGCGGGGGGCTCCTGCGCGGGAATCGGGCAAGTGAAAAGCAGTGCAAGGCACAGAAGAAGCGGACGCGTCATAGGAATTCGATACGATAGACGGAGGAGAGCACCACGTCAACGGCAGACAAGATGATCCCAGAGCGCTCTGCGATGCAACGCCATTTGTGCAGCGCGAACCGGAAGACTTTTTTTTCTCAAAAAAAATCCCGACCACGATGAGGTGGTCGGGATCGGGAAAATGGTGGTGGCTTATGGACCGTCGATGGATACCGGTGGGGTGGTGGCCTCGGCGGGCTGCGTGGCGGCGCCGGGGTCGGCGGCGGCTTTTTGCAGCAGCTCGGCGCGCGGTTTCAGCAGGGCGTCGATGGTGTACTTCGAGAGCTCATAGACCCGGCCTTGGTAGGCTTGTTCGGTTTTGAGTTTTTCCTGCAAGGTCTTGAGCGATGCCTGGAAAGCCTCATCCGCGGCTTTGGCGTCTTCCGGTTTTTCGTCGGCAGGCTTGGTGCGCGCGGTGGCGAACTTGCCCTCGACCTTGACCGTCATTTGGAAATTTTCCTCCGCAGGCGCAGGTTCCTCGCCGGGCTGGGCGAGAGCATCGGGGACTTTCAGCGCGGGCTTGGCCAGCAATGTGAGCGTGTAGGTGAAGCCATCGGTGGTGGTGATGGTGGCGACGCGGCGCTCGGGCGATTGTTCGACCACACTGGCTTGCGTGCTTGTCACATCCTGGAAGCGCGCGGCGGAGAGGAGCGTTTTGTACATCTCCGTGGCAGCGGTATCGAGCTTCTCGGTGGCGGCGGCACCTTCGAGGGCGAACTCGGCGTTTTCATCGGCGCGTGTGAGTTTCCACTCGATCTGCTCCGGCTTGCCTGCGGCGGTGACGGCGACGGAGTTGATTTTATCGACGGCGATGAATGCTTCGTTGAGCCAGTCCTTCGGATTCGCCGAGGCGGTGGGGAAGCTTTCGCTGGTGACGTAGATGCCACTGGTATCGGCGGCGTTCTGGATGTAGCGCCCGCCGCCTGTGGAGTCCTTGCCGAGGAAAATGGTGGCGGCGTTTGATTTGTCGGCCTTCAGGAAGGTGAGCTGCACGCCGTGTTCCTCGGGTTTTTTCGAAGTGAGATCCATGCCAAAGCGCTTGCCGTAGCTGGGGCCGGCTTCGATGGCGTGGCTGATCTTCACGCTTTCGATGGTGCGCAGCAGGTTGTTGATGTTGGTGAAGTTCGCGGGGTAGTTGCCGCGCTCCACGACGATCCATCCATCGGCACTTTTTTCCAGCGTGACCGATTGCTCGGCTCCTTTGATCTGGATTGAGCTCACTTCGGTGGCGGGGAAGGAGGCGAGCACGGTCTCGCCGCGGTGGCGGTCGGTTTGCGCTTCACCCGAGTCGCCCTTGCGCGACTTCAGCGAGATGACACCGGCAGCCAGGACAAAGACGAAGATCCACAAGATGATGACTGTTTTTTTCGACATATGATGTGAGGAAGGTTGTTGGAGAAAGGGGTTCGATTAGCGGGCGCGGGAGGCGCGGCGGCGGGAGAATGCGACGGCGAGACCGGCGAAAAACACGAGGGGTGGCACGATACCGAGATTCATGGCGATGATGCGCGCGGAGAGCGAGTCCTTGTCGCGCTTCAGGCCCTTATACAGGTCGCGGATCTGGCGGTTGGTCTGTGTGACCTCCTCGCGGAATTTTTGCTCCTCTGCTTCCATCTCCGGGGCGAGGCGGACATCGCGGCTGTTGCTGCGATCGGCGGCGATCTTGGCGAGGCGGTCCTGGGCCTCGCGCAGTTTCGCTTGCAGTTCTTTTTGTTTGTCCTGCGTGGAGCTTTCCGCAGTGGCTTCCATTTCGCGGATGAGAGTGAAGGGGCGGCGGATCGAGGCGCGGCTGCGGGCACCGATGAGATCGGAAGACGAAGCGGCCTGGTCGATGATGTTGAGCAGCAGCACCGAGTTGCCATTGTAGGGCATCGCTGCCTGCATGCCGCCCATGTTTTGGATGCGGTAGGCACCTTGGTTCGAGAAGGCATCGGTATCGGCGATCACAAACACGCTGGATTCGGCACTGCCTTCCTTGAGCCATTTCGATTCTTCCGGCTTGGGAGCCTCTTCTTTTTTCTCGCCTTCGGCAGGAGCGGGTTCTTCTTTTTTCTCACCGGGTTTGCCCTCGGGGAACGCGGTTTTGAAACGACCGGTCAGGCGGGTAACGAGCTCGTAGGAGCGGCGATTGGTGATGGAGATGTTGCCGCTGAACTGCGAAGCTTCCATGGCATCGACGAGGCCGGCTTGCACCGACGAGCGCAGCAGGGTCGAAGCGGAAAGGCCGTTGTTGCCTTGATTGGTGATGGCGCCGGGCAGCACGAAGAACAGATCGTTGAGGTTTTTCGTAATGACATCGGTTTTGTCCGGCATCGCTTCTTTCGGAAGGCTGAGGATGGCGTAGCCGGGGCGATTGCCCTGAAGGATGGTGCGGTACTTGGCATCGGCGAGGGTTTGCGTGCTCTCGAAATTGATGTTCCAGGCGGGCAGAAGCGTGGGCAGGGTGGAGGACACCGGAGTGCCGCCACCGCCGCCGCCAAACATCGGATTGCCGCCAGCGGTCGCCGCGGCCTCGAACGAATAGGCATCGAGGCAGGCGATGAGAGTGCCGCCGCGCAGGATGAACTGATCGATGGCGAATTCCGTCTCCTTGCTGATGCCCGCAGGATGGACGAGCAGCAGGACATTGACGTCGCTGGGGATTTCCTGTGCCGCCATTTCCACATCGCGGATCTCGTAGGTCTGGGCGAGCTGTTGCAGGATGACCCAGCCCGGATTGCCTTGCTGGCCGGGCATCATCGCGGGACCGGGCTTGAGATTCAGCGCGCTCATCACGCCGATGACGGGCTTTTTCACCGCCGAAACTTCGCCGACAGCGCGGGAGAGATTGTATTCAAACATGGTCTCCTGTTCATCGAGCGCCTGGGTATCGAAAGGATCGATATTGATGCGCGATGTCTGGTCCAGGCAGGAAATCGCCAGGCCGAGCGAGACGTTTTCATACTGGTTGATGTTTTGCGTCTGGATGCCATCGAGGTTCGCGGAGTCCTCGGCATCGGTATCGGGCTGAGGGTCGAGATTTTCCACGCGCAGTTTGCCATTGGACAAATTGACGTATTCCTTGAGGATGTCATCGACGCGGCGGATGAAAAGTTTCGTCTCGCGCGGCAGGGCCTCGTTTTTACGCGAGGCATAGTAGCGGATGGTGATCGGGGCATCGAGTTTCGAGAGGATCGACTTCGTGCCCTTCGAGAGCGTATGGACCCTGTCCTCGGTGAAATCGGCGCCCTTCGTGCCGAAGGATGTCAGCGAAATCAGCCAGTTGGCGAGGAAGGCAATCAGCACAAGCGCCGCAATGCCAAAGGCGGCGCGAACGACGGGATGAGTGGTTTTCGGGTGATGCATGACGTTGGAAAAAGTGAGGGTTATGCGCGTTTGGCGGAAAGGATGGCCGAGGTGCCGAGCAGGCAGGTGAAAATGATGGAACCGAACCAGACCATGTCCTGGTAGCGGAACATGCCGCGGGTGAGCGAGCGGAAGTGATCCCATACGCCCAGCGAGGTCAGGGCCTCGACGAGGAAATCGACACGGAACTTGGCGAGCTCGCGGATGAAGGCTTCGTATCCACAGAGCACCATGAGCGTGCAAATCGCGACAGAGACGATGAGGCAGACCACCTGGTCGCGCGTGCAGGCGCTCACCAGCATGGTGATGGCAAGGAACACGCAGCAGGTCAGGTAGGAGCCGAGGTAGCCGGAGAAGATGCGCCAGTTGTCCGGCTCGCCGAGGTAGTTCACCGTGATGATGATGGGGAATGTCAGCAACAGCGCGAGCAGCCAGACGAAGGCGGCGGCGAGATACTTGCCGATGATCGCGGTCCACGGCGGAATCGGGAAGGTGCCCAACAGCTCCAGGGTGCCGTTGCGTTGCTCATCCGACCACAATTTCATGCCGACCGCCGGAGCGAGCAGCATGTAGAGCCAGGGATGCCAGAACAGGAAGGACCATTCAAGATTCGCATCACCCGCGAGGATGAAGGCGCCGAAAGTGAAATTGAACAGCAACGAGATCAGCAGGAAAATCAGGATGATCGCGTAGGCTGTCGGTTGGGTGAAATAGGAAACAAGTTCGCGTTTGAGGATCGTCCAAATGTGTTTCATAGAAAAAAGGGGTTGGGTTCAGGCCGCGCTGTGGGCGGAGTCGTGCGTGGTGAGTTCGCGGAAGAGATCGTGCAGCGAGCCGCTGGGGCTCTGCGCTTTCAGCTCGGCAGGCGTGCCATCGGCGACGATTTTACCGCGATCGACGATGACCGCGCGGGTGCAAGAGGCGTCTACTTCCTCGAGGATGTGGGTGGAGAAAAGGATCGTTTTGCTTTTGCCGAGGCGCTTGATGAGCTGGCGGACTTCGTGTTTTTGGTTCGGGTCGAGACCATCGGTGGGCTCGTCGAGAATCAGCACCTCCGGATCGTGCAGCAAGGACTGCGCGAGGCAGGTGCGGTGGCGGTAGCCCTTCGAGAGCGTATCGATGGATTGTTTCGCCACCGACTGCAGGAAACACGTTTCGATCGCGCGCTCGACCGCGTCCCTCTTGGCGGGGCCGCTGAGATTGCGCACATCCGCGCAGAACTTCAGGAAGCCGATGACCGTCATGTCATTGTAGAGCGGCGCGGATTCCGGCAGGTAGCCGATTTTTTGTTTGGCGAGGTAAGGTTCATCGACAATCGAGTGTCCGCAGACGCGGGCATCGCCCGAGCTCGGGGTGATGAAGCCGGTGATCATGCGCATGGTGGTGGATTTTCCCGCGCCGTTCGGACCGAGGAACCCGAGGACTTCACCCGGTTTGACCGTGAAGGAGAGGTCGTTCACCGCGAACTTGGGACCAAAATGTTTTGTCAGATTTTCAACTTCGATCATATGCTGGGTTGTTCGTGAATGAGAGAAAACAGTCTCATCGCAACGCATAGCGATGCGGGCGCTGAATTTGTCTAAAATTCCCCCATTGTCAAGGTGGGTGTGGGTTTTGAACGGTGCTGTCGATTTTCGTGCTTGCCATGCCGCGTGGAATCGCGCAGGGTATATGCATCGTTTCACAATAACCCTTTATGAAAAAACTCGTCTATCTGATCGCTCTGCTGGTATTTGTTGGTTCCCTGCCTGTGCACGCACAGAGAAACAGACGCAACGGGGCGGCGCAGAAGGCTGCGGCGGAGAAGCGCAAAAAAGAAGAGGCGGAGAGAGCGAAAAAAGACAAAATCAACAAAGAGATCGAAGAGTTCATCAAAGACCGCGACCGCAATCGCGACAAGTCGTTGACACTGGAGGAGTTTACCAGCGGCGAGGGCGATGCCAAGGCGGCGGAGGCGAAATTCCAGGAATACAACAAAAACAAGGATCGCTATCTTTCCAAGACGGAGATCCAGGAATTGTTAGGTCTGTGATGGCCTAGGCTCTCCGGAGCCTCTCACTCGAAGGGCGGCAATTGCTGGATTTGTTTCCAGGCTTTGCCGATGAGCACGAAAAATCCGACAAGAGCCAGCAGATCCACCACGGGACCGTAGATGGTGAGCAGTGGCGATGTGGCATCGGGCACGAATTGTTTTGTGATCCACTTGGCCGCAACCGCAAACAGCAACAAGCCGTTGCCGACGATGAGCGGATACATCCAGAAGCGCGGCGAGTGATAGCCTTTCTCGGTGGTTTTGCGGTGAAACATCACCGCCGCGATGACGGAAACGACAATGAGGATCAACATGGCGCGGGAGTGGAAAAAAAGGGCCCGCCGGTAGAACCGAGCGGGCCGGGATCATCGGGGAAAAGGATCAGGCAAACACTTCGCCGTCGCGGAAAAAGCGCTTCAGCTCGGCGGCGGCGGCCTCCGGGGAATCAGAGGCGTGGCAGACGTTGACCATTTTGTCTTCGCCGAAGTCACCGCGGATGGTGCCGGCAGCGGCAGCTTTCGAGTCGGTGGGGCCGAGCAGGTCGCGCACCCGGGAAATGGCGTTTTCACCCTCCAAGGCGAGTGCGATGACGGGCGTCTTGCTCATGAAAGCCACAATTTCCGGGAAGAATGGTTTGTCGGCGATGTGAGAGTAGTGGTCGGCCAGAATCGCATGATCCAATTGCATCATCTTGATGCCGCGGATGCGAAATCCTGCCGATTGGAAGCGCGCCAGAACGGTGCCGACGATGTTTTTTTCGACGGCATCGGGTTTGAAAAGAATCAGCGAGGTCTCAGTATTCATCGGCAGTGGGGTAGTCGCTGTGAGCATGGCACGCAAGTCTTTTTTTTGGGGCGGGTAGGCAAGGTCGGGCGGCGGATGGCGGGCTTTTTTGAGAATTTAGGAAAAAACTTCGTCAAAATTTTCCCTGCTTGGGCGTCAAGCTGCGGAAACAGCCGGTTTTGGCCGTGTTTCCGCAACCCCATCCCTAAACCCAACTCTATGAAACTTCGTCGTACTTTTTTCCATGGCACCCTTGTCTCCCTCGCGCTCCTCGCCAACTCCTCCGCCGCCACGCTCTACTGGGACGGCGGCACCGTGAACCTTCCCGGCGTAGGCAATGCCGCCAGCAATCCCGCCGCGAACGGCACTTGGGACAGTGGCACGGTGAAAAATTGGGACGTGGCTCCGAGTAACTCGTCCTTCGTCGCTTGGAGCAACAGCTTCGCGGATACCGCGGCGTTTGCTGGTACGGCGCGCACCGTCACGGTGAGCGGAACGGTGCAAACGGGTTCCATCAACGTTGCGACCACGAACTACATTTTCAACTCGGGCACCATCAGCTTTTCGGGTGGCAACATCGATGTCACTTAGTCTGGTATTCAATGCCACGGGCAATACCGCGAATACCGCGACGGGTGGAGGCATCGGCACCATTTCCGCGAACAACACCGGGCTGACCTCGTTTGAGTTGAACACGGGAGGCATTTCCAACCAATTGCTGGTCAGCAACGCCGGTGCCTTGGGGCCCGCCAGCAGCACGGTGAAGCTGACGCAGGGGATCTTAGGATTATCCGCCGTGGCGGGCACGACCTACAACGCCTGGCCCACCAACTTTGCCGGAGGCGTTCTGCGCCTGCGCATCACGGGCACCAGCACCTACGCGGGGAACGGCACACTCACCGCGAATGCCGATCTCGCCACCATTGCGGGTGCGCATCTCGCCTATTCGGGCAATCTTGCCCTGGGCACGAACACCCTCACCCTCGCGCCCCAAAGCGCCACTGGAGCCGTTACGATCCAAGGCGTGATTTCCGGTGATGGCAATGTGCGAACGCTCAATTCCGTGGCCGGCAATGCAGACGGCACGGGAGTCTCCACTCTCACCAATACCAATACTTATGTTGGATCCACCACGGTAGGCACCGGCACCCTGGCACTGACCGGAAGCGGTTCGATCAACAGTTCCAGCGGCATCACTGTCAACGGTACCAATGCCAGATTTCTTCAAAACAGCTCGGTGGCTGTGACGCCTACGGTGACGCTGACCAACGGCACTCTCACAGGCAGTGGCACCGTCAACACCGTGAACGTCGGTGCGGCAACGGGAGGCATCATCAGCAACAACAACGGCGTGGCGGGCGCGGCATTGTCGATCGGCACCCTTACCCTCAGCGGAGCCGCCTCGATCAATCTCTTCAGCAACAGCGCCTCCGCGGCGTTGGTGGTGGGAACTCTCAACAACAACTCCGGCGCCGGGCAGGTGGTGATCACGGCGAACAACCCGGGCGGATGGGTGAATGGCACGACGTATTCCCTGATCAACTACACCACCCTGGGTGGCACCGGTGGCAACAACTTCGGGCAAGTGATCAACGGACTATCGGCGCGGCAATCGGCGACGTGGAGTGACAGCGGGTCGTCGATTCAAATCACCGTCAGTGGCGATCGACCGTATTGGGTAGGGGATACGGATAACACCTGGAACACCTCCACCATCAACAACTGGAAGCTGGAAACGGGTGGCGCTTACACCACGTTTGTCGCGAACGACGATGTGCTTTTCAATGACAATGCCACCGCCGCCGGACCCATCGTCGTCAACATCGATCAAGCGGACGTTCAGACCAATGTGATCACGGTCAACAATACCACGAAGGACTATACGATTGAGAGCAGCGGTGGTTTTTGGATTCAGAGCGGCAGTCTCATCAAGAGCGGCACGGGCTCGCTGACACTGAAAACCGCGAACAAATACACGGGAGGCACGACGCTCAATGCCGGCACTCTGAACCTCGGCACTGCCACGGCTCTCGGCGCCTCGGGAAGTCTCACCATCAACGGCGGAACCATCGACAACACCAGCGGATCCGCTCTCACAACTCCGAATTACACTCGCACGATCAACGGCAATTTCGCCTTCACCGGAACCAGCGATTTGAATTTAGGCACGGCGGCCACTTCGTTAGGCAGCGCCACGGGTGCCGTGCGCGGCATCACCACAGCGGCGGGCACCTTGACGCTGGGTGGGGTCATCTCCGATGGAACCACCGGCCAAGGCATCAGCAAATCGGGCAATGGGACCTTGGTTCTCTCGGGCGTCAACATTTTTTCAGGCCCAGTAACCGTCAATGCGGGGACCTTGCGTCTCGGTGCCTCCGGTATTTCCCTGGCGAATGGCGCGCTTGGCAGCAATGCCTCAGGCACTACGGTGCAAGCGGGGGCCACTCTGGATGTGGCGGGCTTCAATACCTTTGCGGAGGCTATCACCATCGCGGGAAGCGGCGCGGGCGGCACTGGTGCTCTGATCAACACTGGAGCCACACAGCAGAACGCCGTGAAGCATCTGACCCTCGCGGCGAATGCCACGATCGGTGGCACGGGGCGTTGGGACATGCGGCAGAACAGCGCCACGCCCACGCTCGACATGGGTGGGTTTACCCTGACCAAGACCGGGCTGAACACGGTTTCTCTGGTGGGCGTTGCCGTTTCCAATCCCGGAAACATCGACGTCACACAAGGCAATTTCGCGATTCAAACCTCCACCGACATGGGAGGAAGTGCCGCCAACCTCATCACCGTGCGCGATGGTGCCACGCTCAGTGCCTGGCAGAGTTCCATTCCGCTGAATTGGGCGATCCAGTTGGCAAACAATGCCACGCTCTTTGCCGAAAGCAGTGCCGCGATTACGCAAAATGTCTGGGCCGGGCCGATCGATATTGCTGCGGGATCCGCGACTCTTCGGGCAGAAGGCACTGCATCGCTCACAGGCGTTATTTCCGGCACGGGAAGCTCGCTGATCAAGACGGGAGTCGCCTCCGTATTCATCACCAATGCCAATACCTACGATGGCAGCACCACCATCAATGCCGGTTCGATCATCGCCCAACATTCCTCGGCGCTGGGCACCGGCACCACGGCCACAGTGGCCAATGCGGCGCGACTGGAGCTCGACAACATCACCATCAGCGGCAAGACGATTACGATCTCAGGCGGGGGAACGAATTTCTGGGGCCCATTGCAAGGCCGATCCGGCACCAGCGTATGGGCGGGAAATGTCGTCATCGCTGCGAACGGCACGCGCATCGGCGCGGCGTCGGGTGCTTCGCTCGAAGTGTCCGGTGTCATTGATAGCGGCGCGAACGTGTTCAACGTGACCTATCGTCCGGAGAATGCTACTTCGACAGTCATTGTTTCCGGAGCGAACACCTACATCGGCTCTACTTCCATCCTCGGCGGAGTCGTGGTGGCGAAATCGCTCAACAGCGTGGTGGGCGGAACGGCATCCAGCAGTTTCGGTGCGCCTACCACCGTGACCGATGGCACGATCAGCATGAGCAATGGTGCGCCGGGGATCCTGCGTTATGTCGGCACCGGCGAAACCACCGACCGTGTCGTGGACCTGAGCGGCACCACGTTCGGCGTTACCCTCGATCAGTCCGGGGTTTCCGGCTTGCTGAAATTCACCAGCAACTTCACCGCGACGGGAGCGGGCAGCAAGGCGCTGACCTTGCAGGGCTCCACGGCAGCTACGGGTGAAATTGCGGGTGCCATCGTGAACAACAGCGCCACCAATGTCACCTCGCTGGTGAAAGAGGGTAGTGGAACATGGACGCTTTCCGGCATCAATGCGTTCACGGGGGCCACTCAGATCAATGGCGGCACCTTGCAGTTGGCTGCCACGGGGTCCATCGCCACCAGTCCGACGATCAGGATCGGCGCCGGTGCGAAGCTCCAGACGACCGCGCAGGCTTCGTTCGCTTTATCCGGCGCACAGCCCGTCACCATTGTGGTGGATGGTGCCGGCTCCGGCTCCGCCGGCATGATCGAAGCCAGCGGACTGGCGATCGGCAGTGCGGTGGTGAATTTCACCGTCAATGGCACGCTGGATGATGCGGCGTATGTGATCGCATCCTACACCAGCAAAACAGGGTCTGCCTTCGCTTCTGTGACTGCACCGAGCGGATACACCATCGATTATTCCTACAACGGCGGCACGCAGATCGCGCTGGTCAAATCCGGCTACGCCGCATGGCTCGCCGGCTATCCTGATCTCGCCGACAAAACCGAGGGCGGAGATTCCGATTCCGATGGTATGAAAAATGTGTTAGAGTATGTGCTGAACGGCAATCCCGGAGTTTCGGATCCGATCATACTGCCCACCATCGATGCCACGGGGTCGAACTTCGTGTTCCAGTTCACGCGGCGCACGGAGTCGGCCGATGACACCATCCAGGTCTTTGAGTATTCCACCAATCTGAGCGGCTGGACGCCTGTCAACATCACCGGCACTCCCGGAGCCGGAGTGTCATTCGGCACTCCATCCGGTGGCCTGCAAACGGTGACGGTGAGCATTCCGAAAAACGGCGAGGTCAAAATGTTCGGACAACTCAAGGTGACGAAGTAAGACCGGCATGCGCGCAACAGGGCTGTTTTGGCAAAAATGCCGGCATCTTCGTTTAATGTGTTGGCATCTGTGCGCCTGATCGTGCAGGATAGGGCGCATGGCGATTTGGGGATTTGAGCCGATAGCGATGGAGCGGGTGTGGGGCGGCAGGATGTTGGAAACGCATTTCCAACGAGCCCTGCCGGAACCCGCTGTGCCCTTTGGCGAGTCGTGGGAAATGGTGGATCGTGCGGAGGCGCAGTCGGTACTGCGCACGGGGCCGCTGGCGGGCATGACCTTGCACGAGCTGTGGCGCACGCGGCGCGAGGAACTGTTTGGTGCGGGCCTGCCTGACAGTGAGCGTTTTCCCTTGCTGGTGAAAATTCTCGATGCCCGCGAGGACTTGTCGATCCAGGTCCATCCGCCGGAGTCCCTCGCGGCGAGTATGGGCGGCGAGCCGAAAACGGAGATGTGGTACATCGCCGCGGCGGCACCGGGGTCCAGGCTGGTGGTGGGGCTGCGCGAGGGAGTCACGCGCGAAACTTTCACGCAGGCCATCCACAGCGGTACGGTCGCGGAGCAAGTGCATGAAATGCCGGTGAAGGCGGGTGATTTCATTTTCATTCCCTCGGGGCGCTTGCATGCGATCGGGGCAGGCCTGTTGATTTTTGAAATCCAGCAGAACTCGGACACGACCTATCGGGTGTTTGACTGGAATCGGCTGGGGCTGGATGGAAAAGCGCGACAGCTTCACATCGAGGAATCGCTGGCGAGCATTGATTTTTCCGACATCGCACCCGCGCCGGACAAGGCTCAGGGAAACGTGATCGCGGCCTGCGAGCATTTTGTGGTCGAGCGCTTTGTGTTGCCAGTGGGCGAGAGCATCGGCTGCGCACGCGCCGACCGTTTCAGCCTGCTGCACCTTGTCGAGGGCGAGCTCATCGACGGCGAGGGAGCGAGTTGGCGGGCGGGCAGCACCGTCTTGCTCACGGTGGGGGAAGCGGGTGTGCGGGCCGTGACGGGGGCCGTTGTTTTACGCACGCACATTCCGTGAATCTGCCGCTTGCGTCGAAGTGAAACCGCGCTACCGTCCGCCGATGACGCGTTGTGAGCAGGGAAATTGCAAGGTTCCGGGATGGATGCCGTTGGTGTTGTGTGTGGCGGGAGTCTATTGCCTGGCATTTGCGATCGTGACTGTTTGCTGGCCTGCGAAGGCGTATGGACTGACGGGCTTGCATGCATCGGGCCATCACTTTCTGGTTCAGGTGATCGGGTTGTTTTACGTGGTCTTTGGGATAAGTTTTTTTCTGGCGGCCAGAGATCCGATTCGGCATTGGCGCATCGTTTTGGTGTGCACGCTGAAAATCGCGGTGGTGGTGACGGCCGCGCTGTTCACCTGGTGGCGGGAGATTTTGCCGACTCCGATGATCCTGCTGCTGGTGGTGGACGATCTGCTGTGGTTGATTCCGTTTCTGATGATCCTGTGGGCGACGGTGCAAGCGAATCTGGGCCGCCCGCCCCTGTATCAGGAACCGCTTGGCCTGGCGCAGGCGGCGGATCAGTATCGCTTGTCCAGTGGGGAAACGCTGGCGGAAGCCGCAGAGGAACAAGTGGTGGTCCTCGTGTTTCTGCGCCACTTCGGTTGCACATTCACGCGCCAGCTGTTGCGCGGATTGGAGTTGATCGAGCAGCAAGCCAGCCAGCACAAGGCGCGGTTGGTGCTGGTGCACATGCTGCAATCGGGCAAGGAAACGGCCTACCTGGGTGATCGCACGGGGGTCGCCCGCATCGCGGATCCCTACTGTGAGCTGTATCGCAGCTTCGGTCTCGGCAAAGCGGGTTTCTGGGAGCTGTTTGGTCCGCGGGTGTGGCTGCGCGGCATCATCGCATTGTTCCGCGGTTGCGGCGTGGGGCACCTGGCGGGAGATGGCTTGCAAATGCCGGGCGTGTTTTTGTTTCATCGCGGCAAGGTGATGGCCTCGCAGCCGGCGCGCAGTGCGGCGGATCTGCCGGATCTGGAGGTTTTGTTCGCTGCGCAGCAGGGTTGATGCCTGAGGGGGCAGGGCGGACTGACGAGAGATTTTTCTTCCGAAACAAACGGGGAAGTTGAGGCGGAAAATGGTGCGTTTTACACGAGTGAGGCGTGTTTTTCTTAGTATGGGAAGGCCTCGCCAGGCGCTGCTCACCCCAATCGTTGGCACGCATGCGGGGATCAGCGCTGATAAATTTTTTCCGCGCGATCGAGGTAGCGCGAGACGTGATCGTCGTGCTGCAGGAGTCCCTGATCGAGGCGTTGTTTGAGTTTCATGTAGTCATCGAACACGCCGCTGGTCTCGCGTGCGCGGGTGATTTCAAACCAGTCGAGATAATCGATGGCCCGCTTGCCGCGCTGGCTCATGAGCAGGCGGGTTTCCTCGAGTTCGCGGAGTTTTGCGGCGATGTCGTATTTTTTCGGCGGCTTGACGATGGCCTGGAGCAGGTTCTGGTATTCGACCAGCAGATTCCGGTAGGACGGGAAACAGCGGTAGCTGAGGCGCACCAACGATTCCTCCGCATGGCGCACGCCGAAGACGCGCGCACCCTCATCGAGCGCGGCCAGCTCCTGCCAGGCGCCGAGTTCGCGATCGCGGGCGATGCCTTGTTCATCGCGGAAGCGGAGCTTGAGCGCATCGGCGAGGGCGATTTCGGTTTCCTGGATCGACATCACCTCGGTGAGGGAATTGCGCGACTGGTTGGCCATTTGCAGCGCCCACCATTTTTCGAGGCTTTTCTGCGAGAGGTTGAGTCCGGGGAAATGCTTGCGCAGCAGCACCGGCATGTCGCCGCCGAATTGCGCGGCCTCGCCCATGAACGAGCGGAAGGCGTCGGTGCCGGATGGCTGCTCTAACAAGGCCATCATCAGGCCGCCGGCGGAGACGCGGAAGGCGGCGCGCATGGCGCTGTCCGCTTCATCGAACTGCTGCTGGGACATGTCTAACATTTCCACCAGCTGGTAGAGTCCGCCCGCCTGGAAAACGGCCTGGTAGAGGCGTCGGTCGCTTTTGCCGCGCCGCCACTCGATCACTTCGGAGAGACCTTCGACCAGCCAGGGTCGCACCAGCAAGCGCTCCTCGAGCGGGCCCGGTTTGATGGTGCGCAGGGATTTTTCATAAACCAGTGAAGAGAGAATCGCGGAGCGCAGGCGTTTGTGATCGATGCCCTGGGCGAGATGGACGTGGAGGTTCATCTTGAATCCATCTTCGCCCCACTGCAGGTCGATGACGATGGTGCGCTTGGGAATCGGGTCGCCTTGCTGACCATGCAGTATGATCGAGACCGGCACCTTCCACGCGTCTTTTTCCTGACTCAGCCCGAGGAAATCGGTTTTGGCATCCTCCGCGAGGAACGCGATCGTGCCGCGGAGTTTCGGTTCCGCGCCGCTGATGCGGAATTGGCGGCTGGAGCTGGTGGTGATCGCCTGTCCTTCCACGGGGCGGTCGGGAAACTCCGCGACGGGGGGTGCGGCGGGCGCGGGCACGGCGGATTCCTGCGCATCGCAGAAACAAAGCGGCAAGCCGATTATCGCCCACAGGCATTTCATGCGTTCATGCTGCCAAATCCGCTTCTCATGCGCAAGTCCGATCGGATCACGGCGAGGGGATCTTTTTTTCGTGAATGGCTGCGCGCAACGTGGCGGCGGGCCATTGTCCCGGAGCGGTCGGGGCTTGGCCGATGTAGCCGTAATTCAATACCGATCCCGCCAGGGCGCAGCGCACGCGCGACGCGGGTGCCAGTTCTCCCATGCCCATGGTGGAAACGCAGATCGCCGCCGGCTCGCTCTGGAATGACTCGAGCACCTCCATCTCCGCGGCATCGTGCAGGGTGGCGGCGAATTTCGCCACGCTCGCCCCGCCTGCGCGCGCGCGCTCCCGCAACTCGCGCCAGAGATCGATCGGTGGCAATCGGTCAAAATGATGCGACGAGGCGATCCAGGGAATCGATCTCTCTGCCAGCAGCGCGAGGGTTTCGCGCATCTCGTGCATCGATGCGATTTCCACATCGACCGCCGCGGCCTCCTCGCACACAGCGGCGATCATGGCCGCGCGCGCGGCAGCCTCCAGCGGCATCACGCCGCCCTCGGACTGACAGCGTGCTGTGAATAGCAGCGGTTTGCCAGAGAGGTGCGCCCATGGTTTTTGCGAAAGCTCCCAGCCATCGCGGCACAGCACATCGAGCCGGATCTCCACCACGTCACAAACGGCATCGGCGAGCCCAGGCGCGCAGTCGATCAGGTCAGCCATGCCGCCGAAGCTGCCGACCACAAGTGGACGATGAGAGGAGAAGGAAAGAATCGGTCGAGGCATCGCACAAAAGCCATGGTGATGAACTAACGATTGTCAACACCGGAAATAAAAATTTCATGTATTTACGGATGAAAAATATTTCGCGATGGCTGAGTTTTTGTCTGGTCAAAGGGGGGGTGATTTCTTAGTTGTTGAAAACTTTCTGACAGAAAATATGAAAATCCAACGTATCCTGAAATCTTTTGTTGTCTGCGCGTCGGTGGCTTTGGCCCCATGTGCATTTGGTCAAGCCTCGAAAGTGACGGCGGACAAGCCTGTCTTCGACGACCTGCCGTCTCCCGAATTCCCCGGTGGCAACAAACAGAAACCCTTCAAGCCGAAGGACTGGCTGGAAGTGGAAACGAAGTTCAAGGTGGAGATGAGTCCGGAGCCGAAATCCAAGACCGCCGAGGAAGTGGTGGTGAAATGGTATGTGGCGGTGAAAAATCCCGAGAAGTCCGGAACGATGTTCAAGCTTTCCAAGACCGTCACCCACATCAACGTGCCGCTCAATGAGGATGTGTATTCTTCCATTTACCTCAGCCCCGCATCGGTCACCCGCCTGACGGGCAGCCCGCGCAATGGCAAAAACGCCGTGGAGTTCGTGGGTTATGAAATTATCGTGAACGGTGAAGTCAAGGCCTCCGATACCAACAAGGGACCCGCTAAATGGTGGACATTGGCCAGCGAAAAAATTTCTGACAACAGCAGCGTGCCGCTTCTTTCCAAAGACGAGACTCCCTTTGCCGCGATGTGGTGGGACCGTTACGCCGACGTCAAGAAAGAGAAATGATTTCCCCTGCCAGCTCCCGTCAGCTCGCCGCGTCTAACAAAATTTACCCAAAAATATGGCTGAAAACCAGACCACTGTCACACTCAACATCGGATCACAGCGCATCAGCATGGCTGTGTTTGAAACCTCGAAATCCGGCGGCCTCGTGCTCAAGGCTTTTGAATCCTCGGAACTGCTGGCCGATCCCGCCACGGAGGCGGTGCGCATGCCACAAACCCGTCTCGCGATTCTCGAGCTGGCGCAAAAGCTGAAAATCGGCAAGGCCAAGGTTCGCTATGCCGTTTCCGGTCAATCGGTGTTCACCCGTTTTGTCAAACTGCCGCCGTTGGACAGCGACAACATCGAACAACTCGTGACCTTCGAGGCCCAGCAGCAGTTGCCCTTCCCGATCGATACCGTCGTGTGGGATTACGAATTGCTCGATGGCGGATCCGGCGAAAAAGAAGTGGCACTGGTGGCGATCAAGTCCGATGCCCTGGATGAAATCAACAGCTGTGTGATCGGTGCCGGCATGACCACGGCGGAGATCGACGTGGCTCCGATGGCTCTCTTCAATGCCTTCCGCAATGCTTATGCGGATGTCACCGAGCCGGTCCTGCTCATCGATGTGGGTGCCAAAACGAGCAACCTGCTTTACATCGAAGGCAAGCGCTTTTTCACCCGCAGCATTCCCGTGGGCGGTGCCTCGCTCACCACCGCGATCGCGAAGGAATATGGCATCAATTTCGCCGAAGCCGAAGGTCAGAAAGTCACCAACGGCATCGTCACTCTCGGCGGCGGCCACACCAGCCACCTCGATGAAGCCGTTGCCGCGCTCGGCACGGTCATCCGTAACGCGCTGACCCGTCTGCCCACGGAAATCGCCCGCACGACGAACTACTACCGCAGCAACCACGGCGGCAATGCGCCGCGTCGCGTGATCCTCGCCGGTGGTGGCGCGAACCTGCCCTACGCCAAGGAATTTTTTGAGGAAAAACTCGGTCTGCCTGTCGAATACTTCAACCCCATGCGCAACGTCATGGTGGGCAAGGCGGTCAATCCGGAAGTGATCCAAAAGGAAGCCCACATGATGGGCGAATTGGTCGGCCTGGGACTGCGCGGCATTGGCAAGTCCAGCATCAACATCGATCTGGTTCCGGCCAGTGTCGAGGCCGAGCGCGCCGCCGAAAAACGCCGCCCCATCCTCATCGCCGCCGCTGCCGTATTGGTCGCGGGCTTTGCCGGCTATGCCGTGCTGAGCATGAGCGCCGCAGGAAAAGCCGAAGACAAACTCGCCGAGTTGGAAACGACGAAACAGGAGCTCGCCGCTACCGCCCTGCCGCTCAGAAAACTGCTCGCCGACGAAACCGCGATCAAGGCATCGGCCTCGGGTTACGTCGCCATCAAGGACGCGCAGGACTTCTGGCCCGGCGTGCTCACGGATCTCCGCAAGCACTTCACCAGCGAGTTCACCTGGGTCACCGACCTCGAGCCTTTGGCAAACTACGATCCCACCAAGCCGAATGAGGCCAAAGTCAAAAATGGCGACTCTGTCGTGAAAGATGAATTTGGTGCCGACTACGGCTCCTCGCAGCTGGAGAACATCAAGGTCGAGGCTCCCGCGGCGCCGGCTTTCGGTCCGAAGCCGAAACCCGGTCAAGCAGTCGCCGCCCCGGCACCTGCCGTTCCCATGGCCAACGCCATTCGCATCAAGGGTCTGTGGCGCGACAATGACGCGAAGCAGAATGTCGTTAACAAGCTGGTCAAGGCCCTGCGCGAAAGCAACAGCCCGTATCTGACCTTCTCCCTGAAAGGTGCCGATGGCAAAGAGGTCCCCTTGAAAGACGAGCAAGTCGTCAAGAGCCTCAAGGCCATTGCCGAAGCGGAAGAAGAATTCGCCTGGCCCTTTGAAATCGTCATCCCGCTGGCGCAACCCATGCCGACTCGCTGATCCTCATCCTTTTGCTAATCCTTATCCCACTTACGTTACCATGACCTCTAAGGAAAAAAAATTCACCGGCATTCTCGTCGGAGCCTCCGTGCTCTGCATCGGCGGCCTCTACGTCGTCGCAGGCAAGGGCTCGTCCCGCTACGACACCGCCAAAGAACAATTCGATGCGCTCACGGGCGAAATCAACAACATGCAGAATCTGCCGCTGTTCCCCAGTCCGCAGAATTTGCAGGCGAAGGAAAAAGCCGTGGCTGATTTCAAAGCCAATGCCGACCAATTGGCGTCGAAGCTGCAAGCGAAGCGGCCCAAGTCCCTCGATAACACCGATCCGCAAACCTTCACCGATACCCTGGTGAAGACGGCCGATGCCACCATGAAAGCCTACGCCGCCGCCGGACTCACCACGGAGAAGGGCCTGCCCAAGGGGTTCTACCTCGGATTTGAAAACTACGTCAGCACCCCCGCGCAAGGCGGAGCCACGGGCATTCTCGCCTACCAGCTCAGTGCCATCAGCGAAGTGCATGCCTTGCTTGCCGCCGCGAAGCCGGCCAAGCTCCTGAATTTCCACCGCCAGCCGCTGAGCGAGGAGAAAAACGAACCCTACACGCCCGTGGCCGGTCAGTCCTATCGCGCGCTGCCGTTTGAAATTTCCTTCACCGGTCCTGAGAGCAGCATGCGTGAGTTCATCAACGGCTTGCAGTCCTCGAAAGACCATTTCTACGTCATCCGCAGCATGCGCGTGGCGAATGAAAAACAGGAAGGCCCGAAAGCCTCGGATGTGGAGTTTGATGTGAAGCCCGCGGCAGGTGCCGGTGGCGCTGCCGGTGGTATCTTTGATCCCGGCGATGCCTTTGTGCTGCCTGAGGATCCTCAGCCCGCCGCTGGCGGAGCCGCCGCTCCCGGAGCCGCGCCCACTCCACCGGAGCCCGCTCCCGCGCCCGAGCCAGCGCCGAAGGCTGATTCCAGCCGCATTTTGAAACAAGTGCTCGGCAGTGAAAATGTGCAAGTCTTCCTTCGTGTTGATCTTTTGCTCTTTGATGCCCCGGCTCCCGCCACCAAATAATCTTTCCTCAGAACCCACTTTTCCTTTATGAAAAAAAGCTACGAAAAAATCATCCTCGCGGTATGCGCGCTGGCGGGCCTCGGTCTCGCTTATGTCGGATACTCCAAGAGCAGCTCGGTCGACACCGAGTTCGATTTCATGGCCAAGCAGGCTGGTAAAAATGATACCGCCGTCGAAGGTGCGGAAAAACTCACCGCTACCCTCGGTACAGTGACGCAGCCGGTTTTGTTAGAGCAAGCGACCCTCGGCGACAGCAACCGCCCCGTCGATAATTTCGTCGGAGTGTCGCTCTATGCCAAAAAACCCGCTGCCGGAGAAAAAACCGCCAAGCCGGTGGATCCCGTGCTCGATGCGCCCATTCATCCGCCTATCCCTAACATCTGGTGGTTGGAGAACAAAATCGATCCCGGCTTCGGCGATTCGCCCGATCGCGATGAAGACAAGGACGGATACTCGAATCGCGAGGAGTTCGATGCCAAGACGAACCCCACCGATGCCAAATCCTTCCCCGCACTGATCCAGAAGCTGCAATTCGCCAAGTACGAATCCGTGGGCTATTTCCTCTGGTTCTCCAGCGCGCTGGGGCCTAACCAATACCAGTTCAAGATCGTCGAGTTACCCCCCGCCTTTGAAGCGGCTCCACCGGTCGAGCAAGAGCAATTTCTCGGCAGCTCAGGGCTGAAATACAATCGCACGGCGGACTTCATCGGCAGCGGCGCGAATATTTTCACCGAAGGTTACGGCAAGGATCGCTTCAAGCTCAAGAGCGTGAGTGAAAAAGAAGTGACCAACGAGGCGACCAAGCTGACCACCAAGAATGACTTCGCCGTCATCGAGGATCTGGCTCCCAACAAAAAAGAGGAGTTTGAAATTCCAAGGAATCCGAAATCCAAGGAACGTCCCGGCACGGTCCGCTACGACCGCACGGCCACTCTGGTTCTCAACGCTGTGGGCGAGGAAGGCAAGGAATTCAAAGTGCAGGAAAACACCACGTTTTCGCTTCCCAGCAGCAAGGGCGATAAGGCCTATTTGCTGAAAAAAGTGACCTCCGCCGCCATCACGGTGGAATACAAGGATGCGGAGGGCAAAACCCAAACCATCGAAATCAAGAAAAACTGAACGAATTTTTCGCCTTTTGACAAATTTCTCTTTCCAATTCTCAGAATATTAGACAAAACAACTCCCGACACACATGCAAAAAATACCAGCGCTTAACACCAGTCGCACTGCCGCAGCCTTGATGGCCGCAGCTGCCTTGATGCCCGTGATGAATGCTCACGCGGGCGAAGGCTCCTACGGTTCCTCCGGTTCCACCGGATCAGGTCTCGCGCAACGCGAAGCCATTCGTCGTCAGCAGGCCGTCGCCGAAGCCGATCAGCTCCTCGCTGAAGGCCGCGAAGCCTACGCCGCCCAGGATTATGAAAAAGCGGTCACCAAGTACAAGCAAGCTCTCGCCAAGCTGCCACCCGCACCGGTTCTCGATGACCGCCGCACGGTGATCAAACAGCACCTGGTGGATGCCTCGATCGCATTGGCTGGTCAGTACCGCAAGGTCGGCAAATACACCGAAGCCCGCGCGCTTCTCGATTTCGTTCTTTCTCCTGAAGTCGATCCCGGCAATGGCCGTGCGCAGGTCGAATTGGGCTACCTCGATGACCCGATCCGCACCAATCCGGCTCTGACCTATGAGCACACCCAGAACGTGGACAAAGTGCGCCGTGCCCTCTACATGGGTGAAGGTCACTACAACCTCGGCAAGTTTGACGACGCCATGCGTGAGTTCGAGGGTGTTCTTCGCATCGACCCCTACAACAAAGCCGCCCGTCGTTGGATGGAGAAAATCGCTGCCGCGAAGTCGGACTACTACCGTTCCGCCTACGACCAAACCCGTGCGGAATTGCTCATGGAAGTGGACAAGGCCTGGGAGCTTGCCGTGCCTCGCGATGCGCCTACGGCTGGTCCGGGCGATATCATGGACCCGCGCCTGACCTCGGGCTCGGCTCTGATCATGGAGAAACTCCGCTCCATCATCATTCCGGTGATCGACTTCGAAGACACCTCTGTCGAGGAGGCCGTCGATTTCCTGCGCACACGTTCGCGTGAACTGGATACCACGACCACCAATCCTGCCGAAAAAGGCATCAACTTCGTGGTGCGCAAGCCACAGGCCGGTGCTGCTGCCGCTGCCGCGGATGCTACCGGTCTGGAAGCCGCCGCTGGCGGTCTCGGTGTTGTGGCGGATCCCGGCGCTCTTCGCGTCAAGGAACTGCGCCTCACTAACGTGCCAGTCGCCACCGCTCTGAAATACATTTGCGACAGCACCCGCCTGAAATACAAAGTGGACGACTTCGCGGTGACCCTTGTTCCTGCCACGGATGACGGTGAGGACATCGTGACCCGCTCCTTCCAAGTGCCGCCCGACTTCCTTGATGCCCTGAGCGATGGTGGCGGTGCCACGGAGCCTGCGGCTGACCCCTTTGCCACGACGGCCGAGTCCGGTGGTGGTGGTGGTCTCAAGCCTCGTGGCAATGTGCAGGATCTGCTCAAAGCCAAAGGCGTGCCGTTCCCGGAAAAAGCTTCCGCGAACTTCATTCCCGCCAACAGCACTTTGGTGGTGCGCAACACTCCCACGAACCTCGACCTGATCGAGCAAATCGTGGACGCAATGAAGATCGATACGCCGAAGCAGATCAAGATCATGACCAAGTTCGTGGAGATCAGCCAGGAGAACAACGAAGAGTTGGGCTTTGACTGGATCGTCACTCCCTTCGGTCTCGGTGCCGATCTTTTCGCCGGTGGTGGCACGATTGGCAGCGGCACGCCGCGCAATAACACGGATTTCATCAATCCCGTGAACTTCACGACGATTGACGGTATTCCCGCGAACCCAGGTCAGGACGTTTACAACATCGTGACCGGTGGCAATCGCTCGGGCTCGGCTGCGATTACCCGTGACAGCATCAGTTCCATTCTGAACAACCCGAACCGCACGGCGCAAAACACTTCCGTGGCTCCGGGCATTCTGAACCTTACGGGTCTGTTCAGCCAAGGTCAGGTGCAAATGATCATGCGCGGTCTGTCGCAGAAAAAAGGCGCGGACATCATGACCGCTCCGAGCATCATGGCAAAATCGGGCCAGAAAGCCACGATCGAGATCATTCGTGAATTCATTTATCCCACCGAATACGAGCCCCCCGAACTGCCACAGCAGGTTGGTGGCGGATTCGGCGGCGGCGGTGGTCTCGGAGGTATCGGCGGCGGTGGCGCTCAGTCATTCCCTGTGACCCCGGCAACTCCTACCGCATTCGAACCGCGCAACACCGGTGTGACCTTGGAAATCGAGCCGACCCTCGGTAACAACGATTCCGTGATCGACCTGCGTTTCGCTCCGGAAATCGTCGAGTTCGAAGGATTCATCAACTACGGCAGCCCGATTCAATCACCTTCTTCGGACGCCCTGGGCAACCCGACCACGGTAACCATCACGGAAAACCGTATCGAAATGCCCGTGTTTTCGGTTCGTCGCGTATCCACAGCGCTTTCCATCTACGACGGCCACACCGTGGCAGTCGGTGGTCTGATGCGTGAAGACGTGCAGAACGTGGAAGACAAGGTGCCGATTCTCGGCGATATTCCGCTCATCGGCCGTCTGTTCCAGACCAAGGCGGAAAACCGCATCAAGAGCAACCTGATCATCTTCGTGACCGCGCAAATCATTGATGCGACCGGTCGTGTGATGAAGGACAACTCCGCGCCAGTGGGTGGTGGTGATGTGATGCCGGCCGGCGTTTCCGGCTTCGACGGATCGCCAAGCCTGCTGCCTCCTGTGGGCAACTGATCTTCGTTTTGTTTTTCGACCAACGGGTGGACGCGAGTCCACCCGTTTTTTTTGTCAGGAAGGCTGGCCGCGATCGATGCGGAAGACCGCAGTCGTGGCATGCGTGCATTTGCCAGGAATCCATACCAGCCTTCACCCTGGACGCTGTCCGCAAACAAGGTGGAATGGTTCGGATGGTTGTGGGTGAGCAAACAAGGCTTGCCCCGCCGGACGGCTCGGAGAGCCGTCCCTGCCTATTTTCTTATTTCTTCGGCTCGTTGAGCTTGGCCAGCACGGCGGCTTCGAGTTCGGCGTAGAGGGCGGAGTCGTTTTTCAGCATGTCCTTGGCCGCATCGCGGCCTTGGGCGAGCTGGGTGCCGTTGTAGCTGAACCAACTGCCGCGCTTTTGCACGATCTCCATTTCCAGGGCCAGATCCAGAAGCGATCCGGTGGAGGAAATGCCCTCGTTGAACATGATGTCGAATTCCGCCTCGGCAAAGGGCGGCGCGACTTTGTTTTTCACGCATTTGATCTTGGTGCGATTGCCCATGACGGTGCCATCGGAGGCCTTGATCTGGCTGATGCGGCGGATGTCCACGCGGACGGAAGAGAAGAATTTCAGGGCGCGTCCGCCGGGGGTGGTCTCGGGGTTGCCGAACATGACGCCGATTTTTTCGCGGATCTGGTTGGTGAAGACGCAGACGGTGCGCGCCTTCGAGATGAAGCTGGTGAGCTTGCGCATGGCGGCGCTCATCAAGCGGGCTTGAGCGCCGACGGTGGAATCGCCGATCTCGCCGTCGAGCTCTTGTTTCGTGACAAGGGCGGCGACGGAATCGAGCACGACGACGTCGATCGCGTTCGAGCGGACAAGTGCCTCGCAAATCTGCAGGGCCTCTTCGCCGGAGGAGGGTTGGGAGACCAGCAGGTCATCGAGATTGACGCCGAGGCGGCGGGCGTATTGGGGGTCGAGCGCGTGTTCCACGTCGATGAACGCTGCCAGACCGCCGCGTTTTTGTGCCTGGGCGATGAGCGTGAGGGTGAGAGTGGTTTTACCCGAGGATTCCGGGCCGAAGATTTCGACGATACGGCCGCGGGGGAAACCGCCGACGCCGAGGGCGCGGTCGATGAGCAAATTGCCCGTGGGGATGACCTCCACGTCCATGCGGGTGTTGTCGCCCATGCGCATGATGGCGGCTTCACCGAATTCTTTTTGGATGTGGGAAATTGCTGCGTCGAGATTGCGCTTGCGGGCATCGGCCAATTTTTCGGCCCCGGTATCAGTAGTGGTTTTCGCTGCCATGAGATGTGTGTGGTTGACAGGGCTGACTTTGCCGGAAAAATCGCGATCGTCAACAAAAAAGATGTTCGATTGAACAAAAAAGTGCCTTTTTATTGTAATTTCAAGGATTTTTTGTCAATGCGCGGGTTTGTGGCGAGGTGTGATTGACAGGGGCGGGTGGGGGATTTAGGGAGAAGGCATGATTTCCGAAACGGCACCGCACATCGTAGTGATCGGCGGGGGGCCGGCGGGCTTGTATGCGGCGGAAACGGCGGCGGGTCAGGGGGCGCGGGTGAGTTTGTATGAGGCGAAGGCCTCGGTGGGGAGGAAATTGTTAGTCGCTGGTCGGGGTGGGCTGAATCTGACCCATGCGGATGTGCCGGAGGTGTTTGTGACGCGCTACCGGGGACCGGAGATGCCGGAGGGTTGGTGGGAAAAATGCCTGGCGGAATTTTCGCCAGGCATGCTGCACGAGTGGGCGGCGGGGCTGGGTATTGAGACTTTTGTGCAGCGCACGGGGCGCGTCTATCCGCGCGAAATGAAAGCGGCGCCCTTGTTGCGGCGGTGGGTGGAGCGGCTCCGGGCGCTGGAGGTGAAGATGTTTGTGAAGCACCGGCTGGTGGCGATGCATCCGGGCGTGCCGACGGAGCTGGTGTTCCAAGCGCCTGCGGGCGAGGTGCGGGTGGTGGCGGATGCTGTCATTTTGGCGCTGGGCGGGGCCTCGTGGGCGATCACCGGATCCGATGGCAAGTGGACCGAGATGTTGGAAAACATCGGCGTGTCGGTGCGGCCATGGCAGGCGGCGAATTGTGGTTGGGAAGTGGCGTGGCCGGAGGAGCTGGTGCCGCGCATCGAGGGCATGCCGTTGAAAAATTGCGCGGCGCGTGCCGGGGATGAAAGTGTGACGGGCGAGCTCATGCTGACGCGCTACGGGCTGGAGGGTGGCATCATTTACCAACTGGGGCCGCAGTTGCGGGCGATGCGGTCCCCGGAGCTGCGCATCGATCTGAAGCCTGACCAGAGTGAGGAACAGTTGCGGCGGAAGATGGAATCGGTGAGAAAAAATCTTCTGCAGGAAACGGCGGTGCGCTGGCGGCTCTCGGCTGCGGCGCATGCGCTGCTGCTATGGCGGGCGGAGAGGGAAGGGGTGAGCGATCTAACGGATCTGACGCGTATCGTCAAAGACCTGCGCGTCCCCTTGCTGCGACCGCGGCCCATCGATGAAGCCATTTCCTCGGCGGGCGGCGTGGCATGGCGTGAGGTGGAACATGATCTGTCACTGCTGCGCGCGCCTAACGTGTTTGTCGCGGGGGAAATGCTCGACTGGGAAGCGCCGACCGGCGGTTATCTGATGCAAGGGTGTTTCGCCTCGGCGCGATGGGCGGCGCGGGGCGCGCTTGCGTTTTGCGCGAAAGCCCGTAACATCGACTCCTGAATGCCTTGGAAAATCATCATTCTGTTAGGAATCCTTCCTGTCGTCGCCTACTGGTTGGGGTGTTATTTTTTCTATCAAAAATCGCAGCGGCAGATCGGCGCCGTGGACTGCCGGCTGACGGTGGAGGACTATGCGAAAAAAATTTCCTACTCGGGAAAAATTCCCCGCTCTCTGGCCGGGCGTCGCACCGCAGCGGCCCTGGCGGAGATTTCCCTGGCAGCCGCGTATGAAGTGCTGAAGCCGGATCACCCGCAGCCCGTGCGCATCCGCAACCGCGCCGATACCTGGGCGCAGATCGTGGCGCCGTTCAGCATTCTGATCGCGGTATTCGGCATACTGGTGGGTCGCCCTGCCACGATCTGCATCGCCGCCGCGGTGGTGGTGAATGCCGTGGTGGCGGTGATGAAATTCACCTCGCGCCCTGTCGCGAAACACGCGGCCGAACGCGCGGTTGTTTTGCTGCGCGGCGCGCGCATCCCCCGTGCGGAGGACGAGTCTTCCATCGAGCTCTGCATTCGCGCGCTGACGTGGAAGTGAGGGCAATGGCTCGGTCGCATGTATTTACAAAACCATTGATCTGACGGAAAATTTCCTGCGATTCTACCCTTCTCGTCAGTTGACATTTCCAGCCACAGCCATCAGACTCGGCGCCTCGACCGTGGAGAAGCTGTTTCTCCCGCCCACACATCAACCAAAAAACCATACCCGTGTTTTCCAACGAAGACTACCTTTTGCAATTGCTCACCGAAGCTGGATTGGTCAGCGAAGGAATCATTCATTCCGCGCGACTGTCCACCGGCGATGCCACCGTCATCGAAAAGCTGATCCAGTCCGGCCAGCTGAGTCAGGAGGAAATCGCCGGCGTGCTCGCCTCGAGCAACGCGCTGGAGTATTTCGATCTCGCCAATGCCTCGATCGCGCCGGAAGTGGCCAACTCCATCACGGATGAAGTGGCGCGCCGCTACAAGGCGATTCCCGTCTATGACGATGGCTACGCGCTCACCGTGGCGATAGCGGATCCGTTTGACTTCGAGACGCTCGATGCCCTGCCGCACGTGCTTTCGCGCGATGTGAATTTTGTCGTTTCCACACCCGATGCCATCCAGCAGATGCTGCGCAGCTTCTACGGTGCCTCGGAAATCACCGCACAGGCGGCGGATGATTCGATCGAGAACACCGAGGGCGATGCTCCCATCATCAAGCTGGTGATCAATATGCTCGTCGAGGCTTTCAATCAGCGTGCGTCCGACATTCACATCGAGCCGCTGGAGACCAGCGTGCGCGTGCGTTACCGCGTGGACGGCAAGCTGGTGGAAGTGGCGAATCATCCGAAAAAACTGCTGCCTGCCATCATCGCGCGTTTGAAGGTGATGAGCACCAGCATGAGCATCGCGGAAAAACGTTTGCCGCAGGACGGACGTATCCAGATCAAGGTCGGTGGCAAGGAAGTGGACCTGCGTGTTTCCTCCGTGCCTTCGAACCACGGCGAGTCCATCGTCATGCGTATTCTCGACAAATCCGGTCTGGTGCTCGGCCTGCCGGAACTGGGATTCTTCTCGGATGACCAGACGACCTTCGAACGCCTGCTGGCTCTGCCCGATGGCATTCTGCTCGTCACCGGCCCCACCGGTTCGGGCAAAACGACGACGCTCTACGGTTGCTTGAATGTCATCAACCGCCCGGACAAAAAGATCATCACGGTGGAAGACCCGGTCGAGTATGAAATGCCCGGCATCAACCAGGTGATGGTGAAGACGGACATCGGCATGACTTTCTCCAATGCCCTGCGCGCCATGTTGCGCCAGGCGCCGAACATCATCATGATCGGAGAGATCCGGGATGCGGAAACGGCGAACATCGCGATCAATGCCTCGCTCACCGGTCACTTGGTTTTCTCCACACTCCACACTAACGATGCCCCCTCCGCCGTCGCGCGTCTCGCCGACATCGGCATCAAGCGCTTCCTCATCGCCTCGGCGGTGCGCGCGGTGCTGGCGCAACGTCTGGTCCGCAAGCTGTGCCCCGCCTGCAAGGAGGAAATGCCGATGACCGACAAGGAGCTGCGCGCGCTGCGGCTCGATGCCTCGCGCATGGCGGATTCCACCATCTACGGCCCCGTCGGGTGCGACAAGTGCCGCAAAAAAGGCTACCGCGGACGGATGGGCATCTTTGAGATTTTCGAAATCGACGACGAGGTGCGCCACCTGATCAATGCCGAACTCAGCTCCTCGCAACTGCGCAAGCGCGCTCGTGAAATGGGCATGCGCTCCATGCGCGAGGACGGCATCCGCAAGGTGCTCGCCGGCCTCACCACCGCTCAGGAAGTCATCCACGTCACCATGGCGGACTTCGATTGATTCCTTCCACTATTTTTCCTCAAGCAAAAAAAACTTCACATCATGGACAACCAACAGGTTCTCGACCTATTCATCAATCGCGGCATGATCGACCAGGCTCTCGCTGGCGATATTCTCGCGGAGATCGATCACAGCGGCAAGGAAATCGGCGAAATTCTCGCGGATTATCAAGTCATTCATCATCGCGATGACATCTGGCCGATGGTGGCCGCCGAGCTCTCCACCGAGATGGTGGATCTGAAAAACTGGACGCCACCGGAAGAAATTCTCGCGCTGGTCCCCGCCGGCATGGCGCGCCTGCACGGTGCCTTGCCCGTCAATCTCACCAATGAAGGACTTTTCGTTTGTTTGGTCGATCCGCTCAATCCGCAGACCGTGGAAGACCTGCGTTTCGCCCTGGGTCGTGAAATCCACGTCTTGGTCGCGCCGGACTATTTGGTGGAGGACCGCATCAGCGAGCTCTACGGCGGCGATGGCAAGGCGATGGAGGACATTCTTGGCCAGCTCGAATTCGGCGGTCCCTCGGACCCGAACGCGATGGACATCGAAGCCGAGGCGAACTCCGCGCCCATCATCCGCTATGTCGATCTGGTGCTCTATCAGGCGATCAAGGAAAAGGCGTCGGACATTCACTTCGAGCCCTTTGAAAAGGAATTCAAGATCCGCTACCGCATCGATGGCGCGCTTTACGAAATGGCACCACCGCCGGTACATCTGGCTCTGCCCATCATTTCCCGCGTCAAGGTCATGTCGAACATGAACATCGCCGAGCGCCGCATCCCGCAGGACGGCCGTATCGTCAAGCAGTTCGGCGAAAAACAAGTGGACATGCGCGTTTCCTCGCTGCCCACGCAGTACGGCGAGTCCGTGGTATTGCGGGTGCTCGACCGCTCCTCGGTCAATCTTTCGTTGGAAAACCTCGGCCTGCCGCCGCACATCTACGAATACATCGGCGAGACCATCGAAAAGCCGAACGGCATCTTCATCGTCACGGGGCCCACCGGTGCGGGAAAAACCACCACGCTTTACGCGGCACTGCGCCGCATCAATACCATCGACTCGAAATTGCTCACGGCGGAAGACCCCGTCGAGTATGACATCGATGGCATCATCCAGATTCCCGTGCACGAAGGCATCGGCCTCGATTTCCCGCGCATCCTGCGCGCCTTCCTGCGTCAGGACCCGGACCGCATCATGATCGGGGAAATGCGCGATATCGACACCGCGCAGATCGCGATCCAGGCGGCGCTCACGGGTCACCTTGTGCTCTCCACCCTGCACACCAACGATGCTCCCGGCGCTGTCACGCGTTTGATCGACATGGGCTGCGAACCGTTCCTTGTGGCGGCCTCGCTCGAAGGCGTGCTGGCCCAGCGTCTGGTGCGTACGATCTGTAAAGATTGCAAATCGCCCTACGAACCGAACGAAGCGATTTTGACCCAGCTCGGCGTTTCCTCGCACGAGATCGGCGACAAGAGCTTCTACACCGGGCGCGGCTGCGACTCCTGCGGTCAGTCCGGCTACCGCGGCCGACAAGGTCTCTACGAGCTGCTCGACATCACCGACCCCGTGCGCGACCTCATCATCGATCGCGCTCCTTCCGTCGTGATCAAACAAAAGGCCGTCGAGCTGGGCATGCAGACCCTGCGCGAGGACGGCTTGCGCAACATTTACCTCGGCAATACCACGATCGAGGAAGTGCTGAAATACACCTAAGCGGGAATTCAACCTAAAAAATAATCCACATTTCCCGTAAAAAATTCATCGCCATCCGCCAAGTTTTTGTCTTAAATCGCCCTGTAAAATCATAACAATAAGCCCGAATCAAAACTCATGCCGAATTTCCAATATCTAGCCATGGATGCCAAGGGGGAACAAACCTCCGGCACAATCGATGCTGCCAATGAATCCGATGCTCTGGCAAAATTGCGTCAAAAAGGACTTTACCCCACGCAGATTGCCGTGGCTGGCCAGACCGCGAAAAAAAGCGCGAAAAAAAGCAGCGCCAAAGCCGGTCCGAAAGCGAAGACCGGTGGCCGTATCAAGCCCAAGGTATTGATGATTTTCACCCGCCAGTTGGCGACGCTGATCGACTCCGGATTGCCGCTTCTGCGCGGTCTCACCGTGCTGGGCAAACAGGAGCCGAATCCCGTGCTGCGCGGCACCATCGATGCTCTCGGTGACTCGGTGCAGGGCGGTTCCACGTTTTCCGAATCGCTGGCACAGCATCCGCGGATTTTCAACAAGCTGTATGTGAACATGGTCAAGGCCGGTGAGCTCGGTGGTGTGCTCGAGGTGGTGCTGAACCGTCTCGCGGAATACCAGGAAAAGGCTCACAAGCTGAAAAACAAAATCGTTTCGGCGATGGTTTATCCGGTGATCGTGATGTTCATCGCGGTCTCCATTCTGTTGTTCCTGATGATTTTCATCGTGCCGCGTTTCAAGGACATGTTCTCGGAAATGGGCGATGCGGAGCTGCCGCTGATCTCCCGCGTGGTCTTCGGTTTCTCGGATTTCCTGATCAAACCGACGGTCTGGATCATCCCGAACATCGTCTGGATTCTTCTTGCTGCGACTGGGATTTACCTGGGCTTCGCCGCATGGGGTCGCACGCCGAAGGGCCGTAACTTCGTGGACGCGCTGAAACTGCGCCTGCCCATCTTCGGTGACATCCAGCGCAAGAGCGCGGTGTCGCGTTTCTCCCGCACACTGGGAACGCTGGTGACTTCGGGTGTGCCGATTTTGCAAGCTCTCAACATCACCAAGGAAACGGCGGGCAACGTCGTGATCTCCCAAGCCATCGCCCAGGTGCATGAGGCGGTGAAGGAAGGGGAATCGATCGTGACCCCGCTCCAGGCTTCCGGTGTGTTCCCTAACATGGTGATTTCCATGGTGGACGTGGGTGAAGAAACCGGACAGTTGCCGGAAATGTTGCTCAAGGTTGCTGACGTCTACGACGATGAGGTTGACAACGCCGTTACCGCGCTTACCAGTATTCTGGAACCTATCATGATCGTGTTCCTCGCGTTGGTCGTCGGTTCGGTCGTGTTCGCCCTCTTCCTGCCACTGATCAAGATCATCAACACCATGGGTCAGCAATGATCACTCTCCACACCACAAACAAACCCAATCATATGAAATCCCCCTCATATTCACGTCGTCGCCACCAGGCAGGTTTCACTCTCATGGAACTGCTGGTGGTCATCACCATCATCGTTATCCTCGCCAGCCTCACCATGGGCGGGCTGGGATACATGCAGCGCAATCAGGCCGTGCAGAAATGCAAGGCGCAGATTGCCATGCTCGGAACGGGGCTGGAGGAATACAAACTCGACTTCGGTCGCTACCCGGTGGCGAATGATACGGGTGTCACGGGCGACCTTGGCTCGAACGTGTTGTATCGCGCCCTTTACTGGGACAGTGACAATAACGGCTCCGGAGTTGGCGCGGATCAGAATCAGCGCGTCTACCTTGCCGAGCTCGATCCCGCCAGCACCAAACAAGGCTGGAGCAGTAACCCGGTGGCTTCGGCGCAAAACACGATCCGTGATCCCTGGGGTCTTGATTATCGCTATCGCTCCGGTGTGAATGCCACGGGCGCGGTCAATACCGAGTGCATCAATCCCGACTTTGATCTCTGGTCCTTCGGTCCCGATGGTGTCAATGGCAGCATTGCCCCCAACAGCACGGACCCGCAGGCACAGGACAACATTTCAAACTGGAAGTAATTTCCGCGAAGAGAATTTCCAGAAGAGCCGCCCTCCCGGCGGCTCTTTTCGTTTGTTACCGTTTTTCCAACGATGTGAGGGCCTTTTTCTGGAAATCGCTGAGCAGGCGGTATTCCTTATCGGTAATCGGATACGGACCGGAGACTTCCATCGGTTTGCTCACCGAGCGGGTATCGTTGCGGAAGGAATAGGCCTCACGCTTTTTCAGGTAGTAGAGGATCAGGTAGTGTCGGCGATCCTGGGTGGACTCGGCGATGCAATCGGGTGTGCCGAGTTGTGCGAGAAATTCCTTAAACTCCGGGTGCAGCGTGGCGTGGTTTTGCAAGCGCCGCCAGCCGAGCGTGGGCGGATCGGCGATGACCAGCATGATGCTGTTGTTCGCCTCCTTTTCCGTCCATCCCGAGTTCCATGCGGCACGGTAGGGCGCGCACTGGGTGAGGGGAAGGGCGAGCAGAAGGCAGAGAATCGAAGAACAACGGCGCATGGTCGCTCTATCTACGGCGATCATTGGCAATGATTTTCATCACCTTGCCCACATTCGGCCGAACGCCGGAAGATTCGGTGAAAATCGGAGTCTCCATGGGAATGAGGAACTCGACGGAGGAGTTGATGCCGATGAGTTGCGCCCTCGCATCGAGTATGGGACCGCCGCTATCGCCGGGCTGCAAGGGGATATCGATGCGAAACCGTTTTGTGCCGGTGAACATCGATTGCGCGGGGATGGTGGTATTGAGAGCGCCGTAGAGCGGCTTCAATCCGGTGGTGAGGCCGCCATGAAATACCGTGGTGCCCTCGGGAATGGCCTGCCCGGGCGGCGTGAAGGCGTAGTAGGAGGGCGTGTCAAGCGGGGCGTGGAAGATCGCGATGTCGTTGCGCGCGTCGCGCCAGACGATGCGGGCTTGCGCGATTTGCAGGCCACTGCCACGACCGTAAAGGACATGCACGGTGCTGGTGCGGGCGTTCTTGAGAACGTGATCGGCAGTGAGGAAGTAGCCATCCGGGCTGATCGGACAGGCCGTGCCGCCATCGGTGTCAGGCGGCGTTTGCGATTTCGGAAAACCGCGCCTGACCCACGCGCTGATATCGGCTTGTTTGGTGACGATCACCGCACTCATGCGCTGCTGCGCGAAATACAGCGATTCCGGGCTCGGCGGGCGCCGATCCACCCGGGCAGGCGGCGGAGCCACGTAGCAACTGGTCAGTGGTAAAAAACAGAGCAGTGCAAAAAATACGCGCATCATGAGCTGACAGTGTGCAGGGTGGGGTGTTCGTGTTCTTCCTCGCCGGCAAGCTCGCGCGCGAGACCGAGCGCGGCGATGTCCTCCACGTGGGCGACGGATTCGACCTTGGCAAGCAGTTGCCGCAATTCCTTCGCCCCGGCGAAACCCTTGCAGTATGCGAGCAGGCGACCGCGCATCGCCATCATGGCATGGCGTTCATGGCCGTAGCGGGTGCTCTGCACGGCGAGGCGACAGTGACGTACGATCAGTGCCCAGCGTTCTTCGGGGCTGACCGGTGGCACGTTTTCCTCACCCTGGAGCCGGGCTTTCGTCTCGCGGAAAATCCATGGGTGCTGCATCGCGGCGCGGCCGATCATGACGCCGGAAATGGCGGTGTGCGCGCGGCGGGCGATGACGTCATCGGCCGTGTGAATGTCGCCATTGCCAATCACGGGGATGCTGACCGCGCGGGCGCATTGATCGATGATCTCCCAATTCGCCAGACCCGAGTAGCCCTGCGCGCGGGTGCGACCGTGCACGGCGATCGCTTGGATGCCGCTGTCTTCGAGGATGTGGCACACTTCCACCGCATTGATGGTTTGCTGATCCCAGCCGACACGGATTTTTGCCGTGACGGGCACGCTGGTGCCGGCGAGTGCCTTGACAACACCGGAGGCGACCGAGGCCAGCACCGGGCAGTCTTTCAGCAGGGACGAGCCGCCGTTTTTCGAAACAACCTTGTTGACCGGGCAGCCGAAGTTGATGTCGATGAAGTCGGGTTGTTTCCAGTCGATGATTTTTCTCGCCGCCTCGCCCATGCGATCGCCATCGGCCCCGAAAAGCTGGATGCCCACCGGGCGCTGTTCATCGGTGAACTCGGTGTATTTCCGCGTGTAGTCATCGCGCTGCATGATGCCCTCGGCGGAAACGAACTCGGTGACCATCACATCGGCACCCAGTTCCTTGCAGAGTTGGCGGAATACCACGTCCGTCACTCCCGCCATCGGCGCGAGATAGAGCGGGAAATTTCCGGATGTGAACCAAGGCAGCACAGGCGCAGTCTATCATGACAACAAGCGCTGGCAAGCCGGCATAGTCGCGAATGTCAGCGCGGCGCATTGACTTTCCCTCGCGATTCGCTACTGACGAGCGAGAAAACTCATGAAGATCGACAGCCATCAGCATTTCTGGAAATACAGCGCCATCGAGTATCCGTGGATGGGCGAGGAGCTCGCCTGCTGCCGCCGCGATTTGTTGCCCGATGACCTGGCTCCGCTGCTGGATGCCTCCGGGCTGGATGGCAGCATCGCGGTGCAAGCGCGGCAGATTCCCGAGGAGACGGATTTCCTGCTCGACCTTGCGGAAAAACATCCGCGCGTGCTGGGCGTGGTCGGCTGGATTCCGCTATGTTCGCCGGATGTGGGCCGCTACCTGGAGCAATACGCCGCGCATCCGAAGATCGTGGGCTTCCGCCATGTGATCCAGGATGAGCCCGATGATGACTTCATCCTCCGGCCTGATTTCCAGGCCGGCATCCGCGAGCTGGGGCGCTACCCGCTGTGCTACGATGTGCTGATTTTCGAAAAACATCTGCCGCAGACGATCACCTTCGCCGATCAGCATCCGCAGATCTCCCTGGTGCTGGATCACATCGCCAAGCCGGAGATCCATGTGAACGAATTTTCCACCGCATGGGCGAAAAACATACGCCAACTCGCCGAGCGCGAACATGTCACCTGCAAGCTCTCGGGCATGGTGACGGAAGTGCGGGGCGGCGCATGGGATGCCGACATGCTGCGCCCCTATTTCGATACCGTGCTGGAGGCCTTCGGCCCGCAGCGTCTGATGTTCGGTTCGGACTGGCCGGTGTGCCTGATGCGCAGCAGCCACCGTCAGTGGGTGGAGACGGTCACCTCCTGGATCGCCCCGCTCAGCGCCGATGAACAAGCCTCCATCATGGGCGGCACGGCGGCGCGGGTGTATGGGCTTGTCTGATTTTTCCCGCAGGAAACGCTCGGTTGTCCGCGTATGCTCCCGATGATGAAACGCCGACAATTTCTCACGACTTCCGCGCTGACGCTGGCCTTGCCCGCTTGGGCGGCGGACAGTGCGCGCAAGCCCTTGCGCTTTGGTGTGATCACGGATGTGCACCAGGACATCATGCATGATGGCATCGCCCGCATCACGGCATTTGTCACCGCCATGCAAGAGGCCAAGGTGGATTTCATCATCCAGTTGGGTGACTTTTGTGTGCCGCACGCGCGCAATCAGGCATTCATCGATGCCTGGAACCGATTCGAGGGGCCACGCTATCATGTGTTAGGGAATCACGATACCGATGGCGGCTACAAAAAAGAAGCGACGCGGGCGTTTTGGGGCATGCCTTCGAACTACTACGGCTTTGACCAAGGCGGCATCCGCTTTCTGGTGCTGGATGGCAATGACCCCGGCGGCAAGAGCCGTGGGTATGCGCGCTTCATCGGCAAGGAACAGCAGGAGTGGTTGCGGCAGGAATTGAAAAACGCGGTGACTCCCGTGATCGTTTGCAGTCATCAGCCGCTGGAAAGCGCGGGCGGTGTGGAGAATCAGGAAGAGATCCGCGCGCTGCTCGGCTCGGCTCCGGAACAGGGCAGACGAAAAATCATCGCCTGCCTCAGCGGTCACATGCATCAGGATTATGTGCGCATCATCCATGGCATCCCTCATGTGCAGTGCAATAGCGCTTCGTATGTCTGGCTGGAAGGGGCGAAAAAGGCCGAGGTTTATCCTGCCGCCGTTCACCAGGCCCATCCGCACCTGACCCGTGTCGCACCCTATCGGGATCCGTTGTGGGCCGTGGTGACGATCGATCACCAGACCTCGACCATGAAACTGCAAGGAACCAAAACCGAGTGGGTCGGAGAAGATCCCTGGCAGCGCGGAGTAACGGAAACGCAGTATCCGCGCGACATCCAGAGGCCGGCGATTTCCGATCGCTCGGTGGTATGGAATGCCAAGATGTGATGATGGATCATTGATCTGTTAGATGATCATTGCACGACAGCGGTGGAAACATTTGCCCATTTTGGAATTCACATCGCCTTGACTCTGGGAGAGTGAAGAGCGCATTCTTCCCGCGTTATGAAAAAACACAGTGATCGCACGCGCATCCGTCCAGGCGGTATTTTGCATTGGTCCACCCTTTGTCTGCTCGCGGGGGGCAGTGTCGCGCTGACGTCCTGTGATTCGGAGAACACCTACACCGCCACGGCCCAGGATGAACAAATGGCCGCGTTGCAAAAAAAGCTCGATGACATCGATAGCCGCAAATCTCAGCTGCTGAATGGCTATGTAGAGCACAATTTCGAACTGCCCGGTGCCGGATTTTACCACGCCGATGCCCAGGACTTTTTCCCCTACTCCTACGGTCAGGAAAAAGATGGCAAATGGTATGCCAATGGCGAGTGGGTGGACACCAAGCCCGAGCCTCCGCGTTTGACCACCAGCCGCCCGTCAGAGGCTGCGCTGCGCAAAATTGAAATGATTCTGGCGCGCGAGCAGGAATTGGTCGAGGAAAATGGCGGCGGCTCTACCACCACGCACCGCACCACTCATCATCACAGCAGTGGTGTCGGCAATATGCTGTTGATGTACTGGCTGCTTTCGGGAAACCGCAACAACTTCACACCCGGTGCCGGCTTCCAACAAGCGCAGGTCCGTCAACAGGGATGGCAACAAGCGCTGAACAACGATCGCAGCACCGTCAATGCCCATGCCGCCGCGAATCCCGGCTACCAACGCCTCGTCCAGCAGAGCAAACAAAGCGGCGCTCCGGTGACCGCAGGAAGATCCGTGCGCGGAGGCTTCGGCGGCAGCAGCTCGGGCAGTTCGTCGTCGTTCGGCAGTTGAGAGCGTTTTGTTTTTTCTCTCATGAATTCCAATTTTTCTTTCGTCCCGATCCGTCTGGAAACCAGCCGTCCGCGACAGGACTGGGTCCGGCGCGTCGAGGAATCCGGGCTCGTTTGGCACGGTGCCGGAGCGGATTCGTACTGGAATGAAAACGAGCACCTCGTTTTTTCCCTGCAAGCCGCCGAGACTCTCGAAGCCGCCGCGAACGAGCTCCATGCCATGTGCCTCGATGCCTGTGAGCAAATCATTTGCCGCGGTTGGTGGGACAAGCTTTCCATCCCCGAGGATCTCGCCCGCCTCATCCAGGCCTCGTGGGTGGCGCAGGATTTTTCGCTCTACGGCCGCTTCGATCTCGCCTGGGACGGCATCGGCACGCCGAAACTTCTCGAATACAATGCGGACACGCCCACGTCTTTGTTAGAGGCTGCCGTCATCCAGTGGGACTGGCTCAAGGATTGCCATCCTGACTCGGACCAGCTCAACTCCCTGCACGAGGCCCTCGTCGAACGCTGGAAAACCTTGTCCGACCCGCTCATCCATCTCGCCTGTGCCTGGGACCTGCCGGAAGACCGGCAAACCATCGCCTACCTCGCCGAAACCGCCGAGCAGGCCGGAAAAGCCGTGCATCTCATGGACATGAGCGAGATCGGTTATTCGCCCGAAGGTCGCTTCACCGATACCATGGAGCGACCGATCGATCGGCTCTTCAAACTCTACCCGTGGGAGTGGCTGGCGAAGGAACCCTTCTTTGCCGAAATCGGCACCGAGCGCTCCCGCTTCATCGAGCCCGCATGGAAAATGATGCTCTCCAACAAGGCGTTGTTGCCCATCTTGTGGGAACTCCACCCCAACCACCCCTTGCTCCTGCCCGCCACGCGCAGTCGTGAGGAAATGAGCCGCCTCGGTTTTTCCCAGTGGGTGGAAAAGCCCATCTACGGTCGCGAAGGCGGTGGCATCTCGCTGTGTGAATTTGGCAAAGCCATCGCCCAAGGCACCGGCCAAGCCGAGTCCCCGCACATGATCTATCAAAAACGCACGCCCCTGTTTCAAGCGGGTGGCCGTCACTTCGTCTGGGGGCTGTGGATGGTGGATGACACCTGCTGCGCCCTCTCCGCCCGCGGCGACCAGTCTCCCATCACCGGCAACATGAGCCGCTTCCATCCGCACCGGATCGGGTGATGGGGTCCATCCGATAAAACGCTCGCGTCGGGAGCGTATCTCCGTAATGCGAAATTCGGCAATCCATGGCATGTGGGGAGTGGTCTTCCTGATTCTAACAATTTCATCGCAGGCTGCGGAGTCACATGTGATCGCAGTGGGGGGAGATAAGGGCGTTTCACCTCATCAGGCGCTGGAGGAAATCGCACGTATCCGTCTCGCTCATCCCTTGGACCCCATCGAAGTCGTCGTTGCCGATGGTACCTATCTGTTGGACCGCCCGCTCGTGCTGGAAAGCAAGCATAGCGGCATGGGCAAGATGCCTGTGTATTGGAAAGCGGCAGCGGGAGCCAGGCCGGTCATGAGCGGCGGCGTGCGCTTGAAAGGCTTTGCGCCAGCGGACAAGGGCACCTGGCAACTGCGGCTTCCCGCGGACGTGCCGGTTTTTGATCAGCTGTGGATCAATGGCCGCCGCGCCCCGCGCGCCCGTCATCCGAACCAGGGATTTTTGCTGATGAAATCGGTGACGGAAGTTCCGTTGGAAAAGGAACGCGCCCGCCAAACCGTGCAGATGTCGCCCCAGGATTTGGCGCTGCTCGGCTCGATCAGTCCCGCGGAGCAGGCATCGGTGCAAATGCTGGCCTATCACAAGTGGGACAATACCCGTCGTTTTTTGGAAAGCATGGATCCCGCGAACGGTCGGTTGACGACAGTGGGCAAGGCGATGAAACCATGGAACCGCTGGGACGCGCACACCGGAGTGGTGTTCGAAAATTTCCACGCCGCGCTCGATCAGCCGGGGGAATGGTTTGTGGATGACAAGCGCGTGTTGCATTACCTTCCTCTTGCGGGTGAGACTCCGGACAGCGTGGAGGTCATCGCGCCGCGGCTTTCGCAATTGCTGCGCATCCAGGGGACGCCCGAGAAACCGGTCACCGATCATTACTGGAACGGGATTCGTTTTCTCCATGCCGGTTGGGTATGCCCTCCCGCGGGTTTCGAACCGCAACAGGCGGCGGCTTCGATCGAGGCGGTGATTCAGGTCGATCACGCCGCGCGCCTTCGTTTCGAGAATTGTGAGATCGCGCACACCGGTCTATATGGCATCTGGTTTCGCCAGAACTGCCAGCACAATGTGGTGCGGCACTGCGAGCTTCACGATCTGGGTGCGGGCGGCCTGCGCACGGGGACGATGGACCTTCCCGCGATGCCGCAGCAGGTGAGTGCGTTCCAGACGTTTGATAACAACATCATCACGCGCACCGGTAACAATTTCCCCTGTGCCGTGGGCGTATGGATCGGCCACAGCGGCGATAACACGATCAGCCACAATGAAGTCAGCCACATGCCCTACACCGGCATCTCCGTCGGCTGGCGTTGGGGCTATGATCGCAGCGAGGCGAAACGCAATCGCATCGAGGGCAACCACATCCACCACATCGGCGATGGTCTGTTGAGCGACATGGGTGCCGTTTATACCCTCGGCCCTTCCGAGGGCACCATCATCACCGGCAACCACATCCACCATGTGGTCTCCTACACCTACGGCGGATGGGGGCTTTACAACGATGAGGGCAGCACCGGCATCGTCATGGAAAACAATCTCGTTCATCATACCAAGAGCGGCGGTTACCACCAGCACTACGGCAAGGAAAACATCATCCGCAATAACATCCTCGCCTTTGCCAGCGAACAACAGGTGCAGTACACCCGCGCGGAAAAACACCTGTCGTTCCGCTTCACCGGCAACATCGTGCTATGGGAAAAAGGCCCGCTTATCGGCGGCGGCGGTTGGAAGCAAGGCCTCATTGACGCAAGCAAAAATCTCTACTGGCGCATGGATGGCAAAGATCCCGGTCCGCTTCCCGGCGAAAAAGAGTCTCGTTTTGCCAATCCTCATTTCACCGACGCCGCCGGTGGTGACTGGACTCTAACAGATGATTCGCCGGCGCGGGCCATCGGCTTCGCGCCCTTCGATTGGCGGAAAGCGGGCGTGTATGGCACGGAGGAATGGAAACAGCGGGCGGGGCGGCAGCGATGAGGCACGCGGAAAAAACTTGTGCCGGGCTGCGAGTGCTGGCAGCGTGTCGGCGTCATGGAAAGTTACGAAATGCTGCGCAAGGTCTTTGAAAAAGTCAGCCCCAAGGCCATCGCCGCGGAGATGGGCATTTCCCTATCGCTTGTGTACAAGTGGGCGGAGAAGCCGAATGCCGACGGCACCGGCAGCCGCAATCCACTCGATCGCCTCGTGACCTTGATGGAACTGAGCCAGGATGAGGCGATTGTCGAATGGCTGTGCCAGCGCGCGGGCGGATGTTTCCTGCGCAATCCCGATAGCTCGTGCAAACAGGGCTTCGAGGTGCTGCCCGCCACGCATGAAATCATCAGCCAGTTCTCGCAGATGCTCAGCATGATTTCCATGGCGGCGCTGGACAATTCCATCACCAGCAAGGAAGCCTCCGAGATCCGCGATTCGTGGGACAAACTGAAAAGCTATGCCGAGGGCTTCGTGCGCTGCTGCGAGGAGGGCGACTTCGATCAGTTGCGCCAGATCCCCAAACCCTCCGAGGGGCCGAAGCGCCTCCTGCGCTGATCGCCACAAATCTCCGCGAAAACATGCTCGGGAGTTGACAGATGCCCGGCTCTGCCGCAGTAATCATGCCGCTATGAAATTGCTCACGATTTGGACAGTACTATTGATGATGGTGGGAACCATGATGCCGATGCAGGCGGATGAGGAAACCCCGCTGGGTAAGGAAATGGAGTCGATCAACGATTCCTTCAAGGCTCTTACCAAAGAAAAAGATGGTGCCAAAGGTGCCGCACTCGCCCGCAAAGCGCAGGAAGGCACGCTCAAAGGGCTGACCATGGTGCCGGATTTCATCGCCGACATGATTCCGGATCCCAAGGAAAAGGAAAAAGCTCTCGCGGATTATCGCCGCCTGATGGGCGAAGCCTACGTGGTGTTCTGCAAAATCGAAATCGCCTTCCTCGAAGGCAAGATGGATGAGGTGACGAAGCTGGCGGATGCCGCCAAGGCTCTCAAAAAAGAAGGCCACAAAAAATACATCGAAGAGGAATAAGGCTTCTTGCTGATTCTCTCGACACAAAACGCTCCCGCAATCCGGGAGCGTTTTTCTTTTGTCAAAAGGTGCACTTCCTCCACATCGCCTCACGCAAGCGATACAGATACTCTTTGCGCGGAATGCTGATCGCTCCCAGCGACTCAGTGTGGTGATTGGTGACCTGCACATCGAACAAATGAAAACCGCGAGCTTGCAGATGCCCGACCAGATGGGTGAGCGCCATTTTCGAGCCATCGCTCACGCGGGAAAACATCGATTCGCCCGCAAAAAAACCGCCAATTGCCACGCCGTAAATGCCACCGACCAGTTCGCCCTCGCACCAGCACTCGACGCTGTGCGCATGGCCCAACGAATGCAGTCGGTTATAGGCATTCATCAACCTCGGCCCCAGCCAGGCGGCATCGCCTTCCGAGCGGGGTATCGCACAGGCGCGGATTACTTCCCCAAATGCCTGATCGTGCGTGAACGTGAATTTTCCCTGCCGCATTTTCCGCAACAGGCGCCGCGAGGGGGAAAACTCATGGAGCTCGAAGATCCCCCGCGGATCCGGCGACCACCAGGTGATGGGCTTTTCCGTCCACGGAAAAATCCCCTGGCTATAGGCCGAGAGCAAGGTCTCCGGCCGCAGATCGCCTCCCACGGCCAGGAGTCCGTCTTCGTCCGCTTCCGAGGGATGAGGGAATTCGATCATGGCATGCGGTGAAATGTTTGATGATACCTCGTGTCATTTGGGAGGGAAAAATGAATCCATGCGGTGCATGGCTTTCACACTCGCCGCATTGCTTTTGCTGATGCCGCACTCCTCGGCGATTCGCGGCCAATCCGCGATGCTATCCAGCACTCTTGCGATGATGGCCTCGGGCTCGCGAATCTCATGCTCTTTCGCCAAACGCATGAGATCCTTGCGAGTGATGTCCGATGCTTTTCCCATGACGCGTCCGGCACGGAATCCGCCGGCGAGAGGGTAGCTGGCGCACGTGACGTCATAGGCAGGTGCCACGCTCCACACGCCCTCATCATCCATCAAAAACGCGTGATTGCGGCCATGATCATCATCGTTGGCGGCGAGGACATGGAAGACCGCGCGGCGGAACATTTCCTCAGCCGCATGCTGTTGTCCGGTGAGGGTGCGTGCCAGCGTGATGAGATCGCCGTATTCCAGACCATCGCGCAAGGGCGTATGGGTGAGTCCTGAATAGGAATGGAGATGCAAGCGATTTTGTTGCGCATCGCGATCGAATCGACGACTCACGAAATGCGCCACGCCATCACACTCTAACAAACTCGTTTCCGCCATGTGGATGCCTGCCATCCGCGCCATTTGTGCGTAGGCGGCCTCGATCCTGGCCTCCTGGAGCACCGGTTCCATCTCGAACTTGATCAGCCAATGTCCATACTCCGGCGGCGCCTCGTCATCTAACGAAATATGGCGAAAATCGGGAGAGATTGCCAGCAATGCCTTGGGCTGGGCACCACCGGGCGACATGCCGTAGCGAATGAGCGAATCCAGCACGGCAGTGGCTTCGCCGCGCATGATGCCTCTCGCCGCCTCCACGAGTTCACTGATTTCCAGAAACATCTGATCGGCGAACACATCGTCATCGAGGCTGGGCAAAAACTGCAAGGCGCCCATTTTTCTGGTTCCCTGACAGGCCAGCTTGCGCAGAGTGCTCACACGATTCCAGGGAATGCCGCGCTCTTCGAAAAACTTTTGCATCAATCGCTCGCCCCACCAGTCCGGCAAGGCATCCTGAAACAGCCCGTGAAGTTCGCCGAAATGCGGCGTGCTGCTGCGCACCGCCCCGCTCAGGGAGAGCGGCAGATACAGGGGCGAAAGCTCTCGTTGTCCGGCTTGCCATGCGGCATCGTATGCAAAAAAGATCGCGCCGCCCGCATCCTGAAACAGGCGGCCGATTCGTGACGGTTCATGGCCCGCCCATTGCACTTCCAGTTCCATCGGTTAGATTGTTTTGTGTGATCGGTTGTTCGTTTTTTTGCGCGGCGCGCGCTGGCGTTCGCTGCGTTTGATGGCCTCGATCGATTCCATCACCAGTGGTCGGGAAAACAACTCGCGCAGCTCGCCATCCACATCGAGAATCACCGCGACGCGCACGAGCCGGAGAAAGGAGATCTGCCCTTTCGATTCGAGCAATTTCAGCGTGGAAAGCGCAATGCCCGCCCGCTTCGCAAGCTCCTCCTGCGTCCAGCCCTTGGCCAGACGAAACTTCCGCATCCGCCGCCCGATGTCCCGTGCGATGCTGACGGGATTCCGCTGCGTAAAAGTTGCTATTTTGTCCACAAAGACGAAATTAGCGTATAATCGCTAAAATAGCAACGATTAAAAAAGGGGAGAGAGCTTGAGTCCGCTCGAATGACGAGAAGAAGCGGACGGAAGTCCGCGCTCCCTTTTTGATCAATACTCGCGGACGACGAGGAAGTCGGCGATCTGGTGGAGGTGGTCGGCTTTTTTGCCGAAGACCTCCAACGCGGCCATCGCTTTTTTCGTGAGCGCGGCGGCTTCCTTGCGGGATTTTTCGAGGCCGATGATCGCGGGGTAGGTGGCCTTGGCGACGTTGGCATCCTTGCCGGCGGTCTTGCCCAGCACTTCGGTGCTTTGGGTGACGTCGAGGATGTCATCGATGATCTGAAACGCCAGGCCGAGGCATTGGCCGAAGGTGGTGAGGGCCTCTAGCTTGGCGGGTGTGGCGTTGACGGCCATCGCTCCGAGACGCAGCGAGGTGGTGAGCAGCGCGGCGGTTTTGGCTTTGTGGATGAGGATCAACTGCGCTTTGGTGAGGGATTTCCCTTCGCCTTCGAGGTCCATGACTTGTCCGCCGATGAGGTGACGGCTCCCGCTGGTGAGGGCGAGTTCCTTGATCATGGCATCCACTTTGTAGCGTGGTGTGGCGGCGGTTTGTGCGAGGATGAGAAAGGCCTCGGTCAGCAGGGCATCGCCGCAAAGGACCGCCATGCCATCGCCGAAAACCTTGTGGCAGGTCGGGCGACCGCGGCGCAGGTCATCGTCATCCATGCAGGGAAGGTCATCGTGGACCAGCGAATACGTGTGCAGCACCTCCACCGCGCAGGCGGCGGGCATGGCCTTTTGCGGATCGCCACCGCAGGCCTCGGCGGCGGCGAGGCAGAGGATGGGGCGCAGGCGTTTGCCACCGGCGAAAATCGAGTAGCGCATCGCCTTGTGAATCGTCTGTGGCGCGACTTTTTCTTTCGGCAAAAATCCATCCAGCGCGCGGTCCACGCGGGCTGCTGATTCACGGAGATACCGGGTAAAGGCTGGATCGACCATAGAGAAATAGCTGTTAGAGAAGTTCGGCGATCTGCACGGCATTGAGCGCCGCGCCTTTGCGCACCTGGTCGCCCACCACCCAGAGATCGAGCGCGTTGTCGAGCACGAGGTTCTTGCGGATGCGGCCGACGAGGCAATCGTCCTTGCCGGTGGTATCGAGCGGCACGGGGAACACGCCGTTGGCGGGATCGTCCTTGAGCTGCACGCCGGGCTTGCCGGCATAGACCGCGCGTGCGGCCTCGGCGGTGATGGGTTTTTCAAAGACCGCGGTGATCGAGACCGAGTGCGAGCGGTAGACCGGCACGCGCACGCAGGTACAGGAAACTTTCAGCTCGGGCAGCGAGAGGATTTTCCGTCCTTCGTGGAGCATTTTCAGCTCTTCCTTGGTGTAGCCGTTGTCGGTGAAAACATCCACTTGCGGAATCACATTGAAAGCGATCTGGCGCGAATAGACTTTTTGTTCCAACGGCAGTCCGTGGGTGAGCGCGTGGACCTGTTGCTCCAGCTCGGCGATGCCTTGCGCGCCACTGCCGGATACGGCTTGGTAGGACGAGGCGATGATGGACTTCAGACCGAAAGCCGCATGCAAGGGGGCGAGTGCCATCAGCGAAATGATGGTGGTGCAGTTTGGATTCGCGATGATGTTTTTCGGATGATCCAGCGCGGCTTGCGGATTGATTTCCGGCACCACGAGAGGCACGCCGTCATCCATGCGGAAGGCGGAGGAATTGTCGATCACCACACAGCCTGCCGCCGCTGCCGAGGGGCCGAATTCTTTCGAAATCGAGCCGCCTGCGCTGAACAGGGCGATGTCGATGCCGGCGAAGCTATCGTGCGTCAGTTCCTCCACCGCGATCATCTCGCCGCGAAACGGAAAGGTTTTTCCCACCGAACGTTTGGAAGCCAGCAAGGTCAACTTGCTCACCGGGAAATTCCGTTGCTCCAGACACAGACGCATTTCCTCACCAACAGCACCCGTGGCGCCGACGATCGCTACATGTTTCATTTCGCTCATAATTTTGGGGTAGGAGGGAGGGGCATCCTAGCGCTTTCGCCACCGCTGGCAAATGAATTCCACCAAAACATGACAGGAGCACAGCGGGGGAGTTCCACCTAACCGGTGAGCATCAGATCTCGCAGGATTCATCATTTTGCGTGCGTCATTTTGCAACGTGGCGAATGTGATGGACGGAAGCTAGGAATTCGGATATGAGGTTTTCATTGTAAAAGCACAAACCTCCTATCTTTATGGCCAACATATCAAACGACTACAACCGCTGTGAACTCTTCAACGTCGGCAGTGCGCCCAATGGACGCGGGCCTTTTTTCATCCGTCAGCTCGGCACATCGCCGGGAAACGTTTCCTTCAGCAATGACCCGTATCTGTTGCGCAAGGATGGCGTGTGGGTGCTGACGCTGCGGGTCTACACGCTCAGTGAAGTGGAACGGGAGCAGTTCATGTATGCGAGCGCGGCGGAAGTGATGCAGGTGCTCGATGGTCTGGATGGGCCTCCCGTGATCGAGGATCAGCTTCCCGAAGGCCTCTCGCGACAGGAAATTCTCAGCAAAGCGGAAACCGCCATTTCCCGCCTGATGGATGCGATGAAGCAGGCCAAGCAATGTTCCATGCCCGGATGATCAAACCAACCCACCTTACCTATGAAGAAAGAACTGATGAAAAAAGTCCGCATGTTCACCGATCCCTTCCGGGTGACGAACGGGAAAAAATTCCGCCTGCGCGATTACGATCCGGCCGACACCTTGCACCTCGGCTCGGAGGACAAGCCCCGCGCCAAGGAGGGCCTTCAAATCGGCGTGCAGGCTCTGGCGGAATTGCAGGACGTGCTCTATGCCCAGGACAAGTGGGCGGTATTGCTCATTTTCCAGGCCATGGATGCCGCGGGCAAGGATGGCGCGATCAAGCACGTGATGTCCGGTGTGAATCCGCAAGGCTGCCAGGTGTATTCGTTCAAGGCGCCCACCAGCGATGATCTCGATCACGATTATCTCTGGCGCTGCATGAAATGCCTGCCGGAGCGCGGTCGCATCGGCATTTTCAATCGCAGCTACTACGAGGAAACGCTGGTGTGCCAGGTGCATCCGGAACTGTTGCAAAAACAAAAACTGCCGCCCGAACTCATCACCAAGCACATCTGGCAACAGCGCTACGAGGACATCAACGCCTTCGAGCGCTACCTCAGCCGCAATGGCGTGATCGTGCGTAAATTTTTCCTCCATGTCTCGGAGGAGGAGCAGAAGAAACGCTTTTTGGAGCGGATCGACAACAAACAGAAAAACTGGAAATTATCGTCCGCCGATGCCAAGGAACGCGCCTACTGGAAGGACTACATGAAGGCCTATGAGGAAACCATCCGGCATACCGGGACAAAGGAATCGCCCTGGTATGTGGTGCCTGCCGATAACAAATGGTTCACCCGGTTGGTCGTGGCGGCGGCGGTCATCGAGGCTCTGGACTCGCTCAATCTGCACTACCCCAAAGTCAGCGCTCAGCAGAAAGCCGAGCTTGCGGCCGTGAAAAAGGCTCTGACGGCAGATGACTGAGCGCGCTATGAAGAACCAGCGTCGCACCTCACCACTCATGAGAAAACTCCAGCAATGGATTCCAGCGCTCGCCTGGCTCAGGACCTATCGCCTTGATTTCCTGCGGGCCGATGTGTTGGCTTCCATCACGTTGGCGGCCTACATGATTCCCGCGGCCATAGGCGATGCCTCGCTGGCGGGCTTGCAGCCGGAGGCCGGGCTCTACGCCTGTCTTTTCGGCGGCTTGTTTTTTTGGTTGTTCAGCGCCTCACGGCACACGGCGATCACGGTCACGTCTGCCATTTCGCTGCTGGTCGGCGCCTCGCTGGGCCCCATGGCGGGCGGGGATCCCGTGCGATTTGCCGCGCTTGCCTCGCTTACGGCCTTGCTGGTGGCCATCATGGCGTTGATCGGCTGGCTGGTGAATGCCGGAACGATCGTGAACTTCGTTTCGGAATCGGTGCTCGATGGCTGGAAAACGGGCGTGGCGTTGTATTTGGGCAGCACGCAGTTGCCCAAGCTCTTCGGATTCAGCGGTTCGCATGGCGATTTCTGGGAGCGCAGCGGACACTTTTTTTCGCACCTTTCGCAAACAAACCATTACGCGCTGGCATTCGGCGTCGTGGCTTTGGCGGCATTGATCCTTGGGAAAAAATTTCTCAAACACAAGCCGGTCGCGTTGTTTGTCGTCATCGGCGGCATCATCGCGGCGACGTTTCTCTCTGCCGAATCCCATGGCGTGAAAATTCTCGGCTCGGTGCCGCAGGGCTTGCCGTATCTGGGCATGACCCCGTTCACCCGCGAGGACATCAACGAACTGCTGCCACTGGCCTTCGCGTGTTTTCTGTTAGGCACGGTGGAGTCCGCCGCGATCGGCCGGATGTTTGCCAGCAAGCATCAGTATCGCTTCGAGGCGAATCAGGAATTGCTGGCACTGGCGGGTGCCAATCTCGGTGCCGCGCTGGGACAGGGCTATCCGATCAGCGGCGGCATGTCGCAGTCGCTGGTCAATGAATCCGGCGGTGCCAAAACGCCACTATCGGGTTTTTTCGCGGCGCTCCTTTTGATGATCGTCGTTCTCTTTCTCTCGCCATTGCTGGCCAATCTGCCGCAGTGCGTGCTGGCGGCGATCGTGCTGGTGGCCGTGGGCGGCTTGTTCAAGGCGAAACAGCTCAAGCATTTGTGGCATGCCAGTCGACCGGAGTTTTTTGTGGCCGTCGCGGCGGCGCTGGGGGTGCTCGGTTCCGGCATGCTGCGTGGCGTCATGATCGGTGCGGTTCTCTCGTTGGTTTTGATGATTCGCAAGGCCTCCCTGCCGCATGTCGCCCTGCTTGGTCGCATTCCTGGCACGAACCGCTTCAGTGATCTGGAACGGCACACGGACAATGAATCGATCGATCAGGTGATGATTTTCCGTCCGGAGGCCAGCCTGATCTATTTCAATATCGATCACGTCTGCACCTCCATCCGCCATCGGGTCACCGATGCCGGTGACGCTGTCCGTCTGGTCATCATCGATCTTTCGGCGGCACCTATCGTGGACGTACAGGGAGCACGCGAGCTGGCGGATTTGGCCCACCAGCTCAGCACTAAAGGAAAAACCGTGCGGGTGGTCGAGGCTCTCGCCAGCGTGCGCGACCGCCTGCGCCTGGAAGGCGTGGATGCCCAACTGGGCGGCGTCAATCGCTTTACCACCATCGCAGAGGCTATTGCGGAGTTTCAGGCAGCTAACAAGGCCTGAAATCCCTTGAATCTGCGTCAAATATCCGACTTTCCGCGCTCGATTCCATGCCTCATTGTCCTGTGTGACGAAATCGTCACATTTCCTGATTCGCCCTCGACACAATTTTTTTACCAAACTCCGCCGTTCTATGAAATCACTACTGACACTTCTGAGCGCCCTCACGGTCGCGAACTTCGCCCTGGCACAAAACATCAGCCTGAAGGGGAGCGATACCCTCGGAGCCAAGCTGATCCCGCAAATCGCCGAAAAATACAAAGCGGAAGGGCATGCCGATGCCAAGTTCGAGATCGCCGCAGAGGGATCCTCGACAGCGTTTCCGGCCCTCGCCAACGGCACGGCGGATATCGGCATGTCATCGCGCAAAGCCAAGGATGAGGAACTCACCGATTGCAAAACCAAGGGTGTGACGCTCGTGGAGCATGCGGTTTGCTTCGATATGCTGTGCGTGATCGTGAACAAAAATTCGCCCATCACGAACCTGACGAAAGCGCAAGTCGCGAAGATTTTCACGGGTCAAGTCAAGGACTGGTCGGAAGTCGGAGGCACTCCCGGACCGATCTCGATCTACACGCGCAATACTTCCTCCGGCACCTACAAAGACTGGCAGAAGCTGGCCATGGACGGCCGCGACTACCCCTCCAGTTCGCTGAAAATGGCGGGCAATGAGCAAATCGCCCAGGAAGTTGCCAAAAACAAGGGTGGCATCGGCTATGTCGGTCTCGCCTACTCGAAAACCCGCGGTGTGAAAGCCTTGCAAATCGACGGTATCGCTCCGGTGGCGGATAACAAAAAATCTTATTCCTACTCGCGCGAATGCTACCTTTACATCCCGGAAAATGCCAAACCGGAGGCCAAGGCGTTTGTGGACTTCGTGCATTCGCCTGCTGGCCAGGCACTGGTGGAAAGCACCGGCTTCATTCACGCAAAATAATCATTGCTTCGTAGAGAACAGCGCCGATCCCATTCGGAGCTGTTTTTTTTGCTCGTCAAAGATGTGACGATTTCGTCACATTCGCGCTTTATTATTCGATTGAGCATTTCCCAGCCGGCTCCTAGGCTGGATGTGCCCGCCGTTTTTCCCCAACATTGCCCGATTTTCCATGTCTGTCGTCTCTTCTTCCGAGATCTCGCGTCCGCCAATCCAACGAAAGGGCTTTTCCTATGATCGCCTGATCCGGTATTTTTTCGCATCGAATGCCGGGCTCACGATCGTCATCCTCCTGCTCATCATCGCGTTCTTGCTGAAAGAAGGTCTGGGATTCTTTCCGGGATACCGACGGGAGTTGGAAATTTACCGGATCACGGGCATGGAGTTCGTCGATCTCTCCCGCACCAATCTTACGTCGCACGAGCAGCTGACTTCTCTGCTCAACCGCGCCTATTTCGCCGAGATCAATGGCCAGGCCGACCGCGAATTGAAGCGCTCGACGGAAGCGGCGGCACTGGTCGCGGACATTGATGATTTCACCGCCAGCGTGCGCGATTCGTACTTTTCCGCCACGGAGGAAGCCGCGCCGGCCGCGGAGGTGATCGCGCGGTTGAAGGCGCAGTATGCTGCGCTTTTGTCCCTGGCGATCAAGGATCTGCCGCCCAGCCCGCACCTCACGGAAGAGGAGCGAAAGGGGATCATCGATGCCATGATGCAGCGTCCCATCGACAATGAGGATACGCCGGAATTCGTCACAAAGCTGGCCGGCGAATACGCGACGGCCCGTCAGAAATTTGCCGCGCCCCTCGAAGAAGCGCGCACGCGCATCGATGCCTTTGAAGCCGCGGGCAGTGAGCTGAACTCGTTGGTGGGTGAAATGACCTCCCTGGTGAGAGTCTCGAAAGACGCGCTCAACAAGTCGGACATTCTCGAACGCGAACGCAAGAGTTTGTTAGCCGCCGCCGCGTCCGCGAAAGATCCGGCCACGCGCGAGCGACTGCAGCAGGAGGCGAAAACCGCTCTCGCCGAGGTGCCGGACATCCGTGAGACCACCGAGAAGGTGTTGGCGAAAAAGTCCCAATGCAGTGAGGCCCATCAAAAGCTCCATCAATCCATCACCGGGCTCACAGCGCAACTGACGTTTTCCTATCAGCAAGCCGAGTCCGTAAAACTCCAGCGCGCGGCCCTCGCCGCCATGCCGGCTTTCCTGAAGGAACTCGAAGCGGCTCCGGCAAAAATCGAGGCGTGGAATGCCGCGGAACCGGTACACCTCTCGGCAGCGATCCACTCGTTTCTAACGGGGAAATCCTGGGTCACCGGCGGCGAATGGCAGGACTTTTACGGCATCCTGCCGCTGCTCACCGGTTCGCTGATGATCGCGATCGTCGCGCTGCTGATCGCCATTCCCGTGGGCATTGGTGCGGCGATCTATACGAACCAATTCGCCAGCCTGCGGGAACAAAAACTGATCAAGCCCATCATCGAGTTCATCCAGGCGATTCCTTCGGTCGTGCTCGGATTCATCGGTATTTTCATCCTCGGCGAGGCGCTGCGCACGCTCTCGACCAGTCCCGCGCTCGCGTGGTTCCCTGGTTTCCCCATGGACGAGCGGCTCAATATTTTCACCGCCGGCTGCCTGCTGGCGCTGATGAGCATACCGACGATTTTTTCTCTCGCCGAGGATGCGATCAACAACGTGCCCGCGGCCTACTCGGAGGCCTCCGAGGCACTGGGGGCCTCGAAACTCCAAACCACTTTCCGCGTGGTGGTGCCTGCCGCGTTTTCGGGCATTCTGGCGGCGGTTCTGTTAGGATTCGGTCGCGTGATCGGCGAGACGATGGTGGTGCTGCTGGTCGCCGGAAATCGCATCAAGATTCCCGACTTCAGCGCGGGCGTGGGAGCTTTTTTCCAACCCGCCCATACCATGACGGGCATCATCGCCCAGGAACTCGGCGAGGTCCCCGTGGGCAGCGTGCATTACCGCGCCTTGTTCGTCGTCGGCATCCTGCTGTTCGCGATCGTCCTGGGCATCAATGCCACGGCGCACCATTTCACCCGGAAAATGAAACACTGACATGATTTCAGAAGAAACTCTCATTCGCAAAGGCACACCGAAGGGCAAAGGTCTCGATCTGGGGATCCGCACCATGTTTGCCGGGCTCACCTATCTGATTTTGTTCGTCGCGGTGCTGCTTTTCTGCAAAATCTGTTGGGATGGCGCGCCTACCCTTTTCAGCACGAAGGCTCCCTTTGTGAATGTCTCGTTCCTGCTCGATAAGAACCAGACGCTTCACGTCTTCGATAACCCGCAAGGGGAGCGCCTGCAGCTTCCGGCATCGGAATACATGGCTTACGTCAAAACCAACGGCGAGGCATCGGTGTTCAATCATCAGAGTTTTTCCTATTCGGGCGGCGGCATCATCGGCCCCATCGTCGGCACGCTGCTGCTGACGGTTGGCTCTATCATCATCGCCTTGTTTTTCGGTGTCAGCGCGGCGATATATCTATCGGAATACGCCAAGGACAGCCCATTCATTCACGTGGTGCGGCTGGCCATCCTGAACCTGGCAGGTGTGCCTTCCATCGTCTTCGGCCTCTTCGGCTTTTCGGTGTTCGTGTTGGCGGTGCCCATCATCACCGATGAGCCCTCCAGTCGCTCATTGTTCACGTTGCCCTTGTTCGCGAGCGACTATGTCATCAGTTTCCAGGGCTGGAATTCTTCTCTCATGGCTGGCTGCGCGACGCTGGCCTGCATGATCCTGCCGGTGATCATCACCGCCTCGGAGGAGTCGCTGAAGTCGGTGCCGCAAGGCTTTCGCGATGCCTCCCTGGCGCTCGGAGCCACGCGTTGGCAGACCATACGCCGCAGCGTGCTACCCTTTTCTCTGCCGGGCATTCTCACTTCGTCCTTGCTGGCGATCACCCGCGTGGCGGGTGAAACGGCACCCATCATGTTCACCGCGGCGGTGGCCGCAAAGGATGATTTGCCCTGGGAAGGCATGTCGAATCCTCTGGACATTCTTTCCTCGCAGGTGCAGGCCTTGCCCTATCACATTTACACTCTCGCCGCCCGCATCCCGAACTCCGAATACACGCAGCGCGCCCAGTACGGCTCGGTGTTCGTGTTCCTCCTCCTGGTCGCGCTGATGTCTTTCAGTTCGATGTACTTGCGCGCCAAGGTGCGTGCCAAGCTCAAATGGTAAACAGCCGCTTTTCATGAATTCCGCCATTCAAATTGAACACCTCGATTTTTGCTACGGTGCCAAGCAGGCGCTGTTTGATGTGTCGATGGAGATTCCCGCCCTGCAAGTGACCGCGTTGATCGGTCCCTCCGGCTGTGGCAAGTCAACGTTGCTGCGTTGCTTCAATCGTATCAACGACCGCATCGCCGGCGCCCGCGTGACGGGTGGCTCGATCAGGATCCATGACATCGACATCATGCGCCCCGATATCGATCTGTTGGAACTGCGCCGTCACGTCGGCATGGTGTTTCAGAAATACAATCCCTTCGCCAAGTCGATCTACGAAAATGTCGCCTACAGCTCGCGCATCGCCGGGATCAAGGACAAGGCGCGGCTGGATGAAATCGTGGAAAGTTCCTTGCGCGACGCCGCGCTGTGGGACGAGGTGAAGGATCGGGTGCACGATAGCGCCTTCGGCCTGTCCGGCGGACAACAGCAACGCCTCTGCATCGCCCGTGCGATTGCGAACCGCCCGGAAATTTTGCTGATGGATGAACCCTGCGCCGCCCTTGACCCGTTGGCCACTCTGAAAATCGAGGAGCTGATCCAGCAGTTGAAAAAACAATTCACCATCGTGATTGTCACCCACAACATGGCGCAGGCGAGCCGCTGCTCCGACAAAACGGCCTTCATGTATCTCGGGAAATTGATCGAGTTTGACGATACCAAAAAGATTTTCACCAATCCCCGGGAAAAACAGACCGAGCAATACATCACTGGCAGCTTCGGTTGATCCACGCGGAAATTTTTTGATTCACCCGCGCGCGGCCACGATGCATACTGCCGGTGCCATTCCCGCGCCGATGAAAATTCTGATCATTGAAGACGAAGTCAAGATTGCGACGGCGATTCGCGATTGCCTCGCTTCGGCATCGTATCAGGCCGATGTGGCGCACACGGGAAACGGGGGAATCGCATTTCTCACGGAGCGGAAATACGATGCCGTCATTCTGGATTGGATGCTGCCGGGCTGCGATGGCATCGGGGTGCTGCAATGGCTGCGCCATCGCGGGGCGAAGCCGCCGGTGCTTTTGCTCACCGCGAAAGATTCGGTGGAAGATCGCGTGACGGGGCTGGATAGCGGCGCGGATGATTACCTCGTGAAACCTTTCGCCTTTGCCGAGCTGCTTGCGAGGCTGCGCGCCCTCACGCGTCGCACCGCCGCCGTGGATCCCTTTCAATTGCAAACCGCCGACCTCATTCTCGATCTCAACACGCGCTGGGCCAGCCGTGCGAAAGCGGAGATCATCCTCACCCCTCGCGAATTCGATCTGCTTGCCTTCATGCTTCGCCACAAGGGAGATATTGTTTCGCGCGGCATGATCGCGCAGGAGGTGTGGCGGGAGACGAACCGCTCGACACCGCTCGACAACGTCATCGATGTGCACATCGCGCGCCTGCGCCGCAAGGTGGACAGCGGCCATGCCACCCGCCTGATTCACACCGTGCGCGGTGTCGGATTTTTCTGCGGCGAATCCTCACCCACCGTGCCGTCATGAGTCATCAAAATTCGTCAGAAAAACCGGCATCACGGCTCTCGGCGTGGTGGCAGCGGCAAAGTTTGCGCCTGCGTTTCGCCGTCTCGTTTTCCCTCGTCACCACCCTCATCCTGCTGACATTGCTGCCCTTTGTCTATCAACTCATTCGCGGGCAAATGACGGCCGATATTGACCGGCAGCTGCGCATCGACTGGGCGCTCATCGAGGCGCACTTGGAGAGCGATGGCAACAGCGGCATCCAGTGGCGCAAAAGCAGCCCCGCCACACCGCAGAGCCCGGGCTATGCGAACAGCTGGTTCGATGTTTGGGATCGCGATCGATCTCTCCTGACGCACTGGCCCGAGCATGGTGCCGCGGCCTTGCAGCCACCACCGCCGATTGCCGGGCAGGGACACTTCGTTTCCGTTCCGCTGAGCGATGGCCGCCCCGCCAGAACCTATCAGATGAACTCCGTCATCGACGCGCAGCCCTTCATGCTGCGCGTCTTCCGCGATGAATCCGCGCATCGCGCCACCCTGCGGCGCATCGTCCTCGGCCTGAGCCTCGGCATGCCCATCGCCGTGCTGCTCGCCGCCTGGGGCGGTCACGCCATGGCCGGGCGCGCGCTGCGTCCCGTCGGCGACATGGCCGCCGCCGCGCGGCGCATCACCTCGGATTCGTTAGGCAGCCGCTTGCCGAATCCGAACCCGCACGACGAACTCGGCCAACTCGCCACCGTGCTCAACGATACGCTGCATCGACTGGAGTCATCGTTCGATGCCCTCAAGCGTTTCACCGCCGATGCCTCGCACGAGCTCCGCACCCCGCTCACCGCCTTGCGCAGCGTGGGCGAGGCATCCCTGCGCGAAGCCAAGTCGCCCGAGGAGCTGCGCGAAACCATAGGCAGCATGTTGGAGGAAGCCCAGCGCCTGCACGACCTAGCCGACACCTTGTTGCTGCTCGCCCGCGCCGGCAGCGGACGCATGCCCGTGCAGCGCGAAACCTTTTCCCTCGACTCGCTGGCCCGCGATGCCTGTGAGCGTTTGGAAGTGCTGGCTGCGGAAAAAAACCAACGCATCGAGATCACCGTCGCGCCTGACATTTCCCTGCTCGCCGATCCCGTTTTGCTGCGCCAAGCTTTCACCAATCTCCTTCACAACGCCATCCGCTACAGCCCGACGGATTCCCTGATCCGCGTGACAGCGGGCAAGCGCGACGGAGGGATTTTCATCGAAATCACCGACCAAGGCCCCGGCATCCCGGAAGAGCATCGGCAAAAAATCTTCGATCGCTTCCATCGCATCGACAAAGCCCGCTCGCGGGCCGATGGCGGCACCGGCCTCGGCCTCGCCATCGCGAAACTTTTCGTCGAACAACACGGTGGCCGTATCGAACTCGATTGCCCTTCGAATGGCGGCAGCACCTTCCGCATTGTCCTGCCATAGGAAATCGCAATCCTGCGAAATGTTGTTTTGATGCGTTGCGCGGTAAAAAATCCGTGCCATTTTTGAGCCTTGCAAGAAGCCCGCACATGCCGACGTTGTGGCCGCACGATCGAGTGGCGGCGGAAATGGAAAGACGTATGGGAGTCGATCCAGTATTGCTCCGATGCCTGCCGCCGCGCACGAGTGACGTCGCGGGATAGGGAGCTGGAAACCATCATCGTGCGGATGTTAGACCAGCGCGCAGGTGGCGGCACGATGTGCCCGAGCGAAGCCGCGCGCGAGATCTTTCCTGCGGACTGGCGCGAGCAAATGGAGACCGTGCGACAGGCGGCGCGGCGCTTGGTGACGCGGGAAATCATCGAGATCACGCAGCAAGGCCGTGTCGTGGATCCCTCCACGGCGAAGGGACCGATTCGTTTGCGAAAAGGCAGAAATTTTCCGCCATCATGAATGCGAAAGGAAGAGGCGCTGACGAGAACCCGAAGAACCGCTTTGAGGCGTTTCACGTCGAGGTGGATGAAGATGCGTGGGTGGAGGAGGATCCGCGCCCGCTGAAAACAACGTTTCTGCGCGATGCATCGCAGTCGATTCTCAGCGCGAACGACTCGGAGGATCTGAGTTTTGCCTATGGCCTCAATCCCTACCGTGGCTGCGAGCACGGCTGCGCCTATTGTTATGCGCGGACCTATCACGAATATCTCGGTTATTCGGCAGGACTGGACTTCGAATCGAAAATCATCATCAAGCCGGATGCTCCGGATTTGTTAGAAAAAACCTTTGCCAAGCCCGGCTATCGCCCCGGCCTGATCAGCCTCTCGGGAGTGACGGATTGTTATCAACCGATCGAGCGCAAACTCGGGATCACGCGGCGGTGCCTGGAGGTGCTGGCACGGCATCGTCATCCGGTGGTGGTCATCACGAAAAACGCGCTGGTGAGTCGCGACATCGATCATTTATCCGAGCTGGCGCGGCATCAGGCGGTGGCGGTGTATCTATCGATCACCACGCTGGACCCGGCGCTGTCCCGCATACTCGAGCCGCGCGCATCATCGCCGCGCGCGCGTTTGGAGACGATGCGTTTGCTCGCCGATCACGGCATTCCCACAGGTGTGAGCGCGGCGCCGATGATCCCGGGGCTGAACGATTCGGAACTGCCAGCCATCCTCGAAGCCGCCGCCGCGCATGGGGCGAGTTTTGCGGCGTATTCCATCGTGCGGCTGCCGGGGGCGGTGGCCGAGGTGTTTGATGGCTGGCTGAAACGGCACAAGCCGCAGGCGAGGGAGAAAATCATGGGCCGCATCCGCGCGATGCACGATGGCGCTCTGAACAGCCAGGTCGCCGTGGCGCGCATGCGCGGCACCGGCGCGGCGGCAGGGCAGTGGAAGGCCCTGTTTCAGGCGTGCTGTCGCAGAAATGGCCTGTCACAAGGCACACCGAAGATGAGCATGGAGAGTTTCCGCAAACTCCTGCCCGGGCAGGGGGAGTTGTTTTGAGGAAAGGTCGCTTCGTTTTCCCGCTTGGCGGTGGGGGGCATCTGGTATAAGCAGGGCGCGTGAATAACAGCGCCTTGGGCATTTTTGATTCGGGGGTAGGGGGATTGACGGTGGTGCGCGCCGTGCAAGAACTGCTGCCTGCGGAAAACATCGTGTATCTCGGCGATACCGCGCGGGTGCCCTATGGCTCGAAGTCGCCGGAGACGATTCGCCGGTTTTCCGATGAAGACGTGCGCTACCTTCTCACGCAACAGGTCAAGGCCATCGTGGTCGCCTGCAACACCGCCACGGCCCATGCGCTGCCGATGTTACAGGAGCGCTATCAGATTCCCATCGTCGGCGTGATTGAGGCCGGGGTGGAGGCGGTGTTGGCCGATCCTCAGGCGCAGCGTGTGGGCATCATCGCCACGCGCGGCACCATCGCCTCGCACGCCTACCAACACGCACTCGCGCTGCGCCGCACGGGCATGGTGATCGTGGAGCAGGCCACGCCTTTGCTCGTGCCTCTGATCGAGGAAAACTGGATCGAGCACGCGGCGACGCGGCAGGTGCTGGAGACATACTTGAAGCCTTTGTTAGAGAAACAGATCGACACGCTCTTGTTGGCCTGCACGCATTACCCGCTGCTGGTGCCGATCCTGCAGGGAATGATCGGCGATCGCGTGCGCATTGTCGATTCCGCCAGCACCTGCGCCCTGCACTTGCAGCAGGAACTGACGCGGCGTGAAATGCTGGCGGAGCCGGAGCGCGCGGGCACGCTTTCCATCGCCCTTACCGATCTCTCCGAGCAATTCGAAGTGCTGGCGAAGCGCTTCCTGCGCAAATGCCCGCCGCGCATCACACGGGTGGAACTGTGAGGGCAATCGGCAGCCGCGTGACAAGCCTGCAAAAAAAGCCGTGATTTTTATCGCAACAAGTGATATCATCCGTCCCCGCACCATGTCCGACGCCAAAACCGCCATCACACCCACCCGCCGCGAAAACTTTCCTGAATGGTATCAGCAAGTCATCCGCGGAGCCGACCTAGCGGAAAATTCCGAGACGCGCGGCTGCATGGTCATCAAGCCCTGGGGCTACGGCATTTGGGAGCTCATCCAGCAACAGCTCGACCGCCGATTCAAGGCCACCGGTCACCAGAACGCCTATTTCCCGCTGCTGATTCCGCTCTCCTACCTCGAAAAAGAAGCCGAGCACGCCGAGGGCTTTGCCACCGAGTGCGCCGTCGTGACACACCATCGTCTGGAAGCCCACAAGGATCCGGAGACGGGCAAAACACGCATGATACCCACCGGGAAACTCGATGAGCCCTACGTCATCCGCCCTACCTCCGAGACCATCATCGGCGCTGCCTTTGCGCGCTGGGTGAATTCCTATCGCGATCTGCCGCTTCTCATCAATCAGTGGGCGAACGTCATGCGTTGGGAAATGCGTCCGCGCATGTTCCTGCGCACCGCCGAATTCCTCTGGCAGGAAGGCCACACCGCGCACGAGACGCGCGACGAAGCGATCGAGGAAACGCGCCTCATGCATCGCGAATACGAGGCTTTCCTGCGCGATCACCTTGCCATCCCTGTGATCCCCGGCGAAAAAACCGAAAACGAGCGGTTCCCCGGTGCCGAGATGACACTCACGGTGGAAGCCATGGTGCAGGATCTCAAAGCGATCCAGGCAGGCACCTCGCACTACCTGGGACAGAATTTCTCGAAAGCCCAGGACATCAAGTTCACCGGGCGCGATGGCTCGATCCAGCATGTCCACACCACTTCCTGGGGCGTCTCCACCCGCATGATCGGCACGCTGATCATGGCGCACTCGGACGATGACGGTCTCGTGTTGCCCCCGCGCGTGGCCACGCAACAAATCGTCATCATTCCGGTCACGCCCAAGGAAGACAGCAAACAGGCGGTGATCGATGCCTGCCAAGCCCTTGCCACCACGCTGCGCAATCAATGCTACCACGGCGATCCGCTGCGCGTGCATGTTGATACCCGCGATCTCGGCGGTGGCGTGAAAAAGTGGGACTGGGTGAAAAAAGGCGTGCCCATCCGCATCGAGATCGGCCCCCGTGATTTGGAATCGCGCAAAGTCGCCCTCTCCCGCCGCGACCAGGCATCGAGCGAAAAGTCATTCCTCGACAAAGAAGAATTCCTCCGCAACGCCGTGGAAATTCTGGCGTCCATTCACCAAACGCTGCTCGCCCGCGCCACGACATTGCGCGATGAAAACATCCATTACTGCGATAACATCGATGCCTTCCACGCCCACTGGAGCAAGGAAAATCCGGGTTGGTTGCTGACCCCCTGGGACGGCAGCGCGGAGCAGGAGGAGACCATCGCCAAACAACACAAAATCACCATCCGCTGCCTGCCATTGGCCGATGTGCCCTTGCCTCAGAAACCCGCCAGCGCCGCCTGCATCCTCACCGGACAAAGCACCACGCGTTTTGCGATCTGGGGCCGCAGCTACTAACCAGATCCTATGTCACGCGCCCGCCAGCTCTGGAACTCCTTTCTGATCATCAGCGCGATTATCGGCACGGTCGTGGGTCTGTGGGCGGGGCGTTTCCTCCCGGGCAAGGCCGGCGAACTGTGCGCGCGGGTGTTTCACATCCTCACCACGCCCATCATTCTGGAGATCAGCTTCGGTGCGCTCGGCATCATCATCGTTCTGGCACTCGCCCACTATCACGAAAAAAACGCGAACGAGTGGGTGGAGATGGACATCCCTGATGAACCGAAAGACCACTGAGCGGGATCCGGTTATCTTCTTGCCTCCCTGCTGCGGTGAGTTTATCAATCTGTGGCTTTCCTTTTCCCCTTGCCGCTCATGAAACGCATCCTCCTGTCACCTATGCCATGGGCGGTGCTCGCGTTGATTGCTTTTTGCATTGTGTCGTATTTTCAGGATCGTACGGAAAATCATACGGATCATTTTCGCGTGTGGTCCCTGGAACCATCTCCCGGTCAAGAGGCCGACTACGCCTTGTTGCGCGCATTCGTTTCGCCGCAGGGCATGTACGGCATTGCGTTGGAAGGAGGACGGCAGCCGATCTTCGCCTATGAAGTGCCCTCCGTCACACTGGGTGCGGCGTCCGATTGCCCCTTGCAGATTCTTCTCCTGGCCGACTGGGACGGGCAGGGCACCCGCGGTCTGTATCAGCAGATCGAAAAACTCTATCAGGCCGATCTGTCGCTCCCGCCGCTGAAGCTGTCCTTTTTGCCCAGCCGCACGGGCGGTGCCAGCGGCCATTTCATGGAGTGGATCATGGCCGTGCATTTCGTGGCAAACGATGGGAAGACGATGCCGGCGTTTCTCGGTGATATCAGCGCCGGTGAGATCCCTGCGGACAAGGCCAGCATCCGGAAACGATTGGAAGAAATCGAACCGCGGATCGTCGAGCGCATCGATCTTTTTTTGCAGTCCCGGAAAGATATTGTGGAAAAAGCCTATCGCATCGCACAGGCACAGCTCAGGCTCCATGAAAAGGCCTTGCCATGCAAGGAAACCACGCAGCTCGTCTCCATGAAACAAATCCTCACCGGCAGCCCCGGCGAGGAGCACATCAAGGCCTTCCTGCTCCATGCCAAAGTGCAGCAGGATGCATTTCTCGCTTCGCCTACGGGCCAGATTCCATTAGAACCGAAACGTCCCCGTTGATTGCCACGTATGAAACACATCATGAACGCATTTTCCCGATCGCTCGGCCTGCTTGCCTGCCTCCTCTTCGGTCTGATGCCGTTGTCGTCGCTGGCGCAACTAGCCCCGCCGCCCCCCGCGCCGCAAATCAAGTTCGATGAAATGATCCACGACTTCGGTCGCGTGCGTTCGGGGGCCATCATGAAGCATGCCTTTGCCTTCACCAATGCCGGCAACGCCGATTTGATCATCGACAATGTCCTGCCCGCCTGCGGCTGCACCACCATCACCGAGTTCACCCGCGTCATCCCGCCCGGCGGCAAGGCGAGTCTGACATTGGAGTTCAATAGTTTCAGCCTGCAAGGTGAGCAAATCAAAACCATGCTCGTCAAAAGCAACGATCCCGTGCAGCCGAACCTGGTGCTCCAGCTCAAGGGGGTCTACTGGAGCCCCATCGAGATCTATCCGCTCACGGCATTGCTCTTCCTGCCGCCCCACACCGATCAGAAACTCTCCACCACCGTGCGCATCGTCAATCAAATGGAGCAGCCGCTCAAGCTGGAGGCTCCCGTTTCCAGTGTTCCGCAATTGACCGCCCGGATCATTGAGGCCAAAGCGGGGAAGGAATTCCACGTCGTCGTCGATACCGTGCCGCCTTTTGCGCACAAGGACATTCAGGCCACCATCAGGCTCGCCACCAATTCGAAAGAAGCGCCCGGCATCGAGCTCAATGTCGTCGTCATCGCCCAGCCGGAATTACTCATCACGCCGCCGCACATGTTTTTACCCGTCGAGCTGCCGCCTGTCACCGAACCTTACACCATCAGCATACGCAATCAGTCCAAGGATGCGATCACCCTCAAAGACGCCGCGTGCAATGCTCCCGGTGCCAAAGTCGAGATCCGCGAAATCAACGCTGGCAAGGACTTCGAGCTGGTCGTGCGATTTTCCCAGGAAATGGCGAAGGATGCCACGCAGTCGTTTCAAATTACCGTCAACACCTCTCTCCCCAGCCAACCGCAAATCAGCATCCCCGTGCAATTCGTCCGTCCACCCTCAGCATTGCCCCACAAGCGCTGAGTTATGTCCGCGTCTCCTTCATCGACCCGTTCGCCCGCCCGCGCCACCCTGTTGCAAGCGGCCATGGTGTCAGGCATCGGCTTGTGCCTTGCTCTCATCGCGAACTTCCTCTCGCCGCGCGGGCTTTCGCTCGGTCGTGATTATTTTCCCGCTGCCATTCCCGACCAAGCGCCGAAGCCAACTGTCGTCGTGGAGAACCCCACGCCTAAACCCACCCACGAATTCGCCACGGCCACCCGCGCCGAGGTCGAGGCCTTCACCCGCGATCCGCGATTCATCACGCAGAAGTATCTTCTCATCGATGCCCGTAACGTCGCCACCTACCAAGCCGGGCACATTCCCGGTGCCTTGCAGTACGATCACTTCCGCCCCACCGATAACATCGCCCAAATCGCCCCCGCCTGCCTCGCCGCCGAAAAAATCATCCTCTACTGCCACGGCGGCACCTGCGAGGACAGCATCTTCGCCGCGCGATTGTTAGTCGGTTACGGCGTCCCAGCCGCCCGCATCGCGATCTACGAAAAAGGCATCGAAGACTGGCGCGCCGCCGGTTTGCCTCTTCAGCACTGACCGTGGCGGAGGCGTCCCGCCTCCATGCCGAAATCAACACTCATTTCAAGCCTTTCAGTTTTTCAACATTTCAGCTTTTTTCCCAATGCCCCTCCGCCTCGTTCACCACATCGCGCGTTACCTGCTGGGCACCTATCTCATTTACATGGGTGCGGTCAAGGCGATGGACCCCGTGAATTTCCTCAAGCTCCTGCGCGCCTACGAATTCCTTGCCTCACCTTTCCCTCTGAATACCGTCGCCGCCCTCTTGCCGTGGTTGGAAATTTGTTGCGGCCTGTTTTTCCTGCTCAATGCCGCCGTGCGTGGCACCGCGCTCATCGTGTCGATGATGTTTCTCACCTTTTCCGCCGCGATCCTGCATCGCGCCCTGGCCGACCAGCTCGCGTTGCCGTTTTGCGCCGTGAATTTCGATTGTGGCTGCGGGGCAGGGGAGGTCTTCGTCTGCACCAAACTAGCGGAAAATGCCGCTTGGTTCCTGTTTTCCCTGTGGATTCTTTTCAGCCGCCACTCGCGAACCTCCTGCATCAAGGTTGCAAGGATCGGTTAACGGTCTCACGGAAGGCATCCCCCTAGGAAACGTCCCCGCCAAAAAAACTGGAGTCTGCAAGACGCGATTCCTCCTTACTGTCAACCGTTTTCCTTGATTTTTCAACATAACAAAAAATTTTAATAAAATTTATAAGGTAACATTTAAGATAGCAAATCATTGCAATATCAAGGAAAATTGAACATTAGAATCTCGAAATGGCAACTACTTTGTAAATTTATGATAACTTTTTGGAAATATTTTCTGGACAAAGTGCGCATTTTTTCCTATTTCTCAGATCACGCCGCAAAATTTTCTCCATGAACGCCCCCACCCCCATAGCCAGAGTGCTAAAAGTTTTACTGATCAAATTTTCTAACAATTTTGCCATGAATGCTCCACTCATCCCCACAGTACAAGGATCCGCGCCCATGACACAGGTGAATTACGATACACAAAGTAGTGACGCCGCAACGGTTTCCGAGAGTCGATTCGCAACGACTTCGCTCCTCTCACGGGCGATGGCTTTTCTGACCGTGTTGCTGATCGCATTGTTCGCGAGCCCTGCCAAAGCTGACATTGAGACCCTGCCCTCCGGTACCTACATCATCCCGATGGACAATACCCTGCAAATCGGTGGCACGTTTAATCTCAAGTCTTATGGTCTGGCCGTTCGTCTTCTGCACGCCAATGTGCCGCTCAAGTGGATCATCAATCCTTCGAAGGGTAAAGATGGTGTGGACTTCACCGCCTCGGCCTCACGGATCAAACCGACAGCCCTTGCCGCTTCGACACTTTCGTTCCGCGCTGGTCCGCTGGCGGTCTATCCGGGTTTCGAGGCACAGGCTCTTGCCGTGATCAACGCCTACGGCAACAATGTGGCGGTATACCAATTGAACGGTGCCGCGAGTGTGCCCGTCTATTCCAATATTCTCCACAAGCCCAAAGTGGCTGTTTTCAACCAAGGCGGTAATGCCGCCATCCACACTGCCATCCTTGCGGAAGCGGGGCTTACCAGCGGCACCCACTACCAGGTTTTCACCAACGCCACGCAGATCGGTATTGACACCTGCTTCACTGTGGCTACCGAGCCGCATGCCGGCGTCGAAAAAGTTTCGGCTGCCGCGACAAGCGCATTGTTGGCATTCCTGCGCTCCGGAGGAAATTTCCTCGGACAGTGCGAAGCCGTGGAGGCCTACACCACGCGCGGGCTGCTGGCGAATTTCCAATCGAAGCAGGACCTGGGTGGAACGATGCAGTTCGATAATTTCTTCGATCCCATGGCACAGTTTCAAGGGGGCTTGAATGACGAAGGCGGCTCTGTCGTCTCTTTCAACCTCACTTCAAATCCCGGTTATCGCATCGCTTATTCCTCTGCAAATGGCAGTCGCTACAAGGCCTACGTGGGCAGGGTTACCGGTGTCACCACTACCAACGGCGGTTGGGTGCATTACCTCGCCGGTCACAGCTATGACAAAGGTACTGGCGTCGGTGCCATCAATGGCAAACGTATGCTGCTCAACGCCGTGCTCCGTCCTTCCGACCGCCCCCCGAATTGCGGACTCTCTCTCGCCAGCGACATTGCCGTCACCAAGATTGTCAATAACAGCACGCCCCAGGTCGGCTCGACTGTGACTTTCACCATCGTCGCCATCAACAATGGTCCGCTCGGTGCCACCGGAGTTGTCGTGAATGACATTTTGCCCACCGGTCTCACTTACGTTTCCCACACCGTCTCGACAGGCACTTACACTCCCGGCACGGGTGTGTGGTCCATCGGCACGCTTGCGAATGGAGCCAGCCGGACCATGACCATCACGGCTACGGTCACTCCCGATGCCATCCCCAGCCGCACCAACACGGCTGTGGTGTCCGGCAATGAGCCTGATTCCAATCCGAACAACAATACCGCCAGTGCCACCGTCAATCCGCTCTATGCCAACCTCGCGGTGGTGAAAACGGTAAACAACAGCACGCAGACCGTTGGCCAGAATGTGGTCTTCACGATTCTTGTGTCGAACCTCGGACCCTCGAACGCCACGGGCGTGGTGTTGAATGACTTGCTGCCTGCAGGCCTCGTCTACGTTTCTCACACCGCCAGCGCCGGTATCTACAATCCCGGCACCGGTGTCTGGACCATTGGTTCGTTGGCGAACGGAGCCAGCCGCACGCTCACCATCACGGCCACCGTGACCTCGGCCGGTCTGCCACAGGTGACCAACGTCGCCACCATCACCGGCAATGAGTACGATCCCTTCTTGCAGAACAATACATCTCTGGTGACGGTGACACCCCAGCTCTCCGATCTTGTGGTGATCAAGACCGTGGACAACGGTGCGCAGCAAGTGGGCAGCAACGTGGTGTTCACCATCGTGGCCCGCAATGACGGCCCCACCGCGAACACGGGCGTGGTGGTCAATGACGCGCTGCCAGCCGGTTTGAACTACGTTTCCCACACGACCTCCACCGGCACCTACACCCCTGGTTCGGGTGTGTGGACCATTGGCAGTCTGTCCGTGGGCCAGCAGGAGACCCTCACCATCACCGCCACGGTGACCGGCGCGGCCGTTCCCACGGTGGTCAACACCGCCACCATCGGTGGCAACGTCTTCGACCCGAATCTCTCCAACAACACCTCCAGCATTTCGGTATCGCCCAATCTGGCTGTGGACCTCGGTATCGTGAAAACGGCCAACAACACCACGCCGTTGCTGGGTGCGAATATCACCTTCTCGCTCGTGGTAACCAACTACGGACCGCAAAACGGCACGGGGGTCGTCGCTCAGGACTTGCTGCCCGCGGGCTTGATCTATGTCAGCCACTCCACGGCCACTGGCACCTATACCCCCGGAACTGGCGTCTGGGCCATCGGCAATCTGGCCAACGGTGGCACTGCCACGCTCACCATTACCGCTACAGTCACCCAGGCTGCGGTGCCTAGCGTGACCAACGTCGGCATCGTTTCCGGCAATGAGTCGGATCCGAATCTTACCAACAATACCGATCCGGAAACCATCACGCCGAATGTCGTGACGGACCTGCGCATCGTCAAAACGGTCGATAACTCGACTCCGGTGGTCGGCAACAACGTCACCTTCACCGTGGTGGTGCACAATGACGGTCCTTCGAACGCGACAGGTGTTCTCGCCTATGACTTGCTTCCTCCCGGTTTGGTCTATCTGAGCCACACGACTTCCACCGGTATTTACATCCCCATCACGGGACTCTGGACCATCGGCAACATTCCCAATGGCGGCTCGCGCACCTTGACCATTACCGCTGCTACCACGTTGACCGCAGGTGCCAATGTCATCAACGTGGCCACCGTGGAGGGGATCGAAAACGATCCGAACCTGACCAACAACGTTGACCAGGAACCCATCACCATCCGCAGCGGTGCCGACCTCCAGATCGTCAAAACGGTGAATAAAACGACTCCCAAAATCGGCGAGGTGATCACCTTCACCCTGGTTGCGACCAACAACGGACCGGAAAATGCCAACGGTGTGGTCATTACGGACGAATTGCCCATCGGTTTCGCCAATCCGACCAATATCAGCAATGGCGGCACCTTCGCTGGCAACACCATCACCTGGCCACCCTTTAACATGGTCGTCGGGCAGTCCATCACTCTGACCCTCCAAGCCACCGTAGTTCCTGCCAACTAAGCCCCGAGTTTTTCCCATATTTTTTGCACCAATCCATCCCCACCACCATGAACTCTCATTTAGCTCGTGCCCCTCATACCAAGAACCTCCCTCCCGTTCTTGCCGCTGTGCTACGCACCGTCTCACCATTGCGCAAGTGGCTTTCCACGCCTCTGGCCGTACTAAGCATGCTGTTTTTTGTGGGCTCCCAGGCACAGGCGCTCATCACGCATGTGGATAGCAAAACCGCTATCGTTACCGGTCCGGACACCATCACCATTACCAAGCCGACTGGTCTTCAGGTGGGGGACTTGATGATCGCCAACATCAATATCAGAGAGGGGGCCACGACCCCTAGTCCGATGCCGACAGGGTGGGTGACACGCCTAACATACAATCACGCCACGCCTAACAGATTTGTTTGGATCGGTTATAAAGTGGCCGTCGCCGCCGATCTCTCCGCTACGAATTATTCTTTCAACTTTGCCGGAACATCGGATCTTGCAGGCGGTATTACGGCTTTCCGCGGTGTTGATGTGGCATCGTCAAACGGTGGCATTCAGGTGACGGGTACACCGTATGCTGCCGATGACGGCAATCCATTGGCTCCATCATCCATCACCACCCTCAGCGCAAACTCCATGGTGGTGTTCTTGGGACAGGTGCAGGCGATCAACTTCAACGTTTCAAACTGGTTATTGGGTGGCTCGACGGGGAGCGTCATGACGCAGCTTTACCAGGTCAACCCGACAAGTATCGCAGGTGTCGGCGCTGCGGCTTTGATCAAAACGACGGCAGGTGCCACGGGATCTGGTTACAAGCTCACGGCGAATGGCCGCAAGGCGGGTGTTTTATTGGCCTTGAAAGAGGGATGCACTGGCACCACGGGAGGTGATACCGTCGTCTGCGCGGGCAGCACGGCCAACGTCACGCCTGCCACGGGCGGAACCTGGAGCAGCAGTAACTCGGCTGTCGCCACTGTCACGAATGGCGGCGTTGTGACTGGTGTCAGCGGTGGCACGGTGACCCTGACCTTTACCGAGACATCCACGGGCTGCCAATACACGCGCACCATGACAGTGAATCCGAGGCCTGTGCTGGGTGGTGGGACACTGGGAACGGGCACGAACTCCGTGAATTATGAAATCTACAATAGCGCTCCCGCAGGCGACACCGTGGACAATATCCCCACGACGGGTGCCTCAAGCACGGGAACGGTTGCTACCATTGGTGTTGCTTCGGTAAGCACTCCAGTTTCGTATCGCTACACGGGCTTTATCAATATCGCCACCTCGGGTAGTTACACTTTTTACACAAATTCCGATGATGGCAGCAAGCTTTTCATCAACGGCTCACTGGTAGTGAATAATGATGGTGCTCATGCGCCGCAAGAAGTGTCAGGCACCGTTTCCCTGTCTCCAGGTTGGTATCCGATTACGGTTCTGTTTTTTAACAACGTGGGTAACGGAACGTTGTCCGCATCCTATCAGGGACCATCGATTGCCAAGCAGGCTATCCCCTCGAGCATTCTGAGCGCCACGCAGCCTTCGAGCGCCGGTCTCTCTCTCTGTGCTGGAGCTACCGCCAACGTCACGCCCTCCACGGGCGGCACATGGTCCAGCAGCAACAACGCCATTGCCACTGTCACCAATGCCGGTGTCGTCAGTGGTGTCGCAGCGGGTTCGGCTACGCTCACCTTTACCGATACTGTGACCGGTTGCAGCAATACGATGACTGTCACCGTCACCGCGGGTCCCTCGCTCGGTGGTGCGACTTCCACATGCGTCGGCCAAACGGCCAATGTGACTCCCAACACGGGTGGCACTTGGACGAGCAGCAACAATGCGATTGCCACGGTAACGAATGGCGGCGTGGTATCCGGTGTAAGCGCTGGCACGGTGACCCTCACCTTCACCAACACATCCACGGGATGCATCAGCACAGCCAGCTTCACCGTCACCGCTCCGCCCACACTTGGTGGTGCTTCGGTTGTCTGCCCCGGCCAGACCGCCAATGTCACTCCGGCCACGGGCGGCACCTGGGCCAGCAGCAATCCCGCCATCGCCACTGTGACCAACGGCGGCGTTGTGACTGGCGTTAGCGCTGGCACGGTAACCTTGACCTTTACCAATACCACAACGGGATGCTCGAACACTCGCAGCTTCACGGTCAATGCACAGGTTGCGCTCGGCGGTGCCAGTTCCACTTGCGTAGGAACCGCAGCGCTGGTCACGCCCAATGTCGGCGGCACATGGGCCAGTAGCAATCCTGCCATAGCGACAGTCACCAATGGTGGCGTGGTCACCGGTGTCAGTGGTGGCTCGGTCACCCTCAGCTTCACGAACGCGACCACTGGTTGCGTTTCCACCAAGCCATTCTCTGTCAGCGTCCCCTTCGGCGGCGGCGGCGGTTCCGGCATCGGCGGCGCCACGACGGTTTGCGCCGGTTTCCAAGCCAATGTGACTCCCGCCACGGGTGGCATCTGGACCACCAGTGATCCCTCCATCGCTACGGTGACGAATGCCGGTGTGGTCACGGGCTTCAGCCCGGGCGTAGTGGTGCTGACCTACACGGAAACTCTCTCCGGTTGCGTATCCACAGTGGATTTCACCGTTTACCCGAACGTGACGGCCGGTGGTGCCAACTCGGTTTGCCAAGGCGCGATCGCGAATGTCACTCCCACCACGAGCGGCACCTGGGTCAGCAGTGACCCCGCCATCGCATTCATCAACAATTCCGGTTTTGTCACCGGTCTTCAGCCCGGCACGGTGACCCTCACCTTCACCTCGCTCGGAGGTTGCACGACTTCGAAATCGTTTACCGTTCATCCCAAGCCGATCGCTCTGGGTGCCGCTGCCGTGCAAGTGGGCCAGACGGCCAATGTGACCCCCGATGCCGGAGGCACATGGACCAGCAGCAATCCCGCCGTGGCCACCGTCACAAATGCCGGTCTGGTCACCGGTTTGACAGAAGGTTCCGTCACCCTCACGTTCACCGATTCGGTCACCGGTTGCTCCGGCACCAAGTCGCTCACGGTCATCGACCCCGGTTTCTACAAAAACCAATCCTTCACCGATAGCGGTGACAAGGTGGACCCCGATCCGGAAAACAACGATGATCCGGAAGTGGTTTATCCGCAGAGCTTCACGGCTCTCATTGTGACGGTGTTCCAGGACCTGGACGGCGACACCGATGGCGACCAGCCGGTCAATGCCGTTACCATCACCGTCCGCGATAGCCAAGGCACTGTTGTCGCGGTCGTGACCACGGGTGTCGATGGTTCCTATACCTTCAACGACCTGCCTCCCGGTTTCTACACGGTCACACAAACGGTGCCTAACGGCAACTTCACCTACAACACGAATCCTGAGTCCGTATCGGTCGTGGAAAATGACACGGTGCGTGTGGACTTCGTGAACTCGCAGCTCGGTCAAATTTCCGGCACCATCCTCGCCGATGCGGGCGATGAGCCGATGCCCAATGTCCTGGTGAGCCTGCTCGATCAAAACGGCAACCCCGTGCTGGATAGCAACAGCCAGCCCATCACCACCACCACCAACAGCGGTGGTTTCTACCTTTTCGACCGTGTGCCTCCCGGCACCTACCAAGTCCAACAAACGGTTCCCAGCGGCTACACCGCTGTGGACGATGTGGACGGCGGCAATCTCACCAAGAACGGCGATATCACCCCGATTGTCATTCTGCCCGGCACGGTCATCACCAATCAGGACTTTGTGAACTTCCTGCCTGGCAGCATCACCGGTAACGTCTCCATCGATACCGATATCAACCTCACCGGAGATGTGCCCCACGTCGGCGTCTCCGTCTCGCTCTTCCGCCCTGGTTTTGGTCCGGATGGCATCGCCGGCAATACCGATGACAACAACGCTCTCAGCTCCCAGCTCACGGATGCATCAGGAAATTTCAGCTTCACCAATCTCACTCCTGGCGACTATCGCGTCGGACAAACGGTTCCCTCCGGTTACACGGCGGTGGCTGACAGCGATGGTGGCAGCTTAACCGTCGTGGGCGATGTGAACGTGCTCTCGGTGGCAGCCGGTCAGAATGAAATCGCCAACTTTGTCAACCAACCACAGACCGACATCGCTGTGATCAAGACTGTCAACAACAGCACTCCCGTGGTCGGCACGAACGTCACTTTCACCGTGGTGGTCACCAACAACGGTCCGCAAAATGCCGCTGATGTGAAAGTGGATGATGTCGCCCTCGGGATGCTCTACGTGAGCAGCTCTGCCACCAAGGGCTCCTTCGCCAACGATCCGGGTGCGCCGTCCAACACGTTTTCGGGTCTTTGGACGGTAGGTGCCCTGAATGTGGGAGAGTCCGCGACTCTCACCGTCGTGGCCACCGTGACACCAAACGCCATCGTCAGCACTTACAACAACTACGTCAACGCCTATTCGGAACTGGGTGATCCGAACCTCACCAACAACGAGGACGATGTCACGCTCAACCCGATTCTCGGCACCATCAGCGGCACGGTGCGCCGCGATACCACCGGTGATAACTTGGGCGATGTCGTCGTGCCAGGAGTCGCAGTCGCTCTTTTGTATCAGAACGGCACCCCCGTTCTCGGAGCGAACAACCTGCCTCTCACTGCGGTAACTGATCCCAGTGGCAACTACAGCTTTACCGGTTTGCCTCCCGGCAGCTATCGTGTGGTGGAAACCGTGCCCACTGGTGATGTGGCCGTCAACGACGTGGATGGAGGAAACAAAGCCATCAACGGTGACGTGACTCCGATTGCCCTCGCCGCAGGCCAAACCATCGCCAACCAGAACTTTGTCATCGCTCAAGTAGGCAGCATTGCCGGTACCATCACCAATGACACCACCGGCGACGCGGTGGGTGACAGCCCATTGTCCGGTGTGGTTGTGGTTCTCTTGCAGACCAATGGCAACCCGGTGCTCGATGGCAACGGCGACCCGATTACCACCACGACCAATGCTTCGGGCAACTACCTCTTTGCGAACCTTCCCCCTGGCAACTACCGCGTTGCCCACGTGCCACCGGGCGGATTGACCGCAGTGGACGATGTCGATGGCGGCCTGCTCACCATCAACGGTGACATCACCCCCATCACGGTTCTGCCCGGCTCAAACGTGACTGGTCAAAACTTCGTGGATTCCGCCCTCGGGACGATCAGCGGCGATGTGCTCGCGGATGCTGACAATGATGGGGATGGCGATTCCGGCATCTCCGGCGTCACGGTCGCCCTGGTGAACAGCAGCAATGTCACGGTCGCCACCACCACGACCAACAGTCTTGGCGGATACATCTTCAGCAATGTTCCTCCCGGCGTCTACACCGTGGTGGAAACACAACCGGCGGGCTATACCAGCGTGTCCGACGTGGACGGCGGCAACCTCAACATCAACGGCGATGTGACTCCCATCACGTTGCTGCCCGGAGGCAATGTGACCAACCAGAACTTCGTGGAAATTCTCAATGCCACCATCACTGGTATCGTCCAAGCTGATACGAACAATGATGACACGGGCGACACGCCGCTTTCCGGAGTTACCGTTACCCTGCGCGATGGCAGCAACAACGTGGTCGCCACCACCACGACAGCTCCGAACGGCACCTTCAGTTTCCTCAATGTCGTCCCCGGAACTTACACCGTCGTCGAGACGAACCCAAGCGGTTATGCTTCGCTTACGCCCGACACCGTGCCCGTGACGCTACTGCCTGGCGGAAGTGCCTTCGTTCCCTTCGTCGATGAGCAACTGGGCAGCATCAGCGGTATCGTGAATGCCGACACCAACGGGGACAACACCGGTGACACCGTTCTTCCGGGAGTAACCGTAACGTTGCGTGACGGCGGCAACAATGTGATCGCCACCACCACCACCGATTCTAACGGATACTACAATTTCCCGAATTTGCCACCGGGTAGCTACACCGTGGTAGAGACCGATCTGCCGAATTACATTTCGCTGACACCGAACAGTGTCCCGGTATCGCTGGCTTCGGGCGAAAACGAAATTGTCAACTTCACCGATGCGCAGTTCGCCTCGATCACGGGCAATGTCTTCAACGACACCAACCGACTGACCGACGGAATTGTGAACGGCACCGGCACGAATGCGGGCGGCATTTACATCAATCTGGTCAATCCGATCACGAACCTGGTGATCGCAAGCATCCCCGTGAATGTGGATGGCACCTACAGCTTCACACAAGCGAACGGTGTGCAGATCAACAGCAACTACGTTCTGATCCTCACACCCGCACAGGTGACCGTCGGCAATGCCTTGACCACCTCCACGCTGCCCACGCCATGGCTGAGCACGGGTGAAAACCTGGGCGCTGGTGCCGGCAATGACGGAGTTGTCAATGGCAAGCTCTCCGTATCGACCACGGTAGGTGCCCTGACCCAGGCGAACTTCGGAATTGTCGAAGTGCCGGACGTGACTCCCGTCATCACCGCCCAACCGAACGTGATGAACGGTCCCACCGACTTCAACATCCGCGTGCAGGTCATCGAACTCAATCAGGTGAATACCGAAGGGACGATTGTGGTGCGCATTCCGAAAGACACCCGTTGGACGCTGCGCGAGCCGTATGATCCGAACCTGGCAATCCTCGACGGTGTGCCGATGGAAAACAACAAGTGGGCTTACACGCAAAATGCGACCCACCACATCTTCACGACGGTCAATCCATCCATCGTGATTCCCGGAGGCGACTTCTCCTACTTCGGCATCAAGGCCCGCTGGTCCACGGTGGCGCAGGAGGGGATTTACACCATCACATCGCAGATTGATTCCGGTTCGGGCAATGAAAACCGCATTGATAACAATTCTGATGCAGAAAAACTTGACTTTTTTGATAACTAATCACATCCTCCCCAACATCAACCGCTAACGATCAATAGTTTCTCATGAAAAAGATCCTCCTCACCACGGCACTGTATGGCTTGAGTCTGCTCCTGGCTCAGTCGCAACAAGCCAATCCGCCCCCCCCTGGTGGTAGTTACAATCCCTATCTGATTCAGGGTTTCGTCTCCCCCGCGCCCATGCTGCCCGCGGAGTTCAATGGCACGGGAACGCTCACCTTTGACGTCGGCAACACCGGCAGCAGCGACATTGTCTGGGTGACGGGTCAGGAAATGCTGGTGACCTTGTCGTTGTCGTATGGTGTTCCGAATGTGGCGAATCCGAACGATCCCGTGCAGGCCATCACGGCTGTGACGGGGCCTGGCGCGGCATGGTTCAACTGGGAATATTTCCCGGCGCAAAAGACCTTCCGCGGCACGCAGAAAGCGACAATCCCCGGTGGTGCCCGCCAGACGATCAACATCGCTTATAAAGTGGTGCAAAACTCGTTTCAGACGGAGTCCTACAAGAACGGCTTCAATACCAACATTTCGCCTCCCGGCTACACCAACCCGCAACCAACGGACGACGACACCGTGGCCGCCTACACCTATGTGCAGGCGTTTGATTACGGTGATGCGCCGGCGGCTTACGCGGCTGTTTCGCATGAGGTGAGCTTGGTCAGAGGTCCTATCAGTAATTTGTATCTCGCCTACATGGCCCTGGGCACTGTGGTTGATCCGGAGGCTGCGAACCAGGCATCTTCGGGTGCCACCGCTGACGATACGAATCAAACCGGCGGTCTCGCCGTGGACGACGAAGATGGTGTGGTATTCCCTGTGATGACTCCGGGTGCCACCGTCAATGTTCCTGTGACCGTGACTCTCTGGGACTGGGATCCGGCTAGCCCGACAGCAACGGCTACCGTCCGTGGCTGGATCGACTGGAACAATGATAATGTTTACACCAACACTGCGACGCCCGGCGGCGAGCGGATTTTCAGCTTGGATGTGAGCGGCTATCTTGACGATTTGGGAGAAACGGCATGGACCGGTCCGCGCACCTTTACGATTCCATTTCCTGTCACAGTTCCGGCGAATGCGACTGGCACCTACAATGCCCGTTTCCGTTTCGGACCCAGCGTGACGCCTACTCTGGGGCTTGCTGCCCACGGTGAGGTGGAAGATTACCAATTCCAAGCCGGAGCGCAAACCGGCACGATCACTGGCAAACTCTATATCGATACCAATGGCGACGGCAACCAGGACGTGGGTGAGCCCAACCTGCCCAACGTCGATGTCCTGATCACTGACGCCAACAACAACACGCAAACCGTTACCACCGACAGCAATGGCAACTGGACGGCCACGGTTCCTCCGGGCACGGCCACCGTGGACATCGTCAATAGCGATCCGCAATACCCCACGGGCTACACGCAGACCGAGGGAACGGATCCATCCACTGTCGTAGCCGTTTCCGCTACCTCGGTTAACGCTGGCAATGACGGCTTCTATCTGCCCGGCACGCTGACGGGCCACCTCTACTTCGATAGCAATGGTGATGGCAACCAGGATGCGGGTGAGCCGAATCTGCCCAACATCGATGTTATCATCACGGATTCCAACGGGAATACACAAACCGTTTCCACCGATAGCAATGGTGACTGGACCGCCAGTGTGCCACCCGGCAGCACGAGCATCGATGTCAACAACAGCGATCCACAGTTCCCCGCGGGGGGCGTGCAAACCGAGGGGACAGATCCTACGGTAGTCACGGCGGTGGCAGGTGTTTCCACCAATGGCGGCATCGATGGTTTCTACATCCCCGGCATTCTCACCGGTCATCTCTACATCGATACCAATGGTGATGGCAATCAGGATGTGGGTGAGCCCAATCTTCCCAACATCAACGTGATCATCACGGACTCGAATGGCAATCTTCAGACCGTGGTCACCGACAGCAACGGTGACTGGACCGCCAATGTTCCCGCCGGTAGCACCAGCATCAATGTGGACAACAGCGATCCTGATTTCCCGCCGGGCGCTCTGCAGACTGAGGGTACTGACCCGACCGTCGTTACGGCGGTGACCAATACCACCGTGAATGGTGGCGTGGATGGTTTCTTCCTTCCGGGCAGCATCTCCGGCATCACGCAAGTGGATACGAACGGCGACGACATCGGTGATCTTACCATCAATGACGTGACCTATCGTCTGCTCAACTATGTGGGTGGCACTCCCGTGGACAATCCAAACATCGCCGGCAACCAGCCCTATGTGATCGTTTCCACCAACGGCTCCTATAACTTCACCAACCTGCCACCGGGCCAATACACCGTGGTGCAAGATCAGCCTGCCGGTTTCATCTCGCAGCGCGATTGGGACAGCACGTCCGATACCGCCGGTTCACCGGCAGATCCAACCAACACCAGCCCCACGGACAACCAAATCCCCGTGGATCTGGCATCCGGTGAGAGCGATACGGGCAATAACTTCGTGGAATTCCGCTGCCCAACACGGTTTACCGCTTGGGAACTGATTCACCCCACCGCTGGCGGCACAGGTGATAATCCTGATGGTGACATTTTCCGCAACCTCGTGGAATACGCCTTCTGCATGCCTCCGAACAGTGGTGACAACACCCCCTATTGCATCGTGCCCAGCATCACTCAGGCTGGCAACTATGATCTTGTGTTCAATCGTGTTCTCGGTGGCAAAGATGATACCGGCTTCTTCCTCCGCTACACCGATGTCCTCTCCACTCCCTCGAACTCGTGGATAGAGGTCGATATTGACAGCATGGTCAATGTGACCGTTACTACGAACCCCGGCGGTTTCTCCGAGCAAGTGCGCATCGCCAACATCAAGTCTCTGCTGCCCGGCGGCAGCGAGCGTGGTTTCTATCAAATCGCGCTGAAGCTCGATTATAACCTCGATTCCACCGTCGACGTAGTGGATTACACCTACGTGGAAGGTTGGCAAACCGTCACCATCGAAGCAAACGAGTGCGAAACCTACTCCACTCCGTTCCTTCCCTGCCCGCAGTTCACAGGTGTCGTCACCAGCGTCAGCGGTCTTACCCTGAACCTCAGCGGTTCCGCTCCTGGCGTCGATTTCACTCCCGGCAATGGCGAACTCGAAGCAGCACCTGCATTGTATCGCATCGAAGTGATGAGTGGTCCGCTCAATGGCCATCGTTTCGATGTCCTTACCGGCGGTGTTGCCAGCCTTACCCTGGAGCCTGAGACGAACGTCTTCACCGGTCCTCCGTTCGGTTCGCTTGACACCGCGGCCGCGGCGGCGACTCTGGCCAGTCAGTTGACCGGCGCACAGATCATGTTGGTGAAATATCTGACGGTGGATGAATTGGTGCCGGTCACCTCCGTGAACGCCACAGGGAGCGCCACGACTGCCGACCGTGTCTTGTATAACGACGGTGTATCCGGTTGGCGCACCTACTGGGCTTACTCGAATGGTGGCGTGCCGCACTGGGCTCTGATCGGTTCCGGTTTTACCGATCGCAAAACCGACGTGGTGGCTCCTCACCAGGGTTTCTTCATTCACCCCAAAGCGCAGGCGGAAACCATCAGCAGTTACGGTATGGTTCGCCAGAGCAATTTCGCCCAACCGATCAGCACATCGTATCCGATGTTTGGCTCGCCCTATCCGATGCACCTCAGCCCCACCCAGATGGCCTACCTGCCTGCGAACTTCACCGGCTCGCGTGATCCGGCCGTTTCCGACCAGGTGCTGCACTGGACCAGCGACGAGGTTCTGCCAGCGGACAAGGACGGCTATTCCGCCTATTGGCTGAACAAGGTGGGCACTCGCCAGCAATGGACCGCTCTGCTCGACACCACCCTGGCCAACCAGAACAGCACAGATTTCATCCGTGCCGGAAGAGCCTATTGGTTCTCGACAACCGCTGCCAAACCCGGTCATGTGGTGCCTGTGCCCTGGACCTTGCCTGCCAGAATCGACAATGGAGTTGCTCCCTAACACCCCCTAACACTAACCAACTACAAATTTTTTATGAAAATGAAACAAGCACTGATCGGTTTTGGATCACTTCTGTGCGCCTTTTCTTCCCTGGAGGCCCGCACGGTATTCTGGGGTGGCCCTACGGAATCTGTTCTCTATCAGAGCGATGGTGTCACGCCTGTGGATAGCTCCTTCACGTTCCTTTTGGGTTCCTTCGATGTGGGCTACGATCCGCTCACCAGTCCGATCGAGACATGGGCAAGCAACTTCAACACGTTTGACCAAGCCTATTACAACGACACCACGGACTTTTTCAGCAGTTCCGCCAATTTGCTCGATACCGGTCTGTCCGACGGAGTGAACGCGGATCCCACCTTCGATTTCCGCAACAAGCGTTTGTATTTGTGGGTGTTCGACAGCAATACCTTCAATCCGCTCGTTCCCACCACCACGGAATCCGCTTTGTTTACCGGTGATACCTGGGTGCTGCCTCCCGAGGGGAATTGCGGTTGCGGCGAAGACAACCTGCCCTTGGAATTCTACGTCAGCAACATGACGGCGGCGGTGATTGGCAACGTGGATCCGGACTACTCCGGCAGCAATCCTCCGATCGACGGTCCCCTGGGGGAATTCACCCGTCCGACGGGAGCCTACGATTTCCAAACGCACTCGTTCACGGTTGTGCCTGAGCCATCCGTAGCACTTCTGGGTTCGCTCGGATTGCTCGGTCTCGCCCTGCGCCGCAAGCGCAGTGTGTGATCTAGGATTTCTGTATTTTACATGGCAACAAGCCTCGTGCTTGTTGCCATTTTTTTTGGTGCGCCCGGCAATTTAATTTTTTTGTAATTTTTATTGTCAATCCTAATAATTATGATATTTCGCGCGCGGCAGTAAAATCCCTCCAATCATTCGACGACACGGACAAGCGTCAAACTGGTCCGATCGAGCGCTTGTTTTTTACAGTCACAGGAAAAATCATCCAGAGATTGACGCGTATGACTGAGGGAAAATCTGTAATTGGCAAGCTTTTCAGCGGTGCCGCTATCGTTCTTGCCACCACTGTTATCCAGGCCATTCCAGTGGTCCAGGAATGGTATGTGCCGCAGCCGGAAGCGCAAATCCGGCAGGACTACCTGGTGCTGGCACCGAATACCAACACGATCACTGAGTCCGTCATCGCCATCACCGTACCGATTCCCGGCACTCGCATCGTGCTCGACCATTGGGAAAACGGTTACGAGGTCGATTTGAGCAATCCGGTGCAGTCCAACACCCAGATCTGGGGAGACGGCAATGATGCCAACGGCAAGCCTCCCGGGTATGCCAACGACCCGGTTTCGTTCAATGCCGGTTCCGTCATCATCATGCGGAACCAGGTGCCGCTGCCGCGAAACGCCGCTACGATCCTGTTTGACGGTCGCGACCGTTTCGGTTCCAGCAACGCCATCGTGATGACACGTGGTGCCTGGTTCACCACACCCGGGCCGCTGCTTGCCAATTCGGTGGAAGTGCGTGCCGTGCCCGACTGGGGCACCTCTTTCGTCCTCCCTGTGGGTGAGGATGTGATTTTCCCCACTCCGCTGACAAGTTCGATGTTCGAGCATTGCTCCGCCTACATCATGGCGGCGGCAAACGGCACGGTTGTGACAGTCGATGTGGATGGAGCGGGGCCTGCCGCTGCCACGAATGTCACGCTGAACCAGGGCGAGTCGCATCTCATCAATGCGGGAATCAAACGGGGCGCCACCATCGTCTCGACGAAAGGCGTTCAGGTGATGCAGTTCTACGGCGACATAGGGGCCAACTACGAGGCTCGCGGCGCGAACATCCCACCGCTCAACAAGTGGTCGGACCATTACTTCGCTCCGGTGGGCACGGCGAGTGACGGCGATGAGACTTATGTCTATCTGTACAACAATGATGCCGCAGCGACGACGGTGAATTTCACCACCAGACTGGGTTCCGGATCCATTTCTATCCCGGCAAAAAGCACCTATCAGTATCTGATGCCGATCAATTCCGCGGCGCGATTCACCAGCGTCGGTGGCAAACCCTTCTGGGGTGTCGGCTTGGTCGGTGCCCGTCCCACTGCCAATAATGTGCACGACTGGGGCTACTCTCTGGTTCCACAGGATTTCCTTTCCACGGAGATCGTGGTCGGATGGGGTGCGGGCAGTCGTGACGGCACGCAGAATGGCAACCCGGTGTGGATCACCTCGGTGGCGGCCACGCGGCTTTATGTGGATTACAACGGTGACCGCCTGGGGCCGAACACCGATCCGAACGGGCGTAAGTATGACGTTGCCATCGATGTGATTCCGCTGGCGGCGACCCGGATTTTCGAGCCGGACAGGGACCAGACCGGCATGCGCGTGTACACGCTCGACGGCACGCAACTCACGGGTGCGTGGGGTCAGGATCCCGCGACCGCCGGACCCGGGGAGCCATATCTGGACCTGGGCAACACCACGCCCAACCTTCCGGTTCCCGTGTTGAAAAAGACCTCCTCGATTTTTGTGGATAACACGCCGTCCGGTCTGAGTGTCAACGATGTTGTCCAATACAAGATCACGTTGGACAACCGTTCGCTGTTTTCGCTTTCATCCGTGTCGCTCGTCGATGTACTGCCAGCCGGTGTGACATATGTAGCCAACAGCACGGTACGCGATGGATCTGCTGTAGCCGATGCGGGCACGACCGCGTTTCCGATGGATGAAGGCGGCCTGGTGGTTCCCATTCTGCAATCGCAATCCTCCACAACCATCACCTTCCGGGTCACGGTTAACACAAGCGGCACCAAAGTGAACACGGTTTCGGCGCTCGGGTATCCCGGGGTAGAGGCGAAGGACACGATCATCGTGCCCTCCGGCGGTGTTACTTCCTGCACCTTGCGCCTGACCAACAATGTCGGCACGGAGGTGAATTTCCAGCCGGGTGATGGCATTTACGTCACGGTCACGGATGCCAGCTCGAACACCAACACTTCGGCGATCGAAAGCATTCTCGCCACGGTGAGCAACCCCGCGACGGGTGACATTGAGGTGCTCACGCTTGCGGAAACCACAGCGAACAGCGGTGTCTTCCGCAACAACGCCGCTTTGCCCTCATCGACATCGGCCGGTTTGGCTGAAACGGACGGTACGTTGAATGTTCAGGTGGGGAACACGATTTCGGCCACCCATGTCAGCCCGCAATTCGGGCACTCCTGCCCCGATACGGCGACGATCAACGCCGCGAGTCTTCTCAAACAACTCTATCTCGATACCGATGGCACTGATGGAGACAACACAGGCGATCTGGATCGGGTTTCGCCCGCCGGTGTGTCGCCCGCGGATACAACGACATCACAGTCTGCTGTCATCTCAGCTCCCGGTACAACTGCGAATACCTACTCGACAGCGGGCTCTAGCACTTGGACGGTGCCTGCTGGTGTCACCAGCGTCACGGTTGCCGCATGGGGTGCTGGTGGTGCGGGTGGGGGAAGCACCGATGCCGGTTTCGGTTCGGCGCGTGGAGGTGCCGGAGGAGGTGGCGGTGCCTATGCGTCTTCCACATTGAGCGTAACGCCGGGCCAGCAATTGACCATTGTCGTCCCTGGAGAAGTGTCAGGTGCATTGGGTGCCGCAGGGGCCAATGGCAACCCGGCCTTTGTCGGTCCGGATGGCAATGCCGCTAACGCACTCGTTCGCGCGGCAGGAGGTTCGGGAGGTGCTGGCAACACGAGTGGAGGTGCTCCCACGGGCGGGGCTGGGGGCGCGGTTGCAAATTCCGTGGGCACCACAAGGGTTGCCGGAGTGAATGGCGGCAATGGTGCGTCAGGTATAGGAATCAGTTCCGGAGCTGGTGGTGCCGGTGCTCAAGGTGGCGGTGCCGGTGGGGCTATAATCGATTCCCAAGGCACCTCATCTAACGGAAACTCTGGCAATGCTCCGGGTGGAGCCGGTGGCGGTTCGAGAACCTCTCAAAGCAATGGCTCCCGAACAGGAGGTAATGGCGGACCCGGCCGGATTCAGATCAGTTACAGCACCCCGGGTGGCAGTGCCACGTGGACCCAGGCTCCGGCCTTCGCGGAAACATTCAATGTCACCAGCACCCCCGGAGTCACGGCACATTACACCGTCAGCACCGGCACCATGCCCGGCAGTCCCAACATCAGCGCGGTGCTGCGCAAGAACGGTGTGGCGTTTGCCACCAGCAGCAGTGTTTCCGCATCGGCTGCGACCGGAGCCGGAGTCTTCACCTTCAGTTTCCCCGCTCTGGGCAGTGCCGTGAACTTCGCTGCGGGCGATGTGATGTCGCTGGTCATCAGCAACAACCAGTCCGGCGTCACTTTCACCGTGGACTATGACAGCAACAACAAACCTTCTCTGGTCACATTGCCGACCGATACGGTCATCCATCTGGACACGCTCGGCATTTACGATGCGCCCTATCCGGGCGGATCGCCGGTGACCGCCGCGACGGCAGGACAGACCCTGTATGTCCGCGCCATGGCCGCCGATCCCTTCGGCGCCTATGATGTCACCAGCATGCCGTTGGTCATCGATGGTCCGGGCACCGCCGGAGACGTCTCCACCACGCTCGGCGCTTCCCAGGTGGTCGCCACCACCGGCAATGCCAAAACCTACGAATACGCGTGGATGACCGGTGCCACGGAGGGGAATTTCAATATCACCGCGACAGCAAAAGAAGGCTTTGAAAACACGATTTCCTCGGCCAAATCGACGGTGGTCAATATCAGTTCGCTCGATCTGGGAACCCCCAGCACCACGGAGTTCACCACGGGCAACAACGGTCCCCACACTTTGGTCTATGCCCCGAATGAAACGGTGTTTGCCAGGGTCTCCGACTTGGATGAAAACACGAATCCGCTGGTTGCCGAGACCATTCTGGTAACGATCATCGGCAGCGGGGGCGACACCGAGATTGTCACGCTGACCGAAACAGGTCCGAACACCGGTATTTTCACGGGTGGCATTCCGGCCAGCAGCACGGTGACCGGCAGCAGTGGCAACGGGACGCTTTATGCCTTGCCGGGTTCGGTTCCGGTGGTGCATTACGTTGACAATGATGATGCCACGGACGTCGGATCCGACACAGCCACCATTCCCAACGCCGTGCCCAGCGTTGCGGTTGTGAAAACACTCACGTCTCCCGCGGATGGACAGATTCTCGTGGGCGAGACCGCTGGTTTCCGCATTCGAGTCACCAACAACGGCAATACCACCTTGAACACCGTGCAGGTGGTTGACACATTCGCCAACGCGGAATTGACCTACGTCGCCGCCTCGCCTGCGCCCAGCTCCACGACCTCCAACACGCTCACATGGGCGAACGTGGGTCCGTTGGCAGCGGGACAAAGCATTGATCTCAACGTCACTTTCACCGGAGCGGCGGCGGCCAATCCATCGATCAATACGGTGAACGTCACCACGGGTGGCGGGCCGACAGCGAACGACACCGAGCCTGTGATCGTCACCCGCCCCGCTGTCACAGTGACAAAAACCCTGCTCAGTCCGGATCCCGGCCCCGCCAACAAGGGTGACCAGGTGGTATTCAACATCAGCGTCCAGAATACCGGCACTACCGCTTTACAAACGGTGCCGCTCGAAGATGTCTTCAGTGATGCCTTTTATGAATTTGTGAGTGCTTCGGTGGCACCCGACGGCGTGGGGGCCGGCAGTTTGCTCTGGAACGACGTCACGGGTGCGGGCATCCTCGCGGTGAACGCCACGTTCCAAGTGTCGGTGACACTGGAAGCGAAAGGGGCATCTGCCTTCGCTCTCAACACCGCCGCGGTGAATTACGCCATTGACGCTAACGGGGATCCTGTGCCTCCGTCATCGGACGATGCCGGGGTAGCGACAAGCGCCGCGTCCATTTCGGGCACCGTGTTTGAAGATGAAGGGGTGGTTGGTTTCGGCGGGGACGTGCCCTTGCGCCTGGTCACCGTCCGACTTTATACCGATCCTAATGGCGATGGCGATCCGGTGGACGGTGAACTGGTGGGACTGACGATTACAAACGACAATGGTTCCTATGAATTCCTCAACCTGGCTCTGGGCAATTATGTGATCACCCAGGAAGACTTGCTCGGTTATTTCAGTGTCGCGGACACGGCCGTCACGAATGATAACCTGGTTCCATTGTCCGTGACGGCGTTCACAGCCTACCCCAACAACAACTTCCTCGATGACGTGGTGTCGGCTGGGGATTTGGCGTTCATCAGCGGCCAGGTGCGCAACGATAGCGATGGGGATGGCAACCTTGCTGACGCGGAAGCTGGTCTCGCCGGTGCCGTGGTGACTCTTTTCAGTGATCCGAATGGAGATGGAAATCCATCGGACGGCGTGCCGTTCGGACTTCCGATCACGACAACATCCACCGGACTTTACACCTTCTCCAATTTGCCTCCGGGCAATTATGTGGTCGTCGAGACGGACCCCGCGGGCTTCGTCAGTACGGCGGACATCACCAACCCGAATGACAACTGGATCTCTGTCACTCTGGTGGCTGACACCGACTCTTCGGGTAATGATTTCATCGACACCAACAACCTCGCCGTGCTTGCCACGGTCGGGGACCGTATCTGGCAGGACACGAACAACAACGGTCTCCGCGATGGAGGGGAGGCCGGCATCGATGGCGTTGTCGTGCATCTCTATCGATCGGGACAAACACCGGGCGTGGACGCTCCCTATGTGACCACCACCTCGGGCAGCGGCGGTTTCTATGGTTTCGGCAATGTGCCCGCCGGCCAGTATGTGATTTACCTGCCCGCCGGGAACTTTGGCAGCGGTGTCTTGTTCAATCAGCCGCTTTCCAGCGCTAGCAGCGCGTCCGCGGATGACCTCATTGACAACAATGACGATGGTAGCCAGGCGGGCGGAACAGGCACCGCCGTATCCAGCCCGCTCGTGACCCTGAGCACCGGCGAGATCGATCAAACCAAGGATTTCGGATTCGTGCCGAACAGCAGCCTCTCCGCCCTCGATGGTTATCTTTATGTGGATGCGGATGGCGACGGCAACAAGGAAGCCAGCGAGTTTCCTCTTGAAAACGTGAGGGTATTCATCGACCAGAACAATGACGGGGTGTGGCAAGCGGGCGAACCTTCCGATATCACCGACGGTACCGGCTTCTACTCGATCGGTAATCTGCCTCCCGGGGATCATCTCGTCACTGTTGTCACATCGACGATCCCTTCGGGCGTCACGCAAACTGGCGACCCTGATGTGACATTGGATCACAAGAGTATTGTCACCCTGCCTGTCGCGCAGACGGTCAGCAACGTCAATTTCGGCTACCAAGGCAACGCGAGCATAGGAGACTATGTCTGGAACGATCGCAACGGCGACGGACTGCAAGGTGCCACCGAGGCTCCCCTGGCGGGCGTGCGCGTCTTCATCGATCGTGATAACGACGGAACTTACGACGCGGACGAGCCATTTGCCACCACATCCGCCAGCGGCAGCTACTCGCTGGCGGGACTGATCGCCGGCACCTATGGGGTGGCGGTGGACGCCACAACCCTGCCCGCGGGTGTGGCCCAGACCGCCGATCCCGACGGACCGGTCATGGACGGCATAACCAGCGTTGTGCTGGCTGCCGCGCAAAATTTCGCGCTGGCCGATTTCGGTTACCAAGGCAACTCCGGCATCGGCGACTACGTCTGGTATGATGTGGATGGCGATGGTGTGCAAGACGCGGGTGAACCCCCGTTGGAAAATGTGAGGGTGTATCTCGACTCCGATGACGATGGTGTGTGGGATGCCAACGAACCCTCGGCTCTCACCACCATAGCGGGTGCCTACAGTTTCGATGGGTTGATTCCCGGCACCTTCTTGCTGCGCGTGGATGCAGCGACTATTCCGGCGGGCATGACCGCCTCCTTCGACCAGGACGGCATCGCGACCGCGAACCGCACGTCCGTGGTGCTGGCGGTTGCGACCACGCGCACCGACATAGACTTTGGCTACGAAGCCACCGTAGAGTTGGCGGGCAATCTGTATATCGACACCAACGGCAACGGAGATCAGGACGGCGGTGAACCGAACCTGCCCGACGTCGATGTGCTGATCACGGACGCTCTGGGCGTCGAACGCACCGTGACGACCGACAGCAACGGCAACTGGTCCGTGATGGTGGTGGCGGGGAACACCACCGCCGATATTGACGAAACGGATCCCGATTATCCCACCGGCTTCGTCCGGACCGAGGGCAACGACCCGACTGTCACCAACGCGCTCGTGGGCACCACGAACAATGGCGGCATCGATGGTTTCTATCAGCCCGCGACCCTGACCGGCCATCTCTATATCGACACCAACGGCGACGGCAATCAAGATGTCGGTGAACCAAATCTTGCCAACGTCAATGTACTCATCACCGACGTGAACAGCAATGTGCAAACCGTCACCACCGACAGCAATGGCGACTGGACCGCCATCGTGCCGCCGGGGAGCACCATCGCGAATATCGATGAATCCGATCCGGAGTATCCCACCGGTTACACTCAAACCGAAGGCACGGATCCGACCAACGTCCTGGCCGTGGCCGGAACCAGCACCAGTGCGGGCAATGACGGATTTTTCCTGCCCGCATCGATCAAAGGTTTCGTGAGAATCGACACCGATGGCAATGCCACGGGGGATGCCCCGCAGGTGGGGGTATTGGTCGAATTGTTCACGAACGCCGGTGTTTTGGTTTCATCGGTTCTCACCGGAACTGATGGCAGATTTTCCTTCCCCAACCTTGCGCCGGGCAGCTACAAAAAGGTGCAAACCGTGCCTAACAACTACATCGCCGTCAACGATGCCGACGGCGGGGACTTCACGGTGATCGGCAATCTGGCTCCGGTCGTTCTGAATGCCGGCGACAATGTGACGGATCAAAATTTCGTCAACACTCAGTTCGCCTCGATCACGGGCAATGTCTTCAACGATCTCAACCGCCTGGCGGACAACACTGTTAACGGCACCGGCACCAATGGTGGTGGCATCCACATCAATCTCGTCAATCCAGTGGGTGACATCGTTCTTGCCAGCATTCCGGTGAATGTGGATGGCACATACAGCTTCACGCAAGCGAACGGTGTGCAGATCAACAGCAGCTATCGCCTCGTATTGACCGCCAATGCCGTGACCATCGGCGCCACGCTCACCGCCTCCACCTTGCCGGCTCCCTGGTTCAACACCGGAGAAAACCTTGGCGCGGTTGCGGGTAACGATGGCAGCGTGAACGGCATCCTTGCGGTCTCCACCACGGTGGGCGTTGAGACACAGGCGAACTTCGGCATCGTCCAGGCACCGGACATCACTCCTGTGATCACCGCCCAGCCGAACGTGATGAACGGCCCGACCGACTTCAACATCCGTGTGCAAGTGAACGAGCTGTATCAGAAGGATACCGAGGGCACCATTGTCGTGCGGATCCCCAAGGACGCGCGGTGGAGCCTTCGAGAAGCGTTTGATGGAAATCTGGTGGAGCTCGATGGGGTTTCTTTGGAAAACAACAAATGGACGCATTCGGAAAATGAAACGCAGCACATTTTCACGACGGTGAATCCAGGCGTGGTGATTCCCGCCGGTGGTCTGTCGCGCTTCGGCATCAAAGCCCGCTGGGTGGCGGAGGCTCAGGAAGGGATCTACACGATTTCCGTTCAGGTCGATTCGTTCAGTGGCAACGAAATACCGATCAACAACAACTCCGATGCCGATAAGATTGATTTCTTCGACAAATGAGCCGCCTTGGCGATGAAAAGCGGGGATCAGGCAAAACGTCGATTTTTGTCAATTTCGGCATGGATTTGGCGAAACCGCTGTGGTAGATTCGACGCAAGACCTCCCTCCCTATTTCCGTGAAACGATTCGGCTCTTACTTGATTGTTCTAACGCTCGCGTTGTTGAGCTCACAGGCGTGGGCCGTCACGCAGACCGTGCAATATCTCTGCACGCCGGCAGGAGGGCATTTGAAGGCCAATGGTCAGCCGTTGGGTGCGGGTACGTTTGTGGAAGTGGGGGCCTTCACTGTGGGCTTTGATCCTACCTCTGCGAACCGTGCCAGTTGGAAAGCGAATTGGACGGCATTGCAGCGAGTGACGTATAATGCACAGACACAGTATTTTGACGGCAGTGCGGATCTGACCAGTAACGCTGCGCCGTTTACCACGACAAACAAAGTGTGGTTCTGGATTTTTGATTTGAGTGGCAATTGGGCATTGTACAGTAACACCAACTGGACGTGGCCCAACACCGTGGGGCCGGGAGGACCTCCGTTGACTCCATTCACACCGGATACCGCCAACATCGTCCGCGCGGGCAGCGTCAGCACTTCCAATCCGGAAATCGTTTGTCAGTTGGTCACCGATGCTCCGCCGCCCGGAGTCACCTACGCGGTCTGGGCCGGCGCCTTGCTGCCCACAGGTGCCCAAGGCAAAACGACCGATCACGATGGGGACGGGCAGAACAATTTGATGGAATATGCCTTCGGAACGAATCCCGCGAGCGCGGGGAGTTTTTCGAGTGTGGTCAAAGTGAAAAACTACAGTGGTCAGAATCATCTCGCGGCGGAAATCCAGAAATACTTCGCTGTTGATATCACGTATACCGTGCAGTGGTCGGACAACTTGAGCGACTGGTTCACGAGCGGACTGACGACGGTACAGAACACAACGGCGCGCCTGGAGGTGAGGGATGCGAATCCGATAGGAGCGAATGCCAGGCGATTCCTGCGGGTGCTGGTCAGCAGCCCGAATTGATGGGTCATGGGAAGAGAAATCACAAGGTGGAGTCGAACGGTGTGCTGTGGCGCGCTGCTGCTGATGATGCAGTGCGGACAGGTGCTGTTGGCGCAGACCTCGGTGGTGGATTTGCCCGAAGAACCGCCCTCCAGCCATCTCTATCATGCGAGCGAGGGGAATCTGTTTTTTGAAAAATACCAATCGGCCGAGTTGATGGCGGAGTTGCAAAGCTTTGCCCGGGAGACGGGTTTTGCGGTGTATGTGGTGACGGTGAATTCACCGGACAAGCAGGTGTTTGAAAACATCCGGCAGCAGATCAAATTGAAATGGTCCCAATCGCGCGATTGCATGGTGATATTCTATGATTTGGACACCAGCCTGTTGGCGGTGCAGTTTGAGCAAATGTATCATCACCCGCAGGGGGGGATCGCCGCCTCCCTTCTTTCCGGTGTGTCCGAGCAAACCTGGATCTCCTTCATCGATGAATGGATGCGGGCGCACCAACAGGCGGATGGGCTGGACGTGAAAAACGCCCCGCTGTTTTTCCGCGAGTTTTTGGATTTCCTACGGCTACAAATGGAGGAGGCCCGGCATCCGGAACCTCGCCCGTGGGGGCTCTACTCCGGGTTTGCGGCATTCCTGCTTGTGGGGTTTGTCACGTTCTACCGGTTGACAAAAAAATCCGTCCAAACGGTGCGCTATGAATTTCCCTCGCTGCGCATGAACCATCGCCTCAAGGCCCGCTTCGGTGGCGGTTTGATGGGCGTGAGTCATTTCGATAGTCCCGGGCCATCGCGCCACTGAGCGCCCGGAGTCGCGCGCATTTCGCTTTTCTTACGCGGGAAAATGTTTTAGGTTCGGCGTGATGAGAACGCTGGTATGTTGGCTTTTAATGGTAACGGCGGCCCTGGGACAGGATGCCGCGTTGCAGGGGCAATTGGAAAACGTCTATGCCTACTGGCGGAATGCGATGGTGCAAAAGGACTACGCGGCCTGGACCAAGGTGACGGCGGCGCACCGGCAGATGATCGTGAAAAACCGGTTGAATTCCGAGCGTCGTGTGTTTCCGAAAGGCATCTTCGAAGTGCCCGCCGCGCCACCCGCTCTTGCGGGATTGAAAAACGTGCAGGCCAAGCGCAACGGCCGCACGGCGAAGTTCGTTTATTATGGAAAGATCGACTTCGGCGTGGGCGGTGATCCCACGGACAACTTGTTAGTGGTGGATTTTGTGCAGGAAAACACCGGTTGGAAGTACGACATGGCGGAATTCGTCAGCCTCTCCGCCTTGCCCGAGGTGCGTGAGGAAATCAGCAAGGGTGACTACAGCTACATTGCCAAAACGCCGGAGCTGGCACCGACAGGTGTGGTGCCGCCTGTGCCGATGGCGATCCCGGTGGCGAAGTACATCGCGAAAGTGTATGTGTTCTGTCCCGGCCGCTCGGTGGATGTCACCGTGAACAAGATCAGCAAGCATCGTTTCGGCAATGCCAAGGAAGCGGAGTTGGTGATGGGTGGCGTGCTGGACGGGAAAAATGAAATCAGCTACTCGGTGAAAGGGCTGCCCGGTGGCACGGGCAAGGAGGCACTCGCCATCCGCGTGTATGTCTTTTCGCAGATCGATGGCGTCAAGCCGGTGAAGGCTTTCGAGTATCAGTTTCTGGAAGGCGAGACACTCAAGGGGGCAGGGGAGACCGGCTTCGAGTTCGATGCGGCGATGGCGGCAAAAGTGTTAGGGAAGTGACATGCGGGCGCGTCTGATTCTGGCATCCTCTTCGCCGCGGCGGATTGAGCTTTTGCGTGAAGCCGGTGTGGAGGCGGAGGTGATCCCTTCGCCCGTGGAGGAGCTGCATGATACGGCGCTGGACTATCGCCATCTCTGCGAGGTGAATGCCGGGCGCAAGGCGTGCGATGTGGCATCGCGTCATCCGGGTGCCTGGGTCATTGGTGCCGATACGCTTGTGTGTCTCGATGGTCAGCCGCTGGGCAAGCCGGCCGATTTGGCCGCCGCACGCCAGATGTTGCAGTCCCTGAGCGGGCGGGTGAATCAGGTGTGCACCGGGGTATGCGTGATCGATCCCGCTGGGAAAGAGCATGTGTTTCATGAAGTGACGGAGGTGGAGTTCCTGCCTCTGAGCGACGAGGTGATCGATGACTACATGGCAAAAGTCCACACACTGGACAAAGCGGGAGCCTATGCCGCACAGGAGCATGGCGATCAAATCATCGCGGAGATACGCGGGGATTTTTCCAACGTCGTGGGACTGCCGATAAAGAAGTTGTTAGAGTTTCTGGCCGCTCTCGATGCATGTGTTTTGTCATCACGGTGAGGGGGGAGGAAACGCGGGCGCTCTGGCGAAAGAGATAGGGATGCTGATGGTTGGTTGGCCGGATGCCGTGGTTTTCGCGGTGATGGTATAGGTTTTTGGGGGTAAGGAGCCGAGGTCTTTCGGAAGCTGGACGCTGAGTTCGAAGTCTTTGCCCGCCGTGATCTCGCGGATGGTCACGCTGCTGCCGGGCGCATCGCAGGAAACGTGGGTGATGGCAACCGGTTGCGGGGATTGACTGCGGATGCTGATGAGATGGGGGGCGTCCGCCGTGTGGGCGGATAGGAACAGCTGTGGTGGGTGCACCACCAGCTCGGGCATGTGGAGTATCACGGCAGGGATGGTCAAGACGGGCCTCTCCGCCGATGAGGTGGCGATGGTGATGTTTGCCGATAGCATGCAGGCAGGAAAGGGAGGTTTAGCCGATACGGTCAGGCGGAATTCTTTTCCCGCTGTGATCGTCTCGAGTCGGGGGAGGAAATGGTTGTTGTCGGATGCCGGTTCTTTGAGCGAGATGGGCTGCTCGGTGTGATTGATGATGCGAACGACTGTGGAAAGTTCCTGTGACGGAAGAGCTGTCGTTTTCATCACTGCCACGCCAGGAGTGATCTCTAACGGTTGCCAAACCAGGCCTTTCAGCGCGATGGCAATCACGGGCTTTGCCGGATCATTCGAGTGCACGGCGATGGTTTTTTGCATTTCCCCACTCATGGCCATCGCCTGGAACTCCAGCATGATGCGGCCTTTCCCTTTGGGGGGCGTCACACGCGTCCACTCCGGCGTGGTCGTGCAACTGCATGTGTGGGAAATGTCGCGGATCGTGAGATCGGTATCCCCGTCATTGGTGAAGACGATCTCGCGTTTGACGAGTGATCCGGCTGCGATTCGCCCGAGATCGTGAGTCGTTTGTTCAAAACGGATGCTGGCAGCGTTCGTGATCGGTTTTTTTTCCACGGCTGGTTGCGCAAGAAGCGCGGTGCCGCCCAAGAGGCAACAGATAAACGCACAGCGTCCCATGCTGGCGAAAAACGTGAGTGGGGAATGTGTGGTCATGGGCATGGGGGTTACCATACCAGCCTAGAGAACGGGTGGCGATGCGTCAATCGTGATGCGTGCGGAACAAAATTTGTTGATTGTCATTTGCGGAACGATTGGCTAGAGTCATGACTGTGCCCAGTAGTCGCTTTCAGATCGAAGAAATGGTATCGCAGGATGCTAATGGGGCGGTATTTCTGGCGCTGGATGCGGAGACGGGGCGCGAGGTCCTGTTGCAGCGTTTTTTCCCTTTCGGCGCGGGTGAGGGAGGCTTGGAGGGGGATGAGCTGTCCTCCTATGATCAGGCAATAGTGCGCATGAGGGAACTGGAGCATCCGCATCTGCGCCGTGTGATCGGCGGTGGCTGTGATCCGGTGGATGGCATTCCTTTCATGGTGACGGAGTCACGCAGTGCGATGAGCCTGCGCGAGTTCCAGACGCATTCCGTTCTCAATGCCGCGCAAGGGCGCCTGTTGGCGGAATCGGCTCTGGAATTGCTGATTTGGCTGGAGCAATCGTTCGGTCAATCGGCGGATTGGCTGGCCTTGCACGCCGAGGACGTGGAGGTGATCGGCGAGGTGGAATCGTTTCGCTTTTGTGTGGATCCGATGAAATGGCTGGGGCTGCGCAAGGGGCCGGGCGCGGTGAAGGAGCTGGCCGCATTGGTGGAAGAGTGCATGGGGTGGACCGGACGCGTGGTGACGGGCAGTACGGCGGGGATGTTGAGCGGGTGGATGCGCACGGCGAAAACACGTGAGCTGACTCCCGCGCAGGCCCTCACCGTGTTGCGTGGTGGCCAGGTCGAGACGAGCGTGCCGGCACCAGTGTCGAATGCTCCCGTGTTGGCGGCACCTGTGTTAGCCGCTCCCCCATCTCCCTCCTATCAAGCGCCGATGATGTCCGCCAGCAGCGGTGGTCATGCCATCTGGTATGTGCTTGGTTCCCTGGTAGTGGCGGGTGTGATGACGGTGACAGGCATCAAGTGGTTTCAAGGCAGTCGTTCGGCGAAGGAAACGAATTCTGTGACGGCTGCTGAAACGCGGAAGACTACCAAGAGCAAGAAGAAAACCGGGCAGGCATCGGTCCCTGTGGCGGCAACACCGGTGGAGGAGGAAAAGACCTTGAGCCAATCCGAAGAGCAGAAATTGCGCGAGCAGATCGAGAAGCGTGCGCTGGAATTGCAGGGAGGCCAAGCGGCATCCTCCGCTAAGTCGGAAGAAACGGCGAAAAAAGTGCCCAAGCGCACCGATGATTATGGGCCGTCGGAACACAAGGCCATTCGCGAACAAGTCGGCGAGGAGATTTCCCTCAAAGAACGCGTCGCCAAGGTGCGGCTCAGCAATACGGGGAAATCGTTATACATCGAGTTTGAAGGCGGAGGCGTCGCATCCGCACGTGCGTGCGGTCGCTATCGCACGAATCTCGGCGTGGAAGGCATGTCGGTCAGCGAGCTGGGCGGACTGGAGGGCAAAATGGTGCGCATCAAGGGAATCGTCAGTGTGGAATTCGGCACGGATCGTCTGATCATCGACATCACATCGCGCGATCAGGTGACGGAGCTGGAGTAGCCGAGTTACCGTGGAACCCGAGCCGCAAAAGAGTTGAAAGCTGGCGTTTCTCATGCATGGTGAGGGCATGCACATCGAGATCATCAACACCGGCACCGAATTATTGTTAGGCAATGTGCAGAATACCCATGGTGCCTGGCTGGGGCGCGAATTGTTCCGGTTGGGCCTGCGGGTGGCGCGGCAGATCACCATTCCGGACGGCGCGGTGATCGAGTCCACGCTGGCGGAATCGGTGCGGCGCAGCGATGTGGTGATCGTGACCGGCGGGCTGGGACCTACCAGCGATGACATCACCCGTGAGGCGACGGCGGCGGTGCTCGGGTGCGAGCTGATCGAGGATGAGGCGGCGATGCGTTCGTTAGAGGCATTTTTTGCCATCCGCAAAAAAATCATGGCGCCGACCAATCGCAAGCAGGCGCAGGCACCGGTGGGGGCTGATGTATTGCCGAACGGCAATGGCACGGCACCGGGAATCTATGTGCCGCCGCGATTGAATCCGGTGCGACCCTGTGCGATTTTTCTCTTGCCCGGACCACCACGCGAACTCTATCCGATGTTCTTTGCCGAGGTGGAGCCGCGCTTGCGGGCACTTGCGGGCGTGGCGGCGGATCGTGGCATGCTGGAGCTGAAATTCACCGGCGTGGGCGAGAGTGATTTTCATCAAGCCATCGATGACAAACTCGCCGCGGTCGAGGGGCTGGAATACGGCTACTGTGCGCGCATTTCCGAGGTGGATCTGCGGTTGATCGGAAATGACTCGGCCGTGTCGCAGGGGCGTGCGATTGCGCTGGAGGCGTTTGCGCGGCATTTGGTCAGTGATGACGGGTCCTCCCTGGAGTCGGTCGTGCTGGAGCTGTTGCGAAAGGCGCATCTCACGTTGGCCACGGCGGAAAGCTGCACCGGTGGGCTCGTCGCCTCGCGTTTGACCGATGTGCCCGGAGCGAGCGAGGTGTTTACCCATGGATTTGTGACCTATGCGAATCGAGCGAAAATCGAGCAGCTGGGCGTTACGGAATCGGCGTTAGCGCAACACGGCGCGGTGAGCGAGGAGGTGGCGCGGCAGATGGCCGAAGGGGCCTTGCGCGTCTCGGGGGCGGACGTCGCGGTGTCGGTGACAGGCATCGCAGGTCCGGGCGGCGGCACTCCGGAGAAGCCGGTGGGCACGGCCTGGCTGGCATTGGCGCGCAAGGGGCATGCCACCATCGCCGAAAAGGTCTTCCATCTGCGCGATCGCAATGGATTCAAAAAAGCGGTGAGTCAGGCGGTGCTCGATCTGATCCGTCGCCATGTCACGACGGATGCGTAAGTTTTTTGATTTCTGATTTGAGCTTTGGCGCTGAATCGCGGACAATGGCGCGGTAATGAAGCAGCTGTTCGTCCTCTTGTGCCTGTGCCTTGCATCCTGCGTTTCCGATCCCATGGGATTGACGGTGAAGCAGTATCACTTGCGCGAGAACATGTTTGAGGAAAACAATGACTTGATGGCGCGTGGCGAAGTGCAGCGGCTGCTGCATGGCGCGGTGACCCTGGAAGAGCGTCGCCAGAAAGTGGGGCAGTACTATCACGTGATCTGGAAACAGCCGACCGATAAACCGCGTCCCGTGGAGTTTACCTTCGAGTATCTGCAAGCGGGCAGCGGCAGCAAAATCAAACGCCTGGTGCAAAAAGGAACTGTCATCTCGCAAGCCGATGCCTATTTCACCATCACCGGCAACGACTATCAGAAAAATGGCCGGGTGCTGGCATGGCGTGCCAGCGTGAAGAGCGAGGGAGAGGTTCTTGCGACGAAGCGCTCATACATGTGGCGCTGATCATTTTTGCGTTGACCTCGCGGCGGGTGATTTGCTAGAAGCGATCCCGTATGAAGAGGATCCTTTTTTCATCGATGAAGCGGGCCTTGCTGAGCCTGATGGTATGGCTGGTGGGAACAGGAGCGTTGGCACAAGCCGAAGAGACACATGGCTATGTGGGAGCGGTGGGCGAGCAGGCGGCCGTTTTCAAACTCACCTGGCATGATGACGGCGGCCTGAGCGGCAGTTATTTCTGTCCCGGCGGCTCGGGCAAAGTCTATCAGCTCGTTGGGAGCAACCAGGTCGCGGGAGAAATCATCCTCAAGGAATACACACCCGGGCAGGCGCGTGCGACCGCGACATGCAAGCTCGTCAAGAACATCGAAAAAGGGAAAATCGTCTGGCGCGGAGTCATGCAAAATCATGACGGACGCACGAAAACGATGTTTTTCTATCGTGATCGGAATTAGCCCTGAAACCGCTGCACGATGGGCATGCGGCGGCCGATGCCGAAGGCTTTGCTCGTCACGCGCAGGCCTGGCGCGGCTTGCTGGCGTTTCCATTCGTTCAGGTCGATGCGGCGCTGGACCCAGCGCACCATCGTTTCCTCGAAGCCGGCGTCGATGACTTGCTCGGGGTCTTCCTGCAGCTCGATCAATCGATGCAGCAGCGCATCCAGCACATCGTAGGGTGGCAGGGTGTCCTGGTCCTTTTGGTCCGGGCGCAATTCCGCGCTGGGGGCTTTTTCGATGGTGTTCCAGGGGATGATCTCCCGCTCGCGATTGATCCAGCGGGCGACTTCATACACCTTGGTTTTCGGCAAATCGGAAATGACCGCCAGTCCGCCGCACATGTCGCCGTAGATCGTGCAGTAGCCGACGGCGAGTTCGCTCTTGTTGCCCGTGGTGAGCAGCAGGTGGCCGCATTTGTTAGAAAACGACATCAGGTAGAGGCCGCGGATGCGGGCCTGCATGTTTTCCTCGGTGACGTCCTCTTTTTTTCCGGCGAAAAGATCCGATAGACTTTCCTTCACGGCGGCAAAGGGGCCCTCGATGCCGATTTCCCGGCAGGAAATGCCCAGCGCGCCGGCGAGCTGAAACGAGTCATCCACACTGCCGCGCGAGGAATACGGGCTGGGCATGGTCAGACCGAAAACGTTTTCCGCGCCCAGCGCCTCGGCGGCGATGACGGCGGTCAGCGCGCTATCGATGCCGCCACTGAGGCCGAGGCAGACGCTGTGAAAGCCGCACTTGTGCGCGTAGTCGCGCGTGCCGAGCACGAGCGCCCGATAGAGTTGCTCGGCTTCTTCCTGTTCCGGGAAATGCGTGGGAATGGCATCCAGTGAAATGGTCCGCACCTCTTCCGCAAAGCCCGTCATCTGCCAGACTGGCCTGCCCGGTGCCGCGACGATGGAGTGCCCGTCGAAGACCAGCTCGTCATTGCCGCCGCAGGCATTGCAGTACACCACGGGCGCTTTGATTTCTTCCGCCACGCCTGCGATCAATTCACGGCGCAGCGCGGCCTTGCCGACGTGGAAGGGCGAGGCGCTGAGGTTGAGCAAGACATCGATGTTCTGCGCGGCCAGCTCCGCCACGGGATCGCGATCGTAGAGGGGGCGCGGCAGAAATTCCTCATTCCAGATGTCCTCGCAAATCGTGATGCCGATGCGATGACCGTTCCACACGATCGCCTCGCAGCGCTCACCGAGCTCGAAGTAGCGCAGCTCATCGAAGACATCGTAGGTCGGCAGCAGCGTTTTCCACACTTTGTGAACGATGCGACCCTTTTCCAGCCACGCCGCCGCATTGCGAAACGGACGCCCCGGAGCGGCATCCGTGTTGTGATCGACGTAGCCGACGATCAGCGGCACGGTCTTGATTTCCTCGCTGAGGTAATCGAGCGCCTGCAGGCACTTCGGCACAAACTGCGACTTCTGCACCAGATCGCGCGGCGGATAACCGACCAAGGAAAGTTCGGGCGTGAGCACCAGATCCGCGCCCTGGTCCAGGCATTCGCGATAGGCGGCGAGGATTTTTTTCGCGTTGCCGGGGAAATCCCCCACGGTGCCATTGATCTGTGCGATCCCGATCCGTAAGCCTTGTTGCATCGGGCAAAACATAGCATGCGGCGATGCACCGACAAGGGCATTCAGGAGCCTCGCGGATTTTTTCCTTTGGGCTTGAAAGTTCGTTGAAAAAAAATCACAGCTCGTGCCGCTTTGTAACAAAAATTAGCACAAAATCGCAGACCTGACATTTCTCATGAATTTGACCACAGAATCCTCCCTTGCCGAACGCGCTGTCCAATTGGCGGAAACCCTTTTGCGCGAGGCCGCGGCGGATGCGACGCTGGCGGAGCGCTGGCAGGCATGGAAGCTTTCCCGCATGATGGAGGATCCGCAGGGGAAACTGACGACCTTGCTGCTCACCGATCAGGTCTTCCGTTTTCCCACCGATGCGCAAAAGGCTCAGCGTCTGCGCGACATCGTGGAGGAATATGGCGCGCCCGAGTATCTGCCGATCTGGGAGCAGGCGATGATGAATATCGGTGCTGCGGCCTCGCGTCTCGCGCCTGAGATTGTCATGCCATTGGTGGAGAAAAAAATGCGGCACGAGAGCGCGAAGGTCGTGCTGCCGGGGGAAGACAAGCCCTTGCACAAGCATCTCACCATACGCCGGCGCAATGGCATGAAGATGAACCTCAACCAGCTTGGCGAGGCGATTCTCGGCGAGGAAGAGGCGGCGCATCGGCTTGCGACCAATCTGGCGCGCCTGGCCGATCCGCAGTGCGAATACATCTCGGTGAAAATTTCCGCGATCTTCAGCCAGATCCATTTGATCGCAGTGGACCAGACGATTCTCGCGATCAAGGACCGGCTGCGCTCGCTCTATCGGGCGGCGATGGCGCATCGCATTCCCGACACCGGCGCGGCGAAATTTGTGAATCTCGATATGGAGGAATACCGCGACCTGCGGCTCACCTGTCGTGCGTTCAAAGAAGTGCTCGATGAAGCGGAGTTCCATTCGTTAGAAGCGGGCATCGTGTTGCAGGCCTACTTGCCGGATTCCTATCACGCGCAGCAGGATCTGACGCAGTGGGCGATGGCGCGTGTCGCCAAGGGAGGGGCGGGGATCAAGGTGCGCATCGTCAAGGGCGCGAATCTCGCGATGGAGCAGGTGGAGGCGGCGCTGCATGATTGGGAGCAGGCACCCTATCGCAGCAAGCACGAGGTGGATGCGAATTTCAAGCGCATGCTCGCCTACGGTTGTCTCCCCGAGCACGCGCAGGCCGTGCGGCTCGGTGTGGCTTCGCACAATCTGTTTGATGTCGCCTACACGCTGCTGCTTCGCGAGGAACGCGGCGTGGAAAGCCGGGTGGAGTTGGAGATGTTAGAGGGCATGGCCAACCATCAGGCGCGCATCGCCCGCAAGCATGCCAAGGGTCTGCTGCTCTACGCACCGGTGGTGCGCCATGAGGATTTTTCCAGTGCGATTTCCTATCTGGTGCGTCGGCTGGATGAAAATACGGCGGAGGAAAATTTCCTGCGCGACCTGTTCGGCATGAAGCCCGGCGATGAAAAATGGCACCGCCAGCGCGAGCGATTCCTGCTCGCCTGCGAGGATCAGTCGAAAGTCGGCGAGTGGCCGCAGCGGCAGCAGGATCGTGCGCAGGAAGAAAAATCCCTACGTCCGCTGGCGGATGGCTTTCACAATGAGGCGGATACCGACTGGGCCTTGCCGGCGAACGTGACCTGGGCGCAGGCGCATGTGGAGGCACAGCGCGGTCATCCGGTGGTGGACATTCCGCTCTGTCTTGCGGGGCGTCAGGTGTTTACCGAGGCGAAGGCGCAGGCGGAGGATCCTTCCTGTCCCGGACTGGTCAACTATCACTACAGCCTTGCCTCGATGGATCAGGTGCAGGAAGCGCTGGCCTGCGCCGCGGCGGATCCTGATGGCTGGCGCCAGCTCTCCGCTGCCGGGCGCGCTGTCCACCTGCGCCGGGTGGCGGTGCATCTGGCGCGGCATCGCGGCGACAGCATCGCGATCATGCTGCGCGATACCGGCAAGGCCGTCTCCGAGGCGGATGCCGAATTCAGCGAGGCGATCGACTTCGCCAACTACTATACTCATAGTATTCTTGATTCGGCCTTTGCCGATGGCTTGCAGGCCGCACCGCTCGGCACCGTGGTGATCACTCCGCCGTGGAATTTTCCGTTCGCGATTCCCTGCGGCGGCATTCTCGCGGCACTGGTCGCGGGGAATACGGTGATCTTCAAGCCCGCGCCGGAGGCCGTGCTGACGGGCTATCATCTCTGTCGCATTCTTTGGGAGGCGGGGATACCGCCGCATGCCTTGCAGTTCCTGCCTTGTCCCGACAATGAAATCGGCCGTTCCTTGCTCACCGATGAACGCACGCATGCCGTCATCCTCACGGGAGCCTATGCCACCGCCAAGATGTTTCATTCGTGGAAGCCCTCGATGTCCTTGTTCGCCGAGACCAGCGGCAAAAACTCGCTCCTCATCACCAACGCCTGCGATCCCGATCAGGCGGTCAAGGATCTGGTCAAAAGCGCCTTCGGCCATGCCGGCCAGAAATGCAGTGCCGCCTCGCTGGCGATCATCACGGCGGACCGTTATGACGACCCGGCCTTTCTGCGCCAGCTGCGCGATGCCGCCGCCTCGCTCCACGTGGGACCGGCGTGGGATTTGTCCTCATTAGTGACTCCTGTGGTGCGCGCGCCGGGCGAGGACTTGCTGCGTGCGCTGACCACTCTCGATGAAGGCGAATCGTGGTTGTTGGAGCCGCGCATGATGGACAACAATCCCTGCCTGTGGTCGCCTGGCATCAAGCTCGGCATTCAGCCCGGTTCGTGGTATCATCAGACCGAGTGCTTCGGTCCGGTGCTGGGGCTCATGCGTGCGCCGGATTTCGCCACGGCGCTGCATTGGCAAAATGATTCGCTGTTCGGTCTCACGGCGGGGCTTCATTCGTTAGATCCGAAGGAAATCCGCGAGTGGCAGCGGACGGTGGAAGCGGGAAATGTCTATCTGAATCGTTCGATCACCGGAGCCATCGTGCAGCGGCAGCCGTTCGGCGGATGGAAATCATCGTGCATCGGTGCCGGGGCGAAGGCGGGCGGGCCGAACTACGTCGCGCAGTTTTCGCATTGGCAGGAGCGCTCGCTGCCGACGAACCGGCGCCCCGCCCGCGCGGATCTCGCCGATGCCGTATCTCAGGCCTGTGGCGAAGACGCATGGTTGCAAGCGGCTGTGGAAAATGATGAATTCTGGTGGCGCAAGGAATTTTCCGTGGCGCATGATCCGACCGGTCTCGCCTGCGAGAAAAATTTGTTCCGCTATCGCGCGATGCCCCTGGCATTGATTCGCGGGGAAGAGGGCACGCCTTTGTCGCGTTTGCTGCGATTGGTGGCGGCGGCGGTGCGTGCGGGAGTGCCGCGGATTTTCGCTTCCTCACCGCAGGCCTTGGCTGACATCCATTTGCCGGGCGTGCAGGTGTTGCAACAGAAGGCCGAGGAGTTGCCGGGTTTCCTTTCGACCATGCCGCCGCATGGAGTCCTGCGTTGCACGACGGCGGACGATGGATTGTATCGCGCCGCGCATCAGCAGCGTTGGCGTGTGATCAAGCGTCCGGTGCTGGCGCAGGGACGTTTGGAATTGTTGCCCTTTTTCCGTGAGCAAAGTCTATCCGCCACAGCTCATCGTTACGGCAATGTCATGCCGATGGATGATTTGTTGCGGTTGGAGCGCGGACTTTAGTCCGCTGGAATGTGAGAGGATGCGGAGTCTTCAGCACCAACGGTGCGTCACATGCCAGCCCAGGGCAATCGCCCTGGGTAACATGATCCTGGACGTATCGAGCCCTGAATGGGCGTAACAAAACCTACTCCCACACATATCGCTCATCGATTGCCACTCCATGCTTTCGAAAAAAAAACGAACGGAATTCATCTTGAAACGACACCACCTGATGATGCTCCTCCTGCCCAGCGATGTAAATTTTCACCGACTCGACATTTGATTGACTAACGGAAAATACGCCATATCCGCTTTGCCAGTAAAAATCCCTTGAATTTCCTCCCTGTTCCTTGATCCACTTTGATGACGATTTTTTCAATTCTTCTACCATTTTCGCCAAAGATAAAGTTCGTGATAGATTGCAAAGCACATGCACATGATCTTCCACACCGTTGATGATGATAGGCTCACACGTAAGCTCCTGTAAAATTCCCGCCATGTAGGCGTGAATTTTTTTACGCAGTTCAATATCGCGTAGAAACGGATCGCGATTTTTCGTGCTGAAAATCAAGTGGACCACCATGCGGGAGAGGGATTGGGGCATGGGCAAGAGATAATCAAATTCTTGCGATTTGTCGCGCCCTTTCAGGGCTTAGCATGTCTTGTCTGCTAACCTGGGGCGTTGCCCCAGGCTGGCTTGTGGAAGCCCTTTGGGCTGGCAGCCCTGCGACTCTTCCATCCTTTGGGCTTGAGGAGGAACGACTTGCACCTACTTCGATTCCTTGACGGCATTGGACTAAAGTCCGCGCTCCGTTGGCACACCAGTTTGCGTTACACCATCAACTCGCAAACGGCTCGATCTTGGTGACGGTCCAGTTCATTTGCTGCTGGTTGTCGTGATCGCGGAGTTGCACCTGGTCGCCGACTTTCGCATGGAGCAGGGCGGCGCCGGCTTCCGATAGATAGGAAACCCAGCGTTTTTCCGGATCGCTGTCCCAGGCGCCGAGCACGGAGACCTGATAGGTTTCTCCCTTGTCATTGGCGAGGCTGACGACGGTGCCGATGTTGACCATGCCGCAATCGACTCCTTTGAAATCCGTGCCGCGGGCGCGGGCGACATCGCGTTCCAGATCGCGGCGACGGCTGTTGAGGTATTTTTCCATGTCCTTGGCGGACTTGTATTCGAAGTTCTCGCGCAGGTCGCCGTAGGAGCGGGCGATTTTGACATCCTCGCGGTTTTGCGGAATACGCACCGAGACGAGTTCCTGCAGTTCCGCGCGGCGGGCTTCGAGGCTGGGCCAGGAAACGAGCAACTCCTCTTCCTTGCCCTTGTCTTCGCCGCTGACCAGCACTTCCGTTTCGGGGCGGGCCTTGATCACGCGGGCCATGAGGGATTTTTTATCGAGCTCGTTGAAGACCGGGCACTCCATCAGGCGGCGGCCGAAATTGCGCGCTTCATTGACATCCATCAGGCTCACGAGGTCGGAAAGCAGATCCTTGTCCTCGCCGAGGAGCGATTGCAGACGCTGCGACTTGCGCGGGCCATCGGCGATGAAATCGGACTCGAGCTGATTGAGAATCGCGGCACCGACATCCGCGCTGAAAACGCGTGCTCCGCTGGCTTCGCGCTCGCGACAGACCCAGATCAGCGCCTCGTGACCGAGCGAGCGGCGGGTGATGGCGCGGCGGAGATAGTCTTCCAGCGCGGCGAGTTCGCCACGGGCTTCGAAAATTTTCGCGATTTCGCCCAGGCCGCGGGCACCGGCTTTTTCCACGACTCCCATGAGTTTTTCGACCCATTGTCCACCGAAGGCCGAGGGGAACGCATCATAGATTTCGCGCTGGCGTATGGCGCTCATGCCGGCGATGGCTTCCGAGACGCGGGTGTATTCCGAGCGGATCACTTCGGAAAGGCGCGGGGCTTCCTCGGCGATCTGCACCTTCGAGCTGGCGGCCATCTGATCGCGGATGAGCAGAAGCTCGAACACATTGCCGAGGTGCAGGCGGGTGCCGCGTTTCACTTCCGCTTCGATGTCCTCATACAGGCGGCGCAGCGTGTCCTCGTCATCGGCGAACAAATGCACTTCGGCGGCGATGGCTTCGAGCGTCTTGGCCTTGACCTTGAGGTCGCGCGCGGCTTCGAAGTCGGCGACGAGCGCCTGGGCCGGCGTCATGCCTCCGGTGCGCAGCACGATCATGTCGGTGCGGCGCGGCGGCACCACCACGCGCTTGCTGGCGGACATGAGTTTTTTCGCATTGTCCCACCATTTTTTGAAATCGGCGGCGGGGATGACCGGACCGTTGAGTTCTTTTTCAAAGGCATCCAGCGTCATGCTGTTGCCGTGGCTTTGCAGCACATGGGCGGCGAGTTCCACGGGATCGGACTTGGCGAGGTGGCGCAGCTCTTCGATCTGTTCGATTTTTTTCGCACGGAAATCATCGGCCTGCAGCGGTTCGGTTTTCTGCATGACAAATTGCAGGTCCATTTCCTGTCCGGACTTCTCCGCGAAATCGACGATCACTTTTTTATCGCGCAAGCTCCAGGAAACGACCTTGCCCGCGCCCCAGGATTTGCTCATCAGGTAACAGCCCGGTGCGACTTGCGAGAGCCGCTCTCCGACGGCTGCATTGATTCGACCCGCTTCTACCAATTTTGCCACTTCAGGATGCATATGCACAAACTTGCTGGCATTTGCAAAAAATTGCAAGGCAACTCTCGGGGAAAATCAATGCCGCGCCGGTTCAGCGTTTGGGCGAGGAAACCGGGATTACGGGAGAGATGTCCTTTTCCTGTTTGTCAGGCTGACGGTTTTCCGGTGGGGAGGATTTTTTGCCCATGCGATCCTGCAAGGTGCGATGCAGGGCGTCCACTCGATCATGCCAGGGCGCCGGAATCTTTTTGTTCGCTTTGTCGTCGAACAATCCTTCGTAGACCGTGTTGCCCTGTTCATCGGCGATGGTGAGCCAGGTGCCCTCGGCGCGATGCTCCATCTCGAGCACGGCGTTGCCGTCTTCGAGGCGGGCGATGCGGGTGTTGACATCGAGCGGGCGAGGGGACTCGAGCTGCGGCACCAGGGTGGGTGTCTTGGTGCTCTCGATCGTGGGCCCGGCCGCGACCGCACGCGGGTCAGGCTCTGCGCCCAGGGTCACATCGATTTTTTTTTCCTCACCGGCGCGGAAAATGGTGAGCTGCACGGCATCGCCGATTTTCTGCATTTCCAGCAGGGTCGCCAGTTGCGCTTCATTGACGAGCCATTGATCGTTCCATTTCCAGAGAACATCAAAGGCCTGTATGCCGGCTTGGCGGGCGGGGCCGTTGGCGGCGACAGCGCTGATCACGAAGCCGACACCTTTGGGCAACTTCGGCAACTGGGCGCGCACGACGTCATCGGCGCGCGTGACCTCAAAGCCCACCCACGGCGCGCGGCCGGTGCTGGCGATGATCACGGCGGGCTTGCCCGTCCATTCCGGCGCGACGGCCTCGGGCCGGGTGGTTTCCTGCGCGGTGAGGCAAAGCGCCGTGGAAGCAAGCCCCAGCAGGCTCGCCGCTACGAAGGAATGGCAGCGCTGGTTCTTCATCTGTTAGAAGCCTTTTTTCGGCAGGTAGACTTTTTCGTCGCGCGTTTCGGAAATGGTGATCAGGTAGCCTTTTTTGGCATCGCGATAGCGTTCGCGCGTTTCGACCCGGCGATTGACCTGATTGATCACCCTGCCGTCCGCCGCGGTCATGGTGCCTTCGACTCTGATTCCGTCCGTGACCAGCATGCGATCGATGAGAATGGGCGAGCCATCCGATTCAGCGGCGGGCGTTTCCGTGGGTGTGGCAGCCAGTTTGGGCGATTCTGACTGGGATAAGGAAAGCGCGGAAATGGCAGCGATCACGATGGCCGCCGCAGCCGCCCAGCGTGCGGTGATCCGAAGCGCGGGCCGCTTGGTCTCGGGAGAAATGTCCGCCACGGGAGCATCGGGACTCGCCGCAGCCGCGAGCGATGCCAGCATTGCGGAGACATCGGCATGCGCTTGCGCGCTCAGTGCCGGGGGCACGAGACGTTGCAGTGCTTTTTCCATTTCCTCAGGCGATTTCATGGCGCGCCTCCTTCACGGTTTGAAGTTCTTGTGCGAGCTGCATCAACGCGTAGCGGTAGCGCGAGGCGCAGGTGTTGGCGGGAATGCCCAGGGCCTGGGCAATTTCCTGGAAGGTCAGGTTGCCCCAGATTTTCATCGTGATGACATCGCGCAGCTTCGGAGCCAGGCGCTGGACGGCTTCACGCAGCAGAATCGCTTCCTCATCATCTTCCAAGGCGGGATCGAGCCAGACATCCTCGAAATCATTCAGATAGATGATCGACTCCTCGCGTTTTTTGCGACGGGAATCGGTGCGTTTCTGATTCAGTCCGCAAAACCGTATCGTGGAAAAGGCCAGCGCCAGATCAGGCGGGTTGCCACCGCGCTCGGCCTGGTAGTGCCACATGCGCAGCATGGTCTCCTGCACCAGATCCTCCGCGCCCTCGCGCGAGACGCTCCAGCTGCGGGCAAAAAGCAGCATGCGCGGTCCGTTTTCATCGAACCAGCGTTGCCATTGTTCTGCCTGAGACAGTTCCATCTGTTGAGAAAATGCCACAGCACGGAGGCTTTGTCTCTAAAAACCGCGGATTTTTTGCGAATTTTTCTCCAGGGTGTTCGTTTTGACAAACGGGGTCCGCCGCGTAGATTGCCGCATGAAACGCATCGCGCTCCTGTGGATCCTGCCGCTGATGGCGCTGGCGGAGGACAGCAAGGTGCTCGTCGATGGCGCGGGCTGTCGCACCCGTCAGTTGGCGATCGCGCGGGTTTTCGAAAACATGCCCGAGGTCGCGAAGGTGGACATTTTACCACTCGCCGAGGCACCGGCTCTCAATCAGCGCTACTTCGTCCTCCGTTGCGACGGCAAGAGCCCGACCCGCGAGCAGCTGATCCGGGCACTGGGACGTCGGGCGAAATTTTACCACGTGATCGAAGTCGCGCTCCTGCCGCAAGAACCAACCCGACGCGGCGGGCGGTGACAAAATTGCGGCTTGGAAGTCGGCAGCGATGCGCTACGATCAGGGCATGAGAAGACGCTCCTTCCTCCATCACACCCTCGCCGCTGCCGCCACCCTCACCGCCGGACAGGCGTTCGCTGCCCTGGCGGCGGACAACCGCTATCGGAAAAACATCGGCATCCAGCTCTACACCCTGCGCAATCCGATCGCGAAGGATGTGAAGGCCACGCTCAAGGCCGTGGCGGACGCGGGCTACAAGCAGGTGGAGCTTTACGGATTTCCGAATGCCAAGCCGATGATGGCCGCCGCGAAAGATGCCGGGCTCGCGGTGAACTCGGCCCATTTCGAGTGGGACTCCGTGGTCAATCCCAAGGATGCCGCTCTATCGGATTTCTCGCGCGTGCTCGATCAGGCGAAGGAGGCGGGCCTCGCGCATCTGGTGATTCCGTACCTGATGCCCAAAAATCGCACGACGCTGGACGACTATAAAAAAGTCATCGCCCACGCGAATGTCGCCGCCGCCAAAGCGAAAGAGGCGGGCATCCAGCTGGCCTATCACAATCACAGCTTCGAGTTCGCGCCGCACGAGGGCGGAAAGAGTGGCTTCGATCTTTTCGTCGAGGAATTTTCCGCCGATATGAAATTCGAGCTCGATGTGTTCTGGGTGGTCGCGGGTGGCCTCGATCCGGTGGCCTTGTTGGAAAAACTCAAAGGTCGCGTGACGCAGTTGCACCTGAAGGATCTCAAGTCCGGCATCAAGACACCCAGCTATGACAGCAATCTTCCCGAGGATGCCTTCCAGGAACTGGGCGATGGCGTCATCGCGATGGAGCCCATCATCGCGGCAGCGGAAAAAGCCGGCGTGGCGCACTGCCATGTCGAGCAAGACCAGTCGCCCGATCCGCTGGCAAGCATCCGCCAGAGCATGGAATACCTCAGGAAAATGTAGATCGTGAAACACGATGGATGCGCGATGCCAACGCGGTCCCGCGTGAGGCCGATGCGCTAGCGCAGGAAATTCCACAATCTTCCTTGCCAAAGCGCGCGGTTTCCGCCACGTTCCGCGCGTCATGTCCGAACTTCCTACTGCCGACCTCCTGGCGCTCGATACCGACGGCCTTCGCAGCCGTTTGTCGAAGCTCAGGAGGTATCTTTGACATCCCCAGCCTCGAAAACAAAATAGCGGAGCTGGAGACCGCGATGTCCAATCCCGATTTCTGGAACAATCCGGACAAAGCCCGCGAGGTCAACGCGCAGGCCAGCGGGATGAAAAAAAAGGTGGAGACCTTTCTTTCGCTGGAAGCCCGTGCCGAAAACATCGATGCCGCCGTGGCGCTGGCGAAGGAGTTCGACGATCTCGATACCGCCCGCGAGGCGCAGCGCGAGTTCCATTCGCTCGATGAAGCCATCACTTCGTTCGAGCTGCTGACCTTGCTCAATCAGCCGAACGATTCCTGCAATGCCTACCTTGTCATTTCCGCGGGCGCGGGCGGCACGGAGGCCTGCGACTGGGCGCAGATGCTGCACCGCATGTACACCCGCTGGGCCGAGCGCAAGGGCTTCACGGTGGAGACGCTCGACTGGCAGGATGGCGATGAGGCGGGCCTGCGCTCGGCCACCATCAAGATCACCGGCGAGTATGCCTATGGCTATCTGAAAAACGAACGCGGCGTGCACCGGCTCGTGCGCATTTCCCCGTTCGATGCCGCGGGCAAACGCCACACGTCCTTCGCCTCGATCGATGCCACTCCGGAAATCTCTAACGAAATCAAGATCGAGATCAACGAGAAGGACATCGAGATCCAGACCACGCGTTCGGGTGGCAAGGGCGGTCAGAACGTGAACAAGGTGGAAACCTGCGTGATCCTGCGCCACTTGCCGACCGGCATTCTGATCCGTTCCTCGGCCTCGCGAACCCAGGGCGCGAACAAGGAACAGGCCTTCGCGATTCTCAAGGCGAAACTGTTCCAGATCGAGGAGGACAAGCAGAAGGCCGAGTCCGAGCGCGCCTATGGCGAAAAAGGCGACGTCTCGTGGGGCAATCAGATCCGTTCCTACGTGTTCCAGCCCTATCAGAAAATCGTCGACCTGCGCACCGGCCAGGAAACCGGCAACATCCAGCCCGTCATGGACGGCGATCTCGATGCCTTCATCGAAGCGAAACTGCGCGGCAAAGTCCGCGTCAAAGGCGCGAAAGACGAGGAGGATTGACCGTGGCGGAGGCAGTTTACCCTTCGTAGCCTTGGCGTAGTAGGGTCCCGCCTCCCAGCCTTTCAGGAATCAGGAGTCAGGAATCAGCAAAGGCAGGGACCGTCTCTCCCCGCTAAGCGGGATACTCCCACAAATCAAAAATCCAACAACTTGTCCTTCGTGGCCCATCGGGCGAAGTAGGATTAACCACTTGTCCGCCGAAGTTCCGCCACGCGGAACGAAGGAGGATCATCAATCGGAAATTCTCGCCGCCTTTCCATTTCAAGTTTCCTCTCATCAGGCAACTCACGGCAACTCCTCGATGTCCTGAAGATCCTTCGGGCGTCCGCTGGCGAGTTTATTGATTTTCAGATCTTCCAAGCCAATGAAGGGTACTTCCATCCGTCCGATCTTCACAAGCTCGCGCCGCTCATAGCAGTCGCTGAATGCAACTCCAGGGATGCTGGTAAACAACTCCAAACGCATCGGCTCGAAGCCCATGCGTATGATCTTCTTCTTCTCCGTAATCATCTCCGTGCATACGGCGTCTGGAGGGAAGGGAAATGCGAAAGCACAAGTGACCAGTTAACCAGTAACCAATACACCGCGCAAAGCGCTACCATTCCGCAGGCACAACTTCAAGAAATCGTTGAAGTCTGCCGCCAATTTGATCTTTGCCATAAAAGGGTTCGCGAAGTTTTTCGAGAGCGTTGAGGCGTTCGGCGGGAGTGGCGTTGCGCCAATAAGCACGCGTTTCCGCCTCGGCCTCGGCAAAACTATCCGCCACCACGATGTTCCACGTCGCACGGCGTCTAGCGGCCCGCGCCGACTCTGTTGCGGATGGTGCATTTGTTTTCGTGCTCGGCATAGCATCACTATGCGCCCTAAGCGTTTTGATTTCAATGCTCATTTCCGCAAAAAAAGGTTCCGCCGTCGCCGAGGCTTTGGCGGACGAGTCAGTGAGCAGGGGAAAGGCATTCCTGTCGGAGCGCGGATCTTTCCTCGGCCTTCGTAGTCCCGCTGAGCGGGACGAAGTAGGCAGTCCGCTTCAAGAACGAAGATGTCAGGAATCAGGAGCCAATCCCACGCGCCAAGGGCGCAGAACATACCAGCCTGGGGCATCGCCCCAGGAAGAGACATTCCCCACACCACCGAGCCCTGAAAGGGCGATACAGGCAAGGAGATCGGGGGACTGGGAGAGTGGCCCGGCAGCTGATTTCCCTACCGCCTGGGGTTACGTCCCTGCCTTGTGAACCGCTCCATTATACCCCGCTCCATCACTCGCCTGGCGCATTCACACGGGCAAAGTTGGCCAATACGTCCGACCTTGATCTTCCCAGCCGCTCCCATGGAAGGAGTGCATTTGATTCGATGCCCAGACTCTCCAGACAACGCCGACACACGGCCGAGGATAAGATTTTTTTCAACAGCTTGATTTCTTTCAGCAACTCCCGCTCCGGAATGTTCCCGGAATCGGAATCATCGATCAGCAGCGAGATGTATTCCGGCAGAATCAACGCCAGCATCCGCACATGCCGTTCGTCCTGCCTATCCCCCTGTGGCAGGCCGAGAAGGCAATGGCACTTGCTGCGAAAAAGATAGAGGGGATCGATGACTTTGATCCCACTGAAGACGGGCGCGCGTTGACATAACCGAGCCAGTTCATCATGGCGGATTCCGAAAACGTTTGATAGCAGATCAACCACACGCAGAGGATTCCGCTGCAATGTGAGAATTCCCAGTTGGCCATCGGAGGGGGAATTACCTTTTACGAGATGACGACGTTCCATCTTCTGAACCTCGCTCCATGCACGAGAGCTCACCCAAATGTCGCAATCTTTGGAAGTGAAGGGGCGCAGTGCGTGCAGAGGTCCGATGTCTGATCTCCGGTCGAAATAATCGGCCCAAAAATTCACGGCCTGTCCCCCAAGGAGAAAATGCTCCGGCGTTATATGAAGCAGATTCTGCAGAAACGCTACGTAATCTTCCACACCTGAAGCTTGCCCACTCACTTGCCCACAACCTCGGCGAGGTTCACAAAATGTCCGTTCTCAAAATACCCCTCGGGGAAAATCGAGTTTTCCCGTTGAATCACCTCCGGGCTCTCGCCGTTTTCCAAGCGACGGCTATCCTCCCGCCGCGATGCCGCTTTCTCGGCGGCGCGGCTCTTGAGACTGACTTTCTGCTTGGGAGCTTTCATTGCTGTTTAAGTGAATTGATACCTCAAATTACCCTATGGCGCACAATCGGTCAAGTGGGGAAAAGCGGGGAGTGACCCGCCGTCGCCCACGACCACGGCCGAAATCCAAGAAAAACACCAACGCCTCATGCGCGAACACTTCGCCCGCATGGAGGCAGGCCGTCACCCTCACGAATCCGTCTCTGCCATCACACGGGAATCCCTTTACGACCGTCATGTTTGAGCCGGCATTTTTTGATACCAATCTCGTTCTCTGCGCGTATTCCCTCGCCCAAGAGGATCAATCCAAACGGGAGATCGCGCGGCACCTGATGGAGCTGCACTCCATCGTTCTCTCCAACGCGAAACTCGCGAATCACACGAAAGGAAGGCCAGGTCAAAGAATCGGAGATCAGAAGCAGGAAATCAGAGATCGAAGATCACGTCAAACCTTCGCGTAATGTCGCGTATTTCGCGGGTGAAAAATTCAGGGTTTGAGGCCGAGCTTGGGCTCAGCATTCCCGCTTCAAAAACACTGCTCACTGCTCACTGCTCACTTCACACTCACCACTTCCCCCCCCAACATTCCTCTTGCGTAACAGGGCTGACAACTTATGGTGGGCGAAGAAAATTTTTTGATCGAACGCAAGAAACCATACTTATGCAGTTCCGCACGATACGCACACTTTCCTTCGCCGCCTTGGCTGTGACCGGCACACTTTCCGCCGCTGAAACGACATCTCCCGTGGTGCCCGGACTGCAGCAGAAACATCCTCTCACCGAGGCGCAACAGGGCGCGGTGCTGATGTCGGAGTTGCGCTGTGCCGCGTGTCACGAGGGGCTCGATGGCAGCCAGATGAAACTCGCACCCGATCTCCGCGAGGCGGGAGTGCGCCTGACCTTCGAGGCCATGCAGCAGTTCATCGCGAATCCCGCCGCGGCGCACCCGGGCAGCACGATGCCGCAAATGCTCGCCGCCGAAAACGAGGAAAAACGCAAGGAGATCAGCACGGCGATCAGCCATTACCTGCTTTCCCTATCGAAGGCGAAAGTCGATGCCACGCCCTTGCCGGATGAGGCGCACGATGGCTTCGAGCGTTTCCACAGCCTTGGCTGCGTGGCCTGCCATCCGCCGCGCGATCAGGCGGGCAAGGAGATCGCACCCGAAGGCTACCTGTCGCTCGCCCATGTCTCCGGAAAATACCAACCGCGCGCGTTGGCGGCTTACTTGTTCGAGCCGCTGAAGGTCCGCCCCAGCGGTCGCATGCCGGACATGAATTTGAATCAATACGATGCCGATGCCCTCGCCAGCTATCTGATGGCCGGAAAAGAGGCCAAGCTTCCGCCGCAGGTGGATGCGAAGCTCGCCGAGCAAGGTGCCACCCAGTTCCGCGCCTACAACTGCGTGTCCTGTCACCAGGTGGGCGATGACTTCAAGGCCCCGCTGCCCGACGCGCCACCCTCGCGCGCCAAGATGAAACTCGATCAGGGCTGTCTATCGGATTCACCGCAAAAGGCCCCGCACTTCTCCCTCAGCGACAAACAACGCCAGGCGATCCGCGCGGCACTCGCGGATAAGGCGGAGCCCGCCGCCGCCGATCGCATCAAGATGAAACTCACCCAGCTCAACTGCATCGCGTGTCACGAGCGCGATGGCTACGGCGGCGTGGCAGCCAGTCGCGATGCGTTTTTTCACTCGAAGGAAGAGGCACTCGGCAATGAGGCGCGCATCCCGCCACCGCTCACCGGTGTCGGCGGCAAGCTGCGCGCCGATTGGCTGAACCGCTTGCTCTACGATCGCGAGCGCTCACGCCCCTACATGATCACCCGCATGCCGCATTACGGCGATACCGCCCTGGGCGATCTCACGAAATGGCTCGGCGAGGTGGACCGCCTGAAGCCCGTCGTGGTGCCGGAGCCGGACAATGACCTGCGGAAAAAATACACCGAAGGCGGCTTGCAGTTGTTAGGCGATAAGGGACTCAATTGCATCGCCTGCCACAACTACAACGGCACGGAATCCGCGGGCATGAAGGGCATCGATCTGATGACCAGCTACCAGCGCCTCACGCCCGAGTGGTTTTTCGCCTACATGAAAAATCCCGGCTCTTTCCGCCCGGGCATCATCATGCCGAGCTACTGGCCGGAGGGGAAAGCCCTGCAAACGGAAATCCTCGGCGGCGATACCGAGCAGCAGTTGCAGGCGCTGTGGTACACGTTTTCGTTAGGCCGCTCGGCGCGCGATCCCTCGGGCCTGAAGCAGTCGGACAGCCGTCTCGTGGTGAAGGACAAGGCCTTGCTGCACCGCGGCCGCAGTCGCGTGGCCGGCTATCGCGGCATCGCGGTGGGACTGCCCGGCGGCATCAATTACGCCTTCAATGCGCAGAACGGCGCGCTGGCCGCCGTGTGGAAAGGGGAGTTCGTCAGCGTGAACTGGAAGTCCCAGGGCGCGGGCGATTTCAATCCCGTGGGCAAATACGCGGGCCTGCCGCAGGACGTCGCGTTTCTCCCGCAAGCGGAAGCGCCAGCGGCCTGGCCCTTGCTGCCGGAGACCACCAAGGAGGCCCCGGTGAATCCGGATCCCACCTATCCGCGCGCTTACCGATACGCCAATCAAGGATACTCGCTCGATGCCGCCGATGACACTCCGACCTTTACCTACCGCAGTGGCGATGTGACCATCACCGATCGCATCACGCCGCTGGCATCGGCCCCCAGCCAGGCACTGCGCCGCGTGCTGACTTTCACCTGTGAAAAAGATACGGCACTGGTGATGCGCGCGCTGAAAGGAAAGATCGAGTCGCCGAAGCCGCAGGTATTCCAAACCAAGGAAATCCAGCTGATGATCACACAGGCCCAGGGCACCCTGCGCGCGGTCGCGAACTCGGACGGCGAGCAGGAACTGCTGCTGCCGCTCAGCCTGAAAAAAGGAACCACCACTCTCACCCTCGACTACATCCTGCCCTGATCGCAGGGCCGGCATCTTGCCTGCCACCTCTTCGCACCCATCACTCTCTTCTCCAGCCATGACTTTCCTACGAAACATCTCCACTCTCAGTCTGATGCTCCTGTCCCTCCACGCCGAAGAAGTCGGCCAGCGCTGGGGCACGGAGGCGCGCGAGCGCGAGTACTACCGCATCGTCGATCTGCCGCTGCCCAAGGACGTGGTGATCGAGTCCGGTGCCTTCGCCGCCTTGCCCGATGGCCGCATCGCCGTGGGCACGCGACACGGCGACATCATTCTCATCACCGGAGCCGATGCGGAAAAACCGCAGCCGAAGTATGAGGTCTTCGCCTCGGGCATGGATGAAATTTTCGGCCTCGCCTGGAAAGATGGGTCGTTTTATGTCACGCAAACGTGTGAGTTGACGAAAGTCACCGACACCAATGGCGATGGCAGGGCGGACCGCTACGACTGTATCTCGGACGCCTGGGGCTTCGGCACCTATCACGAATACGCCTTCGGCTCGAAGTTCGACAAGGACGGCAATCTCTACGTCGCGTTGGGATTGTCGATGTCCTACAATTCCTGGCAGCTCCTGCGCGGCTGGGCGATGAAGATCACGCCGGATGGCAAGAGCATCCCCATCGCCAGCGGCATGCGCAGTCCCGGCGGCATCGGCATGAACGAACACGGCGCGCTGTTTTACATCGAGAGCCAGGGCCCGTGGAATTGCTCGTGCAGTCTGAAGTTTGTCAAGGAAGGCGGCTTCATGGGCCACCCCGCCAGCTACAATTGGTACCCGTACGCGCCCAATGTGGGCCCCGCACCGGCGATGCCCAAGTCCGGCTCGCGCCTCATCACCGAGAGCAAGAACATCCCGCAGCTCGATCCCTACGCCGTCATTTTCCCCTACATCCGCATGGGCCGCTCGATCACCGGCTTTGTCATCAATGACACCAAGGGCAAGTTCGGTCCCTTCGAAAATCAATTGTTCCTCGGCGACTACACGCTCTCGCTGATCATGCGCGCCACCACGGAACAAATCAACGGCGTCTGGCAGGGTGCCTGTTATCCCTTCCGCGAGGGCCTTTCCACCGGTATCATGAATCTCCAGTTCACCCCCGAGGGCAATCTGCTCAGCGGCGGCACGAACCGCGGCTGGCCCGTGCGCGGGCTCAAGCCCTTCGCCCTGGAACGCCTCGACTGGACAGGCGTCATGCCCTTCGAGATCGAGCGGGTCACCATCACCCCCAAGGGCTTCCGCGTGACGTTCACCAAGGCCGTCGATGCCACCACCGGCGCCGATCCCAAAAACTACGTGGTGAAAACCTTCACCCATCCCTACCACGCCGGCTACGGCGGTCCGGAGATCGAGCAGCAAACGCCCGCCGTCACCGCCGTGAAACTCGCCGCCGATGGCATGTCCGCCGAGATCGAGGTCGAGCGCTTCAAAGGCCACTGCCACGAGCTCGACCTCATCGCCCTCCGCTCCCGCGACAAAGAAGAACTCCTCCACCGCAATGCCTTCTACACCGTGAATGAGATTCCGGGGAAAGTGCAGAGTGAAAAGTGAGCAGTGAGCAGGGGGGAGCGCGGACTTTCTTCGGCCTTCGTAGTCCCGCTGAGCGGGACGAAGTAGGCAGTCCGCTTCAAAAAACAAAGGGGTCAGGAGTCAGGAGAGCGGGGGATGGGGAGAGCGGGAGAGCGGGAGAGCGGGAGAGCGGGAGAGCGGGAGAGCGGGAGAGCGGGAGAGCGGGAGAGCGGGAGAGCGGGGGACTGGGAGAGTGGAGCTTACCACGTTTTACGTGGTCCGGTGGCTGATGCCCGCACACCCGTCCTGAAGGGAGGAAAGAAGGTAGCCCGGGGTCGAGGAGCGAACGCGACGACCACCCCGGGTCGGGCCACCCATCCCATCCGCACCCTGAAAGGCGTGCAAGAAATGGACCAAGGCAGGGACCATCTCTTCCCGCTAAGCGGGACGAAGTAGGACCCAAAAACTTGTCCTTCGTAGCCCATCGGGCGAAGTAGGATCCAACCGCTAGTCCGCCATAGCTCGCAGAGCGACCGCGGGAGAACACGCGAAGCGCAACTTTCCCCTTTCCTCCCGCGCGATTTTCTCCAAACTGCCAGTGACCCTGTCATGGACATCTTCACACCGGAAAAACGCAGCGAAGTCATGTCGCGCATCCGCGGGCGTGAAATCTCCCGTTCAGGAAAACTTAGGAAATGCAATCTGGCTCGTTGAGGTATGATAGAGTGAACAATAGATAGCCTTATGATAATTTTAGGATAAGATGCTGTTAGCCAATTATTCACATGAGTATTCCCGAAAAAAGCATATTGCCTGTAGGTCTTTATGAAACTTTGCTAGATGCAGAGTTGCAGGCTTTGATGGATGCAAATCCTGATCTGATCCCAACCCTTGTGGCCATAGACGACGAGGCTTCGCCTCACACATACAGTCAATTTGTTGGACGTGTAATCAAGCAAGCTCTAAGAATCACAAAAAAGGAAGATCGGCTCAATTTGGTTAATCGTCTGATTGAACTATTGGCTGCGCAAGACGGCTTGAAATACACGCAGCGTAAGCATTTGTTGGAAAGGCCCAAATCACTACTGAGGGAAATCAGGCGAAATCCCCATACAGATTTTCTAGCGGTTCCAAGCACACCGATGTCCGTGAGTAGTTTGCTCACGGGGGCTGGTGATGATCCCCAACTCGAACACGAAATACGAGCCGAGATGATGTCAGCGGATCGCGTGGACATTCTGGTCTCGTTCATTAAGTGGTCAGGTCTACGGTTGCTAATCCCCGCCTTTGAGGATCTGGCGCGGCGCAATATTCCTGTTCGTATTATAACGACGTCATATATGGGTGCTTCGGATGCGGAGGCAGTTGAGTGGCTCGCGCGGCAAGATGGCTTTGCAGTCAAAGTCTCCTATGATACGACCAGGACACGCCTTCATGCCAAGGCATACCATTTTTTCCGGAAAAGCGGTTTATCTACCGCTTACATTGGTTCGGCAAATATGTCGGCGCCAGCTATGACAAGCGGAGTCGAGTGGACGGTCAAGGTGACTGCACAGGACATGCTGCATGTGCTCGAGCGGTTTACCGCTGAATTCGAAACCTACTGGGCTAAGGACGAATTCGAGGCCTACAACGAAACGCAGATCATCCGATTCCGTGAAGCTCTTGAATATGGGCGAGGAGGAAGCGAGGTGGCGGGACCGCGATTCTTTGCCGAAATTAAACCTCACTCCTATCAACAGCGGATACTTGAAAATTTAGAAGCTGCGCGCGAGGCGGGCTCTATGCGCAATTTGGTTTGCGCTGCCACAGGCACTGGAAAGACAGTGATTGCAGCCTTTGATTTCGCAAGATATTTACGGGCCAAGGGAGGCAACGCAAAACTGTTGTTTGTCGTTCATCGGAAAGAAATTCTCCAACAGGCAAGGGACTGCTTTCGAACTGTATTGCGCGATCCTAATTTAGGTGAGCTCTTAGTGGATGGTGCCGTCCCGAACCGGTGGGAATGTGTTTTTGCATCGGTATTGAGTTTAAATAATCGCAGTCCATGGCAAACTCTTGGCGCTGAGCATTTTGATTTCATAATTGTCGACGAGGCTCACCATGGTACGGCTTCGAGTTATCGATCTATCTTTGAGAAACTTCGCCCAGAAATTCTGTTAGGTTTAACCGCGACTCCCGAACGAATGGATGGCAGTTCCATTTTGCCTGATTTTGGCAACGTCTTTGCCGCCGAGATTCGCTTACCCGAGGCATTGGAAGAAAAGCTGCTTTGTCCTTTTCATTACTTTGGCGTAACTGATCCAGTCGACATTTCGAGTGAGGCATTCTGGAGTAACGGGAAATATGATCAGACTGCGCTCGAGAACGTATACACGGGCGACGATTTCAGGGCTCTACAGAGACTCGATGTCATTATGGCAAGCCTAGCTCGCTATCAACCTGATCTCAGTTGGACAAGAGCGGTAGGGTTTTGCGCAGGAGTAGAACATGCCAAATATATGGCCCGTAAGTTCAAAGAGAGGGGTCTGAAAGCTGAAGTCCTGTTGGGTGATACTAACAAACAGAGGCGCGATCAGCTTGTGGCAGACTTTCGTAAGGGCGACATTACATTCTTATTCGTAGTCGATGTTTTTAGCGAGGGCGTTGATATTCCTGAAATCAACCTTGTGTTGTTTCTTCGTCCGACTGAGAGCCTCACTGTCTTCTTGCAGCAACTGGGTCGAGGTCTTCGTCACTCTCCAGAAAAGGACTGTCTGACCGTATTGGACTTCGTGGGGCAATCTCACCGCAAATATCGTATCGACCAGAAGTTTACAGCGCTCCTGCGCTCAACCAGACGGCGGATCGACCGTGAAATTGAAAGTGACTTTCCGAATTTGCCACCGGGTTGTAGCATTCAGTTAGAGCGGGTCGCTCGGGAGCACATCCTAAAAAATATTGCGGATAGCTTGGGTAATTTGAATACTTTCATTCCTGAAGTGATCCGCACATTCGAGTCCGAGAATAAGTTGCCGCTGACTTTCGGGAATTTTATCGATTCTACGGGTCTTTGTCCGATCGAGGTATTAAACAATAAAACTTGGTCGGAATGGAAAACGCTCGCGGATAGGACTGCTGAAATTACCGACCCAGATTTAAAAGCTGCCCGTTTGTGCTTGAAGCGGATTTGCTTGCGCACGGATTCTGAGATGTTGGATCGGATGATGGCTTTGTCTGAATCAAAAGTCGCGGAGGATCCCGCGTTTTATGGTTTCACTGACGAGCAAGCATCAGAATTGCACTATTTGCTCTGGGCAAAAAATGGTCAGCTTCTTGGTGTTGGTAGTTACCGAGAGTCATTTGAAAAATGGCTTCGAAACAAGAGTAGCGTGAAAGATATGGTTGAAATCATCCATTGGCGAAAACGTCAGCACCGTTATCCCACAAAAAAAATCGATGGGCCTTTGCACTTACATGCTGCTTATGGATCGGCTGAAATAAAGGCGGCTTTTGGCTTGGCGAATCTACATCGATCTGGAGCTGCGGGTGTTGGTGTGATTCCAGTGATTGCACAAAAGACCTACATCCATCTGGTCACATTCCGTAAAGAGGATCGTGACTTCGCGCCGACAACACGCTACAAAGATTATTTGATCAGTCCTGATTTATTGCACTGGGAGAGTCAGGCAGGAACGTCTATAAACAGTAAGGCGGGACAGAATTACATCAATTTTATAGAACGTGGATACAAGATTTTATTCTTCGCACGCTTGGAAACGCGAGAAGGTAAAGAGACATCACCATTCATCTTTCTTGGCCCTGCTGCGGAATTGATTTCCTACGAGGGAAATCGTCCGATCTCGATGGTATGGCGATTACAATTCAAGGTGCCTGCAGAACTCTTTGAAATATCCAGAACCGTTTGATTACATTCTACTTTGTAAAAGACGAGCCGAATCACGTGTTGATTCACTCTGCTAGTCACTGCAAACGGTTTCATATTTCAGGCCACAATCTTTCTGATTCTCCATAACAAACCCTCTATATCCGGCTGGAACGCAGGATCCTTAGGTAGTAAAAGAGATTTACCCTGTAGTTCATAAATTTCTTTTTCGCCATTTGAACGGCGCGGGTCGATCAATTTGGACACGTGCCAGTGAAGATCAGGCCCGGGAGCGATAATTTCGCGATCCATGGCCCAGTGGTGGTTTTTGCATAGGGCGAGACCGTTGGAAGGATGGTCGTTGAAGGATTCGGAGAAGGGAATCAGGTGGGCGGCATCGATGAAAGAGACATCGTTTCCGCTGGAGAGACGGATGCGCAGGCCGCAGGCCGCGCATTGGTGATCGTAGATGCTGAGGATGGTACGACGGAAGGCGGGTGAGCGACCGTATTCGGGAGTATCTTCCGCAGCTTTGATTTTTGGCGCTACTGCGATGGTTTTGCGAGTCAGCAATTCCTCGCGCAAGCTCTGTGGGAAGTAGCGGGTGATGAGCGCATCCCGCATAGCTTGTCGGTTTTCAGGGATGGCAACTAGCCAGTCGAAACCGTTTTGGAATCGGGCAAAGACATGACCGATGTCGGAGACACGGATTTCCCGGCGAATCGGAGTTTTGCCATCGGCTTCGTAAGCCTGCCAGAAGCCATCGCCAGCGAGGTAACGGAAAGGCAGATCGGGATTGTTCTGGTCGTTGTGTTTTTTCACCAAGAGAAACCGTGCGGTGAAGCGATCACGCAGTTCCTGACTCCAGGGAATGTGGTCGGGCTTGGCCTTTCCTTCATCGATCAGATCCAGTGCCGCGAGGAGCAAAAGCGGCTTGTGCGGCTTTTCGTGGGGGCTGCCTTCTTCCACTTTCGTCGTGCCTACGTTGAGCGCGTAGAGGCGCTCGATGGCTTGATCAATCGTTGGAATGGATGGTTCGATTTTTTGGAAGGGTTGGTTCGCCGATGTCTAACGGACGGGACACGGGGTGTCGAGGAAAAACCGTGCTTCGCGCGGTTTTTTCGGTTCTTGGTTCCCAGTTCTTGGTTAACTGGGAAGGGGGAATTGTCGATTGATGATCCTCCTTCGTTCCGCGTGGCGGAACTTCGGCGGACAAGTGGTTGATCCTACTTCGCCCGATGGGCTACGAAGGACAAGTTGTTGGATCCTACTACGTCCCGCTTAGCGGGAAGAGACGGTCCCTGCCTTGGCGCATTTCTTGCACGCCTTTCAGGGCGCGGATGGGATGGGTGACCCGACCCTGGGTGGTCGTCGCGTTCGCTCCTCGACCCCGGGCTACCTTCTTTCCTCCCTTCAGGATGGCTGTGCGGGAATCAGCCACCGGACAGCGTAAAACGTGGTAAGCTCCACTCTCCCCGTCCCCCGATCTCTCTATCCTCTTCCTTTGCCTGCGAAGCGGACTGCCTACTTCGTCCCGCTCAGCGGGACTACGAAGGCCGAGGAAAGACCGCGCTTCGTTTTTTGGCAGGGTTCTTGGAAAGACGTAGCTTCGGCTTACTCCTGATTTTCCTGCTTACGAAGGGATTTTTGTTCCGTAGGGAGATGGTTCTTCTCGCAGGGTTGTTTCTGGCTCACTCGGCGTAATAGCCACGATCTCACCGGCTTTCATGACATGGAGGGTGGTGTGAGTGCGTTGTGCGAGCTCACGGGCGCGGCGGGCGGCTCGTTGCATGGCCTGGTCGGCTTGTTGGATCCAGTCGGGCGTAGCTTTCATCGTGTGTCACTGCTGGCAAGGAGTAAGGGAGTCTTTTCCGAAGTTTTGTTCATGGCGGCGCGCAGGGAACGAATGAGTGAAATCTAGCATGATCATGTAGGTGACGCCATCAAATTGATGGGTGCATGTGAGCCTGATGCATTGTGCCTGATTTCTTGGCAAGGCGGATGGAAAGATTACGCCACCGGATCTCGCTTAGCGGGAAGAGACGGCCGCATTTCTTGCACGCCTTTCAGGGTGCGGATGGGATGGGTGACCCGACCCGGGGTGGTCGTCGCGTTCGCTCCTCGACCCCGGGCTACCTTCTTTCCTCCCTTCAGGAGGGGTGTGCGAGAATCAGCCACCGGACAGCGTAAAACGTGGTAAGCTCCACTCTCCCAGTCTCCCAGTCTCCCGATCTCCCGATCTCCCGATCTCCCGATCTCCCGCTCTCCCGCTCTCCCGCTCTCCCGCTCTCCCGCTCTCCCGCTCTCCCGCTCTCCCGCTCTCCCGCTCTCCCGCTCTCCCGCTCTCCCGCTCTCCCGCTCTCCCGCTCTCCCGCTCTCCCGCTCTCCCGCTCTCCC
>CANHQJ010000003.1 GCA_947462875.1 Verrucomicrobiia bacterium
GCGATGGCTGGGGCTCCGGTGGTGACGGCGGCGGCGGCGGCGGTGGCTTCGGTGCCATCCCTGCGACGATGCGCAAGCGCTGCTCGAAAGAAGACCGCTTGCAGCGTCTCGCCGAAACCGGCGGTAACGAAAAATGCGAAGAAGCCGTACTCAAAGCCCTGCGCTGGATGAAAAAAACGCAGAATGCCGATGGCTCGTGGGGTACCTCGAACAAAGCAGCCATGACGGGTCTGGGCCTGCTCTCCTATCTCGGCCACTGCGAAACACCGCTCTCGGAGGAATTCGGTGAGTCCTGCCTGAAGGCGATGACCTACCTCATCAACCTGAGCATGAAAAACCAAGGCAAACTGGCGGAAAGCTTCGGCGGTCACGCCTGGGTGTATGAGCATTCCATCGCCGTATATGCGCTGGCGGAATCGACGACTTTCTGCAAACAGCTCAACATCAACGTGCCAAATTTGGCGGAAGTCACGCAGAAGTCCGGGCAGTTCCTGATCGATAACCAACACGAAAATGGTGGCTGGGCGTATTCTTATGATGAGGGACCGAAAGCGCACACCGACGTCTCCGTCACCGGTTGGCACATCCAGGCGCTCAAGGCGATGAAACACACCGGCCTCGATTTCAAAAATCTCTCTCGCTGTGCTTCGAAAGGTCTTGATTACCTGAAAGACAAACAAGACTCCGAGGGCGGCTTCGGCTACACAGGCACAGGCTTGCACGGCGGGCTGGACTACCACACGCTCACCGGCGTCGGCGTTCTCTGTTTCCAGATGTGGGACAAAGGCAGCAGCTCGGAAGTGCGCAAGGGCGCGAAATACATCAGCAAAAACACCAAGCTGCAGTGGGGCACGCCTCATGTGGATCTCTATGGTCACTACTACGAGGCTCAGGCGATGATGAACCGCGGAGGCGAGGACTGGAAAAAATACAACGCCATGATGCGCGACGAAGTGCTGAAGAACCAACTGCCCGACGGGACGTGGAAAAATCCCGAGGGCAAACTCCGCGCCGTGGGTGCCCAGTTCCAGGGAGGCGGGGCGCAAAATGTCTTCTACCGCACCGCGCTTTGCACGTTGATGCTGGAAGTGTATTACCGTTTCCTTCCGGGCACGGGTCAGCACTGACAATCAAGACGCCGACGGCTCTGGTCGGATGGCTGTAGGGAACGGAAACAGAGATTGACCTGCGTGTCCCTCATCGCTACTGTTTCTCTCACACGCATGAGCGCACCCCGTATTTCCCCTGCCCTGTTGCCCGCGCTGTGCCGGGTGGCACTGGGTTGTGCGGGCCTTGCCATGGCTCAGGAAGCCGCGCCGCCGGTGGAGAGTGCGACGAACGACGCCTCGATCAAGGGTCTCAAAAACGCGCGTGTCATCAGTCTCGCGATTCCCGCCCCGCGCGGGCAGATTCTCGATCGCGAAGGCGAGCCGCTCGCACAAAACCGCGTCACCTACCAGATCGCGCTCCAATTCCCGCAGTTTGAGAACGCCACGCAGGATTTTGTCGTCTCGTGGGCCCGCAAGCGACTGGGCGAGCTGAAAATTTTGTTGCCGAAAAGTTGGGAAAAAACCGATGACGAGCTCTGGGCACACTACAAGGACCGGCGCTGGCTGCCGCTCTACCTCAGCGGATTTATCAGCAGTTCCGGTGCCTCCGAGCTATCGCAGAAAATGGGCAAGCGCGATGATCTCATCCTCGTGCCCGTCTATTCCCGCTACTACCCCGGTGCCAGCCTCGCCTCGCACATCATCGGCTACACCGGCAGCGCGGGGAAACTGCCGACCGGACCCATCAATTTCAACGACCCGTTATGGGAACCCACCGAAGGCAAAGCCGGGCTGGAAATGCTCTACGAGAAACAGCTCGCCGGCACGCCGGGCATGAAGCGCATCCTGTACAATAACGATGGCGTCAAGCTTCAGGAGGAAATCGTGCGGCGTCCCATCGCGGGTGGCAACGTCATCACCACCCTCAACAAACGCTGGCAGGAGCGTGCGGAAAAAGTTCTCAAGGAAGGTTGCCAGCGCGGCGCTTTTGTGGTGCTGGATGTGACGACGGGCGAAGTGCTGGTGATGGCATCGCGGCCCAGCTTCGACCTGATGGAATTTGTCGGCGGTATCAGCACGGCGCGCTTCAAGGAACTCAACGAGGATCCCGCCGCTCCGTTGTTCGCCCGTTCGTTTGCGGCACAGTATCCGCCCGCTTCCACCTTCAAGGCCGTGGTCGGTCTCGCCGCGATGCAGGCGGAAGCGATCGATGAAAACACCACGATCTACGCACCCGCGTTTCTCGAATTTCCCGGGCACAAGGTGCGCAATGCCTCGGGTCGCGAGGAGGGCAGCATCGCCATCAAGTATGCGATGGCGCGCTCCTGCAACACGTGGTTTGCCCAGGTCGGCATCAAGACCGGCCCCTCCACGTTTCTCTCCATGGCGCGGCGTCTCGGCTATGGGGAAAAAACCGGCCTGCCCCTCGTAGGCGAGGCCCCCGGACTGATCCCCACGAACGAGTGGATGCTCGCGAATCACAAACGCCGTTTCATGAATGGCGACAGCGCGAATATGTCGATCGGCCAGGGGGTCCTGCTCGCCACGCCACTGCAAGTCGCGCAGGGCATGGCGGCGATCGGCAATGGCAAGGCGCTGCCGAAACTGCAACTCATCCGTCAGGTGCAGGATGGCAAGGGCCGCGTCACTTCCCAATCGATGCCGCAGGTGCGCACGGAGCTGGATGTGACCGAGGATGCGGTGCTGGCGGTGCAAAAAGGCATGCGCGATGTGGTCAATGAAGGCTACGGTACGGGCCGCGCGGCGGGCATGAGCTGGACGACCATGTGCGGCAAGACCGGCACGGCACAATGGGGCCCGCCATCGAAAAACCAACGTCTCGCCTGGTTCGCCGGGTTTTTCCCGTTCGAAAATCCCCGCTTCGCCTACGCCGTGGTCTATGAGGGCCGCCCGGGACAAACCGTGAGCGGTGGCCGCATGGCCGCGCCGATGGTGCAGGCGTTTTTCAATCCGCTGCGCAAGGAGATCGAGGAAATCATCACGCCGCCGAAAAAGGCGCTGGTGGTGGAGGACAGCACGCCCGCCTCGACCATGCTGAATAGCGACTCGATCCGCGCGATTCCCGTGGAGCCTGAAATGGAGAGCGATGGTGTGCCGAAGGCCATCCCCGTCCCCGTGGAAGGCGATGACGCCGAGGGCACCCCACCCCTGACCGCTGTTCCCGTGCCGAACGAAGACGAAACCGAGGAAATGGAGGAATCCGATCAACCCGCGGAGGAAATCCGCCGCGCCATTCCCGTCGATGAGGAAGCGGAAGAAACGGGTGATGAGATCGAATACACTCCCGAGTGATTCCATCGTTTTTTCTTGGTGAGTCGATTTTTTTCACGCATGCTGATTCCATGAATCGCGTCTTCGTGGGCTGGGAAACATCGTTGGTGGAAACCGCGGCGGAATGGCTGTGGGACCGGCGCGAGGAGATCGCTTCGATGTGCGTGGTGGTGCCCACCGCGCAGGCGGGGCGGCGCTTGCGCGAGGCGGTGCTGCGGCGCGCCACTCAGGAACAATCCGCCATTCTGGGACTGCGCACGGTCACACCCGCGTTTTTCATCAAGATCGATCATGCCGAGATGGCCGAGGAATCGATCGAGCTGCTGGCGTGGATGGAGGTGATGGAGTCGATCCATGACTGGTCGCCGTACGCCGCGGCATTTCCTCATCCGTTGGACGAGGATGAGGGCAAGGGCTGGTCGCGTTCGATCGCGCAATCGCTGATGGAGCTGCGCTATCACTTGCAGGAAAACGGGATGATGATCGCTGATGCCGCGAAACGCATGGGCTCGCATCCCGATGCCGCGCGCTGGGCGGCGTTGTCTTTGTTGGAACAACAGGTCGAGAAGCTGTTGCGCTCGTGGTCGCTGCGCAGCCGCAGTGACTTGCTGCAACAACGTCTCGTCAACCGGCAGGCCGCGGCATTGCCCCATGATTGCCAGTCATTGGTGCTGGTCGGCGTGACCGAAACATCGCCGCTCGTCGCGGAGCTATGGCGTCGGGTGCCGCAGGCCAGCGCGCTGATCGCGGCGCCGGAGGAGGAAGCCGTGCATTTTGACGAGCTGGGATTCCCGCTGCTTTCGTGGTGTGAGAGGTCGCAAGGATTTCCCGGACGCAATGGTCTGGCGGGCCGGCTGCATGTCACGGCGGACTACCGCCAACTCGCCGAGCAGGCCGTGAAATGTGTGGCCGCTCGCGGTGCCGCATCCGATCAGGTGATGCTCGCTACCTGTGAGCCGTCGCTGGGCCAGCCGCTGATCACCGCCTTCGCCCGCGCGGGCTGGCAGGTGTTCGATCCTGCAACGTCTCACGGCGCGCTGGACTGGCGCGTGTGGTTGCGGCACTGGCAGCGCTGGCTCAGCAAGCCCAGTCTGGCGATCGCAGCGGAAATGGCAGGCTTCCGCGAAACGGCATGCCTCACCGGCAGTGGCGTCTATCGATGGTTACAGTCGCTCGGTGTGCTGCGCGATCAGTGTTTGGTCGATACGGTCGAGGACGTGGAGCGCCTCACCCAGGCCTCCGCGCTCCCGCGCGGCGTGAGCGAGGAACAGGCCCAGCGGCTGATCGCGGCCCTGCAGCACCTCACCCGCTGGCGCGCGGAATTTTTCCGCAACGGGTGCTGTGCCACGATGCAGCAGTTGTTAGAGCGTTGGCAGAACGATTCTCTGATCGAAATCGATGACGCCGCATGGCTGTCATCACTCCTCGCCCAATGGCAGCCCTGGGAGCAACGCATGACCTACGATGCCGCCTTCTGGCTGCAACTCTGCTGCGATCGTTTGCCTGTCGCCTCACTGGAGCTGCCGGAGGAGCGCGCGCTGGACGTCGAGGGCTGGCTGGAAATTCCCTTTCACCGCGCCGATCATCTGCTCATCTGCGGCATGGACGATCAGTGCATCCCCTCGCGCTGCGGCGGCGAGCCATGGCTGAATGCCAGCAACCGCGGCATGCTGGGACTGCACACCGATGCCCAGCGCGAAGCGCGCGATGCCTATCTGTTCCACACCATTCTCGAAGCCCATCGCTCCCATGGCGCGATCGATATTCTCCTCAGCAAAACGGACACGCAGGGGAAAATGCTGTTGCCCTCGCGGCTGCTCCTGCGCGCCACCGGTGAGGAACTCGCCGCACGCGTGGCGCTGCTGTTTGCCGAAGTGCCGCCCGCGGACTCGCAGCTCCACTGGCATAGCGACTGGTCATGGCAACCGCGCATCGCTCCTGTGGCGAAGGAAAAGGAGGGCAAGCTGCGGCTATCGGTCACCGCCCTGCGCGATTATTTGTCCTGCCCCTATCGGTTTTACCTGAAACACGGATTGCACATGAACCGGCGCGATGGCGATCGCGGCGAGTGGAATCACCGCGATTTCGGCAATCTCTTGCACGAGGTGTTGGAAACCTGGGGCGCTGATACCAGCATGCGCGATCTCGCCACCGGCAGCGCGCTCACCGAGTGCTGGAACGACCTCCTCACCACACTCATCGCCAAACGTCACGGCACGCAACTCAATCTCGCCCTGCAAATCCAATCGGCCGCACTGCGCCAGCGTCTCGCCTGGCTCGCGGAAGCGCAAGCGGAACACCGCGCCGGGGGCTGGCAGGTGTGGAAGGTGGAAACGCCGTTTCTGTTAGAGCTGCCGCTGATCCATTTGAGCGGAAAAATCGACCGCATCGATTACCACGCCGGCTCCGATTCCTACATGATGTGGGATTACAAAACCGGCAAGGTCGATGAACAGGTGAGCAAGTCCCACCTGAAGGGATTCACCGCCAAGTCCATCCTGCCCGCGCATCTCGCCAACGATGAGCGATTGTTCGTGCCGGGTGAAAAGGGCAAAATGCAGCAATGGATCAATCTGCAACTCCCGCTCTACGCCGCCGCCGGGCTGACTCCGCAGGTGCCGGGCGTGGGCTACATCGCCGTGGGTGATGCGCGCGATGAGGTGGCCTTCCGCCCGTGGGAGGGCTTCGACCCCGGCATCGCCGAGTCCGCACGGCAGTGTGCGATGTGGCTGATCGAAAAAATCGCCCGGCAAGAATTCTGGCCGCCGAATGAAAAGGCGGAATTCGATGACTTCAAGGTCCTCGCCAGCGGTGCCAATCTGGAAGCGATGACGCAGCCGCCCTGGTCACTGCAAGCCTAACACATCCTGCATGTCGTAGAGACCGGCGGGCTGGGTGGCGAGCCACTGCGCCGCTTTCACCGCGCCGCTGGCAAAGGTCAGACGCGAGCTGGCCTTGTGCGTCAGCTCCACGCGCTCGCCATCGGCGGCAAACATCACGGTGTGATCGCCCACCACATCGCCACCGCGCAGCGTGTGCATGCCGATCTCCTTGCTGGGCCGCGCGCCGGTGAGGCCGAAGCGGCCGTGCACGATGTCGTCGTTGTAGTTGGTGTTCGTTTCCTCGTTGAGGATTTCCAGCAAACGCCGTGCCGTGCCGGAGGGGGCATCGATCTTGTGGCGGTGATGCATTTCCGTGACCTCGATGTCGAAATGCTCATTGCCGAGAATGCGCGCGGCATGGCGGGTCAGCCAGAACAGGGTGTTCACGCCGATGGAGAAATTCGGCGCATAGACGATGGGCAAAGTTTTGGCCGCTTCGTAGATCAAGGCGCGCTCCGCCTCGCTATGACCGGTGGTGCCGATCACCAGACGCGTGCCGTTTTTCACCGCTTCTTCCAACAAATGTTTCGTGAACGAATGGATCGTGAAGTCGATCACCGTATCGGCCTTGGCGATGGCGGTCGCGAGGTCTTCCCCGGCATCGTGCGTGGCCGTGACCGTGACGCCCGCTTGCCGTGCGGCTTCGATGACGGCCTGGCCCATGCGGCCGGATTTTCCAGTGACGAGAAGATGTGGAGCGGTGGACATAAAAAATGTTAGATCAAGTGAAACGATTGCAGCAATGAGCGCAAGGTGGTGGTTTGCGAATCTGTCAGGCCAACCAGAGGCAGACGGAATTCGCCACCGCAGAGTCCCATCAGATGCGCGGCGGCTTTGATCGGCACGGGATTCACATCGAGCGTCATCAAGCCGCGCAGCAACGGGTAGTACTGCTGATGCAATGCCGCCGATGCCGCGTAATCGCCATCGAGGCAGAGATTCACCAGACGACTCATGACCGCGGGGATGATGTTCGACGCCACGGAGACCAAGCCCGTCGCGCCGCAAATCATGAATGGCAGCGTGAGCGGATCATCGCCGCTGAGCAGCGCGAAATCCGCAGGCAGTGCCTGGCGCAGTTGGCTGATGCGGTCCACCGAGCCACCGGCTTCCTTGATCGCCGTGATGTTCGGGCAAGCCGCCGCGAGACGCGCGGTGGTATCGACACCGATCTCGATGCCGGAACGCCCGGGCACGCTGTAGAGCATGACGGGCAGTTTCGTGCTATCGGCAATCGCTTTGAAATGCTGGAACACGCCTTCTTGCGATGGCTTGTTGTAGTAGGGGCAAACTTGCAGTGTGCCGGTCGCACCCATGGCTTCGGCGGCTTGGGTCAGCTCGATGGCTTCTTTCGTCGAGTTCGCCCCCGTGCCCGCCACCACTTCCACGCGTCCTGCGGCGAATTCAATGGCGAGACGAATCACTTCCTTGTGCTCGTCCATGTCCACCGTCGGCGATTCGCCCGTGGTGCCCATCGGCACGATGCCCGTCACGCCCCCTGCGACTTGGAATTCCACCAATTTCTGAAAGGCCGGCACATCGATGGCGCCGTCGCGAAAGGGTGTGATGATTGCGGTATAAGTTCCCCGGAATGACATGATGGTAGTGGTTAAATTTCAATAGCGCCCTCAAACACAAAATCCGCCGGACCGCTGAGCGTGACATCAGTGAAATCCCGGCCGTTAGCCACGAAGCCGATCTCCAACGTATCGCCGCCCGCCACATCGACTTTCACCGGCGATGCCGCGCCATGCAGCAAATGATGGACCAGCGCACAAGCCGTCATGCCCGTGCCGCAAGCCAGCGTCTCATCCTCCACCCCGCGCTCGTAGGTGCGGATGGCGATGTGCTGCGGGCCGAGGACCTTGGCGAAATTGACATTCGTGCCCGCTGGCGCAAAGGCCGCGTGGTAGCGCAGGATGGTGCCGTATTTCAGCACGTCCACGCCATCGAGGTCATCGACAAATACCACCACATGCGGCACGCCGGTGTTGAGGAAATGAATGGAGCCATGGAGCCCATCGATCGCGAGATCGACGTTCAGGCGCAGGTCGTGCGGATTCGACATCGCGATGCGCACATTTTCCTCCACCATGTGTGCGGATAGGGTGCCAGCCATCGTTTCGAAGGTGACCACGTCCTTGGTTTCCTCGGTCAAATGCGCCGTAAAACGCCCGAAGCAGCGCGCGCCATTGCCGCACATTTCGGCCTCACCGCCATCGGCATTGTAGTAGCGGAATTTGTAATCGGCGCCGTGCTCGGCAGGCTCGACCGCCAGCAAGCCATCCGCGCCCACGCCGCGATGGCGATCGCACAGAGCGGCGATCGTTTCGTCATCGAGTTGCAGCGAGAGATCGCGGTTATCGACGACAATGAAGTCATTGCCGGCACCGTTCATTTTGTAAAAGTGGAGTAACATGGAGATTCGGCCTTGGTAGTAAGCGGAAACGGCCAACCTTTCAAGCCCGCATTGTGAAATATCGGGGTGGAAGTGGTGAGTCAGCAGTGATCAGTGAGCAGTGGGTTTTTTGAGCGCCAGAGGCGCAACACCATACCAGCCTGGCGGCAGCGCCCCAGGTTCTGGCTAAGATGGCGTTTTCTTACAAGCATAGCCTACGAGAAAAAATCCGATGCCGAGAGGAATCACGGGGAAAAACACATTCGGTGCGGATTTTTTCATCTTTCCCGCAAAGGAATAGATGAGCTTCCTGCGTTCATCGCCGCTCAGATCCTTTCTCTCATAATCAATTTCATCGCTTACACTCGAAGCCACGGAAGTGATGGTGATCCCGTATCCAAACTGAATCAAACCAGCCCAACCCAGCCCGATGACAATCAGGCAGATTCCCGTGAATATTTGTTTGGCGCGGGTGTTCATCATCTGCGTTTCTTTCTTCAAATGAATCGTGTGTTGCTGATGAACCGCGAGTAATGCCGCAGCGGCGCGAGATGGCGCTGGATGGTGTTGAAGGCCATGAAGACGACGACACGATCACCCAGGATCAGCGTGCCGAGCTCGATTCGCGTGCGGGTCATCTCGCGACACAGACGCTCGAACCGGTCATAGATGCCATCGAGTTCATCGGGATTGATGCCAATGATGAATCCATCGCGACGCACCCCCAAGAGCACCAGCCCACCGTTTGACCAGCGCATCTGCGTGAAAATTTTCGCCACACTCAGGGAATTGGGCACGGATTCTTCGAATACGATCGAATTCTCATAGGCCCTGATGAGGGCGGAGAGCGTCGTGCTGTCCTGGGTGGTCATTTTCCTCCTTTCGGTTGGGTGAAAATTTCTGGGAGCATTCCAGCATTCTATCGGTTCCGCAAAATTCGACAAGAATCATTTCAGTCCGGCAGAGACGGAACATCGGGATTTGTCAGCCGAATGTTGCGCCACGCTCCCAGCCAGAATGATAAAAAATGGTTGTCCGATTGTTCTGTCGGCCAGATCATTCCGGAGTTGCGGTCATGAATCACGATCAGCGGCATGGTGTCAGACAAAAGCCGCACCCGGGAACGAATGGGCTCATGTGAGTAAATGCAGGTGAATCTCCCGTCAGCCGAAGTTGCGAACTGGCACCGGCCCAACGCGTTGAGATCGTATCCGAAGCGCGTCCACTCCGAATAGGTAGTCGCGCCACCTACGATGCGAACGTAGTAGTCATACGACAGATCACCGTCATGCTGGTAACCCACTTGCATCTCGCCCTTGGGTGCGATGGGTGCCTTGCCTATGATGTGATCTTCGATCGATACGTTTCCCCAGGATACAAGCGCCCAAATGACTGCGCAAATCACGGCAAGGATCGCAACGATGACAGCCATCGTCCTATAACAGATTCCGAGGCAACTTCCCGCCATCTGCTGCGCCGTGGGCATGGGTCCGAGTGAACTGGCCATGGATCTGATTAGTTTGAATAAGTGGAGATGAAATGCATTGGTCTGTTAGATCGACCTCTCATGATCTGTGACCTGGTCCAGATGGCTCATCATCGCTCGATGGTTCTTCTCGGATTCTCTCATTTCCTCCTCGATCTTCGCTCGCTGCTCTTCGGTGAAATGAAGACTTTTGGGCAATTCTGCTTCACAGACTCCACAGCGGCCGGATCTGCGGCTGTAAATGATGGCATGGCAGTGAGGGCAGTGGACCATAAGTGGTATTGTTACAATAAAGCGTTAACAGGCTCTGGGCGGAAATGCAACGGGCATCGGTGGATGATTTTACCCAGCCCCTTTGACGTGGTTTTTGAGATTGGGGGAGACAGTAAAAACACCATGGACTGGATCTGCCTTAAAACTTCACAAGCGGCTGCTCGGGATCGCGGGTGTCGTAGGGGGCGGTTCGGTAGGCCATGCGCAGGCCCACTGTGATCATCGAAGTGGCCACGACGAATCCGCCCGCCGTGAGCAACAGGAGTTGTGTCAGACTGTATTCAGAGGACTGATGCTGCACGCACTCTTTCTGATAGACCAGCCAGGAAGCATAGCCACAAAGCCCCGAAAAAACGAGTGCCAGCATGCCGAAGAACACGACCAGGAATCCTCCGGGAACCGATTGGGTGGGTTGTGGCATGGGGTGTGACGGTCATTTCACGGCAATGATGCCGTTCATTTCGCCGAAGTGGCCGGGGAAGGTGCAGAGGAAAGGATATTCACCCGCTTCCTTGGGAGTGAACTTGATCACGTGCGTCTCGCCGGGGCCGAGTTGGGGAGCGAAGGCGAGGATGGCGGCCTTGGTTTCCGCATCGGTGGCGATGTAGTTGTTGTCCTTGGCCTGGCCGCATTTCGCCGAGATCATCGCCACCATGGAGCCGGGTTTGAGAATGGCCAGATTGTGCGACATGCTGGCTTTGGGGATTTTTCCCGTATGCTTGAGTGTGATTTCCATGGGCACGCCGACCTTGCCCTCGAGTTTCTTCGTGCTGAAGCGGATCTGGTCGCTGACGGTGACTTCCACCTTGATCGGCGGAGCGGCCGCATGCAAGGGGGCGAGCAAGGCAACGAAAGCGAGCAGGTGGAAGATTTTCATGTGAAATCAATGAAGCAAAAATCCGCAAACGCGCAATCAAAAGTTCACAGCGAGATCTGCGCGCCCAGCTCGACCACGCGCGAGGGCGGCAACGAAAAATACGCTGTCGCCGGCGTGGCATTGCGCGTCATCCAGGCGAAAATCACGAGTCGGAACCGCTCCCAACCATTCAGACCACGGCGCACGGCATACGTTTCGCGACCGAGGAAGAAGGTGGATTTTTGTGGTTCGTACTTGACCTCGCCGGTGAGGCATTCCTTGAGCATGACGGGCACGTTGGGCGTTTCGCTGAAGCCGAAACGCAGATGCAGCAGACAGAAGCCCTGGCCGAGCTCCAGCAGATCGAAGCGCTCTTCCAGCATCGCGTGTGACGCATCCAGCGTTTCCACATGGAGCAGGATCACCCGCTCATGCAGCACCTGGTTGTGCTTGAGATTGTGCAGAAGCGCCAGAGGAATGCCGCCGGTCTTGCCGCACATGTAAAAAGCGGTGCCGGAGACGCGGTGGACGTTTTTGCGCGCGAGGTCATCGATCAGCATCGTTGCGGGGATGGAAGTTTTTTCCATGTGTTTGCCCAAGCGCTCGCGCCCCCAACGCCAGGTGGTCATCAGGAAAATGATGGCAAATGCCACAACGAGCGGCATCCACCCGCCGTGGAAAATTTTCGCGCCATTGGCGATGAGGAAGGCGAGGTCGATCAGCAAAAAAGCCACCAGCGCGAGATTGCTTTTCCATGGCGACCAGTGCCATACCGTGCGTGAGGCTTGGTAGAACAACAGTGTCGTCACTGTCATGGTCAGCGAAATGGAAATGCCATAGGCCGCTGCAAGGTTGCTCGATTTTTCAAAATTCGTAATCAGAAACAGACAGGCAAGCATCAGCAGCCAGTTCACCGGTGGCAGATAGACCTGCCCTTTTTCCGTCTCGGACGTATAGAGCATGCGCAGGCGCGGCAGGCAGCCCAACTGGATCGCTTGCGAAGTCAGCGAAAACGCCCCGGAAATCAATGCCTGGCTGGCGATGATGGCGGCGGCGGTGGCCAGGATCGTGAGGGGCAGAATGCCGGACTCCGATACCAGATTGTAAAACGAGTGGGTCGATTCCGGACGCACCTGCATCAGCGCCGCCTGGCCCAGGTAGTTGAGAGCAAGTCCGGGAAATGCCACGAAATACCAGGCGCGGCGTATCGCCGCGGCGGAAAAGTGTCCGAGATCCGCATACAGGGCCTCGCCGCCGGTCACCGATAGGAACACCGCCGCCAAAATCGGCACCGCATGCGTATGCTGATGGACCAAAAACATCAATCCGTTCATCGGATTCAAGGACCACAAGACTGAGGGACAGGCGATGATCCAGCGCAGACCCAGCACTCCCAGAGTGACAAACCACAACAGAATGATAGGACCAAACAGCACGCCGACCTTGCCCGTGCCATGGCGCTGAATCGCAAAGACGCCGATGATGATGCCTACCGCGATCGGCACGACGGAATCCGCGAGATTGGGTGCCTTGACCGTCAATCCTTCCACGGCCGATAGAACGGAAATGGCAGGAGTGATCATGCCATCGGCATAAATGAGCGCCGCGCCCAACAAGCCCACGGCAAACACCCAGGGTCGATCGCGCAGGCCCTGCGCCGCACGGCTGCCGCGCACCAGCGCCGAGAGTGACAGAATGCCTCCCTCTCCCTTGTTATCCAGCCGCAGGATCAGGGCCACATACTTGAACGATACGATCGCAATCAGGGACCAGATGATCAGCGATGCCGCCCCGGACAAATTTTGCGCGGTGGCATCCACGTGATCCGCGAAACATTCGCGGAAGGCATACAGCGGGCTGGTGCCGATGTCACCAAACACGATTCCCAAAGCACCCAGCGCCAGTTTCCACTGTGCCGATTTTTTCTGACTAGCGCTGTGACCCATAGTGATCCTTGCGAAACGCGAGGGGCGTGAGTTTTACCATCCGCGTTGCGCTTGGCGAGTACAAATTCACCCACGGCACGCCACCGGTATGACCCCAGACAAAATCTCCCACCTTGACATTTTTCCCACAAAGTCAAAAAAATCCTGCTTCCCTCCCCACAAAAGCACGCTATTCTTTGCCCATGCGCTACGTTTCCGCCTATGCTTGGCTCACTGTGTTCTTGGTCACGTCCGGGATCAACGCGACGGGCTATGCGCAAGCCCCCGCCGCCGTCGCTCCGGCGCAGCCGAACTTCGATCCGGCGGACGTCTATTACCAGGCCTGGCTCTTTGTCCGCGAGGCGGAGGCCCTGCAAAAACAAGGCCGCCACGCCGAAGCCCTGGCCAAATTCCGCAGCGCGGAAAAGTTTTTTGAAACCATCCACCGCTTCCATCCGGAGTGGAAAAAGGAGATGGTCGGTGATCGGTTGACACTCACCAAGAGCCAGATCACCAAGGTGCTTCCGCTCGCTCAGGACCAGCAGAAAAAGGATGACATCGCCGTGGCGGAAATCATCGAAAGCGGCGGAGACAAGCGCCCCGTCGCACCGATGGCCACGCCGAAACCAGGCCCGACCATCGAGATCGAAGATGCCAGGATCAAGTCTCTCGAAGCCGAAGTGAAACGCCTCCGCAGCGCACTCGCCTCTCCCGCGAACCAAAGCTCCCGCGAGGCCGCCCGCGCCAGCGACCTCGAAAAACAACGCGATGACCTCAACGCCCGTCTCAAGCAATCCATCGCCGACCTCGAGGCCCTGCGTGCCAAAATGGCGACCGCGCCTGTGCAATCGGAAATGGACCGGCTCAACGAACGCCTCCGCTCGCTCGAACAGGAACGTCAGGCCATGGGCATGGCGCTCTCGCAAAGCCGCGAACAACAGCTGCAATCGCAGGCGAAAATCCAGACACTGCAAGCCGATTATCAAGCCATGCGCCAGCAGGCCGCCGATCTCCAGCGCAACCTCGAAGTGGAGCGCGTGAAATCGAACGAAGTCACCGCCTCCCAGCTCAAACAGCTCCAGCAGCTCGAGCAAACCCTCAAACAAAAGGACACGGAAATCGCCGCCGCGAACCAGCGCGTGGGTTCGCTCGAAAAACAACTGCAGGAAAGCAAGGACGCCTTCCAGGAACTGCGCACCGAGCGCGATGACCTGCTGCGCGAGCGCGATCACATGGCCGCCTTGCTCAAGCTCAACGAAAGCGGCCGCATCCAGCAGCTCATCGAACAGAACATGGGCCTAGCCAAGGAACTGCGCGAAGCGAAGGAACGCGTGGAACGCATCAGCAAGAACAACGACGAGACCAACGACCAGCTCACCGAGGCCCTGCGCGATCTGGCCATCACCAAAACCAAAATCATTTCCCTGCAATCCGAAAAACGCGCCCAGGAACAACGCCTGAACGACCTGGAGAAACAATTGCAAAGCAATGAAAAAGCCCTCGCCTCCGGAGAGGCCGCGGCCAATAGCGAGGAAGCCGATACCCTGCGCGATATCATCAAGCGCCAACAGCGCCAGCAGGAGCGCCGCAAGCAGGCAGCCCAATTGCTGCTCAATGCCGCCAAAAAACAAACCGCTTCCGGCGATGCGAACTACGATGAGGCCGTAGCCCTGCTCACCGATCAGGAAATCACGCTCACGCCCGACGAACAAAAAATCCTCGATGCCCGTCAGGTGGACGGCGAGATTTATTCCCCCTACGCCGGCAGCAAGGCGCGCGTCTCGGCCGCCACCACGGAAATGCATCAGCAGATCGACGACTACACCAAAGCCGCCGTGCGCGCCTTCGGTTCCCAGCGTCTCAGCGCCTCGCGCGAGGTCCTGGAAATGATCCTCGACCTCCACCCCGGCCACATCCCCACCATGACCAAGCTGGGCATCGTGCAACTGCGGCTCGATGACCCCGCCGCCGCGTCCCAGACACTCCGCGCGGCTGTGGAAAACGACGAATCGCGTTCGCTTTCCCACCGTCTGCTCGGTCTGGCGCTCTACAAAATGGGCGACCTCGCGGGAGCGGAACATTCACTGACCCGCGCTCTGGAAATCGATCCCAACGATGCCGCCGGCTACACGATCTATGGCAACACCCTGCTGCGCCTGAAACGCGCCGCCGATGCCGAAAAAGCCTATCAAAAAGCCATTTCCCTGAATCCGGAATCCTCGGAGGCGCTGCACAACCTCGCCCTGCTCTGCCAGCGCGATGGCCGCATCAAGGAGGCGAAAGGCTACTACGAAGAAGCCCTGCTCCACGGCGCCCAGCCCAATGCCGAACTCGAAGCCGCGCTGAGCAAGGGCAAAAAGTGAAATCCCAGCTCAGTTGTTCGCGACATTGCTCGGCTTGATGCCGGCGTAGCGCTGGCCTGCGGGCGTCTCCATCAGGCTGCCGCGGATCACCTGCACCTCGGCACCGACGCCGATGCGTTTGTAGAGATCGATCACATCGTTCGAGGACATGCGGATGCAGCCGTAGGAGGCGGGTGAGCCGAGACGCCATTCCTCGGGCGTGCCGTGGATGTAGATGCAGCGGCGAAACGTATTGCGGTTCTGCCATTCCTTGCCGTGCAGCCAGAGGATGCGCGATACGATGGGATCGCGCCCGGGAGCGTTCGGCTTGAGGATTTCCCCCGTGGGGCGGCGCGACTTGAACACCATGCCTTTCGGCGAAGAACCGCCGATTTTGCGAGCCACCATCAGCTTGCCGATCGGGGTGCGGTTGCTGCCCGAGTTGCTGCCCAGGCCGAACTTCGATGTCGAAACCCTGTAGGCCTTGACCGGTTCGCCATCGCGGGTGAGCAGCAATTGTTGATCGCGCACCGAAACAATCATCTTCGATCGCGTATCAAAGTGATTCCCGCACTGGCAGAGCATCAGCGAGCCGAGCAGGGCGGCGAGGGAAAAACTCAGACGTCGAAGGGTGCGCGCGTGGGACTTCATCACGAATCATGGGTGTGTACGGTGGCCATCTCCTTGACCACCTCCACCTTGCGTGAAGGCAACATCCGTGCCAAAGAAGACAGAGAAGTGTAGAAAAACCCGATCGGGAAAGGAAGCAAAAGAATCGCGGAACTGAATTTCGCATCCATGGCGGCCTCGATCACCACGTAGAGGAAGAAACTGCCGAAAAGCAGCTCCACCACCGGAGTGAGTGTCTTGATCGCCTTGTAGCTGCTCTTTTTCCAGTCGGTGCGCGGCTTCTGATCGATGCCATACTTCGGCGTGCGTACGAAAGCGGACTGGTGATTGAAGATCGCCTCGATTACCGCCTTGGCATTGTTCACCGACATGCCGATGCCCAGTGCCAGCAAGAGCGGCAGGTAGGGAATTTCCTTCCACCAGGTGCCGGGGCGGAGGGCTTTTTGCGAGGTCAGATAGAAGGCGACGATCGAAACCGTGGTGAAGAAGAAGATCGAGCCATTGATCAGGTAGTAGCCGTATTTGCCCAGGTCGATCTTGGTGTGCAAGTTCGGATAGATGAGGAAACACAGGCAGATCAGCGCGAGGTAGGCGAAGTTCGAGGTCAGGTGGGCGAATGCCTCCATCTTGATCGGCAGGGATACCTTGCTGCGCAGGATGGAAGGAAGCACTTTTTTGCAAACCTGGATGGAGCCCTTGGTCCAGCGGTGTTGCTGGCTCTTGAAGCCGTCCATGTCCACGGGCAGCTCGGCCGGGGTTTCCACGTCATTGAGGAAAACGAAGCGCCAGCCCTTGAGCTGCGCGCGGTAGGAGAGATCCATGTCCTCCGTCAGCGTGTCGTGCTCCCAGCCGCCGGCATCCTCGATGCAGGACTTGCGCCAAATCCCGGCGGTGCCGTTGAAGGTGAAGAAGCGCCCCGAGCGATTGCGGGCGGTTTGTTCCAACTCGAGGTGACCATCGAGAAACATCGCCTGCACGCGGGTGAGCACGTTGTAAGTGCGGTTCAGGTGACCCCAACGCGTCTGGATCAGACCGACTTTTTCGTCGGTGAAATAATGGATCGTTTTTTGCAGCACATCGGCATTCGGCACGAAGTCGGCATCGAGGATGAAAAGATACTCGCCCTTGGCAAAGGGCGTGGCGTTTTCGAGCGCTCCGGCCTTGTAGCCCGTGCGGTCATCGCGGTGGATCATTTCCGCATCGAATCCCATCGCCCGCAAACGGGCGGCCCCCGCCTCGCAGATCGCGGTGGTCTCATCGGTGGAGTCATCGATGATCTGGATCTGCATCTTGTCCTTGGGATAATCGAGCGCGGCCACGCTGTCGAGCAGGCGGTCCACCACGTGCATTTCATTGAAAACGGGCAACTGGATCGTCACCAGCGGCAGTTCCCGGAACAGCTCTTTCGGCTGCGGCTTGTCGTTGCGGTGCTTGAGATACAGGTAAACGATGGTCAGGCGGTGGAATCCATAGCCCGACATACCGATCAGAACGACCAAGTAGCAGATATACCAGAGAGGAGAAGTGATGTCCATGAGATGATGCGGTTGATACGCCGGAGAGGCAGGTATGTTTTCAAACAATCAGGGAAGGCGAACCGGAAGAACGTCAGCAATTTGCATGCCATTCATCACCCTGTGCTGTCCGGCGACAGTTCAAGTCGTACGACCGACCCTTGTCAAGCTCAAAGTACGGCAGGCACGATTTTTCGGGAATCCACTGCGGCCGCCCAGCAAGCGCTATTCGGCCCCCGCATCCAGCCGCCGCTTGAGCTCCTTGACGTCTTCGATCAGCTTGGGCAAACGCCGCTGCAAGGCCATGACCTTCAGCTCCTGCTTCATCGTCTGGGCGGGATTTCCCAAATACACCGCGCCGCCTGGTAAGTCGTGCGTGACCCCCGATCGAGCCGCCAGCACCGCCTTGTCGCCGACTTCCAAATGCCCGGCGATGCCCACCTGGGCCGCGCAGGTGACGTAGTTGCCGAGCTTCGAACTGCCGGCGATCCCCGTCAGCGCGATGACAAGGCAGTGCTTGCCGATTTGCACGTTGTGGCCGATTTGTACCAAATTGTCGATTTTCGTCCCCTCGCCGATGAGCGTCTTGCCAAAACGAGCGCGGTCGATGGTGGTATTCGCCCCCACTTCCACGTCATTTTCCAGCTCCACGATGCCGACCTGCGGGATTTTCTGGTGTTTTCCTGCGGAAAACTCGTAGCCGAAGCCATCCGCGCCGATCACGGCTCCCGGCTGAAGCACCACCCTGTCGCCCAGCACACAACGCTCGCGGATGCTGACATTTTGATAAATCAGGCAGTCGCGTCCGATGACGACACTTCGGCCGATCACCGCGTTGGGATAAATTTCCGAACCATCGCCGATGACCGCCCCTGCCATGATCACCGCGCCCGCGTGAACGCGGACTTTTTCCGGGTCAAACGAAGCCGTGGGATCAATCATCGCCCGCGGATCCACCCCTGCGACAAAAGGCGGCTCCTGCTGCGCGAAGTGCTGGATCACCGCGGAAAAGGCCATCGTCGGGTTTTCCACCTCCACCAAAGCCATCCCTGCGGGAGCTCCACCCATCCCCGGCTCGATCAGGCAGGCACCGGCTTGGGATTTCTGAAATTGCGTCACATACTTCGGGTTGCCCAGGAAACTCACGTCCCGCGCGCTCGCGAGATCCAGCGACGATATCCCGTGAAAGGCCGCAGCGGGATCTCCGCAGAGGAGTGTCCCGCCCGTCAATTCCACCAACTCCTGAAGCGTCAATGCCACGAAGAGAAGAGAAAATTATTGATCTCCCTCGGGAGTGACCGTCTGCTTCGGCTTCAGAGCTTCCTCCGGTGCCGGCGTTTGGCCGGGGGTGGGAGCCGCTTCGGCAGGGGCGTCCTTGTTCAGATCCTTCAGCAAGGAAGCGGTGATCTCGGTAGCGTCTTTGCTGAACAGCAGAAACGGCACCTGCGAGGTGCTCATGCCGGATTTGTCGAAAACGAAGTCATAGTTCTCCGACTTGGCGCGCTCCTCGACCAGTTTGCGGATTTCATTGAGAATCCCGCGCATGCGATCGACCATTTTTTCATTGAGTGCCTTGTCCTTGCGGCCCAGGAATTCACGGCGCTCCTTGTCAAGCTGGATGCCTTCCTGGTATTTCGATTGGTAATCCTTGTACACCTGCGCCTTTTTCTGATCGGAGAGCGAAGGATCTTCGGATTGCTGCTTCAGTACGCGGATGTCGCTCTCGATCTGACGGATGGTCGTGAGTTTTTCGTTGTTGTCCTTCTGGATGCGGGCGCGTTCCACATTGATTTCCTGCTGCGCGATCGCTGTCTTGTAGTATTCCTTGAACAACAGCGCCATGTCCACCGTGGCGATTTTCAGCTGCGCCTGCTGAGCGCCAGCGTTACCGATAAAGAGCGCGGCCACGGCCACGGCGATCATGCGACGAATCATGTGAGTCATAAGTAAATGGGTGTGTGAACGGCTTCACCTTATCGGCAGGGCAGGTCGCGTCAATCCTTTTTCCTGACCAAAACGCAAAACTTTCGTCACTGCCGCCGGCCATTTGAGGCTGCCGCGTGATGCTTGATGAGTCAGACCAGGGAGTCGATGGGGTGATCAAGTCCGAGCAGCCAGGGAGTGAACTCGGGCGGGATGGGGGCGGTGAAATGGAGGCGCTCGCCGGTGCGGGGGTGATCGATGCTCAATTTCCATGCATGCAGCATGAGGCGGCCGGTTTGGGCGGTTTGGCGCTGGGTTTGCGCGTAAATGGGATCGCCGATGAGGGGGGTGCCCTTGTGTTTCATGTGCACGCGGATCTGGTGCGTGCGGCCGGTGTGAAGATGGCACAGCACCAGGGCCGTGCGCGTGGCGGCATCGCCATAGAGGACTTTGTAGTCGGTGATGGAGGCGCGGCCGGAAGGTGGCGTGACCACTGCCATTTTCTGGCGGTTGCGCGGATCGCGGCCAATGTGCGTGAAGACCGTCTCCGCGGCGGGTGACGGGACATTTTGTGTCACGCAGAGGTAGATTTTATCGTTGGTGCGTCCGGAAAACTGGTTCACAAGGTGCTGGTGGGCGTGGTCGTTTTTCGCCACAATCAGGCAGCCGGACGTGTCTTTGTCGAGCCGGTGGACGATGCCGGGCCTCTCCACGCCGCCGATGCCGGAAAGCTGGCCGTGGCAGTGGTGCAGGAGGGCGTTGACCAGCGTGCCGTCGTGATTGCCGACGGCGGGATGCACGACCATGCCGTGTTCCTTATCGATGACGATGATGTCCTGATCCTCATACAACACTTGCAGGGGAATGTCCTGCGCGGCGGCCTCGGCAGGCACGGCCTCGGGGATGGCGATGCTGATGCGGTCGCCGGGTTTCACCGGATCGCGCGGCTTGGCGGGCTTGTCATTGCAAAGAATGAATTGCTCGCGGATCAGTTCTTGGATGCGTGAACGCGAAAGGTCCGGCAAACGACTGGCCAGCCAGGCATCGATGCGGTCAGAGCTCGGTTGGTCAACGGTGAGGATCATGGAAATGAAGTGGAAAGTGACAAGTGAGCCGTGATCAGTGTTTGGAACTGTGGGGCAGTGGGTTGAATTCTCCTCATTGTTTGAAGCGTGCCAAAGTCCGCACTGCATCTGCCTTTCCACTGATCACTGCTCACTCACCCACACATCACTTTTCCTCAAATCTCGTGCACGGGGAGGTTGGCGCATTCGTCGCGGAGTTTTTCGGCGAGCATGGTGCTCAGGTAGCGCTCGGAGCTGGAGCAGCCGATGGTAACGATGCGCTTGCCGGCGAACTCGGGGCGCTTGGCGACCTGCATCGCGGCCCAAACGTTGGCACCGGTGGAGATACCGGCGGGGATGCCTTCGTCCTGCGCCAAGGCGCGGGCGGTCTCGAAGGCGTCCTCGTTCGTGACCTGGATCACTTCATCGATGATGTTGATGTTGAGATTTTTCGGGATGAATCCGGCACCGATGCCCTGGATCATGTGCGGGCCCGGAGCACCGCCGGAAATCACGGGGCTGGCGGTCGGCTCGACGGCGAAGGTTTTCATGGCGCAGCGGGATTTCAGCACTTCGGAAACGCCCGTGATCGTACCGCCCGTGCCGACACCGGCAACAAAGGCATCGATCTGACCTTCCGTCGCTTCCCAGATTTCCTCAGCGGTGGTTTCGCGGTGGATTTGGGGGTTCGCAGGGTTATCGAACTGGCCCGGACCGAAGGCACCGGGGGTTTCTTCCAGCATTTTTTTCGCCATGGCGATGGCGCCACCCATGCCGCGGGCGCGCGGGGTGAGCACGATTTCGGCACCGAGCAGGCGCAGCAGCACGCGGCGCTCCACCGACATGCTCTCGGGCATGGTGAGGATGCAGCGGTAGCCTTTCGCACGGGCGACAAATGCGAGGGCGATGCCGGTATTTCCCGAGGTGGGCTCGATGATCAGGCCGCCGGGTTTCAGCGATCCATCGCGTTCGGCCGCTTCGATCATCGCCTTGCCGATCCGGTCCTTGACGCTGAAAAGGGGGTTGAAAAACTCGGCTTTCACGCAAATCTCGGCATTCAGGCCTTTGGTGACGTGATTGAGGCGGATGAGAGGTGTGTTGCCGACCGTGTCGACCATGCTGTTCGCGATTTTCATAGTGTGGTGAATGGGTTGCTGGCCATTGGTAGCATGGTCGCGACAAAAATCACACTATTTTTTTGCTCCCTGATTTCAGACCCGGATGCCCTGGGGATGGTGAAACAAATCCGCCGGATCGTATCGGCGTTTGATTGTTTGGAGAAAATCCACGGCGCCGAAGTAGGCGTTTTGCGGGTTGGCGAAATTGCGGTCGGGGTAATTGCAGTAGTGGCGTTTGATGCCGTGCTGCGCGAGCAGTGTCTGGATGGCATCGACGGCGTTTACCACGCGGGCCTCGCGGGCGGGATCGTCCCAGTAGCCCTGGATTTCCGCCATGTAGCCGCATGCACGATGGGCGAAAACCGAGGCCGCGGCATGGGCGGGGTCCTGGATCGCACCGCCGAGCGTGTTGCACTGCCAGATCACACCCGACGTGGCGGCGACTTGCTGCGCGAGTGCTTCCGCGATGTCCTTGAGTTCGTCAAATCCCTCCAGCATGCCGGCACAGGCGTTTTTGAACGGCAGCGGCCCACTACGTCCATAGTAGGTCTTGATGGCGGCGGGGTAGAGCGGCGCGTGGTAGCGGGTGGTGGTGGTGACGAGTTTTTCCAAGGGTTTCATCAACGCCGTGATGCGCGCCTGGCTCTTGAGATCGGTGTGGGTGAGCAGGATGGTCAGTGATTTTCCGTTGAGCACAAAGGCGGAAAAGGCATCGCGCGGCAATTCCTTCGTCGCGGTGAACCAGGTTTCCAGAAGGTTTTTCACCTTGGCGGGAGTGAGATCGCTGGTCTTGAACCGACGGTGATAGAGGTTCGTGGGTGCCTTTTGCGTGCGGAAGCGGAATTGCGTGATGACGCCGAAGTTGCCATTGCCACCACCGCGGCAGGCCTTGAGCAACGGATGTTCGCCCTCGCACTCGTGGACGTTGCCCTCGGCATCGATCATGCGGATGCCTACGAGCTGATCGCAGGTGAGCCCGTATTGCCGCGACAGCAAGCCATAGCCGCCGCCGAGCGTCAGCCCGCCGATGCCCACACCCGCGCAGGATCCCGCTGGCAGCACGCGGCCTTTGGCTAACAGAAAGTCGTTGATCTGTCGCAACTTCGCGCCGGGGGCCACGGTGAAGACGTTCGATGCGGCATCGAGCGACATGGCATTCATGTTCGATAGATCGAGAGACAGGCTGTCATCCGCCATGCAATAGCCCTCGAAACAATGCCCTCCACTTTTGATCGAAATCGTCTTTTTGTTTTCCCGCGCCCACTTGATGCCGGAAATCACATCGTCCTCGGTGAGACATGATTTCACCGCGGCGGGTTTCGGTTTCAAGCGGCTGTTGAACAAAGTGCAGGCCTGGCGGTAGCCATCGCTACCAGGCAAAAGGAGCGAAGGTTTCGCCGCCACGGTCTGTCCCTGGGAAAAAGGCATCAGCAGCGCGGCACTCCCGAGTTGAAGGAATCGACGGCGCGATGGCAGATGGGAAGTTGCAACGTCTTTCATGGGACAATACTAGTGAAGAGAATGAACCCGGGCGAGGCCATTCTTGTGCACATCATTCGATTTTCAGTATGGCATTGGCATGAGCCTTACGATCTTCGGGGCAGCCGCGTAAGAGCATCTGAGCCATTTCTTTTTTCAGATAGCTCGCGGGCATTTGCTGCCAGACACTGAGGGTTTGCTCGATATCTTTTCTCGCATTGGCGAAAAAGAATTTTCCCATGGTTTCGATTTTATCCTTCCCCTTGAGATGCGCTTGCGTCCACTGAATGGCACTTGCGAGGTCTTTTTCGGCCCAGGCATCGCCATACACTTGGATCAATTTTTCGGCGTCTGCGGGATTGCCTGTGGCTTCGGCTGTTTCTCGCATCAGATCTTCAAGGCCCGCAAAGGTGCTACTGGCTCCCCAGCTCGGAGTGAATCCGGCGGACAGCCATTCCTGACGTTGCGCTGTGGATGCTTGGTCCCACACATTCCGCGCCGACTCATGCGCCGATTTCCCGAGAAGCTGTGCTTGCAACTGTGTCTGCGCTTTTCCGGCGGGTAGAGCCAGCAAGAGGTTCCATGCAGCCCCGATTTCATCGAATTGAAAGATCAGGTTTCTCCCGTTGGCGGTGGCAAACAACTCGGCATTTTCTAACAATATTTTCTGCGCGCTCTCTGGTTTCGTTTTGCAGAGAATTTCGAGGGTGGTGATCCATGCTTGGGCACGTAGCGCCGCATTGGGAATGCGTGATGCCGCCGCAAGGGCAGCCTCGGAATCCACGGCAGCCCAAGTCCGGAATAAAAGGTAGGTTTCGAAACTCGCCTCTTCCTTCTTATCGATGAGCCAAGCAAACATTTCTTCGGGAGCGTCTTCGGCCCATCCCCTCGCGTATTCAATACCTGGCATTCCGCTGCCGGGATAGCAGCCGGGATTCATAAGCTGGACCATCACTTCGCCCGCATAGTTTTTCCGCGGTGGCGGCGGATTGTGAGCCATGATCCGGTTTCCCATGCGTTCCAGCATGTTTGTCGCATCCATGGAACCGGGGCTTGTTGATGGCCCGACGGCAGAGTGCTCGGTGAAAATGATTTCACCAGAAGATGTGTGATTCTCCGACGAAACACGCGAATACGCCCCAATGGCGGATGCCCCAAAAAGGATCAGCGGAGTAGCGTTGAGTATGAGGCGTTTCATGGAAGTTTCTGATGATTATGGAGCTGAGGAATCGCCGTGTTTTGTGACATATTCTTCCTTCTTCTTCATCGCCACATCCCGCACGGCACCGGAAGGCAAGGACTCTGCCCAGGCTATCGCAGCATCGGGATCGTAGCGGAACCAACTGGTCGCGAGCCCTGCTGCCGCAGAGGCGGCACTCTCCCTGTTCGGCAAGGAATTCAGCCAAGCCGCCGCTGCCTCCGGGTGCTCTTCACCCCACTGGCTGGCAAAGGAATCCAGCGCTCCTTTGGATGGATCTACAGGCACTTCGGCGATGAATGAGGCGTAGTCTGACGCGTGCTGCCCCAGTGCTTGACCGATCTCAGATGTCCATTGGTCCTGAGGAAGTTGCCGCAGCAGCTCGGTGCGTCGTGCGATGTCTGACGCGGGGATGTTTGCGATGATTTTTGCGAGCAAAACGCCGCGCATCTGCCCAGGAAAATGCGGCAGTTGCGTGAGCGCTGTCTCGGGATTCGCCTGCGCTGCTCGGGTAGCGAGTTTTTCCAGGATGCTGTCATCATCGGGAGCGGAGGCATCGCTCGCCCAGATGGCGGCGACAGCGAGACAATCTTCTGCTGACCAGTGACCGGATTCCCTGCTGATCAGTTGCGCAGTGATACTGCGTTGCCAAGCAGCATCACCGCCCGCCTCGGCAGTCAACTCCCTTATGCCGGCGATGAGCCCTGCGGGATCACGGGGAAGTTTTTCCGCCAAGGCCGCAAGCACCCGCAACCTCATGCCGTTGTCCCTGATGCTGCCATGGAAAAATTCTTCGAATGGATTTCCCGGTGGCTCCGGCTCCTCCGTCACGGGCGCTGCCTGCGGTGGATCGGCAAAGGGATCGTATGCCACATTCGAAACGGCAAAGGGATCATCGATTGAAGTAGTGTCTTGTGCGAAGAAGGTTTCGGTTTCCCTGAGAAGCTTGAGTGCTGCCATGGGATCCGATTCGGCAAGATGGTAAATGATGGACCCTGGTGCCGTTTGATTGAGATCATTGTGGTGAGTCAATTTCGCAGCATCCAATGCCCTCAGTGCCGCATGAGGATCCTGTTCGGCCAAGACACACAACCAAGCATGCTTGGCAAAATTGCGCAATTGCGGGTCGGCGATGCCATTCACCCATTCGTCGATGGGAGGATGGCTCGGTTTCCACCCAGCCACAACCGCTTGAAATGCCGTAAAAATCCCATCAGGATGATTTCCCACTTTCCATTGGAGACAGGCATTGCCAGCAGCGACGGCATCGGTCTTGGCAAGGCTGGCAATCGCGGCCACCCAGTCATCCGAGGTAGAGTGATGCTCACTTATTTCCTTAATCCCCTCAGGATTCCATGATAAGTAAAGCAAGGGATGCTGCTCGGCAAGAGCTGCCGATATGGCTTCAAGGAAATAAGCATGAGGTTTTCGTGTCTGAGGCTCCGTGAGCATGGCGTATGCTGTATCAGGCATCAATTCTGCCATGACCTCGGCCGCCCACATGGGATAGAAGGAACCGTCACCCGACGCCTGCAAAAAACCATCGAGGTCTTTCACCATCCACACGCCGTATGCCCAGCGCAGCGCTGCTTCCGCATTCGGCGTGATGCCATTTTCATAGTTCTTGTCGTAGGGAAAGAGCTCATCCCATTCCGCGATCAGTTGCGGGAAATCAGTGACCTTGCCTGCTTTCATCCGCTCCATCCACAAGGCACGCGGCGACCCTGGAGCGAGGCCTGACACAGAACTCACGTGCGCACTTGATGCCGACTGCGAGTCTTTGTCAGGCGCTTGCCAAGATTTGAGTGAATGCCCGAACCGCCAACCACCCACAGCGCAGACGACCACTCCGGTCAGCCACAAAAAGAAGTGATTGCGATTCCTGAAAAGCACCAGACCATGCTGCCCTTCATCGCTGAAATAGCAAGGCATAAGGTGAGTCGATTACCGAAGCGGGCAAATGTCTGCGAATGGTCTGATGGAATGAAAAGACGTGCCTGCCGATCACCACTCGCGGATGGTGTCTTCCATCGCGGTGAGCGTCTCATCAATGTCATCGCGGGTGTGCGCCAGTGAGAGGAAGCCGGTTTCGTAAGGGCTGGGGGCGATGTAGATGCCTTTGTCGAGCATGGACCAGAACAGCTTGCGGAACATCTCGAGGTCCTGCGTTTTGACGGAATCGAGATTGATGATTTCCGCATCGGTGAAGAACAGGCAGAACATCGAGCCGACGCGGTTGAAGCGATGCGGGATGCCTTTTTCCGTGAAAATTTTCTCCACACCCGCTTGCAGGTAGGCGCCGATTTCATCCAGCGTTTCATAGGCACCGGCTTTGTCGAGCTCGTGAAGCTGCGTCAGGCCGGCGACCATCGCGAGGGGATTGCCGCTCAGCGTGCCCGCTTGATAGACAGGACCGAGCGGGGCCAGCCAGTCCATGATGTCGGCGCGACCGCCAAAAGCCCCCACGGGCAATCCACCGCCGATGACCTTGCCGAAACACGAGAGATCCGGCGTGATGTTTTCCAGTCCTTGCACGCCCGCCTTACCGAGGCGGAAGCCGGTCATGACTTCGTCGAAGATCAGCACCGTGCCGTGTTTCGCGGTGATTTCGCGGAGGAAATTCAGGAATCCCGGCTGCGGCAAAATGAGCCCGGCGTTGGCAGGGTAGGGCTCCAGAATCAAGGCGGCGATCTGCCCCTCCCAATTCGCAAAGGCCGCTTCCACGGCCGCGCGGTCATTGAAGGGCAGCACGATGGTTTCGGCGGCAAAGGCTTTCGGCACCCCGGCGGAATCCGGCTCGCCCTGCGTAAGCGCACCCGAACCTGCGGCGACGAGCAACGAGTCGCTGTGGCCGTGATAGCAGCCGTCGAATTTGATGATCTTGTCGCGTTTCGTGAAACCACGGGCGAGGCGGATCGCGGACATCGTCGCCTCGGTGCCGGAATTGGTCATGCGCACTTTTTCCACCGAGGGCACCCACGAGGTGACCATTTTCGCCATCTCCACTTCCAGCACGTTCGGGATGCCAAACGACAAACCGTTTTTCGCCGCCTCGTGCACGGCATTGATCACCGCCATGGGCGCGTGGCCGAGAATCGCCGGACCCCAGGTGCCGATGTAGTCGATGTAGCTCTTGCCGTCGATGTCCTCGATGCGGCTGCCCTTGGCGCGGCGCACGAAAAACGGCTCGCCACCGACGTTGCGGAAGGCGCGCACGGGGGAATTGACGCCGCCGGGAATGAGTTCCTTGGCGGTCTGGAAAAGTTTGGCGGAAATGGGATAACGCATGGTGGGCGGGCATTGTCCTGCAATTTTCCGGTGGCTGCAACTGAGATTCTGAAAAAATCTTCGAATAAATACCGAGCGGCCGCGTCGAAGATTTATCCTTTTCTTTTTTCCAGCTTCCGCTACGTTGCACTTATGAAACTACTGAGCCTCGCCCTGTTTCTGATCCTCCCGCTTTCCGCCCAAACGAAACGCGGCGAACGCAAGTCCTTGCTCGATAATGACCCGCGCGTGGTCTATCTGACCGATATGCCGGACAAACAGATCGAGCTCATGATCATCAAGGAAGCGCCGGTGTTTTCGGATGTCGATGGCAAGAACAAGCTCGGCACCATCCAGGCCAACCAGAAGGTGAAAATCGAGGCCATCACCGACAAGGCCTACAAGGTCCGCGGCAAGGGCACGCGCGATGGCATCGCCGGCTGGGTCGGCCCCTGGGCCTTTGCATCGAAGGACCCGCAATTCGTCGAGAATTTGAAAAAATTCTACACCCGCCAACTGGAGGTGAACAAGATCATCGCCGAAAACGATGTGGCCATGGGCATGACCACCGATGAGGTCGCGAAATCGTTAGGCCAGCCGACCAAGAGCTCGCTGCGCCAGACTCCGGACGGCCAGAGTGGCAAGTGGGAGTTCATCGATTACGAAGAGCAGAAAAACTACTCGCTGGTGCGCGATCCCGTCACCGGCAATATGTTCCGTCAACTCGTCAGCGTGACGCAGATCGAGAAAGGCAAACGCGTGGTGGAATTCACCAACGGTCTGGTCAGCGCCATCGAGGATGCCGAAAGCCGCCAAGCCGACAACGTCCGCATCATCGTCCCGCCGTTGGTCTTTGGCTGGTAATCGCAGGATGACCACCACGCCTTCGCCGAAAATTGACGGCCACGTTCACCTCGTGGGCAATGGTCGCTCGGGCTCCGGTTGCTGGATGCGCATGGGCGGCTGGCACAGGATGATGGGGGAAATGATGCGCCGCAGCATCGGCATGCCTGTCAGCGTGACGGATCCGGATTTTGACCGCATCTACGTCGAGCGACTGCTCCGGCACGTGCGCGAGTCATCGCTCGATCACGCGCTCTTGCTCGCTCAGGATGAGGTTTATCACGCCGATGGCCGCAAGCGCGATTTCGGCTCCTTTTACGTGCCGAATGAGTATTTGTTCGAGGTCTGTGAGAAGCACCCGGAATTTCTCCCCTCCCCCTCCATCCACCCCGCGCGGCCCGATGCGCTGGAGGAGCTCGACCGCTGCCTCGACCGCGGTGCCCGCGCGCTGAAGCTCCTGCCGAATTGCCACGACGTCCACTGCTCCGATCCCTGCTACGATCGTTTCTGGGAACGGATGGCGGAGGCCGGGCTGCCGCTACTCGCGCACACCGGCGGAGAAATGACGGTGCCCGTCGCCAATGCCGCCTACCAGGACCCGCGCACCCTGCGCCGACCGCTCGAAATCGGCGTGAAAGTGATCGCCGCGCACTGCGCCAGCAACAGCAGCTTTTGGGATCAAAATTATTTCACGGAACTGCAACAGATGATGCACCGGTTCCCGAATCTCTACGCCGATACCAGCGCGCTGAACACCCCCATGCGCAGCGGCATCCTGCGCGATGCCCTCCATACCGTGCACGCGGACCGCTTGCTCCACGGCAGTGATTTCCCCGTGCCCATCGGCACCTGGTACGCCTGGCTGCGCGGCCTCATCGATCACGACGACCGCCGCCAGGCCGCCCGCATCGAAAACCTGTTGGAGCGCGACTATTTCCTCAAACGCATGGCGGGATTTGAGGAAACCCACTTCACCCGGATCAGCGATGTGCTGCGGCCGTGGACGCAAAGCTGATAACGCATTTTTTCCGAAAAGCCTTGACCCGCAGGATACGAGAGATTTCTACTTTCGTTGTTACCCATGTCATCGTCTACAAAGCGATTTCTATCCATCACGGCAGGTCTCCTTATAGCGTTGGTCCTGCATGGCAAGGTTCATGCGGCAAGGGTCACGATTGAATACGTCGCGCAAGCAAGTACGGTAACCGGCCAACCGTTCGGCCTCACAGTGCCGCGACTCACCCAGGTGAAAGGCTACATGACTTACGAAACCAACACCACCGACCTCAGGCCTGCGGATTCCATGCGCGGAGACTTTGTCATGGCGGGAACCTGGGATTTTCGTGCGGAGTTTTTAGGAAAAGTCATCAGAGGATCGGGAACAGCATCGGCTTCCACCAATCTTTTCGGCTCACCCACCTTGCGCTTCAATGATGGAGATACTGATAGCAGGTCCGGCATCATGTCGTTTGACGGCATCCCAGATTCCACCATTGGTTTGGGTTTCAGTATTTCAGGTCAAGCCAAAGACCTGCCCACTGACAAGCTGCCCATCAACTTCACATTCAATCCGCCGCCGCAAGGAGCATCCCATACGTTCGTTCTGGAAAATCAATCGGGAAGCATGCTCCTGCAGTTCGTGTCTTTCCGCCAAGTCGATCTGAAAATCCATTCCGTCGCTCGCATGGGAGGCAATGTGGAAATCGTTTGGTCATCCGCGGAGGGAAAGCGCTACGAACTTGAATTTTCCACCGACCTGCAAAACTGGACAAAAATCCGCACCAATCTCACGGGAACGGCACAGTCCACAACATTGATCGACCCGATTGCCACACGCTATTCAGGAAACCCTCCTAGCAACGGATTTTACCGAATCCTTGACCCATTGTTCTGAGAGGCGAACACACTCTTCACCCGGATCAGCGATGTGCTGCGGCCGTGGCCGCGGAAATGATCACCCTAGCGGGCTAGCGCAGCCCGACACAGTTCTGTCTTGTGATTTGAGGAATGCTGCCCTAGATACTGTCTCATGTCCGCCAAGTCCCGCACACGCACGCCTGCGCGTGAATTGCTTTTTGGAAGTTTATGGGAATACGATCCCGCACCGGAGACGTCGTCGCCGCAGTTGCAGGATCGCTACACGCTTTTCATCAATGGCAAGTGGGTGGCTCCCAAGACGAAAAAATTCTTCGCGTCGATCAGCCCGCGCGATGGCAAACCGCTGGCGGAAATCGCGCTCGCAGGTGCCGCCGATGTGGATGCCGCGTATCAGGCGGCGGCGGCGGCCTTTCCGGCATGGAGCAAGCTGCCGGGTGCGGAACGGGGAAAATATCTCTATCGCATCGCCCGCTTGCTGCAGGACCGCGCGCGGGAATTCGCGGTCGCTGAAACGCTCGACGGCGGCAAGCCGATCAAGGAATCGCGCGACTTCGATGTGCCGATGGCGGCCGCGCATTTTTTCTATCACGCCGGCTGGGCGGACAAGCTCGACTGCGCGATGCCGGGCAAACATCTCGCGCCGCTCGGCGTGGTCGGCCAGATCATCCCGTGGAATTTTCCCCTGCTGATGCTGGCCTGGAAGCTCGCGCCCGCCCTCGCCTGCGGTAACACCGTGGTGCTGAAGCCCGCGGAGACCACCTCGATCACCTGCCTGAAATTCGCCACCATCCTGCAAGAGGCCGGACTGCCTCCGGGCGTGGTGAATTTTGTCACGGGTGCGGGGGAAACCGGTGCCGCGGTGGTGAATCATCCGCTCGCGAAAAAAATCGCCTTCACCGGATCGACCGCCGTGGGCAAGGGCATCCAGAGAGCGCTCGCTGGCACGGGGAAAAAACTCACGCTGGAGCTCGGCGGCAAGGCGGCGAACATCATTTTCGAGGACGCCGCCATCGACCAGGCGGTGGAAGGCATCGTCAACGGCATCTTTTTCAATCAAGGCCACGTCTGCTGCGCGGGATCGCGCTTGCTGGTGCAGGAGTCGATCGCCACGGCGGTGATGCAGAAATTGAAAATCCGCCTGCGCAGCCTGCGCGTCGGCGATCCCATGGACAAGAATACCGACATCGGCGCGATCAATTCCCACAAGCAGTGGCAAAAGATCGATGAGCTCGTGCAAGCGGGCGTTGCCGAAGGCGCGGAGCTCTATCAGCCGCCCTGCCAGCTGCCGAAGGATGGCTACTACTATGCGCCTAGTATTTTCACCCATGTCAGCCTCAGCCACCGCATCGCCCGCGAGGAGATTTTCGGCCCTGTTCTCTCGGTGCTGACGTTCCGCACACCGGAAGAGGCGGTGGAAAAAGCGAACAACACGCCCTATGGCCTCAGCGCCGGTGTGTGGACGGACAAGGGCTCGCTCGCGATGAAAATGGCGGCGGAGCTGAAAGCGGGCGTCGTCTGGGCGAATACCTACAACAAATTTGATCCGACTTCGCCCTTCGGCGGCTTCAAGGAATCGGGCTTCGGGCGCGAAGGCGGCAAGCAGGGCTTGCTGGAATACGCGGAACTGATCTAACAAACCCATCATGAAAAATCCATGGAAATCCCTCGTGCTGTCTCTCCTGACCAGCGCTCCCTTGCTGGCGGCCGATGCCGCGAAACCGAACATCCTGCTGATCTGCGTGGATGACCTCAAGCCGGCCATCGGCTGCTATGGCGACACGTTCGCCAAGACGCCTAACATCGATGCCCTCGCGAAGCGCGCGGTGGTGTTCGATCGCGCGTATTGCAATCAGGCGGTCTGCGCGCCCTCGCGCAACGCCCTCATGGCCAGCCTGCGTCCGCAGACCTTGGGCATCTATGACCTCGCCACGAACTTCCGCCAATCCCGCCCGGATGCCGTCACCATGGCCCAGCATTTCCACCAATCCGGCTACAAGACGCAGGCCCTCGGGAAAATCATGCATGTCGGTCACGGCAACAATGAGGACAAGGCCTCGTGGGATGTGCCGCATTTCCAGGGCAAGACCGTCGGCTATGCCCTGAAGGAAAACCAGGCCCCCACGCGTGAGGGTGCCTTGTTCGATAACAAACGCCCGGATCAACTGCCGCGCGGTGCGGCCACGGAAGCGGCGAATGTGTCCGATGACACTTACAGCGATGGCCAGATCGCGGCCGAGGCGATCCGTCGTCTGCAAGCCGCGAAAACGGACACACAACCGTTTTTCCTCGCCGTCGGATTTCTCAAACCACACCTCCCCTTCGTCGCGCCGAAGCGTTACTGGGACCTGCACGATCCGAACAAACTGCCGCAACCCGAACGACTCACCCCGCCCGACGGCGCGCCCTCTTACGCACCTCAATTCGGCGGCGAGCTGCGCAATTACGCCGATATGCCGGGTGGTAGCACGCCCTTGTCACCGGAGCTCACCCGCCATCTCATCCACGGCTACTACGCCGCCACGAGCTACATGGACGCGCAGTTGGGCAAGGTCCTCGATGAGTTGAAAAAACTCGATCTGGAGAAAAACACGATCGTCGCGCTGTGGGGCGATCACGGCTGGCACCTCGGCGATCACGGCATGTGGTGCAAGCACACCAACTACGAACAAGCGACCCGCATCCCGCTGCTGGTCGCCATCCCCGGCGGCAAAGCGGCTCATGCGAAGGCATTGGTGGAAACCGTCGATCTCTATCCCACTCTCGCCGAACTGGCCGGGCTGCCCGCGCGCGAAGGTCTGGACGGAAAAAGTTTCGCCGCCGTGGTGCGCGGAACCGCCGACAAACATCGCGAGTTTGCCACGCACGTCTATCCGCGCCAGAACATGATCGGTCGTGCGGTGCGCGATGAGCGCTACCGGCTCGTCGAATGGAAAAAACCCGGTGCCGATGCCTCCACGGCGGAATACGAACTCTACGATTACCAGGCCGATCCCGGCGAAACCAAAAACCTCGCCAAGTCACAAGCGGAACTGGTGAAAACCCTCGCCGCCCGTCTCCAAGCCATGCCCGAGGCCAAACCGCAGCTTAAAGCCGCCGCCGCTGCCGATGCGCCCAAGCGCCCGGCTGCCAATCAGGACCGCGCGGCGATGTTCGCACGTCGCGATGCCGACAAGGACGGCAAGCTCACCAAGGAAGAATTTCTCAGCCAACAACCTGACCCCCAGGACGCCCCCGCGCGCTTCACGCGTTTTGACAAAGATGGCAATGGCTTTCTAACAAAAGAGGAATTTGTCAACGGTTCTGCCGCGAAGAAGTGACCGGCGAAAGCCTCATGCATCAAAGGCATGAGGGTCCTTTTGCAATAACTCCAGAGCATTGGCATCCAGACGATCTTTCTCGCGCACAGGTTCTTTGCGGGCTCCTCCAACAACTTTTTTTACGAGGGTTCCATCATCTGCGGGTGCTTGCCATTTTCCGCCACGGAGAAACAGCGCGTTTTGTTGCATCATGGCGATTCGGCGCAGCGGAGAAATCCGACGGAGCGAGCCCCCCACCTTTTTTTTCACCGGTTCCTGAAACGATTCATTCATGCTGCGGTTTGATACATAGCACGGAATTCATGCCTTGGCAAGAAGCTGATGACGACTTGAACATTTGCCACGCGTCTCTTCTCGTGCTAGAAAAGGCTTCTTCTGTGATTGTCATGAATCGAGTTTTCCCATCAATGCGCATGTTTGCCCGCGTCATGTCGATGCGGCGCAGCATACATCGATGGGCGGTCGGGTTGGTGGCTTTCACCGTGAACATGCAGGGCTTTGCCGAGCAGGTGGTCTTTTCACACCAAGGCGCCCTTTATCACTCGATCACGGACGGTAAACAACCCGGTCTTTTTGTTTATGAAAAATCGAAGCAAAAAGGCGCATCTGATTTCCTCCCGCCCAAACGCATCGGCGATGCCGTGCAGGGTCTAACGGTTGCTTTATCTGATGGCAAGATTCACCTCGTATCACCGGGATGCGAGCACACTCTGGATCCCGAGAAAGGGCTCGTGCTAAAGCGTAAGATTCAGTTGCCCGGATCGCCGCCCTCGCCCAGCCTCTGGACACTGGCCGATTACAATGGCGACGGCCACACGGATGTGATCGTGTTCTCGCAGACTGCCGCCGATGCCAAAGCGCGGATCTTTTACGGCCGCGCCGACGGCAGCCATGCCGACGCCTTTGTTCTGCGAGCCGATGGCAAGGATTTTGATTCCTCCGGCATCCGCTCGCCGCATTTCGTCAACCTGGACGATGACGACGACCTCGATCTGATCTGTCTCGATGCGGGAGGGCGAATCATCTACTATGAAAATAGTAATACGAATTCCGAGCCGCTGTATGCCGCGGGCAGGATCCTGGTTGCCGATGCCCTGCGGTCGATGACACCGTTCGACTGGGATCGCGATTCACTGCCGGATCTGATGGTGGAAACCAAGGAGGGGAAAATCGGCTGGATGAAACAATCGGCACGCGCCAAGGAAGGTCCACCCGTTTTCACGCAACCTGACTTTCTCGTTCCCTGACGATCCTGCCGCCTTTGGGGGATCCACGTCCTCAACTGACAAAAGATCAGCGACAAATCATGGCAGCCGCGACTTTATCTCTCCTGCAAGGCATTACCATGAACAAAGCTCTTCGTTTTCTCCTACCTCTCATCGCGCTGATCATCCTCGTGGTGTTTTGGGCGCGCCCGGACTCTTCCGTGCGGGAATCAAGTATCACCGCGGACTCCTCCCAACCAGACGGTCGGCAAAACCAAAGTCACCCGGGCGCTGATGCCGAGCCACCCGCCGCGGGAGCCTTGTCTTCCAGCCATCGCGAGGAAACCGGGAAAAATACGGAACCGAACGATGCCATTTCCGGCCTGGAGGAATTCACCCATGATGATCTGCTTCATGAACATGTCATCCACACTCTCGTGCCGCGCGGTCACTCGGTGGTGATGGCCGGCGAGCGCGACGCAAACGGCAAACGCATTTTCACCATTCTCACCCCTCAATCAGGGGACCCGGAAATTCCTGCGGGACAAATCAAGCTGTCCAGCCGCACCTTCACGTTGGATGACCAGCAAATCAACCAAGCCGGGATGCAGACTCTGCTCGCCGATGAAAAGCGCCTCCAGAATCAAGGCGAAATCTGGAGCCCTGAAGACATCAAAAAGACTCAGGATCAATGGCCGTCTGACGCGGCTCTCACGATGCCGACTCTGATGCTGGAAAGCGGCTCTGAAGGCACGATCGAAATCGGTTCCCTGGGGGAATCGCCCTTTTTTCGCAGCACGAAGGTCCAGATCAGTTCATCGACTGATGGCTATGAATTGAAAACAACGCTTCAGACCTTCGGGAAAAGGGTGAAATAACCCGTGATGGCGCATTGACACCCGATCAGGTGCATCGCCAAGATCGTGCCGCACATGAATGTTGAACCACACCGTCAACGCTCCCTGATCGCCTGCGATAAATTCAAGGGCTCGCTCTCGGCGATCGATGCCTGCCTGGCCGTGCAACGCGGCTTGGGAGAGGCATGGGATGGCGACATTTGCCCGATTGCGGATGGCGGTGAGGGATTCGTCGATACGATGATCACCGCTCTGCGCGGGGAGAAGATCACGGCACCGGCCCACGATGCGTTAGGGCGCAAGATTGTTGCGGAATACGGCATCGCCCGGCGCGGTGGACAAACGATCGCCATCATCGAAATGGCAGCGGCCAGCGGCATGTGGCGCATCGATCCGTTAGAGCGCGATGTCATGCGCGCATCGACATTCGGCACCGGCGAACTGATGCTTCATGCCATCGAGAATCATCAGGTCGATCAGATCATCGTCGGCCTCGGCGGCTCGGCGACGAACGATGGCGGCACCGGCATGGCGGCGGCGCTGGGTGTGCGATTTTTTGCTGCGGATGATCATTTGCTGGATCCTGTGCCTGAGTCGCTGCGGAGGTTGGCGCGTGTGGATTTTTCCCAACGCATCGCACTGCCGCCGGTGCAGGTGGCCTGTGATGTGGAGAACCAGCTCTGCGGCGAGCGCGGCGCGAGTGCCGTCTATGGTCCGCAAAAAGGGGCGAGTCCGGCGCAAGTGGAGGAACTGGATCGCTGGCTGCGGCATCTGACACAGGTCACGGATGCGGAAGTCCATGCGCACACTCCCGGTGCGGGTGCCGCGGGCGGTTTGGGCTTCGGCTTGCTGACTTTCGCGGACGCCCATCTGGTGTCCGGTTTTTCCCTGGTCGCGCAGGTCTGCGATCTGCAGCATCGCATCGCGGCAGCGGATCTGGTGATCACGGGCGAGGGCTCGCTGGATGCCCAGTCCCTTTCCGGCAAGGGTCCGGTCGGCATCGCGCGGCTGTGTCGCGAGCTTGGCGTGCCTTGTGTGGCGGTAGCGGGCGCATGTAGCGAGGAGATCACGGCAAGCGGATTGTTTCATCACGCGATTGCGCTCAGCTCGCTCGGCTTGCCTCTGAGCGAAACGATGGCGCGCGCCGTGGAATTGTTAGAAAACGAAGTGTGCCAGGCCCGGGAACAGTGGCGTCTGATCGCAGGCAAAGGCAAGTCTCACAGGGTTTCAGGCTCATGAGGTTTCTGTTGCTATGGATCGTGTTGTTTCCCGCCCTGGTGCTGGCTCACGAGGTGGATCAGGTGAAGGCGCAGATGGAGATCGGTAAAAGCGAGTGGAGCGCCATCGTGGAGATCGAGGCATTCACGCTTTATCCCGGCCTGGGACCTCGTGCTCCCGACGCAAGCGTGGACTACAACTTTGCCGGGATCGATTGGATCCAGCAGCTCGAGCACGGCGATCATCAGGAGATGAAAGAAACCGCCGAGGGCTACCTGCGCGATTGTTTTCAGCTTTCGCTCGGCGGACAACAGCTTCCCTTCACGATCGAGTTCCTGAATTTCGCCACCGATCCCCCGCAATGGACGACCAACCAAAAAGGCACGGCGCTCTATCGGCTGAAACTACACGGCACATGGCCACGCGACATGGCGGGCCCGCTGGAGTTGCTGTGGCTCGATTACTCGGACGAGCATCTCCTGCTGCAAGCGCACACCACGCCGGAAACGGGCCAGGCATTGCTCAGCGTGATGCGCGTGGAAACGAAGGTGCCGACCAGGCTGGCGGAGATCACCGCATCGGGGGATATAGGTGGAACGGTGGGCACGAGCCTGTGGGCGTGGATCGTCGCGGGATTCGAGCACATCATTCCCAAAGGTCTCGATCACATCCTTTTCATTCTGGGTCTGTTTTTCCTGCAGCCCAGGATACGCCCGCTGCTGTGGCAGAGCACGGCATTCACCATCGCGCACTCGATCACGCTGGGTCTGGTGGTCGGTGGTGTGTTCCGCATCTCGCCGGAGATTGTCGAACCAGCCATCGCTCTGAGCATCGCGTATGTGGGCTTTGAAAACATCTGGGTGAAGGAACTGAAGCCCTGGCGGGTCGGCCTGGTCTTCGGCCTCGGGCTGCTGCACGGCATGGGATTTGCCAGCGTGATGCAGGAGCTGGAGCTTCCCGCCGGTGGCTTGCTGACGCCATTGCTCGGGTTCAATGTCGGCGTCGAATGCGGTCAACTCGCGGTCCTGGCGATCGCGTTTTTGCTCACCTTCGCCTTGTTGCGGAAACCCCTCTTCGCCCGCATGCGTGTGATCGCCTCCGCATGCATCGGCCTGACGGGGCTATACTGGACGGTGGAACGCATTTTTTTGTAAACTCAACTTAACCATTCAGCGACTGGGCGAAAGTTCTAAAAAAACCCATTTTATGCTTGCGTCGGCGGGGACATTCTCCTAGCTTCGCGCCCCGCAACTCCAACTTCTGCACTTTTATGTCCAAGCACAACAGTCTCAAATCAGCTTCCACGGTGGGTGGCAAGCGTTCCGTTCTCAAGCGCTTTGAACGCGTGAAGCTCATGAAAGAGCGCGGTCAGTGGAAACAAGGTCGCAGCCCGCTTGGCCTGCCCAAGACCAAACACGAAGCGTAATCCGATGGCGCTGCGCATGCGCGGTGCCTCGTTTCGCCATACTGATTTTCCTCAAGCGCGGGTCTGCTCGGATCCGCGCCTTTTTTCTTGGTAACTTCTCCGATCATGGACTCCACCCGTTTGAACAAATACCTGGCCGCCTGCGGTGTCGATTCCCGACGCGGCTGTGACGCGCTGATTCTGGAAGGTCGTGTCGAAGTGAACGGCCACCCTTGCCTCAAGCCCGGCACGCAGGTGAAGGAAGGCGATCACGTGCGCGTCGATGGCAAGCGCGTGACCATGCTGCGCACCACCACCATTTTGCTCAACAAGCCGCGCGGCCTGGTTTGCTCCAAGGATGACGAGCTCGGTCGCGAAACGATCTACACCCTGTTGCCGGTGGCGATGCAGCACTTGCACCACGTCGGCCGGCTCGATGCCGATTCGGAAGGCCTGCTCATCCTCACCAATGACGGCGACCTCACGCAACGCCTGATGCATCCGCGCAACAAGGTCGAAAAAGAATACCTCGTCACCAGCAACCAACCGTATCAGCAAGAGCATCTCGATTTATTCCTTTCCGGTGTTTACTCGAAGGAAGGCAAACTCAGTGCCAAATCGCTGCGTCGCATGAGCGCGCGCCGCATTTCCATGGTGCTCGATCAAGGCGCGAAACGTCAGATCCGCGTGATGCATGAGACGCTGGGCTACCAGGTGCTCAAGCTCGTGCGCGTGCGCATCGGCACCCTGTGGGGCGGTGACTTGGAGGTCGGACGCTTTGTTTTGTTAGGACCCGAGGAAATCCTCAAAGCCAGCACCAACCCGGAATCCGTGGCCCCGAAATCCCTCGTCCGCCGCGAAGGGAAACCCGCTGCCGCGAAAAAATTCGCGCGCAAGGGAGCGAAGCCCATGGCGAAAAAGACGGCGCGCAAGTCGGCCTCCAAACGCCGGTTCGATAACGAGCCGCCCGCCAAAAAAGGCAGCCGCGCCACCGCCAAACGCCCACGCAAGTACTGATCCACCCCAGCGTCAGCGCGATCTCTTCTGCAAGTGTTGTGAGGTTTTCATGATTCGCATTGCATCGGTCGCGTTTTTTCCTTAAGACTAGTGAAACATTTGCAATTGCCATGGTTCCGACAATCACTCCCATCAAAGACGTCACAGCCGAGGTGCTGTCGGCGATTTCGTACATCGGCAATCAATTTGCGATCCAGGGGGAGTTCGTCGAGGGTCACGAAATCGAGAGCGGACACATCAATACCACCTACATGGCGACGTATGAATCGCCCGATGGCTCTCGCCACCGTTACATTTTGCAACGCATCAACCAGAATGTGTTCAAGAAACCGCTGGCGGTGATGCGAAATGTGGAATGCGTGACGCGCCACATCAACTGGAAGGTGCTGCGGGTCAAAAAAGACCTCGGCGGGCAAACGCTGAACCTGTATCCCGGTCGCGGCGGCCGCTTCTGGGTCGAGGGCCCCAACGGCGGCATCTGGCGCTGCTACAACTACATCGAGGGCTGCCAGACCTACGACGTGGTGGAAAACACCCGCCAGGCGTATCAAGCCGCGCGCGCCTTCGGTTCGTTTCAGGATCTTGTCAGCGATCTGCCACCGGAAGAGCTGGAGGAAACCATTCCCGATTTCCACAACACGCCGCGCCGCTACCAGCGGCTGATGGAAGTGGCGGCTGCCGATCCCTGCGGGCGCCTGGCTTCCGTGCGCGAGGAGTTCGATTTCATCCGGCAACGCGAGGGCATTACCGGCGCGCTGCTTCAACTCCATGCGGAGGGGAAAATTCCCACGCGCGTGACCCACAATGATACGAAAATCAACAACGTCATGATCGACTCTGAGACCGATGAGGCGGTGTGCGTGATCGACCTCGATACGGTCATGCCCGGGCTATCGCTCTACGATTTCGGCGATCTGCTGCGCACCGCCACCAGCCCGGCCGAGGAGGACGAAACCGATCTCAGCAAGGTGCAAATGCGCATGCCGATGTATGAGGCACTGGTGGAAGGCTATCTCGATTCGGCAGGTGATTTCATCAATGACATCGAGGTCGATCATCTGGCGTTTTCCGGCAAACTCATCACGCTCGAAATCGGCATCCGTTTCCTAACGGATTACCTTGAGGGCGATGTCTATTTCAAAACGCACCGCGAGCATCACAATCTGGATCGCTGCCGCACGCAGTTGGAACTGGTCAAGCGCATCGAGGAACAGGAAGAGGCGATGGTCAAATTCGCCCGCAAGGTCCGCCGCGGACGCAAGTGATGCGTGCTGGATGACGGCGTTACGGATAAGTCGCGGCCACCGTTTTCCATCCGGCGGCGGTAAATCCAGCGGTGGCGGCGGGTGAGAGCTGACCCGTGTGAATCAAGATGCGCGGAGCCGTGCCGAGATCATCGCGCTGCGCAAAAGTGGCGACTTGTTCGGTCCAGGTAACGTGATCGACGGGTGCGGGCACTTCCAGTGTCCCGGTGGCGGTCATCACGCCGGGCAGGCGGCCCAGCACGACCAGCTCGCTGTAGCGGGCCGCGCCATCGCGTTGGCGCTGGGCCATCATCGCGAGCGATGCCACGAGGAAATCGACCTGCGCGGCTTGATCGCAGGCATTGGCGAGCAGGATGATGCGGCCGCGTCCCTTCACGCCGTCGAGGGCTTCGAGTGATTTGACGATGCGGTGGCGGCGGGTGATGCTGAGATACGGCTGGATTTGAAAAGCTTCGATGTCCTCACCGCGCACACCCATGGCGGTGAGAGCCTGTTTGTCGCGCAGCGCCAGCTCGGAAGCCGTGAGGGAATAGGTTTCCTCGGGAATGCCCACCATTTTTGTCGCTGCCAGTGAGACGCCTGCGGAGGCGGTGGCTGCGACGATGCGCAAGGGCAGACCACCGGCAAAAAAGGCCCAGGTGACTTTGTCCATTTCCTCCTGCAGGCGGCGGTTGTCCGAATACGGGTCCACGCCCAGTTGCCGTGCGGTATCGAGTTTAGCCTTATCAAATCCCGTGGCGGAGCTCAGCCCGCTGCCCTGGGTGGCGGAAGCATCGCCGCCGCCCGCATCGCGGTTTTGCGCTTTGCTCGCACCGCGCTCGATCGATGCACCGACCTTGCTGAAAAAATGCCCGACGGTGCTGGGGACTTTTTTGATCGATTCCACCGGTTTGGTGACGATGTTCTTGGCGGCATCGATGGGTTGCGTGACCGAGCGTTTCATGCCCTCGGCGAAGAGGTCGCTCTTGGAGGTCTCCGCCAGTTTGCGCATGGCCTCGGCTTCGACGATGCGCGCCTTGAGTTGCGGGACTCCCACGGCCTTGAAGACGCCGAAGTCGGTATCAATCTCAAAGTGGGCCATATAACCATCGGTCACCACCTGATCGCGCACGCGGTGGTAAGTGCCAACGAGCAATTCCTGCGGCAGCAGGTCTTTCGCCTGGATCACGACGGGGTCTTCAAACGCTGTGGGAGCCTGCGCGGGGCAGAAAAACGGCAGAAGAGTGGCGATGAACGAGAGACGCATGGTTTTCATGACAGGGTTATTTCATCGGGAATCTACATGCGGGGGCGGTTCCTGCCAATGAAATTCGATGGAAGGAGGTGCTATCTGTACACCGCGGACAAACAGTGCCGTGGCCCAGGCATCGGCCGTGGCGCAGTCATTCGCAATGACGGTCACGGCGCTGAAAGGACGGATCACCGACTCGCCCGTCCGGGGATCGATGATGTGCGAGACGATGCCGCGCTCGGTTTTCTCGAATTGCCGGTAATTGCCACTGGTCGCGAGCGCGCGGTTTTGCAGGCGAATCGTTTTGGTTACCGTCCGTGTTGTGGGATCGGGGGCCTCGATCCCCACGTCCCATGCCTTATCACCGGCGATGGTTTCTCCGGCAATCTGAAACAAAAAATCGTTGATGCCGCGGGCGCGCAGATGCTCCGCCACACGATCGGCGGCAAAGCCCTTGCCGATCGCGGAGAGGTCCACGCCTTTTCCCTTCGGAGCAAATCCGACACGGTTCACCTGCTCCAGCATCCGCTCATCAAACGCGCCATCCGTGGCCACGCGCATGGCCTCCGCCAGCGCGAGCACGCGCTGCAGATCGGGGCTGGCCGGCTCGCCGCGATTGTAGCGGCTGAGATCGGAGTCCTTGCGCCACGTGCTCATGACCTGTTCCCAGTGTTCCAACAAATCACTCACCTCGTTCGGAATATCGCTGTCATTCAGATTGACGCCGCGGCATGTCAATTTCCAGCGGCAGCCCATCGCGTTGCCCATCGACTGGGAGATGCCCCATGATTTGCCGCGCACGGCGAGATAGCCAAGAAGCAGCGCGATGCCCAGGAGGGCGAGACAAATGCGTTTGGTCTGGGACACGAATGGGCGAAAAATATGTTAGAAAAGCGTAACCAACCACGCCACCGCCACCAAGCCTGCGGCGATGGAATCGCGCCGCGTCCAGCGGCCCGGCGCATGGGTGAGAAATTTCAGCAAGGCACCCGTCGGGCAGCCATAGTGGCAGTAGCCCTGCGGCAGAAAAAAAGATACTACTATACCTATAGTAAATATGGCGGCGGGCAGCAGCGCGACGAATCCCGTGCTCCAGACTTCGAACGGTTCCGCATGTGCGAAAGGCAACCGGCTGCCTGCCAATGCCAGCGCCCAGATCGCCAGCAAGGTCAACCAGGGAACGGCGGAAAAAATCCGGTGCGCCTTCGCCGGCAGCGCCCGGCGTTTTTTCCATGCCATGCCTGCCAGCGTCTGCGCCGCACCATGAGGGCAGATGCGGCTGCAATAGACGTTCTTCCCGGTGAAAGCGGGAATGACGAGCGCGATAGCGGTCATGACCAGCAGCGGCATCGCGGGCAACGCTTTCCATCCATGTTGCCCCCAGCCTAGCAATTGATCCTGCCCGACCATCCATCCCAGTCCCAAACCCGCGGCCACCGAACAACAGGCGAAGGCGGCGCGCGATTTTTTGCCACCACGGAATCCCAGCCAGACGCCCGCAGCCAGCCACAGCAGGCCCAAGGGCATACGCCACGGGATCGCCTCGCTCGTCTGTTTCCATTGATAGCGGCGCAGCATTTCCTGCACGGTGCCGAACACAGCCATCGCCGTAGTGCTGGCACCGCTGACGAGCAGCAGGTCGGTGTGATCCGCCGTACCCATAATCTTTTCTAACGGAACTCCGGCGAAGCCATCCGTGTACTTCAGCTCCTCTTTCACGTCAGTGACATACGGTTCGTTATCACGACTTTGAAGCAGGGCCACGCCCAGGACTTTGGTGTCATCCGCATCCAGCGCCACCAACACATCCGAGCTGCCGTTGAAGCCACGCACCGCCACCGCCATGCGCGAGCTGCGCAGGACGCGACCTAACAGTTTTTCGCCATCGCGCACCTCGTAGCAACCGTCCTTATCCGTTACAGCGATGGTATTCGCGGCGGCAAACCAGGGCTTCACCTCGGCGAGCGTCAGCTCGCGGGCGAATACCTGGTCCATGCCCGTCGCGCCGAAACGGGCGGCCACGCCGCGCGCCATCGCCTCGCTGGTCAGGGAGGCGCCGCTCACCACATAGGGATTTTCATACAGTCCCAGCGAGGCCTCCGTGCGACCGTCCCACTGTGTCCAGAAGCGTTGATCGCGTCGCACTTTTTCGACATGTCCCGCCGTATCCGCCGTGCGCCACAGCCGCACCTGCCTGACCCGGCGCTGCGCATCCGTGACAACGAGCAACTCCGATGGTCCGGCGTATCCCTGCACCTGCCTCGCTTGCGGATTCGTGGTGGTCAGCCAGCCTAACAACTCGCCCCCCGCGGTGAGCAGCGGATACCATCCTTCGGTGGCATCGCCAAGTTCATACGCGTCCGCATAGACTTCCTTGCCCGCCGAGAGATACGCAGCGGGATCGATGCTTTCCCCCGCCGGCTTGCTCCACAGGCACCACATCGCCGCGACGATCACCGCCAAACGCAAACAACCGATGCCCCAGCGCTGCCAACGTCTTTGCCCTACGGATGGTTTTTTTGCACTCACAGTCTCGTTCATGGAAACAACGACGCTATCATCCCGCAGAAGCGGCTTTTCGCAAGCATAAGAGATGCCCCGCCAAAGAAAACATTTTCCCGAAATACCGGGCGTGTCGGCATCGTAGTGGTGATGTTCACCAGCATCATTATGACTCCATCATCCAATCGTCGTTCGTTTCTCAAACTGGCCGGCACGGCCTCTGCCAGCTTTCTCGGTTTTCCTGCCATCGTTCACGCGCAGAACAAGGGCGACAAGTTGCGCGTGGCATTGATCGCCACGGGCGGGAAAGGAGGCGCTCACATCAACATGGTGAAACAGGCGGGTGACATCGTGGTCGCCCATTGCGATGTGGATACCAAACGCCAGGGCGGCGTGCCGAAGATGTGGGCCGACTCGCGTTTCTACCAGGATTACCGGATTTTGTTAGAAAAGGAGATGAAGAACATCGATGCCGTGATGATCTCCACGCCGGACCACCATCACTATCTCCCCACCGCGCTGGCGATGGAAGGCGGCAAGCATGTCTACACGCAGAAACCACTGGTGCACACGGTATGGGAAGCGCGGCAGTTGTTAGGCGCTACGAAAAAATTCAAGCTCGCCACCCAAATGGGCAATCAGGGACATGCGGGGCGCGGCAACCGCGAAATTTACGAATACGTGAACAGCGGCATGCTGGGAGACATCACGGAAATCCATTGCTGCACGAACCGTCCGGTGTGGCCGCAGGGGCTAGAGCGCCCGGCGGGGGAGGATCCCGTACCTGCGAATCTCGACTGGGATCTGTTTCTGGGGCCCGCTCCGCTGCGGCCGTTCAAGGACAAGCGCGTCTATCATGATTTCAACTGGCGCGGCTGGTATGACTTCGGCGGCGGGGCGCTGGCGGACATGGCCTGCCATACGATGGACAGCATTTTCTGGTCGATGAATCTCGGCCTGCCCCAGAGCGTGGAGGTGGTCGAAATTCACGGGCACACGACGGAGATGTTTCCGAAAGGCGCGATCTTCCGCTGGACCTATGCGGCGGGGACTCTGCCCAATGGCAAACCACGCCCGGCGCTGGTGATCTATTGGTACGAGGGCAAGTTGATGAAGGACGGCGTGGAGGTGATGGCTTCGGAACGCATGCGACGTCCGGAAAAACTGGCGCCGGGCGTCAAGCTTGCAGCGAGCGGCAATGTGTATTTCGGCACCAAGCACGACTTGATTGTCGAGGGCAGCTACGGCGATGTCTCGCGCATCGCACAGACCGAAGAGGAAAAGAAAAACAATCCGCTCGGCAAGCCACCCGAACTCCTGGCGCGCAATCCGGATGGCGAGGGCGACTTCGGCCAGTACATGGACTGGCAGCGGGCCTGCAAGGGAGAAAAGGCCTGGGATGCGCCGGGATCGAATTTCCTCTACGCCGCGCCGTTCACGGAATCGATTCTGTTAGGAAACATCGCCCTGCGCGTGGGCAAGGTGAATGAGAAGCTGATCTACGACGGTGAAAAAATGAAGTTCACCAACAACGATGTGGCGAACGGATTCCTGACGAAAGAATACCGCAAGGGCTGGTTCCATCAGTTGGTCTGATGGAACGGGCTATTTTTTCTCCTCGGGGGCGGGCGTTTTGACTTCTGGTTTTTTGCCGCCTTCGGGGACGAAGAGCAGTGTCACGCCGTTGATGCAGTAGCGCTGGTCCTTGGGGGTGTTGAAGCCCTCGCCTTTGAACAAGTGACCAAGGTGACCGTTGCACTTGGCGCAGAGAACTTCCGTGCGAATCATGCCGTAGGAGAGATCGTCCTTAAGAATGACGTTTTTATTGTCGCTGGCATCGTAGAAGGAAGGCCAACCGCAGTGGGAATCGAATTTGTGTTTCGAGGAAAACAGTTCCGCGCCGCAACCGGCGCAGTAGTAGGTGCCGCCGCCCTGTTCCTTGAATTGTTTGTACACCGCGCTGTGGGCGGGCTCGGTGCCCGCCTGGCGCAGGACGCGGTATTGCTCGGGGGTGAGAATGGCTTTCCATTCGGCATCGGTTTTTTCCACTTTTGCCGCAGGCGGGACGGGTGCTGTTTCTTGCGTTTTCATCACTTCTTTTTTGGCGTTTTCCTGTGCAATGCTGGTGGCGATGAGCAGTCCTCCGGCGGCGCATAGTGCTATCACGACAAGTTTTTTCATGACGCCATCCTACGCGTGATGCGCTGACAATCAAGTGAATCGCTGCAAAATTTTTCCCAACACCTGCACCTGTGCCTCGGGCCAGAGCGTGCGCGGTGTCATGATGGCGCCATCGAGCGAACGATGCTCGGGCCAATCGGCTTGTTGCGGGATGTGAGCGACGGCGCGGCGGATGATGGCCTTGGCGGCGGCGACGTTGGCATGGAGATGGCCCATCACAGCCTCGGCGGTGACGGCGCTTTCTTCGATTTTCCAGCAATCGTAGTCCGTGATCATCGCCAGGGTGGCGAGGGCGATCTCCGCTTCGCGCGCGAGTTTCGCCTCGGGCAGGTTGGTCATGCCGATGACGTCAAAGCCGAGCTTGCGATTCGTCTCGCTCTCCGCCCGCGTGGAAAAAGCCGGGCCGTCCATGTTGACGTAGGTGCCGCCATCATGCACTTGCAGGTTTTCCGCCGTGGCGGCATCGCGCAGGATGCCGCGCAGACCGCTGCTGATCGGGTCGCCGAAGCTGACGTGGCCGACGATGCCCTTGCCGAAAAACGTATGGTGCTCGCGACGGCTGGTGCGATCGAAAAACTGATCAGGCAGCACCACATGGCGCGGGTGGTATTCTTCCTTGAGGCTACCCACGGCGGTGACACAAATGCACCAGCGCACACCAACACTGCGCAGCGCCCAGATGTTGGCACGGTGATTGATTTCCGTGGGCAGGAGGCGATGTCCTCGCCCGTGCCGGGGCAAAAACCAGATCTGCCGCCCGGCCATCGTGCCGCCGATGAGGGCATCGCTCGGAGCGCCGAACGGTGTCTCGATCACACGCTCGTCGGTTTTTTCAAAGCCATCGATCTCATACAATCCACTGCCGCCGATGATGCCAATTGCCGCTGTCTCGTCCATGCCGGAAGATGGCAAAGCGGGGCACGGTTGACAATGCGGATTTATTTCCGCCGCCATTCCACACAAATCGGCTGCGCTTTGGTGCCGGGGGTGGGGCGCGGAATGAGCACGAAGTCATCGCCTAACACGGCGTCCTTGTGCGTGGCGTTTTCCCATTTTGTGGTATCGATGCGCTGGGGCAGGAAGGCCACAAAAGGTCTGCCGCCACGCTGGGAGCCGTTGGTGTCGATGGGTTCGTAGCTTTTTTCTCCTTCGAGCGGTGTGATCTCGATGACGATGCTTTCTGCGGTCTGGGTGATTTTTTGCGAAAACGGCAGAGGTCGCGCTGCCATTTTTGCCGACCATGCGGGATCGCCGTAGAAAGCCACCATATCGCGATCGAAGACCAGGCCTTTGCGATCCATCGCGCTCAGATCCGCGGTGGTTTCCAGCCGATGCACCAGCGCGAGCTGATTGGCGATGAAGGCCTCGGCGAAGGTGTAGCGGCCGGGTTGTTCGACGAAATAATCCATCAGCCCCCAGCCCATGTAGCCATACCAGGTGGGCTCGACGTAGCCGGCCATCTGGCGCACGCCCACGCTTTGCATCCAGGCGAGGGCCATGGCATCCGTGCCATCGACGAGACCCATGAGGCAATTGCCGCAGGGGAGATAGACCTTCGGCGTATCATTGCGCACGGGGTGTTCCTTGCGCTGCAGATCGCGACCGTAGATCACACCATCGCGCGAGTGGAACGAGCCGTTTTTGTAGCGGAAGCCCGGTTGCCAATCGCGGGTGGTGGCATGGCCGGACGTGATGATGAGCTGCGTGGACGGGTCGGCAAAAGCCGTGGCCAGCTCGGCAATGCTATCGGCGTCATCGAGCGCGAGTTCTTTTTCGAGCTCGTTGCCTTTTTTGATCGAGTGACCGCGGGGCACCAGTTCATCGAAGCACTCCGCTTCCTCGCACATCCTGGTGGCGATGCGCGTGCCGGAAACGGTGCGACGGATCTCCAAGGGCTTCACCTCGTTGACAATCTTCATCGCATCGTCAGCCGTGCGGCCGGTGATCACGCCCCAGCGCGCATCGGTGTAGGGATCGGCATCGATCCGGCGCATCAGCTGGTGGAATTGATTGATGAACTTGCCATCGACTTGCTCGCAGGTGCCCACCACGGCGACGTCGCGCGGGTGATTTTTTTGCAAGGCGGGCAGTGCCTCGCTGAGATTCTGATCGCAAACGATGACGGTGGCCTTGTGTTTTTTTGCCAGGGCCTCGATCACGCCCTTCCACGCTTCTTGGGCCTGCGTTTGTTTCCATGTCAGGATGGCATACGTTTGTTCGGCATGGAGCGGTGCGCAAAAAAACGCGGTGAAAATAGCGAGACTGGTCAGGGAATGCGGGAATTTCATAAAAAAAAGATGCCTCAAGGCGTGCAGCAGGGCAAGCGCTCATTCGAATGAGTGTGGCTCATCTTGGAGGGTCCGGGGTGCCGATTTCGCGAAAATACGCATAATTTTCCACAAGCTGCGCGGAGCGTTGCGAAAAAAAATTGGCACAATGCCAGCATGACTCTTGTCCACACTCTCTCGGATTTCCATCACTGGCTGCTGGATGGCAAACCGGATCTCACCACGTATCCTCATGTGATCGTTCTCCACGGCGCCGGTTCTTTTCCTGCGTTGGGCGCGGCGATCGCGCATTACCTGAATGAATATGACGATCAGGCCGCCGGGCACTGGATGGCGATGCCGCCGCACTTGATCGATGCCATCGCCGCGGATGCCGCACAGCGCCGCTTGCTGGGGGTCGATCAGCCCTGTGAGAAATGCCCGCCCACCGGGCCGTGCGGATTGCGCAAGGTGATCAAGGGTCTGGCGCTGCACGGGCATGTGGTGCTGGATTCGCCGCATGCCAGTGCCGCCACCGAGAAAATCGATGGCGTGTTCCACGTGTCCCTCTCCACCGTGCACAAGGACTGCCACATGCATCTGAATGCCGCGCGTTTCGATGAGCGCTGCCTCGCCCCGATCATCGCCGATGTCTATCTCGAATGGCTCCAGTGCAACTGCCGCCGCCCTCATGTGGCGTGAAAAGATTTGCACACTCAATCAGCGATGATGCTGAGACAACTCCGTTTCCATCCCATTTACTGACTTCCTCTTTTATGAACGTTCTCGCCCTCACCATCCTCATCAGCGCCTGTCTGGGGGGCATTTTCATCCTCTGCTTTCTCGGCCAGGTGCGCTCGTCGCGCCGCTCCTCACCGGAGCGTGACTCGCTGCTCCCGCTGGAACAAAAACCACCCCATTGATTCACCGCCTAAACTACTATGATCCTAGTAAAAACAAACACCACCATAACCTACGACGACACCTCCGTCCGCCAGTTCATGATCGCCTCCATCATTTGGGGCATCGTGGGCATGCTCGTGGGTGTCATCATCGCCACACAGCTTTCCTGGTGGCAAATGAACGGGAAATTCCTGGAAGCGTTCAGCTTCGGCCTGTTCAAGGGCGAGGGCCTGTCCTATCTCACCTTCGGCCGTCTGCGCCCCCTGCACACCAATGCGGTGATTTTCGCGTTCGTGGGCAACATGATGTTCGCGGGCGTTTATTACTCGACGCAGCGGCTGTGCAAGGTGCGCATGGGATCGGATTTCCTCTCGCGCCTGCATTTCTGGGGTTGGCAGACGATCATCGTGGCGGCCGCCATCACACTGCCCGCCGGTCTGACCCGCGGCAAGGAATATGCCGAGCTCATCTGGCCCATCAACATCGCCGTGGCGCTGATCTGGGTGGTGTTTGCGATCAACTTCTTCCTCACCATCGCGAAACGGAATGAGCCGAGCCTGTATGTGGCGCTGTGGTTCTACATCGCCACGATCATCACCATCGCCATGCTCTACATTGTGAACCACCTGTCGATCCCGACCTCCTGGATTCATTCCTATCCGATCTTCGGCGGCTTGCAGGACGGATTGGTGCAGTGGTGGTATGGTCACAATGCGGTGGCGTTTTTCCTGACGACGCCGATTCTCGGCATCATGTACTACTTCCTGCCGAAGGCGGCGAATCGTCCGGTGTATTCGTATCGTCTGTCCATCGTGCACTTCTGGTCCCTGGTGTTCATTTACATCTGGGCCGGTCCTCACCATTTGCTCAATACCGACCTGCCGCACTGGTTGCAGAAACTGGGCATGCTTTTTTCGCTGATGCTATGGGCTCCTTCGTGGGGTGGCATGCTCAACGGTCTCCTGACCCTGCGCGGTGCCTGGGGGCAACTGCGCACCGATCCGGTGATCAAGTTCTTCGTGGCAGGCATCACGTTTTATGGCATGGCTACCTTTGAAGGTCCGTTGTTGTCCATCAGCGCGGTCAATGCCATTTCGCACTACACCGACTGGACGATCGGTCACGTGCACTCCGGTGCGTTGGGCTGGAACGGTTTCATGGCGGCCGCTTTGTTCTACTGGTTGGCACCGCGTTTGTGGAAAACGAAACTGTGGTCCATCAGCCTGGCCAACATGCACTTCTGGATCGGCCTGGTGGGCATCCTGATCTATGTGGCCGCCATGTGGACGGCCGGCATTTCCCAGGCCCTGATGCTCAATCAGGAAGATGCGACAGGCACGACCCTGAAGTATGAATTTGTGGAAACTCTCAAGTCGATCCATTTGGAATACTTCCTCCGTTCCTTGGGTGGTCTGCTCTATCTCGTGGGCTTCATTCTTTGCGGCGTCAATATTTTCATGACGGCCCGCTCGGGCATGGCCACGAATGAATCGGTGGAAGTGGCCGTGCTGCCGCGTGAGAAGAAGGACTTCATGAAATGGGGTGAATCGCTGGTCAATGATCCGCTTGCCTACATTTTCCTCGGCATCATCCTGGTTTGCCTGTGGTTCTTCCTTCCCGCCCATGCGAATCTCGGCGCTCTGGTGGCGGCCATTTTGCTGGCGATCAAGGCGGTGAGAACCTTCCGCCGCAACAGTCAGGTGTGGGCCAATTGGCACGAGCGCCTGATTGAAAACTACCTTCCCTTCACCCTGCTGGTATTCATCGCGGTGGCCATTGGCGGTGCCTTGCAAATCATCCCGTCGCTGGTGGTGAATCGTGACAAAAACATCGAGGGTCGCCTGCAGGAGCTCTACACGCCGCTGGAGCTGGCGGGTCGCGACATTTACGTCAGCGATGGATGCTACAACTGCCACTCGCAGATGATCCGCACACTCAAGCCCGACGTGATGCGTTACGGTCGCACCGGCATTGCGGATGATTTCTCCCACCTCGGTGAATCGCTCTATGACCACCCGTACCAATGGGGCTCCAAACGCACCGGTCCCGATCTGGCGCGCGAGGGCGGCCCCGTGGCCCAGGGTGCGAAGCACATGCGCATCGGCAAACGCGACAACATCTGGCACTACAACCATTTCCTCAATCCGCGCCAGACATCGGACGGCTCGAACATGCCGAACTACCCCTGGCTGTTCGAAAGCAAAACCGACTTCAAGGGACTGCCGAAAAAGATCGCCGTGCAACAGAAGATCGGCGTGCCATGGCCTGCCATGACCAAGGATGAGATCGAACAACTGGCCCGCGAGCAAGCGATGGAAATCGCCACCAATCTGGTGCAGGGCGGCGTCTATCTCGAAGCCAAGCCGGAGCTGAAAGGTGATGAGTTGCGCAACTACCTTGCCGATCAGAAAATCGTCGCGCTGATCGCCTACATGCAGAAACTCGGCGCCTATCGGGAAGTGTCGCCCGAGGGCGGGGCCAAGCCCACTCCGCTGGATCCCGATTCCTTGCGCAAGGCCGCCATGCCGCTCGAACCACCCGCCGCCACCATCAAACCTCACTAAGATACCACCATGTTCCGCAGAGTCATTCTCGATGATTGGGCCAGTGTGATTCCCATTGTTTCCTTCGTGATTTTTTTCGGCGTGTTCGTCATCGCCACCATCCGCGCCTTGCGTTTGGCGGAAAAAAATCGCGAGCACCTGGCCTCGCTTCCTCTTGATTCCGCAGAAGATTCCTCCTCCTCACAATCCCCAACTCTCTAACCATATTATGTCCGATCAATCCTCCGAACCGAAACGTGGACACTTCGCCCAGAACAAGGGTGAAGTCATCCTGCGCGAACACGAATACGATGGCATTCAGGAATTCGATCAAAAACTTCCGAACTGGTGGCTGTTCACCTTTTACGGCGCGATCGTCTGGTTTGCCGTTTATTGGTTTCTCTACTACCAACTCCATCATTTGCGCAGCGATCGCGAGGTCGTGGTGGCGGAGATGAAAGCGGTGTACGAGAAAAAAGCCAAGGAACTGGAAGCCACGCTCGCCAGTCTCGATGACCAGACATTGGTCAAAACGTGGGCCACGGATGCGGGCATCGTCGCCAGCGGCGAGGCGATTTACACCACCAACTGCATCGCCTGCCACGGTGCCGACATGAGTGCGGTGATGATGGCGGGAGATCAGAAAATCCCTCTGCCCGGTCGCTCACTCAACGATGGCGTCTGGGAATACAGTGGCAAGCCCATGGACATTTTCAAGATCATCAATCAGGGATCCCCCGTGGATGCCAAAGGTCTGAATGGCGCTAAAATGCAGGCATGGGGGCAAATGCTCACACCCAAGCAAATCGCCGAAGTCACCGCCTACATCATTGCGAAAAATCCCAAGGAATTTTCCGCGCAACCATAATCTCGCGGAGGCGGGGCTCTCCCCCCAAGCCCCACCTCCCGCGCGCACCACATCGCACTCCGCAAGCAGACAATCTCTGCTCTTGGCGGATGGCAGGTTAGGCGTTACAATCCTGCCATGTCATCCACCTTCGGCCATGCTTTCCGCATCCACACCTACGGCGAATCCCACGGCGGCGCCGTTGGCGTGATCATCGATGGCTGCCCGCCGCGCATTCCCATCACGCAGGCCATCATCCAGCAGGCGCTCGATCGACGCCGCCCGGGTCAGTCGGAAATCGTCACTCCGCGCAAGGAGGCGGACACCGCGGAAATTTTATCCGGCATCCAGGATGATCTCACCCTCGGCACGCCCATCGCGATCTCGGTGAAAAACACCGACCAACGCCCGGGTGCCTACGATGAAATGGCACTGAAGTATCGCCCCTCGCACGCCGACTACACCTACGATGCGAAATACGGCATCCGCGCGCTCTCCGGTGGCGGCCGGGCCTCCGCGCGCGAAACGATAGGCCGCGTGGCCGCCGCAGCGATTGCCCTGCAAGTCCTGCGCGCTCACATCTCGAACATCGAGGTTCTCGCCTGGGTGAAATCCATCCAGCATCTGGAAGCAAATGTCGATCCCGCCACCATCGATGCCACCACCATCGAGAGCAATATCGTGCGCACCGGTGACCCGGCGATGGTGGAGCCGATGATCGAGCATATCAAAGCCATCCGTGGCCAAGGAAACTCGGTCGGCGGCGTCATCGAGTGTGTGATCCGCGGCTGCCCGCCGGGACTGGGCGAGCCGATTTTTGACAAACTCGAAGCGGATCTCGCCAAGGCGATGCTCTCGATTCCCGCGACCAAAGGCTTTGAGATCGGCTCCGGTTTTGCCGGCACCTTGCTCACGGGTCGCGAGCACAACGATCCCTTTGTGATGGACGGAGAAACCGTGCGCACCACCAGCAATCGCTCGGGCGGCGTGCAGGGCGGTATTTCCAATGGCGAGTCCATCGTCTTTCGTGTGGCGTTCAAGCCCACCGCCACCATCATGACCAGCCAGCAAACCGTGACCAGCGATGGCCAAAACACCGAGCTGCAAGGCAAGGGCCGCCACGATGCCTGCGTGCTGCCGCGCGCGGTGCCCATCGTGGAAGCCATGGCGATCCTGGTGCTCACGGATCACTTGCTGCGGCAGCGCGCGCTCACCCACTGACCCGCGATGATCGCCGATCTTAGCTCCAGTCCGTACTTGGGTCTCGGCATGATCGTGTTGGGCATCGCGGTGGTCTGCGCCTTGATCGCTCTGTTGCGTGGTGTTTTTCGACTCATCGTCAATACCTCACTGCTGGCCGTCTCCTTGTGGGTGGCGTACTGGGTGTGGATGCATACCCCCGGCTGGGGCGAGCTCTTGTTTGCTCACCCGCCGGTGTGGGTGCCCTTCGTCATCCCTGCCATCGCGGGCCTGGCCACCTTGTTCCTATTGCGAAACATCCTGCGCCTGCTGCTCAATCCCTTCGGTTCCATGGAGGGCAAGCCGGAATCTTCGGGAGGAAAATGGTTTTCTCTGATCTTCAGCCTCATCCCCACGGCGCTGCTCTGCCTCATCGCCGCCTTGCTCATCCGCCACCTCGGCACGCTGCGGCAGGTGGAAAATCCGGACAGCACCGCCCTCAGCGCGTTGTGGAAGGACGTGATCGACCGCCACATCCCGCCGTCCTGGCTGCAGCGGCTCGATCCCCTGACGGATCCGGTGCGCCTGACACTCGCGCAATGGATTTCTCTCGCCAGCGAAGAACACATTCCCCGCGCCATCCCCGTCTCCGACCCCGATGCCATCGAACAAGGCATGCTGCAGGATCCGAAATGGCGCAAGCTGCTCGAGGAACGCCGCTACGGTGAACTCCTGCGCGATCCCGCCATCGAAAAAGCCCTGCACGACCCGCGCGTGCAAAAAGTGTTAGAAGAACTGCAGCGCAACATACCGAAGTGATTAGCGCTTTCTCCCCACGCCTCAAAAATCCATCAGGCCCGATGTTTGATCGAAGCGCGGATCGAGAACGAGCGCGCCTTTTTCGATGCGGATGCGCGACATTTCCTCAAAGCCGAGCCGGATTTCCTCCGGATACTGGGCGGCCAGGCCAGCAAAAGAATCGCGCACCAGCAGCAGAAATCCCTGAGGCACCACCAGCTTGCCGAAACGCCCGCCGCGACTGACAAAAGAAAAAACCGGCATCGGCCCGCCATCGAGATCGATGTGCGTTTCGATTTCGCCCTTGGCATTTTCCGTCTGATTGACCGCCACCCACATCGATGTCGTCATCGGCCAGCCGCCGATCTTGCGCACCATGATCACCTCCGCGCGATCCGTCTCCAGCCGCACCAGCACTTTTTCCAGCGTCACCATGCCACCCAGCGCGCCGCCCTGTTTGGCAGCGAGGGTCTTGGCGAGGTAGGCATTGATTTCATCCTCGGACAAGCGCAAGGCATATGAACCCTCGATCGATTGGGAAAACACCTTGGTCAAATCCCGCGCCGCGATCGGATTGACCGGATCATTTCCCGTGCGGATATCAGCGAGATTTTGTGGCTGAAACACCAGCACCAGCACATACGCCAGCCCGGAGATCAACAGCACCACGCCCAGAACCGCCGCGCGTTCGAGGCTGCCGGCCCGGCGGGGTTTTGGCTCTACACGATTGACGGGGGATTCGGACACGGCGACCAGCCTACCCATCCGCCGCGATGCGGTCAATGTCGATCGCAGGGAAAAAATCGCAGCGAAAGCTTGACCAGCCGCACATCTCGCGCTTGCTTGAGCGCGTGTTACACCAAGTTCTGAAATCCAAACTCCACCGCGCGATGATCACCGCCGCCGATGTGGAATACGAAGGCAGCATCGAGATCCCGACTGACCTGATGGAAGCCGTGGGCCTGTGGGAGGGCGAAAAAGTCTTGGTGGCATCGATCAGCACGGGCAATCGCCTGGAAACCTACGTCCAGCCCGGCCCCGCAGGCACGGGAAACATCATCATCAACGGCGGTGCCGCGCATCGCATCAAAAAAGGCGAACGCGTCGCCATCATGGCCTTCGGTCTCTCGGAAACCCCCGTGCTCGCGCGCAAGGTGGTGCTGAATGACCAGAATGAAATCATTCGTCCCGGTCGCTGAGGCGCTGATGAAACCTGCGATTCTTGCGGCGAACCGGTGCGTCCGGAAATACGGCGTCCAGCCGGACCGCTGCGAGGTGTTGCAAGATGCCCACACGATCGTCGTCCGGCTCACGGAGAACCTGGTCGCCCGCATCGTCACCGATACCGAAGGCCCGCGCCAGGGCACGATCTGGTTTTCCCGCGAAACCGCGATGGCCGCCCACCTCACCCGGCAGCAGGCACCGGTGATCCCGCTCCACCCGGACCTCCCGTCCGTCGCCCACCTGCAAGACGGCTTCGCGATGAATTTCTGGCACTACGTCACCGCCATCGATGACGTTCCCCACCCCCGCGACATCGGCATCACACTGCATCAGTGCCATCAGGCGCTGCAAACGTTTTCCGAAGACTTGCCCTCCCTCGCCATCCTTCACGAAAGCCTGACGATCCTGGAACAACAGACCGTGCGTGATGCTCTCTCTCTCGACAGCATCGATCTGCTCGCGCGGCATCTGCGCGAATCGATCGAAACCCTCGCCCCCTGCCCGCAACAAGCCTTGCATGGCGATGCCCACATGGGCAATCTCCTCATGACCACCCAAGGTCTGCTGTGGAGCGATTGGGAAGATGCCTTCGCCGGCCCCGTCGAATGGGACCTCGCCTCCGTCATCTGGAATGCGAAGTTGTTAGAAAACGATCACGCTACCGCGGATGCCATCGTGCAAGCCTACGCATCCTGCGGCACCGCGATCGACCACCAGGTCCTCGACCAATGCCTCATCGCCCGCGCCGCCGTGATGAGCACCTGGTATCCCATCCTCTATCCGAACCCCTCCCCCGAGCGCGTGCAAAAGCTGCAACAACGTCTGGACTGGCTGGGGGAGCTGGAGTGACAGTGGTGATCTACACTTCTGATGATGCCATCCTTCGATCACGCTCTCACAGGCCATCCGCCCATGCTTTTTTCCGCATTCAAGCGGACGGTTCGTCTTCGCTATCCAGGGCTTTGGGGATGCGGTCCACTTCTTGCAGGAGGTTGACCATGTCCACGCCCTTGGCCGCGGAGCTATCGAGGCGGAAGCTGAGGATGGGCGTGGTTTTGAGCACCACGCGCTTCATCACGCGGCTCTGGATGCGGCCGTGATCGCGGTTGAGTTTGTCCAGCACCGGCTGCACGTGGCCGCCGAGGATGCTCATCCACACCCGCGCTTCGCGGAAATCCTGGGTGATCTCCACTTCGTTCACCGTCACCAGTTGGCCGGGCCATTCATAATCCTTCTGCACCACCGCGCTGATTTCGCGGCGTAGCAGTTCGTTGACTCGGTCTTGGCGCTGGGACATGGGGAAAATTTCTTTCTAACAGATCTTACAGATCCTGTGCCACTTTCTCCAGGGTGTAGCACTCGATCAGGTCGCCTTCCAGATATTCATCGAAGTCGCCGAGACGGATGCCGCATTCGCTGCCGACCTTGATCTCGTCCACTTCGTTCTGATAGTGACGCAGCGTGGACATCTTGCCGTCGAAGATCGGCACGCCGCCGCGCACCACGCGGGCGTGGGCCTTGCGCAGGATCTTGCCTTGCTTGACATACGAACCGGCGGCCACGCCTTTGGTGAGTTTGAAAACCTTTTTCACGTCCGCCAGACCGACGATGTGCTCGCGGTTGAGGGGCTCGAGCAATCCTTTCATCGCCTCGCGCACCTGATCGATCAATTCATAGACCACCGAGTAGAGCTTGACCTGCACGTGTTCCGTCTTGATCGACTTCACGGCCTTGCCCTCGACTTTCACGTTGAAGCCGATGACGATGGCATTCGCCGAGCTTGCCATGAGAATATCCGACTCGGAAATGGGACCCACGCCCGCGACCAGAATCTGGCACTCGACTTTTTTCGATTCGATCGCTTCCAGCGCGTTCTTGATCGCTTCCACCGAGCCCTGCACATCGCACTTGAGCACGATCTTGAGTTTCTGCGCGCCGGCGCTGTCATTGACCATGGAGAAAATGTCCTCCATGCGCGCTTTGAGCGGATTGATCAGACGGGCGGCGCGGCGCTCGGCCTGGCGTTCCTCGGCGAGGCGTTTGGCGGCGCGTTCGTTCTCCATTTCCACGAGCTCGTCACCCACGTGCGGCATGTCCTCGAAGCCGATGATTTCCACGGGCGTGCCGGGTCCGGCGGACTTGATCGGTTGGCCGAGATCGTTGGTGAGATTGCGGACTTTCCCCGCGAAGGGGCCGCAGATGAAGGGCGTGCCGACCTTGAGTGTACCGCTTTCCACAATGGCCGTGGCAGTGGCACCGCGACCGGCGACCACACGTGCCTCGATGATGTTCGCGCGGGCGTTTCCTTTCGGATTCGCTTTCAGCTCCATGACCTCCGCTTGCAGCAGCAGCAGCTCCAACAGATGCTCCATGCCCTCACCGGTGTAGGCGGAGACCTCGGCAAATTCCGTATCGCCACCGAAGTCGGTCGTTTGCAGGCCCAGCTCGGCGAGCTGGGTCTTGGCGCGCATCACGTTGGCGGCAGGAAGATCGCACTTGGTGAATGCCACCACGATCGTGCGTCCGGCTTTTTTCGCGTGCTCAATGGCTTCCTTGGTCTGCGGCATGACGCCGTCGTTCGCCGCCACCACGATGACCACGATGTCGGTGACATCGGCACCACGGGCGCGCATGTTCGAGAAAATGGCGTGACCGGGCGTATCGAGGAAAGTGATCGGCTGGCCGTTGTGGAAAACCTGATAGGCACCCACGTGCTGGGTGATGCCGCCGGCCTCGGACGAAGCGACGCGGCTCTTGCGGATGGTATCGAGCAAAGTCGTTTTGCCGTGGTCCACGTGACCCATGATGGTGATGATGGGCGCGCGTGTCTTGAGCAATTCCTCGGGCTCTTCCACCCGTGCTTCCGGCACGACCACAACCTCATCCGGCTTGTGCACGCCCGCACCTTTTTCGCGCTTCTCGCGCTCGAAGATGAAGCCGTGTTTTTCACAAACTTTCGCCGCGATGTCCGGCTCGATCGCCTGATTGGGCGAAACGAAAATTTTCAGATCGATCAGATCCTTCATCAGCAGGAACGACTTCAGTCCCATGCGCGCGGCCAGCTCGGCGACGATGATGGGTGGCTTGATGCTGATGACTTTGTCGTCGGCTCCTTCGGCACCGGCGGCGGCCACGGGCTCTGCGGCGGCTGGCGCGGCAGGGGTGGGGGCGGCGATGGTCGGCAGAATCGCCGCCAGATCGGGCAGCGGAGGCAATGGCGGCAGGGCCAGGTCCGCATCTTCCTTGTCGAGCACTTTGGAAATGGTGGGCACTACGGACTTGCCGGATCGCTCGGTCTTGCGGATGCCGGAGCTTTTTTTCTTGTCGCCCTTATCCTCGAAAATATCGAGCGCCGCCTTTTTCACAGGTGCGGGCGGGGGTGTGGGGGCGGCTTGTTTCGCCGCTGCCTCCCGTTGCCGTTCGCGGCGCGAGGTCTTGGGCTGGTCCTCAATGAGGTCCAGCACTTTTTTCTTCGGTGGTTTGCTTTCGCTATCGGATGGCATCAGTGGTAGTGGCGACGTTTCGGTGGGGGCTTAGGGAGCGGCTGTCAATGCCTGCGCTTTGGTCAAAATCGCGGCGGCTTCGTCTTCGGAAATTTCCAGTGATTCAGCGATGTAATCGGCGGGCATTTCCACCACCAATTCGAGTGTGATGCCACCGGCGCGGAACAGCTTCGCCGCCAGATCGTCATTCAGACCGAGCTGCTCGCCCAGGCTGTGCGCGGCATTGTTGATGCGGTCATCAAACATCTTCTGCTGCGATTCATCGCGGCGCACCTGCACATCCCAATCGATGAGACGAGAGGTAAGGCGGGCGTTCTGACCGCGGCGGCCGATCGCCTTGCTGAGATCTTCCTCGGAAACGGTGACGTGCACGATTTTTTTCTCCGGATCGAGGGTGATGGAGCGGATGACGGCGGGCTTGAGCGCTTCTTCCACGAGCTGCTTCGGATCATCGCTCCAGCGGATGATGTCCACTTTCTCGTTGTTGAGTTCGCGCACGATGTTTTTCACGCGCGCACCACGCAGGCCGACACAGGCACCTACGGGATCGACTTTATCGTCCTTGCTCCAGACTGCGATCTTCGTGCGATGACCGGCTTCGCGAGCGATGGCGCGGATTTCCACGGTGCGATCGGCGATTTCACTCACCTCCGCCTCAAACAGACGGCGGACGAAATGCGGATGGCTGCGGGAAAGAATCACCTCGGGGCCGCGGCCTTCGTTTTCCACGGCCACCACGTAGGCGCGGATGCGGTCGTTGATATTGTATTCTTCGGTCGGCACACGCTCGCGCGATGGCATGATGGCCTCGAACTTGCCGAGATCGATGTATACATCCGAGCGCTCGAAGCGATGCACCACGCCCGAGACGATCTCACCGGCGCGGTCCTTGAACTCCTCGAACAACATTTCCTTTTCCGCCATGCGCAGGCGCTGCTGCATGGTTTGTTTGGCGGTCTGCACGGCGATGCGGCCGAAGTCTTTGGGCGTGACGTTGAAATCGATTTTGTCATCCACGACAGCGTCCGGATTTTTTTTCACGGCCACCTTGAGCGGTACCTCGTTGAATTTATCCTGATAGTCGTCATCGGCCACTACGGTGAGTGTGGCAAAAATTTTCGTTTCGCCTTTTTTGACGTTGATGTCAGCACGCAATGTCTCAATGTGCTCGGCTCCCGGAACCATTTTCCGATAGGCCGCACAGAAGGCATACTCCAAGGCCGCGATCACCCGACTGCGGTCGATGGCTTTCTCCCTCTCGTAATAATCGATCAAGGCTTCGATGTCGTTTGTCATGGTCGTCTGTTCGCTTGGCAGTTGAATAGTATAAGTCACACGAGGCATCCCGAGACACAAAAGAGTGGGTAATTACCCACTCCTTTCTTACGTCGGAAGCTTCTTCGGCGCGTGTTACAACACGAAACTCTTGAAAATGCAAGCAGAAAATGGAGTTATGCGCGGGATACGGTCTGGGGACCTGGCGGGGCGGGGGCGGGCGCGGCATTCTGTTTTCTTCGCATATGACGATGACCTCATCCCGCGCGGTGCGTTTTTGCGCAATTTGCCATGTTTTTAATTGACGGAATTGCCATTGTGAATACAATCTCCGCCTCACCAACACACTATGAAAACGACCATTTGGATGACTGTTGTGGCTGCGGCCGTATGCTTGCTTAACTCCTGCGGAACCATCAAAGGCTTCGGCAACGACGTTCAACGGGCAGGTGGCGCCATCTCGGACACGGCATCCCGCGCAGCGAACTAATCGCCGCACGATTGCCCGACTCCGCGCGGAGCTGTATCACTTCTCGATGCGAGTGATCTTGTAGCCCTGTTTTTCCAGATGGCTGCGGATGCTCACATCACCTGCGAAGTGAGCAGCTCCCGCGGCGAAAAAGTGACACTTCGCTGGTGTATCCGCCAGTTTTTTAGCGATCGTCTCCGCCATGCTGCGGTCGCGGTCGGTGAGTAGTTTCTGATAGAAACGCTCGCCCAGTTCTTTGTGCTCGCCTTTCGCCATCTCGGCGATGCCTTTGTCCATCTCTTTCTTGATGGCATCGACCTCGCCGGAGACGTAGGCATCGATCAGGATTTGCATGCTGTCCTTTTTCGCGGCACGGTCCTCTTTCATGAGGCGCACGGTTTCGCCGAGCAGGATGATTTGCTCTTCCTCGTTGAACTGATCAAAGAGCCCGAGCTGGCTGGCGGCGGTCTCTATGCTGTCGGTCTGCTTTTCTGCCTCCTCGGCACTTTTCCACAGGGTCGCATCCATGGATTCCTCGCCGGCAAGCTGTGCCTTCAGCATGGGCAGGCTGACGGCCATGACCCAGGTTTTCATGGGCTGAAAAGGAGTGATGTCGAGCGCGGGATTGATGGCCTGGAGTTCGGTTTCCACTTGGTTTTTCAATTTCTCGCCGATCGACTGCACCAGGGTCTTGTTGTCCTTGCGCACGAGCTGCTGGGTGATAGCCAGTTGGGTTTTTTCATCACTGGGGATCTCAGTGTAAAGGACATCGCATTCCTGAAACGCCTTTTCCGCTGTGGGATGGAGTTTTCCCAGCGGACCGCTGCCGAGATGAATGGTGCCGAAAAGATAGCTCGGCTTGGTCAGCCCCTTGCCCTCGATTTTCCAGAGCATGGGCTTGAGCGGATGGGCGGGCTCCTCCGCAGCGTTGGCGGAAAGGAACGGCAGTAGAAAAACCGAGGCACAGAGGGAACGGAAAAGAAGTTTCATGCGGCACAAACGATGGCGCATGACGGCGATCTGTCGAGTGGAAAAGCCGATACCGCTCGCGATAGGGGAGATTTTCCTCTGCCGAGCCCGGCTCTCCGGCATCTCTAGGCATCGGATACAGTTTAAGCTTGCTAAGCACCCATATTCCTGTATTGTCACCTTGTTTATGAAAACGACACTGGATTTGCCCGATGATTTGCTCGCAGAAGCAAAGGTGGTGGCGGCGCGCCGTCGCATCACGCTCAAGGCCATGGTCGAGCACGCGCTGCGCCGGGAAATCGCCCCTCCCCTCGTGTTGCCAGCAGATAGCCCGCTGGAAATGAATGAACTGGGGATGCTGGTGCTTAAGAAGAGAGGGGGCAAGGGCGTCACGATGGAACAATTGGATGCGATTCAGGAAGAAATCGACCGCGAAGACGCCGAGCGCGCCATGGGACCTTGGACAAAATGATTATCTTACCCGACGTCAACGTTCTTATCTTTATGGCGGATCCTCAAAGTCCGTTTCATGAGGCGGCGAAATCATTTTTCCAAAAATATGCGGTAAAAGGCTGGGCTACCTGCCCCATCACAGAAAATGGCTTCATGCGTATCATCGGACACCCGTCGTTCCCTAATTGTCCCGGCAGCGCGCAGATCGCTCGTGAAACCTTGCGACAATGGCAATCCACCCCCGGCCACCAATTCTGGACGGATGATGTCTCCCTCTGCGATACCAAGCTTTTCCCCACTCTCCCACCCGCCAAGCACCTCACCGACTGCTACTTGCTGGCACTCGCCGTGAAACGGGGCGGAAAATTGGCCACCTTCGATCAACGCATCGATCCCGCCTGGGTGCGCGGCGGCCATCACGCGCTGTTGCTGGTGGAGGCGTAGCACTTGCCCGCCGGCAAACTTGACTCTGTCCTCTGGATCGCTAACCATCCATCATATGAGCAACCTCAAACGCGCTACGCCGTGGATGATCACCATCTCTTTTTTGTTGGTGTGTTATATCGCGGCGTATTACTGGCTCTACAAGGCGCGCTATAGGTATCACGGGATCGGATCGGGAGGCGTAGTTCATGTGGTGTTCCGACCACTGGCGCATTGGGACCATTCGCGCATGGTCAAAAAACGACAACGCGAGGCGCGCGATTTTTGCCAGGGAAAATGGCAAGGTAAAGGAACCTTTCGCGATGCGGATCTCAAACATCACAAAGTCACTTTTGAAGTCACCATAGACGGCGACAATCTCACTATCACCTCAGCCGATCACGATACGGTGTTGGTGGGGAAAACGTGGAAAATCCAGTCTTTCGATCACTCCTCAAAAATGCAAAAAGATGACTACGCTCCCCGAAAAACTCCGGAACTCAAAGCATTCAGCGCGCCCGCCCTGATGCCTTCGCCGGGTCACATGACTTTGCCGTGGTTTCCTTTTCATGATTGTGTTCCCCCGGGGACCTACATCACTGGGAAACATGTTTATTTGCATCGAGTGGTGCCCTAAATGGCCCACAAAACGGCATTTCCCCACAAATTCCGAGCAATCCCGCCGTTTTTCCACCGATTTTGCTTGTCAACGGGCCCGCAGCCCTTAGTTTCGCCCTCCGTTTTCCTTTCGAAAACCCGTTGCGCGGTCGGAGCCCTGGTGCGCAGCGGTTATAAATTCCAGGGCAATGCAGTCAGGAAAACGAACCAACAACCAAACCATTAACCACAACCAAACTATGAGCTCTGCTCTCGAAGAACCCGTCAATCAGGAGCTGATTGACCTGATCGATTCCAAATTCCGCGAATTCCGCGAAGGATCGATCCTCAAAGGAACCATCCTGGAAATCCGTCCCCAGGTCGTAATCGTCGATATCGGTTACAAATCCGAAGGCGCCATCGCCTCGAACGAATTTGAAGACGACGACATCGAAGTCGGTGACGAAGTCGAAGTCCTGCTCGAAAAACTCGAAAACGATGAAGGCATGGTCGTGCTCTCGAAAGAGAAAGCCGCCCACAAACAAAACTGGGACAAGATCGTCAAAGTATTCCAGGACGGCGGCCTCGTTCGCGGCAAGGTCAAGGCAGCGGTCAAAGGCGGTCTTACCGTCAACGTCGGCGTGGAAGCCTTCCTTCCCGGTTCGCAAGTGGACATCATCCCACCGAAAGATCTCAACGAATACATCGGCAAGGTGTATGAGTTCAAGATCGTCAAGGTCAACGACGAGCGCAAGAACGTCGTGCTCTCCCGCCGCGAGGTCATCGAGGCCGAGCGCAGCGAGCAACGCCAGCGTTTCCTCGGCACGGTTTCCGCCAACGACAAGGTCATCGGCACCGTCAAGAACATCACCGACTTCGGCGCATTCGTCGATCTCGAAGGCATGGACGGCCTGCTTCACATCACCGACATGTCCTGGGGCCGCATCAACCACCCCAGCGAAATGCTGCATATCGGCCAATCGCTGGAAGTGCTCATCCTGGAAGTCGATCGCGACAAGGAGCGCGTTTCCCTCGGCCTCAAGCAGATGTCGGAAAATCCCTGGGCCGATATCGAAGCCCGTTTCCCCATCGGCACCCGCGTCAAAGGCAAAATCACCAAGCTTCTGCCCTACGGTGCGTTCTGCGAAATCGAAAAAGGCGTGGAAGGCCTCATCCACGTTTCCGAGCTCAGCTGGGTCAAGCGCATCACTCGCCCGAGCGATGTCCTCTCCCTCGGTCAGGAAATCGAAGCCGTCGTTCTCGGCATCAGCATCGATGAACAGAAAATCTCCCTCGGCGTGCGTCAGCTCGATGCGAACCCATGGGACGAAATCGAAAGCCGTTTCCCGATCGGCGCGACCGTCAAGGGTCCCGTGCGCAACCTCACCGCATACGGTGCGTTTGTGGAGCTGGAAGAAGGCATCGATGGCATGATCCACGTGTCCGACATGTCCTGGACCCGCAAGATCAACCATCCGTCCGAAGTGCTCAAAAAAGGCGACGAGATCGAAGCCATCGTGCTCTCCATCGACAAAGCCAATCAGCGCGTTTCGCTCGGCGTCAAGCAGCTCGAAGACGATCCATGGAGCCTCATCGACAAGCGCTTCAAAGTGGGCGACATCGTCAAAGGCAAAGTGGCCAAGATCGCCAGCTTCGGCGCGTTTGTCAGCCTGGAAGGCGACATCGACGGCCTCATCCACATCTCGCAACTCAGCGAAGACCACGTGGAGAAAGTCAAAGACGTCATCAAAGTGGGCGACGACGTGGAAGCACGCGTCATCAAGGTGGACAAAGTCGAGCGCCGCATCGGCCTCTCGATCAAGGCCCTCAGCTACAGCGAGGATCAGCTCAAGAAAGAAAGCGCCAGCTTCGAAAGCCTGCGTCCGTCCAGCGAGATGGTCGGCCTCGAGCACGCCTTCAACCTTGCATCCTCCGCCGTCGAAGAGTGGAGCCCCAGCGAGGAGAACTAATTCCTACGAACATCGTATTTCAAAAAGGCCGGAGAGAAATCTCCGGTCTTTTTTTGTGCTCTGATCCATTTCCCTCTGCCCAGCCAACAGGAGCGGAAGCCGGGCCTTTGTGAAAACGATCCGATTTTCCGCGACTTCTCCGGCCCTGCCGTGTTATATCCCTGATCCATCAGCGTATGAAACCCACACTCTCTCACATCGGTATGGCCCTCGGCTGCCTCACCATGGTTGTTTTTGCCGCACCGGTGGGCAAAGCCAAAGGGAAAGGGCGTGCCAAGAACGGCGGCTCGGCAGAAGTGGCGCTGCCTCCGGATTCGGTGGCGGTCGATCCCGCCTCCTGGCATGTCTGGACGGCCTCCAGCGGAGAAAAACTGGAGGCCCAGTTCAAGGCGCTGCAAAATGGCATCGTCACGGTGGAGAAGAAGGACCAACGCACGGTGCGGTTCGCGCTGTCGCGTCTCAGCGCGGCGGACCAGCGGTTTGCCGAAGCCTGCCAAAAGTCCCAACCCCGTCCGCCCATGGACCAGCGGGTGATCGACAACGCCGCCTCGCGCCTCGATCAGACCATCCATACGGCATTGCAAGCCAACCAACTCAGCCCCAATCCGGCCTCGCCCGACACGTTGTTTCTGCGCCGCATTTATCTGGATACCATCGGGCGCATCCCCACACAGGAGGAGGCGGAAGCATTTCTCGCGGATCGCTCTCCCGACAAGCGCTCGAAGCTGATCAATCAGCTGCTGAATTCTCCGGGCTACACCATGCACATGTACAACTGGCTCGCCGATATGCTGCGGGTCAAGGATGACTACGGCAAGGGGGCGAAGTCCTACTTGTATGAGGATTGGCTCAAGAATCAGATCGCCATGAACGTCTCGTGGGATCACATGGTCCGCCAGATGCTGACCGCCGATGGCAAGCTCAATCAAAATGGCGCGGCCGGGTTCCTCCTGCGCGATGCGCAAATGCCGCTCGATGGCGTATCCAACCTGCTCACCACTTTCCTCGGCGCCAATGTTTCCTGCGCCCAGTGCCACGATCACCCCTTCGCTGAGTGGTCGCAGCATGACTTTTACAGCATGGCGGCCTTTTTCGGTGCCACCGATGGTTTTCATGAAGAGGTATACCGTGACACGCGCCGCTTGTTGAAGTCCGCGGAAATGGAGAATCTCAACCGCGGCATGGTCAATCAGATTTTGGCATCGAACCCCTACAATCTGGTCGATCTCACCAAGAACAAGCTGAAATTTCCCGTCGATTACAAATACAAAGACGCCTCGCCCGGGCAGCTCGCCACGCCGGGCTTGATCCGCTGGAGCGATACATCGAAGGACAATGCCGCCTATCAATTCAATACCTCCAGCGCACAGCAACTGCGCAATCAATTCGCCGACTGGATGGTGCATCCGGAAAATCCGCGCTTTGCCACGGCCATCGCCAATCGCTTGTGGAAAAAAGTCTTCGGCATCGCCGTGCAGGAACCGGTATCGGACATCGATGATCCCAAGGAAGCCAGCAATCCCGAGCTCCTCGCCCAGCTCACGACCTACATGAAACAGGCGAAGTTCGATCTGCGCGAATTCCAGCGCATCCTCTTTCACACCGCCGCCTACCAACGTCTGGCCAGCAAGCCGCCGGAGGACCCGAAAACCTATCGTTTCCCGGGTCCCGTGATACGTCGCATGAGCGCCGAGCAGGTCTGGGATTCCCTCATCGCGCTCACCACCGGCAGCGAGGCCGATCAAGTCCTGTTGCGCCGCGGCGATGATCTGCAGAAAACCGACATCCCCAACAACCAAATCTCGGTCGAGGCCGTGCGCGCCGTCATTGATGAAATGAAAGAAAGTCGCACCATGACCAAAGGCGGCGGCAAGAAAAATGGCGGCAATGGCCGGGGAATCGCGGCACTCTACGAAGGCGGCACGCCCTCCTTCCGCAATGGATTGCTGCTGGCCCGCGCCAGTGAGATCCAGCAACCGGCACCGGAAAATCACCTGCTGCGATTGTTCGGACAAAGCGATCGTCTGGTGTCCGATTCGAACACCGTGGACGGCAGCGTACCGCAATTGTTGCAACTCATGAACGGCCCCGTGCAGGAGATGATCACCCAGAATTCCCTGGCGATCACCCAAGCCAAAAAAGCCGCTCAGGAAAGCGACCAGATCCACTCGCTCTATCTCAGCTTCCTCAGCAGACCTCCCACTTCGGGCGAGATGAAAAAATCTCTCGATGCCATGAAGGACGGCCTCGCGGTACCGGACATCTCATGGGTTTTGCTGAACTCGCGGGAATTTCTTTTCATCCCCTGATCCACCCCTTTTGTTAGAAAAAATCATCATGAAATCCGATCACGTAAAATCGAGTGAAGTCACCCGCCGGATCTTTGTCGAACGCATGGCGAAGTCCGCGTTTGGCGTCAGCCTGCTGCCATTCGTCCCCGGCCGACCGCTCGCAGCCGCCGAAACCGTGCGGCCGCCCATGCATGCCGCCTTGCCCGGATTCGGCAAAGCCAAGGCTGTCATCATGCTGCAATTGTCCGGCGGACTGAGCCAGATCGATAGCTTCGATCCCAAGACCGGCGCCTCCAAAGGTCCCGGCTCGGCGGTCGGCACCAAGGCCGGCTTCCAGCTTTCCTCCTTTCTTCCCGAGACCGCGAAAGTCGCCGATAAAATCACGGTCATCCGCAGCATGACGGCCAAAGTCGGCGTGCACGAGCAGGCCCGCTACCTGATGCGCACGGGATTTGAAAAACGCGGCACGATTGTCCATCCCACGCTCGGTGCCTGGGCGCACAAGTACCTGGGCCCCTGTCACGACACCCTGCCGAGCAGCGTTTGCATCAACCGCCCCTCCAGCAATGGCAACGGATTTTTGCCGGCAACGATGAGCCCCTTGCCCATACTCGATCCGGAAGAAGGCTTGAAAAACGCCATCAGCAAGGAGGACTCCACCGTGATGCAAAAACGCCTCGCCATGCTGCGCGACATCGATGGGAAATTTACGGAAACCGTGAACGATCCCAGCATCATCGCCTACAATGATTTTTATGAAAGCACCCTGCGCCTGATGAAGGGCAAGGACCTGAAGTGCTTTGACCTGAATGAAGAACCCGCCGAACTGCGCGCACGCTATGGAAAAAACCGTTTCGGCCAGGGCTGCCTGCTGGCGCGGCGCTTGGTCGAAGGTGGCGTGCGCTACATCGAGGTGGAGAGCGGCGGCTGGGACATGCACAAGGACATCGAGGGCGGCATGCAGGATCGCGGCGCGGAATTCGATGCCGCCTTCGCAGCGCTGATCAGCGATCTTCACTCCCGCGGCTTGCTCGAAAGTACTATGGTAGTAGTAGCCACGGAATTCGGCCGCAAGCCCACCTTCGACGGCAGCGGTCGCGGACACCATCCGCTGGTGTTCTCCACCGTCATTGCAGGCGGTGGTGCGAAGGGGGGCTTCGTCTATGGCGCGAGTGATGCCGCTGGCGGCCAGGTCGCCGAGAATCCGGTGACCGTCGGTGACCTTCACGCCACGGTGGCCCATGCCTGCGGCATTCCCATCGAAAAAGCCGTGGTCAGCCCCAGCGGCCGACCATTCAACATCGGCAACAAGGGCAAACCGGTCACGGACGTTTTCGCGTAAGCGGTTTTTCCGGAGAGCGGAGCGTGGCTGAAGATCCCTTTTGTGCTTGCAAAAACAGGGAAATCATGCTTCTTTGGGAAGCTATCCATCGACATTGTTTATGACTTCCTCGCTTCGCAGATTTCTATCGCTTTTGTTGGTAGGCGTCACCGCTTATGCTTTGGTGTCAGCCTTGCGCTCGTGGCGCAGCGGTCGTCCGATCACGGATGCTCTCACGGGTGATGAACAGTTCCGCCCGGAAAAATTCACCCTATCGGAAAAGGCACCGCTGGATCTCGGCGATATGGACATTCTCTCGCGCCTGAATGACGAGTACGCCACACTCACGCAGGCCGTGGTGCCATCGGTGGTGAGCATCGATACCGCCGGTGTGCGTGAGCAACTGCTGCGCGATCCCTGGGGGCGCGCGCACATGCAGCGCGAAATGACACAGGGACAGGGCTCCGGTGTCATCGTCACGGAGGAAGGTCACGTCGTGACCAACCAGCACGTGATTTCCGGCCAGAACCAGATCCAGGTCACCCTGCACGGCGGCAAGTCCTATCCCGCCGTGCTCATTGGCGAGGACCGCCTGCTCGACATCGCCGTGCTGAAAATCAACGCGCCGGGGCCATTCGCGCCACTGAAGCTTGGCGACTCCTCGCAAGTGAAGGTCGGCCAGATCGTTTTCGCCGTAGGCAATCCCTTCGGGCTCAGCGAGACGGTCACCCAAGGCATCATCTCCGCCAAGGAACGCTCGATCTCCGACCAGCAGCGCGATCTGTTCCAAACCGATGCCGCCATCAATCCCGGCAATTCCGGCGGGCCGCTGGTGAATTTGCAGGGGGAAATCGTCGGCATCAACGTCGCCATTTATTCGCCGGACAAAGCCAACCCGGGCTTTCAAGGCGTGGGCTTTTCCATTCCCTCGAATGAGGTCCGGGAGTCACTGCGGCAGATTTTGGAAAAAGGACGGCGCGTCCATGGTTTCCTCGGCGTGAAACTCTATCCCATCAACGAGCGGGTGAAGCAGTCGATCGGGTTCGATCAGGACCAGGGCGGCTTGGTGATCGAGGTGGTGGAAGGCTCCCCTGCGGCGCAGGCCGGTTTGAAGCAGGGCGACGTCATCCTGGAGTTCAACAACAAAGCCGTGCAGTCGCCGATCCAGATGATCAACATGGTGCAGCGCACTCCCGTCGGCAATGAAGTGCCGCTGAAAGTCTGGCGCGACGGCCAAATCCTCACTCTCTCGACCAGCGTGGTGGAAAACCTCTCCTCACAGTCGCAAAACCCCGCGCAGGGCAGCACGACGGCGCAATTGATCCGGAAATACGGCATCGCGGTGCGTTCGTTCACGGACATGGAGGCCTCCCGCGGTCTCAGCGGAGTGGTGGTCACCGATGTCGATCCCCGCGGACTGGCGGCGGAAGTGATTCAGGAAAACGACGTCATTCTGGCGGTCAACCAGCAGCAAGTCGGCAACGCCGAGGATTTCTATCAGCAGTTCATCAACTCCGTCGCCCGACAGGCCACACAGCTCACTCTCATCCGCGAACGCCGCGCGATTGTCGTGACGCTGGAGCCGAGTCAACAACACGCCCCGCCGGAAAAATAACACGTCACCGGAACAGTCATGTTCCTTCTTGCGCAACAGTCGTTTGCCAGTATGGTGACACCCGCACCTCATGGAAACTTTCAAGAACATCCTGCTCATCCTTGCTGTCATTCTGAGCTTCAACGTGATGATTTTCGTTCACGAGCTCGGGCACTTTTTGGCCGCACGCTGGCGGGGCTTGAAGATCGACAAGTTCCAGGTCTGGTTCGGCAAACCGATCTGGTCCAAGACCATCAACGGCGTGCAATACGGGCTCGGCTGGATTCCGGCCGGTGGTTTTGTCGCCCTGCCGCAGCTCGCGCCGATGGAAACCATCGAGGGCAAAAGCGAGTATGAGGAACCGTTGCCGCCGATTTCGCCGTGGGACAAAATCATCGTCGCGGTCGCGGGACCGATTTTTTCGTTAGGCCTGGCGCTCGCCATCGGCCTCGCCGTGTGGAATCTCGGCAAACCGCAGGACCTCATTCATCCTACGCAAATCGGCTACATCAAAAAAGACAGCCCCGCGGAAAAAGCCGGGCTACAACTCGGCGATGACATTCTCTCGATCAATGACAAGCCGGTGATCGGCTTCATGGGGAATCTCGATTGCATCACCGAGAGCATCGTGCTCAGTGACGGACCACAAATCAAATTCAGCGTTCGCCGCGAGGGCGAGCCGGAACCACGTGTGATCTACTCGTCTTTCGAAACGCAACCGACAAAGTGGTGGCAGCGCCGTGCCTTGCGCCAGGTCGGCATTTCTTTTGCAATGCCTGCAATTGTGGACATGATTCTGCCACACAGCCCGGCGGCCAAGGCAGGATTGCTGAAGGGAGATCAAATCATCGCCATCGATGGCACTAAGGTCTGGAGCGATCAGCATGTCGCACAGTTGTTGGAGACGAAAAACTACCAAGCCATCACCGCCTCGATCAAGCGCGGTGAAACCACGCTCGAGTTGCCCATGCAACCCATCGCACCGCTGACCCCGAAAGATAAAAAACCCATGCTCGGCATTGGTTGGAGCGGGGAAGGCATCGTGGATACCCATATCGTCCACCCCGATCCCATTCGGCAATGCAAGGACAGCGTGCGCATGATGGTCGCCACGATCAAGGCCTTGGTTTCCCCAAAATCGAGCGTGGGAATCGATCAACTGAGCGGCCCTATCAGCATCGCCAAAGCGAAGTTTGACCTCCTCAACACGGACGTTAATGGCTGGCGGCGCTTGCTCGCCTTTCTCGTGCTGATCAATGTCAACCTTGCCATCTTCAATATGCTGCCCTTCCCTGTGCTCGATGGCGGCCATACCACACTCGCGCTGATGGAAATCATCGCCCGCCGCCCGGTGAAAGCACGCATCCTCGAATACGTGCAGTCCGGCTGCGCCTTGCTGCTCATCAGTCTCTTTCTCTACATCACCTCGAAGGACATCGGCGGATTTTTCGGGCCGAAAGAAAAAAACGAAAAAGTCACCTTTGCACCCTGATTCCCATCATGCGTCATTTGCTTCTCTCCGCCCTCGCGCTCGCCACACTTCCCCTCGCCGCCCAGCCTGCCGCCACCGCGCCGCCGCTCTCGCGCATCGTGTTCGCGTCCTGCTGTCACGAATCAAAGCCCGCGCCAATTTTCCAATCCATCCTCGCCTACAAGCCGCAGTTGTTCGTGTGGATGGGCGATAACATTTACGGCGATTCTCCGAACACGGCCGTACTTCGGGAAAAATACAACTTGCAGCAATTCCGTCCCTCGTATCGCGAGATCTGCGACCTGTGCCCCGTCATCGGCACCTGGGACGATCACGACTTCGGTGCCAACGATGCGGGGAAAAACTACCCGAACCGAGTCGAGTCCCAGCAAGCGTTTCTCGATTTCCTGCGCGAGCCGGCGAACTCGAAACGCCGCACACAAGAAGGCGTCTACACCACTTATCTCTACGGTCCCGAGGCACAAAAAATCCGCTTCATCCTGCTGGACACCCGCTATTTCCGCGACGACATCGGCACCAATGGCGACATCCTCGGCGAAGCGCAATGGGCCTGGCTCGAAAAAACGCTCAAATCCAGCAAGGCGGAAATCAACGTGGTGGTTTCCAGCTTTCAGGTGATTCCCGAGGATCATCGCTTCGAAAAATGGGCGAACTTCGCGCAGGCACGCAAAAGGCTTTTCGCGTTGCTGGCAAAACCCGACATGCCGCCGATAATTCTCCTGAGCGGTGACAGACATTTGGCCGAAATCTCGCAACTGCCCCCAGAGGTAGCCGGCTACCCACTGACGGAAATTACCTCGAGTGCGCTCACCCAGTCCGGTGGCGGCGTCAACAACGAAGTGAACCGCCATCGTTTGGGAGAAAACTACAGCTACAACAATTTCGGTTCTCTCAATATCGACTGGAGCCGCACCCCGCCTGTCATCACGGCAGCGATTCACAACACCGAGGGAGCGCCGGTTCGCGCGGTGACGTTCAGTGCACCTGTGCGTCCGACGCCTCCATGATCAATAAGGTATTACTACCGACGTCATGCGCTCCCTTTGCACCATGGCCGCATGCGGAATCGCATCCTTGGTTCTCTTCCAATGCGCGCCTCAAGGACCGGCAACCGCTCCAAACCATGGGGCGATAGCCGCCGACCAACTGGACATCGGGGGCAATGCATGTGGACCCACAGCCTTGTTGAATGCGTGGCGCTTCGGATCAACAGCCTGCCAGAACATCGCCGGAACGCTTCCGGGTACTGACGACCGCGCGCAGTTACGGCACTTGATCGTGCATCACGGTGGTCAGCGATCGACGAACATGCCACATCGAAATCGCTGGTCTCGACGCGGGATCAATAGCGCCGATCTAACGGATCTAGCCAACCAACTGATGAATCGGCATGACGTGCGATCCGTCACGTTAATCGTGCCTCAGGGAAAAAACTCCCTGCGCACCACACACCATCAATTGGCCCGTTCTCTGCGCAGGGGGTTCCCTCCTGTTGTCAGCTTGCGGCGCTATGAGGGAACCAAAGTCATCGACTCGCACTTTGTCACTGTGCTGAGAGTGCCAGATCATCTCGATAAAAACGCATCGTTTTTCACGATGGAATATCTCGATCCGATCGGTGGCAAAAAATGCCATGGTCGTGTGACCGCCCGGGAGATCATATCTCACACCCAACTCCTGGCTGACACACCTTCCACGCCTGTGGGTCGATCGCAAGCCAAGACAGATTCATGTCTTCTCATGGACTCGCTGATCGTGATGCCTTAGGGTCTTTCAAACAAATCTATGTGTACAATCAGCAAACCAATGAGCAGCGGCTTTTTGACTGACTTGTGAACGTGCACCGCCGATGACGACTTGTCTGATAGTACTTTTTCGACAACGAATCAGTAAAATCCAAGGAAGCGGAAAACGAGAAAAGACTTTGAGTTATTAACGAATATTTCACATTTTTTTTGCAGAGAATTAACGAACTACGTTCCATCCTGCATGCGTCACGGAATTTATCGGTAATGTGTTTGATGAAATCTACCGTGAGAACTAGTATCAAAAAGAATATGAAAATGAAATCAGATACGGCAGTTGCTGCCACTCGTTGTGTTGTCAGAAAAGGTCTTAGCCTGTCCGCTCGTCGGACAGCGTTACTTTTTTCTCTACCTGTGATTCAAATGGCATCTGCGGACGTCCCTTCCTGGATCGATGGTTTGTATGTGAAGGGCTTCGGCGGACTTAACTTTCTCCAAGGGGGAGATCTATCACGAGGCGCTGCAGCAGGTGATGGCTCATACGATGTGGGGGAACTTATCGGCGCCGCGATAGGCAAGGAGCTCACGCCAAACTGGGCGCTTGAGCTTGAGTTCTCTTACCGCTCAGCCGATATTGATTCCATTTCTGCTGGTGGTCCATTTGAAGGTAATCTTGACGGTGATTTCGCATCGACAAATCTGATACTGAATGGAATCTACACCTTCACCAAACCAGACGGCACGGCGCTCTGGGGCAGGCTCACACCTTATGCTGGAGTCGGGATCGGATTTCTCCAAGAAGCTGATATCGATGTGACCATCGGCGGAGTGGAGCAAGAGTTTGATGACAACTACCTTTTTGCCGCGCAAGCTTTGGTTGGCGTTTCTTATGAATTATCCTCCTCGTGGTCGATCTTTGCAGAAACTCGTTACAACTATGCTGGATCGATAGAATTGGAACCGACCGCGGGAGGAACCTCGGTGGAGGCTGACTATAATGGATTTTCGTGTCTTGCGGGTCTTCGCTATCAGTTTTGATGGCCGAGTGTAGAATCGCTCATCATCGCGCAAACCAAAGTCGTCACTGACGTTGCGAAGCGCGACGATGAGCCATTAAAAATCGAATTCCTGATTTTGATAAAAAATAATTTTTACTCTATAGTCCGCAAGATTCTTGTATGGATACATCGCCATTATCACCCATTTTACTTGTAGAAGATGACTTGGATCTTGCGGGCAACATTCAAGATTACTTGGAACATCGGGGTTGGTCCGTGGATTATTCTCCGAATGGTGCTCTGGCACTTCATCAAATCTTATCGAAAGAGTATTCGGCAGTTATTTTGGATCTGCGACTGCCCGGCCTGGGCGGCATGGAGCTCTGTCGGCGATTACGTTCTGAAGCTGGCTCATCCTTACCCATACTGATACTGTCAGCGGCGGATCGACTGGAGGATCGCTTGGCGGGTTTTGAGGCGGGTGCCGACGATTATCTGGTAAAACCATTCGCTTTGCCTGAACTGCTTGCGCGCCTTCAAGCATTGATCCGCCGCTCCCAGACCTTTTGTCCCAGTGTGTCCCGAATCCTCCGCTATGCGGATCTCGAAGTTGATCGCGATTTGCGAACGGTGCGGCGCGCTGGCCAGCTTCTCACAATCACTAAGATGGGGTATGAGTTGTTAGAAATTCTCATCCTGCGTGCTCCGACTGTAGTGCCGCGGATGGACATAGAGCACCACTTATGGCAAGGAGAGCCGCCCGGGAGTGATGCGCTCCGCACTCATCTGGCAGCCTTGCGCGCGGTAGTCGATCGACCGCCATGGCCTGCGCTACTACACACGCATCGCGGAATTGGTTATCAACTGATGCTCGGAAAAGGCGAAGATGGCTGATACTACTGATATACCTCAGTCCCGCTTGGCATCGCGCATCCGCTGGCTGCTCGTGGTGCTGGCATGCGCTGTGATGGGGATTTTTAGTCTGGGTGGTTGGATTTTATTGATCGACGCCGAAGACGCTATCCAGAATAACTATCTCGCGCCGTTGATGAGGCAGCTTGCCTTAGCACCAAAGGATGCCTCCATGCCCAGAGGAATCACTCGCTACTGGAGTGCTCGGGAGATTTCTGTCACTCATGACTTAGAAGAGGTTCCTGCAACGAATGAATTGCATGAATTTTTTACCGACGAAGCCGGAAGGAACGCAACGATGCCAAAAAACATCAGCGAACGAATGAACATGTGGTTAGGGAAAGACCGAGAAAGGGAGTTTCGGTTGTGGTTCGAGCCAGCAAACTCACAACATGAGGCCGTGTGGGTTCTGATGGATCTGGGCGATCATGAGTTTTCCGATGCAAACCTAGGCACTGTGCAAGGCAGGCTTGTTTTACTTGCGTTCGTTCTTTTTGTGGTTGCGATTGTCACGAGCAAGGTCATCGCGAATTGGGCACTGCGGCCGATTCTTCAGCTTGCGGGTCGAGTGCGCGACCGTGAATCCGAGAGATCGGCAGGTCGCTTTGCTGAAACTCCATTGGCGTCTGGACTTCCTGCGGATGAGTTCGGTTATTTGGCTAGGGTTCTCGACGAGTACCATGAAAATCTGCGACTGACGCTCGATCGCGAACGTCGTTTCATTGCCGATTGCAGCCACGAATTGCGAACTCCAGTCACTACTCTCAATGGTGCCGTTGCCCTATTACGCGATCTTCCTGCGGATGCGGAGAACCACCAGAGAGTGCTTGCCCGAATGGAACGCGCTGGCCGGAGAATGGAGCGATTGATTCAAACATTTCTCATGATTGCCCGCGAAAACCGACTGCCTGAGCCAACGGGCGAAATCGCGGTGGAGGAGCTTGTGCAGGAAGTGGTGGATGAATGGCGGTCACTGCATCGCACTCACCCGCTTGTGGTGCATTTTCAACCATCGGAAGTCGTGCGACTGCGTTGCGACCGTGAGGGTCTTGCGACGCTGATTCACAATCTAGTTGGCAATGCATTCAGTCACCTTCGTCATGGACGTCTTGAAATCTCATGGCGCCATAATGAGCAAGGTGCGCGTATTATACGATTTGAAGATAACGGGCCCGGTCTGCCTGAGTTTGCCGAGGCAGCCATAGACTCTAACAAAAACATCTCCACCGCAGGTTACGGACTAGGCTTATCATTAGTAGAGCGGCTCTGCATCGTCCAAGGATGGCAAATAGAGAAACGGCCTGGAAATACGGGAGGCACCATTATTGAAATCACGCTGGCAGAGTGATCGCTCGATATCATGCGCGATACGGCATTTTCTGATTGAATCCGATGCCAGATTCTTATGTGACGTCTTTTTCTTAGCATCATTCGTAATATCAGAAAATCAAATGAAACCTTATGCTTTTTTGAGTAAAATAAAACAAATGATCAATGCTTCGTAGTTTATGAATCATATTTTACGATGCATAAAGGTAATAAGACATCTTGCGGATGAAAGACGAAACGATGATTCTCAACGCACGTCGCGCATCCGCAGGGTAGCGAATTTTTGATCGAGAAAATTCAAGACATAGGCCTCTGTCGCATCGTGATTGAGGCGGGAGATGACCTCGATGGAAAATCCGCGGGCGATCAATTGGCGGGCGGTATCGGAGTCGATGCCGCGGGCGCGCAGATAGAAAATTTCCTCATCGCTGATCTGCGCGCTGGTGCTGCCGTGACTGCATTTCACGTCGTCCGCATTGATCTCCAGGCCAGGCATGGAGTTTGCCTCGCAGGTATTGGACATCAGCAGATTGCGGCAGGTCTGGTAGGCATCGGTGCGGTGCGCGCCCTCATCCACGAAGATCAGCCCGGAGAAAATCGTGCGCGACTCATCATAGAGCGAGTTTTTATACAACAGATCCGAGTAGGCGCCGGGCGAAATGTGGTGCTGGAACGTGCGTTGATCATACTCCTGATCATGGCTGGGCACGGACACAGCCAGCATATAGGAACGCGCTTCCTCACCAGTGAGGCGGGAGATCGATTCGCTGCGCGCCCAGGCCGCGCCTGTGCTGAGCAGGAAGCTCGTGGAGGTCGCCGCCTTGGCCACATCGCTGGCATTGATGGAAATGATTTTGCTGTTCTGATTCAGCGCCTGCACCACGACGTAATCGAGTGTGGAGTTTTTTTCCGCAATCAGATCGTTCACGGCAATCGTCAGCGTGGCCGCGCGATCATCCGTCGATTGAAACGTCTCGATCACGCGCACGGAAGCGCCCTCGCCCGTGACCAGCAGCGTATGCGGCAGAATCGTGCTCGAATCGCCATCGGCCCAATGGAAAATCTGCACAGGATCCTGCACCACGACACCCGCAGGCACGTAGAGAAAGACCCCATTGCTGACATGAGCGGCATGAAGCGCACTGAACTTCGCCGATCCCAGGGTGGTGGGATGGCGCATGAAGTATTGCTGCACCAGATCCGGTTGCTGGATCAGCGCTTCCGCCAAGGGCAGACAAATCACGCCATCGGGCAAGCGGCTCTGCGAGTGCACCAGCGTGTCATTGACAAAAACCAAGGTCGCCGCCGCATCGGCCACGCCAGTGGAGCGGGCGATCCATTCGCTGGCCTCACCACGAAACTCCGCACGCGTGAACGAGGAAAAATCCAGTGCGGAAATCGTCGAAAAACGCCACGCCTCATCGCCACGTCGCGGCGCGGGAAGCGATTGGAAGGAGGCCCAGGCATCCGCTTGAGCCGTGGCAAACCACTGCGGAAACATTGCGGAGGTGGTTGCCGGTTGATCGAGAAGGGAAGGTCGGGAAATGGCGGTAGGCATGGTAGGAGAAAAGTCAATAAATTGCGAATGGCGGGATCGGCGGGTTTACCCCACACTGCCTTCCATCTCGAGGTCGATCAGGCGTTTCAGCTCGACGCTGTATTCCATCGGGAACTCGCGGACGAGGTCGTTGATGAAACCGTTCACCGCCAGCGACATCGCCGCACCTTCGCTGATGCCGCGCTGCATCATGTAGAACAGCATTTCCTGGGAAACCTGGCTCACGCTCGCCTCGTGCTGGGTGGCGTGCTGGTTGCCCTTCACGGTGATGGCCGGATAGGTGTCGGTGCGCGATTTGGCATTGATCAGCAGCGCATCGCACTCGGTGTTGTTCTTGCAGCCCTTGAGATGCTTGGGGATGTGGACCTGGCCGCGGTAGGTCGAGCGACCGGTGCCGACGGAGATGGATTTTGATACTACGTTACTAGTAGTTTCATCAGCGGCGTGGATCATCTTGGCACCGGTGTCTTGGTGCTGGCCGGTGTTGGCAAGCGCGATGGAAATGACCTCACCACGGGCGCGGCGTCCTTTCATGACCACGCCGGGGTATTTCATCGTCAGGCGCGAGCCGATGTTGCAATCGATCCAGCGCACTTCGGCGTCCTCCATCGCGAGACCGCGTTTGGTGACGAGGTTGAAAACGTTCGACGACCAGTTTTGCACGGTCACATACTGGATTTTCGCGCCCTTGAGCGCGACCAATTCGACCACGGCCGAGTGAAGGGTGGCGGTCTCGAACTTCGGCGCGGTGCAGCCTTCCATGTACATCACCTCGGCTCCTTCATCGGCGATGATGAGCGTGCGCTCGAACTGGCCGAAGGACTCGGAGTTGATGCGGAAATACGCTTGCAGCGGCTGCTTCAGTTTCACGCCCTTGGGAATGTAGATGAACGAGCCACCGGAAAACACCGCCGAGTTCAGGGCGGAAAATTTGTTATCGCCTGTCGGAATGACTTTGCCGAACCAAGGGCGGAAAATTTCCTCGTGCTCCTTGAGACCCTCGGTGGAGTTCACGAAGATCACTCCCTGTTTGGTGAGCTCTTCCTTGACGTTGGAGTAGGCGGCTTCGGAGTCGAACTGCGCCTCCACACCGGCGAGGAAAGCACGCTCTTGCTGGGGAATGCCGAGACGCTCGAAAGTCTCTAACACATCTGCCGGCACATCGTCCCAGGAACGCTTCGGCTTCTCGCCATCGGAGAGATAGTAGCGTATCTCATCAAAGTTGATGTTGTTCAGATCCTCGGTGGCCCAGTTCGTGGGCATGGGCTTGTCGCGGAAGACTTTCAGCGCGCGATGACGGAATTCGCGCACCCATTGCGGGTCGTTTTTCACGTCACAGATGTAATCCACGGTCTTTTCCGTGAGTCCGCGCCCGGCATCGAACTTGTTGCGTTCGGGAAAGGTGAAGTCGCCGATCGAGCGATCGATATTGACGGCTTCGGCGGTTTCTTGGTCGAGAGTTTCGGGAAGAAGATCGAGGGACATGGCGATAGGGAGTTGCGATGGGTATCAGTTCAGGCAGGTGCCAGTTCTTTGAGGAAGTCGTAGCCGTTTTGCTCCAGCTCCAGGGCGAGCTCGGGGCCGCCGGAGCGCACGATCTGACCGCCGGCCATGACGTGGACGTAATCGGGCGCGATGTAATCGAGCAAACGCTGGTAGTGGGTGATGAGCAGGAATCCGCGGTCGGGAGAACGCATGGCGTTGACGCCCTTGGCCACGATTTTCAGGGCATCGATGTCGAGGCCGGAGTCGGTCTCATCGAGAATGGAATACTTCGGCTCCAGCATCATGAGCTGCAGGATTTCGTTGCGCTTCTTCTCGCCACCGGAGAAGCCTTCGTTCACCGAGCGGGCGGTGAATTTGCGATCCATCTCCAGCAAATCCATTTTACTGTAGAGATTTTTGTAGTAGGCCACGGCATCGATGTCCTGGCCCTTGGGCAAGCGGGCTTGCAGCGCGGCGCGGATGAAATTGGCATTCGATACTCCGGGCACCTCGGCAGGATACTGGAAGGCGAGGAAAACTCCGGCACGTGAGCGCTGATCGATGTCCATTTCCAACAGATCGACGCCATCGAGCGTGACGGACCCGGCGGTGACCACGTAGCTTTCGTGACCGGAGATTACTTTGGAGAGGGTCGATTTGCCCGAGCCGTTCGGGCCCATGATGGCATGGACTTCGCCGGCGGGGATTTCCAGATTGACTCCATTGAGGATGGGCGTGCCGTCTTCAAGGGTAGCGTGCAGATTTTCGATGAGTAGGGACATGGTCGGAAGGGTGGATGGTGGAGATTAGTGAGTGACGATGGTGCCGCGCAGGGTGAATTCGATGTTGGAAACGGTGGTGCCGGGAGGGAGGTCGAGGAAGTCTTCCAACCGGATGCCGGGCTTGAAGGCAACGTCGAGGATTTTTCCTGTCGATTGATCATGGAAGTGACCGTGCTCGTGAAGATTCGGGCAGTAGCGGCAGGACTCGCGATCAAAGTGGACCTGGCGGATGATGCCGTGCTGGGTGAGCGCTTCGAGACAGTTATAGACTGTCGCCAGCGAAATCTGTGGCAGTTTGTCTTTCACGTCGAGAAACACATCCTGCGCCGTGGGGTGAACGCGCTTCGCCATCAGCGAGCGATACACTTCCCGGCGCTGGCGGGTCATGCGCAGGCCGTTGATTTCCTGAGGAAAATCCTCCTGTTCGTTCGAGTTGTCAGAGTTGCTAACCATGGTGGGCGGCGAGAAACTAGCCCAACATTTTCAGAAATCAAGAATGATTCTTATTTTTATTCCAAATTAGTAACCCCGCCAAAAACTGAGCGCGCAGACCACCACCGCCACGCCATAAAGCAGCCCCGCGCCGCAGCATCCTTTCCAGCGCGCGGGTGTGGCTGATACCCACGTCACCGCATCGCGGAACAGATAGGGCATGCCAACAGAAAACAAAGAGACTGTGATGAGCGCATACGTCCACAACGGAATCAGCAACCGGCTGCTCGGATCGCGCAGGAAGGCGGCATCGAGCAGCGGCTGCGCCACGAGCAGACCCAGCAAGCCGAAGGCGCGCACAGAAAGGAACTCGGTGATGGACATCGCCACCAGCACGAACAAAATCGGCATCAGGAAACGCAGCATGGGCTTGGCCGCGTTGAATTCCGTCATATCCATCGCCAGAAAACTGATGAAGCCTTTGTTTTGCGGCGCGATCAGCAACCAAAACCACAGCATGCCTATGCCTAACAACAATTGCCCCAGCTTTTGATTGCGCGGAAATTTCCGTAAAAAATTCTGGCTCGCTTCTGATTTGAGAAGCAGGAATGCGTGCAGCACGATCAGAAACACACCCAGCACCATCCCTGTGGGAAACAGTTGCAAGCGTTCATAGAGATGCATCGAAGTGCTCATGTGCGGCTGTTCATAGGGAAGCCCCCCTCCCAGCGCAAGCCAAATCAGAACCCCACCGGACGATCTGCTCAGCGGCTCAATGAATCCTGCCAAACCAGCGTGAATCCCGCGGAGTTCAGAATGGAGGCGGCGAATTCCAGGTCATCCACGTGCATCGCCAGCAAGGAGTAGCCTTGATAGACCGATAGCAGCGGGTAGCAAAAATCGATGTTGGTTTCCGCCACCATCAGGTGATCGAGGCATTGCAGCAGGTTCGGCCCGGCTTCTTTCAGCTCCACCACCAGCAATTCACACACGGTATGAGGAATGCCTTTTTCCAAAAACAACTGCTCTGTCGTCTCCGGATCACTCACCACGATGCGGGCGATCGTGGCATCGCGCGCGTCCTGCACGCTCAGGCCCAGAACCTCGATCGCGGTGCTGCGCAGCATTTTCACCAAGGCCGCCAAGGCACCCACGCGGTTCTGCAGCATCACGGAGAATTGGATCACCGGAGGTCCGTGATGGATGGTTTGCGCTGCCATGACGCGAGGATGCTACCATTTTCCGCGTATCATGGGAAGAGCGATTGTCGCAACTCAGCGATTCGCCGCCAACAACAGCGCACCGATGATGCCCGCCTGCTGCCCGAGCGCGGGAGCCACGAGGCGGGCGCCTATCTCTTCGACATACCCGGCGCTGCAGGCATCGAGCAGGGCCGAGACTTTCGCATGCAGGCCCGCCGCCTGCGAGACGCCACCTCCCAGAATCAAGCACTGCGGAGAAACCATCGTGCAGGCCGCATACAGCCCCTGCGCCAAGTACCACGCCTGCATGTCCCATGCCGCATGATCAGCAGCCAATAAATGCGCTGGCTTACCCCAGCGTTTCTCGATCGCCGGACCACTCGCCAGACCTTCCCAGCAATCGCCATGATAGGGACAAACCCCGGCGAAATCATCGTGCGGATGACGCCGCACCAGCAAATGCCCCATTTCCGGATGCAAGGTGCCGTGCACCAAATTCCCGCCACAGCACACCCCGGCACCGATGCCTGTGCCCACTGTTACATAGAAGGCATCGCTCATCCCCCGCGCGGCTCCACGATCCATTTCCGCCAGCAAGGCCGCCTGCACATCCGTATCCAACACAATCGACACCCCGGGCAACCGGTCTTGAAAAAACCGCACCAGGGAAAACTGTTGCCATGCCAATTTCGGAGTCGTGAGAAAGGTGCCGAAATCTTCGCGCGTACGATCCAACCGAATTGGCCCGAAACTGGCGATGCCCACTTTCTGAAATGCCGCCCGCTCGCGCCACCACTCCAGCGCCACGCCCAGAGTTTCCTCGGGAGTCGTCGTCGGAAAACGATGTTCCTCGAGAACCGCCCCACTGGCATCGCCCAGCGCCACCACTGTCTTGGTGCCGCCCAGCTCCATCGCTGCGAACACTTCACTCATGCACCGGCAACAATCGCGCTACGTTTGCGGCGCAGACCCGCCACTTTTTTCCACAGCCAGCGGGTGAGCACAATGCAACAAATCACCACCACCACAAACACCACCAAGGCCACCGCCGGTGCCACCGCCATCAGCCCCAGGCCGCCCAGAACCAGCCCATCCTCCGCCACGCTCGCCACACTGTTCGATACCGGTTCCGGCGAGGCATTCAGGACCAAGCGCGCGCTCGCCTTCGTGCTATGCGTGGCCAAAGCCGCGCTCCCGGCACACAAGGCCGCGATCACCATCAACACCGGATCCAGATCGCCCATCGCCGTCAGCGCCAGGAAAATCGCACCCGCCGGACGGATCAAGGTATGCACCGCATCCCACGTGCTATCCACCCACGGCACCTTGTCCGCGAAAAATTCGATCGCAAACAACGCAAACGCCACGCCCAAGACCCACGGATTTCCCAGCACCGCCAGATGTTCGTAAGGCCCCGCCAACTCGATCCAGTGAAAACGCAGGGCCATCCCCACGACAAATACCGTGAGATACAGATTCAGCCCCGCCAAGGTGGCCAAACCGAACGCAATGCCAAGCTGATCCATGAGTTGCATGCCCTTCATGATACCACAGGCGGAGGGAAAGTCGATGACAATGCGCAGGGCGCACTTTTTTCTCGCAGTCCCCACCGCTTGTGGCATCTTACCCACACAACGTTATGAACCGCCGTCACCTTCTCGCGCTCCTTCCCGCCGCCGCTGCCGCCACCGCCACCCGCTCCTGGGGCAAAGCACTCGATGCCGCCATCGTCACCGAAGCCGGCTTCACCATCTCCGTGCAGTGCTGGTCGCTGAAAAAATTCAGCCTGTTCGAAGCCATCGAAAAATCCGCGCAAGCCGGTGCCCAGGGCGTCGAAATTTTCGCCGGTCAAGTCCTCAGCCCCGAGCACAAAAACATCAAGGTCGGCGCCGACATGCCTGCCGAAATGATCAGCGCCATGCAGGAGCACGCGAAAAAACACAAGATCGCAATCGTCAACCACGGTGTGGTGGCCATTCCTAACAACGAGGAACAGGCACGCAAGATCTTTGAATTCGCCAAAACCCTGGGTCTCTACGGCGTCACCACCGAATCCATCGGCTCCATCGATGTCTTGGAAAAACTCGCCAAGGAATACGACATCAAGGTCTGCTTCCACAACCACCCGAAACCCACCGCGCTCTGGAATCCGGACACCATCCTGAAAGCCATCGAAGGCCGCCATGCCAACCTCGGCTTCTGCGCGGACCTCGGCCACTGGGCCTCCTCGGGCCTCAATCCGCTCGATGTGATCAAAAAAATCGCCCCGCACGTGCATGCCTTCCACATGAAGGACCGCGCCAGCATCACCGGTCCCACGCACGATGAGATTTTCGGCAAAGGCATCATCGACCTCGGCGCCATCCTCGATGAAGTGCGCAAGCACGGCTTCAAGGGCAACGTCACCATCGAGTATGAACACAACTGGGACAACAACGTCCCCGACATCACCGGCTGCGTGAACTACCTCCGCGACTACGCGAAGAAAAAAGCGTGATCAGCGCATCGAGCAAACGTGGCAGATACGGCACAGGGCATCATTTTGCGGCTCACGAAACTCACGGAGACGAGCCTCATCGTGCGCTGGTCCACCATGGAATTCGGCATCATCGACACGGTGGCGAAAGGCGCGCGGAATCCCAAAAGTTCGTTTGCCGGTAAGCTCGATCTGTTTTTCGCCGCTGAGTTTTCCTGGCAGGCGGCGAAGCGCGGGAAATTGCATCACTTGCGCGAGTGCCATGTGTTAGACTACCGCGAGGGCCTGCGCCGCGATTACCACACCATGATGCTGGCGGGCTACTGTTGCGGACTCATCGAGCAAGTGTGCGAACCGGAACACCCGCACGGGGAAATGCACGATCTGCTCGGTCGCGCCCTGCGTCACCTGAGCGAAGAAGGCGCAAGCCTCAGGGCCTTGCGCCACTTCGAACGCGAACTCGCTCGCATCGAAGGTGTCGGCCGCGATCGCGGCGAAGCCTTCGTGGAGCTGGCACAAATCGGCGCCAGCCTCCCCCAACTTCGCAGCGACCTGATCCAGCGCCTGCGCTAACGGAGCGCGTGTTATTCTTCGTCGCTCGTGCTGGTTTCTTCGTTCGGAAGCTCCTCCTCTGACGGCGCTTGTTCGGCGGCATCGCTGCTGCTGTCCTCACCATCGGGGATGACTTTGGCAATGTCCTGCAGGGTTTCGCCTTCTTTCATGGTCAGCAGTTTCACGCCCTGGGCATTTCTTCCGGTTTCGCGGATGGTGTTGACCTTGATGCGGATGCTGAGACCGGAGTTGGTCATCAGCATGAGTTCATCTTGCTCTTCGACTGTCACCGCGCCGACGACGTTGCCGGTTTTTTCGGTGACTTTCATCGTGATGATGCCTTTGCCGCCGCGCGATTGCAGGCGGTATTCTTCGAAGGCGGTGCGTTTGCCGAGGCCGTTTTCGGCAGCCACCAACAAGGTGCTGCCGGGTGTGACGAGCGCGAGGCTGACGACGTGGTCGCCTTCTTCCGGACGGATGCCCCAGACGCCGGTGGCGGTGCGGCCCATGCTGCGGGCTTGTTCTTCGTGGAAGCGGATGCTGATGCCGTGGCGGGTGACGAGGATGACTTCGTCGTTGCCGTTGGTGAGGCGCACGCCGATGAGTTCATCGCCTTCTTCGAGGTTGATCGCGTTGAGACCGGCTTTGCGGTAGTTGCGGTAATCGTTCAGCGGCGTTTTTTTCACCAGACCGACTTTCGTCGCAAACAAGATGAAGCCGGCTTCGTCGCGAAAGGTGATGTCGTTGTTGTTTTCATCAGTCACGCGTTCGAGACGCAGCAGCGCGGTGATTTTTTCCTCGGGCTGGAGGTTGAGCACGTTGCGGATGCCGCGGCCTTTCGCGGCGCGCGAGCCTTCGGGGATGTCATAGACGCGCTCGACGTACACGCGACCGGTGTTGGTGAAGAACATCAGGTAGTCGTGCGCCTGGGTGGAAAACAGATGCTCGATGAAATCGTCCTCCTGATCGCCGGAGGTGCGGGTTTCCATGCCGCGCAGGCCCTTGCCGCCGCGCGCCTGGACGCGAAACTCGCTGGCAGGGGTGCGCTTGATGTAGCCGCGGTGGGTGAGCGTGACGATCATCGAGTCATTCGCGATGAGGTCCTCGATGGCGATCTCGCCTTCGTCGGGAAGGATGGGGCAGCGGCGGGGTGTGCCGTATTTTTCGCCGATGGCGCGGAGTTCGTCCTTGATGATGGTGAGCACGCGGACCTCGCGGGCGATGATGTCCATGAAGTCGATGATCTCGGCGAGCACGTTATCGTATTCGCCTTTGATCTTGTCGCGCTCCATGCCGGTGAGTTGATAGAGGCGGAGTTCGAGGATGGCATTGACCTGACGCTCGGAGAAAACGTAGGTGTCGCCCTGCACCGAGGGTTGCGAGCGGATGAGAATGCCAAGGCTTTCCGCGGTCTTGACGGGGAAGGTGTAGGAGGCGAGGCGTTCGCGGGCTTCGTCGCGGTTTTTCGACGAGCGGATGATGTGGATGAAGTCATCGAGGTGGCCCAGCGCGAGCAGGTAGGCCTCGAGGTTTTCCGCGCGGTCTTCGGCCTTGCGCAACAGATATTTCGTGCGGCGCACGACAACCTCGCGGCGATGCTCGATGTAGCAATCGATGGCATCTTTCAGAGTGAGCATCTTCGGACGCTTCTCGTGAATCGCCAGCATGTTGATACTGTAGGAGGTATCCATGCTGGTGAGCTTGAAAATCTGATTGGCCACGACCTGCGGGCGGGCATCGCGTTTCAGCTCGATCTCGATGCGCGTTTCCTCATCCGAGAGGTCGCGCATGCCGGAGATGCCGGTAAGAATTTTTTCATTCACCAGCTCGGCAATGCGCTCCTGCAAGGTAGCGCGGTTGACGCCGTGCGGCACTTCGCGAATCGTGAGGATGCTCTTGCCGCCTTCTTGTTCATCGATCTCGATGCGACCGCGCAAACGCACGGAGCCACGGCCGGTGCGGAAATATTCTTCGATGCCCTTGAGGCCACGGATCTCGCATTTGCCGGCAAAGTCGGGGCCTTTGACGTGTTGCATCAATTCCGGCAAGGTGATGGCGGGATTATCGATCTGCGCGCAGATGGCACTGACGATTTCGCGAAGGTTGTGCGGTGCGAGGTTGGTCGCCATACCGACGGCGATGCCGGTGCCGCCATTGACCAACAGATTCGGGAAAGCGGCGGGAAGCACCGTTGGCTCGGTGAGTCGTTCGTCGTAGTTCGGGACAAAATCGACGGTTTCCTTTTCCAGGTCCTCCATCATCGCCATGCCCAGATGGGTGAGGCGCGCTTCCGTATAACGCATCGCTGCGGGTGGGTCGCCCTCCACCGATCCGAAGTTGCCTTGGCCATCAATGAGCGTTTCGCGCATCGTCCAGTGCTGGCCCATGTTGACGAGCGTGGGATAAATAACCGCCTCACCGTGCGGGTGGTAGTTACCCGAAGTATCACCGCAAATTTTCGCGCACTTGATGTGCTGCTTGCCCGGTGCCAAATTCAGCTCGCGCATCGCAAACAGAATGCGGCGCTGCGAGGGCTTCAATCCATCACGCACGTCGGGAAGTGCGCGGGAAATGATGACAGACATCGAGTAGTCGAGGAAGGAGGTCGAGAGTTCCTCGGCGACGGAGATTGGTTTGATGTGGTCGGACATAGATGAGATAAGTAAAACGGATGGGTCGGATATGACGGATCAGACTGATTGGTAAAAATCACACATCAAGATTGCGGACGTTGAGCGCATTGTCTTCAATGAAGCGTTTTCTGGGCTCGACGATATCGCCCATGAGGACGTCGAACATCTTGTCGGCTTCGACGGCGTTGTCTTCATCGAGGCGGACGCGCAGGAACTGGCGCTTGGTGGGGTCCATCGTTGTTTCGAAGAGCTCCTTGGCATTCATCTCACCGAGACCTTTGAATCGTTTGATCTGCATGCCCCGGCGTCCGATCTCCAACACTTTTTCCAGCACCTCGGTGATGGCGAAAATGGGGGTGACGGTTTTTTTATCGCCCTCGCCTTCGATGAGTTCGAAGATCGGTTTGTCGGGCGAGAAGAAATTCGAGGTATCGAGGCCTTTTTCGCGCAGCTTGATCATGAGCTTGTCGATGGCGTGGGATTCGTGGAGTTCCTTGAGCACGGCGCGGCGGGAGATTTGATTCGTATGCGCGGCGAGCTCTTCTTCCGTGAGGCTTTCGCCGAAGAGACGGAGGTCGCGGTTTTCCGCCGCGAAAGCGCGCAGGCTTTCGTCGTTGGTGAAGTAGTGGATTTTCTCCTCGTTGCCCTGGCGCACGCGCACCATGTAGGCGGGCAGCGTGGTGCCCTGGCCGGCGGCGAGGTAGTCGGCGAAGTTGCCGCCGCTGCGCTGGATGGCATCGGCATAGCGGGTGAGTTGGGCGATGCTTTCCAAGACGGAGCGCAATTCATCAGAGGAAAGCAGGGCGTCGTTGGCGATGGAGTGGAGGGAAACCTCACCGGCACCGAGGTCGATGAGGATCTTGTTCAGCTCGTTGTCGTCCTGCACGTATTCCGCGCGTTTTTTCCGGGTGACAAGATAAAGCGGCGGCTGGGCGATGTAGAGGTGGCCGCGTTTGACCAGCTCCGGCATGTGGCGGCAGAAAAAGGTCAGCAACAAGGTGCGGATGTGCGAGCCGTCGACGTCGGCGTCGGTCATGATGACGATCTTGTGATAGCGGATTTTTTCGACGTTAAACGCGCCGTCCATTTCGCCATCGCCGATGCCCGCGCCGATGGCGGTGATCATCGACTGGATCTCCTTGTTTTGCAGGGCGCGGTGGAGTCGGGATTTTTCGACGTTGATGAGCTTACCGCGAAGCGGAAGGATCGCCTGCGTGCGGCGGTCACGGCCTTGTTTGGCCGAGCCACCTGCGGAGTCACCTTCGACAATGTAGAGCTCGGATTTCGACGGATCGCGCTCCGAGCAGTCGGCGAGCTTGCCGGGCAGACCGCCACCGGAAAGGGCGGACTTGCGGACGGTCTCGCGCGCCTTGCGGGCGGCTTCGCGGGCGCGGGCGGCGTTAACGGATTTTTCGATGATCTTTTTCGCGAGCGAGGGATTTTCCTCGAAGTAGCTCATCAGGCCCTCGTAGGAGATGGAGGAAACGACGCCTTCGATTTCGGCATTCACCAGCTTCGCCTTGGTTTGCGAGTTGAAGCGCGGATTCGGCATCTTCACCGAAATGACGCAGACGAGTCCTTCGCGCACGTCGTCGCCGCTGAGCGAAGGGTCCTTGTCTTTGAGAATCTTATTGGCCTTGGCAAACTGATTGATCGCACGGGTCAGAGCGGTGCGGAAGCCGGTCAAGTGCGTGCCGCCATCGGGGTTGGGGATGGAGTTGGCGAAGCAGAGGATCTGGTCGTTGTAGGAGTCGTTGTATTGGAAGACCACGTCGGCATAGACATCGTCTTGCGTGACCTTGCCGTCATAGTCGATCTCGATCTGGCGCTTGCCGGAGAGGGCGATGGGGTGCTCGTGAATGATCGGTTTGTTTTCGCCGAGCTGCGTGACAAACTCGACAATGCCCTGCGCATAGTAGAACGAGGTTTTTTTCGCCGACTCGGGACGTTCATCTTCCAGATCAATGGTGAGGCCGGGGTTGAGGAAAGCGAGCTCGCGCAGGCGGGTGGAGAGGCGCTCGAAACTGAAAACGATGGTATCGACGAAAATCGTGGCATCGGGGAAAAAGGTGATCGTCGTGCCGGTTTGATCGATGGGAGCGTCGCCGATGACGGAGAGTGGAGAAGTGGTCTTGCCGCGTTCGAACGCGATCATGTGGACCTTGCCCTCGCGGCGGACTTCCGCCTTGAACCAATCGGATAGAGCGTTGACGCACTTGGCGCCGACGCCGTGCAGACCGCCGGAGTATTTGTAGGCGCCTTGACCGAACTTGCCCCCGGCGTGGAGATTGGTGAGTACGAGCTCGACGGCGGGGATGCCGAATTTCGGATGGATATCCACGGGAATGCCGCGGCCGTTGTCGCTGATGGAAATCGAGCCATCGATGTGGATCGTCACTTTGATGCGCTGGCAATAACCGGCCAGATGCTCGTCGATCGAGTTGTCCAATACCTCGAAAACGCAGTGGTGGAGGCCGCGTTCATCGGGGTCGCCGATATACATGCCAGGGCGCTTTCTAACAGCTTCCAAGCCCTCCAATTTATCGATTTGAGCGGCGCCATATTGTTGCGCGGCATCGACGCCGGGAGGGGTATTTTCCGCAGGAGTAAGAGGATCTGACATATCTGCCAGAGTATCCGAAAATTCAAGCGAAAGAGCAAGGAATTTCACCCCGGATGGCAGGGTATTTTTTGAAGAAAATGCCGGGCAATTCAGCCTCCCGCGACCAGAGATTTCATCCAATAGGTAGCGGCCGCCAGCAACAGAATGACCATCAAAAACCACAGCATCATGCGACCATCCTTGCGCCGCTCTTTCTTCATTTCGTGCCCATGATGAATCGCCTGATCGGCCATGATGCCGCGATTGAGTGAAAGCATGGTCGGCTCGGCCCGGCTCATGGAACGACCGGTCAATATTTTCGCATCCGTCACGTATGTGGATGCGGGATTGGCATGACGTTTGGGTACTGGCTCCTCCTCTACAGGTGTGGTAACGGGCGGGGGCGCTGGTGTTTGCAGGGATTTCCCACAATGCCGGCAAGGCCCGCTGCGGCCAGCATACGAGAGCGGCACTTGCAGGGTGACTCCGCAGTGATGGCACTGGAACAGGATTTGCGGCACCATAAGCGCGACACGGTTATGCTGCGGGGGGGTCATACATCAGATCAGAGTTGCAATTGTTCGATTTGCCAGCGCAACAGGCAATCGGATATCTCGATCTCACCCGCAGCGATCGACTCAGCCGCACTGCGGGCGATCAAGAGGGAAGGATCAATGTCGAGCGCGGCAGCGGCGGCGTCCCGCTTTTGGATGATGGCATCCACCGCGCGTTCAAAGGCGGCGTCTTTTTTGCGGCGGGGTGGTCGGATTTTTTCCGGCAGTTCCTCATCGGCGAGAGCGGCGGCGGAGGCGATGGCTTTTTCGTAGCGGCGGAGACGCTCGGGGCGCTGAAGATGGCGAGGCAGGGCGATGCTTTGCTCATGTGACAGCTGATCCGCCCACTCGATCATCTGCTTGTTGTTCACCACCATGAAGGACGGCTTGTCCCAAGAGGCCGCTTCCGCATCGCGCCACTGCCACAGCGCGCGCAGGTAGGCTAGGCCACGCGGGCTTAATCTACCAGAACCATTGATGCGCCAGAGTTCCTCACGGTTTTCATCGCGTTCGAGAATTTTTTTACGCGCGGCCTCACAACTTTGCACAAACCAATCGTAGCGGCCCTTGTCGATGAGCTCCTCGACGATGCACTCGCCCATGGGCAGAAGATAAACGACGTCGTTGATGGCGTATTCCAGCATCGTTGGCGTCATCGGACGCTTTCCCCAATCGGCTTTTTGTGACGTTTTCAGCAAGGTCACACCGAACCAATGTTCGACCAGATCGGAAAGCCCGAATTTGCGCAGGCCTAACAAGCGTGCTCCGATCTGCGTGTCCCAGACCACGGGCGGCAGTTTGCCATACTCGCGGCGTATCATCGTCATGTCATAATCCGCGCCATGCATCCACACTTCACAGGAGCAAAGATATTCGGCGAAGGGATTCATGTCATCGATCGCAAGTGGATCAATGAGCACATTTTCCCCGCCGGCGGAAAGCTGAATCAAGCAGAGCGACTCCTTGTAGCGGTGCAAACTGTCGGCCTCCGTGTCGATGGCACACACAGGTGCGACTGGCGCGATGCGGCTGACGAGATCGTTTAGGCTGGGAGTATCTTGAATGAGTATCGGCATGAAATGAGGCAGTAGCGGCAATCACAAACCGCGCAACCCCCGTGAGGGATGCGCGGCCTTGCGAAGTCGATCAGCGCGAATGCATGATCGGAATCAATAACCTTTCGTCACAGCGGCGGAAGAGCGAATGCGCACGGTGGCGGGAAGAGCGGTCGAAGCCTGGATGCTGGTGGCACCTGTGGTGATCGGAGCGGGGGCCACGGTGTCGAAGGTATCGATGATGGTCCAGGTGAAGAGAGGATCGCCACTGATTTGTGCCGCTTTTTTGTCCCGGATCACCAGCGTTTCGCCAGGCTTGGGAGCGCCGAGTCTGACCCACCTCGATTTTGGATCGGCGGTGTTGTAATTGATCTCATAGCCATAGGTGATGGCGGAACCGACATTTCTGCGCTTGGATGTCACCAACGGTGTGTTGGGAATACCTGCGCCAAGAGTGTCAAGAAAGGCAGGAGCGGCATTGGCAGGAGCGGTCAGACCCAGCGTTGCAAGCACAAGCGGTGTAGGCTGGCTGGCCGGCGTATTGTGGTAGCTGGTCCATTCAAGGGTGGTGTTGATATCATCACCATCATCCTGGGTGTAGGCGAATTCCATGACATTGGAGAGGCCATCCCCGTCATAGTCGGCATTCGGAGCACGCAACTCTGATGGATTGCCCGATACTTTGATGCCCGGAATGGCCGCCTCATTGGCCAAGCGGTATTCGTAAAGATCATGACCTTTGTATGTGTCGATGAAGCGATTGCTCCAAGCCCAACTGCGGGTGGAAGTGTCTCTGGCAATAACGCTGGTGCTGAGATTGCGGGAGAAAGTCATTTGCGAAAAGCCCACATCGCCCTTGTTGAATACATAGGGAAGAATATTCAGTTTGGTCAGATACGGAGTATCCAGGCGGTATGGGGTGTCAGGCACGGGATAGACAATGTCACCATCGGAGTTGCGCATCGCAAATTCCACCACGTCCGAGGCGATCGTGTTGGAAATCGTATTGCCCGTCCATTGAAGGGTGGAGATGAGACGAGGGTCCAGCTCATACGCGTTGTTTGCCCAGTTGATGCCGGTCAGCCCGAATCCCCGCAGGCCCTTGCGATAGCCGTTGGCTTCGACCATCGATGTGATGGTCATGCGCAGTGCTGCAAACTTGCCAACTTGTCCCTTGATCGGCACGGAATACACATAGACGCCGGGAACCCATTGCTCGGCATGCAACTGGTATGCATTGCTAAGCAAATTGATGTCATATTGGCGATTGTAGCGATAGGAGGAAATTTCGTAGAGGTTGATGCTGCCGCCGAGGATGTTGTAAAACACACCCAGCGAGTTATCAAGGAAGTCGCCCAAAGGGCGGGCCAGCTTGGACGGCGGAGCGGCCGACAAGGTCACGCCGATGGGGTAATACGGCTCGATGATCGTGCCTTTCTGAACCGAAGCAACCGACCAATAGGACCGATCATCCACAACGCCATCACCGTCCACGTCACCGGCCTGGATGAAGGCGGTAGTGCCCAAGGGGCAGCCGAGTGGATTGGGTGGAATGACAAACGGTGAAGGATGAAAACAGGGTGACAGCGAGATCGATCCATCAATGATCGTCACATTTGTGGTGCCGGTGAGATACGTGCTGGCGGTGGGAGAAGTTAACGCGAACGTGCGGTTCACATTCGTTGTGATCGTCACAGCTGACAGCGAGCCGGTCAACATCGCGGTGAGAAGAAGAGTTTTTTTCATGACAAAAGAGTAGGTGAGGGACGGAGTTAGTCAATACGATGTATGTCGGAATGCAATCTTTTTTTTAAAATTTTTAGCGGATCCCTCGCAACAGCAATTCGGCGTTGTTCTGGGTGGCTTTGAGGTTTTTCATCAGCGTTTCTATGGCTTCACCGTAGGGCAATTGCGCGAGCTGGCGGCGGATGTCCAGGACTTTGGCAAATTCATCCGGATGATACAAGCGGTCGTCATTGCGTGTACCGGATTGGGGAATATGGATCGCGGGATAGATGCGGCGCTCCGCCAACTCGCGGTCGAGACGGATTTCCATGTTGCCGGTGCCTTTGAATTCCTCGAAAATCACATCGTCCATGCGCGATTCGGTCTCAATGAGCGCCGTGGCGAGGATGGTGAGCGAACCCCCTTCCTCCACGTTGCGAGCCGCACCAAAGAACTTGCGCGATTTCTGCAAGGCGATGGGCGAGACGCCGCCGGAACCGATCGGTCCGGACTGATTGGCGGCATTGTGCCCGCGCGCCAAGCGTGTCAACGAATCCAGCAGCAAAATCACGTCTTTCCCCTGTTCCACCAGACGCTTGGCCCGGTCCAGCACGATGTCCGCCACCTGCGCATGGCGTTTGGGCGACTCGTCGAAAGTCGACGCATACACGGTGCAGCCCACCGTTTCCTCGAAATCGGTGACCTCCTCCGGCCGTTCATCGAGCAGGAGCACAATGAGTTCCGCTGAGGGATGGTTGGTTTTGATCGCTTTGGCGATTTGTTTCAACAGGATCGTTTTGCCTCCACGGGGAGGCGCGACAATCAAGGCCCGCTGGCCGAGTCCGAGAGGCGCGATCAGATCAACCAGGCGCACGCTGAGGAAATCAGCACCCGGACCTTCGAGGTAGACACGGCGATCCGGAAACAATGGAGTCAATTTGTCAAAATCGGTGGGCGGCTGCCATGCGGACAAATCCTTGCCCTCGATTTCCAAAATGGCTGCTGTCGTGAGGAATTTGTCCTTTTCCTTAGGCTGGCGCACACGGAGTTTCACCAGTTGTCCGGCCTGCATCCCGAATTCACGGATAAAATTGATGGGAACATGGATGTCATCCTGGCAGCTGCGGAAGCTGCGCGCGGGATCGCGCAACATCGCGTAGTTCTCCTTGCCAATTTCCAGCACGCCCTCACAGATAAGCTCCACTCCCTCTGTGACATAAAACTGTAGCAGTTCGTAGACCAACTGGCTCTTCGTCGCGTGGGCGACCTGAAGGCCCGGAATGGCATCGGCCATATCATGCAGCTCGGCGAGCGGCTTTTGGCGGAACTGGTTCACATTGATGGACACAGGGAGAACCACAGGCATGGCGTGGATCGCCGCATGGTCCGCCGTGGTGATTTCCTGCGACTCCAAAAATCGCGCGATTTGCGTGCGCAAACTCGTCAGCGGTCCCTCGTTCCAGAAAACCACATCCGCCCGCAGCATTTTTTCCGCCACGGGCATCTGTGCGGCGATGATGGAATGGATCATCTCGTCATCAAGGCGGGTGCGATTGCGCAAACGGCGCACTTGCGTCTCGAAGCTCGATGCCACGAGCAAGGATTTTTCCTGACCGAAATCAAAGCCGTTTTCAAACAACAAGGGCACGTCCGCGATGAACACCGGAGAGGTGGCCGACTGCCGCGCGTGCTCCAAGGCCTCATGGCATTCCTTGCGGATCAGGGGATGAATGATCGCTTCCAATTGGGCGCGTGCGGCATCATCGGCGAATACTTTTTTCCGCAAAAAATCACGATCGAGACAGTTTTTCGGAGCGAAAATGGCTTCCTCACCAAAAACGGCACGACATTCCTCCACCACAGCGGGATCGCTGTGAAGTCTTCGGGTGGCCGCATCGCAGTCAAAGATGGTAACGGTCGGGCATAATTCGCGCAGCAATCGACAAACCGTGGATTTCCCGCTGGCGATGCCGCCGGTAAGGGCGAAAATTCGCATGCGGCGATCTTGCCGCCTTCCTCCGGCGCTGGCAAGCCGTAAGATCAAAGAAAACCAGAAATTTTTCTCCATGGGAAAACTTGACGCCTGCCAGCGGAGCGGTTTAGACTTTGCTGTCATGAAACTTTCTTTGGTTGCCTCCGCATTGGGCAGTTGCCTGCTCCTGATTAGTTGTGAAGACTTCAACGGTCCGCTCGGCAGCAGCGATTTCAATCCCTTGTTGGCCCCGGGTTCGCAACAGCGCGATGCCGGAGCCGCTGCGGGAAATTACCATTTCACTGCCGGCCAATATGTCACCGCAGCTTCAAATTCCACCGCGTTTTTCAGCCGCAAACCCACAGGCAATGCTGATGCGGATGAGCTTTTGGCCGCCGGCACTTCCATGCGTGTCATCAAGTCCGAGGGATCCTTTGTGAAAGTGGAACTCGACAACGGCAAGGTCGGCTATGTCGCCGCCGCCCTTCTGCTTGAATCACAACAAGGAGCCGCCCAGGTTTATCCGCCCGTCAATACGGAAGCCGCCACTCCCCTGCCCGCGGGTTTGCAAACGGATGTGCCGCCCACCGATCTTGGTACCGGCGCACCGCTCCCACCCATTGCTCCACCTACCGTGAATGAACTCCCTCCCTCCTCACTGGAAACCAAAAAACCAGAAGCTCCTCCCTTGCCTGAACCGGCAGCCGGAGGTCAGTAATCTGCGGCTATCGCCTCAGCGCGCGCAAGTCTCGCTTTTCGCTTGCACGCCAGGGCTTCCCGAGCATCTTTCGCAAGAAGTCCCATGATCAAAAAAGGAGCATCTCGCAAAGGACAGCGACGCCGGCAGGCCATCGCCGCGGCTGGTGCGCGCGATGAAGAGGAAATCCACCCGCACCGTCCAAAGTCCGATGAACCCGTCAGGCTGGACCTCGCCAGCGTCGGCATTGTCAAACAAATCGCCCGCATTGAGGCGAAGCCCGAGGCACTGCAGGAGTTTCGTTTGCCAAAACATGGGGAACAGGTCTGGGGCCGACAGCAGACCAGGCGCGAATACCGCTGGGTCTGGCTATTTTCCGCGCTGGCCATCGTCTTGATGTTCACCGCCATCGCCATGGTGAATCGCCGCTCCGACCAAGACACGGGCACCCCCCCCGCCGCCTTGCCCGGCATTGTCCTATTGTCTGAAGACCTCGATGAGCAATCGCCCTTGTACGCGTTCCAACAAAATCCCTACCAGATGCGACTGGATGCCATCAAGGTCCTGCGCCAAGTCGCCGCTGCCACGAAAGCGGAGCAAATCCGTGCGCTCATCCGCAAATCCCCGGATACCGAAACGTTGCTGGCAAAGCATTGGAAACCATGGCCATCCCCACCACTGCTCGATGATCCCGATCAATTGCAAAGCGACTTCGACCAAACATCCGGCACGGCGTTCCTGTGGCTGCAGGGCACCCAGCAGGACGGCGGCACCTTTCTCGCATTTTTTGTAAGGGAAGGCGACACGCTGCTGCTCGATTGGGAAGCCACCATGGAACTTGGCGAAGCGCGCCTGAGCTCCTTGGCCAAGCTCCCCACCACCCATCCCGTTGCCATGCGGGTCATTCTCTCGCCCTCCCCCTACTACTTGCCGACGCTGCCGGAGAGCGACTATGAATCGTACAAAATCACCAACCTTGCTGAGGAGACCATTGTCTGGGGCTACGTCCGTCGTGGCACTCCCGAGCACCAACAGATCAACGGCTTGCTGCAGCATGATTCCCCGCTGCTCGATGCCATCTCCTCCGTCCGTGTGAGAGTCAAACTGCGCAGGACCGACGACGTGAACTCACAAAATCGCTTTTTCATCACAGAGATGCTTCACAAGGACTGGGTTATGCCCTAGGCTGCGCGCGGTGAGTCAAGAAAATACAAGCTGGCATCATTGCGGCAAATGCGGAGAGGTTTACAAAGCCGCAAAGGGTTCACTGTGTCCCGCCTGTGAGCGCACCCCCCTTCCCTCCCGGAAAAAACTCAGCGTCCATACCGTGGAAGGCTCCTCCACCCAGGTGCGCAAGGAATTCAGTCCCAACCTCACCTCAGATGTTCCCGCTCCGGGGAACCTCATACGCATCGGCAACCATAGCGAGTTCGTGGATTCCGCCGCCGCCCCCTCACGCCAGAGCACCGAGCGCAAGCGCAAAAAAACTTATCCTTTGCTCAAGTTCATGATCGGCTGGTGTGTCGCAATCATCCTGTTAGCGGTGCTGATCAAGTGGAAATTCAGCGCTCCCGCGCCTACCGTAGCCACGGCACCTCCGGAAAGCACCGATTCCGCGCTCACGGAAGCGCGCACGCAGGCCAGTGAGAACATCGATCTTTTCAATCAGGCCTACAAGTCCATGCAAGAGACCACCGCCTTGTTGTTTGAGACAAGCGCTCCGGAAACCCTTGCCCAATACTGCCGCCAGCGCCCCCGCATCGCCTCGATCATTTTCAATGACGGCCCCAAGGCCTCCCTGTTCAAGCCGGAATCCATCCAACTCGCCGATCACAATGTCATCCGCCCGGGCGGTCTGCCCATGATCGAAACCATTTGGAAAGATGACCGCGGCCGCATGCTGGAAATCGTGTTCGCCAAGGAGGATGACCGTTGGGTCGTGGATTGGGAAAGCTACGCCAAAAGCTCGACTTTGCCCTGGTCCGTGTTCCAAGGCGCGGAGGGAGAAGAGGATGGAATCTTCCGTATGTTGGTTCGCGAAAGACTCGTGGACCAGACATACTCGGATCTGCAAATGAGCGTCGTTTTTTACGAACCTTCCTTTTTACGCGGCGGCCCATTGGGACTGCAGACGACCGACTTTTTGGTCGATCGCAAAAGCCGCGACGGACGCCTGCTTACCGCGGCACTGGAAGCCCGTAAAAACGACAAGCCACTCATGGGTTCGATCTTTCCCCAGGCGGATCCACCCAACACCGCGCGTGTGTGCGTGAAAATCCGCCGCTCCATCAAGAACGAGCAAAAAGTCTTCACGCTCGTGGAAGTGCTCGCCTGCCACTGGCTGGGCGTTGATGACCCCGGCGTGACGCTAACTGACACTCCGTAACCCCGCCCGCATGATCTCCAGGGGAGCTCGTCCCGGATACCAGATGTCATACGCCAGCACACCCTGGTGCAGCAACATCGAGAATCCATTGGCCACCGTCGCCCCCTGCTTCACGGCATCGCGCAGAAATTGCGTCAAGGGCGGTTTGTAAATCGTATCATACACCCAGTGATGGGAAGAAAAACACGATGCATCCACGGGTGAAGGATCATCGGGACGCAGTCCCACGGAGCTCGTGTTCACCAGCAACTGGCATTGCCGCGCCACCCCGCAAAGCTGCGGATCGTCCAGCGCGATACAATGAAACTGCGTGGACGGAAAACGCCGCTCGAGCACCATCGCCAGCGACTGGATTTTTTCCAACGTCCGGTTCACCAAAATCACCCGCTGCGCACCATCGATCGCACACTGCGTGGCGATCGCCTGCCCGGCTCCACCGCCCGCACCCACGATCATCACCCGCATCCCGGCCAGACCTGCGGAAAATTCTTCCTCAATCGCCCGCGCGAACCCCGGACCATCGGTATTCCATCCGTGAATCTCGCCCTCCACAAAACGGATCGTGTTCACCGCACCAATCTGCCGCGCCGCTTCATCCACCTTGTGACACGCATCCAGCGCGGCGAATTTGTGCGGCACCGTCACATTCGCGCCGACAAATCCCAGCTCATTCAAGTGCTGCAAAGCCTCCATCACCCGCCCCACCGGCACTTCCAATTTGATATACCGCCCCTCAATCCCACAGGCATCCAGCGCCGGTTGGTGCATCGCCGGCGAGGCCGAGTGCGCCACGGGGCAGCCGATCACCGCGAGGATCGCCGGCTTGTCGTGAAACGCATCCAGCACATCGCGCGCCACCAGGTCTTTCATCTGATAGACTTCCGCATTCATGACAAGCGCTGCCGCAATTGTTCGATCCGTTGCAAACTGCGATCACGCCCCAGAAGCGTGAGTATCACCCCGAGATCCGGACCGCCTGCCTTGCCCGAGAGGGACACGCGCAGCGGAAACATCATCTGCCCCGCCTTCACACCCAGCGCGCCGGCCGCAGTAGCGATCGCCGCCTTCGCGCTCTCCGCCGTCCATTCCCCCACCTGCGCCAGCGCCTCATGCAAGGCACCCATCACCGCCGCGCCATTGCCACCGGCCTTGACCTTTTCCAGAGCCGCCTCATCCATGGGGAAAGCATCTTCTAACAAAAACCGCACCGCCTCCGGCACTTCCGTGAGAAGCCGCACCTTCTCCTGCACCGCTGCCGCCACCGCGACAAATTGCGGCCCGGGATCCAACGATTCCTTCTCCACATACGGCCGCGCCGCCGCGGCGAAATCCTCCGCGCTCATGCGTAGCAAGTGCTGCTGATTCACCCACGCGCATTTCTCCGCATCGAATCGTGCCGGCGAGCGATTCACGGCTTCCAGACTGAAACGCTGCGTCAGCTCATCTAACGAAAAAATCTCTTCCTCGGTCTTCGGCGACCACCCCAGCAACGCGAGAAAATTCACCAAGGCCGGAGCCACAAATCCCTGCCGCGGATAATCGCCCACCGCCGCGCCCTGATCGCGCTTCGACATCTTCGATCCGTTCGGATTCTGGATCAAAGGAATGTGCGCATACGCCGGAGCCACGCCACCCAGCGCCTCGATCAGCTGCAAATGCTTCGGCGTGTTCATCAAATGGTCCTCGCCACGAATCACGTGCGTGATCCGCATTTCCAGATCATCCACCACATTCACGAAATGAAACACATACGAACCGTCGGATCGTTTCACCACCATGTCCGGCGTGTTCGATTCATCGCGATAATCGATCGTCACCTCACCGCAGACCAGATCGTGCATCGTCACCGGCTTGCGCTCGAAGCGGAAACGCCACGCGCCCTCGCTTTCATACACACGATCCGCCGCCACCAGCTTCTCAAAGTAGCGGTCATACACGGCATTGCGCTGGCTCTGATAATACGGACCACAAGGCCCGCCCACATCCGGACCTTCATCCCAGTCCAGCCCCAGCCAATTCATCCCATCAAAAATCGCCTGCCGCGCCGCCTCCGTGTTCCGCGCCTCATCCGTATCCTCGATCCGCAAAATGAACTGCCCGCCATGCTTGCGCGCATACAACCAGCAAAACAGCGCCGTACGCGCTCCTCCCACATGCAAGTACCCCGTCGGTGATGGGGCAAACCTCGTTCTGACAATATCCGCCATGCCCCAAGCTTGCGGAAAACCGATGCATCAGACAAGCTCATAAAAACACCACTGCCGCCACGTGAAAACAAAGGGCGAACAGGACCAGCATCAGACCGCCGAGCGCCAGCAGGCGGTTCATACGGCGATCGGCGGGGAAGGTGAAGACGCAGAAGGACAAATACATGCCCAGCGTCCACAACGGAATCGTCGCCAGGCCCAGCCAAGGAAGCTGGTGCTTCAGCCAGATCAGTCCGCAAAAGGCCGCGACCTTGATCTCCAACCATATCAGAAAACGCGCGCCTCGGTCGCCCAGGCGCACGGCCATCGTGTTTTTCCCCGTCGTGGCATCCTCCGCCCGATCGCGCAGGTTGTTGATGGAAATCAGCACCGCGGAGAGCAGGCCGATCTGAAAGCCTAACAGCATCGCCTCGTCACGCCATTGCCCGGTCTGGATCAACACGGTGCCGCCCACCGCGATGATGCCGAAAAACGCGACCACAAACAGTTCCCCCATACCGCGATAGGCTAACGGAAACGGCCCGCCGGTGTAGCCGTAGGCAAGGTAGAGCGAGGGAATGCCGATGGCGATGATGGGCCAGCCCACCGCCTGGTACAGCACCACGCCGCAGGCCAGCGCAAGTACTAGGAATATCGTAGCAGCCGTGAACACTGCGCGGCGCGAAATCAATCCGGATGCCGTCACACGCGTCGGCCCCTGGCGTTTCGCGGTATCGGCCCCCTTGACGGCATCGATGGCGTCATTGAAAAAATTCGTCGCGATCTGGATGCAGATCGCGCCCATCACCGTGCAGAACGCCAGCCAGGGATTCCACGAGCCTTGCAGCTTCCACGCCAGCACGCACCCCGCCCACACCGGCACAATGGCGGCAGGGAGGGTCTTGGGACGGGCGGCAAGGATCCAGGAGGACATTTGGGGAAAAGCTGAAACGCTGAAAGTTTGAGTGACAGGCACGGACGATCGATACCGCCTCAACTCAAGTCTTGTGTCTTATGTCTGAAAGCGCAGCGATCTAACATCTTCAAGGCACCCTCGGAAACTTGCTGAAGTCCGGCTTGCGTTTCTCCAGGAACGCCTGCTTGCCCTCCTTGCCTTCCTCGCTCATGTAGTAGAGCAAGGTCGCATTGCCGGCGAGGTCGAGCAGGCCCATCTGACCATCGCAATCGGCATTGAGCGCGGACTTGAGGCAGCGCAGCGCGAGTGGCGAGTGCACGAGCATTTCCCGGCACCATTGCAGCGTTTCTTTTTCGAGATCCGCGAGCGGCACCACGGTATTGACCAGACCCATTTCGAGCGCTTGCCGGGCATCATACTGGCGGCACAGATACCAGATTTCCCGCGCCTTTTTCTGACCGACGATGCGGGCGAGGTAGCTGGAGCCGAGCCCGCCATCGAAGGAGCCGACCTTCGGTCCCGTCTGACCGAAACGCGCATTCTCGGCGGCAATCGTCAGATCACACACCACATGCAACACATGGCCGCCACCGATCGCATAGCCGGCCACCATCGCGACAACGGGCTTGGGCAGCGAGCGGATTTTTTTCTGCAAATCGAGCACATTGAGACGCGGCACACCGTCATCTCCCACATAGCCCGCGTGACCGCGGACTTTCTGATCGCCGCCGGAGCAAAACGCCAGATCGCCTTCACCGGTAAGGATGATCACCCCCACCTGCGGGTCCTGATGCGCGAGTTCAAAAGCTTGCAGCAGTTCCATCACCGTCTTCGGACGAAACGCATTGCGCACCTCGGGGCGGTTGATCGTGATTTTGGCGATTTGTCCCCCATCGGTCGTCTCATAACGAATGTCTTCAAATTCAGCGGCTGTGGTCCACATGGCACGGGAACTTGCACCAAGCCAACCGGTTTGGCAACCTTGGTTTTTTTGAGATGGATGAGAATTGGCTGTTGCAAAATCCGATGCTGGCATTTACAATGTATGCGCAACATCGCAAACAACACTATGAAAATGAAAGTAACAACTATTTCGGGCTTGATTCTGGCAGGTTTCGCACTTCTGACCAGCTCATGCAGCAGCGGCTCCAATGCCAGAACAGGAACAGCCGTGGGGGCGCTCGGTGGCGCGGCGGCAGGAGGCATCATCGGTCACCAGAGCGGTCACGCCGCAGAAGGCGCATTGATCGGCGCCGGCGTCGGCGCGGTGACGGGCAACGTCATCGGCGGCAAAAAAGACAACCGCTGAATTCCCTTCACGGTCGACAGGGTCCTGGCTACCGCTACCTGACGACAACTCTAACGGCAGCGGCACAATCGGTGCCGCTGCCATTTTTTTGCCGCTCAGCGGCGACCGAATACGGCGGATCCGATGCGCACATGGGTGGCCCCCTCTTCGATCGCCACCTCATAGTCCCCGCTCATGCCCATGCTCAGGTAGGGCAGCGGCGTGTTGGTTTGATGCGCCAAATCATCGCGCAACGCGCGCAAGGCGGCAAACCAGGGGCGGGAATTTTCGGCATCATCCACGGCAGGCGGCACGGTCATAAGGCCGACGATTTCCAGCCGATCCAACGAGAGCAATGACTCCCACGAGGCGCGCAGTTCCTCTATGGAAAAACCGGCTTTGCTCTCTTCTCCCGCGAGATTGATCTGCAAAAACACTCGCGGAAACAGCCCTAGCTCACGCGCCACCTCATTGGTGTATTGGGCGAGGCGCAGTGAGTCGATGCTATGGATCATCGCAAACAAGGGCAGCACCTTGCGCACCTTGTTGCGCTGCAATTGGCCGATGTAGTGCCAGCGCAGTGCTGCGGGCAACAGAGGGATTTTCGACTCCGCCTCCTGCAAGCGGTTTTCTCCCACATCGCGCTGCCCGGCATCAAAGGCCTCGCGCACGCGATCGGCGGGAAATGTCTTGGTGACGGCGATCAGTGTCACCTCGCTCTCCTGCCGCCCCACCCGGTGACAAGCGGCACCGATCTGTTCGTGGATGTAGGCGAGATTCGCAGCGACGTCGTTCATTAGCGCTCCGCCGTTTTTTTCAACACACCGGCAGCTTTTGCCGATTCGGTCATGAGAGTGAGGTCCGTGAGGATGGCCAAGCCTTCGCGCTTGATCACATCCATGCCGCTGGGCCACTTGGGAGTGTCATCAAGATCCGCCGTCTCGTCCTTGGCCTTGCGCATGTATTTTTCATCCTCCACCGAGGGATCATAGGCCACAAGCGGCTTCTTCTCGGTCACATCGGTGAGCGACAATTTGTAAAACTTCATCGTTTCCTTGTCCTGCTTCGAAATTGCGGCGAAACGCTCCAGACGCTCTTTGTTGCGCGCATGACGTTTCACATCCGCATCGGCGATTTCCTTATCGCGCACCGCTTTGTTCAAGCTGTCTTTGTTTTCCTCCATGCGCTTTTTCATCTCGGCGATATCCTCCTGCGTGTAAGACATGTCCTTGTTGTCCTTGATGCGCGCGGCGCTCAGTTCCTGCAAGCGAGGCAGGAACAGGTCCTTACGGTCCAATGGCTCGAAATCAACGGCCTGACGGATCTTGTCAAACTCCAGCTTGTTTTCCAAAAAGGCTTCGCCGATTTCCAACCCATCGAGCAGGCTGGGCAGCACGATGTCCGACTTCACGCCTTGCAGTTGTGTCGAATCACCCGAGGGACGATAGAATTTCTGCAGCGTCACTTTCACCGTGCCGGCGCGATCGCGGCGGGCGAAAAACGGCATCATGCGGCCCACGTCCATGAGCTGCTGCACGGTGCCTTTGCCGAAGCTGGAAGAGTCACCCACGACGACGGCACGATTGTGATCCTGCAGCGCACCGGCGAGAATCTCGCTGGCGGAGGCGCTGGTTTTATCAATCATCACCACCAGCGGGCCTTGGTAAATGGGCTCGCGCGCCTCGGAGTCTTTGACCTCGATTTTGCCGAGCTCATCCTTCACCTGCACCACGGGTCCACGTTTGATGAAAAAGCCCGTCATCTTGCGCACCTCTTCCAACGAACCACCGCCATTGCCGCGCAGGTCGATGACAAGTCCGTCGATTTTTTCCTCCATGAGCCGACGCAGCAATTTCTCCACATCGTTCGCGCAGCTTGCCTCGTTGTTGTCGAAATCCATGTAGAACGAAGGCAGCGTGATCCAGCCCAACTTGCGCAAAACACCTTTTTCATCCTTTTTCTCGATGATCTCCGCGCTGGCCTGCTCGTCTTTCATTTCCACTTTGCCACGGGTGATGACGATGAATTTCGTCTCGCCGGGAGTGCCGCCCGCGGGTTCCACTTTGAGGCGCACCTCGGTATCTTCCTTGCCGCGAATCAGATCCACGACCTTATCGATCTTCATGAACATGATGTCCACCACATCACCGGTATTCAGGCTATCGACACCGACGATGCGGTCGTTGAGCTTCAGTTCGCCGTGTTTGTCAGCGGGACCACCCACCACGATGCCCTTGATCACCGTGGCACCGTCTTCCTCGGCCTGAAGCTGGGCCCCGATGCCGACGAGTTGGTTTTTCATGCTGTCCTTGAAGCGGGCGATTTCGCGGTAGCCCATGTATTCCGTATGCGGGTCGAAGGTCTTGGTAACGGCGACGAGGAAGTAGTTGGCCATGTCATCGCTATCCGCTTCCGTGACGCTGTGCAGCAGGCGCTCGTAGCGCAAGCGCACTTTTTCGACAGGGCTCTTCTCCTTCGCCAAGGGATCATTTTTTCCCTGTTCTTTGGCGAGGCGGGCGACCGTCTCACGGCGCAAAGTCTCACTCAGTACCGCCTCTTTCACCGACGCACGCCACAGGCCCTGCCATTCCGCGCGGTCTTTCGGCCACGGCGAATTCTTGCGACTGCGCTCGATCGATTCATCCTTGGTGAAGTCAAAAGTCTCCTTGAGAACCTCGTTGATGAAGGTGGATGATTCCTTGGCACGGGTGACGTAGGTTTTGTAAATGTCTTCCGCCGCTACGGTCGAGTTCTTGCGCAGCAACATCTCATGTAGCTTATCGCCGTATTCTGTCTGGAAACGTTCGATGTCCGATTGGAGGAAATACATGCGCCGCGGATCGAGGTCGCGCAAATAGGTATCGAGAAATTTCGCGCTCAGTTCCTTGTTCCACTTGGCACGGGAGAAATGGGTGTTTTGCAGCAGGATGGAAACCTGCTTGCCGACCTCATTGTAATCCGTGGGCTGCTCCGCGAGCAGAGAACAACTGGATGCCAGCGCGATGGAGACCGAGGCGATGAACTTGCGAATGATGGGAGAACTCATGATGATGAAGAGAGCGATGAAACACTTACGAGCGACACTGTGACACTTTTCCAGAAATTGTCCACGAAACTTAGCACCGTGACGCAGGCGCTTTGTCTAATTTATTTCGGTGGTTGCGCCTGCAACTGCCGCTCCAGCCACTCGGCAAAGTAGGCACCGCTGTTTTTTTCCTCATCGACCATCTTTTGCAACTCCTTGTCATCCACCTTGATCCCGCCGTTCGGTAGAATTTGCATGGGCATTTGTTCGATATTGCTGGGGCGGCGCGTGAGAAGCACCTCGATGGTGCTGAATTTCCCTTTACGCCAGATGCCGAAATTCGCTTTTCTGCCCGCGCCGATGGCCCGGATCTTCGCCGAGAGTCCCTGGTTCAGATCCAGGATGGATTCCGAGTCGCGCCACTTGAAATCATTCACCGAGACGATCACGTCTTCCGGCTGAATGGCAAATTTTTCCGCAGGGGAACCCTTGGAGACCGAATTGATGCTCATCCCGTAACAGGGCTTGTCATCACCGGGCAGCTGAACCATGAGAGCGGAGCCCATGGAGATTCCCATGTAGCCCTCGCCGAAAAGTCCGTATTCAAGAGCGGCGATCGGTTTCAGCAATTGAAGGCAGCGCTCGCGGATTTCCGGCTCTTTGGATTCCTGCATCCACTGGAGAAACAGCGCCTTCGCCTGATCCGGTTCCTTTTCCGCCCAGGCAGAAAGTTCCTCACATGCTTTTTTGCGCAACTCCTTCTGTGGCGATAGCAATTGCTCCGAGCGCTGCTGCGCATCGGTCGCCGAAAAAGGGGCGGGCTGTGGGTCAGCGATCGCAAAACCAGCACAGCCCCACCACAAGCCGACCCATGTCAGGGTACGGATCATTGTCTTATCTTTTCTTAAAAGGATTCCAGGACTTCTCCTTCACTTCGATCGTGTCATCCGGCTGGAGCGGCACGCTGCGATCCTGAAAGTTTTCCAAATCGTAGACGCGGACGTTTTTCCCGCGCATGAGCAGCACATTTCTCATGTTGCCGAAAGGATTCGGACCGCCTGCCGCAGACACCGCTTGAAAGAGAGTCATGCCCGGGGTGAAGGGCTTAGGTCCCGGTCCGGCCACATAGCCGCTGATGGTGACCATTTCCTGGCGCACTGCGGCTCCCACGGCTGTGTCGTTGATCTGGAAAGTAGGGCTGGTATAAATGCCCGCATTTTTATAAAGAGCTTCCAGCTTCGCCGCAGCAGCATTCGTGCTCATGCCTGCCAGACTTACCTCGGCACCTGAGCCATTGGGCCCGATCAACGGCATGCGAACGGTACCCGAACCGGAAACCGCATAGAGACCATCGATACGCCCTTTTTCATCCGGGGGCACCCCTTGGATACGGATTTCAATACTGCGCCCTGACAAAATCTCGGCAACAGCGGGGCAAAACCAAGCCAATGACAGCATGGTCAACAGGATTGCAATGTGATGTTTCATAACAGGTGTTTTGTGTTTTTGTTTTTCGATTAATACAGGGTGTCATCCTTCGATGACGGGGAGACAGAAGCAGGCTGGGAAGAACGCTGGGCCGCGGGCGCACCTTTTTGCTGCGCAATCTGCGTCTCAGCAGGAGCGTAGTAGGTATAGTAGCTGGTGTAGTATTGATACTGGCTGTCGCTGCGCACATCGACGTTGTTCAGCACCACGCCAATGACGTGACCGCCCACGTTTTCCACCGATTGCTTCACGCGCAGCAGCATGTTGCGCGGGAGCTTGCGGTGCTGCACCACGATGATGGTGAGGTCCACCTCGCTGGCGAGAACCGAGGCATCGCTCACGCCCAGGATCGGCGGAGAGTCCACCAGGATCAGGTCGAAGCGCTGCTTCACGTCCTGAATCAGCTCGGACATGCGGCGCGAGTTCAGAATGCCCGCCGCATCGGAGGGAAGGATGCCGGAGGGCATGAAGAACAGGTTGTCCACCGGAGTCTGCAAGATCACGTCTTCCAGCATCAGCTCGGTCGTGAGGTAGTTGGTCAGACCCACCGAGTTGTTGATGTCAAAGAAGGTGTGCAAACGCGGACGGCGCAAGTCGGCATCGATCATCAGCGTCGTGTAGCCGCCCTGGGCGCAGATATAAGCGAGGTTGACCAGAGTGGTCGACTTACCTTCACCAGCACCACCGGAAACCACGGTGAGCGCGTTGTCCTCGGGGTTCTTGCGGTTGAACTCGATGTTCGTTCGCAGAATCCGGTAGGCTTCCGCATCCGGGCTCATGCCGCTTTGCTTGTGCAGCACGCCCACTTCCTTCGGAATCACGGCCAGCACAGGCACTTGCAAGTAGCGCTCCACATCTTCCAGCGTCTTCACCGAGGTATCGAGATACTCGAGGAAGAAGGCGATGCCGATGCCGAAAATCAGACCCACCACGGCACCGAGAATCAAATTCAGCGTCACGTTAGGGCTGGAAGGAAACTGGGCCACCAGCGGCTCTTCATGCAACTCGATGATGTTTTGCGGTTGCTTGAGATTGATGCGGTCGGTTGAAAGTCTTTCCTTCATGCGATCCAACATTTCCTGTTGGGTTTTGAATTCATCTGCTACTCCCTGAATGTGGGTCATAGTGACCACATCGTTCACTGCCACCTCTTTGATCTCAGCCAAACGTTTATTAAGATCCGCCATTTCCCCGACTTTGGTTTCGCGCTTCAGCTTCAGCGAGTCCTTGAACGAGACCACGCTTGCCTGAAGTTGCTTGTAAAGGCTTTGCACCGTGCCACGCTGTGACTGCACCGTAGGGTGATTGGGGCCCAGTCCCTGGGTTTGCATTCCGGTGAGAATCCGGTCTTGTGCTTGGTATTCCGGGTAGAGTGATTTGAGATCCGAACCTGCGGACTCGAGGTTGGCAGCATAACGAATCACTTCATCCGCATTGAGGCTATCAATCGTTTTAATCGTGCTATCGAGCTCCGACAACACAGTCTTGGCAGCTTCCACCTGCGACTCCAGCGTCGATTGCATCCCTTGGATCCCCTGCGCACCGTTGGCACCCGTGATGGAATCTTGAATCATCCGCGGCGCACGGCGCAGCAGGTTGTCCCGCTGTTTTTTCTTTTCTTCCACGACGTCCGATTGGTCGAGCACGGCTTTTTCCAGTTCCTTCATGCCCTCCTCGGCAATCAGGCGCTCTTTTTCCTCACGGCGTTTTTTGTAGGCTTCATAGACCTCCTTGGCCACGTCGCGCGCATCCTCGGCACCGGTGTGCTTGACAGAGATTTGAATCAAGTCCGTGCCGCGGATGTTCTGCGCGTCAACGATACCACGAAGTGTGCCGAGAGCTTCCTCCTCCGTCATGTTCCAGCGTGTCATCAGACCAAGACGCTGCACCACAAACTTGAGAGTGAGTTGCGAACGGATGACCTCGAATTCGGTGGCGAAAAACTGAGGCGTCATCGGCTGGTTCATCGTATTTCCGTCGCCAAAAACAGTGCCAACCCGGCTCGAAGGCTTCACCTGCACCACCGCATTGCTTTGGAATTTTTTCGGCATCACGTAAGTGATCACGGCAGCTGTCATGAATACCAGAAGCAGCGTCATCAAAATCACACCATAGCGGTTTTTGATCACCTGCCAGTAATCGACGGCATGCAGTGCGGCTTCGCTGTTGGAGGGTTGTGGTTGCATGATAAAGAAAAAAAATTGGTGGTGGTAGAAAGGACAACGCGTATCGCGACTTTGCTTTGATAGTCTAATCACGATGGGGATTTCCCGCAATCAAAAACTCTGTTGTAAATGGATTATTCTCGTGACAAATATGATAGGAAAACCATCCTGGCGATAGGATTCAGGAGCCCTGGCATCGTGGCAAAACCGGGACCCCGTTTCCTTTTCGGCAGTGAAAAAAACTCCCGCAATGCATCACACTGCGGGAGTAAACATACTGTGCCGAGAGAATGTCCCGGCAGGTAAAATCAGAACGTGTAACTGGCACCCAGGCTCAAGCGGAGACGGTCATAGTTGTTGTTCTCGAAGTCGGAGCTGGAGTCAGTGTAGTTGATCGAGGCATCCACGGACAGAGCGTCGTTGATTTTCGTGCGCAGACCAATATACATGTTGAGCAGATCTTCCGAGCGGCCTTCGTCCGTTCCGGGACCACCAAGCTGATTGCCGCCGTCATACGCCGTGTGGACGAGGTCGAATCCGCCAAAACCAGTGAAACGGGGTGTCAACTGGTACTGGCCGGTCAAGCCGAAACGAAACACCTGTTGATCACTGTATTCGAAAGCGTTGAGACCGATGAATTGCACGGTATCAAAGTCTTCCATGCCGTAGCGGGCGAATCCATTCACGGAGAATTTGCTGTTGATTTGCGAGCTGACCGAAGCTTGCAGGAAAGGGGAAGAGCTGTCCTCAAAACCATCAACGCTGCGCAACTGGACACCGGCGCTACCCACGAAGACCGAATTCTGGGAGAGGCGATATTCCACACCACCGGTAATGAAATGGTTCTGGCTGTCGCTGGCATCACCTGTCCACTGAGAATAACGATACTCTCCGGTCAGCACGGTGCGCTGATTCCACTGATAGCGCATCTGGTGGTAAACGTTCCAGGATTTGCGATCGGCGAAGTCCACATCGGCAAGGAGATAGCCGGTGAAACCAAAACCGGTGTAGGAACCCAAGCGCTCCGTCCAGCGGTACCCCACGGAGTTATCCGTGCTGTAGAAGAAATACGGATCAACGGTACGGTCGTTGGAAAAACCTACGGCAAACTCGGGCTCCATCTCATAGGAGAGGAAGTTGCGGCTGCTGAAGCGAAGGCGCTCGTTAACGCTGTGGTTGATGTCAAAACCAACGCGGACATTCGGCGTGACTTCATTGGCACCAGCGGCCTCCATTTCATCGAGGTAGAAATTGGCACCCAGACGGGCGTAGAAATTCAGCGTCGTTTGCGGGTCCACCGTGGTGAAGTTCGCCTGCACGTAAGGGTTGATGCTCCAGGCCTCGTCCTCATGGCCCAGCTGACCTTCGGGAATGAGGGGAGTGACATTGTTGTCCCAGATCACATTCGCACCCACCACCCAGGTAAGCGGAATGCTTTCCTCCGCTTCTTGTCCGACATAGTAGAGGCTTTGCGCGGAGAGCGATGAGAGCGCGGCAAAGCCGGAAAGGATGAATGTTGTTGTTTTTTTCATAAATGAATTGGTTGAGCGAAAGCGAAAGAAGTGTGATCAGTGGTTAGTTGGACTGAGTGCGATTCGGGCTGGCAGGCGGTGGCGAGATATAAACGATCTGGGAACCATAGAACAAAGGATTGTTCCAGAGACTGGGAGGCGGCGAATGGGGGTTGAAGTTGACACCTTCGGGATCAACGGGGAAATCGAGCGGATTCGGCAATTTTTCAGCGATTGGCTCTTTGTCCGTGCCACCTTTGGCGGATTCTGTCGCACCATTACCCGTGGCGGGATCCAGTTTGGCGAGAACGGCTTGCACATCCTGCAGGGCGTCCGGAGCCATGGCCACGGCACACTGGGCGGCAAGGCGCATTTGCTCGGGAACGACGGTGGCGACAACTTCCACGATGGAAGCGATCAGCTTGTGGTCGGCATCGCTTGCCGCGATGGAAGCTTTGACGATTTCGCAGGCGCAGGAAGGATTCTCACGAACGGCGCGGTCAACGATCTGAAGCACCAAGGATTGGTTATCAGCGACTTCCGTTTTGATGGACAGGGAAAGTTTTACGCAATCAACCGTCGCAGGCTTTTCTGCGAAGCTGACGCCAGCGCCGAGCAAGGCCAGCATGGCAAATGTGAGGGATGTTTTCATGTTTTTGTTTATTGTGAGAGGGAGAATTTATTAGGTATATAAAGGAAAATGGAGCGGGCAGCGGGAATCGAACCCGCATGTCTAACTTGGAAGGATAGCGCTTTACCACTAAGCTATGCCCGCGCTGACAGGAACACAATTACGTTATTTTGCTAGCAATGACAAGAACTTTTTTGAAAAAATCTCGGTGATTGTGACAAAATTTTCTCATCATCGGGGTGTTTGCGCTCGCCTATCCTCAAAGACCGGTGGGATGATCGAGAAATGATGTCTCGATGCCGAAAGATGCCGCCAGCACTTCGCCGAGCTGGCGGACGCCGAATGTCTCGGTGGCGTAGTGTCCGGCGAGGTAGAGGTTGAGGCCCATTTCCTCGGCCAGCGGGTAGCTCCAGTGCGGGCCTTCGCCGGAAATGAAGGCGTCGAGACCACGGGCAGCGGCGACTTCACTGCCCGCGCCGCCGGTGCAGAGGCCGACGGTTTGGATGAACTCGGGGCCGGCGGGGCAGAGCAACACGGGGCCGCCAACGGCGGTTTCGAGGCGTTGGCGGAGTTCGTCGCGATGGAGGGGGGCTGGGGTTGAGGGGGCGGACTGAAGTCCGCGCTCCATTTCACCGGTGACGCCGACATTTTGGCCCTTGTAGGGGAGAAAGGTGCCGGTGACGGTCATACCTATGGCCTTGGCGAGGAGAGCGTTGTTGCCCCACTGCGGATGGACATCGAGCGGAAGGTGGACGCTGTAGATCGCGAGGTTCGCCTGCATCGCCTCGCGGATTTTTTGATAAAACGCGCCGGTCAAGGGCTGCGCGCCCTGCCAGAACATGCCGTGATGCACGACCAGCAGGTCCGCTCCTGCCGCGATGGCCTTGCGGATCACCGGCAGGGAGGCATCCACGGCGGATGCCACGCGGGTGACGGTGCCATCGTTCTGCAACTGCAAGCCGTTCATCGCGCCGCTGTAGTCGGGGATCTCGGCGATGCGCAGTTCGGCATCGAGGAAACGGACAATCTCAGCGAGCGCGGCCATGGTGTCAGGAAATTACTAGGTTCATCGTAGTTTCGATCTCGCCGCGTTTGCCGCGATCGCCTACCGCCCCGCGGGCCATATCGGCATTGCCTCCGCCTTTGCCGGCACCGATGGCAGTGAGTTGTTGGAGCAGCACGCCTGCGGCCTTGCCAGCCGCTTTGGCATTCGCGCCGCAATAGGTGGCGAGGTGGAGTTTTTCTCCGTCATCGACGAGCAAGGCCGCCGCTTCGGCGAACTGGCGTTTTTTCAGGCCATTGAGAAGTTCCTGCAAGAGCGAGGCATCGGACTCGAAGGAAACGGCGATGGGGCCACCGGCGGCGATGCGCTCGGCGAGGGCTTCATCGGCAAGCTTCGCGGCTTGCGAGGATTGGATTTTTTTGACGCGTTTTTCGGCTTCGATGGCACCCTGTTGCGTTTCCTCGAGCGTGCGCTGGGCGTGGGCGAAGGTGGCGTTGATCTGGGCGATGTCGGCGCGCTCCACGAGCATCGCGCCCATGATGTGCGGGAAGTCGTTGACCTCCACGGCGGCTTCACCGAGGGCGGTGAGTTTTTCATTGGCGGCGTGGAGTTTGGCGCGGGCGGCTTTGAGCTCGTGATCCCATTTTTCGACGGATTCGGTGAGGTAGGCCCACGCGGCATCGCCGCAGACGGCTTCGATGCGGCGGACACCGGAGGCGATGGCTCCTTCCGATTTGATTTTGAAAAGCCCGAGCTCGCTGGTGCGGCGGACGTGGGTGCCGCCGCAGAGTTCTTGCGAATAGCCGTTGAGTTGGTTCGATTCGCCTCCGATCTGCACGACGCGGACGATGTCGCCGTACTTGTCGCCGAAAAATTGCATGATGTCGGCGCGGCCTTTGATGTCGGCGTGTTTCACCTCGGTCCAGGAAACGCTGTCGTCGGCCTTGATCGCGGCGTTGACCTTTTCTTCCATCGCGGCGAGTTGCTCGGGCGTGACGGCGGCGCTGTTGAAGTCGAAACGCAGGCGGTTTTCATCGACGGAGGAACCCTGTTGCGCGGCGTCTTTCGAAACGACTTCGTGCAAGGCCCAGTGAAGAAGGTGCGTGGCCGTGTGGTGCGCCTCGATGGGGCGGCGGCGGGCGCTGTCGAGCTGGAGGGTGACGTTGGCTCCGGGTTCGATTGACGATTGCTGATTGTTGATTTCTGATTGTGGAATGATCAGGGCGCGGGCTTTGCCGATTTGTTGCACGCCGGTGAGGGGGATGCCGTTGATCGTGCCGGTGTCGCCGGATTGGCCGCCCATTTCGGCGTAGAAAACGGTTTTGTCGGTGATGACGAAGAGCGTGTCCTCCTGCGGGTGGATTTCGAGAATCGTGGCCTCGCAGGAATCCTGCTCAAAACCGACGAACTCGGTGACGGCATCGGTGGAGATGTCCAGCGCGCGGACCACGGTGGATTTCTGTGCGGCGCGGGAGCGCTCCTGTTGTTCAACCATGAGCGCCTCGAAGCGCGGCATGTCCACTTGCAATCCGCGTTCCGAGCAAAGCAGTTCCGTTAGATCGATAGGGAAGCCGAAGGTGTCGTAAAGCTCAAAGGCGATGTCACCGGAGAATTGTTGATTCGCGATGGTGGCGACTGCTTCTTCAAAGCGCTTGAGACCCCGATCGAGCGTCTGGTTGAAACTCGCTTCTTCCTGTTCGAGCGTCTGGCGCACGACCTCCTGACGATTTTTCAGTTCGGGGAAAACGCCGCCCATTTCGGCGACGAGCGTTTCCACCAGCGCGCCGAAAAACGGTTTGTCGCCAGAAAAACCGAGCTGGCGACCGTAGCGCACGGCCCGTCGTAAAATACGGCGCAAGACATAATTCCGTCCATTGTTCCCGGGCATGATGCCATCGGCGATGGAGAAACTCAGCGTGCGCAGGTGGTCGGCGATCACACGAAACGCGATCGAGGTTTTCATTTCCTCGGTAAAGGCCGAGCGGTCGGCGCCGAGGGCGGGGTAGATGTTGACGTAGGTTTTTCCGCTGAGTTCTTCGAGTTTGCGGAAGATCGGCGTGAAGACATCCGTGGCGTAGTTGCTGGGTTTTTGCGAGAAATCCGTGAAGCCCTTGGTGCCCTGGATGATCGAGCAGGCGCGCTCGAAGCCCATGCCGGTGTCGATGTGTTTCGCCGGCAGCTCGCGGAAGCTGCCATCGGCCTCGGCGTTGTATTGGATGAACACGAGGTTCCAGATCTCGATGCAGAGGTCGGAGTCGTTGTTGACCAACTCGCGTCCGGTTTTCGGATCGCCCTCGGGCGTGAGGTTGACGTGGAGTTCCGAGCAAGGGCCGCAGGGGCCCGTCTCGCCCATCATCCAGAAGTTGTCCTTGACGTTGCCATTGACGATCTGCACGGCGGGGTCGCAGCCTTTCGAGAGGAAAAGCGCGGCCCAGATGTCATAGGCTTCTTGGTCGAACGAACCGGGATCACCCGGTTTCGGCGCATAGACCGAAGCATGCAAGCGGTGGGCGGGCAGGCCCCAGCGCTCGACGACGAGTTCCCATGCCCACTGGATCGCTTCTTTTTTGAAATAATTGCCAAACGACCAGTTGCCGAGCATTTCAAAAAACGTGTGGTGATAGGTATCGTAGCCCACATCCTCGAGATCGTTGTGCTTGCCACCGGCGCGGATGCATTTTTGCGTATCGGCGGCGCGTGGCGGATCGTAGGGGGCTTTTTCCACACCGAGGAAATACGGCACAAACGGGTTCATGCCCGCGTTGGTGAACAGCAATCCCGGCGACTGCGGCAGCAGCGAGGCAGAAGGGACGATGGTGTGCTGTTTCTCGCGAAAGAAATCAAGGAAGCTCTGGCGGATCTCGGCGGCGTTCATAAATGCGGCACGGAAACAATCACGATTCGCGCGGAATGGCAAGGGACTTCGTGCGAGCGGATGGCGCGCGGAGAGCTTGACCTCGGAAAAAGACAAAGGTATCTTGCGCCCATGACATCCCTCCCCTCGCGCGGCAAATCGCCGCTGGCATTGCTGTTGTTTTTCGCCGTGACTTGTTTGGCCGCATTCATTGGCGTCCTGTCATCGCGTAACGCACCTCTCATTTACGCGAAGATCGTGCAGCCCTCTTGGGCGCCACCCGGCAGCGTGTTCGGACCGGTGTGGTCGACATTGTACTGCTGCATGGCGATCGCGGCGTGGTTGGTGTGGCGGCAACGGGAGCGCTTGCGCGTGAATGTTTGCCTCTGGGCCTATGGAATCCACCTGATTTTCCAGGCCGCGTGGAGCTGGTTGTTTTTCGGACTCGGCCGGGCGGATGCGGCGATGCTCGATATCATGCTGCTGTGGACGATGATTGTCTGGCTGATGCTGGCGTTTTGGCGCGCGGATCGGCTCGCGGGCATCTTGATGCTGCCGTATTTGTTGTGGGTGAGCTTTGCTTCCGTGCTCAATGCGGCACTGTGGCTGCTGAATGGCAGTGTTTTGCCGCGATGAGCTCTCTTCAGTCCTTGCGGGTCATTTCCACGAAAACATCCTCCAGGGTCGGTTCATCGCGGAAAACGGTGCGCAGGGGCCAGCCGTACTGCGCGGCCAACAGGGCGATGGCTTCGCGCACATCGCTGCCGGAATCGCTGAGAATGTGAAAGCGGGACCAGCCGTGGTCGAGCTCCTCGTGGCGCACTTTTTTCACGTGGTCGATGCGTGCGATCGCCGCGGCAGCGCCCAGTGGATCGACTTGCAGCTCAGCGGTCACGCGACCGGCGGCGCGCATTTGATTGACCAGGTTCGCCGGGGTATCGGAGGCGCGGATTTTTCCGGTATCGATGATGATCACGCGATTGCAAATGATTTCCACCTCGTGCAAAATGTGAGTGGAAACGAGGATCGTGTGTGTTTCGCCCAGGCGCTTGATCAGTTCGCGGATCTGGCGGATCTGGTTGGGGTCGAGGCCGTTGGTGGGCTCGTCGAGAATCAGCAACTCGGGGTCGTGCACGAGGGCATCGGCGAGGCCGACACGCTGGCGGTAGCCTTTCGAGAGCGTTTTGATCATTTTTTTCTTCACCGCCTCCAGCCCGCAGGTATCGAGCACCTCGCTGACGCGTTGGCGCGCGCGGTTGTTGTCCAGGCCCTTGAGGTGGGCGCGGAAGGACAAATACTCCCGCACCCGCATGTCGTCATAGAGCGGCACGTTTTCCGGCATGTAGCCGATCTTGCGGCGCGCTTCGAGCGACTGGCGGAAAATATCGAAACCGGCGATGCTGGCCGTGCCGGAGGTGGGCGGCAGGTAGCCCGTGAGCATGCGCAGGGTGGTCGTTTTGCCCGCGCCATTGGGACCCAGGAAGCCGACAATTTCGCCGCGATCCACATGAAAAGAGATGCCCCGGACGGCCTCGTGGCGGGCATAGGACTTGGTGAGTTGACGCACTTCGATCATGTGATAATTTTCGCTTTGAAATGTTGACGTTCTATTGCGCAGCGACTATGAACTGCCGCGCGCTGATCGCCAAGTGTGAAATTTTCGCGGTCCTCGCCCTATCCGTTCTGTTATCATGAAACACTCCATAAGCGCGCGCTTGAATGCCGATCTGCTCGACGAAATGTATGCCCGTTGGAGCGCCAACCCCGATTCCGTGGATGCCACCTGGGCGGTGTTTTTTGAAGGTTTTTCGTTAGGAGTGGCGCAACCGCCGAGCCGCGGCGCGCAGGCGAACGCCGCCACCGGCACCCCCGGCACCGACCAATTGGCACCGCAAGGCGAGCCGGACTTCCGCGCGAAAGTCACGAGCATCGTGGAAAACTACCGCCGTCTCGGCCACACCCAGGCGCACATCAATCCATTGGCGGACAAGCCGGAAACCAATCCACGCCTGACGGCGGCGGCACTCGGATTTTCCGAGGCCGATATGGACAAGGAAGCCGCCTCCGCCTTTTTCCGCAGCGGCGAGCGCATGAAGCTGCGCGATTTTTTCCGTGTCATGGAGGAAACGTATGCCGGCTCGATCGGCTTCGAGTTCATGCACATTCACAACACCGCGATCCGACACTGGGTGCGTGAACGCATCGAAAACCGCCCGCGCCGCGCACCGGAAACCCGCGAGCAGCGCGTGAAGTCGCTGCAATGGCTGATGGAGGCGGAAATTTTCGAAACCTTCCTCGGCAAAAAATTCATCGGGGAAAAACGTTTCTCCATGGAAGGTGGCGAAGGGGCGATGATCGTGCTCAACGCCATCCTTGAATCCTCGCTGGCCTCCGGAGTGCAGGAAATCGAGATGGGCATGGCACACCGCGGCCGCCTCAATGTGCTGGCGAATTTCGTGCAGAAATCGCTGACCACCATTTTATACGAATTCACGCCGAATTATGAGCCCGATCTGGTTGCCGGCGATGGCGATGTGAAATACCACCTCGGCTATGAAAGCATGCGCGATGTGAGCGGCGGCCAGGTGCGCGTCAGCCTCGCCGCGAATCCGAGTCACCTGGAGGCGGTGAATCCCGTCGTCGAGGGCAAGGCCCGCGCCCGCCAGCGCCTGCTCGGCGATGACGGCCACATCACCGACCGCAAGCGCGTTCTCCCCATCCTGCTGCACGGCGATGCCGCCTTTGCCGGACAAGGCTCCGTCGCGGAGGTCATCAACCTTTCCCAGCTCCCCGGCTACCGCACCGGCGGCACGATCCATTTGGTGATCAACAACCAGATCGGCTTCACCACCATGCCCGCCGATGCCCGTTCCTCGGCCTACGCCACGGACATTGCCAAGATGATCGAGGCTCCCATCCTTCACGTCAACGGCGAGCGCCCCGAGGAACTCTGGTGGGCCGCCCAGTTTGCGCTCGATTTCCGCCAGCAGTTCAGCCGCGATGTGGTGATCGACATGTACTGCTACCGTCGTCAGGGTCACAATGAGACCGACCAGGCCGCCTTCACCGCGCCGCTCATCGCCAAGTCCATCGCCTCCCGCGAGCCGATCAACTACCTTTACAAAAAGGAACTCATCGCCAATGGCACCCTCACGCAAGAGGAAGCGGATGCCATCGAAAAAGCCATCTGGGACAAACTGGAAGCCGGCTACCAGAGAATGGTGGAGCTCCAGGAAAAAGGCGACCGCACCGCCTTCAGCGGCTCAACAGCGATCGAGCAGATCCCCTACCACCATGCGCCAGTCGCCACCGGCGTGGAAGCCACCACCCTTTCCCACATCGGCCGCGTGCTCACCACCGTGCCGGAAACCTTCCACCTGCATCCTACGCTGGAAAAACGCTTCATCCCGCGCCGCAAGGAGGCCATGGAAAAAGGGCAGAACATCGACTGGGCCCTCGCCGAGTCGCTTGCCTGGGGCAGCTTGTTGTTGGAGGGCAATGCCGTGCGTTTGTCCGGCCAGGACTGCCGCCGCGGCACCTTCAGCCAACGCCATGCCGTTTTCTACGATTACGAAAACCGCGAGCGGTACATCCCGCTGCAAAATCTCGGTGAAAACCAAAGCCGCTTCTGCGTTTACAATTCGCTGCTCTCGGAATTCGCCGTGCTCGGCTTCGACTACGGCTACTCGCTCGGCGCACCGAACATGCTGACCATGTGGGAAGCCCAGTTCGGCGATTTCTCGAACGGCGCGCAGGTCATCATCGATCAATTCATCGCCTCCGCCGAATCGAAGTGGCAGACCCCGTCCGACATCGTCCTCCTCCTGCCCCACGGCTACGAAGGCCAGGGCCCCGAGCACTCCAGCGCCCGTCTCGAGCGCTTCTTGCAGCTCTGTGCCGATGACAACATGATCGTCGGAAATTTCACCACGCCCGCCCAGTATTTCCACGCGCTGCGCCGTCAGAAGCGCCGTGAGTTCCGCAAGCCGCTCATCCTGATGACGCCGAAAAGCCTGCTCACCCGCGCGGAGGCCGTCTCGCGCATGGAGGATTTCCTCCCCGGCACCTGCTTCCAGGAAATCCTGCCGGACACGCTAGCCCACCAGACGCCCGCCGCCATCCAGCGCATCGTTTTCTGCTCCGGCAAGGTGTTTTATGATCTGGAGGCCTATCGCAAGGAGCACAACATCACCGATACGGCATTGATCCGCGTGGAGCAGCTCTACCCCTTCCATCACGAGCTCGCCGCCCTGTTTGTCAGCGAGTTCCGCAATGCCCGCACTTTTGTCTGGTGCCAGGAGGAACCCGAAAACATGGGTGCCTGGACCTACATCGCACCACGCCTGCGCAAGGTCGTGGGCAAAGATCTCCTCTATGCCGGTCGCGAGGAAGCCGCCAGCCCCGCCGCGGGCTCCAAGGCCATGCACTACCGCGAAACCAAAGCCTTGCTCAAAGCCGCCTTCTCTCTCTAACATCGTACAACCTTTCACCCATCCGTTCCATGTCCCTCGATATCAAAGTTCCCGCCTTCGGAGAGTCCATCACCTCTGCCAACGTCGCCCGCTGGCACAAAGCCGACGGCAGCACCGTGCGCAAGGGCGAGACCATCGTCACCTTCGAGACCGATAAGGTTTCCTCCGAGCTCGAGTCTCCCGCCGATGGCGTGCTGACCATCATCGTCGCCGAGGGCACGGAAGTCGCGATCGGTGCCGTGATTGCCTCACTCGCAGAAGGCGCCGCCCAACCAGCCGCTCCCGCAGCTGCGCCGGCTCCCGCGCCAGCAGCCGCTCCCGCGCCGGCTCCTGCTCCCGTTGCGGCGCCCGCTCCCACTCCAGCTGCCGCACCCGCACCGGCACCAGTTGCCGCATTTGCTCCGGTGGCTGCACCTACTACGATCGTAGTAGCAGCCCCGGCCGCCGAGGCATCGGCCGCCCCCGCCGTCAGCGATGGCCGCACGACCCGCAAGAAAATGTCGATGCTGCGCCGCAAGATCGCCAATCACCTGGTAAACGCGCAACAAACCGCCGCCATCCTCACCACCTTCAACGAGGTGGACATGACCGCCGTCATGAACCTGCGCAAATCCGTGCAGGACGATTTCTTGAAAAAACACGGCGTCAAGCTGGGCTTCATGTCCTTCTTCGTCAAAGCCGTCACCCAGGCCCTCAAGGACGTGCCGCAAATCAACGCGATGATCGATGGCACTGACATCATCGAAAACCATTTCTACGACATCGGCGTGGCGATCGGCACGGAAAAAGGCCTCATCGTTCCGGTGCTGCGCGATTGCGATCAGAAAAGCTTCGCCCGCGTGGAGCAGGACATCCTCGATTACGCCGCCAAGGCGCGCGAGGGCAAGATCTCCATGGAAGACCTGCAGGGCGGCGTGTTCACGATCTCGAACGGCGGCGTTTACGGCTCGCTGCTCAGCACCCCCATCCTCAATCCGCCCCAAAGCGGCATCCTCGGCATGCACACCATCCAACAGCGCCCTGTCGCCGTGGATGGCAAAGTGGAGATCCGCCCGATGATGTATCTGGCACTGAGCTACGACCACCGCCTCGTCGATGGCAAAGAAGCCGTGACCTTCCTCATCCGCATCAAGGACTCCCTGGAGAATCCGACGCGCATGTTGCTGGAAATGTGATGCCTGCCTATGGAGCAGGGATTTGCAATCCCTGAATCTTTAAGACTGGGGTTGTGAAAGGGATTGCAAATCCCTTCCCCATAGAGTGGAAAATGGCAGCGATTTTCCCATTGCGAGAAAATCGTTGGGCGGCATAGTGACACGGTCTAACGCAACCGTATCATGCATCCACCGAACTCCGAATCTCCCAACGTCGATTCCATTCTTACCATCTGTCTCTTTGCCTCCTTTAGCGATGGCGAAAAATGCGAGCGCGAGCGCGAGCAAGTGACGCGCATGGCCGAGGAGCTGGGTTCCGCAGACATCGCCGCGCTATCGCGGCAGATCTTGATGGGGAAGCTGTCGCTCTCTGATGCCTGCGCCGCGCTGCAAACGAAACAGGAAAAAATGCTGGCCTATGAAATGGCGCGGGCGGTGTGTGAAGCGGGAGGATCCATCTCTGCCGATGAGCAGACATTTCTCACGGAATTGCGCGGGCACTTGGCGCTGGCGGCGGCGGAGGCGAGCTCGATCGATCGTGAGGTGGATAAGATCTCTGCCGCGCCGCTCATTTCCAGCCTGCCTGAGCTGACTGCGCCCGATAACGGCAGCATGATTTTGAAGTATGCCATTCTCAACGGAGCGCTCGAGCTTCTCCCCCAAACGCTGGCCACCGTGGCGATCATCCCGTTGCAAATGAAGATGGTCTATCGCATCGGCAAGTCGCACGGCGTGGAGCTGGGCACGAGCAACATCAAGGATTTTCTCGCCACGGCAGGCATCGGCATCGGCTCGCAGGTGTTGGAGGGATTTGCGCGCAAAATGATGAGCGGGCTCGGGAAAAAATATATCGGCAAAATGGCAGGCCGCATCGCGAATCAGGCCACGGGCTCGGCCTTTTCCTTTGCCTCCACGTATGCCATCGGTCAACTGGCGGAACGTTACTACGGCAATGGCGGACGGCTCCCGACTACGGAAGTGAAAACGCTTGTGACCACGCTCACGGAGGAAGGAAAAAATCTCTACACCCGCTATGCGCCCGAGATCCAGCAACGCGCCAGCACGCTGGATGCGGCATCGGTGCTCTCGCTCGTGCGCGGGAAGTCAACCGTGTGATCAAGGGATTGTTAGAGCGAACCTTCGATCGCGCTCGCGATGCGCGCCGCGGCATCGGGCACGTCTAACTGGCGTGCCGCTTCTTGCATCGCTTGTTTTTTCGCCGGGTCTTCGAGAATGTCACGCACCAGCGTGGCGAGTTTGGGCCCGTCGAGATCGCGTTCTTGCACTAACAAGGCGGCACCGGCGTTCGCAAATACCTCGGCATTTTTGGTTTGGTGATCATCGGCGGCGTAGGGGAAAGGAATCAGAATCGAGGGCAACGCGGCATGCGCCAGCTCGGTGAGGCTGGAGGCTCCGGAGCGGCACAGCGCCAAATCGGCGATGGCATAGACGGAGGCCATGTCATCGCAGAATCCCAGCACGACGTAGCCCGCGCGTCCGTTCGCGGCTTCGCGCACGCGCGCTTCATCGCTGCTGCCCGCGACATGAAGCACCTGGGTGCCTGCGGGAAAATGATCGAAGGCCTCGGCGACAAGGGCATTGAGACGTCGCGCGCCCTGACTGCCGCCCATGACCACGACGATGGGACGGGCGGGATCGAGCCCGAAACGCCGGGCGGCCGCCGTGCGCTCTGGCAGCACGTGCATTTCCTTGCGCACAGGCGTGCCGGTGACCACGACGCTGCGTCCGGGGAAATGGGCGATGGCTTCTTTCATGCCGACAAAAACCTGATCACACCAGCGCGCGGTGAGTCGGTTGGCTTTGCCCGGCAGGGCATTGGAATCGTGCACGAAGGTTTTCAACCCGAGCTTGCGGCCGGCATAAACGGGCGGCAGCGAGGTGAAGCCGCCCATGCCGATCACCGCATCCGCCTGGCGCTCGCGCAGGATGGCGCGGCACTGGCGAATGGCCCCCCACAGCTTCCATAAAAACGGCAGCATCTTCAGAGAAAACGTCGCGGGCTTGGCGATCGCGGGGATGCTGATGAACTCGAGATCACCGTACTTGCGCGAAGCCTCGCGATCAACGGACTTTTGCGAAATCAGCAGCAAGGGCTGGTGCCCGCAGGCGCGCAACTGCTCCGCCACGGCGATGCCCGGAAACAAATGCCCCCCTGTGCCGCCGCATGCGATGACAACCTTCCGTGCTTTCCCCGTGCTTTCCATGACTGTGCGCTTGTTATGCTACGGCACCCCCCCGCCAAGCAATCCTGAAAATGGGAAAATCGGCAAGGTATCGGGCGACTCTTCGCCAGCTCGCGGATTGCGCCTTGTGTTTTTCCGGCGGCGGCTTACGACTGACGGCATGGCGATCGAGATTGAGCGGAAGTTTCTGGTGGCATCGGATGGCTGGCGCGCGGGAGCAACGCCGCATGCGATCAAGCAAGGATACCTGGCGCGGGAGCCGCACCGCACCGTGCGCGTGCGCCTGCGCGATGACGAGGCGTGGATGACGGTCAAGGGCCCCACCACGGGAATCAGCCGGGAGGAGGTGGAGTTTCCGTTGGAAATCGGCATCGCCCACGAGTTGTTGGATTTATGCCTGGACGGTCTGATCGAAAAAACCCGCCATGAACTCTGGCATGGCGGGATGCTGTGGGAAGTGGATGAATTTCACGGCAGCAATGCGGGGCTGGTGGTGGCGGAGGTCGAGCTGCCGGATGCCACACACGTGATCGAGTATCCCTCATGGCTCGGTGCGGAAGTTTCCGACGATCTGCGTTTTTCCAATTCGCAACTGGCGCGGCGGCCGTGGTCGGCGTGGTCGGACGAAGAGCGCGCGGCGGTGAACGCACTCGCGCGGGGTGATTGAGTTACTCCTCGATCGGTTGGGCGCGCGGTGGCGCAGGCTCCCTGACCGGCGCGGCGCGTGGCGGCGATTCCTCCTCCACGGGAGCGGCTTTCGGCGGGGCGGGTTCCTCTACCACGGGCACGGCGACCTTGGGTGGCTCGGGGATTTCCTCTTCCACCGGAAGGGCACGCATCGGCTTCACGCGGACGGGCATGGCTTTCGGCGGCGCAGGTTCCGGCTCGGGAGGGACGGGTTGCGCACGCGGCGGCACAATCACCGGAGTCGGCGGCGGCGCGATGCCATCCACGGGCGGCGGCGTTTTGCGCATCTTGATTTCCACCCGGCGATTGATCGATTGTTCCTCCTGTGTGCCTTGCGCGACGATGGGATGATTTTTCCCGAGCCCCCTGGTGCGGATTTTCAGTGGGTCCATTCCCATGGCGACGAGAAAAGCCTTCACGGATTCGGCACGGCGCAGCGAGAGATCGTAGTTAAAATCATCGCCACCGTACAAGTCCGTGTGTCCCTCGATCCAGCAATAAAGCTGCGGATTCAGATCCATCACCAAGGCGATTTTCTGCATGCCCACCTTCGAGCTGCTGCGGAGGTCAGCGCTGTTGTATTCAAATAGCAGATCGCCCGGAAGCATGGTGGTCTTGGTGACGAGCACGTTTTCCGGAAGTCCGGCGATTTCATCCAGCGACGAGGTTCCATCGAGTCTCCCATCCGCCGCCTTGCCGGCGCTGCCTTTTTTGATGAGATCCTTCATGAACGAATCAAGCGGATCTTTTTGCGCGAGTTCACTTCCGGGATCGACGATCATTTGCCCCTGGGCCGCCATGGGCGTATAAGTCTCCGTCTTGCCGAGCGATTCCAGATCTTCCGCTGCGATTTCCACCGCACTGGCGATATCGACCTTGTCGCCAGCCGGATCGCCCGCCAGCGCCGGAGCCTCGATTTTCAAATCCACGTCAAAGGACGCCTCGGTGATCTCCGGCTTCATTTCCAGCTCGGGGTCCTTGAGTTGCTCGAGAATTTCCACGTCATCGACCAGCTTCGTGCGATCTGGTTCCGGCGTGGGTGTTTCCGTTTCCGCCGGCGGGATCTCCACGGGCAGCTCCTCCTCCACCGGGCGCACCACGACAGGCTCGGTGATGATTTCCTCCGTGCTGGTCCAGCCGAAACCCATCTTCAGGTGACCCAGAGAAATGAACAAAATGATGTGCAGCACGATGGCCACGGACAGCGAAATCACCATCCACCAGCCGACGCGGTCCGATGCTGGCAAAAACGATTCGCGGCCGCGCACGTGTGCGGGCTCGTGCCAATCGAAACGTCCTTCCATGCCTTCATCATACGCCACATCGCCCCAAGATCAATCATCAGATACGGAAATTTCGCGTTGGTACGGATGTTGCTATACCAATGTTGCACTCCTGACGATCATGAAAGAAAAAGCAGATTCCCCGCGCGCTCGCAAAACGACTCCCAAAACAGGGACCCCCACCGCGAAAAAAGCGACCCCGAAAGAAGCGAGCGCCGCCGCCAAGCCCGTCCGCAGCAAGAAAGCCCCCGCCGCTGCCAGCGCTGATCCAGAGAAAAAGCCGACCCGCGTCAGCCGCCGTCGCACGGTTGCTGTGGCTCCCTCCGCCGATGACGTCGCCGTCGCCGCGTTCCTGAATTGGTGCCAACGTCGCAATCAAGGCTTGCCAGACGACCCATTGGCTGATTGGATCATGGCGGAATCCGAAATGGGTCTTGCCAATTAGGACTTTCCATTAGCCCAACCCGCAAAACAAAAAACCTATTTTTCAAGAATCATCCACTTGGCACACTCTCTGCTATAAAACACATACAACCTGAACCATCATGAAGAAAATTGAAGCAATTATCAAGCCGTTCAAACTCGAAGAAGTCAAAGAAGCTCTTGCCGAAGTAGGAGTGCAAGGCATGACCGTGACCGAGGTCAAAGGTTTCGGACGGCAAAAGGGCCACACGGAAATTTACCGTGGTTCGGAATACACCGTCGATTTCCTGCCCAAGGTCAAGATCGACATCATCGTCGATGACGGCCAAGCCTCCCTCGTGGCCGAGGCCATTGTCAAGAGCGCCAATACCGGCAAAATCGGCGACGGAAAAGTTTTCATCTCCCACGTGGAGGAAGCCATCCGCATTCGTACCGGTGAGACCGGTTCGTCGGCTGTCGCGGTCAACTGATTTCTTGTGAGTTAGTGTTCGTAATGTTCAAAAGCCGCTGCATGACCTGCAGCGGCTTTTGATTTTTTTGGTTGATGAAAGCAAACAATGCGGGCTTGTCATTCATCACGGAGCTTTATAGCTTGCTTGTAGAAATTCACTCACCTATCCCATGACTCCACCCTTGATTGCGTTAGGCGTGGCGACGTCTTTGTTCGTTGCCGTGTGGCTTGGCATGTATGTGCGCCGGCATTTGCCGGAGCCGCATTTGAGTGCCGATACCAAGGATACGGTGAAAATTGCCATGGGTCTGGTCGCTACCATGTCCGCCCTGTTGTTAGGCTTGTTGGTCAGTTCCACACAGGATTCTTACAAGACCGTGCAAAGTCAGGTCGTCACTCTGGGTGCGAAAATCAGCTTCATGGACCGGCTCTTGTCCTTGTATGGTCCGGAAGCCGCCGCCTTGCAAGCCAGTGTCCGGCAGTTAACCAAGGCCACGGTGCAACAGATGTGGAATTCAAAGAGCGAGCCCAGCGCCATCAATTTGGAAGCGGGCAATGGCCTGTATGTTGCTTTGTTAGAATTAGAACCGAAGAATGAATTGCAGCGAAATTTGAAAACGCAGGGCATCGCTACGTTTATGGAAGTCGGCCAACTGCGCACGGTGATGCAGGTGCAATCACAAAAAACCATGACCTGGCCCTTGCTGATCGCAGTGGTTTTTTGGCTCATCGTGATCTTTTTCTCTTTCAGTTTGTTTGCTCCCGACAATAAAACGGCCTCGTTCTCCCTGATGGTATCCGCACTGTCTGTTGCCGTGGCGATCTTTCTCATCCTGGAGCTCAATCAGCCGTTTCATGGCCTGATCCACATCTCGCCCGCGCTGCTGGAGAAAGCCGTGCCGCAATCGTAAGGTGGCTGGCATCTGTGAGCGCCCATCGCATAAGCCCTAGCACCATGAGTTTGATTACAGTCATTTGGTCGATGATCGCCGCCTCTTCATTGACGCTGGGGTTCGTTCACTTGTTGATCTGGTGGCAGAACCGGGAAAAGCGGGAACGGCTGTGGTTCTTTATTATGACATTGGGCACCGCATGTCTGGCCTTGAGCGAATTGGCCATGATGAAAGCCCAAACGCCTGAGGCATTCGGCATCGCACTGCGCTGGCTGCATTTGCCGACGTGGTTGATTTTTGTGGCGATCGTGGGTTTCATTCTCGTCTATTTACGCACGGGACGCTACTGGCTGGCGTTGGCTGTGATCGGCCTGCGCACGGTGACCTTGGGATTAAATTTTCTGCTCGATCCCAACATCAACTATCGCGAAATCACGGGCCTGCGCGAGGTCCGCTATCTTGGTGATTCCGCAGCGATGGCGATCGGACGCCCGAATCCGATCATGCTGGTGGCGCAGGTCGCGCTGCTGCTGCTGTTGATTTTTGTGGTGGATGCGTCTGTTCAGGCATGGCGGCAAGGAGAAAAAAGGCGGGTGCTGCTGACGGGGGGCAGTATCAGTTTTTTTGTCGCGATGGGCACGCTCAGCGCCATCCTTTCGCTATGGCAGGTGGTGGAGGTTCCGGTGAGCGCCAGTCTTTTTTTCATGGGGATGATTCTGCTGATGGCCTTCGATCTCAGCTTGGAAACAAAGCGTGCGGCCATCTTGGAGGTGGAACTGAGAGACACCCAGGAGAGCAAGTACAAGGAGGTGACACACCTCGGCAGGGTGGCGGCACTGGGCGAGTTATCAGTCTCCCTAGCTCATGAGATGAATCAGCCGCTGGCCATCATTCTCAGCAATGCGCAGGCAGCGCAGAAATTGTTAGAAAATAAAACTCCCGATCTCGCTGAGGTCGGAGAGATTCTCGGAGAAATCGTGAATGAAAATCTCAGGGCCAGCGAGACGATCAAGCGCATCCGGGCGCTGCTGCAACGGGGCGAGGTGAGTAGCCAGATCCTTGATCTGAATGAAGTGGTCACCGAGGTCTCTCATTTGATGAAAAACGAAATGGCGCGGCGTCAGGTGAGCTTGAGTCATGATCTCGCCCGGCCTCTTCCACACATTTCCGCCGACCGCATCCAGCTCCAACAAGTGCTGCTCAACCTGATGCTGAATGCCTGTGACTCCATGGCAACGGGGGGCTCGGATACGAGAAAATTGCACGTCACGACCAAGAGCGATGGCGCATCGGTGAGCTTGGAGGTTACTGATAACGGTCAAGGCCTGCCCGCGGATGTGGAGTCGATTTTCCAGGCATTTTATACGACCAAAGATCAGGGACTCGGCATGGGACTGGCGATTTGCCGCTCCATCATCGCCGCTCACCGTGGCCAGCTATGGGCTGAGCCTGCGCGTGCCAGTAGCGGCGCTACTTTCCATGTGGTGCTGCCAGTCAAGGAGGTGAGGTCATGAATGATGCAGCGATCGTCTATCTTGTGGATGATGAGCCGGGAATGCTCAAGGCACTGACGCGTCTATTAGGTGGGGAGGGATTCCAGATAAAGTCGTTTGATTCTGCCAAAACATTTCTCGCAGAACCGGAACTGCACGGCTGCGTGATCCTGGATGTGGCCATGCCCGAGATGGATGGCATGGAGGTGCTCAGGCTACTGCAGGCCAAAGGATCTCACGTGCCGGTGATTTTTCTCACAGGGCACGGTGACATTCCGATGAGCGTGCGCGCCATGAAATCAGGCGCGGTGGATTTCCTCACCAAGCCCGTGCGGAGCGAGGATCTGATCCGCGCCGTGAAATCGGCATTGGATCTGTTAGAGAAAAGTGATCAGAAACAAGAGGAAGTCGAACGCTTGCGAATCTTGTATGCACAACTCACCGCGAGGGAGAAAGAGGTGCTCGCCCATGTCATCTCGGGCAAGCCGAACAAACAAATCGCATTTACTTTAGGCACCATCGAGCAGACGGTGAAGATCCATCGCATGCGCGTCATGCACAAGATGCAGGCGGAGTCGATCGTCGATCTCGTGCACATCGCACAATCGCTGGGCGTGTCTGCCGCAGATTGAGCCGCATGCTCCGGCGTTATACGAAAGTTTACTATTCAATTTTCGCTCAATGTACTAATAAGTGAGTGGCTCTGGTGGCAAAAGCCGTCAATGACTGCAGGACACGTTCCCCCTAGGTCGCAGACATTGGTTCATGATCCATTCCTGATATCACTATGAAAACCAAAAAAATCATCACGCTTATCCTAGGGCTGGCGATCTCCGCATCCACGGCCTACGGGCAAAAGAAAAAACCGAACATCCTCATCATCTGGGGAGATGACATCGGACAATTCAACATCAGCGCCTACAACATGGGTATGATGGGATACAAGACACCGAACATCGATAGCATCGGCAAACAAGGTGCGATCTTCACCGATTGGTATGGACAACAAAGCTGCACGGCGGGCCGCGCGGCGCTCATCACGGGTCAGTCGCCGATCCGCACCGGACTCACCAAGGTAGGCCTGCCGGGCGCTCCCGAGGGCATGAAAAAAGAAGATCCGACCCTCGCCACCTTGCTCAAAGCGCAGGGCTACATGACGGGACAATTCGGCAAGAACCACCTCGGCGATCGCGACGAAATGCTGCCCACCGCCCATGGTTTCGATGAGTTTTTCGGCAACCTCTATCACCTCAATGCGGAGGAAGAACCCGAGAACCCGGATTACCCCACGGATCCCGCCTTCAAGAAAAACTTCGGGCCGCGCGGTGTGATTCATAGTTTTGCCGATGGTCGCATCACCGATACCGGTCCGCTCACCAAGAAGCGCATGGAAACCATCGATGAGGAAGTCAACGTCAAGGCGCTCGACTTCATGGAGCGCGCCGCCAAGGCGGACAAGCCGTTCTTTCTCTGGTGGAACTCCACCCGCATGCACATTTTCACTCACTTGAAGGAGGGCTCGGTGGGCAAAACCGGGCTGGGCATTTACGCCGATGGCATGGTCGAACACGATGGCCACGTCGGTCAAGTTCTCGCAAAACTCAAGGAACTCGGTCTCGATGAAAATACGATCATCATGTATTCCTCGGACAACGGCGCGGAAACCTTCACCTGGCCCGATGGAGGCACGACCATGTTCCGTGGAGAGAAAAATACCCAGTGGGAAGGCGGCTATCGCGTCCCTACGCTGATCAAATGGCCCGGCACCATCGCGCCCGGCACCGTTGTGAATGAAATCGGCGCGCACGAGGACATTCTCACCACGGTCGTCGCTGCTGCCGGCGATACCACCGCCAAGGAAGATCTACTCAAAGGTCGCAAGATCGGCAACAATACCTACAAGGTCCACCTCGATGGCTATGACCTCGGCCCCGCACTCAAGGGCCAGGCGGAATGGCCGCGCAAGGAGTTCATTTACTGGACTGACGACGGTAGCGTAGCCGCTCTCCGCTACAACAACTGGAAAGTCACTTTCCTCGAACAGGAAGAAGAAGGCCTGAAGGTCTGGCAGAATCCGTTCACCGAACTGCGCGCACCGAAAATCTGCAACCTGCGCATGGATCCGTTCGAGCGCGCCGAACATGAGAACGCCATCGGTTACCAGCGCTGGTATCTTGACCGCATGTTCATCATCGCTCCCGCCGGTGCCTACGTCGGCAAGTGGCTGCAAAGCTTCAAGGAATTTCCTCCGCGCCAAAAACCGGGAAGCTTCAATCTCGACCGCGTGATGGAAGCCGTCACCTCGGGTGCCAAGCAATAATACCGTCGCTTTTCCCGGCATGGGTCGCATTCGTTCAAAAGGTTGCGACTCCCCGATTTACCACTCATGAAAGCATGGTTGATTAGCATTCTGGTAGGCGGCACGGCGTTCGCCCACGCCGCCGATCCGCTGCCCTCGTGGAATGATACCGCTCCCAAGCAGTCCATCATTTCTTTCGTGGAGAAGGTCACCAAGGACGGGGCATCCGACTTCGTGCCCGCCGCCGAGCGCATCGCCGTCTTTGATAACGACGGTTGCCTCTGGGCCGAGCAGCCGATGTATTTCCAGCTCTTCTTTGCCATCGACCGGATCAAGGCGCTCGCGCCACAGCACCCGGAGTGGAAAGACAAAGAACCCTTCGCCTCCCTCCTCAAGGGTGATACCAAAGCCGCGCTGGCAGGAGGCGAGCATGCTCTGGCTCAAATCGTCATGGCCACCCACGCGGGTCTAACAACGGAAGAGTTTGAGAAGATCGTCACCGATTGGATCTCGACCGCCAAGCACCCGAAGACCGGCAAGCTGTTCACGCAGATGGTCTATCAGCCGATGCTGGAACTACTCGCCTACCTGCGTGCGAATGGTTTCAAAACCTACATCGTTTCCGGTGGCGGCATCGAGTTCATGCGGCCGTGGACGGAACGCGTTTATGGCATCCCTCCCGAGCAAGTCATCGGCAGCACTGGCGGGCTGAAATACGAGATCCGTGACGGCAAGCCCGCGCTCGTCAAGCTTCCGGAGATCGCCCACAATGACGACAAGGACGGCAAGCCCATAGGCATCCAGCGCCACATCGGACGTCGCCCGATTTTCGCCGCAGGAAACTCCGATGGCGACCTGGCCATGCTGCAATGGACTGCTGCTGGCGACCGAACCAACTTTTGCCTTTACGTTCATCACACCGATGCCGCGCGCGAGTGGGCCTACGATCGCGAATCACCCATCGGCAAACTCGATAAAGGGCTTGACGAAGCTAACGCGAAACGTTGGAATGTCATCGATATGAAAAGCGATTGGAATATCATTTTCCCCGTCACTCCCTGACATCCAAATTCTCCCCGAAAATCCTCCCATCATCAACACACACATCCTACCATGATCACATTGAAACAAAAATTGATGGCCGAATTTTTCGGAACGTTCTGGCTCGTATTCGGCGGCTGCGGCAGCGCGGTGCTTGCCGCTTTATTTCTCACATCTGGAGCCTCGCCCACACAACTGGGCATCGGCTTTGTCGGCGTCTCGCTTGCCTTCGGTTTGACCGTTCTGACGATGGCCTACGCGATCGGCCACATCTCGGGCTGCCACCTGAACCCGGCGGTGACCATCGGACTCGTCGTAGCAGGTCGCCATCCGAAGAGCGAGACGTTTCCCTACATCCTCATGCAGGTCTTGGGCGGTATCGCGGGCGCAGGCGTTTTGTATCTCATCGCCAGCGGTAAAGCGGGTTTCTCCACCGCGGGTGGTTTTGCCTCGAACGGCTTCGCCGATCATTCTCCCGGCGGCTACTCGATGATCGCCGCGCTGGTAGCGGAAGTCGTTCTCACGTTTTTCTTTTTGCTGATCATACTCGGTGCCACCGATAAACGCGCGCCGCAGGGTTTCGCACCGATCGCCATCGGCCTTGGTCTCACGCTGATTCACCTCATCGGCATTCCGGTGACCAATCTCTCGGTCAATCCCGCCCGCAGTACGGGACCGGCTCTGTTTGTCGGTGGTTGGGCGATCCAGCAACTGTGGCTGTTCTGGCTGGCTCCCATCGTCGGCGCCATTCTCGCCGGCGTGATTTATCCGATGATGGCCGGGGATAAGAACAAGTGACCGTCATGACCTGAGCATCTTTTGCTCCTCTGTCACCAAAAATTGTTATTTCGTTGATATCGGTAAAAAAATCACACGATCGACCTTATGAAAAAGCCATTCCTCTTGATCAGCTTCATGGTCTTCCTATCTCCTCTCTTCGCGGAGGAGCCCAGTCCGGAGATCGCGGGGCTGCGCCAATCCGCCACGGATTTTGTCGCCGCCTACAACAAAAAGGACGCGGCGGCCGTAGCGATGTTGTTTGCGGAGCAGGGAGAAATTGTCGAAAACGACGAGGTTACTTCAGGACGAGCGGCGATCCAGGCCCGTTACGAGTCCCTTTTCAAGGAGGATCCCCGTCAGATTGCGATCGAGGTGGCGGACGTGCGCCTCGTCGCCCCCACGGTCGCGATCGAGGACGGTGTCTATCACATTTCCCGTCCCGACGATGAGAACATGCCGCCGCGCTCCACCGCCTACACGGCTGTGATGGTGAAAAACGACAAGGGCAAGTGGCAGATTGCCAGTTGCCGCGATGTGGAAGATGTGACCGATGCCGCCGGACAACTCGCCGATTTGGAAGAAGTGCTTCGCGGTGAGTGGACCAGTCACACCGATCAGGTCGAAGTCAGCTATGCGTTCGGCTGGGATCCCACGGGGAAATTTCTGTTAGGGGACATTCTCACCACCAAAGCGGATGCCGATCCACAAGCGGGTACCATGCGCATCGGCTGGAATGCGGCGAAAAAATCGATTGTTTCCTGGGTATTTGATGCCGAGGGTGGCGTGATCGAAGGCGTATGGACCACGACTGAAGAAGGTTGGATGATCCGCGCGGAAGGCACCACCGCCAATGGCGAGGTGATTACGGCAAATCAGAAACTCACCACGGAGGGCAAAGACACACTGGTCTGGTCCGTTACGAATCGCGTGATCGGCGGAAAAAAACAACCCGATCTCACCATGCGCATTGTCCGCCAGGCTCCTGAACCTGCCGCGGCGGAATAACCATTCAACCCCATACGATCATGAAACATTGGAATTTGTTCATCACCCTTCTGTTAGGATGGGTTCTCACAACACCTGACGCCTTTGCCCGCGGGGGTAGCCGAGGCGGCGGTGGTGGCTCTCGCGGTGGGAGCAGTATGTCGCGTGGGAGCAGTGGCAGTCGTCCCAGCTATAGCCGTCCCAGCACGGGGTCACGGAACCCGACGACAGGCTCATCCCTGAGCCGCCCCAGTACTCGTCCATCCACTCCAAGTACTCGCCCGTCCGTACCCAGCACACGTCCCTCGATTCCCAGCACACGCCCCGCGGAAAAACCATCCGTGCAGCGCCCTTCAACATTGCCCAGCACAAGACCGAGTCTTCCCAGCACCAAACCGAGCGTTCCTAGCACACGTCCGGGTTTGCCAGAAACGGGCACGCGCCCTGGTCAAGGCGCTGGATCTGGTTTGGGCAACCGCCCCACGACCTTGCCCGCCGATCGCCGTCCCAGCCTGGATCGCCCGAGTGGCAATCGTCCCACGACCTTGCCCGGCATGGTCACTTATCCAAGCCGCCCCGGCATCAGCAATGGTGGCCGGCTGCCAGGCAGCTTGAATCGCCCATCGACCTTGCCTGCCAATACCGGCAAATGGAATAACAATCAATGGGGTGGCAATCGTGGTGTGTGGGGAAATGGCAATAACGTCAATATCAACATCAACAACAATTTCCACAACAACTACAACTACTCCCACAATCCCAGATACTGGGGTGCACGGCCTTGGTGGGGTGCGGGATCTTGCCATGGCTGGCATCACGGCCACTGGAGCTACGGCTGGAGCAGCAGCTATTATCACCATCATTGGTGGTGCGACGATGATGATGATTTTATCGAAGGCATCATGTGGGGCATCGGCGTCTGGAGTCTGGGCAACATGATCTATAACATGGGCTACCAGAGCTACAGCAATCCCTACCCGGCTCCCACGGTACAAAATACCTACGTGACCTACACGCAACCGGTTTCCGTCGCCGCCGCCGCGCATCCTCCGGGCGATGAAACCACCGTCGCGAGCGCCGAGGCGAAATCCAATGAAGCGCTGAAACGTTCGCGCGATGCCTTTGCCAAAGGCGATTACATGACCGCTTCCAAGGCGCTGGATGAAGCGATTGCCGCCACTCCGGGCGACGTGACCTTGCACGAATACCGCGCGCTGGTTTTCTTCGCGCTGGGCAAGTTTTCCGATGCCGCTGGAGTGCTGAATCCCGTACTCGCATCCGGACCCGGCTGGGGCTGGGAGACAATGATCGGTTTCTACAGCAATTCCGAGTCCTACAATCAGCAATTGCGGAAGTTGGAGGATTACACCAAGTCCTCCCCCAAGATGGCGGATGCCCGCTTTTTGCTAGGCTACCATTATATGGTCTGCGGACACATGAAAGAAGCAAATGTCGAGTTCGCCAAAGCATGCGAACTACAGCCGGCGGATTCGATTTCTCGCCAGTTGCGCGATTTGACAAAGTCCTCGCTTCCGGGCGCCGATGATAACGCGAACCCGCCCGCGAAGCCTGATCTGATGACGCAAACCAAATTGCCCGGTCTGTGGGTCAGCGATCGCGGCAAAGATGGCAAGGTAACCTTTGATGCGAAACCCGATGGGAATTACACATGGAGCTATCTGCACGAGGGACGTACGACCGCGATGAGCGGCACCTATTCCTTCAATGACAAGGGCCTGATGGTGATGACCTCGGATGACACGCAAATGATTGTGGAACTCGTGCGCAAGGACGACTCACACATGAAGTTCACGATCATCGGCGCTCCTGATGGCGATCCGGGGCTGGAGTTTACCAAGGGCTGATTGACTGATGAAAGTACGCCGCTTCATAGGTTTCACCGCTCTCGCACTGTTGCTGATTCCGCTTTTCCTCTGGGCCATCGGAGCGATCTACTTCGATGGTCCCTTTCGCGCCCTCGCCTGGATCAATGCCATCGCCGTTATCGCAGGCTTTGTGTGGCTGAAACCATGGAAAAGGAAAATCGTCGCCTTTGCCACATGGTTCGGCATCGTTCTCCTGTGCTGGCTGTGCCAACGGCCGAGCAATGAGGGGGATTGGCAGCCGGATGTCGCAGAGCTCGCTCATGTACAGATCAATGGCGATCTGGTTACGTTTCACAACGTGCGGGCTTTTGACTATCGAACAGCCCAGGATTACACGCCGCTGTGGAAAACCCGCACGGTGCGCCTGTCGCAGCTGACAGGCATCGACATGGCGGTCAACTACTGGGGCTCACCATGGATGGCGCATCCCATCGTCAGCTTCCAGTTTGCCGATGCGCCGCCTCTCTGCGTATCGATCGAGACCCGCAAGAAAAAAGGCCAAACCTACTCGGCGCTCGGCGGACTCTATCGTCAATTTTCGTTAGTCTATACCGTGGCCGAGGAATCGGATGTCATCCGCCTGCGCACGAACATTCGCATGGGAGAAGATTGTTACCTTTATCGGCTCAACATTACGGCCGATCATGCGCGGGAGCGCTTTCTCGAATACGTGCAGACCATCAACCGGCTGCATGAGAAGCCCCGCTGGTACAATGCCATCACCACCAACTGCACCACCGCCATCCGCCAGCAGCGCGATTCCTCGAAACGCCTGCCCTTCGATTGGCGCATGCTGGTCAATGGCAAGGGCGATGAAATGCTCTATGAACGCAAGTTTATCCTCACCGGCGGCTTGCCCTTTGCTGAATTGAAACGCCGATCTCTGGTCAATGAAGCCGCTCGCCAAAACACCGACCCTGTTACTTTTTCGACACAGATACGAGCAGGCTTGCCATGGTGAAATACTCAGCATACCATCACCGAACAAACCACAGAGTCATATTATGAGCGCCACACTACTCGATGCCTCCGATGGCATCCTTACCATCGAAATCAAAGGAAAAATCAGCCCCGCGACACTCGCGTCCGTGCAGGGGCAGATCCTGGAAACATTACAGGCTTGGGGCGGCGGAGCCATGTTATTGCTCTGCGATGAGTTCGAGGGATGGGCCAATGGCGACTGGAGCGATACCTCCTTTCAGATGCAGGCAGACAATTTGCTTCGCAAAATGGCCATCATCGGTGAGCTGCAATGGAAAGACATGGCCATGGCATTCACTGGTCAGGGCTACCGTCCCTTTCCCATCGCTTTTTTCGAAAGCGGCCTGACAGAATCCGCCAAAGCCTGGCTCAGCGCGGAGTAACGACACTGCTCACTTTCCCATGAAGACACTCTCCACAGCAGCCACCATCCTGGCCATCGCACTCGTCAGTTGCGTTCACTCCCACAAGATCCCGGAATCCGACCGCAACCGCGCTGCCATCGCCTATCTGGAAAATGCGAACCAACAGTCGCTGTCCACAGAAGCGCGCGCGGTCGCCTATCTCGATTCCGCCAAAACGGCACTGGACGGTATGAAAAGCTCCGCCACGCGGGAGGACAATCGCCTCGTCTATAATGAAGCTGCCGGCCACTTGACCATGCTCCTGCGATCTGCCGAGCAGGGCAAGTACTGGAACCGCCCCGTCACTCTATCGCATGGCGGTAAAACCTATCGCCTCCGCTACGCCCCCGCCGCTCGCGATGGTCAGTGGGATCCGAAACAATTCACGTCCTTTGTGCCGGCTGCCGATGTGAAAAGACCGGACATAGAACAAGCGAACGAGATCGATGGCGTCGGAGGTGCCCTCGTCGGCATCCACCAGGAATCTCCACGTCAGGCATTCGCTCCCCTGGTCGGGGTGACCGCGGCTGTCTCGGCCATACTCGATTTCAAAGGCTCCGACGTCACCCTGCGCTTGGTGAATCCCACCAAAACCACGCATACAACGTTGGCCGGCACTCGCCAGCCGCTCGAAGCCGATTTCACCGCGCCTCTCGAATACTACCCGCACGTTTCGGAACTCTGGACCGGTCTGATGGGAGCGATCAAGGTGGAGCGTTACATGGATATCACCGGCTTGTTTATGCTGCAGCCGTATGATCCCGATAAAATCCCGCTCATCTTCGTACACGGTCTCATTTCCACCGCGCGAATGTGGCGCACCGTGATCAATGAAATCGAGCGCGATCCGATTCTTCGCAGCCGCTACCAGTGCTGGGTTTTTTCCTACCCAACGGGAAATCCACCGGCCTACTCCGCCATGCGCTTGCGCGAGGAATTGGGCAAAGTAAAGCACCTCTATCCCAACGCCAAGGATTTCGTATTGGTAGGTCACAGCATGGGCGGACTGCTGTCGCAAATGCAGGTCAGGACACTGAATCGCAGCGACTGGGATATCATCGGCAAGGACAAAGCGCAGGCGTTTTTCAGCAGAGTGAAGCCCGGCAGTGACATCCATAAATCGTTGCTTTTCGAAGCGAATCCTCACGTGGATCGTGTGGTTTACATTTGCACGCCCCATCGCGGTAGCAACATGGCGTCTGGCGGAGTTGGTAGCCTCGCGAAAAAATTGATTTCGCTGCCAGGAGACATCGCTTCACAAATTACTTCCTCGGTCGGTGACTCCATCGCGATACTCACCGGTGACAGCAAACGCCTGCCCAATAGCGTCAGCGGCCTTTCTCCCTCGAACCCCACGCTGAAAGTTCTCGATAAAAAGCCGATGACCGCACCCTACCACAGCATCATCGGCGACCGCGGCAAAGGCGATACTCCGAACAGTTCGGATGGCGTTGTCGCCTACTGGAGTTCAACTCTCAAGGGTGCCCAGTCCGAGCTCATCGTCCCCGGTCCGCACGGTGCCTGTGAGCTTCCGGAAACCCTCACGGAACTGCGCCGTATCCTGCACTTGCAGCTTCGCCAATGATCTTCCCCCCCAACTACAACACACACATTATGAAAACAGCATCCAAATTCATCGCCCTCGCCCTCGCTTCACTCAGCACAATCTCCCTCGTGCCGAGCTGCGCCAATGGACCCATTGCCCAAACCAACGCCGCCGGAGCGAGCTCATCGCAAATCGCCAGCGACTCGCGCGCGGCACTGCGTTCGCTCTATCGCCAGAACTCCGCCGCCCGCGCCCTCGGTGCCCGCGCGAAGGCCGTGCTGGTGTTCCCGAACGTTGTCAAAGGCGGCCTGATGGTCGGCGCCCAAGGCGGCAATGGTGCACTGATCCGCAGCGATGGCTCCATCGGCGGCTACTACCAAACCGCAGGCGCCTCCTACGGTCTGCAAGCCGGCGTCCAACAATACGGCTACGCGTTGTTCCTGATGGACAATGCAGCCTTCGATAACATCAACCGCTCCAGCGGTTGGGAAATCGGCAGCTCGCCGAGTCTGGTCGTCGTCGATCAGGGAATGGCCACATCGCTGACCACTACCACGATCAACAAAGGCACGTATGCCTTCTTCTTCAATCAGCGCGGCCTGATGGGCGGTCTCGGTCTGCAAGGCACCAAGATCACCCGAATCAACCCCGCCAACTAAGGAGAAGGGGTTTGCAACCCCTTTCCTCACAACCCAAGCCTCAAAAAAAGAAGGGATTCACCTCCCTTCTTTTTTTGTGCACCCCCCAAAGCGCCACCGACTTCACGCTTGCTTGTCATGGCAGCACATTCCACAATCATCCCATGAACGATTCCATAGGAGACTTAACCAGCCGCATCCGCGCCTTTGTCGCCGCACGCGAATGGGAACAGTTTCACAACCCGAAAGACATGGCCGTGGCCATCGCCGCTGAGGCCGGTGAACTTATGCAGCACTTCGTCTGGCAACAACCGGATCAACTCGAACAACGCGTGATCGAGCACCGCGAGGAAATCGCCTCGGAGATCGCCGATGTGGGCATTCTCCTGTTCGAAATGGCGGATCTGTTAGGTATGAAACTGGGCGATGTGATGGCGGCCAAGATCGCCTACAACGAACAACGCTACCCTGCCGAAAAATCTCGGGGAAACAACCGCAAGTACGATGAACTCTGATGCTCCGTCCGCCGATGAACCGGTACCCGTCCACGTCCGGCGCAAACGCTACTCCGGCAAGAACCCGCGGAAATTTTCCGAGAAATACAAGGAGCTCAATCCGGAACTCTATCCGGAGATTTTGCAAAAGGTCGCCGCATCCGGAAAAACACCCGCCGGTACTCACATCCCGGTGCTGATGGAGGAATCGCTCGCTGCCCTCCAACTCGCTCCCGGCATGACGGGGATCGATGGCACGCTCGGATTCGGCGGTCACGCCCGCGAAATTCTCTCCCGCATTCTCCCGGGGGGCAAACTCATCGGTCTCGATGTCGATCCGATCGAACAGCCCAAAACCATCGAGCGCCTGCGCCAGGCGGGTTTCGGCGAGGACTGTTTCGAGGCCGTGCTTTCGAACTACGCCGGCATCGGCAAGGTGCTCGGTCAGCGCGGCATCAGCGGCGTCGATTTCATTTTCGCCGACCTCGGCTGCTCCTCCATGCAGATCGATGACCCGCGCCGGGGATTCACCTTCAAGACCACCGGTCCGCTCGACATGCGCATGAACCCGCAACGCGGCATCAGCGCGGCGGAATTTCTCCAACGATGCACGGTGGAGGAACTCGCGGAAATCCTGCGCGAAAATGCCGATGAACCGCACGCCGATCGGATCGCCTCCTTCCTCGCGGGTAAGTCATTGCAAACTACTACGGACTTAGTACAATTGGTCGATGCCGCCGCGCACGATGCGTCAGGCGACACCACCCGCCGCGTGTTCCAGGCCCTGCGCATCGCGGTGAACGAGGAGTTCAGCGCGCTCGATGCCTTTCTGCGCACCGCACCGCATTTCCTCAAACCCGGCGGACGCCTGGTGATTCTCACGTTCCACAGCGGCGAGGACCGTCGCGTGAAAAAAGCATTCCAGCAATGGCAACGCGATGGCATCTTCCGCGAAATCAGCGAGGAAGTCATCACCGCCGGTGCCGAAGAGCGCCGCGCCAACCCTCGCTCCATCCCCGCCAAGCTGCGCTGGGCTAGGGCCTGAGCGGCCGCAAGCGCACGAGCAGGCGGTCATAGCCCACTTCGCGCTCATACGCCGCCTCACACTCGCGGTGCGGCTGTGATTCCAGCACTTCCACCACTTCGATGCGAGCGACCATCGTTTCCAACAAACACCGCACCAGCAAACGCGCATGCGCGGCACCGAGACACAAGTGCGCGCCGAAGCCGAAGGCCACGTGCGGATTCGGCTTGCGGTCAAGACGGCATTCCCGCGGATTCGGGAAAACATCCGGATCAAGGTTCGCCGCCGCCCAGCCTAACGAAACACGGCCATCGGCGGGCACCGTCACACCACCCACCTCTGTTGCCACAGGACAAACCCGACCGATGTGGGTCAGCGGCGAGATCCAGCGGAAAAATTCCTCGCTCGCATGCACGATGCGAGCGGGATCCTCGCGCAGGAATGCCAGGCTCGCGGGATGCTGTGCGAAGTGGGCGAAGATCGATGAGATGGTATGGATCACCGTATCGCGCCCGCCCGCAAAGGTGAGATTGGCAAAGCCCATCATCTCCTCCTCCGTGAGATCGCGGCCCTGATAGGTCGCGCGGGTCAGGGCACTGAAAAAATCATCGCCGGGTGCCGCTCTGGCGCGTTCGAACCGCTGGCGCAGATAGCGTTCCAGCACTTCCCCCTTCTGCGCGCCGTCCTCACCATCGCGAAACACATGGACGCCCCAGCCGATCCACGTTTCCGCCTCGTTCTCGCTCTCTGCCAGCAAATGCGCCAGCGCGCGTGATTGCAGCGGTAGCGCGAAATCGCGCACGATCTCGATCGCCTCTTGCCGCAACGCCGTATCTAACAAATGGCGAATCATCGACTCCACCGCGGTGATGACTTCCGGAAGTTTGGCGCGCCGGAAATAGGGCTCAACGATGGCACGATATTCCGTGTGCTGCGGCGGATCTGTCTCGATGGGCAATTGGCGCATGCGCCGCCAGGCTTCTTCCGAGGGAATCGGCACGCGAAACGGCGCATCAGAGCTGAAAGTTTGCCAATCCTTCGCCGCTATCCGCACCGCCGCATGACGCAGCAACATCGGAATCGCCTCACCCTGGAACGGACAGGACAACACGCCGGTTTTCTCACGCGCTTCGGCAAAGGGATCTTTCATCAAGACTAGGAAACAGCATTTCCCCGCCGGTTTCAAGAGCCGGATTCACGGAATGGCGCGATGCGGCATCAGCCGGGTGTCATCGTTTTTGATTTCTCATTTCACGGCTTTCAGGCGCACAAAGAATTCCGTGGCACTGCCCGTGGGGATGGTGGCGATGATGCTGTCGTTCGGTGAACCATCGGTGGCATCGAAAGTGACACCACTGACGACCGCATCACCCGCTGGCACGGTCACAGACGTCCATCCCGTCAGGTTGTTGCCGTATTCGAGCACGATGCTCACATCGCCGCCGTTCAGCGCCACATCGCTGCGGGTGAACGTGAAGACAAACTGGTTTCCATCGCGCTGGCCCTGGGGAGCGAGCGTGTGATTCGCCACCGCTGGATTGCCGCCTAACACATACTCAAGCAAATTGCCGAAGCCATCCGCATCAGGATCCGCCAAGGCACCGCGATCCGCCTCTGCCAGGCCGAAGCCGGTGATCCACGAATCAAAGCCGGTGGAAACTTTCAGCGAGAGGACTCCCGTCGCCTCGTCAAAGGTCCAGGTTTTCCCGGTCTCCAATTTCACCCATTTGTTGTCGTTGTCGCTGTCATCAAATCCGGCCACTGAAAAGCTTTCCGCGAACGACTTGGTCGTGGAATCGACGATGGTCCAGCTGTTGTTATCGGCAATGGCGGCCTCCGTCAGATCAAACACGAAGCTGCCTTGCATCGTCGCCGCGCCCGCTCCCGTCACGCGGTTGCAGGTATTGTTCGCCTTCGGCGCGAATTTCAAGCTGCCCGTGCTGTTGAGGAAAAGCGAGCCGCTGTTCACCGTCGTGTTGCCGAGATAGGTATTGGTTCCCGCCATGCGCAGAATGCCTGCGCCGTTTTTCACGACATTCCCCACGGCCGTTCCGGCGCTGAGTGCCTGCACCGTGACATCATACGTCTGCACATCGATAGTCGCTCCGCCGGATTCGACATTCACGGCGGTAATGTTTTGAAGAAATGCCGCGTTTGCGCTGTTCGCTCGCAGCGTGCCGCCATTGAAGTGCAAGGTGGAATTTCCGGCTCCGCCAATGATGGAACCGGCATCGATGATGCCACCATTCAGATGCACCGCCCCGAGGCCCGTAGCACTGCGGGCGATGCTGAAACCACTGGTTCCGGCATTGATCAGACCGCTGGTGAGCACCAAGGTGGCCTTGCCCTCGACACCGATCGACTTGCTGAGCTGCGTGGCGTTATTCAGATTCAAGGTGGCGCTGTTTTCCAAGGTAATCGTGGAGTCAGATCCTGGACGTTCGCCAGCGTTCAGCATCCCTGCAATGCTAACAACGCCGGAGCCCTTGATGGTGAGAGATTGCGCCGCGGCATAGCCCGCCAGATTCAGGCTATTGCCCATAGCCAGACCATTCGCTGCGGCGGTGACATTTAACGTGCCAGTGTCCACGATCACAGCCGAGGTGAGGCCACTCGTGCCGTGACCGCGGCCGATGGAGAACCAGTTCGCGGCATTGAGCGTGGCGTTTTGGGAAATCTCTAGCGCGGCAGGCGTGTAGTTGCCATCCGTGAGCAATTGTCCGCCCACCACCATTTCGCCCGTGACGGCGAAAGTGCCATTGCGCAACACCAGGCGACCATTGGCCACGTTGGCGGCGAACACGCTCGTGCCGCCATTCGTGCCGTTGCTCAAACGCTGCGTCGCAGCCGCATTGGTGAAGCTCAGCGTGCCTGTGCCGCGTTTCACAAACCCACCGGTATCATCTGCATTGACCGCACCCGTGAACGTAAGATCGGCCGCTGTATCGATGATGCCGCTGTTGCCCGCCGTGCACGATACATTCAGGCTACGATCAATGGTCGTGTTGCCGCCCGTATAAAGCAATGTGCCGCTGCCAGCCTGCGTGCCGAATCCTTCGCCCAAGTAGAACTGGGCACCCGCGCCGATCGAACTGGCCAGCCCCACATTTGCCAAAGTATCAGCGACCAACGTGCCGTTGCGAATCGTCATCCGTCCCGTGAAACTCTGAGGCGCGGAAAACTGAAAGCTGCCGGTGCCCTCTTTATTGAAGCCCAGAGGACCTACGGCACCATTTTGCATGACTCCCTGGAACACCTGATCCGTGGCGTTGTTCAGGAAAAACCAGCGCTCCACACCTCCACCGTTTTCGATGATGCCCTGACCCGTGAGTCCTGTTGTCACAAAATCATTGGTCGTCCCGGCAGTCGCTCCCGTATTAAAGCGCAAGGTGCTACCTGCCGCGACCGACAGTGGCCCATTGATATTGCTCGCCGCATTGGTTGTGATCGCCAACACACCCGCACCGCTCAACGACAGCCCGGTGCCATCCGTGCTGGTCAATCGGCCAATGCCGAGTGTGCCTGCCGCTACTTGCACTTGGCGATTACCGCCGCCGCTCAGCGTCACGACGCCACTGTTGAAATCGAGACCATTTGTGCCTGTAAAAGTGAAATTCCCCGACCACGTTTGAGCCTTCGCCGCTGTGGTCGTGATCGCCGCGCCACTGGTATTATCGAGCACGCCGCCATTGATCACCAAGCTGCCCGACGTAGTCTGCCCCAGCGCCGATGCCTGATTGAGGCGCAGCGTGCCCGAGTTGAGCGTGGTGTTGCCGGTATGGGAATTTGCCACCGCGAGGGTCAAGGAGCCCGTTCCGCTCATCACGAAATCCCCCGTTCCGGAAATGGGATTGTTGAGGCTTTGCGCACCAGCGGTGTGATACGCCAGTGTGCCGTTGTTGATGATCTGCGCACTCTGCGCGATCGATCCATCCGTGACGCCATCGCCGATCTGCAGCGTGCCGGCATTGATGGTAGTCGTGCCCGTGTAGGTATTGTTGGTTTTCAGCACCACCCTGCCGGTGTTGTTTTTCACCACCGATCCACCGGAGATGCCGAAATTTCCAACGCTCGAAAAAGTATATTCAGTCGTGTTATTGAACACAGTGGCTCCCGGCGTCACGTTCGCATCGATGCTGACGGCGAAATTGCCCGCATTGTCATCGAACAGCACCACGTCTCCCGTGAGGAAATCCGCGCCCGTCATGGAGCTGGGTAGGATCCAGTTGTGGTTCGGATCCAGCGGTGTGGTCGTCCATTGGGAATTGAAAGCTCCCGTCCAGCGCAGGGAGTCTCCCGTGATGCGCAAGGCGATGGCGTTGCCGGTATTGACCAGGGATGGCGTCTGGCGCGGGCTCAGACCGGAAACCGTGCCTAACACAAAATCATCGAGCGAGCCGCTGAATATCGTGTAACCGATCAACGGATAGTCTGTACCACCGGACCAAGCCCCGATGTTGGAGACATTGATCACAACCTGGCCGTTCGCCGCTCCATCGCCGGGTGTGGTCAAGGCCATCGTGCCGCCGCCGTAGGCCTCGATGCCGCGATCCATGAAGCCGCCGTTGGCACGCAGGTTGACCGTGGCCGCGCCGGAAAACGTCAGGGCGTTTTCCACGATCATCGAATACGCCGTGCCCGCGCCGGGGTTGAGGGTGTTGTTCCCATTGTTCGCCACCGTCAGCGACTTGATGACGCCATTGCTCTCGTAGGTTCCCTGCGTCAGAGTGACAGGAGGAGTAAAGGCCGCGAGATTGCTCTGGGTGAATTTCGCGCCACTGCCGTTGATCGTCAGACTGCTGCTGGTATTGATCGAGACTCCAGAGCCGATCGACAAGGTGCCGCCATTCACCACGGTAGGACCGGTGTAGGTATTCGTTCCGCCCAGTGCCAGCGAACCGGCGCCATTTTTGGTGAGACCGCCATCGAGCGCGAGATCCTCCGCGATATTGCTGTGCTGCAGCGCAGTGGGCATGCCGACATCCGCGCCATTGGTGTCAACGATGGCCCCGCCATTGCGCACATTGGCACGGGCATTTCCCGTACCGAGGTTGAAGAACGCCACATTGTTGTTCGTCGCCTTCAACACGCCGCCGTTGAAATGGAAGGTACGCGTGCCGGTAGTGGCGGTGGAGATCACTTGCGGAACGGTGAGAGTGCCGCCATTGAGATGATAGGTGTTATTGCTGGCGGCAGCGCCCGCGCGCTGGAGGTCTAGATTTCCTGTGCCACCCACTGTGGTCCCGGCATTGCTGAAAAAGGTGATATCGCCGCCGTTGTGATTGATCACATTCGCGCCTACCGTGCCATCGGCATTCATTTTCAGGGCGCTGCTATTGAGCAGACGAAGATTGCCGGAATTCACATCGAGCTGACCGCGGCTCGTGTCCCATTTGCCCACCTGCATCCATTTGAGAGCCAGGGTGCCTACGTTCAGAGTGCCGCCATTGATGACCAAACGACCGAGGTTGTTATTACCCGCAAAACCGAGAATGAGATCTTCCTGGTTATTGACGATGGCACCCGTATTGATCGTGACGAGACCCGAAACGGTGTTTTGATTGTTGTTACCGCGGGCCACGGTCATCGCAAAGAGGTTTGCCGTGCCGCCGCTGAAGGTAAGTGTTCCGGTTCCGTTAGGACCTGTGCCGTTGATGTCGGATCCGCCGACTCGAAGCTCGGCCGCTTGGTTCCATAGGCCGGCGGATTGCGTCATGGTGCCATTGCCCGTGTTGTAGCCGATATAACTTAGACCACCCGTGGTGAGCGTGCCCGTGCTCGCATGGTTCACCGTTCCCGTGCCACCCGTGTGACCAACAAACATCGCCGCGGTGCCGAAGGTGGCGTTGCTGGCACCATTCAGATTCAGCGTGCCGTTTCCACCCACAAAACCGATATACGTCAGTCCATTGCCAAAGGTCAGACTGCTGCTGTTGTTGAGAGTCACCACTCCGGTTCCGGCATTGCCCAGCGTCTTCACACCAGTGCCGGGATTGTTGATTTGCGCGCTGTTGTTCGCCGTTACGGTGACGTTTGATCCCGCAGACTCTGCAAGATTGAAAACTCCGTTGGCGCTGATCGTAAGAATGGAGGTTTGATTGAGAGTGACGGATCCCTTGGGCCTGTTTAGCGTGGAACCGCCATTGAATCCACCGCTGAAATTCGCTGCGGTAACGGTCGCGGAATTGTTGATTTCCAGATCGGACGACACGACCCCGGTACCATTGCCGCGACACACCGACAGATACGCCGAGACCGTCACCGTGCCCGCATCAATCTGCCACTTGGCATTCTGACCCGCGCCACCATTCGTCACCACTCCGCCCACCACCGCCTCGCCCGTGATGCCATACGTACCGCCATTGAAGACCAGACTCCCCTCACGCACCAAAAACGGCACATTGGCCGACCCCGGCAAATTCGAATTGACATTGTTACCGTTGATCGTGCCGCCAGCCGTTAGCGTCGCGGTGCCTGTACCCGTCTTGAGCAAACTGAGATTGTTCGCCAGCGGTGCGAACGCCTTGTTGATCTGCCATTGCCCTGTGCCGGCGAGTGCCAAAGTGTGGTTGCCACCGCCACCGAGTCCCCAGTTCACATCGGATGCGACGGTCGCCGTATTACTGGAATCATTCGTCCATGTGTGTGTTTGCCCGCCCGCGCCTCCCAGGGTCAGGTTGAATGCGTTGGCGCTGTTTCCTAACGAAAACGCCCCCGCTCCCGCGGCGATGGTAACGCTGTTGAGGCGGATCGAATTGGTATTCGTGCCGGAATCCAGGTTGAGCGCTTCGGTTTGCGTCGCTGTGATCGATAGATCCAAACCGGGATTCCCCGCAGCGCCCCCGAGGGTGGAATTCGCTGCCGTGTAAAGCAGTGACAGTGGCCCCGTCACCGCACCATTCCACTGGATGAGATCAGGAACGGCGACACTAGGGGCCGCATCCGGATTCCAGTTGGCGGCCAATCCGAGATCATCACTGGGACTTCCGCCACCATCCCACACAAGTATGGCGGCATAGGAAGGTGCTGACATCAGTACGGCAAGAAACACATTGCGGCTGCGGGTTTTCATGAAAGTTGCGGGATATGGTTTTGGGTAGACGTTAAAAACTAGACCGCGCTTGTGTCATACGCTATGTCTTTTTATATATGAAATCGGACATCCTGTTAGCCAATCAACGCACCGTACTTTTCGCATCGATGGGTCATCATAATGCGCTGACCCAGCTTTTCGATCAGATACCCGATACCACGTTCTTTCTGAAAAACGCTGATTCTGTTCTCCTTGCGGGAAGCCGTACCTTTTACGAGCGGCTCGGCTTCGATGACGAGAGCGAGATGCTGGGAAAATCCGATTTTGACCTTTTTCCGACACACATGGCGGAGCATTTCCGGCGCGATGACCTGACGGTGATTCGCACCGCCACCGTAAGCCGCCGAAACGTTTTGTAAATTTGTGACAGATGTTTTGTGCTTTTGACTTTTCTGCCCAAATTCGCGCATCGACTCACTTCGCCGACAGCCTGCGGAAACGGCTCATGAGTTCGATTCCGGAGCCTGCGGAAGATGGCCCAAGGCGCAGCTTCCTCACTCGGGTGGCAAAGTCGTAGGATTCCTCCCTGACCTGGGCACGGGCCGTAGCCAGCTCAGGGGTGCCACCCAGCACGTTAATAACTCGGCCTAGCACGCGGTCGTAGGGTTCCCACGCATCGTAGGCCAACGAGCCGTCATAGGGTGCATCGCCCATGGTCTCCAGCAGGAATGCCGCGATGCCAGCCGGAGGTGGCGTGAGCGGGTAGTCGCCCGGATCTCGCAGCGTGGTGGCTGTTGCGTAAGGCACGTTGAGAGCGCGGGTGGTGACGCTGCTCTTGTAACGGTAAAACCAAAAGCCGGAGTTTTCGTAAAACAGCTCCATTGCTTGCAGCAGCTCGATCTGCCCTGTAGTGAGACCGAAAGACTTGTTGACCGAGACCCAGTAGGTCCCCTCGCATTGCACCTCCTCGGATTGGATTCCGAGCTTGGTGCCCATCCATTCCTGCCAGGCTCCACTTTGCATGTAGTGGGTAAGGGTGGGCGCTGCCCCTGTCCCCACCAATCGGCGAGACTGAGGAAATGTCCAGGACGTGATGGTGTAGCCTGACCATGTCGGGCTAGAGACCGTGAGTGCTCCACTGCTGAAGTTACTCGATACCATGCCGGGATAAGCTGCCTCCAGTTCGGCGAGGCGCGCATCGCGGGCGATGAAGAATGATAGGGGCAAGGATGATGCCAGCGTGATAGTCTGAACGCTTTGTTCGCTGGCCTGTGCCCGCTGCTGAAATTCGTCGAATCCGGTGGCGGCCGTCACGACTTGTAACCGGTTGACCGGCTCGGCGGATCCGGCGCTTTCGGTTACCTGGGAGACGATTCCATTGGCATCGCTGACCGCGTAAATAAAGTCCACCCGATCCGGCGTGGCGGTGTCATCCGGGGAAAGCTCGCATTCGGTCACGGCATCCTCGCCGAGGATGAGTTGCTTCGCCACGGCCGTGCGACGGCGGGTGATGTGAATGGTCGGATACGGCGACGTGGAATAGTCCACGCGGGTCATCGCATCCTGCGAAAATCGGAGCAGATCGCGCAAGGTGGCGGCTGCGGTAGCGGAGCGGAACTGCAGCGGGAAACAGTCCATCATCGCCGCGATCTCGCCGATCTGTAGCCGCGCTCCGGCGGAGATGGCCAGCGCCAGCACGGCGCTGATGCTCGTGGCGAGGTTTTGCTGGGGGATGTCATAGGTTGGCGAGGCCCCAGCGATGAGAGGCACACGCTCCAGTTCATGCCAGCCTCCTTTGACCTCGATCTGCCACCCTTGGCCGGTCCTATTGTAGATGTATTTCCGCGTCACCACGCGCCCGCAAAACTCCCTCACGCCATCGCGGTAAAGCGAGATATTCTGCAGCCGATCCGGCACGTAGCCGCTGTTCGTTCCATCTGCGGAAATGGGCAAAAAATACCCAAAGGAATCCGCCGCCTGGCTGCGAAAAACGACCGGCTGCACCAGCGGGAAAAGCGCTTGCAGCGGTAGCCGTCCCGGTCCCATGGCAGCACCTACTTCACCGGCGATTTCCCATTGGTCATTCATCCCTTATCGGTTGCTTTGTGAGTTGAGAATTTCCTGCAGGCGCAGGCGGTCAGCGGATTGCTGCGCGATGATGTTTTGCAGCACGCGATCACGGGCTGCTTGCTCACTCTGGAACTGCGAGACAACACCTAAAATTTTCCCTAACTCTGTATTCAAATTGCCGCTCATGCCGCTGAGTTGTTGCACGGCTGCTTGAGCTTCTTTCGTCGATAGTTCGCCATCGCTTACGGCCTTTTGCAGCGCGGTGAGATTTTCCTCTTCGAGTCGGTTGCGCGGCTCGATTCCATCGATGGCTTTCTTGACTTCATCCGCCGCTTGTTTCGACGCTTCCTGGCTCTTTTCTCCTACGTCAAGGGCCTGTTGTTTGATGGCTTCGATGTCAAAATTCTTGTTGATTTTTGTCACCTCTACTTCCAGGAGTTTGAGGCCTTGCTCTACGGCTGACTGCGCGGCGTCGATTTTCTTTTTTGCATCAGGAATCAGAGCTTGGACTGTCTCCAAATTTTTCTGCGCAGTCGTCATCGCCGCTTCGCCCTTACCCAATTCCTCGGGAGTTGCTCCACGTCCGGGAGCATTCAGCTCTGTCCATCGTTGTTCGGCTTTCTCGATGCTGGCCAAGGCGAGTTCTTGCCGGAACTCAATGAGGCGCAGATCTTCTCTGGCACCGTCCAGCGCTGCTTGCCGCGTCTTTTGCGCGGCCTGTGCCTCATCGAGCGCAGATTGCTTTTCTGCCGCTGCCCGGCGCTGGCGTAGCTCCTGCATTTGGGCGTCCTCTTGTGCTGCTGTGATCGAACCGGATTGACGTTGCGCTTTGATCGCTGCCTCTTCGGCTCCCATCACGCTTTGCGATAAAGTTTCCGTCGCCCTCCGGCGGGCATTTTCTAGCTCGATATTATCCCGCACCGCCTGGTTGACTTTCTCGACACTACTCAGCATGTCATCCCACTGCGTTTCGTAGGCTTTGTTGAGTTTCAGCTCAGCGGCTTTCTGTGCATGTTGCTGCAGCGCGGCATCGTTCGCTTTGATTCTTTCCTTCGTTTCCGCGACTACGGCATTGTATTCTGCGTAGGCCTGCTTTACGGCTCCGATGCTACCCACCAACGCGCCCAGCGCGGCACCCCACGGACCTCCGGCTGCGGCTCCCTGAGCGGTGCTGGCCGCGATGCCCGCGAGTTCAGGGTTTACGGCGGCCAGGCCCTTGGCCAGCTCTGCCGTAGCCATGGCTGCGAGTTGCCCTTTGAGTCGGCTTGTAGCTGCGGCTGTTTGCCCCATTGCCTGCTCTACGGCAGCTTCAGCAGTGGCTTGCTCCCGTGCTGCCTTCGCTGCCTTTGCACGCGCCACATCCGCTTCCGCTTGTTTGATGCGCAGTTGCTCTGCGGAGGCAGCCGTTTCATCAATTGCCTCGGAGAGCGCGCGCTGAGCCTCTTCAGCCTCCGCCGCCTCATCTCGCGCAGGTCCCAGCATGCTCTCCGGAAGAGCCATCGGGTTCACTGCCCCTTGCGTGGCCGCCTCCGTTTTTTTTGCTTCCTCCGTTACTTCCTTCAGCCCTTTTTTCGCGGCGTCCGTGCCCTTCAGCTCGGCTTCGGTTTTGATCTTGAGGTTGATGTCTTCTGCCATGGGATGGAGTCGTTAGAATGCACGTACAGCGGCGAGGACCGATCCAGCTACCACAGTGAGCGTGCGTGAGGCACCTTCATTGGCGGCCTGGAGTTGCACTGTCCCCGTGCCACTGCTGACCTGCACCAGCACCATTCCTGTGCGGCCGAAGTTGAAATTCGTGGACGGGCTGGATTGTTGTTGGCTTTGGAATGTGCCGCCCAGCACCGTGGCACCGGTGCCGAGGGCTGTCAGCAGCACACCGCTATCTGCATCGCTGCTCTTAACAAGCCCGGAAAATACCACCATCCACGTGCCCACAGGCAGGGTCAGCACCATGCCGGTGACATTCACGGCACTGGTGGTATTGTGGGTAAAGTCACTGCCCAGCACCACGGTGCGCGTGCCTGTGAGTGGGGACAGCTGCACGCGCCCCGGCTGATCGGGAATGACCACGCTGTGAAGAGCCGTGGCCTCTGAGGTAAACTGGCTCATGCTCGTGCTACTCGTGCCTATGCCCACGATGCCATTGCCCAGGTAGAGTGGCGTGCCCGTGCCATTGCCCCACTCCACGCGATAGACGGTGCCTGCGGAGGGATTGAGCGCGCTGGCGGTCATCACGCATGTGTAGGTGGCTCCAGGAGTTGTTCCGGCGAGATTCATAGATTTCTGATCAGGTGATAGGTGTTAGTGAAATGTCATCCCAGTCCGCGGCGATGCTTTCCCAGGGTGGGCAGACGGCGGTGACCAGGTAGTCCCAATGCGCGGGCGAACCCTCCGGCAGAGGTCCTGCCACCAGGCGGAGCGGTCCGCACTTTGCGGCATAGCTTTGGAGTAGATAGGATTTGCGGGAGTGTTCCGGATAGGTAGGCTCTATGCTATCCACGGAGCTTCTTTCCCATGCCCACGTGGCCCCGCCTGCGATCTGCGCCTGCAGCGTGCCCTGCTGCCCCCACGGGAAGCGATAGGCATCCATCAGGGCCTGCGTGCGTGGGAGATGCTCGGCGAGCGTGCGCCTGCGCGTCCAGGCGGCTGTGTGCATCGCCCCGCCCAGTGCGAAGGCATGGCCCCAGGGCGAAAAGATCGGCACACTGGTGGCCACTCCCTGGGAGACAGGCAGCTTCGGCTCGGCATCCATCAGGTCACCGTGATCCAGCAGCAAAAATTCCTCCCCCGCACGGGGACCCGTGCTGGTGAGAAAGGTAATGCGCCAGACGGACTTGATCATGATCAACGAAAAATGTTATCGAGCTGCTCGGCCGTGATTCCAAGTGCCGCACAAATCATATCGCGGTTTTCTTTGATAAAAGGATAATCAGAAGAAATAGTCGGCGACGCGTCCCACAGTAGCTTTTCCGCTGGCGGGAGAGTTGCTAGGAGCGCAAGGAAAGGGATAGTCAAGTTCTGGGCGTTGAGCTTTTCAGCGAGTTGACGTTTGGTAATTGTTTTCGCACGAGGTGGTGGCACCGGAGAGGGTATCTTCATGAACTCTTTGATCGCGCTGTTTTCGTCTTCTGCGTTGACGACAGTTGCGACCACTCTTGCCTCTGCAGGTATCTCACGAAGCCGGTAAAACTTACCGTCTTTTGTGACTGCTTCTTTCGCGGGTCCTGTTGGTGTGAATGCGTAGCGTTTCATGGCGTTGTTTTAGAATACGACGATGGAGAAGTCAGGGCGAGGCGCGACGTAGAAATCACTGCCAGGCATTGGTCCAGTGACGATGTTATAAAACCCAGTGTTCTCCTGGTGACGTTGTGGGTAGATAGACGTCGTGATAATCTCCGAAAACTCGTTTGTGGACTCGAAGCCAGCTGGTCCAGTATAGATAGAGTCATTCATCAGCCCTTCGGTAAAGCCGTTGCCGCGAGTGAGGTGGAACTGATCGTAGGTCACTAGGTTCGTGCAAGTCAGCAAGTCGGGATAGAGAGGAACCTCTATCCAAGCGGTTGTGAGTGCATTTGACTCTGGGAAGGATATCATGTTACCAGCGCTGATCCAGTTGTTGACGAACTCTTGCAAGGAATCCTCAAGAAGAAAACCTGGGTCCATTCCGTAGTAACCTCCAGACAGATCAATGGACTTACTGTTCACTTGGAAAACCCATGGACAGTTCAGCAGCGAGCTGAAAAGATATGTGAAGTTCGTGCCGTAGCCATACCAATAGAAGTTGTTTACCGTGGCAGGGATCGGGAAGGTGCCATAATTCCCTGCCAAACTTATGTAGAGGTCAGTTACCGTAAAGAGGACAACACCGTCTGGCAGACCTTCAGTAGCAATACTGGAACCAGTGACGGATGCTTCCATGCCTGTTGCGGAGGCGGTTACTGTTAGAGTGGGCGAGTTCGCAGCGATAGCTTGGTTGACGGCATACGGACGATACCAGTATGATGCAAGGCTAAAATCCGGACCGCCACCCCCACCGCTTTGCCACCCACTACCGAGAACGGAGTCAATCGCATATACAATACGATGCGGCTCAGTCTCAGGCATCCACATCCAGTCAGTGTTACCTAGCGAAGCACTCATCGCAGTGTGCATACTGCCTTCGAGCCACTGAGTTGCATCCGCTCCACTGTGATAGTGTTCCGCTGCAGCTGCAGCAATGTTTGCGCGTGCTTGATTTTGTTCCGTTGCTTCTAAAGCTTGCTCCTGATCATACCGCACGGCACCCGCGCCGCCGCCCGCCTCTTCTAGTGCCTCCACACGCTCCGTGAGCGTGGGGCCTTCACCGGGCAGAGGCGGGTAGCCACCCATGGGGGATTCTGGCGCGGTCGCATTCGGCGCGGCGGGCAGAACATTCTGGGGAGCCGTGGCATCAGGAGCAGCGCCCAGCACGCTGCCAGGCGTAGAGGCTGATGGCGCTTCCCCCAGCACGCTGCCGGGAGTGGTGGCCGTGGGCGCAGAGCCTAGCACACCACCGGGGGTGGTGGCGGTGGGCAGCGCGGGCAGGGGCGAGGTGGGCGGATCTACAGGTGGCATGGTAAAAAGAAGTGCGGAGTGATCAGTGATCAGTAAGAGGAATCATGTGGCTAGGAGCATGCGCAGCATGCAGTTGCCACTGCTCACTGCTCACTAGCCACTTCAACTTCAACTTACTCAGGAGCCATCCAGCTATTGAGAGCCGTGCCCAGCTTGACTTCGAATTCGAACTGCGGGCGCGTCGGCTTCCCATCCACCTTGGTGCCGCCTTTGAGTGTGAGCTGGCCGTAGAGGTCGCAGTAAACGATGTCCGCGCCGGTGCGGTCGCGCTCGATGATTTTCAGCCAGCCCTCGATGCTCGGGGAGCCGGTGAACGGGATCTGCGCCACGGCGGCCGTGACCTTCGCAGGCAGCACCCAGAGCAGACGCTCAAAGTGCTCGCTCTGCGTCTTATCGGTGAAGGCCAGCTTCACGCCCACGAGGTCGTAATCCGTTTCCATTTGCCATCCGCCGGTTTCGGCAGGGCATTTGACTTTATCCTCCTCGATCTCGCGCATGATGTCCAGCTCCAGAGTGCAGGGGCGGGCAGGCCAGTTCGTGGTCGGCGTGTTGTCAGGTTTCGCCAGGGCATCCACCGTGATGGTGACGCTGGCGGCTTCGGATTCCGTGCCTTTTTCCACGAAGAAGAGGAAGGCGTTCGGGAGAATTTTGCGGGTGCGGTCAATATACATGAGCGTAGAATGTGAGTATATAAAAAAAGTTAGAACGCTGGCGGCACGGCCACGGCCACCTTGGCCGCGATCATCTCCTGCGCCTTCTCATGCGTGGCGAGGAATTCCTTTCCCGGCGCGATGATACAGCCTCCGGCCGTGATCTTCTGTGTGGCGCGGAGCTTTACCTTCTCCACGGCGGGTGCGGTGGATTGGTCCGGTGTGGTGGTGGCAGATGTTTTACCCATGGCTGTCAGATTGGTGTTCCGTTTCGGGAGCACCAATCTGCCTCAGTCCATGCCACCCGCGCCACGGTGGCGCATGGTTTCTGATGCTTCAGTCGCTTACGGCACGGCCAGCGTCAGCGGGAAGCGGAAGGTGGTGGCGCGGGCGTAGTATTGGAATTCGTTAGGAACGTGGCTCCAGCTCACCAGTCGCAGCTTTTCGTAGCAGTGGCCGCTCACGGTATCCGGCAGCAGCACCTTGCCATGCAGGGCTTTGACCATGCGTTCCCAGGCATCCTCCTCGGGCCAGTCGGTATTGCCCTCATCGCCGGATTCTGGCGTGTAGGTCGGCTCGCAGAAGAGCGTGAGCACCACGTCCACGCTGAGCTGGAGATCGGCATCATCAGGATCGATGTTCGTGCCGCTGGCCTCGGCGATGTGAAGCACCACGCCCGTCTTGGCCATCGCAAATGCCTGGGCGATGACTTCCCATTCATCCGCCTGGCGGTCCACGATGATTTGCTCGGCAGGGAAAATTTCCTGAGCCACCAGCTCGGCTTTGATGGCATGTCGGTAGTTCTTGAGTTGGCTCATGTTGGGAGATCGTTGAAGGTTTGGAGTAAATCTTTGATGGCCTGCACGGCCACGGCACGCAGCTCGTCATCACTGGGTAGCACGGCCGGATTGGCTTTGTGGCTGGTGCGCTTGCGCAGCACGAAGAGCATCTTGCCGCCTTTCTTTGCCACTGTGATATATTTTCCCTTGCTCTCGCCGCGCTTGGCCAGCTTTTGCTCTCCCTCTACCAGGTAGCCGGTGGTATCACCGCCCTTGCGGTTCAGCACGAAGGCGAGCAGGGGGAAATCTTTCGGGCGCTGGCGGTTCTGGTTCACGATGGGCACGTGTTTCGTGGGCAGGGAAATGCTCTTGGTGGGCTGGCCTGTCTGGCTGCTGATATTGCGGCCCGGAGTGACTTCTCCACCGAACCGGCGCAGGCCTATGCCCGCCGCCTGGATGATGATGGTAGCCGCCGCATCATCGGCCGTGCTGTTCACCCCGGCGGCCGCCTTGGCGTAGTAGCCAGTGTTTGGCGAGCGGTTGTTGAGCGCAGCCAGGTGTTTCTTTACCATGGTCTCCGCCTCGGCGCGGATGGCATCGTGCAGCATCGCCTTATCCGCCAGCACGTCGCTGAATTTCTCCAGCGCTCCGGAGACCAGATTTTCGATGTTGACGGTGAGGGTGATCATGGTAGGGTGGGGGCGTGAAAGAGTCTGATCGCATTTGGGAAGAGCATAATGCTAAGGGCACCGATCCGTTTGATGATCCTGCTTTCCTTGCGGCGCAGGATGCAGAAGATGACATTCTTCCACTCGAAGGTGCTCAGTGGAATCCCGCTTGGTTGAATGAGCGTATTTATGGCAAAACCTCCTCTACCTCTAAATAAATTTGCTTTCTTCCTGTTTCGTCAATCGTCACCAACGGCTCTCCCACGGCGCGGAAACGCACACCTTCCATCGCCACTACCTCGCCTTGGTGGGCGAACTTTGGCATAACTTTTTTGGCGATCTCATAGATCGGCTTCATCGTAGCATGTTTTTTGCAAACGATGATCAGTTCATACGGGGTTTTTCCTGTGGCGAATCGTTTTGCCACGGATTCTTTCAGGGAGAAAGATTCCCCCATGCTCATCACTGCGTAGGTGTCACGAAACATTTGTATCCGCGCACTTATGTCCATGGCGCTTGAATAAAACTCGCCACGGAATATGGGCTTATCACCGCGCAGAGGTTCGATTCTTTGCAAAAGCCGCGTGAAATCATCGAGCATATCTTTGCCGCGCTGGAACTTGATGTTTTTTCCAGCATCCTCAATCCACAGTCGCATCGCCTCCGCCTGCATGTTTCGGAAGCCATTCGGCAGCTTCGCCGTGATGACTTTGGCAGCTTCGAGCTGAGAGAGTTTCCGCGTCCCGTTCGGATCGGTAAACACCAGCGTATCATCCCGCCACTCCGCGAGGCCCTGTAACTTTTCCGCGAGTTCCTTTCGCAGCGCGGGGGACTGGATGCGTGGCTTCACTTCCAGAGATTCGTTAGGGCTGGCCAGCGGTTTTGTTTCCGGCGGCTTCCATCCCTCCAGCAGTCCCAGCGCCTTTGCCTCCTGAAACTTCACCGGCATCCAGCCCATACCACTTTGCCAGGCGAAGGGCGGATAGTCAACATTCAGCGCATCATCGAAGGTGCGTTTATCCCCCAGCTCCGCCCAGATCAGATCCTGCTTGAGCGCGATCATGCGCCCGTCTTTCGTGAGTGTGCCGCCCACCTTCAGCCAGCGTTTATGCCATTCACGTGGCACCTGCGGCATCGGGCCTAGGCGCACCAGCTCCCATGCCGGATAGAGGCGCATCGCACCGGGGCCGAAGCCACGCACCTTTTCCGCATAGCCCTGTGCCAGTTGGCGGTTCGTGCGCAGCATCACCGTCAGGCGGCGCAGGCTGCGCAGGTCCTTGATCGTGCCCTCTTGCCCCGCCTCCGGCTTGTAGCCGATGCGGTCGAGAAAAAGCTGGAGCTGCACCCGCGCGGTGGATTCATCCGTGCTGCCTTCCACCACCTTTTGCGCCCAGCCCCGGAACTCATCCAGGATCTCCGCTTCCGTCACGGCCGCTGAGTAAAACGCGCGTTCCTTTGCCCACTGACCGGCACGCTCCCACTCCGCCGTGCGCAGCTCTGCGGGCACGGTCTCTTTAGAGCGAAAGTATTCATCAGCTAGCATTTCAAATCTTATGTCTTATGTCTGAAAGTCTTATCTCTCAGATCCCATCCTGATCACTCAGCCCATAGCGGCGCGGGCGTCCATTCACGCGCGGGGAATTGCTCGTCTGCGGCGTGTTCGCACTCGTCTGCGGATTCAGCGGACGCGGCGGTCTCACCTCGCACTTTGCCATGCTCTCAAAGAACTTGATGGCGGCATCGTATTCTTGTTTCCGCGCATCCCCCGGCACATACTTCGGCAGAGCCGTGAGCACACGCCATCGGGCGATGGCCACAGCGTGGTGCATCGCCATGCTCGGGATCAGACTCGTATCCACATCCATCACATTGCGCTCGCAGCTCGCGATGTAGCTCCGCACCAGCGCGATGACATTCGTGATGATGAGAGGCACACGGTCGACGGGCGGGTCACCACTGACGCCAAGCCCAAAGACTTCACGCTCCTTCACCGTGAACGATCCAGTGACGTCTTGCTCCGTAATCGTGATCCATGCTTCCGCCATAAAAAAATAATCCGTAAATCCGTTAAATCCGTCGTGAAAAAAGTGTTCTCTCATTACGCTGCACCGCTTTTTCACGGGCGATGCAGCGGCTATGAAACAACGCAGCTTCGGTTAGCTCAGCGTGATGCGGCGGCCTGCCAGCGGCGCGGTGACGATCACGTCTTCCGTCCAGTCCACGGCATACACATCGCTACTGGCACCCTCTTCGCGGTATTCCTTCACGGCATTCACGCCAGAGGAATCCACGCGGAAGGTTTTGCAGAAGCTGATGTCATACACGCTCGGGCTTTCATCCGCGAAGTAGGTCCACACCTCACCACCCACGATGTTCGCATTCGCCGCAGCTTTGCCGGGCTTGGTCGTATCGTAGGGGATCACGCCGATCTGGATTTCCATCGCAGGATTCAGCAGCATCGCAGCGAGCTGCTGCAGCGTCACGCCGATGTTATCGCTGCCAGGTTGGCGGCCGCGCACCAGCGGGTGATTTTTCAGCACACGCCAGGCAGAGAGGCCGATGACCATGCGGTTGGGCATCTTGCCGATGTTATCCGCGATGGCTTGGATCTGGGCGTCCAGCTCAGCCACGGGGTCATTGCCCGCATTGCTCCACACGCCCACGCCACCCACGGCGGCCACCGCAGTGCGGATGCGCGTGAAGACGTTCAGCTCGTGGCTCACCGTCTGGGCGGAAATGAGCGTGGCGATCTTGGCGCGTTCCAGCATGAGTCCGCCCTTGTCGTTTTCTCCGGCGGCTTCGCGCTCGAAGTCATCGATGGCGATTTCCAATCCGTTAGGACGGCAGTTGAAGAACGGGTCCGTGCCCTCGAACTCGATGCGCGTGCGGTTTCCCCCCACGGCACGGGCCGTGTTGTAGGCGGCGAAGGCGTTCTTATCAGAGAACGCTTTGTATTGTCCCGAGGCCGATCCAGTGGGAACGACAGGGGCGAGGAACTCAGCCAGCTTCGACTTCTTATCCACGGCGATGCCGCGTGCGTAGTTGGTGAGTGTTTGGTTGACAGTAGATGCTCTTGCAGACATAATCTTATGGTAAATGAGTGTTGAGTTGACGGGTTAAAGGTTAGGGAGCACCGGGGCGGAAAAGCACGGCCTCTACCAGCTCATCGGTAGATCCCGCTTCCAAGACCTGGGCGCACACAGTGGTAGCGCCCGTCACAGCGAGTCCGGAGGCATTACTGCCCACCAGTGCGCCAGCGGTAACGTTGCCACCGAGTTTGAGTTTCACCACGACAGCACCGGCGCACACGGCTACGGAGCTGTTCATGCCTACAGGATAGCCCTCTGTCACCACACCAAAGGCGGCGGCATTAGCTCCGGTCAGTGCACCGGCTACGGTGACGAATTTTCCCTCTTGCCCGGAAAGGTCCACGGCAGAGGCGATGGGGATGATGGCAGTATTTCTTGCTAACATATTTTGTGTAAAAAAAGTTGATGTTACGGGTTAGGCGAAAAGCTCAGGCTTCTCCAGCATGGCTTGTTCGTAAGCCTTGGAGTAGGTGGTTTTCTCGCGGTTCATGATGCTGCGCACGGCAGCCTCCTGTTGATCGGCCTTATTGGCCACGGCGGTTCCATCCGTGGACTCCGCAGGGGCGGGCGTCTTCGCATGGCGATTGTGAATGCGCTCAGGCGCAGCAGCAGCGGCGGCAGGGAAAGAAGCTTCGATGAGCTTCTCCGCACTCTCGCGGTTGGTGATGAGCTGCTCACGCCAGTGCGGGCGCGCGGCCTCGGGGATGCGGCTACCCATGCGGTTCATCACCACATCGGCGGCGGCCTCCTTGGTTTCTTTTTCCAGCCCCTCGGTCTTAGCCATGAGGTCGGAAACGGCTTTCAGAATGGCTGCCTCATCCGCATCGGCGGGCAATCCCAGTTTTAGTGCAATGGCTTTCATGCTTGGTATTTGTATTTCATCTTGTGTTTGTGGTTGCCCACCGCTCGGCTTGTCCTCGCGGTTGGAGATTGGTTTGCCACCCTTATTGTTAGGGCGGTTGGTAAAGGCAAGTCCGCTCAGGCGCAGCGGCCGCACACGGCCCTCGCCCAGGTCCTCCAGATCCTCCGGATCATACTCGGTCGAGAAAAACTTATAGACCTTGCCCTTCACAGCAGCCTCGCCCGCGCTGCTCAGGTCCAGTTGCGCATACAGTTGCCCATCGCGCACGGCCAGCTCTTTCACCCATGCCATGGCTGATGTCTCATTTTCCAGATCATGGCTCAGATGGTCACGGTCCACCAGCAGCCCCGCGAAGGCCTCGCCCGCTTGCGCTTTCTCATCGGCAAAGCAGTTCACGATGCTGGTCAGCGCCGCATCATCGATCACCTGCACCCGGCCCTCCCCAGCGGCATGCTCGCCAGTGACTTCGATCTGATACCAGCCATCGGCTGGCAGGCTTTGACTCGTGCGATTAAGAATGAGTGGTTTCATGATGGATCTTCGGTTTCTTCCGCTTCTTGATAGCCCTTCACAATGGCCTCCTCAGCCATCGCCCGGAGTGCATCAAAGAGAGAATTGTTAGGTGCGCCGGCCGCAGTTTCAGCGCGCCGCGTTTCGTCCGGTTCATCCGTCTCGCGATTCAGAATCTGCGCGGGAGCAGCAGTAGCATCCGCCGTCACCGGGTAGCCCGTCTTCTCCGCCACATAGCTCGCGCTCGTCACGTAGCCGGCACTCTTGAGAGCCGTCACGTCAGCCACGATGGCCCCGGCATCCGTCTCCTCATTCGCCGCAATTTCAAAATACACATGGCAGCGCGTGCCAGGGAAAAGCTTTTCTAAAAACGGCTTGCTGATTTGCTCGTTAAACAGATCGGAAATTTCCGCCGCCTCCGCCGCAGCGATGTCATCGAACGCATCCTGGTGCACATCCCCTTGATTCGAGTTCAGCCCCGTGGCCGCCGTGAGCATCGTCAGCTTGCCACCCGTGCCGCGCAGAATCATCTGCTCATCTTGATAGGTGATGTGATCCTTGAAGGGATTCACCCCGCGCGCCCCATTGTCCACCGTCTTCACATCAGAGCCATGCGGCAGCACACCGCGCGCATTGCTCACCACATCATCCGCCGTGGCCAGATACTCCGCTTCCTTCTCCTGAGGCACCGAGGGCGGCATCACCAGGAAAACAGCAGGAATGCCAAAAGTCTCCACAAATCCATCCCAGTCTTTCTGACTCAGGGACTTGCGCACAAATGCCACCAGCGCCACCCGATTGATCGGACGCGCCACCTCACGCACCACAAACCGCTCCTCCTCCACAGGCGTTCCCCGCGTAGAGCCAAACGCCGCCCCCTCATTATACTCCCAGGCCCCATTCAGCCCATCACGCACCCAATACCACTGCGGCACATCCACCAGCTCCACGATCCGCCCCGACGCATCCCGCACAATTTCCAGATGCGCATAACCTCGAAACGATGCCATCACCATCTTCTCCCATGAGCTCTTCAGATTGCCGATGTTTTCATACAGGTCAGACAGCGCCGCTTGCTGCGCCTCCGCCGTCTGCACTTCCTCCGGCTTCAGCCCATCGCGGATCTTCACATTCCAGTTCAGCTTCTTGATAGCCGCCGTGCGCCGCTCGATGATCGCCCCCAGCACCGCATCCTGCATCTCGATGAAACGGTATGTCCACTGCACATCGGCATAGGCCCCGCGCTCCCCATCCTCCAGCATACTCACCACACGGCGCATCGTCAGCCCGCGCAGCGGATTATAGTGATCGCGCCACAAGTTCGCCGTCATCACATGAAACCGCATCGACACCGAGGCCAGTGCCCGGTTCATCTGGGATTTCATTCGTTGGAAAATACGCTCTCTCATTAGCGGGGAAATCAGTGGAAAAATCGCGGCCTTGCATCCGCCGCACGCCCAGAGTTCTACCCCTCACGCCTTGCCATGTGTTTCGGTCACGCAAGGTCACTCATCACCGCATCGCAAAATAGATCGCCATGGCATGATCACCGGCGGCCTTGATGCCCACTGCCCAGAGCGCCAGGGGATGGGCATTCCCCATCCACAGCAAAACCCAGATGATGGTCCACAAACACGCGATCACCTCCTCGACCTTCGATGCACTCCAGACCCGCCCGCAGAATTGCCCTGTGCCGCCTGTGCCGCGCGATTTGAGAGGGGGATGCGCCCCCTCACGCGTATTCATTGGTTTCCGCTCCCCACCCCTTAAATCGCCCGATTTCACGCACAGCCCCTTTCGCCTCAAATCCGCCGCCCCGCATTCCGCGTCCGCCGCCCTGGTGAGCGAGGGGGAAAGGAACTCGTCACCGCCCCAGAAGCCGCCCGCACCGCCAGCGCATACGCCGTGCAAATGTCGCTGTGCCCCTCTTTTGTCCTGGGACTCCAGTAGTTGTATTCCGTGCCATTGTAGGTCTGCATCATCGCGTGCAGATCCTCGCGCACCGTCCGGCTGACGGGAATCATCAGCTCGCGTTGCTCAAACGCCCGGCGAAGGCGCGGGAAAATCAATCGCTTAAACCCAGCCGAGAACGTGCACAGCTCCACCTTGCCCATCTTGTGCTGCTCCGGCTTCCACTCCCCGTGCTCTTTTACCAAATAATCGCCCAGGCCAATGCCGGGGCCGGTGTAGTCAAAGCACGTCCGCTGGCTACTCAGGATCGCCGCCCGCATCCGGTCCTGTTGATCCGGGCTGGATACTTGCTTCATCACATTCACCTCCCGCGTGATCAGCAGCCCACCCACCCGCTGCAACGTCACCGTCACACTCGGGTCATTCTGCCTACCGAAGTCGATCCCCGTGAAACAAGGACCGCCACCCAGCGCATCCGTCACGTTCCACGCCTCGGTCGCCTCAAAGCTCTCGCACGTAGCGATCAGCTCATAGGGGAGCAGCACATTGCTGCCATCGAGAAACTTGCATTCAAACTCCTGTGCCCAGCCGTCCGGGTCATCGAACATTTCCTTGAGCTGCTCGATGTCCACCGGCAACCCCATCAACACCGCATGATAGATCGTCACCAGGTGCTTGCTCCACCGCGTCTTTCCGATCTCATTCTTGCTCCAGATCTTATCCGCTGCACCGCCCTTGCCATTCGGCGTAGTGATCAGGCGCACCTTCTTTTCCCCACCCTTCAGCGGGTTCGTGATCGATGGCAAGATCGCCCGCCACGTCGCTCCCGGATCATCGAAGAAATCGAACTCCGTGAGCAGCAGATTCGCACTGCGGCCCCGCACCGTATCCGGCCTGCCCGGCACCGCACGCACCTTGCTTCCATTCGAATAAAGAATCTCCGCACTCTTCAGCAGCGTCTCAGAGCCACCCTCACGCTTCTCCTGGTAATCCTCGATCACCAGATCAAACGCCTGCGCCCACGTCTTACCCTGCTCCAGAGAATCCAGCGCCTGCCGTTCCGATGGTGCCGCCACCATCCACTCCGTGCCCGGACGCGCCTGGCAATCCTCCGCCGCCTCACCTTCTGAAGTGAAGTCCTTACCACTCTGGCGCGACATCAGCGAAATCTTGAACCGCTCCCGGTCATGGAAATTCGCGAACTGATACTCTAACAAAAGCGAACGCGGATCACTCGACGGGTAGGGGTTCTTCCACCCACTATGCGTCGTCCCCAGCACATGCCCATCAGCCAGCGGGCGGACATCATCCAGGTGCATTTCCCACAGCGGATTCTCCCGCGCACTCTTAGTAGCAGCAGCCACCTGCGCGTGCAGCTTATCGAGTGCCTCACGGCTCTGTCGTGACTTCGCCATATCATCCCATCCGGAAAATCTGCTTGATCCGTTGCGCCTTCTCCTCATCCGTCAGCGCCTCATCATCGCTCACACCCTTTGCCTTATCCGCAAGCGCCGCCTTCCGCTCCAGGATCTCAATGCGGCGGCTATCATTCTTGATCTTATCCTCCTGCAGCTTCAGCTTCATCAGTTGGATGAACAACTTCGGATCATCCGTATCCAGAGTCCGCTGAGCGAAAACATACTGCGCAGACTCATGTGCCTGCTCCACCGTCATTCCGCTCGTCTGCATCTCACGCGCCACCTGTTCCGCCAGCGCCTTGCCACTCTCCATGCGCCGCTTGAATCGCAGCCACTTGTAAAAATTCGAGAGTGCCCCCATCGAGCAGCTCACGCCATACAAGCGCGGGATCTCCACACAGATCGCTTCCAGCGTCATCGGCTCACCGCCCTCCTCCGGATTGCGCATCCGCCACAGATCCTCCAGCGCCTGCTCTGGCAAACGCTTCAGCACCGCATCGCTACGAATTTCACGATCACTCATAAGGGTCAGCCTTGGGATTTCATCAACGCGTCCCCGCGTTCCGTGAGAGTGTATTGCTCCAGCTCCGCATCAAACTTGCTTTCCACCCGTGCGATGAACCCCTGCCGATCCATCTCATCCACGCAGGCCCGCCACTCCTCATCGCCCACCGGCGGCTTGACCAGGTCACGCACATACGCGCGCACCACATCCACCGCCAGCGGATAGCCATCCGCCATCGCCAGTGCCTCCAGCACTGCGCCCATCACTTGCTTCTTTCGGAACGGATTCATAAATCATTTCTTCACCGTAGGTTTCACCTGCCCGGAGAGCGCCAGCGCCTGCAGCAGCTCATCGATCCGCTCATGCACACCCGTGATCCCTTTGTCTAACTTTTCCCCCAGCCGGATCTCCCGCTCATACGCAGAGGTAATGATCGCCCGGAACTGATCCCCCTGTGCAGATTTCATTTCATCCACCTTTATCTCGATGTGTTTTACCCGGTCCTTCAGATCGCGCACCTCTGTCCACGAGACCTCTTGGCGCTTATGACGCCCCGCTGCATCCGTCACGTTCACCTCACCATCCACCGTCACCTTGGCCTTCGTGCGGAAATACATCACCAGCACCGAGACCACAGCACCCGCAACCGCAGACACCGCCCCCGTAGTCACCGTAGATACCTCCCCCTGAGTCCCGTGAGTCACCACAGCCTCAGCCAACATCGTCATAAGTAACATCATCATAAATTCAAAAAATCACTGCTCACTGATCACTGCTCACTCGACACTTTCCCCTGCATCCGTTCCGCTTGCTCGATCACGCACAGCCACTTGATCAGCGCGGGGATTCCCCCCTTACAGCCATTCCGCGTTTGGAGGTGCTCCGCCTTCTTACGCAGCAGCCGCAGCTCATGATCCGTCAGCCCGCGCACATACCGCGCCGTATCGCCATCCTCACAGGCCTGCTCATAAAGATAGTCGTGATCGATCATCGCCCCACCTCCTTTGCATACCCATGCAGCGCCGCCGCATAGCTCTTGGCCAACATCTCAGGAGACCGGCCAAACATCCGCCAGTCCGTTGCGTTAGACCCGAAGAAAGGCTCACAGATCACCGCAGGGCATGGCGTCAGGCGCAAAAACAACGCACCTCGATCAGACCGTCCACGCGGCAAAACCCCGCGAGATGGCAGCGTAGGGTAATCCTGGTCAAACACCGCATCAAACCAGTCAGCCAAAGCCTTGCCCTTGGCAGATCCCTGCCAATACAACCACTCATGACCCCGTGCCTGCGCATGAGCTGAATTGAAATGCAACTCCACCGCCACATCCGGACGTGACTGCCGCAACCGACGCCCCAGCCAACTCATCGCTTCCTCGTAGCCACTGCTTTCATACAGAGCCACCTTTTCCTCTTCGTGGCCTCTACCCCGCAGTTCAGCACACAACAGATCACCCACTTGATTGTTAAAGGCCCATTCAGAGACCCCACTCACCGATACCGCGCCATCATCGCCCCTGCGACTGTGCCCTATGCAAACTGCGATTTTCATATCCGTGTTAATCCGTGTCCATCCGTGGTTAGAAAAATGCTGCTCTCGCGTATCATCAGCCTTTCGCGCTCGTTATTCCGTCTACGGGAAATTCAAAACCCTGATCACTGCTCACTGATCACTTGCCACTCCTAACCTCCACCTCAATCCCACCCTTGGAACTGTAGCACGCCCTGTTGCCATCCTTATCGGTATAGCACGCTTTAATGGGAACGGATCGCGCTACCTCCCGCTGCTCCGGAGTGCAAGATGGCAGGCCCAGCAGCGCCAGGCCTGCCACCCCCAGCAGCAACAACAAACTGCCGGGGCTACTTCCATCCTCTTTGTGCGCGGAAATCACCTTGCCACCAAACTTCATAATCAAACGCATCAGCACCGCCATGATCACTCCCGTCAATACCGTCATCAACGTCAGTCCCTGTGCATTCACCTGGGCCACATCCTCCGCGCCCAGCAAGCCAGCCGCATGCAGCGTAGTTCCCAGCCCGGCCAAAAACGTCAACAAATGACGCACCAACGATTGCAGTAATTCTTTCATAATAATGGTAGTGTTTGTGAGATTGCGCCGGTGGCAGTCAGGAAACCTCTTAACTTCCCACCACCGGCGACTTATCATGGCAACCCATCCCTGGGCGGACACACACCATGCCATTTCCACCGCCCCCGCGTGACCGTCACCAATGGTCAAGAATAGTGCCGAGTGAGAAGTGAGCAGTGATCAGCGAAGAATTTTTTCAGCGCCCCATTTCCCTGCTACACTCCCCACGTCTCGCCCTTCGTAGTCTCGCGTCAGCGTGACGTAGTAGGGTCCCTGCCTTCCCACTGATCACTGCTCACTCATCACTAACCACTCATCCCTATGAACACACTCCGCATCGTCCACCCACAACTAGACCTAGACCTGGGCCTCCCCCCCGCACCCCGCAAATTCGTCTGCCCCGCATCCCCAAAGGATCACACCATCCTGCGCACCAGTAAGGGCATCGAGAAAAAACGCTTCATCCAGATCAAGGATGCCTGCGCCATCATGGGCGGGTGTGATCAGGGCGTCATGCGCGGCATCATTCGCACCGGCCTCATCTACGCCTACAAAACCACCGACCGGCCCGATAGCTGGTTCAAGATCGATAGCGTAGGCGTTTACCTCTATCGGGAAAACCAACGCCGCCGCACCATCGGCCAGCCCCCCACCCAGCAATGGTTAGACTACAGCGCCCACATGCAAAAACTCAACACCGCCGATCCCGAAGTCTTCGGCCCCCCACCCATTCCCCAATAACGTCAACACCGTCAATCCCTACAAACAAAAAAGCCCCGGCATTCCTGCCGAGGCTTTTTTCTTTTACCGCTACCCCATTAAGGCGGCCGCCGCAATACCACCTTACTCGCCAGCAAATCCGCACCAACATCACTCCGCACCACATACCAGAAGAAACGCCCCGTCCCCACCTCCGGCAGATCCTCATAGGCGATTTTATCCGCATCCTCCGGCAGCACCGCATCCTTTTGCACCCAGCTCGTGACATTGCCCTCCTTCTCCTGTTTCGTCACGCGAGATACGCGCGTCATCTTACCCCCCGCCTGCACCACACAAGAGGCAGGTCCCAGCGAGCGGAATCCATACACATACTCACTCGCGGGCAGAGTCCACACAGCCTTCTCACCCTTTTGCCCCACACGCACCAGCTTTGCACCCAGCTCATTTTGCAGAATCACCCATGCACGCCCATTCGCCTCCGGCCGCACCACCGTCTGGCTCACCAGCGCATTCGGCAGGATCGCCTCCGTATCCAGCTCCCACACCAGAGCTTGCCCCATCACCGGTGCAGCGAATGCCGCACACGCCATCATAGTCATCATCAGTTTCTTCATAACGGCAGCAGCATGCCTAGCAGCCGCGCAGAGCACAATGAGAAAATGCAGCGGATTTTCTAACCACAATTTTTCTTTTTCCCGTTAGATTATCTTGAACGGCCACAGCCCCACGATTATATTGCCTTGCACGATACGATAGGCAGGGGGATTCTCTAACCAACCTGGGCTTTTTCATCCGGCGATCCGGTGCCAGGCACTGGCTTGAGCTTCGGCTTGCGAGGGGAGGGGGAAGTTAGCGCCGACTTTTTATCTACGGCAGCCTTGCGCGGCCTTCCTCCTTTGCCAGTTCTATCGGGAGCGTTCAGCATATCGCCAGCAACACCCAAGTAATTACCAATAGCCTGCCGCACAAAAGCACTGCGGGTTAGCCCGCCGCGCTTCTTGTCAATAGCAGCTAGCAACCTCTCATCTACCGCTACTCCGATGAGCGTTTGTCCTGGTGAACGTGGTTTAGACACATGAGCCTTATACGGGGCCTCAAAAAAAAATAAAGATTTTTGTTGTAATTGAATTAAATTGAATTTAATTCTAATTCGTTCGCACGAACCAGCACAACATGAAAGCAGAAAAAAAACGTTCCAACTCTCCACGCATGAAGCTGATCGGCGTTTGGGTGCCAGACGAAGTGGCGAAGGCATTAGATCAAACCGCCAAAGCCCGTGACCTGACCAAATCGCAGATCATCCGCAAGGCCATCAAAAACGAAATCAAACAACCCGCCTAACACACCATGGCCCAAAACCTCCAAGTCAACTACGCCGCCAAGCACAACGCCGTGCTGGAAAAAATCGCCCGCCTTCAGGCCGTCATGGAAGACATGCCATCACCCGACCACCCACGCCTTGCCTGGTCAGATCACGGCGACCTCTGCCGCATCGACCGCGACCTGGAAGAAATCCTCGAATACGCCGAATCATGAAAACCGCCAAACTCAAACCAGACTTCATCCGCACCGCCCGCGCCTACCGCCGCCACACCGAGCGCATGTTCGCCTACATCTGTGCGGGCAAAAACGACAAGCTACTCCAAGTCCGCCGCAACCGTCTCTACCGCGCCTACCTAGCCCACCTCGAAGCCTAACCGATCATGCAAATACCATCCATCATAGACCTGCTCCAGACCGCCAGCGCCCTGCGCGCCCAATGCAAAACACACCGCTTTGAAGACCTCATGCGCCAGCTCGATGCCCTCATCGAGCTAGAAGACCGCGATATCCTCATCGCCGGTCTCGACATGATCACCACGGCCTACCAATGCCGCCTGGAAAAACTCCTAAGCCAACAATCCGCCCCCATCGAAAAAAACTTCGCGGAGCACGATCTCCACGCCTACCTCCCCTTCAAGCGTGAGAGCACCATCAGTCCCAAAGCACAAGCCCTCCTCGATCACATGGAACAGAAGGCAGAGCTCAGCGACTGGCGCACACTCATGGACGGCTTTGTCCAAAGACAAGACGCCTTGCATTCCGCGCTCATCCGTTTCGCCGAAAAACGCCGCGCCCACGCGCCCGCTAATTCAACGTCACCTGACTCAGCTCCCACATCGGCGGCACATCCGTCAGCCACTAGCATAAATCCAAGCATCAATCGCCTTCTGCTTTGTCGCGTCCTTCTTGCGGACTGCGTGGAAGATCTTGGCCTTCATCCCCATCTACTGCAGGCGGGTGAGGCGGTAAGCCAGTTACTCGGAGCGCTTCCCACGTCACCCGCAGGATCTCCACGGACCGGCACCATGTCTCAAACACCATCCGATCCTTCCGGTGAACCTGATCTGACAAGAATCGGATCTGCCCTTCCATCCCTGTTAGCCGAGCTTCAAGCGCGGCAACACGCTCCCGCAACATCTGTATCTCCTCCTTTTTCTTCACCCCAACACCCTACCACCTTCGTCAATCCCACTGATGAACGGTTCGATCACTGACCCACTGATCACTGATCACTCTCCACTTAAAACTTTATGAGCGACCTCATCACCACCATCCCACAAACCGCCATCACCATCCCTGGCATCAATCAGCTCCACCACGCCGCCACCCAGCTCGCGGAGGAAGCCCGCACCAAGGCCAATGCCGCCACCCAAATGGCGCTCCTCATCGGCCTCAAACTCATCGCCCTCAAAGCCGCCACCCCCCACGGCCAATGGGAAAAACTCTTCAAGAGTGATGACAAAACCATCCGAAAAGTAAATCGGCCACATGTGAACGATTTGATCGATTTCAGCCTCAGCACAGCGAAACGCTACATCGCCGTATCCACCGAGGTCATCAACCGCCGCCTCACCCCAGAGCAGGCGCAGGCATTGCAGCACATCGCCGCCGCCCCCGCCCTGGAGAAAGCAGATGCCGCCCTCCTGGAAGAAATCACCCCACCCGAGACCCTCCGCCAGCTCTACCTCCAGATGGGCATCGTAAAGCCCACCCGCAAAGAACTCCACGCCATGACCGCCCCCCTCCGCGAGGAAGAGGGACCGGAAGAGCCCCAGGACAAAACCCCGCTCACCCCCGCCCAGCGCATCGCTCAGAAACGCGATGAAGCCCGCCACTACTGGTTCGGCACCACCAACCCCGAGCACGTCGCCCCTGGCTTCATCATGGCCATCCAGCAGGAACTCAATCAGCCAGAGAAAGGCCGCCTCCACTACCTCGCCAAGGAAGACCTCCACACCATGGAAGAACTCCTCGCCCAACTCCTCAAACGCATCAAAAAAATCAAAACAGAAATCTCATGAATCCATCCGCATCGCCCACCCCAGCTCCTCCCGCAGCCCCAGAGCCACCATCTGCTCCGCGAACTTGTCAATGCGTTCGCCCATCCGCCGCGCAGATCCATCAGCGCATTCAGGATTACGACCTTCAATACCGTCAAGTTGTGCGCGCAGCTCTAACACGTCTGCTTGCAGCCGCTCCAGCTTCAACAACACCAACACCAGCAGTTCCTTCTCCATCCGTCCACCCTATCACCCCCGTCAACCCATGAACCCCGCCCTAGAAAAACTCGGCCTTGCCAGTGAACTCCAGGCATCCCAGCTCATCAGCATCTTGGAAAGCATCACAGAGGTCCTCGCCAAAGCCATCGCCGGTGACGACAGCCCACTCGCCACACATTCCGCAGCACTAGACATCAGCATGGATACCGCCGCCGCGTCAACCCAGCTCGCCCACATCACAAAGAACCTCCGCAATCCCCCTCAACCCACTGCCCACTAATCACTCAACACTTAAACCTATGCTCCCACCATCCTACATCCGCGACATGATCACCAAGATCCGCATCCTTATCGCGATCAACATCATCATCGCCCTCGCCAGCGCAGGCGTCGGCTTCTGGATGATCTGGGCCATCGTGGTAAAGCCCGCATGGCCATTCGCCGTGATCCTTCTAATGGCAATGGTAGCCGTAGACGCCGCTCGCTACCAAGCCCTCAACCTCCTACGCCAGCGCAGCTTTTGGCAAAAATTACTACCCTGATCACTGCTCACTGATCACTCGCCACTTTTATTCCCATGTTGTCCGATCTCACACCCGAAGAATTCGCCTACTTCGCCGCCGCGCTCCACCTTGCGCAGCAATGCGGAGACGCACCACCCCCAGGAGAGATCAGCTATCGCGAACTCGCAGAGTGGTTCGGCACCACGCCCCAGGACATCAAAAACGAGGAACTCGCAGCCATCGAAAAACTCCGCAACTTGCTTCACACATGAATCACACACTCACCACCCGCCTCACCTTCGTGCCAAAGGAAGACGCTGCCGCCTACGCCCAGCTCTCCGCACCCGTGAAACAAAAAGCAGAAGCCCTCTACGAGATCGCCTGTGAAGTAGCGCGCACACCGCACAAAGAAAAAGGTGCGCTTTATGAGGCCCATGCCAAAGCCCTCGGTGTCCATGTCAACACCATCGCCGGTCCCATTCGCCGCTTCCTCAAAACCCGCGACTGGCGCGCCCTCATCGACCGCCGCATGGAACCATCCCTCTGGCTCACCCGCAACGATAACAAACTCCCTCACGCCTTCATCCAATACTGGAAAACCCTCGTCGAAGCAAACTCCCGCTGCACCGCCGCCGCCTACGTCGCCCTCATGGAAAAACTCCACGCCTGGCGCAGAGGCGATATCACCGCCGCTATCGATGGCTACCACACCCCACCGCCTAACGCACCAGGCTTCCACCATCCCCACAAATGGTCAGAGCGCACCCTCCGCCGCTTCATGCCCACAGATACCGAGCTTGCCTCCGCCCGCGAAGGCCGCAACGCTGCCATGAAAACACTCCCCACCATCTTCACCACCCGCAAAGGCGGCCACATCGGCATGGAGTTCCAGTTCGATGACATGTTCCATGACATCGAGTGCGTCCACGGCAAAGCCCTCTGCCGCCCCGTCGAATACGGAGCCGTCGAGTTCTACTCCGGATTCTACCTGCCCCCAGGCATCAAGCCACGCATCAAAAAAACCGATGCAGAGACAAAGTCAGAACACTGGTCAGACCTAACGGAAAAAGAATTTGCCCTCTACGCCATCAACCTCTTCGCCACCGTCGGCTACAGCCCTCGCGGCACCACCGCCCAGGCAGAAAAAGCCAAAGCCGTCTTCCGCGATGCCCTCGGCCAAAAACTCAGCCGCTGGACAAACGGAGCCATCAAGATCGCCAAGCCCGGCATGAGCGGAGCCTCCGCCTACTCCGGCGGCTGGGCAGAGCGCGCCAAAGGCAACCCCAATGCAAAAGCCCTCAAAGAAGGCATGGGAAAAATCATCCACAACCGCCTCGCCGCACTCCCTGGTCAGCTCGGCATGAACCCCGCCACCATGCCCGCAGGCACCCACGGCATGCAGAAAGACACCGAGCTGCTCCTCAAACTTAGCGGCATCATCGGCGCACCCATCCCCACCGCCCACCTCAAATGGGAAGACGTCATCCAGCAAATCTACTACGCCTACGATCTCATCAACCGCCGCACCGAACACGATATCGAAGGCTACGAAGAAGAAGGCCTCATCATCCCCGAGTTTCATGCAGATCCGCATAACGACTTCTGGATCAACCTCACCGAGCTGGATCCCACCCGCCGCGCCGCCATGGAAATCATCCGCCACTCCATGCCACACCTATTCCGCATCCGGCGCATGTCCCCAGCAGAAGTATGGCACCGCGATAGCGCACAGCTCATCAAGCTCATGCCAGAAGCAGAAGCAGATTGCCTCTACGATCTGAACCGCCGCACAGAAACTGCCAACCACGGCGTCATCTCCTTTCGCGATGCAGAACAAGGCCTCGGCACCTTCCGCTACTTCGCCACCTACCAATCTCCTGATGGCTTTCGCCGCACCATCCACAACGGCGATGACATCGATGTCGTCATCAATCCCTTCCGCCCCGAGCGCGCCTTCTACTACACCCTGCGCGGCCAATACCTCGGCATCGCCCAGCGCGATCACAGCATCACACGCGGCGATGTAGATGCCCGTAACAAACGCATCGGCCAGCGCGAGGCAGACTATAAAGCCGCCGTCGCCGCCACAGAATACCGCCACGGCCTCCGCAAAGAAAACCACCTCAATGCCGCCACCCGCACCCTCCTCGATCACCTGGATGGACTCAAGCCCACCCGCGCCACCTCCGCGCCAGATATCCCCGATCTCTACTCCGGTGCCGATCTGCCCAGCGAACCAACCAACGCAGACTTACCCGATCCTCACGCTCTCCTCTAACAACAACCATGCAACCATCCCTACCAAAACAAGCCATGTCCACCACCCATCCCTGGAACATCACCCTGCCCGCACTCAAAGAGCGCATCTGCCACTGCGATCCCACCAACCAGAAACTCCTGGAAGCCGCCTGGCGTCTCAGCGGCGAGCGCGGCCTCTCCATCGCAGAGTTTGCAGACAGCGCAGGCATCAGCTCCAGCACCCTATCTAAAATCATCGCAGGCACCTACGTCAATCCGCGTAACACCAGCGAACGCTACGATCTGCCCGCCAACATCAGCGAGACACTCCACAGCTGGCAAACCGGCATCATCGAGCGCATGCCCACCAACGTCACCTTCGTCTCCACAGACACCAGCCGCAAAGTCAACTTCAACTGCGATCTCGCCCGCGAGTCCCGCACACCCGTCTTCATGCAAGGTGCCAGCCACATCGGTAAAACCACAGCCCTGGAAAAATACGCCGATGCCAATCCCCACAACACCTACCTCATCACTGTCACCGCAGGCATGGGAGCCAAAGGCCTCGCCATCGCCATCGCAGAGGCCATGGACATCGCCACCAACGGCAGCGTGGATGCGCTCACCCGCCGCCTTCGCAAAGAACTCACCCGCGACAAACTCCTCATCCTGGATGACTTCCACGTCCTAACACTATCCGCCACCCCACGCGGCTTCCTCAAATGCATGGAGCTGCTCCGCGCCCTCTACGATGCAGACAAATGCGGCATGCTCTTCAGCACCACCGATATCGACTTCGGCCGCATCAGCAAAGAATACAAAAACGCCCTGCACCAGCTCCTACGTCGCGGCATCCACCGCCCCCACCTCGGCCTCGCACCGCTCAAGAAAGACGTCAAGGCCATCCTCGCCGCTCACGGCCTGCCATGGCCCGCCAAAACCCTCCAGTGCGAAGCCTACGGCCAAACCTATCGCCCCGCCACCATCCTCCAAGACCTCGCCAAACAAGCCGGTCTCAAATCCATCACCGAGCGTCTCCGCTACGCCCTCAAGCTCGCAGCGCGGAACACCGAGTCCATCACCTGGCACCACCTTTGCCAGGCACAAGCCCTCGTCGCCTCAAACGACTCCATCCCCACCGACGACTGGAATGACTAACCACGAGAAAATCCTCCGCGACCTCAGCATCAGCCAGAGCACAGCGGATAGCATCGCCGGGCGGCTCGGCCTCCCCACCCAAGCCGTCCAGCTGCTCCTCGACCAACTCATCGCTAAAGGCCAAGTCGAAAGCTCCCCCCTCGGTTTCTCCCTTGTCATCTATCGCCTAACAGCCGGAATCCCCACCCTGCAAAAACCCTGATCACTGCTCACTCCACACTCACCACTTTTCCCCATGTTCGACATCAAACAAACCCGCGAAGAGTTAGAAGAACTCGCCGCCACCGCCCAGCACATCGGCAACCTCGGCCCGCACTTCATCAGCGATTCCGGATCCAAGTTCTGGATCCGGAAATCAGAATTCCTCCTCGGCCTCGCCGATGTCCTGGAAAACCTCGGCACTGAGGAACTCACTCTAGCCAACCTCCAAGCCGCCGCAGAGCGCGCCCTCCAGCCATGAACTGCCAATCACGCACATGCCGTAACCCCGCCACCTGGCACCGCCCCAATGCCATCCACGGCTGCGCGAACGCATTGTGTGATACCTGCATGATTCGCATTTACAGCGGCTTCCCTCACCACACCACAGCCTGGCAAAAACTCTCCGCCCCATCTCCCCAACCAACAGCACCCCAACCCGCAACCACCACAGAACAACCAACATTATTCTAACATGCCCACCAAACTCGAAATCAAAGCCAATGAAAAGGAAGCGCGCGATCTGCGGAAGCTTCTTGGATCCAAACAACGCGCGAACCTGAAAGCCACCAAGGCCCAGCGCGCCATCATCCGAAAAGCCGAGAAGAAAATCCAGATCCTCGCGCTGCAGCAGGAACTGCTCACCAAAAAAATCGACCGTCGCCTCGCGATCCTCGAAGGCCGCAACGAAGCATAACTCACACCTGCCATGACCAACGAACAAATCACAGCCGACATCGCACGCGGAATTTTCCTAAAGGACCGCATGGAAAAAGACAAAGCCGAACTCAAAGCCATCGAGGCACGCCTAGAAGCCGCTGGCCTGCGCGGCCCACACGTGCCACTCGAAGACAACGAGCGCGAGGGCAAACAAGCCATCCTGACCAGCCCCACGCACCGCTTGCCCGTGCGCCTCGAAAGCGATTCGCTTGTCGGAGGATTCGACATTGGCAGCGACACCGAAAAAGAAATCAGCGGCATCATCACAACCGCTCAATTCAATGTCCTTTTCAAAAAAGTAGAAAAGTACGAGCGAAAAGAAAAAGACGGTCACGACTTCCGCAAAAAAGCCAAGAAGGCGATCCCTGATATCGCAGTGTATTTGAAACTAATCAAAGCCCTGCGCTCGACCGACGCCGACGGCATCCCCAAATCAAAAACCGTCATCGCCTGGGACGCCGTCCAGGTCATCACCCCAGACGCTGCAGAAAGATCGGCCTAACGAGAATGGCCTCGGTGCCGCCGGAGCACAATTGCAAGCCCTGTCTCGCGAGCAGGGCATCCGGCAAACCCTTCACTCCCAATCCCATCCCAATGAAAATCAAAATGCACATCCTCGAAATAGGAGGCTACTACCTAGGCTTCAAAAGCATCTCTGCCGCTACCGCAGCCATGACCGCTTTATCCAAAGGCATAGCCATCACCCATGACAGCGATTACAGAGACTTCGTTCTTTGTTCCGAATCGGATCGTGGCGTGAATGACCGCATGCGATTGTATACGGGTAATGTAGCTCAGCCCACTAAGAAAAAACCCCTAGGCCTGCCAGCGCCCAAGCGCAATACCATCGAGTGCCCCTTCTGCGAGTCCGTTTCCGTAGTGCGCGGATTCGAATGCCAATCCTGCGGAACCTACGTGCCATGAAATGCAAATTCAATATCACCTGTCAGAACGGATCTCTGTATCGCCAATTGGTCGGTACATGGGAAGTGACAGTGAATCACGGTGACCCTTATTTGCACCCAACAACGATTGCCGCCATGGTGCTGCATGAACTGGGCAAAACATCCCAACTAGAAGGACATACCATCACCTTCAAATTCCATCTGCCGAAAAAGAAAAAATGATGCCATGCCCTGCGACTACAAAAATTATCCCATCGATTGGCACACCAGAATCCGCCCCGCAATCCTGAAAAGGGCAGGGAATCGGTGTGAGGAATGCGGTGTTCCGAATTACTCCATAGTGACCAAACCTGGTCGCGATTTTATCCATCACTTTGATACCCACGCCGCCGCCATAGCAGCCCTGCCACTATGCAACCCCTCAGACCGGTGCGAAGGCTTCATCATCATCGTCCTCACCATCGCCCATCTCGATCATTTCCCGATGAATTGCAGCCCGGAGAATTTGAAAGCGCTCTGCCAAAAATGCCACAACTCCTATGATGCGAAACACCGCGCCAAAACCCGCCGCGAGAAACACGCCGCCAGCCTCGAATCCATCGCCCCCAGCCTCCAACTCGTAACCTCCATCACCACCACAGTATGAGCATTTACAAACGCCAAGCAGACGACTCAAAACCCGCTCGCAAACAAAAGCCGGCTGCCGCTCAGAACTGGGTCACCAAAGGCCTCACCAACCCGCAAAAAGCCCAGCTTAGCATCGCCGCGCGGGATGCCTACGACGTGCAATCCAATCACGGCCTCACCGAGGGACAAACCTACGATGAATGGCGTCACGCCGAGACCAAAATCGCCTGCGGAAAAGAGTCATTCCGCGACTGCACCAACAAAGACTTCCGCAGCATCCTCGCCCGCTTCTACGCCCTCGCCGGTCGCGAGCAAGATGCCGCCGCCCTCTGGCAAAAAACAGGCCGCGTCAAAGGCTCCGAGGAGCTGAACGACACCCATGAAAACCGCGAGCTTTGCAAGGCCCTGATCCGCGACAAAATCGCCGCTTCCCAGGGAGCCATTAACGACTCCTACGTCGCCGCCATCATCCGCAACAAACACCAGGGCAAAACCATTCACGATCTCACCGCCAGCGAGCTGCAGCAGCTCGTCTACACCATCACCGCACGCCTCTCTAAAAAGGAATGAACGGTCAACTAGAAATGGACTTTGAGACCAAGCCGCCAGCGCACGATGACATCGAGCGACTGGCGCTTTTTCTTTACGAGCAAGGCCCCGTCTGGACCACCGCAAAAGACATCAGCGCCGCCCTCCATTTCTCAGATCGCCAAATCCGCAAACTCGCCTCAGAATCCAACGGCCTCATCCTCTCCGGTCCCGGCTGCCCAGGCTACCGTCACGTCCGTCATGCCACACCGGAAGAGGTGCAGGAAGTCGTCGCTCGTCTCCGGCACCAAGCCCACCAAATGGACCGCCGCTGCAGCGCCATCCACCGCGCGTATCATGAGCATGTCCACAAGCCCGCTTGACAACCGATTTCCGATAGCGATCTCGCAGCCATGAACTCAGCAGCCAAGCACAGCCGGTGCGGCAAAAAGGCCCGCAACAAACGCGAGAAATCCATGGACATCAACCTCATCGATTTCCTCGAAAAACGTGGCCTCTACCAACGCGGGCGCCAGGCTCTCAATTTCAGGTCGCAAAAAAAGATTGACCGCAAACACGCCGCGTAGATCTCGTGCCGGTCATGAAAACGAAACCATTGATCAGTTGGCCTGGTGGAAAAACCAGAATGCTCCCAAAGCTCCTACCCCACATCCCCGAGAAAGCCGGATACATCGAAGTCTTCGGCGGCGGAGCCGCGCTCCTTCTGGCTAAGCCGCCGAGCAAACTCGAAGTGTACAACGATGTGAATGGCGAAGTCGTCAACCTCTACCGCATCGCCAAGTATCACCCCGAGGCCCTCGCCACCGAGATCGAGACCATGCCCGTCTCCCGCGACTTCCTCCACCAGATCGGCGAAGCCCTCGGCACAAACTGCCTGACCGACATCCAGCGCGCTGGCTTTTTCCTCCACGCCAACAAGGCATCCTTCGGCGGTGGCGGCACCTCTTTTCCCGTGTGCCGGTCACCCCACACCGCACCCGTCATTTCCCGAGATTCCATCATCGCCGCCATCCGTGGCTTCAGCCGCCGCATGGAGCGCGTCCTGATCGAGTCACTCGATTACCGCCGCATCTTCCAGAACTACGATCACCCAGAGAATTTCATGTTCCTGGATCCGCCCTATTTTAACGCCAAGCGTACCAACTACGACGGATGGTCTGAAGATGAAATGCGCGAGTTCGCCGGACACGTGGCCAAGCTCAAAAGCGACTGGATCCTCACCGTGGATGACAGTCCCCTGAACCGGAGCCTGTGGCGAAACCACTACATGGAAGCCGTCACCACCCGGAACGGCTGCGGAAACCACGCCAAGATCCCGGTGCGCCGTTTCGGCGAACTCATCATCCACAGCCGCCCACCCCGCAAAAAGCCAGCCGCACGCCTGGCCGCCTGAAAAACACAAAACCTCTGTCACATCGCCCACATGTGGCAGAGGAATCACAAAACCTGCCCCGCCGCCCAAACCCGCCCTGACCCCTGATTTTACGCTATTTCAGGCTACTTCAGGCATTTTCACAATACACTAAACCTCCTGTCGTAAACCGCCACGCCGAAGCGGAACATCGTCGAGCTCTTTTTCAATCGCCTGGGCATCCCCGATTGGTATGTGACGAACAAGTTTCCGGTGTTCAATGACCGGGGCAAGGTCATCGGCGTCATGGGTACGACCCGCAGCTACACCGGGGCCAAGGAAAATCTGAAGCCCTACCTGCTCATCGACCAGGCCGTGGAGATCATCCGCACGTCCTTCCGGCAGAAACTCAATGTCGCGGAGTTGGCGGAAATCGTCGGCTTGTCCGAGCGTCAGTTCCTCCGCCGGTTCAAGCAGGCCTTCTCCTGCAGTCCGCAGGTCTTCATCCTGAAAACGCGCATGAGCGCCGCCTGCGACCAGCTCAGCCAGACCGATGAAAAAGTCACCCAAATCGCCCGCGACTGCGGCTTTGCCGATGGCTCATCCTTCGTGCAGCTATTCCGCCGCGAAATGGGCGAGACTCCCCTGCACTACCGCCGTCGCTACCGCCTGAACGAGACTTGATTTGCGTTTGGGAAAAAATCACCGTTTTGTTGGTTTCTGATTCCCATGCTCCCATTCGTTTCGTAAAAACACCGCCACATGAGCGGCACCGAACTTACTCCGATGATGGCCCAGTACCAGGCCATGCGACGGACTTTGCCCGCGGACATCATCCTGCTCTATCGCCTCGGGGATTTCTACGAAATGTTTTTCGAGGATGCCAAGACCGCCGCCCCGATTCTCAACGTCGCTCTCACCAAACGCCATCTCGTGCCGATGTGCGGCATCCCCTGGCACGCGGCGGAGTCATACATCGCCCGGCTCGTCAAGGCCGGCAAGCGCGTGGCCATCGCGGAACAGACCTCCGACCCCAAGCCCGGCAAACTCGTGGAACGCGAGATCGCCCGCATCCTCACCGCTGGCTCGATCGATGACCTCAATCTGCTTGATCACCAGCGCTCGAACTACCTTGCCGCCGTTTACCTGCAGGGGAAAAAAATCGGACTTGCCTGCATCGATCACTCCACGGGCGAATTCACCGTCGGCGAGTATCTCGATCTCGCCCAACTCCAGGACGAGCTCGGACGCCTCACTCCGGCCGAGCTGCTCATACCCGAGGATCAAACGGCAACCTTCGGCGCACTGCCGAACGCGCTCGCCTACGAGGGATACGCGTTTCTTCCCGGTCAGGCGCAGCAACTTCTGCTCGATCATTTCGCCGTGCAATCGCTCGATGGTTTCGGCTGCAGCCACCTCACGGCGGCCATCGGCGCGGCGGGTGCGACGCTCCACTACCTCATTCACCAACTCCGCCGCAACTGCACCCACGTGCGTTCGCTGCGCGTGCGGGAGTCGCTGGAGACGATGCTCATCGATGCCGCCTCGCAACGCAATCTCGACCTCGTCGAATCGCGCTCGGGCCGCGAGCACACGCTGCTCGGCGTGATGGATCGCACCCACACGCCCATGGGCGCGCGCTTGCTGCGCGAATGGATCCTTCACCCCTCACGCCAGATTTCCCTGCTGCTGGAGCGCCAGGACTTTATCGCCGCCCTGCTCGCGGAGCCATTCGTGCTCTCGAAATGCCGCGAGTCCCTGCGTCAGATCCGCGACATCGAGCGCACCACCAGCCGCCTCGCCCAGGGCGCGGGAAACGCCCGCGATTTGCAGCAGTTGACGCATTCGCTCGACTGCATCCCGCCGCTCAAGGAAGACCTGCTCGCGCTACCCATCGCCCCCGCGCAATCGCAACGCATCATCGCCCAGCTCCACGATTTTTCGGATCTAAGGAAAATTTTCACCCAGGCGCTGGCCGACGAACCTCCCGCCCAGCTCAAAGAAGGAGGCATGATCCGCGACGGCTACTCCGCTGAGCTCGATGAACTCCGCAGCATCTCCCGCGATGGCAAGGGCTGGATCGCCAGGTTGCAGGAATCGGAACGTCAGCGCACGGGCATCGATACCCTGAAAATCAAGTTCAACAACGTCTTCGGCTATTTCATCGAAATCACCAGTTCCAAGCTGGCGAAAGTGCCCGAGGACTACACCCGCAAGCAAACCCTCGCCAATGCCGAGCGCTACATCACGCCCGGATTGAAAGAGATGGAGCAAAAAGTGTTAGGCTCCGAGGAGCGCTCGAAACAACTCGAATACGAACTGTTCCTGCAACTGCGCGGCAAGGTAAGCGAGCACCTCGATGCCCTGCAATCCTGTGCCGCCGCCATCGCCACCCTCGATGTGCTGTGCGCCCTGGCCGAGACCGCGCAGCGCTTCCGCCACGTGCGCCCGCAGCTGGTGGAGAGCAAACAACTCCTCATCGTCAACGGCCGCCATCCCGTGCTGGAGCAAACCCTCGTCGGTGAAACCTTCGTGCCGAACGATACCACCATCGATCCACAGGACTCGCTGCTCCACATCATCACCGGCCCGAACATGGCGGGAAAATCCACCTACATCCGCCAAGTGGCTCTCATCACCCTGATGGCGCAGATCGGCGCTTACGTGCCGGCGGATTCTGCTACGATAGGCATAGTAGATCGGATCTTCTGCCGCGTCGGCGCCTCGGATGACATATCGCGCGGGCAATCGACCTTCATGGTGGAAATGAATGAGACCGCGCTCATCCTGAACAACGCCACCGAGGCCTCGCTGGTCATCCTCGACGAGATCGGCCGCGGCACCGCCACCTTCGACGGCCTCTCGATCGCCTGGGCCGTCGCCGAGCATCTGCACGACCTGACGAAGTGCCGCACGCTTTTCGCCACGCACTACCACGAGCTCACCGACCTCACCAACACCCGCCCGGCAGTAGCGAATTTCAACGTGGCCGTGCGCGAGTGGAACGACGAAATCATTTTCCTGCGCAAAATCCTCCCCGGCTGCGCCGATAAGTCCTACGGCATCCAGGTCGCCCGGCTCGCCGGCTTGCCGCAGCCGGTCATCGACCGCGCCAAGGCCATCCTCAGCCACCTCGAGCTACACTCCACCCGCCCCGAGGCGCGCAAAGAAGGCCCCAAGGCCAAAAACACCCGCAACAACACCTCCCTGCCCGAAGCCAATCCCCCGCAAATGGATCTCTTCGGCAGTTGGTAGTCTGTTGCAGCACACCGATCACACGAACAACAATCATGAAACCCACCGCATTCCTGCTCGCTTGCATGGTAGCCTTCTCGTTCCTTTCCGCCGATGAAAAGCCGAACATCATCATCATCATGGCCGACGATCTCGGCTGGGGGGACATCTCCTGCAGCGGCGCCACCGCCCTCAAGACACCGCACATCGATCAACTTGCGGCAGAGGGCGTGCGTTTCACCAGCGGCTACTGCTCGGCATCGACCTGCACACCCACCCGCTACTCCTTGCTCACCGGCACCTACGCGTTCCGCGCGAAAAACACCGGCATCGCCCCGCCGAACGGGCCCGCCATCATCAAGCCGGGCACCACGACCTTCGCCTCGCTTGTCAAGCAGAGCGGCTATCAGTCCGCGGTCATCGGCAAATGGCACCTTGGCCTCGGCGATCCCAAGCCCGACTGGAATGGCGAGTTGAAACCAGGTCCGCTGGAAATCGGTTTCGATCACTGCCTGCTGCTGCCCACCACCAACGACCGCGTTCCGCAGGTCTATGTGGAAGACCACCGCGTGCGCCATCTCGACCCCGCCGATCCGCTCTGGGTCGGCGATAAAATCCCCTCGCCCGATCACCCCACCGGCATCACTCACCGCAACACTCTCAAGCTCGACTGGAGCCACGGCCACAACAACACCATCCACAACGGCATCAGCCGCATCGGCTTCTACACCGGTGGACAAAAGGCACGCTACCGCGATGAAGACCTCGCCGACGAGTGGGTGAATCAGTCGAAAAAGTGGATCGCCGCGAAAAAAGACCAGCCCTTTCTGCTCTTCTTCGCCGCGCATGACATCCACGTCCCGCGCATGCCGCATGAGAGATTCCACGGGAAAAGCGGTCTCGGTCTGCGCGGCGATTCCATCCTGCAGTTCGATTGGTGCGTGGGTGAGCTGATGAAGACCATCGAGGAACACAAGCTCTCGGAAAAAACCCTATTCATTCTCTGCTCCGATAATGGCCCGGTGCTGGATGATGGCTACAAGGACGAAGCGGTGGAAAAACTCGGCACGCACACACCGTCGGGCCCCTATCGCGGCGGCAAGTATTCCGTCTTCGAGGGCGGCACACGCACCCCCTTCATCACCCGCTGGAAAGGCCGCATCACTCCCGGTGTTTCGGATCAGGTCGTCTGCACCATCGATCTCCCCGCCAGCCTCGCGCGGCTCACCGGCGCGAAGATTCCCGCGGATGCCTGTCTCGACAGCCAGAATATCCTCCCCGCCTTGTTGGGAGAAAAGGACGCCAAGGGCCGCGAAGTCCTTTTGCAGCAGGACAACAACGGCAAAAGCTTCGGACTGCGCGCGGGAAAATGGAAGTTGGTGCGGGAAAAGAACAATGAGAAACAGAGCCACCAGCTCTTCAATCTCGAAAAAGACCCCAGCGAAAAAACCAATGTCGCCGCAGAGTTTCCCGAGGAACGCAAACGCCTTGTCGCCCTGCTCGATAGCATTCTCAAAGAGCGCACGCGCCGCCCCTAACAAAGGAACCCATGAAAGCCCTTATCCACGCCATCATCGCGCTCACCATCGTCATCGCGCCCGCCTACGCTGCGGCTCCAAACATCGTGATCTTTCTCGTGGATGACATGGGCGTGATGGACACGTCCGTGCCCTTTCTCACCGATGAATCCGGCGCGCCGAAAGTACATCCGCTCAACCAATGGTATCGCACGCCGAACATGGAGCGCTTGGCAAAACACGGCATCCGCTTCCCGCAATTTTGTGCGATGAGTGTTTGTTCGCCCACCCGTGTTTCCATTCTCACCGGGCAGAATGCCGCCCGTCACCACGTGACCAATTGGATCAACCCCGATGCCAACAACCACGGTCCTCAGGGGCCGCGTGATTGGGACTGGAAAGGACTGGAAAAAACCGACACCACCCTGCCAAAAATTCTGCGTCAGCAAGGTTATCGCACCATCCATGTGGGCAAAGGACATTTCGGCCCCAACCGCACCGAGGGCTCGGATCCGGTCAATCTCGGCTTTGATGTCAACATAGCCGGCAACTCCTATGGCCAGCCCGGCAGCTACTACGGGGAAAAAAATTACGGCAAGGGCAGCAAACAAGCGGTGCCTCATCTCGATGCCTATCATGGCTCCAACACCTTCCTCACTGAAGCCCTCTCGCTGGAAGCCAACAAGCAGATCGATGCCAGCATCCGCGACAAAAAACCGTTTTTCCTCTACTTCGCCCAGTATGCCGTGCACGCCCCGTTCCAAGCGAATCCGCGTTTTGCCGCGCACTATGCGGACGCAAAACAATCCCCCGCCGCCAAGGCCTTCGCCACCCTGATCGAGAGTATGGATGAATCGCTCGGCATGCTGCTCGATCATCTGGAAAAAACGGGCCAAGCGGAAAATACACTGGTTTTTTTCCTGGGTGACAATGGCAGCGATTCCCCGCTGGGCGAGGCGCACAACGTCGGCAGCTCCGCTCCGCTGCGCGGCAAAAAGGGATCGCATTATGAAGGCGGCATGCGTGTGCCTTTCATCGCCGCCTGGGCCAAACCCGCCGCCGCGAATCCTCACCAACAAGCGCTGCCCATCGCCGCAAACGCGGTGCAGCCGCATCTCGCGTCGGTGATCGACCTTTTCCCGACCGTTCTGGATGTGACTCAAGGCAAAGCCCCCGCCTCCCACCAGCCCGACGGACAAAGCCTGCGTGTGTTGCTCGGCGGCAAGGACGACCCCGCCCACAGTGATGCGTTCCTCATGCACTACCCTCACGCCCCGCACCGCAGCGACTACTGGACCAGCCTACGCCAGGGCGAATGGAAGGTGATCTACCATTACCTCCCCGGCGCCAAGGGCAAGCACTACCAGTTATTCCATCTCAAGAACGATCCCTACGAGCAGCAGGATCTCGCGGAAAAAGATCAGGCCACCCTGGCGCGCATGATGAAACTTCTCATCGATTCGTTAGAGCAACACAAGGCGCAATACCCGCACGACAAAGAAGGCAAAGAACTGCGCCCCAAGCTGCCCTGATCAGGGGAGCCATCCGCAGACTTGGAACAGCTTGACCATCAGGTAGCCCACCAACGCGGCTGCGGGCAAGGTCAGCACCCAGGCCCAAATGATGCGCTCTACGAGCGATAATTTCAGCGCATTGAAACGCTTGGCGCAGCCCACGCCCATGATGGCGGTGGTGATGCTGTGGGTGGTGGATACCGTCATGCCCATGCTTCCCGTGACCGCCAGCAACGTCGCGGCCGTGGTTTCGGCGGCGAATCCATGCACGGGATGCAGCTTGACCATCTTGTGGCCCAGCGTCTTGATGATTTTCCAACCACCCGCTGCGGTGCCCGCGGCCATCGTCAGGGCGCAGATGATCTTGATCCAGGCAGGAACGTCGGGCGAGAGGTCCTTGACTTTGCCCGCAGCCACCGTGATCGGCACCTTCTTCGCGGCAGTCGCACCCGCCATTTCGGCATCGAGCGTTTTTTTCCAATCGGTGAATTTCGCCGCCACCATCTTGCCCACCACCGGTGTTTTGGGCAACCAACGCCGGGCTTCCTGATCCAACAAATCGGCATGGGTTTTCCGCGCAGCGGCCATGGTGCGCTGCGAGGCCTCGCTCTGGCCCGCTTCATCATAGGCGTAGGCCGATAGGGTGAGGAACGCTTCGCGGAACTCGCCATTTTTCAAACGCAGCGCCTCGCTTTCCAGAACAGCGGCCGCACCGGCGAGAGTCTCTTCCGATAGGTCCTTCGTCTGCAGGGACTTGAGCGCTTTCTCGGCTTGCTGGGTTTTGTCCATTTTCAGGAAGGAGCACCAGTCAGGCAATTCCTGGAAACTTCCCGCTGCCGTCGCCGTGACGAGCGCGAGAGTGATCACGCCCATGGTTTTTTGCGCATCGGCCAGACCGTGGGCAAAGCCCATGTAAGCGGCACTGACAATCTGCGCCTTGCCAAAAAACCGGTTCACAAAGCGCGGGCGGGCACTGCGCAGCAGCAGGTAAAACAAGCCCATGACGATGAATCCGCCGACAAAACCGATCACCGGCGAGCTGATCATCGGAATCACCACCTTGTGCAGCACGCCTTCCATCACCACTTTGCCGTCCTTCATTTTCTCCACCGACCAGATGATCGCCTTCGGATTGTGATGGGCGCTGGCAAACGTCGCGCCGCAAATCCCGCCGACCAACGCATGCGTGGAGCTGGATGGCAAGCCGAACCACCAGGTGATCAAGTTCCAGACAATCCCGCCCAACAACGCACACGCGATCACCAGGGGCGAAACAAAGCTGGAATCCACCAGTCCGGAGGAAACGGTTTTCGCCACCGCGTGGCCGGCCAGGGCTCCGATGAGATTGGTCAGCGCCGCCAATGCGATCGCCTGCCGCGGCGTCAGCACCTTGGTGCCCACCACCGTCGCGATCGAGTTGGCCGTATCGTGAAAGCCGTTGATGTATTCAAACGCCAACGCCACGAAAATGACGAAAAAAATGATCCAGAGGCTCATGTGAAAATGTCAGGAGTTTTTCAACACGATCTGCGTCACCACGTTGCCGGCATCGCGGCAGCGGTCGATCACTTTTTCTAACAAATCGTAAAGATCGCGCATCGCCATCGCCTTGATGGGCTCCACACGGCCGCTGTAGATTTCTTTCAGATAGCCCAGCACCAATTGATCGGCGCGGCCTTCCAGTTCCTGCAGCTGGTCGTTCTGGTATTTCACATCTTCCAGCTTGGGGCTCTTGGAAATCATGGCCACCATGCGGCAAACGACCGTGGCCGCTTCCTTGGCGATGCTCATTTGCGGGGCAAAATCAGCCGCACAGACATGCTGATGCATGATGTCGAAGCGCTCGCCGAATTTCTCCACGGTCTTGGGAATGCGGTAAAGCGCCCGCGAAAGGGACTCGATGTCCTCACGGTCCAGGGTGGTGACGAAGGTGTTCACCAGCTCCTCACTGATCTGCTCGGCGATTTTTTTCTCATTGCGCCGCGTCACCGAAAGTTCTGCAAGAGAAACCTGCCCGTCGGCTTGGCCAAGCACCCGCTCCAGAGCCTCGATGCTCTGGTAGGACGCCCTGGCACTGGCATCCAGCAATTCAAAAAAACGGTCCGACTTTCCAAAGATTTTCGCAAGTGAGATCACGCCGCTACCTAGCCTAATCCGGACCCATGAGCAAGAATAATCCCACGGCTCTGCGCGACACGGCTGTCATTTGAGCATTCATGCGCAGAGGTTAAGAGTTGATGCATTGTGCGGAATGGTCCGTCCTCTCATATTGATACGCGTAACCAAAGATCTACCGCCATGAAAACCACCGATGATTGTCCTGATTGTCTCGTTCGCAGGTTGAACCGATCGCTTGCCATGTCCGTTCGCGGATTCTCCTCCCTGTTCCTATGGCTCTGTGTGCTGGGGCAATTCTTGTTCGAGCCACTGCATGCCGCCGTTGTCAACGCGTCGTACAATTCCGCCAATGACGTGCCACTCGTCACCAGCTCTTACACCGCCACGGGAAACAGCCTGGCTCTGTCGCTTAATTTCGAGCCGAATACCGGAACAAGTCTCACCGTGATCCGGATGACAGGGTTGAATTTCATCCAAGGAGAATTCAGCAATCTCAGCCATGGTCAGATGGTGGCGCTGCCTTATAACGGCCGGCAGTACTATTTCACTGCCAATTACTACGCTCATGAAGGCCGTGATCTGGTCTTGCAGTGGAGGAACGTGAAGCCCTACGCATGGGGCAGCGGCGCGAACGGCACACTGGGAAACAATGACACCGCCAATCAGCAGCGCGCCGTCGCGATGATCGACACGGGTGCGTTATGGGGGAAATTTGTTTCCTTTGCCGCCGCCGGTGGCGGACATAGTCTGGGGCTTTGCTCGGATGGCACCGTCGTTTCCACGGGATTGAATGCCAGCGGACAACTCGGCAACAACAGCACGACTGCGAGCCAGGTTCCTGTCAGTGTCAGTATTTCCGGAGTGCCGGCAACGCGCAAGGTCATATCGCTCGCCGCAGGCGCGAATCACAGTCTGGCGCTGTGTTCCGATGGCACCGTGTACGCCTGGGGCCTGAATAGCAGTGGCCAGTTGGGCGATAACAGCACCACTCAGCGTATCACGCCTGTGAGTGTGAACACCGCTGGCGTGCTCTCCGGCAAGACCGTGGTGGCGATTGCGGCGGGTGCGAATCATAGCTTGGCGCTGTGCTCGGATGGAAAAGTCGTTTCTTGGGGACTCAACTCCGATGGACAGCTCGGCGATGGCAGCACCGCCAACCGGAACATCCCGGTGTTGACCGCTGGCATTCTCACCACGAAAACCGTCATCGGCATCGCAGCTGGTACCAGTCACAGTTTGGCACTGTGCTCGGATGGCACGGTGGCGGCTTGGGGGATGAACACGAGCGGACAGTTGGGTGATAGCACAACAACACAGCGTAATTCGCCCGTCGCCGTCGTGCAAAGCGGCGGGCTATCGGGAAAATTCGTGACGATGATCGCCGCCGGTGGCTCGCACAGTCTCGCGCGCTGTTCCGATGGATCGGTGGCAGCCTGGGGACTCAATGGCAGTGGCCAGTTGGGCAATGGCAACTACTCGAGCAGCTCAACGGCAGTTGCGGTATCCACTACCAGCACCCTCGGTGGCAAATCGGTCTTCATGGTGGCGGCGGGAGCCAGCCACAGCATCGCCCATTGCACCGATGGCACCGTCGCCACATGGGGACTGAATGCCAGCGGTCAATTGGGGAACAACAGCACCATGGTCAGCAATGTTCCCGTCACCGCGGATACCACTCACTTGCAAGCGGGTGGGTTTTCCGCCGTTACTAGCGGCTCCTCCGCGAACCATACGCTGGCACTTGCGGCGTTTCCCGAAGTCGATCTCTCGAATTGCGGCATCATCAAACAAATCACCTACACACAATCTAGTGCCGTCGACCCGGCGCTGAATCCCGACAATCCCTTCATGTTTTACAGTTATGCCAACGTTGGCCCGATGTCAAAACCGATGGCCAGCTCGTCCGTCACCCTGCCGCCCGGAGCCACGGGATCGGCCGTGTACGAAAACGGCACCATGGGTCTGAGCATGCATCAATTGTTCCGTGCGAAATCGGGATTGGATGCCGCCTATCCCACGGGCACCTATGTGCTGCACATCAACACATCCACGCCTAACAGCTACCACGTATCCGTACCCCTCGGCACCGAAAGCTATCCTGCCATTCCCAAGATCACCGCTTTTGCCAATGCCTCCTGGGTCGATGGATGCCTCAAAATCACCAATCCCGCGAACCCGGTGGTGCTTACCTGGAGCAATACGGGCTCTCACAACACGGCATTCCAAATCGATAACACGTCGGTATGGAGCAACAGTAACGGTCCGTTGACGAGTTTTGAAATTCCCGCCGGAGCACTGGCCAATGATTCGTTCTATCGCGGATCGATCCAGTTCATGAACAGCTCAGTCACGACTCCGGTGCCGGGCTTGCCCGATTCATTCGCCAATGCCGGCTATCACACGCGGTTGGAATTTGTCATCCAGGTCGGCACCCCTGCCACCGATCCGCCGATGCATTTGTTGATGAAAAATCACAACCAGGTGCAGTCGTCGAACGGCGACCCCGTCGATACGCCGAACAATCTGCCCGATTCGGATCTCGCTCCCTACTCAATGACTGCGGAAGCGCCGGGCAGCGGCACGGTCTCCGGCCCATCCTCCACCAGTTTCCCGCTGACATTTTACGCGGATTCCGATGGCCCCTACCACGAATACTACAGCTCCGCCTATCCGAACGCGGCCGCCTTGAATGCGGCTCATCCGAACGGCAACTACACGTTTCCCGGAGGCGTCACCGTCAATATGCCCGCAGATAGCTACCCCGGCACCGCGAAGATTCTCACGGTCAATGGCGGCACTCCCGTGTGGAATGCCCAGGGGCAACTCGCGCTGGATCCAACGATCGATAACACCATCACATGGACCAATGTCAGCGTGCCGAATTTCGAAAACGAGGGCCATCAGGAAATTGAATTCGAGAATTACCAGGATTTCAACTTCACAAACATCGAAGAATCGCGCGGTGCATTCACGTCATTCACCACTCCTGCGACCTCGTTGTTCATTGCCAAATCCACGATGACGCCCACCTTCACCTACATGGGGAAAGTCATGTATGCCGATGTCGCTTCCTTCACCGATCTGGGCGTCAATGGAGCCGCCGTTGGGGTGTATGAAACGGGCAACCAGTTCATGGCCGTGGCGATGAAACCGCAAACGATCACCTTCGGCACTATTCCCGCCAAGGTCTATCCGAGCGCGAATTTTTCGCTCAGTGCCACGGCGTCCTCGGGGCTGCCGGTTTTGTATGAAGTCGTCTCCGGACCCGCAGTCATGACCGGAAACAGTGTGTCTCTCAACGGTGTCGGCACCGTCATCATCCGCGCTCAGCAAGCGGGCAATGATGTCTTCGCCTCGGCGTCAAGCGTGACACAGAGTTTCACGGTCAGCTATGCCTCCGATCTTGCGGAATTCCGCGCGGTCAACGGCCTGGCCATGGATGGTTCCCAGGACCTGCTCACTCCGGGTCAGGATGGCGTGCCGAATTTGCTGAAATATGCGTTCCACATGATCGGCAGCGGCACGGGTCAGGCGACCTCGCTGAACATTCCCAACGTGCAAGTGCTCGCCATCAGCGGAAATGCCGGACTGCCGCGCCAGGGCTCGAACGCAGGCAAACTCACGATCACCTACATTCGTCGCAAAGCAGCCTCGAATCCGGGCGTCACCTACTCGGTGGAATTTTCCAACACCCTCGATGGTTCTTCATGGGCGACCAATCCCCTGGCGGGCACGGCGGTGGTCGACATCACCGGCACCGACTTCGAGAGAGTCACGATCACGGATGACGTGGTCCGCACCACACGCTTCGCCCGAGTGCGGGTCACGTCGAACTGACCTTACGAAGCCATGGCTAGGGTCGCGCCACCACAGGCCGCTTGTCGCCGTTTTCATCGACGTTGACAAAGGTCACGCTGGTGGCGAACAACACCTGCTGCTCGGTGCGGCGGGTGTCCACCACTTGCACGGCATAGGTCACGGAAGTGTTGCCCTGTTGTTGCAACTGCGAGTCGATCGTGAGGATGGTGCCCTCGCGCACGCTGTGGTGAAACTGCACCTCGTGCATGGCCACGGTGACAAAACGGCAGTGGGGAAATTCCAGGCTCGCCGCGATCCACGATGCTTCATCGACCCAGGCCAGCAAGCGGCCGCCGAAAAGGAAGCCATACTGATTCAGATCAGCGGGCAGCACGAGGCGTTGCGTTTGCATGAGGCGTGGGTGTCACGCGGCGCTCTAACTGAACATCCGCTTTTTGACGATGGAAAACCGTGCATCGAACGAATACGCCCCCGCGCCCGTGAAGAACAAAGTCACGGCGGCGGTGAGGTAGAGCAATGCCATTTCCTTGCCCGCCAAGGGCTTGTCCGCCAGCACCACAAAGCCCGCCATGGTCATCGTGAATGCGAGAACGGCGGCGGCGGGACGTGTGGCGATGCCTGCGACGATCAATGCGCTGCACACCACTTCCGCGAAGATCGTGCAGACCAGGCTGGTGGTGGAGTTCATCCAGCTGCTGAGCAAGGCGATTTTCGGCACCGGGAAGGAGTCCTTGGCCTGGGCGAAGTTTTGGTATTTGTCCCAGCCATGCAGTCCGAGCATCATCGAACCGATGCCGATGCGCAGTGCGAGAATCCCCGCCGATACCATGGGATCGACGGTGCCATTGCTAAAAAACCATTTTCTCATAACATTAGGGGGCTTCGTTGGATTTGAGTTTGAGGGTGATGCGCTTCAGGCGGCTGGCGCCCTCCGGAGAGTGGGCTTCGATTTGCGGATCATCGAGCAGGGCTTGATAGACCAGACGGCGGTAGTAGGCATTGAGCGGGCGCATTTGAAACGGCTTGCCGCTGCCTTTGACCTTTTCGGCGAGCTGCCTGACCTCGGCGCGCAGTTTTTCCTCCTGCATGCGGCGGAAATGGGCGCAATCGACCTTGATGCGAGGGGCGTCCTCATAGTGCTTCCGCAGAAGGCGATTCACCAAATACTGAAGGTCATCCAGCCGGTCGCCGTCATCGCCGATGAGCCACTCGGATTGCGCGGTGGAAATTTGCAAACACGGCCCCTCCTCGTCCTGTTCCAGATCGATGGTGGCGGTAAAACCGAGGTGACCGAGCATGGTATCCAGGACTTTTTTCGCGGCATCTTCAGCTTTCATAGGCAGGAGACTAGCAGCCTTCGCGCAAGGGGTCAACACTCAGCGCTCGAATTCTTCGCGCAGGGGCAAAGTCTTCGCCACCAGCGCCGCTTGCTCCTCGCAGGTGAAGTCGTGCGGGGCCATCATGCCGATTCCCAGCACGCCCAGCACCGTTTCCCCATCGCTGGAAAAAACCGGCACGGCGAGCGAGCCGGAAACGTTGGTTTTGCGGGCATCCGGCCGCGCCACGCCGCCGAGGTCCTGTTGCAAGTTGCAGAGCTCCACCGGCTCGCGGCGCTCGGCAGCGGCACCGGCGATGCCTTTGCCGAAGGGGATGAGCGAAATTTTGTCGAGCAGCGCCTCCGGCACGCCGATCTGCGTCACGAGCGTGAGGTGGTTGCCATCGGGTGTGCTGCGGTGGATGGTTCCCGTTTGGCAGGAAAATTCGCGCAAGACGTCTTGCAGCCAGGCTTGGTAGTCGGTGATCATATGCATAGATACGTGATTAGCGCGGTCATTTGCGCAACTTTTTTTCGCGTAAGATTCCGTGATTGCCGAGTGCGGTCCGCGGTCCTACGCTGGGCTGGTGAACTATGCCACGCTGAACACCTGGGCCGAGGAAGAACTGGCCTTGCTGACGGATGCCCTGCCGCCGGAGATCCAAAAAGCGGCGCAACGCTGCGTCGTCTCGCTGGAACCCCGCCCCGGCCATGATCCCTACGATGACGAACTGGAAGGCGATGAGCTGGGTTTGTTCGAGGGGACCTGTTTGCTCGATGAACCCGACCCCGAAGAGCTCCCACGCATCCGCCTGTTTCTGGAAAATCTCTGGGACTGGGTGGAAAACGACGAGCAGGCATACCGCGACGAAGTGGCAACCACCTACCTCCACGAGCTCGGCCATTTTCTCGGCTGGGATGAAGAGGACGTCGCGGCACGCGGGCTGGAGTAGGTTCGTTACTCTGCCGCGTGGAGTTTTTTCCATGCCGCCCACGAGCGTGCGAGGTGGTCGCGCGGGGCGATGGCGATGTTGTAGCACTGCAGGCCGATGGGGCCGCGATAGCCTTGTTCCCGGAGCAAGCGCAGGAGTTTTGCTTGATCGAAGGTTCCTTCATCGAGCGGGCGGATGAGTGTGTTCCAGTCCTTGCCATCGGCATCGGCACCGCAGAGGCTGATGCTCCAGAGCCGGTCTTTTGCCGCGCTGAGGGTTTCCGCCAGGTCATCCTTGGGCTGGACCTTGAGGAAATGGCAGAGGTTGAATGCGACGCCTACGTTGTCGCACCCGGTGGCCTTGGCGATGCGCAGGGCATGATCCACGCGCTCGATAAAATCATTCGCGTGAGGGTAAAGGATGACCTTCAGCCCGGCGGCCTTGGCATCGGCCGCGACTTGTTTCACCAGGGCAATGGCATGCGCCTCCTGCGGATCTTCGCCGCGCTGCACGTTGAGCTCTACGATGGCATCGGTGCCTTTCAGCAGAGCCATGGCTGCGCTGATTTTGGCGTCGCAGGTGAAGCCTGTTTTGTGCACCTTGGCGCTGCAATAGATGCTGAACACCTTGAGTCCGGCTTTGCTGCACGCGGCTTGGTACTTTGCCAAGTCCTGCGGGTACACCGAGCCGATGCCGGGGTAACCGAGCTCCTTGAGGATCGCCACTCCCTCGTCCACGCTGAGGGCGCGGACGGAGTTTTGAAACGGATAGAGCGGCGGGGCGGATTCAACGGCGTGCGTGCTGAAGATCATCAGGCATGCGAGAAATAAGCGCAACATGGCTTACATTACGCAGGCGATGACAGGCATCTGTCAGTGAGGAAACGAAAGTGCAGACGCGTTGGGTGATGGTGTAACAGTTGAACGATTGACATCATGGTATTTTCAATTACCATTTTCCCATGTCAATTACCATTGACGCAGCAGGTCGCCTCGTGATTCCCAAAGCCATTCGCGAAGAGCTTCACCTCGTCGCCGGAAGTGAGCTGGAAATTTCAACCGAGGCTGGTGGCATTCTGCTGAAAGTGGCGGACTCTGAGCCCCGCTTGGCACCTGAGAACGGACTACTGGTGCATCACGGTGCGCGCAAAGTGGATCTGGATCTGGTGGAGTTCATTCGCTCCGGACGTGAAAAATTGGCGCAAGCGGAGGGCGAGGAATCGTGAAGGTGTTTTTCGACACCTCGGTTCTGGTGGCCGCGATGGTCGATCAACTGGCGTAACATGAGCGGGCGTTTTCCTATTATGCAGCCGCCGTGGATGCGGGCCATTGTTGCGCTTGCTCCACGCATGTGCTGGCCGAATGCTATGCGACCTTGACGACACTGCCCCTACCGAGACGCGTGCAACCGGAGGAGGCACGCTTGCTGATCGAAAAGAATATTGTCGAAAAATTGATCGTGATAGAACGGCGGATGGAAGATTACCGCGAGGCCTTAGGAAGGGTCGCCGCATTGGGTTTGCGAAGCGGAGTGGTCTATGACGCCCTGCATCTCGCATGCGCTGAGAAAGCGGGTTACAAAACGATGGTAACTTTTAATGCCAGGGATTTTGAGAGATTGCAGCCGAAACGCATCAAGGTAATTGTGCCGTGAATCATTCCTTTTTCCCCTTGCGCGCGCCATCGCGGAAGGTGGCCTTGGGATCGTATTGGGGGTTCGGCACGTGGGGGATCTTGGCTTGGGTGGCCTTGTGCCAGGCGAGCAACTCGTCCAGCAATTCATCGCGTTTGGCGGTGTTTTTGTTAGACAAATCGTCGCGCTCGCCGACGTCTTGGGCCAGGTGATAGAGTTCGGTGGCGTGATTGGTGGCGAGTTTTTCGCGGCCACCATCGAGCTGCCATTCCTCGTGGAAAAGGTGCAGCTTCCAGTCGCCCTTGCGGATCACCGTGACGGGGCGCGAGCGGAAGCCCGTGCGCACGTCCAGCTCGCGGCCGCGGTTCACGGGGTCGTCAATGTAGCCGGGGAAATGCCAAAAGATCGATTGCCGTTTCAACGGACCTTCCTGAGTCAGCACGGGCAGCAGGCTTTCGCCATCGAGCGTTTTTTTCGTTTTCGCCCCTGAGGCGGCGAGGAAGGTGGGGAAGAGATCGATATTGATGACAGGTGTATCGCACTTGCTGCCGGGTTTTGTTTTCCCCGGCCAGCGCACAATCATGGGCTCGCGGATGCCGCCCTCGTAGTAGCCGCCCTTGCTGCCGCGCAGGGGTTCCTGCGAGGATTGCTGCGTGGCGCCGTTATCGGAAGTGAACACCACCAGCGTGTTTTCTTCCAGGCCGAGATCCTTGAGTTTTTTCAAGAGCACGCCGACGCCGTCATCGAGATCATGGACGCAAGCGCCATACAGCGCGCTTCGTTTGCGTGTGTCCGGTTGTTTTGCCTCAAATCGCTCCAGCGTGGACTTGCGCGCTTGCAATGCGACATGAATCGCATGGTGCGGCACGTAGAGCAGGAAGGGTTTGTCTTTGTTTTTTTCCATGAACGCACAGGCGGCCGCGGTCATCGAGTAGATGCCCTTGGGGTCTTCCTTTCCTTTTGCATCGAGATTCTTGGGGTTCCAGCCGGGGATGGGGGGCTTGGGGGCCTCGTCAAAACCCAGCTCGGTGGGGTTGGCGTCGAAGTGCCATTTGCCGAAAATACCGGTCGCATAGCCGGCGGCCTTGAGCTCATCGGCAAAGGTGACATGTTCTTTGGTGAGGCCCGGTACGTTAGGAATCGGCTTGAGCCGCATGAGGTTTTTTTGTCCGCGCTCGGTATGGCCCACGGCATAGACATCATGACGGGGGCTGTAGTTTCCGGAGAGCAGGCAGGCGCGGGAGGGAGCGCAGTTTCCCATGGAGGAGTAGGCGTTGGTGAAAATCATGCCCTCGCTGGCCAGCTTGTCGAGATGGGGTGTTTCGATGAAATCGCCCTCGTCATTGTAGCCGACATCATTCCAGCCGAGGTCATCGGCAAAGATCAATACGATGTTGGTGTGCTTCGGCGCGGCACTCGCGGGAAGAAGAAGCGCGGCGGTGAATAGGAACAGGCAGGCAGCAAGGGCGGACATGATGGTTTTTTGTTAGAGTGCGGAGGCGGGCGACGGATGGTTCATCGGCGTTCTTTGGCGTGATAGGGCGGGCGATCGAAGGCATCGTTGGCGAGACGCGGATCGGCATTTTCCTTGAGCTCGCCCATGAGTTGCTCACGCAGTTGTTTCAGCGTGGCGGCATGGGCGGGATCGCTGGCCAGGTTTTTGGTCTGGTGCGGATCGGTGCCCAGGTCGTAGAGCTCTTCCCCGGGACGCTTGCCCCAGGCGAAGTCGATGAATGGTGCCATTCCGGCATCCTTGCGGTGCTTCACCAGCCAGGCCTTGGTGGGCGACATGTCCATGTCAGGAAACGCAGCGTAGGTATTGTTCGCCAGGGCCTCGTAGGGGGGCTCGGACGTATCCGTGACCTGGAAGGGATCGCCCATGGGCCAGCGCTCGGGCTTGAAATTTTTCACGTAGAGAAACCGCGAGGTTCGCAGGGCGCGCACGGGATAGGACAGCTCACCTTCGCGCGCCCGGCCCGCGTGGCGCTCGCGGCCGATGAGCGCCCAGCCGCGCAGCTTGGTGTCATCGGCACCCTTGGCAAGTGCGGGTAACAGGCTCTGGCCGTTCGGGGCATCGGGCGATGTCAGACCTGCGGCATCAAGGAAAGTGGGGGTGAGATCGATCAGGGACACGGGTGCCTTCACCACGCGTTGGGGCGCGATTTTTTCCGGCCAACGGATGGCGAGCAGCACTTCCGAGCCGAGATCGTGCACGTTGGTTTTGCCGCGGGGAAATCCGGGAATGCCGTGATCGCCGGAGATGACGACGATGGTATTGTCGAGCTCTCCGGATTGTTCGAGCATTGCGACGAGCACGCCGCATGCGGCATCGAATGCCATGGCCTCGCCGAGGTAATCGGCCACGTCCTCGCGGATTTCGTGCACATCGGGCATGACGGGTGGCAGTTTTCCTTTGAGGTCATCGGGGTTCAGCCCCCACAGTGCCTTGCCCGAGCCCTGCACCCACTTGCGGTGGGTATTGGTGGGATTGAACGAATAATAGAACGGCTGATCCTTTTGACGCTTGGCGAGGAAGTTGCGAAAATTGGCTTTGACCTCGTCGAAGATTTGTTTTTTGGCCGCGTCCTTGTCAGCGGCTTTGGTCAGGACCTCGGAGTATTCGTTGATCTTCTGCCCCGCGCTGTTGTAGAGGTTTTCCTTGCCGCCGATGATGCTATCGCGCATGTGGAGCTTGAGGCTGTGACCGATGTGATAGCCGCCGTCGCGCAAGGTCAGCGGCATGCCCTTGATGTTCTCGAAAGGATCCGGCGCGGCGTTTTTCTGCCACGGGAAATGCAATTGGGAATGCGAACCGTTGCGGAAAAAATATCGGCCCGTGACCAGCGCCGCCCGCGAGGGTGTGCAGGACGGCACCGAGACAAACGCATGCCGGAACAAGGCGCCCTCGCGCGCCATGCGATCGAACACCGGCGTGCGAATGATATCGTTCGGCGATGGCTGTTGCGGATCCGCGTAGGCCGAGGCGTAGCGTCCGAGGTCATCGGCGAAGAGCACCAGGATGTTCGGTCGTTTGGCCGCATGGGTCAGGGAACAACCGACCAGGAACAGGAGCAGGGTTATTTTCATGAGGCACCCATAAACCGTCATCCGGGATCTGGCGATGGAAAAATGGTGCGGCACCCATGCGCCCCAGGGACCCCATTCGGCACAAGATGATGATTTTTTGAATGAAGGGACCGTGTCCCCGCGTAGTATGGTGTGATGAAATCCTTCGTTTCCCTGCTTGCCGTTTCCCTGCTGTTTTCCCTTTCCGCCAGCGCGGCGGAAAAACTCAAGGCCCTCATCGTCGATGGGCAGAACAATCACGCGGTGTGGCCGAAGTCCACGGTGATGATGAAACAATATCTCGAAAACAGCGGACTTTTCGAGGTGGAAGTGGCACGCACGCGTTTCATCTCCAACTTCCAGCGCGAAAAAGACTGGCTGCCGCTGGCCGGAGCGCCCGAAGCGGAGGGCAAGGACAAACCGGTGCCGGATCCGAGCTTCTCGCCCGATTTCAAAAAATACAGCATCGTCGTGAGCAACTTCGGCTACGGCGCGGCGGATTGGCCGGAGCAGACGCGGAAAAATCTGGAAGAGTACATGAAAAATGGCGGCGGCCTTGTCGTCGTGCACGCGGCGAACAACAGCTGGGCGAATTGGCCGGAGTTCAACAAAATGATCGGGCTCGGCGGCTGGGGCGGTCGCAACCAGAAATCCGGACCCTATGTGTATTACGATGCCAATGGCAAAGTCGTGCGCGATGACGGCCCCGGCGGCTGCGGTTCGCATGGTCCTCAGCAGGAATTCGTGATCACGATGCGCGACAAAACGCACCCGATCACCAAGGGTCTGCCGGATTTCTGGATGCACAGCAAAGACGAGTGCTACTCCAAGCTGCGCGGTCCCGCCGAAAACATGACCATTCTCGCCACCGCGGCCGATACGCCTGACCTGAAAAACGCCGGACGCAACGAGCCGATGCTGATGGTGCTCAGCTATGGCAAAGGTCGTGTTTTCCACACCACCCTGGGCCATGATACGGAGGCGTTCCAGGGCGTCGGCTTCATCGTGACATTCCTGCGCGGATCCGAATGGGCGGCCACGGGCAAGGTCACCCAGGAAATCCCGAAAGACTTCCCCGCAGCGGACAAACCCTCCGCCCGCAACTTCGAGCTGAAGAAGTAAGTCACACTTCCGCCAGACCCCCTCCCCAGGTAAAAAGAGCCCGCTGGAAACGGCGGGCTCTTGTCATTTGTGTCTTGTCAGTTGCTAGAACCGCGATTAGAAGTGGGTAATGAAAATCACCTTTTGTGGAGCGGCGGGCACGACTACCGGATCGCAGCATTTGCTGGAAATCAACGGCTCACGTATTCTTCTCGATTGCGGGCTTTACCAGGGACACCGGGAAAAAGGCTACGAGATCAATTGCAATTTCCCCTATTTCGAGCCCACCTCCATCGATACCGTGGTACTCTCCCACGCGCACATCGATCACGCGGGCAACCTGCCGAACCTCTGCCGCAAGGGATTCGGCGGAAACATCTTCGCCACCTTCGCCACGCGCGACCTCTGCCAAATCATGCTCGCCGACTCCGCCCGCATCCAGGAAAGCGATGTCGATTGGCTCAACAAACACAACAAACGCAAGGGCCTGCCGCCTGTGGAGCCGCTGTATTCCGAACAGGATGCCGAGCGCTGCCTGCGCCAGTTCGTCACGATCAACTACGAGCGCCCCATGCTCATCGCTCCCGGCGTGAAACTGACCTTTCTCGATGCCGGCCACATCCTCGGCAGCGCGCAGGTGTTGTTAGAGATCGACGACGAGGAGGACGGCAAGCACAAGCGCCTGCTCTTCTCCGGCGATGTGGGACGCGGCAACAATGACCTGCTCAACGACCCCGCGATCGCGGAAAACATCGACATCCTCATCATGGAGAGCACCTACGGCGGACGTGAGCACGAGGTGCCCGCCGGTGTGGATGCGCACATCGGCACCGTCATCAATGAGGCTCTGAAGCGCAAAGGGAAAATCTTCATCCCCGCCTTCGCCGTCGAGCGCACGCAGCAGATCCTGTATGTGCTGCACAAGCTGTTCGAGCAAAACATCATCCCCGACGTGCCGGTATTCGTGGACAGCCCCCTGGCGGTGAGCGCCACGGAAATTTTCCGCCTGCATCCGGAGGGCTTCAATCACCGCGTCTACGAAGATCTGTTCGAACGCGAGAATCCCTTTGGTTTCGAAAACCTCACGCTCATCCGCGCGGTGAAGGCCTCGAAGGAGCTGAACGAACTCAAAGGCACCGCCATCATCATCGCCGCCTCCGGCATGTGCGAGGCGGGGCGCATCCTGCACCACTTGAAAAACGGCATCGGCGATCCGAAAAACACCGTGCTCTTCGTCGGCTACTGCGCGGAAAACACCCTGGGTCGGAAAATCCGCGAAGGCGAAAAGGAGGTGCCGATTCTGGGCGACCGCTACCAGGTGCGCGCCCACATCGAAAAAATCGACAGCTTTTCCGGCCACGCCGACCACTCCGAGTTGTTAGAGTATTTTTCCCGCATCACCGGACCGAAGGAGCGTGTCTTCCTCGTCCACGGTGAACAAAATGCCTCTGATGCGCTGAAAGAAGCGCTCGATCCGTTGCACGAAGGCCGCATCGAGGTGGCGGTGTTGGGAAGAGAAGTCATTGTCTAACAATCGTATGTCAGGATACCGTCATTCCGTTTGTCGTTGGTGCTATGGGGAAGTGCCGTTAGAGGAGTTTTGCCAGGAAGTGAAAAAGCTCGGTTATGAATCCATCGAGCTCACCGGCCCCGCCGAGTGGCCGGTGCTGCATCGGCATGGCCTGACTTGTGCGATCGCGACATTTCCGCAAAGCCCCGAGGGCATAGGCACGATCGAAAAAGCCTTCAACCGCATCGAGCATCACGATGTGCTCGAATCGCTGTACCGAGACATGATCCCGCAAGTGGCGGCGGCTGGCATCAAGCAATTGATTCTGTTTTCCGGCAATCGAGATGGCATGGACGATGCGACCGGTTTGAAAAACTGCGCCTCCGGCATACGCCGCATTTTGCCCTATGCCATGCAGCATGGTGTGATTCTGGTGATGGAATTGCTGAACTCGAAAGTCGATCATCCCGACTACATGTGCGACCACACCGAGTGGGGCGCGGCCCTGGTGGATGAGATCGACTCGCCGAATTTCCGCCTGCTCTACGATATCTATCACATGCAGATCATGGAAGGCGATGTGATCGCCACCATCCGCAAGCATCACAACCGCATCTCCCACTTCCACACCGCGGGCGTGCCGGGTCGGCATGAATTGGATGATCAGCAAGAGCTCAACTACAAGGCGATCTGCGCGTGCTTGCACGAAGTAGGCTACACCGGCTGGCTGGGCCAGGAATTCACCCCCCGGCAAAAACCCGGCTTCGAAGCCCTGAAAGCGGCGATCGATCTGTGTCGGTGACCGTGGCGCGTTGCAACAGCGCAAACGCCCCATGAGCAGTGAAACCGTTTGCAATCTTCGGGAAAAATCACATACTTGGGACGCAAAACCGCTGAGATAAAACGAGCGTCCACAAGACCAACAAATCATTCCATCATTGAAAGAACTCCCCCCCATGAGCTGGATCCAAATCGCCTACTTGCTTGCCTTGATTTACCTCTCGATGAAGGTGGAAGACCCCGTTCGTCGTAAATCGTTACGCGAAGCCTGGACCTCGTTCGCCCTGATCCCCTTGTGGGGATTTTTCTCGAATTTGATCAACGCGTCACAACATAATGACGTCAGAACATTGAAATTTCTGGTTTTCATCGACGGAGCCGTAAGCAGTCTGTTGTTAGCCATCAGCTTTCTGATATTGACGGGTGTCATCGCCCCCAAAGAACCCAAGCGCCCTATAACAAAATCCCACGGACTCCCGCCCCGCCCACCCTCCACACTGTAACGGTTCAGACCTCCCCTACGATCCATCGCGTGGCCATCGTTTTCCGGGGCCTTTTGACAAAGGGATAGGCAAGCTGTAATAGAATGCAGCCTCTGGAAAAAATGAAAAAATTATCGCGAGGATGTTCCTGGACGCTAGCTGTGGTAGCAGCAGGTTCTCTGCTCATTTGGCTTCTGGACCATGTCGTGCCCTCCAGCGCCGTTCGCAATTTGCCAAAAGGTGCCAGTGACATCAACGAGTTCTATCGGGATTCGGGTATGAGCGGTGATTTTATTCGCTTATTGAAAGCCAGAATACCACGAGAGCAAGTCGCTGAATACGCGCGAAAAGTAGGCGCAACCCACAAGGTGGAACCAGGAAAACCGTGGACTCACAAATCATGGATCCGTTTCGACTTGGACTGGTGGAAGCCAAAGCAAGAACCGCAATATTATTCGCCTGACGGTAACGCGCGAATCATGGTTGGTTGGGAAGACGGATACGTTTACTTTTCTGCGAGCGCGACTTAAGAACAGCAGGCTGCCAACAAGCTTCTTGCTGCTCGTTTGGCGAAAAGTATTGCATCATTCGTCCCGCCCGTAAGCGGAATGTTGCCTCCTCCGGTTGGAAAATGCATCGTCCGCGCAAAACACGAAACCCAGCTCAAATTATTTGTGACAAATTGACAGGCACGCTGTAAGGGGACGTTCGCTGACATGATGAAAACAAAAGTTCGCCGCCGTGTTTTTGCGATCACCCTCCTCTTGTGCGTGTATCCGGTGTCTGTCATCGTCTTTACCTGGAGCCACGTTTTGCGGTCGGATCTGGAAGGAGGTAGGCATGGGCCGCTTGACGCGTATCGTCATGCCCTGGCCAGCGCGACGGTCTCTTACACCTTGGGTGAATGGGCGGTCAGCCTGACGACATGGATCTGTGAGTGGGGCGGAAAAGATTCCCATAAGATGGATATTCACAACAACAAAATAGGCGCGGTGATTGGTGCCCGCTGCCCATCCTTCCGCGAGCTGGAACCCGCCGTCCGTCAGGCGGTTCTTCAGGGCGAGGCTTCCGGAACGGATCCTTCCCGAATCACCTGGCTTCCGCACACACGATGGCGCGACGGTAGACTCTGGTGATTCACCAGGCGATCTTCCAAATGCAACCAACTTGTTCCGGGGAAATCCCCGCAGTTTCGGCTTGACCGGCGGGGGGAAGTTCGCAGACTCGAAGCCGCCCCGTGCCGGTCGGGTTTGCATGAAATTGTTTGTCCATCGAATCGCGGATCTTTCTCCTTCCGGAGAGTGTGGACAGAGTCACAGCGGGGAGGCGCGCATCGCGTAATCGCATGCCGAACATGCCCTCATGGTTGCAACGATACGGCACCTTGCCGCGCTGCGTGTTGTGGTTTGCCGTGGGGCAGTTTTTGATCAACCTCATCAATACGGCGCAGTTCCTGTTGCTGAACTTGTTTTTGCGTTCGCATCATCTCGATGACCCTGCGATCGCAGCGCTGACATCGCAGCGCTTTGTGGGCACCTTTTTTCTGGCGATCCCGGCGGGCTTGTGGTTGCGCGGGCGTTGTCTGCGCTGGCCGCTGGTAATCGGCGCGGTGTTGTTTCCGTTGACCGCGCTTGCTTCGTTGGAGGCGGTGCAGCACGGGGCGATGGGCGCGGCGTCCTGGTGTTTTTTGCTGATGGGATTTGCCGGATTGATACTGAACGTGGGAAGCATGCCGATGGTGCTGCGCATGGTCAGTGCCGAGAAATCGAGCGAGGCGCTGAGCCTGATGTTCGCCACCTGGGCGGCGGCCAGTATATGCGGCGGCCTGCTGTCCAGCGTGTTGCAGGGCATGGGGCAGATCGATCTTTTCGGCTGGCATGTCGTGCTGGACGAATACGCGACCTTGCTGTTGCTGACGCTGGCGGGGTTCGGCGCGCCGTTCCTTTATGCCCGCATGCCGGATCCACCGCCCGATCCCTCGGTGTCGAAAAAATGGCTGCATTTGCATCGCGAGGACATGCCCGTGCTGCTGCGTTCCCTGCTGCCGTCCATCGTCATCGCCACGGGGGCGGGACTGAGCATCCAGTTTCTCAACCTGTTTTTCAATACCGTGCATCAGGTGAGCTCGTCGCAGTATTCCACCTACGGCACGATCAGCAATGTGCTGGTGCTGCTCACCGGGCTGATGGTGCCGGAAATCCGCCGCCGCTACGGATGGCGCGGTGCGATCATCGGCGTGCAGAGCATCGCGGTGCTGCTTCTGATGATCATGGGTCTCACGGAATTGTGGAATCACCTGCTGTGGTCGCTGCCCCTGGCGGTGTTCTGTTTCATCGTCAGACAACCGCTGATGAGCATGGCGGGACCGGCGATCAGCGAGCTGACGATGTCGTATGTGGGCGAGCGCAATCGCGAACTGGTCAGCGCCTGCAACGGTGCGATCTGGAGCGGCGCGTGGTGGCTGGCGGCGCGGGTGTTCCAGGTTCTGCGTGCGGCGGATTTCCCCTACTGGGCGGTCTTTCTCACCACGGCGGTGCTGTATTTCATGGGCACCCTGTTCTATCTGAAAATCATCCGCGCGATGGACCGGCGCGACGATGGCACGCATCCGCATCGCCATGAGAGCCCGCCAGCGCCTGAGGTGGTCTGAGCGGAAACGCTGATCATTGAAACGCTGAAAAACTGAAAGGTTGAAATTTTCTTACGAAGGCGGCGGTAGTGTTAGTGACGTTGCAGAGCGATGGCCGCGCACCGCGAGGTATCAAGATCATGCGAGACTCAGTGCTACGGCACTTGCCATCCTTACCTAACAAAATCCATGCCCATCTATCAGTTCCTGCTTCATACGAAAAACCTAAAGGTCGATTTCGGCGATGGGGATATTTCCGGGGTTGACTTTTACACCAGCAGGCGCGCCAGCGCGAACAGCGAGGAAGAGGCCCGTCAGATCGTGGTGGAAGCGATGGCGGCGGAACCGAAGATCCGTGACCTGATCGCCACCGCGCGAGAGGCGGGCTTGTGTCCTGAGACGGAAATCGAAGAAGGGGTACGCCTCGCCTGGTGGCGTGCGATCCTGCCGTCGCGAAAGCCCGGGCTGGCCTTTTATGCCGATGAAGCGGACGAGGACCCGGCGGTCACCGATTGAATCCGGCCTTGCGGTCATCGGTTCTGCGATGCTAGGGTGATGGCATAACATGGAGTATGCCACTTCCGCACGGTTCCGGGAACTCAGCCATCGGCTGGGGCTATCCGATCATATTTCACAGCATGCGTATGCGACGCTGGTGCATCACTACGGCGAGGATCACCGCAAGTATCACAACCTGGTCCACATCGACCGCATGCTGGGATGGATGGATGCGGTGGGGGAAAGCAATGATGCCATGGAATGGGCGATTTGGTATCACGATGCGATCTACGACCCGCTGGGCGCTGACAACGAAGAGAGGAGCGCCCGGTTTTTCCGCGAATGTCTTGCCGCATGGATTCCGGCCTCACTGGCGGATGAGATAGAGCGGTTGATTTTGGCCACTGATCTCAAACGCACACGGAGCGGGCGCGATGACGAAAATCTGATGATCGACATTGATCTTTCGATTCTCGGATCAGCACCCGAGGACTACGCCGCCTACCGGACCGCCATCCGAAGCGAATACGCGGTGGTGCCCGAGGATCGGTTTCTGCCAGGTCGGCGGGCGATCCTTGTCCATTTCCTCTCCCGGCAAATCTACCACACTCCGCCTTTCCAGAAGCTTGAGACACAGGCGCGCCTGAACATGCGGGAGGAAATCGCGGCATTGGATGCGGCGATGCAAGCACATCCGTGAGCCTCACTCGCTGCGGCGGATTTGTTCCTTGAGAGCAGCCTCCGTGGTGGGGTCGGGCGAAGATTGGCCGTAGCGGGTTTGATAATGGTAGCGCTGCAAGAGAGCGGCGAAGGGCAATGCCTCGGGGAATTTCCGCAACAATTGTCGCAGGGTCAAATGCGGTTTGATGGTGATGCGGCGCTTCTGACACAGCTGTACAAACGCGCGATAGTAGCCCGCCGGACGATGGGCGGCCGCGCTGCCATCGGCGGAAGGGGAAACACCGCGCTTGGACCAGTGGGAGAGCAGCAGCGCCAGCACAGCGCAGACGAGCGTGACCATGCCGAGCACGGCGGAAAACACGCCGAGGCTGGAATTTTCGGCCATTTCCGCCTCCTGCTCCGTTTCATTTTCCTCCTCCGCGAGTGGGGTTTCTCCGGGAGGCGCGGCGCGGCTGTTGCCGATGGAGGCGGGCGGCGTGCAGTCCAGCACCACCCAACCCACATCGGCGATCAGCACCTCGGTCCAGGCATGGGCCTCGCGGGCGCGAAACACGAACAAATTACTAGTTTCATAGTAGGATCCGCCGGTCCAGCCATAGGCGATGCGCGCCGGCACTCCCAGCGCGCGGGCCGCCATGACGCCGGCGGTGGCGAAGAGTTCGCAGTGTCCGCGTTTTTCATGAAAGAGGAAATTGGTCAGCGGATCGCGGTTGTCAGGATTATCGATATCGAGCGAATACCGGCACTCCTGTTGCAGGCCGTCGCGTACCTGGAGCAGCTGTTGTTTGAGCGAACCGGCCGTGATGTTTTCGGCATTGAGGCCGCGGATGCCGATGACAAGATTTTCGTCATCGGGCAACTCCAACCAAGCGGGCGGCACGGAGGTGCGCGTGGCGGCGGTGGCCGTATCGTCGAGATCTTCCACGCTCAGGGGACGCGACCGGGCGCGGTAGCGGTAGCCGATGGGCCCGTCACTTGGCGGCAGGAGCAGGATGCCGTCGCCACGATAGGACAGCGGCGCGATGTCCGCATCGATCATGCCTTGCAAGGCGCAGAGAGGCGTTTGCCCGGAGGGATCATTCGGGTGGAAAATCTCGTAGCGAAACAGCGCGCCGGGACGTGCGGGGAAGGCGGGCGGATTCGCGGTATCGGCGGGTGTGAGCGACCATGACGCATCGGCATAGGTGCCGAGGGCAAAGGCTCCAACATAGGCGCGGCGGGCGAGCAGCTTGGGCGCATCGGCGGGGTTTTCCAATTGCAGGAAAACTTCCGGTTGATTGCCCGGCTTGAGATTGGCGCGGCGCGGCAGGGGGCGGATGGTCTGTTCATTCCACAGCCAGTTTCCGGACCGGGGTTTGGGTTTGTTCACCTGTTGCTCGACTTTTTTGATTTGCCGCTGTTGGCTGGGCATCAGGACGGTGATGACTTGCTCGGACACGTCATCCAGCGCCGCCGGGGCATGGAGGAAAAACAGGCTGAGCAGGCAACCGCTGGAAAGAGCGATGGCAGAGGCCCGCAGGGTGGCGAGCCATGAGCGTGCCGCTGTGCCGCGCGCGCCCGCCCCCAGCCACCAGCCTAACAGCAGCAAGGCGCTGGCTGTCAGCGCGGCTCCCGCGGCCGATCCCTGCGTCGGCCAGTAGCGCAAGGCGCCATACGCCAGCGATGCCCCCAGGACTATGCTCCACCATCGTTTCATCGTTTAGCGGGGGTTGTGTCACGCCGTGAGGCGGACGGACGGACTGGCAGGATGAGTGTGGGCATTTCACGTGTGATCATGGCACTGCGCCAGGTATCGGGCGGCATATCGGAGATGACGATCAAGGAGGAATCTCCATCGAGCAGGCGCTGCACACGCTGCAGCTCGTGAAGCTCCGTTCCCTGTTGCCGGCGCACGCGAGCGAGGTGCTCCAACAAGGGGGTGAGCTCCTTGCGATTGCGACAGGAGTGCTCGATCCAGCCATCAAAGTCCGCGATCAGCGTGGCGGGGATCGCTTGCTGGGAAAGAGTGCGCAGCGTGCCGCAAAGATAGGAAAGCGCGCGCTCAAAGAGCTCGGGCCGGATGATGGCTCGATCACCGGCATACGAGTGAAACAGCACCGTCACATGGCGTGGAGAAAATCCCGGCGGGTCCGTCTCGGCCACGATCAAGCCGGTGCCGCGCGCGTAGGCGCGCACACTGGCGGCAGGATGAATGCGCTTGAGCGAATCCCCCGCGCGCCACGGGCGCAGCCCGCGGATGTCACCCGATGCGGACGCCATGCTGGCCCCGGCCGTCACCGCCGCCTCGCGCCATAATCCGGGAATGGAAAGCTTCTTCGATACCAAGGGACGCGGATACACACAGAGCGGATGAGCGATCACTCCTTGTTGCGCCTGTTTCCACAGTCCCAACGGAAAGTCCGACTCCAAGCCGTACGGCAACTGCCGCATGTCACCACGCTGCGGCAAGGCGAAGAATTCCTGGCGCATGGCTGCCGATTCCGCATCGATCCGACCGAACGTGCAGGAATGGCTGCTGCCACCCGGCAACTGGATGCGCAGGTGAATCGCTTGCGCCGCACCACCGCCGGGACCGCGCCGCATTTCTAACAAAACGGGAAAAGGCTGCCCTGCCATCGTGCGCGATGCCGCCTGACAGCGCACGTGCAGGTGGCGGAGATTCTTTCTGCCAAGCCAGCGCGCGAGCGGCACCAGCAACCCGAGGATCAGGCCAATGCTGGCCAGGGCCCCATCGGTGCGGGCGATGCCGATGATAAAGGCCAGCACCGCCAGCGCCAGAACCACCGCACCACGTTGGCTCAGTTCAGAACGCGGCAGCGGTTCCCCTGACACGGCAAAAAAACGTTAGGGTTTCGGCGGCAGCCACTTCGTGATTTTTTCCTCATAGGCCGGCTCATTGATGTCGGTGTGCAGGACACCGCCCGGGCCGAAGTATTTCCACTCATGGCAGCCGTAGCAAATCTGGAACACGCGCTGGCCTTTCGCGTCCGACCACACGAGAGCATAATCGGGATGGAAGCCGGCGCAGGTCGTTTTCGGCGAGGCGAGGGCCTGGTGGGAGGCGGGATCGCAGTAGAGATCGACGACCGCCTTCACCAGTTGGGGAGAGACCTTTTCCGGCTGACGGTGAAACTCAAACCCCTGGAATGCCTGATGCGGCACGGTGCGCAGTTGTTCCGCGTAAATCTTCGGATCGCGTTTGGGATGCGCCAGGCCGTGATAAACCTTGATGTTTTTAGCCTGGGAAAAATCCTTGGCCACCGCCTGCAAGGAAGAGAGTTCCGTGGGGCGCAAGGGCTCGCCACCGCGCCAGCAGGTGGCACAGGAGGAAAACAACAGCGCGGGCAAAAGCAACAGCAAGCGGGTCATGACAAGGTTCATCATGCCGCAACGCGGGCGAAAATCAATGCGATTCGCAGACTTCTTCGATCACGCCGTTCAAAGCCGGCGGATGCGGATATCCTTATACCAGACTGGATCCTTGTGATCGGTGAGCATGATTTTCCCCGTGCCGGGTGCGAAGCCGGTTTTGTTGCGGAACTTGCTTTTGCCCAGCAGGGTTTTCCATTCTTCGGCTTTGCTATCCAGCTCCACGACCAATGTGCCATTGAGGAAATGCTGGAGTTTCCCGTCTTTGGCGATGATACGGCTGTGGTTCCACTCGCCTGCCGCACGCAGCGGTTTGTCAGGGGCGGCGGCCTTGATATCGTAAATGCTGGCGGTGGCGTGGCTGCTGCCGGGTTTGCCGTCGGGATGACCGCCGTCATCGATCATCTGGTATTCAATGCCCAGCCACTCCTTGCCGGCGACCTTGGTGACCCAGTACTTCACGCCATTGTTGCCTTTCTTGTTGATTTTCCACTGCCATTCCATCTCGAACGAGCTGTAGTCCCCGGCGGTGACGATGTTGCCCCCTGCCCCATTCAGATGCAAGGTGCCGTCCACGACTTTCCAGCCATCGCCGGGAGGCTTGCCCTCCACGGTGGTCCAGCCAGCGAGCGATTTGCCATCAAACAACGATTGCCAGAGGCCTTCCGCCGCGTGGAGTGCCACGGCATGGGTCATGGCGATGACGGTCGTGGTCCAGAGAATGAATGTTTTCATGCATGAGAGCTAGCAAATGCCTGCGGATTGTCGAGCGTGAAGCATGTCGTACGAGGGGTCTCGGATTTGCCAAATGCGCAAACTGTGCGATAGGAAAGCTCGCCACCATGTCAGACACTCCCAGCCAGCCATCACGCGCCTTCATGCCTTATCCGGTTTCCACCTTGAGTCCGCCGATCGTGCCGAATGACTTGAGCAGTTTCAAATCGCGCGGCATCAGTGAAGTGCAGCGGGATTTGCAGCAAAAGCTGCGCGAGCTGCGCGAGCAATACCTGCGGGCGATCGATCATTTCAACTGGAACAAATTGGTCTACGAGGCATCGATCCAGTTCGAGCCGGTGGTCGGGCAAACGTATTACCTTTACGCGATGAGCCGCGGCAATGTGCTCTCGATGATCGCCCCGCACGAGTGGCCGATGAAGCACCTGGCGACCGTGCGACTGAACGTGGACCGCCAGTGGCAGGTGGAAGAACTCGGCTCCGAAGTGGATGCGCGCGAAATCTTCGGCACCACCGAGGCGCGGGAGGAGTAAAAAAAGAAACCCGCCGGGAGGCGGGTTTCTGGGAAAGAAATCGGATCTGATAAGAAACGCGTGGGCGCAGTCAAGACTAGGACTTGTAGCGCAGACGCTTCTTATGGCGATTCTGTTTCATGCGCTTTTTGCGCTTGTGCTTGTTAATTTTGGTTTTACGGCGTTTCTTGATGGAACCCATGGTTGTGTTTGTCGGTTGTTAGAAAAAGGGTTAGGGAACGATTTTGTTGAGAGGATACTCGATGATTCCTTCCGCTCCGAGAGCGATCAGCTCGGGGATAATGTCGCGAACGACGGTTTCGTCAATCACTGTTTCCACCGCAATCCAATTTTCATCGGTCAGTTGGGAAATCGTGGGTCGGCGCAGGGAAGGCAGTTTTTCCGTGATGGCAGCCAAATTGGCCTTGGGCAGGTTCATTTTCAGCCCTACTTTGCCGCGGGCGAGCAGGGCGGCCTTGAGCAGAAGGGCGATGCAATCCATCTTCTTCTTCTTCCACGGATCCGCCGCCGCCGCGGGGCTGGCGTAAAAGTGCGGGAAGGAGGTCAGCAGGGTATCGACGATGCGCAGCTTGTTCGCCTTGATCGAGGAGCCGGTTTCCGTGACATCCACGATGGCATCGACAAGATCGGGGACTTTCACCTCCGTGGCACCCCAGGAAAACTCCACCTCGGCCTTGATGCCCTTGGCGGCGAGGTAGCGCTGGGTGATCCCCACGCCCTCGGTGGCGATGCGTTTCCCCTCCAGATCCTCCGGCTTGCGGATGGGCGAATCTTCCGGCACCACCAGCACCCAACGAGTAGGGCGAGCCGTGGCGCGGGAGTAGGGCAGTTCGGCGAGATCGACGAGATCGGCGCCATTTTCATAGGCCCAGTCATAGCCCGTGATGCCACAATCGAGGAAACCTTGGTCAATGTAGCGCCCGACTTCCTGGGCGCGGATCAGATAAATGTCCAGCTCCGGGTCGTTCGAAGCGGGGCGCAACCCGCGCGAGGAAACATAGACCTCATAGCCCGCTTTGGCCAACAGCTCTACCGTGGGAGCCTCGAGGCTCCCCTTCGGAATCGCGATCTTGAGCGTGCGTTCGGACATGGGCGGGGGGCGGGTTGTAGGGGACAAATCCCGACAAATCAAGAAAAAGACACGATTTTTTTGATTTTTTTCCGAAAACAGAATGTCCGGATGCGATTTTTGCTCCCCGAGCCGAGGTAAAAAATGCCCCATGGCTCATCACCGCGGCTCATGCGTCATTTTCTGATTTCCCACTTTTCTCCTTGCTTTCACCGGACCCGGTTCTATCTTTCCCTAACCGACACAATTGTGCCGGCATCATAACCCGGAGCTTCGCTCCACCATACAAAACCAAACACATACATATATGAAAACCAAACCATGGACCCGTAAAGGTTTCACACTCGTGGAACTCCTCGTCGTGATCGCGATCATCGTCGCGCTCGCGGCTCTCGCAACACCCGCCATCCTCAAGCAACGCAAGAAGATGGACATGACACAGGCGATCAGCAACTCGAAGCAGATTTATCTGGTGCTGATGGACTTTGAACAAGACATGGGGACCTTCCCCGACCAGAACACGGCCACCCAAAGCCAGGAGTTGCAGGCCTTCACCGGCAGCTTCGCCAACAACCTGCTTGGTCAGTTGATCGCTGGTGGATACACCCGTTCCGAGGAAATCTTCTTTGCCAAAGGTGGCAACCCCGCCGGCAACCGCAAACCCGACGATGTGATCAATCCCGTAGGACGCATTCTCACTCAAGGCGAGTGCGGATTCTCCTACGTGCAAGTCACCGGTGGTTCCAGCAACACGGGTGTCCGTGGCCTGAGCACTTCCGACAACGGCGGCATTCCCGTTCTTTGCGCTCCTGTGCAAACCGGTGGCAACGACGCCGTGTTCAAGGCAGATCCCTATGACAATCGCGGCGTTTACCTGCGCGTGGACGGTTCCGCCCGCTCCGAGCGTCTGAATCCGAACGACAACCGTATCCGCGTCGGCGGTGGAAACACCCTCTTCGGCTCCGGAATCGGCACCGTCTGGGGTCAAGGTGCCAACGCCCTTCAGCCCAACGTTCTCCTTCCCCAATAAGACGGACAGGCGACACTTCCTTCCACAGGCGATCCGCAAGGGTCGCCTGTTTTTTTGCCCGCGAGGGGGCGCCGTTTCCCTGTAAGCCGGATTCTGTCCCGGAGGCCTTGCGGCATCCATGGACGGTCATTTCTCTCCCTACTCGCGTAGGACCTCACTTGCGTGAAGTGCGACTATTACCCGGAGATGTGAGCGGGTCGCTCTCCCCTGTTCTGTCTTGCACCACGTGGGGTTTGCCCTGCCACCTCGGTTACCCTCGGCGCGGTGGGCTCTTACCCCACCATTTCAACCTTACCTGATTCCCGCAAGCGGGACCATCGGCGGTGTATTTTCTGCGGCACTTTCCATCAAAGGTCTCTCACGATTCCCCTGTCCTCACTTTTCACGAGGCACGTTACCCTGCGGTGTCCGGACTTTCCTCAGCCTGGCTCGCGCCACACTGCGACCGTCCGGGAAACGGCTAAAAAAGGAATACCGCAGAAACGAGGCCCAGACCAGCAAAATCGTGGACTCACTGTGGCAAGGCATCGATTTTTTCCCTCAGGACACTATCCTGGCGGCGTGGGGCGATCCGACTTTTCGATAAGATCGATCCGCCGGGTGACTGGCGCTTCTGACGAATAGCTGAATTTGATCTGATTGCCATCGAGAGCGATCACGTGGGGATACTCGTAATCGATTCCCTGTCCCGGCGGGCCGGTGACTTTCGAGGGAAGCTGAAGATAGGTTCCCTGCATGAGATCATCCGAATCCATGTGGACCCACAGATAATTCGAGCATGGTCCGCAATCATTCGGAATTTCCTCCTCGATCAAGAGGGCCCTGCCGTTGGGGTCAGGAATGATGCGTATCCATTTTTTCGGATCGCCATTTGTCACGCACTCAAATCCATCAAGACTGTGAGCGCTCTCCATGACCAATTCGCGCAGCGACACTTCCGCAGCCGTGTAGCGGATCCGATAGTACGAATAAGACCTCTCCGCCCTACCGCGCGGACCCGCCTGAAAGTCCACGCCAAAATCCCCCACCTTCCACCGCGCCGAAACGGAATTCCCAGCCGATGCTCCATCAAAAATGGCACAGCTTGTGAAAGGGACAGCTAAAGAAATGAGAGCTATGAAGCGCATGGGATGAATTACCTGTTTGTGCTGTCGAAAATTGCAAAGCTGTTCGCTTTTTGCATTGCAAGAAATCAAATCCATCACAGTATCGCGAATCATATCGTATGACCATGACCTACCGATTCAGAAAAAATCACAACGCTCCGTACAAGCTTTGCCGAGTTTGGTTTTGGATTCTCGTGGTTGTCGCGCCGATGGTTTTATCGGTGAACGGTCAATTCCGCGATTTTCGCAACCAGGAAGGTAAAGTGATTAAGGCCATGATGATCCGGAAATCGGATACGCATGCAACTCTCGTGACTCCACAAAACAAAGAGTATGAATACGAAATTGCGAAATTATCCGAGGCCGACCAAGAGTATGTGGCACAGTGGAATGATATTGGCGACTTTATGTATTTGCCCGGTGCCATGCGCGCACGCTGTAGCGCTACCATGGATCCGGAACAGCTCACGAAAACGGGAGCCACGGCGGAGTCCGAGAAGGCGGTGATGAAAGCGCTGCGATGGATGAAATCCACGCAGGCTCCCGACGGATCATGGGGCGAAAAAAACAAATCCGCCATGACTGGCCTGGCGTTGTTGGCCTATCTGGGGAATTGTAAAACGCCGCTCTCGGAGGAATTTGGAGAAACCGTCCTCAAGGCGGTGGTCTTCCTGACTTCCTTGAACCACGGTAACGGCAAGTTGTCACAAAACACCGGTGACAAGTTCTGGCCATACGAACACGCCATTGCCACGCAGGCACTGGCCGAGATGCTTTGTGTCTGCAAACAACTGTCCATCACTATTCCCAACCTCAACGAAATCACACAAAAAGCGGGACAATTTCTCATCGACCATCAGCATGAATCGGGCAGCTGGGACTATGGATACGATCAGACAGGACCACGCGGCGGCGATTTATCGATCGCGGCGTGGCATGTGGAGGCACTGAAGGCGTTGCAATGGACGGGCCTGCCATTCAACAATCACGCCAGATGCATGGAGCAAGCAATGCGATACATCGCCAACAACCAACATGCCGGCGGCGGCTTTGGCTATACCAGCCAGAAATCCCTGAACCCCGGTCTCTTTTCCCTAACCGGCGCAGGGGTGCTGGGTCTGCAATATTCTCCGAAAGCGTATCGCGCTCAAATCGTGTCAGGATCCGCATACATCGCTCAAAACGCCAGCCTGGAGTGGGGAACGCCGGATGTCGATCTCTACAGCCACTACTTCATGTCCATCGCCATGAAAAACCAAGGGGGCGATCATTGGAAAAAATACAACGCGGTCCTGCGCGATGAATTGATCAAAAATCAAAACGACGATGGCACGTGGAAAAATCCCGAAGGCAAGCTGCGAGCCATGGCACCGATGTATCAAGGAACCGGCAGCGAAAATGTCATCTACCGCACTGCGCTCTGCACCCTGATGCTGGAGGTTTACTACCGCTATTCACCTACTACACCATGATCACTCGATTCCATGCGACCACGACACAGCCTGGGAGCGCTGAGCCCTAGCTCGGCGCGTGGATGATTGGTGAATGACGCTTGCGCGAACACCCTGTTAGAATTTCCTGACAGATACCGCATCACAGGGTGAGCGTGCCGAGCTGGGGCTCGGCATTCCCGGGGTGCTTCGCGACTTTCTTTGTTGAATCCTTAAAGGCATTGCCCTGAAGTCCGCGCTCCTATTTCTAGGCAAGGAGGCGGGACGCCTCCGCCACGGTCAGATCTGGAAGTCCGAGTTGGGGAAAACTTCGTGGAGGCCGCATTCGTATTTTTGGCCGTTGTAGCGGGTGGTTTCGGCTTCCACGCCTTGCTCGGCGGCGCTGGTGCTGTGCCAGTCGCCCATGGTGATGTATTGATCGACCATGGGATGCGGTGGATTTCTGGCTTTCGCACACCTAGACACGCTCACTTCTGGTGATGGTTTTTCTCTTTTTTGTTTCGGCGGAAGGCTCCGGGGGCTTCACCGACCTCGCGCTTGAACGCGGTAGTGAAGTAGTGAACTGACGAAAATCCGCTGGCTTGAGCCACCTCGGCGATCGATCCGATCCCTTTTCCCAGCAAGCGTTTCGCCTCGGAAATACGATGGTGTAGTATCGCCGCATTGAGGGTATTTCCTGTAACTTTGCGGAAGCGTTGTTCCAAATTCCTTCGTGAAGCGCCCACCAGTCTCGTGAGTTTGTCCACAGTGAGATCCGCATCCACTGGTCCCGTGATCACATGGAGTGCCTTGGCCACCAGGGGGTCCTGATAAGTAGTCGCTCCTGTGCTTTCCCGCCGTAGCAATTCCGCTGGCGGGATTCTCAGGATCCGCTGGTGGTGTTCCTCTCCGCGAATCATCCGGTGCATCCAGGCCGCCGCCTCGTACCCCACCTGCCAGTCGTCCAACATCACCGCTGTCAAGGGCACCGCAGCCAAGGCCGGCGTGCGCTGTACGTCCTTGTCGATCACGATGATCGCAATGTCTTCCGGGATTCCGATCCCCCTCTCCAACAATTCGTCCACCAAGGACCAAGCCACTCCGGCATGGACGAGAAACAATCCGAAAGGTCGTTCGACTTTCATTAACTCATCGGCAAGCGACTGAATCTGGTCTGTCCAAATCCCCTTTTCCCACGAAAATAAACCCACGTATTCCATGCTTGCCTGGCGCAATGCCAATCTCAAACCACGATACGCCCGCCGGTCGATCGGATAAGGCCGCCATTCCATACCCGCCACCCGGGCTAGCCCCAGCCTTTGAAACTCTGCCACGGCGAGCGCCGCCGCCATGGCGAAGTCCGGCTCCATGCGTGGCCGTGCCTGCGGCCCTAGCCAACCAGCCAAATGAAGCAATGGCAACTTGAGTGCGGCAATCCGGTCCAGGGTGTCCTTGCCATCCACCAAATACGCCAAAATCCCGTCCCAGGCGATGTGATCTGGCATCCAATCCGCACGCACCGACCATCGGCCATCCAGCCGAATGCCGTGTTCACGGGCATAGACCCCGGCACCCTCAAGAATCGCTGGCCGGAAATTATCCATCACCACCCCGATTGTCGTGACTCGCTTCATTTGTCGTTCACTTAACAAAATCCCGATTTCTGCGCAATATCGAAAAGAAAAAAACGCTATTTTACAAAGACACGGGAATGGATGCTGCTAGCCTGATTACATTTAGAAATTAACAGTTCCTTTCTCGACTCAGCCATGAAACTCCGCGCATCCCTACTCCTCGTTCCCGTCATCACCGCAGCTTGTTCGTTACCTTGCGCATGGGCTGCCACGCAAGACTACACCGGTTCCTCAGGCGCCCAGTGGAACACCGCAGGCAACTGGACACCCGCCACCGTTCCGGCGTCTGCTGACACCGCCACTTTTACCAATCCCGCCACCTCCAGTGTGCGTCTGGATGGTGCGACAAACACTTCCGCCCATCTCACCTTCGGCAATGGAGCGGGCTTCAGCATCGTTAACGCCAGCGGCGATACCGCAAACCTTGCCCACACTGTGGCAAGGACCGTTCTGGTCTCTGATGCTTTCAACTACACGATTAGCCTCACCAACGGTGGCGGTTCTGGAACTACCTCCACCGGGGCGTTTCTCATGAACAGCACCACGTTCGACATCGTGGCAGGCGGCAAGCTCACTCTGGATGGCAGGTATTTTCACAATCCCGGTAGTCCTGTAGCCGTGCGCACTATCACCAAAAGCGCTGGCACCACCGGCGGTGCCGGCACCCTGGAGCTCACTGGCGACTACACCCTCACGTTCCTTCAGTGCAGCCTCACCGCAGGTAACCTGCTGCTGAACGGCACCGGGACTAATGCCCGCCTCTTGGGCCTGGGTTCGGTGGGTGCCAATGGGGCTCTGGTCATCGGTTCATCCAACACCAACTTGTTTTCCGGCACCGCCATCACACCTGCGAACCATGGCAATACCGGAATCCGTTTGATTTCCGGCCTAGTGGACCTCAATGGTCACAACCTTTCCACTACGCGCATCCAAGGGACCACTACCACCGGTATCATCACCAACAACGGCACTAGCGATTCCGTCCTCACCCTCGGGGATTTCGGCACTGACTCAGGCCAGGCCGCCACAATCACGGCTCCTGTTTTTGGCGGCCTGATCAAAGATGGCCCCACAAAAAAACTCGGGCTCACTCTTACTGGTGGAAGCGGTGACAAACTCACCCTGACTCTCAGCCAGGCCGCGACCTACAGCGGCCCCACCATCATTCAAAACGGAGCCAGTCTGATCACTGCGGGCCTCGCCGGAGCGTCCCCGATCAGCTTGAGTTCGGGTGGGTCATTGCTGGTCGATGGATCCCTTCTCAACACTGGAGGGATTACAGTCTCGGGGGGAACCCTCGAAGTCCGTAGCACATTCTCTTCCAGCGCTCTGGTCGTTTCCGGAGGCACATTGAAAACACCCCAGAGTCTGGTCACGGCCATTCCTGTCGCTTCCGTCAATCAGACGGGTGGCAGTATCGAACTGGCCGTAAATGGAAACGCCGCTGGCAAGCTGACGTCCTCAGGCAACATGGCCTTCTCAGGCGGTAATCTTACGGTCAACCTCCTCTCAGCACCCACAACGGCCGTCATTCTTGCCGAATACGGAAGCCTCACCGGCACACCCACGATCACCTTCTCGCCAGCGTTGACTACGACCCGCCTTAGCTCGCCCATCGTGGACCCGCTCACAGGCAACAAGATCACCTTGAGCCTCAGCGGCGGTGCGGCGGATCTCATGTGGACGGGAGCCGCCGATGCCCTCTGGAATCTATCCAACGTGAACTGGGATAATGGAGGATCTGGCAGTGCATTTTTCAACTTGGACAAAGTGGCTTTTGACGACGCCCCACTCAACAAGACGATCAATCTGGTCACTACGGTGACTCCAGGCAAGATGACTTTCACCAGCACGGGAACCAATGACTACATCATCAATGGCGTCGGCGGGATCGCGGGTGTCGGTGAAGGTTTGGTGAAAAATGGCGACGCCTGGCTGGACTTGGGCGGCCTCAATACGTTCGTGGGTCCGGTGCAGATCAGTGATGGTAAATTGAAACTTCTCACCCCCCAGGCTCTTGGTTTCACTGCAGGAGTGACGATCACCAGCACTTCCCCTGCTGCCGGGCAACTGGACGTGAACGGACAGTTCCTCACGGATGCGGGGCGCTCCTTTTCCGCGACCATCAGCGGAGATGGTTGGGACTCAAAAGGTGCGATCATCAATAGTTCAAGCACCTCCACCATCTCAGGCGCAAGCGGCAAGAGCGGCATCCGCCATCTCACACTCGCAGCAAATGCCTCGGTGGGCGGAACGGGCAGTTTCGATGTCGGCACCGGTGGCACCATCAACGGCGGCGGCTTCACCCTCACCAAGAAAGGTGGCGGCACAGTCCTAGTCAATGGACCCGTGACGAACCTCTCCACTGTAATCGAGGCCGGTACCCTTGCGGTTACGAGGTCCGATGGATTTGGTGCCACCTTGTTGGTGAAAGCGGGAGCCACGGCGAGTAGCGCGAATGCCGGGTCGCTTGTCTATGATTACAACACCGCAGTGACAGTCGAAGATGGCGGAATCCTGCAGGCAGGCTCCTCGGCGAATTGGAACGGGACCTTCGCTGCCCTGGGGGATCTTACCATCAAAATCGATAATTCCTCGACGGTTAAAATGACTTTCCCGAACGCGTTGAGTATTCCTGAAACCCTCGTCAGCAACGGCTCGTCAGGCGGTGGCTCCATCTCGTTCCTCAACAGCCTCAGTGTCACTGGAGCCATTACCATGACATCCGGTAATCTCAATTTCGATGGCAGCACCGGCACCCTCAGCGCGGCATCGATTGCGTTGTCGGCTGCGACCTCTTCGATCAATTTCAATCGCAGCTCCAACATGGCGTTTGCCAACGTGATCAGCGGGATCGGCGGCTTAAAGCAAACCGGCACCGGCACGATCACCCTGAGCGGAGCCAACTCCTACTCAAGCGTTACCAGTGTCACCGCCGGCACTTTGCTGGTCAATGGCAACCAGACCGGAACCGGCAATGTCCTTGTCAGCAGTGGTGCCACCCTCGGCGGCATTGGGAAAATGCCGGGTGCCGTTACCATCACGGGAACCCTTGCTCCCGGAAACTCGGGAATCGGAACCTTCCAATGCGGAACCGTAACGACCAAAACCACCACCATCAACGGAACCCTGCGCGTGGAAACCGATGGCTCTGCCGGAACGCCAACTGATAAACTGGCAGCAGCTGGTCCATTGACGCTTGGCGCATCCTCGGTCCTTGACTTCGACTCCATCGGCACCGCTCTCACCGCATCCTCTTACGTGATCGCCAGTTACGTTGGCGCGTTGACCGGGACTTTTGGCACCGTGACTGATCTTCCCTTCGGATATACACTGGTCTATAACTACAACAACGGCGTCACCAGCACCAACATCGCTCTGGTGAAAACCCCCTACGCGACCTGGATCGGCACGTTTTATCCGGGAGTAACTGACCTGGCCATCGTCGGTCCAGCTGCGGATCCGGATGGAGATGGTGAAAGCAATGCGATGGAATTCGCGCACGGAGGAACCCCGAACAATGGTTCGTCCCATGCCAAAATCCATCCGCTTCTTTTGGATAGCAGTGATGTGGGCACGGACAAAGAAATGTTGCTCACCATCGCCGTTCGGAGTGGCACCCCGGTCTTTTCCGGCTCACCATCGCCTGCAGCCACGCACGAAGGTTTCACCAGTACCGTACAAGGCAGCCTAGATCTCACTGGTTTCAGCGCCACCGTCGCGGTAGTCGCGCCATTGACCGCGGGATTACCCGCAGCGCCCACCGGCTACGAATACCGCACATTCAGCCTCAACGGCTCCGATGGACTATCGTCCAAAGGGTTTCTCCGGGTACAAGTCTCGCATTGAACCGATATGAATTCATCCCATTCCACCAGTCCCGCCCATCCGCATAAGATGCCTCCCATCCAGAAACGTTCTATCGCCGCATGGCTCGCAGGCTGCTCCATGCTATTGACTCTCTGCGGATTCTCACAGGATGAAACGATATCCCTGATCCGAGGGCGGTATACGGGTCCCCGCATCCCGGAGGAAATTTCGCTCCATACCGTACGCAATGGCGCTCCGGTCAAGCACTCCAGCGTGAAGGTGGCGAAGGACGGGACATTCGGCTTTTACTTCCTGCCAGAATACACGGGCTTCTATACAGTGGGCGAACGCGGCGGCGCGGCGCGGCTCTACCTTTCTCCGGGCAAAACCGTGCAGCTCACGATGGACGGGGAGACCTATTCGGTCGCGGCTGATGATCGTGAAAACACCCAACTGGCAAACTGGGCGAAAGCTCTTTGGGATCTGAAAAAGTGCAACCAGATGCGCGGCAATCATACCTTCAAGGAGGTGTTTCCGACTCTCCCCGCTCTGGAAAAGGCGAAGAACGAGATCCTGACTGGTGCGAAAGGCGGCGAGACTGGCTTTGATCGTCTTTTCCCGAAACTCGTCGAAGCGGAATTCGAATACGAGCTTTATCACTTTCTCTACATGCCGCGCACAATTCATCCGACGCCGGCGGAGTATCCGGAGATCTATCAACGGATTTCCTCAGCGCCCCGGTTCACCGATGACACCGCGATGAATTTTGATTTCGGCATGGACTTCGTCAGCGTCTATTGCATGTATCAGCAGACTGCCCACATCGCTGACTTTCCTAACAAGCAAACCGCCCAGGCCGAGACGGCGATCAAATACCTGCCCAATGAAACCGTAAAGGGTTGGTATCTGGCCAAAAATGTGCTGACCCGCGCCAAAGCCTATGACGATGATTACATCGCCAAGCTGAACCAATACCGGAAGCACCTCGTCACCGATGATCAACGAAAACTGGTATCGGATTTTATCCTGACCATCAACAAGACCGGCAAGGGAGAACCAGCGATGCCCTTTGAAGGAACCACTCCGGACGGAACCAAGCTCAGCCTGGGCGACTTCAAGGGCAAGGTGGTGCTCGTCGATGTCTGGGCCACCTGGTGCGGCCCCTGCGTCGCCGAGATCCCCCACCTCAAGAAGCTGGAGGAAGAAATGGCCGGCAAGGACGTGGTTTTCATCAGCTACTCCATCGATGAAATGAAGGATCTCACCAAGTGGAAGGCATTTGTGAAGGCCAAAAAGCTCGGCGGCGTACAGTTGATTGGTGACGCGGCGTTTCAATCACCGATCTGCACGCAATACAAAATCACTGCCATTCCGCGCTTCATGGTATTCGACAAAAACGGGAACATTGTGAGCGTTGCCGCGCCGCGGCCATCCAGCCCCGATCTGAAGCTTCTTCTGGAAAAATACGCAAAGTAAACCCTTCATTACCCTGATTCAACTTACCATATTCATCAACAAACCTCAGACATCCACATCGCCATAAAGCCACGTCGCCTGATCAACCCCCACTTCCTTTTCATCAGCAGCCTCGCGCTTTTGCCTGCACAATGGTCTTCCGCCGCCTCCGGCAGTTGGTCCGCCACCACCGGTTCCCCCGCGAGCTGGGCCACTGCCAGCAACTGGGGTGGTACTGCCAACGTTGGCAATACGGCAGGCGATTCAGCTACCATCCAAAGCAACATTGCCGGTGCCTACACCATCAACCTCAACGGCGTCCGCACTGTGGGCAATCTAACCATCGGCGACAGCGACAGCACCCACGCCTTCACTCTCGCCTTTGGCTCGACCAGCATCCTCACCTTCGACCAGACGGACTCTGGCACAGCCATGCTGGCCTTCACCTCCACCACCTCAGCCACCAACGACACGATCAGTGCCCCCATTCAGCTCAACGACAATCTCAGAGCTTACAATACCTCCACTACCAATTCAACCAAGGTCATTTCCGGCACCATCAGCGGCATTGGCAGTGCATTACCTTCGACAACGATGACGGGATCACTGCAGCAGCCCCGGGCTTGGGCGGCTTCACCCTGTCGGGGGTAAACACCTACACCGGCGGCACCGTCATTGACGATGTCCGCGTCCAAATCACCAACGCCTCGGCCTTCGGCGGTTCTGTGCAATTTCCCGCAGAATATAGACACCCATAAGGATTGGGGCACTTGCATTTGGGTAAATGACGGAGCAATCGTCAAAGGCCGAATGATCCATCGATTGTCCTTCCGTCCCAACAGGACGACTCATACTAGCCCACGGAGCATCCGTGGGTAAGATCACCCATAAGAATTGCTGCGTCCCAACGGGCAAGATCGCGTGAGGCTAGCCTTTTACGCGACGCCTCATAGTAATGCACGAGGTCTGTCGCGGTAAAATGGCATCATCGTTGATCAGACCGAGCTGCGAGATGGTAGCCCGTGCCTCGATGAAGCGTCCCGTTGGGACGCGATAATATTTTGGGGATTTGGGACCCACGGTTTCTCCGTGGGCTGGTATGAGTCGTCCTGTTAGGACGGGAAGGCATGCGGACTGAAGCAAGCGCTTCCATTTTTGGCAGGGAGGCGGGGACGCCTCTGCCACGGTCAAATCTGGAAGTCTGAGTTGGGGGAAACTTCGTGGAGGCCGCATTCGTATTTTTGGCCGTTGTAGCGGGTGGTTTCGGCTTCCACGCCTTGCTCGGCGGCACTGGTGCTGTGCCAGTCGCCCATGGTGACGTATTGATCGGCCAAGGGATGCGGCGGGATGTTGTTGGTGGCCATGTAGGCGGCGACTTGCGCATCGGCCCAGTCGAGGATGGGATAGACCTTGAGGGTTTTTTTCTGCTGCTCGGCGAAGGGGCGATTGACGCGGGTGGAGCTTTGGCTGCGGCGCAGGCCGGAGAGCCAGACATCGGCTCCCAGTTCTTGCAGCGCGCGGTTCATGGGCTCGATTTTGTTGATCAGCGCGTACTTGTCATTGCCTTCTTTGCCTTGCTCCCAGAGCTTGCCATGGAGCGCTTCCTGTCGCGCGGCGGTGAGCTGGGGCATGTAGGTGCGCAGGTCCACCGGCCATTTTTCCATCAGGGTCTCGATGTAGTGGTAGGTCTCGGGAAAGAGGTAGCCGGTATCGATGAACACGACCGGGATTTCCGGTGCGTGGTGATGGATCAGGTGCAACATCACCGCCGCTTGCAGGCCGAAGGAGGTGGTGGCGACGACGCGGGTGCCGAACTCCTGGTGCAGCACACGCAAGCGCTCCGCAGCTTTCAGCGGGGAAAGCTGTCCGGAGAGGGTTTCGGCTGTTAGTTCACTGGTCATGGAGGAAGTGATGAGTGCGGAGTGATCAGTGATCAGTGATCAGTGCTGCTGGAGCGGCGTCCGACTTTGACTTGGATGTCCGAGATGATTTGTGGCGGTTTTTGACAGAATTTCAGAATTTGCAGAATTGCTGTGGTTGAAATGCAGCTCAGAGGGGCACGATGTTTTTGTGGAAATCATCGCCTTGCACGGTGGCGGCGATAATGCCGGCGCGGATCACGAAATCGCCGAATTTTTCGCCTTCCTCGCGCTCTTTGGCGTAGCGCTGGATGACGGGGCCGAGCAGGGCGGGGATTTCTGACTGCGGCACATCGCCTTTGTAGAGTTTGCTGAGGCGCTGGCCGGCATGGCCGCCGCCGAGATAGACGTTGTAGCGCTCGGGACCGCGACCGACGAAGCCAATTTCGGCGATGTAGGGGCGGGCGCAGCCGTTCGGACAACCGGTCATGCGGATGGTGATGGCATCATGGCGGAGGCCGGCGCTTTCGATTTCTTTTTCGAGGTCATCGATGAGCACGGGCAGGTAGCGCTCGGCTTCGGCGAGCGAGAGCGCGCAGGTGGGCAGGGCGACACAGGCCAGCGCGTTGAGGCGCAGGGCGCTGCGTTTTTTGCCGTCTTCGAGGCCGTATTTCTCGACCAATGCCTCGATGACCGGACGCTGGGCGGGGGTGACGTTGGCGATGATGACGTTCTGGTTCGCGGTGAGGCGGAAGTCGCCGGTGTGCACTTTGGCGATTTCCTTGAGGCCAGTGCGAATCGGGTTGCCGGGGCGATCGATGACGCGTCCGCCTTCGATGAAGAGGGTGAGGTGCGAGTTGCCCTGTGGATCGGTGACCCAGCCGTAGCGGTCGCCGTTGTTTTCGAAAACAAAGTGACGCACGGGCTGCAAAGGCCAGCCGAGGTATTCGTTGAGTTTCTGCAAAAACCATGCCGGGCCATTGTCCTGTACGGTGTACTTGAGACGGGCGTGTTTGCGGTCGGTGCGGCAACCGAAATCGCGCTGCACCTTGACCACCATCTCAGCGACTTCCACCACTTGTTCGGGGGTGCAGAAGCCGATAACGTCAGCAATGCGCGGAAATGTCTCTTCCGCACCGTGCGTCATGCCCATACCGCCGCCGACCGCTACATTATAACCGACCAGTTGGTCTTTTTCGGCGATGGCGATGAAAGAGAGGCAGTTCGCGTAGATATCGACGTCGTTCGACGGCGGAATGGCGACGGTGATTTTGAACTTCCGGGGCAGGTAGGTCTTGCCGTAGATGGGCTCGACTTCTTCTTCCGAGGTTTGCACCTTTTCGCCATCGAGCCAGATCTCGTGATACGCGCCGGTGCGCGGGGTAAGGTGATCGGAAATGTCCTGCGCGGCCTTGAGGGCGGCGGCGTGGATGTGGGAGAGGTGCGGATTCGGATTGCACATCACGTTGCGGTTCACATCACCGCAGGCGGCGATGGTGTCCATGGCGGCTTGATTGATTTCCTGGATCGTGCGTTTCAGGTTCGACTTGATCACGCCATGGAGCTGGAAGGCCTGGCGGGTGGTGAGTTTGAAGTCGTGGTTGCCGTATTTTTCGCAAAGGTCATCGGTGGCGAGCCACTGGGCCGGCGTGGAAACCCCGCCGGGTACGCGGATGCGGATCATGAACGAGTAGGCTTTTTCCAAGCGGTGCTTGCGGCGGTCAGCGCGGAGATCGCGGTCGTCCTGCATGTAGGAGCCGTGGAATTTGATGAGCTGCTGGCTGTCTTCGGAGATCGCACCGGTGGAGACGTCGCTCAGCTCCTCCGCGAGAGTGCCGCGGAGGTAGTTCGAGCGGATTTTGATGTACTCGTTGGCGGCTAGTTTGGTTTCAGACATGGCTGTTTAAGTGGTGAGTGATCAGTGAGCAGTGATCAGTGGAGAGAGATCCGTCCGATCAGTCCGATTGGACCGATCAGTCTGATCTATCAATATACGTCTCTTTGGTAGCGTTTGGCTTTTTTGAGGGCTTCGAGTTCGGCCTCGGCGGCCTCGCGGGTGAGGTTGCCGTGCTGTTGGTAGAGGGCGATGAGGGCTTCGTGGACGTCGTGGGCCATGCGCGAAGCATCGCCGCAGACGTAGAAATGGGCACCGTTTTGCAGCCAATCGTAGAGGGCGCGGGATTTTTCGCGCATGCGCTGCTGGACGTAGATTTTTTCCTGCTGGTCGCGGGAGAAGGCGACGTCGAGATGGCTGAGGGTGCCGTTTTTGAGATGCTCCTGCCACTCGAGCTGGTAGAGGAAATCGAACATGTAGCGCTGGTCGCCGAAGAAGAGCCAGTTCTTGCCGCTGTGCCCGAGCTCCGCGCGGTGCTCGACGAAGGCGCGGAACGGCGCGATGCCAGTGCCGGGGCCCACCATGATGATGGGGGTATCGCCGCTCTCGGGAAGACGGAAGTTTTTGTTGGCGTGGGTGTATACTTTTACCGACTGGCCGGTATGTGCAGCATCGGCGAGGAAAGTGGAGGCGACACCTTTGCGCTCGCGGCCATGGCTGTGGTAGCGGACGGCGGCGACGGTGAGGTGGACTTCATCGGGATGGGCCAGCGGGCTGGAGGCGATGGAGTAGAGGCGCGGCGGGAGTTTGCGCAGCAGGCTGGCGAGGGTTTGGGCGGGCAGGCCTTTCGGGGCGAAGTCCGTGATGGCATCGATGATTTCGCGGCCGTAGTTGTAGTCCTTTAGCTGGTCCTTGGCGGCTTCGTCGAGCAGGGCGGTGAGTTGCGGGTGGGGGCTGGCTTCGTTGAGCTTGGTCAGCACGGAACGAGACAGGCCGGTGATGTCGAGATCGTGGCGCAGGGCCTCGGCGAGCGATTTTTTACCGCTGGCTTTGGTGTCGATTTCCTCGTTGCCCGTGAGTTGCGCGGCCTTGAGCAAATCAGCGACGACGTCATCGGCATTGGTCGGGATGACGGCGAGGGCATCGCCGGGTTCGTAGCTGAGACCGGAGCCGGCGAGGGAGAGCTCGACGTGCACGGTTTCCTTGGCGCTGCCTTTGCCGTTGAGGAGGATGTTTTCCAGCACCTCGGCGGGGAAAGGATTTTTCAGGCCGTAGGAGCTGATGGCGGCGGCGGCGGGGGCGGCTTCGGACACGACGGCCACGGCCGAAGGGGCGAGGGCTGTCAGGGAAGAGTTGAGCCAAGCGACAAAGGCATCTTCGTAATCGACATCGCAATCAGCGCGCGGGGTGATGCGTTGCGCGCCGAGGGCTTCGAGCTTGGCATCGAAGTCTTTGCCGATTTGGCAGAATTTTTCGTAGGAGGTATCACCGAGCGAGCAGACCGAGAAGCGCAGGTCTGTGAGTTTTGCTTCCGAGGCCATGAAGGCTTTGTAGAATTTCGTGGCGGTATCGGGCGGTTCGCCATCGCCCCAGGTGGAGACGACGACGAGGAGATTCTTGTGCTTGGCAAGGTCGGCGGGGGAAATGTCGGCCATGTTTTTGACCGTGGCGGCGATGCCTTTTTTCTTGGCTTCCTTGGCGGCGCGGTCGGCGAGTTTTTCCGAGTTACCGGACTCGGTTCCGTATAAAATCAAGGCTTTTACAGTGGCAGCGGGCGCGCTGGCAGCGGCCGGAGCGGCGGCGAGAAAACCCGAAAGCCAGGCACGTTGGGTGGCATCGAGACCCGCAATGGCGGATTCGATCGTGCGGCGGGTGGCATCAGAGAACGGAGCGTGGGCAGGAAGCATAACCTTAGTTTGTTGATAAAGATACTAATGTCGGCCACCCAAGATGACACGGGGTGGGGAAATTGGCAAGGTGATTTTGTGGGAAATTTTGGAGAACCGCACAGGCATAACAAGCGAAGAAAAGCTGCCATGCACGCAGGAGTCCAAAGTGGCTTGTAGCTGCGGGAAGGTGGTCAGCCGTGAAATGCCCAGAGCTTACAGATGCTTTTTGATTTCACTGATCTCGATCTCCACATCTTTGCAGATTTTGTTCAGCAACCTGGTCCGATCATCTCGCCTCGGTGCACAGGCACAACACTAGCCCTACCGTCGGAGTGTTTCAGAAAGTGGTGGCTGCCTTTTGTTCGGATGACATCAAAGCCAAATTTCCCCAAGATTTTAATGAGCTCGCGGCCCGTCAGTTTCGGGTGTCTGATGCTCATGCTTCAATCGCGACTTTTTGAATGCCCATGAATTCATTTGGATCGCCCGGCAAACCATATTCTTCCACGCAAAGCTCCATGGCTTCCTTGATTCTCGAGAGCAAGGCATCGAGCGTTTTCGCTTGAGTGTGACAGCCTGGCAATTGCGGAACGGTGGCCACCAGATATCCCATCGAGTCCTTTTCGATGATGACGTTGAATTCCCTTTTCATGAGCTGATGATAGTCCGATGGAGCTTTCGCCGCAAGTCATTTGGTCAATTGTCAGCCTGCCGTGCTGAGAAACGCCGGTGCGAGATCGACGCGGTCGTAGGCGATGTTGTGGCGATCGCAGAGGAGATTGCTGGAAATGCGGCCGCTTTCGTAGATGGTGGGCAGGCCGCTGCCGGGGTGGGTGCCGCCGCCGACGAGGAAAAGGTTTTCGTAGCCTTCCATGCGGTTGTGCGGGCGGAGGTAGAGCATTTGATCAAGGGTGTGCGCGAGATTGAAGGTGGCACCCATGAAAATATCGCCCTGATCGCGCCAATCCTGCGGGGTAAGGATGCGCTCGGCGATGATGTGCTGGCGCAGGTCCTTCATGCCGGTCTTCGCCTCGATGCGGGCGATGACCTTGTCGCGGTATTCCTGCTTGTATGTTTCCCAATCGAAGCCGTGACGGGTATTGATGGTGGGCACCAAAATGTAGAGGCCCGACTGGCCCGGTGGGGCGACGTAGGGATCGGTGATGGACGAGTTGCGGACATAGACCGACATGTCATCGGAAACGATTTTTTCGCTTTGGATATCCTCGACGTTGTGGCGGTAGTTGTCGGCAAAGATGATGTGGTGGTGCGGCTCGTCTTGGTAAATTTTGTCCAGTCCGAGGTAGAGCATGAAGGTGGAGCAAGAGAATTTTTTCTTCTCCAACTGCGCGGCGGGCTTCGAGTGACCGTTGAGCAGATTGGTCACGGCGTGGGCGTAGTCCGCGTTCATGATGATGTCATCGCAATCTAACACCTCGCCGTTATCGAGTTCGACGCCGGTGCATTTCGTGCCGGAAAATTTCAGTTCCTTCACGCCGGTGCTGAGGCGCAGGGTGCCGCCGTTTTTCTGGAAAAGCTTGGCCATTCCCTCGGAGATTTTGCAGAGGCCGCCTTGGACGTGGTAGATGCCGTAGCGGTACTCGATGTAGGAAAGGATGCTGAACAGCGCCGGGCAGCGCCAGGGGGACATGCCGAGGTATTTTGCCTGAAAGGTGAAGGCGAGCTTCAGCCGGTCATCGGCGAAGTAATTTTCCAGCACATCGACCACGCTTTTCCCGGTGGCGACATAGGGGATGGCCTTCATCAGGGTGGTGCTGAGGAAGGATTTCAGCTCATGATAGGGGCGCTGGAGGCAGGGGTAGATGGCGGCGAGCTTGACTGCATGATCGGCCATGAAACGGCGGTAGCCCTCGCCGTGGCCGGGGAAGGCTTTTTCCACATTCGCTTCCATGAGCGCGCGATCGCAGGTCGTCTCCATCGAAAGGTCCCCCCAGGTCAGGCGCGTCATGGGATCGAGCAGCACGAGGTCCATGTAGTCCTCCGGCTTGGCACCGGCCTCGGCGAAGACTTCATCGAGCGTGAATTTCTGGTGCAGAAACGTCGGGCCCGTATCGAAGGAAAAATCCCCGACCTTGAGCTCGGCATTGCGACCGCCGACGCGGTTCTGCTTTTCCACAATCGTCACATCAAAGCCGCGATGGGCAAGGATCATCCCCGACGTCAAACCGCCAGGACCGGCGCCTATGATAATCACTTTCTTCTTCGTCATGCTGAGTTCGCTGCATTCTTATAGCGCAAAATTCCCAGACGGCGAATGATTTTTTAGCGAAATCCGCCGTGCCGGCGCATCAGGCTTGCACAATGGCGGCGACTGGTTCAAGGATAGCGGCGTGCGAGGTTCTCCCATTATGCGGACATTGTTGACTGCGCTGTGCCTCGCGCTCGCGGCGCTGCCGTTGTGGCGCATGACGCATTCGCGCACGGTTCCGGTGGCCGATGTTCCGGGCACCACGGTAGCGGAAACGCCCGTGACCGTACCGTTTCAACTACAACTTTCCGCGCCGGCGAAACGCGTGGTCCTGCGCGATGAGGCGGACGAGGTGTTGTGGGAATCCAGCGCCGCCGTGGACGGCATGGTGGAAGCAACGTGGCCGCGTTTGCCACGAAACATACAACTCCAGGTCGACTGGGTCACGCCGGGAGCGCCACGCTATTTTGCCAAGCTGCGCCTCGATCCGCCGGGGAGCGAGACAGTGACGCATGTTTTCGACGCCAGTAGCGATCTCGACGACCTTTGGGAACTGCCATGAACGAACCGACCCATCACGATTGCTGCGCGCACCATCACCATCATCACGAGTTGGTGGTGGAAAATCTCAGCGTCGCCTACCGTAAAATCATCGCGCTGGAAAATGTCTCGTTCGCCACCTCCTGCGGCACGCGCGTGGCCTTGGTCGGACGCAATGGTGCGGGGAAATCCACCTTGCTCAAAGCCATCGCCGGGCTGGTGCCGCGGCAATCCGGCAGCATACGTTGGCGCGGCGCACCGGTGAAACGCTGGTCGCGCGAATTCGCCTACCTGCCGCAGCGCGAGGAGGTGGATTGGTCCTTTCCCATTACCGTGCGCGGCTTGGTGGAAATGGGGCGCTACCCGCAAACCGGTTGGTGGCGCGCCTACCGCGAAGAAGATGTGAAGGCCGTGGACGCCGCCTTGCGCGCGCTGGATCTGCACGACCTGCAAGACCGGCAGATCCGCGAACTTTCCGGCGGCCAGCAACAACGTGCGTTTCTGGCCCGTGCGGTGGCGCAGGAGGCCCATGTGCTGTTGCTCGATGAGCCCTTCACCGGTCTCGACCGCACCGCATCGCTGCGGCTGAGCGCCTTGTTGGAAACACTCGCCAAAGAAGGGCGCCTCATCATCGCCTCCCACCACGATCTCACCACCGCGCCGCTGCTGTTCAATGAGGCGCTCTTGCTGGACCGCCGCTCGCTGGGCTTTGGCGCGGTCGAGGACATCCTCACGCCCGCCTTGCTCGATAGCGCCTTTGCCACCCACACCCAGCCCTGAACGATCATGCATTACCGCGCCATCATTTTCGACTTCGACGGCACCCTCGCCGATACCCTCGAACACACCCGCTGCATCTACAACCAGCTCGCGCCCGACTACGGACTGCGCCAGGTGGAATGTCACGAACTCGAGACCTTGCGTGACTTTTCCCTCAGCGAGCTGCTCAAGCACCTCGACATCTCGAAATTCCGCGTGCCCTCCCTGCTGAAACGCGGCACCGCCCTGCTGCGTGAGCGCATTGCGGAAATTCCCATCATCCCCGGCATCGCGGCGGTGCTCCCGACTCTACGCGGTCGCTGCGAAACCTTCGGCATCCTCACCTCGAATGCCACCGAGAACGTCAATCTCTTCCTCGACACCCACGGCCTGCGCGATCATTTCACTTTCGTCTCCTCCACCTCCAAGCTCACCGGCAAGGCCAAGCACCTCAAGGCGATCCGCAAAACCTTCTCGCTGCATGCCAGTGAAATGCTCTACGTGGGCGATGAAATCCGCGACGTAAAGGCCTCGCAAAAAGCCGGCATCGCCGTCGCCGCCGTGACCTGGGGCTTCAACTCCCGCGATGCCCTCCACGCCAGCGACCCCACGCACATCATTGATCATCCGGAGCATCTGTTAGAGCTGCGCCGCTCCTAACGATGCGCTCCATCGACAAAAACCAGATTTTCCCTTGCGCTCGGAATTTCGGCAGCTACTGTCGTGAATCATGAACGCACCAAAAGCCGCATTGACCTTACTGGGACTCGGACTGTTGTCACTGCCTATCGCCGCGCAGACGGGCAAGGCGGATCCGTTTGAAGACGCCTTGCGGGAATCGGTGAAACAATATCGCGCCGGAAAAATCGCCGAGGCCACCGCGGCTTTGGAGCAGGCGAAAGTCATCATCGAAAAAGCCAAAGCCGCGCAGATGGGCAGCGCCCTTCCCGATCCTCCGGAGGGTTGGGAAGCCGACGAGATGAAAACAGAAGACGTGGGCCCATTTCTCGGCGGCGGAAAGGTGGTGAAGAAACTGTATAAAAACAAATCCGGCCAGCAGCAGATCCAGCTCGAGGTCTTTTACGGCTCCACCCTGATCAAACTCATGCGCGGCATGCTGGCCAATGAAAACATCGCCCAGGCACAGGGTTATGACACCAAACGCGCCGGAGGAGAGAAAGTCCTGGTGAAAAAAGTGGATGCCAAAAATTTCGAAATCAACATGCCCATGGAAGAGGAAATCCTCGTGCGCATGACGGGCAAGGAAGCCGCCGAGGAAGACATGATGATCAAACTCATGCGCGAGGTGGACCGCCGCGAGATCAAATCGCTGGTGAAGCCCTGAGAGCCAACTACGGAACCGGCAAGCGCGAGGAATGTCTTTCATCATCCAGCATTTCGCCCCTTTGGCACTCTTGTGGGTGCTGATTGTGATTTTTACCAAATCACGTGACAGCACGCAAAGCTATCGTGAGGCCTTGCTCTGTGCCTGCGGGCTGGCAGCCATCAGCATGATCTTTGCCTGGATGGTGCCCATGCCCCTCAAACTGCTGCGTTACCCGGCACAAGTGGTGGCGCTATTTTTTCTGGTGGATCGCATTTGTGAATGCTCGCGTGCCGTCACCTGGCGCATCGTCATCTGGTATGTGGTGATCACGGTGGGTTTCGCGCTATTGTTCAGCCTTATGGCAGACATCCTCAAACAGCCGGTGGACTGGCAACCTAGTCGATGAAGTGAAATTCGTTGGACGCCCACAGCATCTGGATGAGGTCCACCCACGGCGAGCCTTTGACCGGTGCGGCCGGCTTGCTCCGGGGTGTGGGGAAATCTTCCGCGAGTCGTGAAATCTCTCGCGTGGCCGATGCCTCCGTGTCGCGACCCTCGATGCGCAAGTCCCAGTCCGTACTGCCATGGTTGTGCCCGCGTGGCGCACGCAGCACGAAGTCGATGGTGGCTCCCTCCGCGACCGTAACCCACGGGCTTTCCAAAGCAGATGACTGACGCGGTGCCAGATCGCCGGAGCGAAGGGTCTGCCTCGCGGGGTCGCGAATTTCCCAAGCTAACACATCGCCTTCCTTGGTTGGTTTGTGAAGTTTTCCGAGCATGCGCACCTGTCCCGCGCCCATGGCCCGCCAGCGGAGGATCAGCTCATAGCCTTGTGTAGGATGACCGCCGGTCGAACTGGCACTGAGCCAGGGCACGGGTGCCTTGGCGAGATCCGCTCCGGTTTTCCAGACATTTTTATCGTATAGAGGAAATGCTTTTGCATCCGCGGATGGCTCCTGCGCGTAGCGGATTTCCCACTGGCCGGAAAGCGGCGCATCATAATCCGAGGCATCGGCTTGCCGGATCCACTCGCGCGCGGCTTTGAGTTCCTGCGCCTGCGGTTCGCGCTGCAGCAGGCGTTGATAGATCCAGCGGATGCGCGCCTCGTCATCGCCACTGGCTGCCATGGCAGGGTCCTGCGCCAGGCGCTGTGCCTGCCGCTGCACCATGGCTCCATTGAGAAAATACAAGGCTTGCTGCGGCACGGTCGTTTCCACCCGCTTGGCACTGTGGTGGTCAGGGTGCGGAAGATCAAAGGTCACCAGGGTGCCCGGCAGCGCGTAGCGATCGATGAATCCATACAAACTGCGACGTTGATCCATGGCGGGATTTTCCAGTGCGCCCGGCTTGCCGCCGATGCGGTCGAGCTGCAAGGAGCCTGCGGTCAGGAGCAGTCGGTCGCGCATCGACTCGAAATCCACACGCTGGCGATTCCATTTCCAGAACAGTTGATTCGCTTCATCGATGGCCGCGTTTTTCTCCGCTCCGTGCGCTTCCCTGCGGAAGGCGTGCGAGGTCAGCAGCAGACGGTGCAGCTGCTTGAGCGAGGAACCGTTCTGGCGGAAATCGACGGCGAGAAAATCCAACAATTTTTGCAAGGCCGGCGCTTCCTGCTGGTAGCCGAAGTCGCTGGGCTCCGTCAGTGGCTGGCCGAAGTGCCAGGCCCAGACGCGATTGACCCAGACGCGATCGACCAAGGGATTGGCGGGCCCGGTGATTTTCTGGGCGAGAGATAGCCGCGGGCTTTGCGTGGAGGGATAGACTCCTCCGCCGAGAAACGATAGCCAGCTACGCTCGATGACCTCTCCCTTGGTCGCCGGATTCCCGCGCAGGTAAATCTGCGCCTGGCTCCACTTCTTGCGGTCCTGCACGCTCATCGCCCGCGGCGGCGAGCCGGGATGATCCGCCTGGAGCTTGCTCAGGGCGCTGAGACGCTCGCGGTTCCTGGTATCATCCTCGCGATCAAATAATTGGGAAATACGATGAACATCGTAGTTCAGCACGCAGTCGCGCTGTTCGCGCATTTTGGCAAGTTCACTGCCGGCTTCCGCCTGCGTCCATTCGGCAGCGAGCTGGGTGCAGAGTTCCTTGCGCCGGGCGGCATCGGCTTTTTCCATCGCATCGGCCCACTGTGCCAGCCGTGGCGAGCGGCGCTCTTGCCATGCCTTGCCGCGCAGGAAGTCGCGCCAGCGCATCACCGCATCGGCACGGTAGCGGCCGCGCTTGAAGCTTTCACTGGTGGCGCGGGGCTGATCCCACGATTCCTTCTGCGCCTGCCAAGCGAGTTCCAAGTACACCGCCACGGCCTGCGGCTGGCGCATGTGATCGACGACCGCTTGCCGCGCGGCCTGATCGCGCGCCTGCCACTGACCGATTTCGCGCTCGAACTCCGCCTGGGCACGGGCGTCCGAGGCCTTGCCGATGACAGGCCGCTCGCCGGGCTCCTCGATGTTTTCGAAAATCGAATACATTGAGTAATAATCGTTCATCGTGATCGGATCGCTCTTGTGCTTGTGACAGCGCGCGCAGGAAACCGTGCTGCCGAGAAATCCACGCGTCACCACATCCACGCGGTCATCCACCGTTTCCAGCGCCCCACTGCGCGGACCTACCGTCAGCAATCCGAGAGCTGCCAGATCGGGATGATCCGGGCGATCGACCAACAAATCGGCCGCGATTTGCAGCTGCACGAAACGATCATAGGGCATGTCATCCCGAAAAGCCTGGATCAACCAGTCGCGGTAGGTGAAGGCATACGGGTAGCGGTTGTCCTGCTCGAAGGCATAGCCGCTGGTATCGGCATAGCGCGCCACATCCATCCAGTGCCGCGCCCAGCGCTCGCCATACGCAGAACTGGCCAGCCATTCATCGATGAGCTTGCGCCAGTTTTCCTCACTGGGATCTTTTTCCAATCGATCGATCTGCTCCGCCGTGGGAGGCAGACCGGTGAGTGTGTAGGCGGCACGGATCGCCCACTGGCGCGGGGGCGCGAGCGGGGCGGGAGTGAGTCCCGCCTTTTCCTGCGCTTGGGTGAGCAAAGCGTCCACGGGGTGAGAACCGGTGGCGATCTCCGGCTTGCGCGGCAGTACATACGACCAGTGCTCTTCCGCAACACAAAGCAGCGGAAGCAGGAGCGAAAACAACAGGCAGCAGGGAAATCTCAAGCCACATGCATACGTCTCCGCACGTGAAATCCTTACACCATGAGGATGAGTAGGTGATTTGCGCGCGATGTCTGAGGGCTGCCTTGCGATCATCGGATGGCAAATGTGTCAGCCTTTGGATTTTTTTCTTGTATTCACTACGTATTCTATTTAGTATGACGCCCAAAACCCAATGAAACTCAAAACTTTACAAAAAAGGGAAAGCAATTCTGGCTTTACTCTGATCATTACCATCTCCTTGCTGGTACTGCTGACATTGGTGGCCATTGGTTTGCTCTCGCTATCGACGGTCACCTTGCGTTCTTCCGCCAAAGGCATCGCGCTGCAGGAAGCGCGCGCCAATGCCAAGGTCGCGTTGTTGCTGGCACTAGGGGATTTGCAGAAATCCCTAGGCCCTGACCAGCGCATTTCTTTCACCGCCGATCAGTTGGTGGGAAATACCACCGCTCCCCTGACGACGAACAACCAGCAAAAGCATTTCACCGGAGTCTATCGCTCCTGGGAAGCCACTGCGGTCAATCGCCCGGCCACGCCGGAATTCCTGCAATGGTTTGTCTCAGGAAACCGCACCGCTATCAGGAATCGCGACTGGGTCAGAACCGCGCCGACGGGATCGCTGATCGAACTGCTGAGCGCGCAGGCGGCAGGCGCGGCGCATGATGCCGTAAAAGTGCCATTTCTTACGCAAACGGACGCGAACCGCATGCAAAACCATTTCGCCTGGTGGGTCAGCGATCTCGGCACGAAGGCCCTCGTCGCCCGGGCCAAGCCAGCCTCCAACGGCCAGGCACAACTGGCCCGCGAAGCCATGCAAACCATGCCCGCCTATGACATCACGCAGATGGCACGCGGTCAGGAAAAACCCTACCAGGCCGTGAATTTGCAAGATGCCCAAATCGGCAATGCCATCACCACCGCGAACACCGCGCTGCTCACCGGGCAATCCAACGCCAAGCCCCTGATCCACGACCTCACGGGCTACAATCGCGGCCTGATCACCAATGTGCGCAGCGGTGGTTTCCGCAGGGATCTCTCGTTCTATCTGGAAAAGGACTCCACCGCCATCCCGCAGGACATCCTCTACTCCGTGGGTGGCAGGCCCGGCATCAACATGCAGGAACTGTGGTTGCACTATAATATGTACAAGGAACTGCGCCGCGGCGGACGTTTCAACTACACCACGGGCGGCAGCCTGCCGAGCACGGCGAATTACCTGCAAGTCATGGGCACGCAGGCGGAGGCCTTTACCGACAATGCCTATTTCTACAAGCAGCCGACCTTCATCCACTACCAGACCATCCTTTCCTTCCACGCCCGCAACGGCACGAACGCCAGCGGACAGAGCGGACGTTTTTTGCAACTGGTGGTCGATCCGGTCGTGACCTACTGGAATCCGCTCGATGTCCCCGTGGTCGTCACGCCCGCCTACAATTCCATCAAATTCTGGCAACTGCCCTATGACCTCAACCTCACGGTGGGCACACGCACCATCAACGTGAGCCTGCAGCAGATGCTCGGCAATTCCGAGTGGCATTACCTGACGCTCATCGCCGGCCGAACCCAGCCCATGGTTCTCAAACCCGGCGAGGTTCTCGTCGTATCGGAGGGCCCGAACACGCCAATCGTACAAGCCCGGCGCGGTCTCGGAAACAACTACGTCGATGCCGTGGCGGGCTGGAACTTCGGCGGAGGACGCGCGCTGGACATGATCGACAGAACCGGTGCCACCATCTTCACGCAGAACAACGATCTCATTCGCTACGATGTGGTGCCGAACTCCGTCGTCTCGCTCGGATCGCGCCACTGGTCCCTGACCCACCACGAATGCTACTACAAGGAAGACCGTGTCCAGCGCGGCGAATCGATCGGCATCGGCGGCATTTACGTCGACTACATCTACGGCCAGCCCAACAACGAGAGCAATCCCAAGCCCGCCGATCTCCGCATCCGTGCCGCCAGCCGGCCGGACTTTTTCGGAAAAATCCCCGCCTCCAGCACGCGCACCATCACCATGGACCAAATCACCGGCCGCAAGGAGCCCTTCATGCTCTATGCCTACAAGGCGAAAACCGAGCGCGGTTCGGAACGCCCGGCACGGTTCCTCTCGCGCTTCAATCCGAAGTCGATGCTCTACGACTACTATGACCTTAGTACTCGCGAGCTCGATGTGGTGCCCTTCGAGGTGCAGATCAAGCCGCTCAACAGTTTCAAGACGCCCTTGCTGGAAGTCAGCACGAATGGCAACGGTTACTTCGGCGGTGACATGAACGCGCAGGATGGCGTTTCGTTCCTCACCACCCACTCGGTGCCGCGCGAGCCGGTCTATTCCCTGGCGGCGATGCAACACGCCTTCGCCAATGGCAACCCCACCCTGTCGCCACAGGCCGGATACGCGGTGATCAACGGCCGCCAGCCGCTGCTGCCGCAGATTTCCCACCCCATCGGCAATTCCTTCGCACCCTCGATCATGGCGTCCAACCGCACAGAAGACAGCCTCACGGGTTCGCGCCCGCTGGCGGACCACTCTTTCCTCGCGAACCGCGCGCTGTGGGATGACTGGTTCTTCTCCAGCATCGCGCCGCAAAGCTCCACCACCTTCGCCACCAAACGCACGCACCAGAAAGTGGCGCAGGATTTCATCCAAGGCACGCAGCCGCTGCCACTGCACCGCTACGTGCGCTCGCTCGGTCGCTACAATACCACCCAGGCGCTCGCGCTCTTGTTCAGTGGCAGCCGCCCCGCCTCGAATGCCCATTTGCAGAGCGCCTCGTTGCTCGAGGCGGAAGGCCTGTTCAATGTGAACTCGACCTCGGTGGAGGCATGGAAAGCCCTGCTCGGGTCACTGCGCCAGCGAGATGCCGTGACCTCGGATGCCAATGGCAATGAAAGTCTGTCGGCCTACAATGCGGGAGTTCCCGTGGCCAACCTCAATTCGCCACGGCCGCTCACCGTGCGTGCCAACAACAATGTGGACATCAAGGACCCCGCGCAGTGGGTGGGCTATCGCACGCTCAGCGATGAGGAAATCACCGCCCTCGCCGAAGCGATCGTGCTGCAAGTGCGGCTGCGCGGCCCGTTCCTATCGCTCTCGGATTTCATCAACCGCCGCGTTTCCACGGATACGAAAGTGGCGGCTTCCGGCACGATCCAGAGCGCGCTCGATACACAAACGGTGCCCATCAATCAAGGCTTCCGCGCGGCGAACCGCACCGTGCAGGGCACGGCAGGATATGCCTTCCCGCAGGCGGAGCAAGGCATCGCCGCCCAGGGCGCGCCCGGCGTGGTGAAACAGGCCGACATCCTCACACCCATCGCTCCCTACCTCTCGGCGCGCTCGGATTCTTTCCTCATCCGCGCGGCTGGACAAAAGACCGATGCCAATGGTATCGTCGTCGCCCGCGCCTACTGCGAAGCCGTCGTGCAGCGTGTGGCGGATTTTGTGGACCCACGGAATCTTCCCACCGTCGCCCTCGCGTCCCTGAATCCGCTCAATCGGTTTTTCGGCAGGCGTTTCCAAATCGTATCGTTCCGCTGGCTCTCGGCGGAGGAAATCTAATCGTATGAGATTGTTTGTTTTTTTGTTAGGACTCGCCTTGCTGGGCGGCGTGAATGCCCAGGAACCTGCTGCGGAAAAAAAGCCGGCCTTGCAGGTGAAGTTGCTGGCGGTCACGGCCCCGCCCGATCTGGGCCAGGTCTATCTATTGTCCGGCGAGGTGAAAAGCGCCGCCTTCGATCTGCCGATGAACAATGTCAGTGATGCCATCGCCGTCACGCAGCGGGCTTTTTCCCTGAAGACGGTGAACAAGGACCTGCCGCTCTGTGCCATCGAATTACCGGAAGCGGGCAAGGAGTTCATCATCGTGCTCTCCCCCGCCAAACCCGCCGGCTACCGCAGCGTGATCGTGCGCACCGATGACCCGAGCTTCCGCCGTGGCGATGTGTTTTTCCTCAATCTCACCACCCACACCGTGCTCGGCAAGCTCGGCACCCGCCCGCTGGTGCTGGAATCGGGAAAATCCGCCGTCAACCGCCCCGATGGCCCCAAGGAAAAAGGCTACTATGATATCGCCTTCGCCACCCGTCAGGAAAACGAGGACCGCATCTTCAGCTCCTCGCGCTGGCCCATCGATGATCAGATCCGCAGTTATCTCTTTTTCCTCCAGGAAGAAAGCGGCCGTATCACCTACCGCGCCGTGGATGAATTCATCCCCGCCGAGAAACGCCCTTGAGCCTTAGTGCCTGGGATAGGGAAATGCCGCGCATTTCGCTGAAGACGCATTTTCCCCTCGCCAAGTCGTGCGGATTTTGCTAACTGGAGACACAAAGTTATGGACTCATCCAAAATGACCCTCATTTCCATCCTGCGCGACCGCGTGGGTGAGCTGTGCGAAGAAGGCAACTACTCGGAAGCCTTGCACGCGGCGAATGCCGCCGTGGCGAAGGCCGAGCAGGAACTGAGCCCGGACCTCGACAGCATGGAGGTGTTTTCTCTGGCGCTGGAAGTGCGCGGGGATTTGTACCGCCAGATCGGCGAGCCGGAACAGGCGCGCGACGACTACCGCCAGGCCATCGACCAACTCAACAACCGGCTCGACCGCTGCACGCAGCTCGGCCGCCTTCATGCCGATCTCGGCGCGGTGCATGATGAACTGGACAATGCCGAGCGCGCGATGCATCACTGGGAGGTGGCGATTTCGTTTTTTGAAAAAACCACACCGCCTTCGTCGCTGGACATCGCCGCGCTCTCGAACAATCTCGCCTACCTGAAAAAACTCACAGGCGATCTCGATGGCGCGGAAAACGCCCTGCTGAAGGCCTTGGAAATCCTCCACCGCGAGCTCGGTGCCCATCACGATGAAACCGCCTGCGTTTGCAACAATCTCGGTGCCCTCTATCACCAGTCCGGTCATCACGAGCAGGCCCGCGAAATGCACCTGATGGCTCTGGAAGCACGACGCAAGCTCTACGGCGAAACCCATCCGGACACGGCGCAATCGTACAACAATCTCGCCCTCGCCCTAATCGAGACGGGCGACCCGGAACTGGCGAAGGATCACTTCGAGTGCGCGATCAATGCGCTTTCCCAGTGCGGACCCGAAGCGCAGGACGAACTGCTTTCCATCTCGGAAAACTACGTGGAGTTCCTGCGCAGCGATGGGGCGGATGCCTACGTCGATCAGGTGGAACAACGCGTGCAGCAGACGCTCGCGCAGTGGGCCTGAACGCAGCGCCTGCTGACAGTTTCCGCTGAAAGTTCGCCGCCGCATCCACGGTATCACGGTGATGAAAAAATCGCTGTTTTTGCTTCTGTGCCTGGCGCTGCCACTCTGCGCCCAGACCCGTGGTTATAAGGATCCGAAGCCGCAGCACTACAAATTCCAGGAACGCGCCAGCGTCATCGATTCACGCGCCCGCGCGCATCCGGAGATCGATTTTTTTCTCGAAAAAAACGGCAAGCCGGCCGACCTGCAGAACGCCGCCGTGGATACCCGCGTGGCCCCGCAGGGCAAGCTGGTGATCTGGCTCATGGCGCACAATGGCGCGCTGTTCGATCACATCACTTCCTACGGTCACCACGTCATCCAGGTACACTACGCCAATGGCTGGTTCGGCAAACTCTACGGCAACAATCCACCCGCCGATGATTTGTTTCTCTCGAAGGTGCGACTGGAAGCCGCCACTGGCAAGGATTTCAGCGAGGCCGTCGCCATCCCCGAGCCCGATGGCATGATGGAGCGTGCCTTTCAATTCGTCTCCTGGCTGGCGAAAAAAAATCCCCAGGCGCACTGGGAGGGATTCCTCACCCCCGATCGCAAGGGGCTGCGCTGGGACCGCGTAATCGTCTCCGGTGCCTCGCACGGCTCCACCACCGCCGCCCGTTTTGCGAAGTACCAAAAGGTCGATCGTGTCGTGATGTTTTCCGGACCACGCGATCAATTCGAGGTCTGGCAAAAGCTCCCCTCCGCCACGCCGGAAAACCGCTACTTCGGCTTCACCCACACGCTCGATGACGGCTGGAAAAACGATCACTACTGCCGCTCCTGGGAATTGTTAGGCATGAACGCCTTCGGTCCGGTGACGGATGTGGATCAAACCAAAGCGCCCTATGGAAATTCGCGCAGACTGGTCACTTCCGCCAATGTGAAAAACAACGCGGGCCGCGCGCACAGTGCCTCGGTACCCGGTGGAGCTGCCGTGAAGGACGCGAAAGGCAAGTATATCCATGAGGACGTGTGGCGCTATCTGTTCACCCACCCCGTTGATCAGGTCGGCCAGCCCGCGGAGCACGATTCCAGTTGCACCATCGACCAACGCGCCGCGCTGAAATGAACGGTGTTTGGTGAGCGAAGCCGAATTTTCTTGCCCTGGGACTGTGGAATGAGTTAGGGGATAGCGCATGAGAAGTGTGTTTGCTCCTGCTGTCGTTCTTGCCATCGGATTGAGTGCCGGTGGGTATTTCATCGGCAAGGGCATCGCGGATCGCAATGCCGGGGGCCGCATCATTTCGGTCAAAGGCCTGGCGGAGCGGCAAATGCCGGCCACGCTGGCGATCTGGTCCATCAGCTACCAAAGCAGCGGTAATGATCTCGTGGAGCTCAATCAGAAACTCAAGACCGACACCCAGACGGTCATTGACTTTCTGACGCAGAAACACGGCTTTGCGGCTAGCGATATCGCCGTGCAACCGCCGTCGGTCACGGACACCAGTTTGATCGAGCGCGACAAAGACACCCCGCCGCCGCCGCTGCGCTACAATGGCTACCAATCGATCCTCCTGCGCACCGCGCGCGTGGACGCCATCAAGGGCACGCAAGCCGACATGGCGGAGCTGATTCAAAAGCAGGTCATGCTCACCAGCCGCAGCTCCCCGCGCTACAGCTTCAATGAATTGAACGACGTCAAGCCGGGCATGATCGAAGAAGCGACCAAAAACGCACGCATCGCCGCCGAGCAATTTTCCAAGGACTCCCAGACATCCCTGGGCAAATTGCGCAATGCCTCGCAGGGCTGGTTCCAGGTGGAAGACCGCGATGACGCCACACCGGAGCAGAAAATCGTGCGCGTCGTGGTGGAAGTGCAGTACGACGTGGAGTGACTCCGCGGCCAAGGACATCGGTTTTGAGCAGATGCTCCACCGATTCAGATGCTCCACTGCCCGCTCCGTTTGGATGGTTCGTCGTAGTCATAAGTGTCATAGGTTAGCACCTACGACACTTATGAATAGAGGCGTTTCATAGTGTAAGAGTCCCCGTCAAGTAGACATTTTTAAATTAGAGTTTTCGGTGGCAACTGTTATGGTTGGTTAATTGTTGTTTGTAGGCATTGGGAGGGAGATTTCCGAGGGAGGAGTGTGGTCTCTCTTCGTTGTAGGAGATGAGCCAGTGA
>CANHQJ010000004.1 GCA_947462875.1 Verrucomicrobiia bacterium
CTGCTCACTGCTCACTGCTCACTGCTCACTGCTCACTGCTCACTGCTCACTGCTCACTGCTCACTGCTCACTGCTCACTGCTCACTGCTCACTGCTCACTGCTCACTGCTCACTGCTCACTGCTCACTGCTCACTGCTCACTTTTCTCCTCCATGCAAATCAAAAAAATCTGCTGCATCGGTGCCGGTTACGTCGGCGGTCCTACCATGGCGATGATCGCGGCCAAGTGCTCTGACATCACCGTGACGGTAGTGGACCTGAACGAAGCCCGCATCGCCGCATGGAATTCGCAAGAGTTGCCGGTCTATGAGCCGGGCTTGTTAGAGCTCGTCAACGGCTGCCGTGACCGGAATTTGTTTTTCCGCACGGATGTTCGCGCTGCCATCCGCGAGGCGGACATGATCTTCGTGGCCGTGGGCACGCCTACAAAGACCTACGGTGCCGGCGCCGGTCGTGCGGCCGACCTCTGCTACGTCGAGTCTGCCGCGCGCATGATCGCGGAGGAAGCCAAAGGCACTACCATCGTGGTCGAAAAGTCCACGATCCCCGTCCGCACGGCGGAGGCGATGCGCACGATCCTCGAATCGAACTCCCAATCCGGACAATTTCAGGTTCTCTCCAATCCGGAATTCCTCGCGGAAGGCACCGCCGTGTCGGACATGGAAAATCCCGATCGCATCCTCATCGGCGGCGAGCAAACACCCGAAGGCCTCGCCGCGATCGAGAGCCTCGTGCAGGTCTATGCCCGCTGGATTCCGCGCGACCGCATCATCACCACCAATACGTGGTCGTCCGAGCTCTCGAAGCTGGTCGCCAATGCCTTTCTCGCCCAGCGCATCTCCTCCATCAATTCCATCTCCGCCCTCTGCGAAAAAACGGGCGCCAACGTCGAGGAGGTCAGTCGCGCCATTGGTTACGATTCCCGCATCGGCCCGAAGTTTCTCAAATCGTCCGTCGGTTTCGGTGGCTCGTGTTTCCAGAAGGACATTCTCAATCTCGTCTACCTCTGCGAACACTTCGGTCTACCGGAAGTGGCGCGTTATTGGAACGAGGTGATCCGCATGAACGATTGGCAAAAATCGCGTTTCTCGCAAAGGATCGTGCAAACCTTGTTCAATACGGTATCGAGCAAAAAAATCGGAGTGCTCGGATTCGCTTTCAAGAAAGACACCAACGACACGCGCGAGTCCGCCGCCATATACGTCGTGCGCGATCTGCTCATGGAAAACGCGCACGTAAGCCTCTACGATCCGAAGGTGCCGCAAAAAACCATCCTCGCCGACCTCGCCTATGTGGGCGTACCGGAGCACATTCTCGTCAGTCACCTGCATTTCGCCGGAGATGCGGTCACGGCATTGGACCAGGCCCACGCCATGGTGGTGCTCACCGAGTGGGATGAATTCCGCCACCTCGATTTTTCCGCCATCCACCAGCGCATGTTCAAACCCGCCTTCGCCTTCGATGGCCGCAACATCCTGCCTGCGGAGAAAATGCGGGAGATTGGATTTGAATTATACTGCATCGGTCAGGGTGGATAAGACCAATGCCTGAGCCTCCAAGCCCGGCAATCGCTCAAAGCATCGCACTCACTGTCCGCCGCGTATGCCACCGCAATCCATCTTGCTCATCGCTCAGACGGATCCACCGATTCATGGACAAGCAATCATGTCGGAACAGCTTGCCACTGTGATGCGGCACTGGCCTGATGCGCAGGTGCATCTGATCAACGCGAGTTACGCAACAGATCGCAGGCAGTTGGGAAATTTTTCGTGGCGCAAAGTTCTCCTGTGGTTGTCGTATCTCTGGCGCGCTCTGTGGATTTGTTGTTCGCGGCGGGTTGATAGCATTGTGATGACGCACTCGTTTTTCCCGGGGCCATTTGTCAAAGACAGCGCCTTTCTCTGGCTCGCCCGCTTGCTAGGAAAACGAATGCTGGTCTGGGTCCACATGGATCCACGGCGTTTTCCCTGGGACTCATCCCGATCATGGTTGGCTTCCTATGCGCGCAGAGTTCTGCGACTGCCTGATCAATGGATAGCCTGCGCGCCTTCATTGATGAAGCAGTGGCCATCCGAATTTGATCGCAGCAAGATTAGAGCGATTTGCAATGGAATACCTGATCCGCAACCTGTCATTCCTGAGCAAAAACACGGGCCGATCCGTGTGGTCTATCTCTCCTCCATGACAGAGGAAAAAGGATGGCAGGACTTGTTTGCTGTTGCTGAACTGATCTGTGCGGAAAACGAAAATGTCACCTTTGATTTTTATGGTGGTCCTGGTGCGAACGAGACGCAGGAACATTTGCATCAAGTCTTTGCGAATCATCATCATGGCAAACGTCTGCAATGGCATGGCGAGGTGTGGGGTGCCCGCAAGCTCGAGGTGCTATCGCAAGCGGATCTCTTTTGCATGCCTTCCTGGACGGAAGCTTTCCCTCTGGCGGTACTCGAAGCCATGGCCTGCGCTTTGCCGGTAATCGCCACGCGCGTGGGTGGCATCCCTGACGCGATTGCCGATGATTCCCATGGCTGGTTGATCAAGCCACAGGATCGAAAATCACTGGCCGATACAGTGCGCATGGCCGTATTGGATCGCAACAAATTAGGCGAAATGGGATGGAACAACCGCCAGCGTTTTCTCAAGAATTTTTCACTAGATGCCTTCGATGCCCAGTGGAAAGAGCTTTTGCACGTGGGATCATGAATGTCCTTTGACAGCTTTTCCAACCCAGATCACTCGGTCTTATAATTTTTTTACGTAACTCACCATTCTACCATCCTAAACACATGAGCAAAAAAATACTGGTCGCCGGAGGCGGCGGATTCATCGGGGGAGAACTCGCACGCGTTCTCATCAGTCGTGGTCACCAAGTCGTGGTGGCTGATATCAAACCACTCGACAAGTGGTATCAACTCCATCCTCAAGCAGAGAATCACATGCTTGATTTGGAAGATAAAGCCAATTGCTACAAGGTGGCTGAGGGCTGTGACGAAGTGTATAACCTCGCCTGCAACATGGGTGGCATGGGCTTCATCACGAAAAACAAAGCATTGTGCATGCTGAGTGTTTTGCTGAGCACGCACCTGCTGATGGCGGCGAAGGATTGTGGCGCCAAGGCATACTTCTATTCCTCATCCGCTTGCGCCTATCCTGACTACCGTCAAGAGGAAGCCGCTGTGATCGCATTGAAAGAATCGGACGCTTATCCCGCGATGCCCGAAGACGGCTACGGTTGGGAAAAACTCTTCTCCGAGCGCCTGTGCAAGCACTTCGAGCAGGACTTCGGCATGAACATCCGCGTTTTCCGTTTCCACAACGTCTATGGACCGAAAGGCACCTGGGACGGTGGCCGCGAGAAAGCTCCCGCCGCCCTCTGCCGCAAGGTCATTCAGGCCATCGATGAGGGCACGATGGAAGTGGAAATCTGGGGTGATGGCGAGCAGACCCGCTCGTTCATGTACATTGATGACTGTATCACAGGCATCGACAAACTCATGGCTTCTAGCTATTCCGATCCTCTCAACCTCGGCCGTAGCGAGTTGGTCTCCATCAACGAAACACTCAGCATCATCGAGCGCATCGCCGGCGTGGAAATGAAGCGCAAGTACAAACTCGATGCTCCTCAGGGTGTTCGCGGACGCAACTCCGATAACACGCTCATCAAACAAGTGCTCGGTTGGGAGCCGGGGATCGATCTGAAAACCGGTCTGGAAACCACCTATTGGTGGATCAAGGAGCAATACGAAAAACGCAAACGCGGCGAGACCGTCATCCAATAATCGGGACGTCTGATCAGGGAATCCATCATGCTTGCGAATTCTTCCATTCCTCGTGCCAATGTTCTCGGTGTCGGCATCCACACTGTGAACATGGAATCCGCGCTGCGGGAAGTGAATGCCGCTTTGGACCGTCCGGGCACCGTGGGATATGTCACGGTCACGGGTGTGCACGGCGTGATGGAATCCCTCGACGACCCGGCTTTGCAGATCATTCATAACCGCAGTTTCCTCAGCATTCCCGATGGAATACCGATGGTCTGGATGGGGCGTTGGCAAGGCTATGATCACATGCGGCAGGTCTGTGGTCCGGAATTCATGCCCACATTCATGGCGCAGGGCATCGCCGAAAAGCGCCGTCACTTTTTGTGGGGCGGCGGCGATGGAGTTGTCGAGGTGCTCGCGCAAAAACTGCGCGAACGACACGAAGGCATTGCGATCGTCGGGACAATCACTCCTCCTTTCCGTCCGCTCACAGACGCGGAAGAAGAGGAGTTGTTGGCACAAATTTTAGAAACGCGTCCGCACTGCTTTTGGGTTGGCCTCAGCACACCCAAACAAGAACGCTTCATGGCAGGCTTCCTCGCCAAGTATGGCGATCGATTGACATCACTCGATCACGGCATTTTGTTCTTCGGTGTCGGTGCTGCCTTTGATTTCCAAGCAGGACTGGTTTCCGAAGCCCCACGCTGGTTGCGAGGTTCTGGTCTTGAATGGTTCTATCGCCTTCTCACCAATCCCAAACGCCTCGCGAAACGGTATTTGAAAAACAACCCCCGCTTTCTCTGGTCAGCGATCTGTCAACAGAGCGACCTCCAAACGTTTCCGATGCGGTTTGAGCCGTGATAAGCTGCACGCTCCGTTCACTCAGGCATTCGCGCCATTTCGCCCCTTTTCGCCCCTTTTCGCGATTCTTCTGCTTCACATTTCAGCGTTTCATAATCTCAGTTTTTCCCAACATGCCTGTTACCTTACTCGACGTAAACGCCCAGAACCACCCGCTCACTGACAAACTCCGCGAGGCATTCGATCGTGTCCTCGCTTCCGGTCAGTTCATCATGGGGCCCGATGTGCTGGCATTTGAGCAGGAATGTTCCTCCATGTTGGGAGTCAAGCACGCCATCACGTGCAGCTCCGGCACGGATGCGCTTGTCATGGCGCTGATGGCGCTCGGCATCGGTCCCGGCGACGAAGTCATTCTCCCCACTTTCACCTTCTTCGCCACCGCCGGCTCTGTCGCTCGCACCGGAGCCACGCCGGTCTTCGTCGATGTCTGCCCCATCTGCTTCAACATCGATGCGGAAAAAGCGGCCGCCAAAATCACTCCGCGCACCAAGGCCATCATGCCCGTGCATTTGTTCGGGCAAAGCGCCGACATGGATGCCATCCAGGTGCTCGCGGACAAACATCAACTCTTTGTCATCGAGGATTGCGCCCAGGCCATCGGCTCGCTTTACAAAGGAAAACCCTGTGGCACCATCGGCCACTATGGCGCTTACAGTTTTTTCCCCTCGAAAAATCTCGGCGGTTTCGGTGATGGCGGATTGCTCGTCACCAACGACGACGCCCTTGCCGAGAAAGCCCGCATGATGCGCAACCACGGCATGCAGCCGAAGTACTTCCACTCGGTCGTCGGTGGAAATTTCCGCATGGATACCCTCCAGGCCGCGCTGCTGCGGGTGAAACTGGCCGAGTATGATTCCTACACCGCAGGCCGTCAACGAAACGCCGCCTACTACACGGAAAAACTCTCGCTACTTCCCGGCATTGTCGTCGCTGATCCCGCGCATTGCCAATGTGCCGCGCGACAAAGCGATTGGATCGCCGAGACAGCGGCAAAGATCATCCTACCCGTTCCCTATGCGCACAACCACCACATCTGGAACCAATACACCCTCCGCGTTATCGGCGAGGGTCGGCGCGATTCGCTCAAAGCCCATCTGCAGACAAAAGGCATCGGCTGCGAAGTCTATTACCCGCTCACCATGGACCAGCAGGAGTGCTTTGCGCCTTTGCCGGAGTCCAGTCGCAGCAACTGTCAAATTGCCCACCGCCTCGCCACCGAAGTCCTCAGCATCCCCATCTACGCGGAGTTGACCAAACAGCAACTCGACGAGGTCATCACAGCCATCGCGGATTTTATGGAGAAGGGATTTGCAATCCCTTAAAAATCAAATGCCGCCCCAAGCTGAAAAACTTCCTTATTGCAGCGTTCCAGTCTTCTTCATCCTCCCAGCTTTTCCAATTACACCCACCCTATCATGAAAGCAGTCATACTAGCCGGCGGTCTTGGCACTCGCCTCTCAGAAGAAACAGCCCTCCGCCCCAAGCCCATGGTGGAAATCGGCGGTCGTCCCATTCTCTGGCACATTTTGAAAATTTACAGCGCCCATGGCATCAATGACTTCGTTATCTGCGCGGGATACAAGGGATACATCATTAAGGAATATTTCGCGAACTACTTTCTCCACATGTCGGACGTCACTTTTGACATGGCCCACAACACGATGGAAGTACATCACAAAAAAGCCGAACCTTGGAAAGTGACCATCGTTGACACAGGGGACGAAACGATGACCGGAGGACGCATCAAGCGCGTGCAACCGTATGTGGGTGATGAAGCGTTCTGCTGCACATACGGCGATGGGGTGGGGGATGTGAACATCACGGAATTGATCCAAGCTCACAAATCCTCCGGTGTCGAAGCCACCCTCACCGGAGTGCAACCTCCGGGGAGATTCGGCGCACTCAATCTCGAAGACGACCGTGTGATCTCCTTCCAAGAAAAACCGGAAGGGGACGGATCCTGGATCAATGGCGGTTTTTTTGTTCTCGAGCCATCCGTTTTTTCTCGCATCGAAAAAGACAGTACGATCTGGGAACGCGAACCTCTCGAGTCGCTCGCTCGCGACAATCAACTCGGCATCTACAAACACAATGGCTTCTGGCGCCCCATGGACACCCTGCGCGATAAAATCGAGTTGGAAAATCTCTGGGATTCAGGAAAAGCACCGTGGAAGAAATGGTGAGAAATTTTAACTGCTACATTCGCGAATTCTCGCCAAACTTCTGTTACTGGATCACACAAAGTCATTCATGTTTCTGTATTTGTTTTCCTTAGCGAAATTTCGCGTTTTTCCCAGTTTACCAATGTTTATCCCTTAGTTGCTCAGCTTTTCAAACCAATGTTCAGCGGATTTTACCAAAACAAACGTGTTTTTCTCACGGGCCATACGGGCTTCAAGGGCTCATGGATGTCCGAGTGGTTGCTCGCCTTGGGCGCTGAGGTGCATGGTTATGCCCTCGATCCCCAGCCGCACGAAATTCTTTATGGACAACTCGGACTGACTTCCCGTCTGGCTTCCGATACCCGGGCGGACCTTTCTGATCGCGCCGCATTGGAAAACGCATTCCGGGAAGCGCAGCCGGATCTTGTCTTTCATTTGGCCGCGCAACCACTGGTGCGTCTGTCGTATGATATCCCTGTCGAAACATTTGCCACCAATGTGATGGGCACGGCGCACATGCTCGATGTCGTGAGACTCTCCGATCATGCATGTTCCGTCGTCTGCATCACCACCGACAAATGCTACGAAAATCGCGAATGGCTGCACGCTTATCGCGAGGAAGATGCCATGGGCGGCTACGATCCCTACAGCGCCAGCAAAGGCGCTGCTGAACTGGTGATCTCCTCCTACCGCCGCTCTTTCTTCCCAACCGGTGGCCGTGTGCGGCTCGCTAGTGCCCGTGCTGGTAATGTCATCGGCGGCGGCGACTGGGCGCTCGATCGCATTGTGCCCGATTGCATTCGAGCGTTGCGAAACAACCAAGTCATACCCGTTCGCAATAAAATCGCCACACGTCCCTGGCAACATGTACTCGAGCCTTTGGGGGGATATCTGACCTTGGGCGCGGCCCTGGCTTCTTCCCCTGCCTCCTCTCTTAACTCCGCCTTCAATTTCGGCCCCGAGCTCACCAGCAACCGCACCGTGGCACAACTCGTTCAGGAGCTGCTGCAACATATCCCCGGCGAATGGACCGATGCCTCTGATCCGAATGCCGTGCACGAAGCCTCCAAGCTCAACCTCGCCATCGACAAAGCGTTCCACCTGCTCCAATGGCAACCCGTCTGGGACTTCCAGCAAACCATTGCCCACACCGCCGCATGGTATCTCGGCGAAGCCGAAGGGAAATCCCCCCACGACCTGACTCTGCAACAAATCGAGCACTACCAAACCAGCGCCCAACAAGCAGGCCTGCCCTGGGCAAGATAAGAAAAGTGGGAAACCGCTAAATTCGCCAAATCACGCTAAAAGAAAAAATCATGGAACTTCTCTACAAAGAGGAAACATACAAGATTGTAGGTGCTTGTTTTGCTGTTTACAAAGACAAGGGCCATGGATTTGTGGAACCCGTCTACCAAGATTGCTTGGAAATCGAACTTTCGATGCAAAGCATACCTTTTGAGTCACAATTGCTGCTGCCACTTGAATACAAAGGAGTCCCACTCAAACACAAATTCGTAGCTGATCTAACGTGCTACGAAGATATTATTGTGGAACTCAAAGCTGTAAAAAATCTTACCGATGAGCACCGCGCCCAATTAATCAACTACCTCAAGGCAACAGGCAAACGACTCGGATTGCTGGTCAATTTCGGGCATTATCCCGATCTGGAATGGGAAAGAATCGTGCTGACTCGTTGATCCCCCTTAGCATTCCTACCTTATTGCCCCATCACATTTTTCATTTCGCGTAATTTCGCGCCTTTAGCGGTCCTTCCCATTGCCTTTAAAAAGCTTAACGCCGTGATCTCAGATTCATCTTCTGTCCCTTTCACATAACAGTAACAAACAGTTCATTCTTTTATTTCACGTAATTTAGCGCTTTTCGCGGTTTCTCAATTCCTTCTTTCCCATGTCACCTTCCGAACTCAAATCCGAAATCCTTCGCCTCACCCGCGAGTACTCCCGCCTCACCCACGCTGCCAATCGTCCTGGTGATGACCCTCAGCGTCCTCTCTATCAACCCGGTCAAACCATTCCCTACGCCGGCCGTGTCTTCACGGAGGACGAAGTGGAAGCCTGTGTCTCCGCCACGCTGGATTTCTGGCTCACTCTCGGCCCTGAGGGCGAGGCCATGGAGCGCGAGCTCGCCGAGTTCATGGGCGTGAAACATTGCCTCTTGGTGAACTCCGGTTCCTCCGCGAATCTGGTAGCCTTCAGCGCCCTCACCACCCACAAGCTTCCTCCCCACAAACGCATCTGCCCGGGCGATGAAGTCATCACCGTGGCCGCTGGTTTTCCCACCACCGTCGCTCCGATCGTACAGTGCGGAGCCATTCCCGTCTTTATCGATGCAAAAGTCTCCACAGGCAATGCCAACTGCGCGCTACTGGAGTCAGCCTATTCTCCCGGAAAAACAAAAGCCGTCATGATGGCTCACGCTCTGGGCAATCCCTTCGAACTCGTCACGGTGCTGGAATTTTGCCAGAAACACGACCTCTGGCTCATCGAGGACAACTGCGACGCCCTCGGCTGCACCTACACGCTACCGCTGGAAAAAGCCAAAGAACTCGGCCTCGACCACCTCATCAAAATCGCCGAAAAGGGGAATCATCCGATCATCCGCATCCACGATGCCGAAGGCTCAAGCACAGATCAGCAATCAACAATCAACAATCAGCAATCGTCAATTCCCCTCTTTCTCACCGCCCCCACCGGCTCTTTCGGCGATATCTCCACGCAGTCCTTCTACCCTCCGCACCATCTGACCATGGGCGAGGGCGGCTCCGTCAACATCGTGCGCAAGCCCCCCTTGAAAACCTATGCCGAAAGCTTCCGCGACTGGGGCCGCGATTGTTGGTGCGCCTCGGGCAAGGATGACACTTGTGGCAAGCGCTTCCAATGGCAACTCGGCGAACTGCCTGAGGGCTACGATCACAAATACATCTACAGTCACTTGGGATTCAACCTCAAGCCGCTCGATACCCAGGCCGCGATCGGTCGCGTTCAGCTGAAGAGACTCCCCGATTTTATCGAAGCGAGAAAACGCAATTGGGAAAGACTGCGCCGCGGTCTTCATGGTTTGGAGGAATACTTCGAGTTTGCCCTCCCCACCCACGCCACCGCCTGGATCCCGCCGGCGGAAAGCGAGATGCAAATGGAAACAGAGCAACCGTCAAATTCGCAAAATGACGCTAATCAAAATTCTGATTCTTCAAAAATTTCGCGTGATTCGCGTTTTTCGCGGTTCACTTCTTCTTTCTCCTGGGACGATACCGGATGCCGCACCGACTGTTCCTGGTTCGGATTCAAAATCACGCTAAAAGAATCCGCTCCTTTCACCCGCACGGATCTGGTCAGGCATCTCGACGAGCATAAAATCGGCAATCGCATGCTCTTCGGCGGAAATTTGGTTCGCCAACCAGCCTTCGTACAATTGAAAAAAGACCGTCCTGACGGTGTGAGATGCGCCGGCGAGTTGCCGCAAGCCGATCGCATCATGAACCAAACCTTCTTCCTTGGCACCTACCCCGGTCTCACAGCAGAACAAATCGACCACATGGCGAAGGTGATTCGCGATTTTGTGGCATCGAATAAGTAACAAAAATGGAGCGCGGACTTTTCTTGGCCTTCATAGTCCCCCTGAGCGGGACGAAGTAGGCAGTCCGCTTCAAAAGCAATTCCCTATTGCCCCCCGCTCAGCGTTTCCAACAACCCTCCCTTTACACCGCCCCAAACACACGCTAACGTAATCACACGATGAAAAACCACGTCACCACCCTATGCCGGATTGCCATCGCCACCGCCATGGTCATTACTAGTTATTCCCAGGAGGAGTCTGCGGAACCCATCGAGCTAACCCGTCTGCGTGAACAATTCAGCAACCGCATCGAGCAGGAAATGAAGCCCTGGCGCGATCGATATGCTCAGGAGCTGCAAAAACTCGAGGATAGGCTCATCAAGGAGCGCAAGTTAACGGAGGCTTTGGCAGTCAAAAAAGAAAAAGAGAATTACCTCACGGCGGATCTGACAAAAAAACCGGAAAAAGCCGTGGTTCCCGCCACTCTCGAAAAAGCCCGGGAAGCCATGATTGGCAGTGTGTGGCTGGTCTATGCTGCGGAGGACAAAAAGAGAGAGAATCTGCTTGATACTTATCATTTTGTCGATGGAAAGAACGTTTATGTGCTAACTTCCAAACGTGTTTTCCCGTGGAGCGCTAAGTCAAAAGAACAGATCGCGATTGAGTTTCTGGCAGGTAATATCATGATGGATGTCTACTTTGATGATCAATCTGCAGATTCCAATTATCAAGATAAGCTCTATAAGCTTTATCTGGTCGGCAAATCATCGCCTTGATTTAGCCTGAGTGACTCGTTCAGTAACTTGCTTCCTGATTTATGCAACTCATCGATGAACCAATTCAGGGTGTGAAAATTCTTAAACCGTTTGTGTTTGAAGATGTACGGGGCAATTTCGTAAAGCCTTTTCACGAAGGACTACTCGCTGAACATGGGATCGCGATGACGGTGAGGGAGGAATTCTTCTCGACCTCCTCGAAGAACGTCCTGCGCGGTATGCATTTCCAGATCCCGCCTCACGCCCACCAGAAGCTGATCTACTGCATCTCGGGCAGGGTCCTCGATGTTCTCCTTGACTTACGCAGGTCCTCCCCGACCTTCGGCCACTCCGTCGGCATCGAACTCTCCGCCGCGAACCATCACGTCCTGCATCTACCGGTAGGAATCGCCCATGGATTCCTCAGTCTTCAGGACCAGAGCTGCCTCGTTTATAAGACCGATGCCGTTCATGCCCCGCAACATGATCAGGGAATCCGCTGGGATTCGTTCGGCTTCGACTGGCCCGCCGATGCCCCGCTGATCTCCGGGCGGGATCTGACCCATCCGCTTTTCCCGGAGTTCAGTTCGCCGTTCTGAGCCCTCTCAGTATGGACGCGTGATGAAAATACTCGACCTCACCACCGACTCGCTGCTTCTGCCAGTCCGCTCTGCAGAAATCGAAGTGGTCCATTGCCAGAGCGGACGGGCAGTCATGCACAGCGGTTGTCCGAAGACCCCGCCGCGCAGCGCGTTTCCCCGTCTGATGCTGGAATTGCTCCGCGCTCGGCGCTACGACTGGATCATCGTCCCTCCCTCTCACATTGGATGGACAACGGGAAACGGATTTTTCCGCCGATTGATCAAGCGGAGCCTTCGCTGGTTCCAGGGCCATCCCGCAGTCGCCCGTCATATCCGGCGCCTCGTGTTTGGCGGATCCGCGCGCTTCGTGGTGACCGACTACTCCGACCAGTTGCATCCGAGCGAGTTCGCCCTCACCTGCATTGAGCCCGTCCACTACTTTCAGCTCAATGTCCCGCGCGTCCTTGTGGGGAAGAGGCTCGGACCCGCAAACACACTTATCCACTACCTGCCGACCGTCATACAGGATGACCTCATTGACTCCCTGCATGCCGGCAGGACTGGCGCGGCGGAGCATGACGTCTTCGTCGCTGGAACCTACCACAACGATCAGAGGCTCAAGCAGCTCGACGCCACCCGCCTCCTCACTGCGAGGGGGTGGAAGGTATTCGAACTCGGTGAGAAGTCCTTCGGGAAATTCACTGCAGGACTTCTGGCCAGCACCCTGTGCATGTCGGGACGAGGTCTCGCCTACCACTGTTTTCGCCCCCTCGAGGCGGCAGCAGCTGGTGCTGCTCCCGTCTCCCATGAGCCGGAAGAGGGAACCTATCACGAATACGTCCATGGCGAGAATTGCTTCCTTTACGCACCTTACCTCTCCCCGGCCGAAATCGCCGATTTCGTCGAATCGATCCTGAAAGACCCTATACTCGTCCCTAAAGTAGTTGAGGGTGCGCGTGCTCTTCTCAACCAGAAGCACCGCGCATCAGTACTCGCGGAAAATATCTTGAATACCATCCGAACTCCAACAAACCAGACATATGCCTGAGATGAAACGTGTTTTATTGACCGGGGTCAGCGGATTCATCGGCCATCACCTCGCAGGAGAATTGATGCGAACAGGTCACGAGGTTTCGGTGGTTGTGCGCAGCGGCTCCAGCCAGGAGCGGATTCCACCAGGTACCGTGACTTATCAGCACGATGGAAGCACGCCGGGAATGTTATCAATCATTTCTTCTGCCAAGCCTGAAATGGTCTTCCACCTCGCTTCCTGCTTTCTGGCGCGGCACAAGGCTGAGGACATCGATAGACTGGTTGACTCAAATCTACGATTTGGTCTGCAACTGCTGGAAGCGATGGCGCAATCGGAATGCCGGCGTTTGATCAATACCGGAACCGGGTGGCAGCACTTTGAGGGACGAGCCGATGATCCAGTTTGTCTTTATGCTGCAACAAAATCGGCTTTTGAATGTTTGATTGACTATTATGTGAGTGTGGAGAAGTTCTCTGTTACAACTCTCAAACTTCATGATACTTATGGTCCACAAGATCCTCGTGGAAAGCTCATATCATTGCTACTTGCTGCGGCAAAATCAGGCACCCCATTAGACCTTTCGCCCGGAGAACAGAAAATTGATCTCACTCACATTGACGATATTGTCCGCGCATTTATTTGCTGTAAAAAGGAATTTGAGGTAAGCGAGCTTTCAGGAAAACGCTCTTACATGGCAAGTTCCGGAAACCCTATATCAATTCGCGAATTAGTTGAACTAATCGAATCAGTCACAAGCCGTCGAATTGTAGCAAACTGGGCGGCGCGTCCTTATCGCGAACGTGAGGTGATGATACCTTGGAATCAGGCAGCTCTTCCCCCTGAATGGAATCCAAAAATTTCTCTAGAGAGTGGCATATTGTCACTATGTTCACAATTAGGTATGTAACTTGCGAAAATTAGCTGTTTCTATCAAGCAATAAAATTAAATACAGTGACTAAATTTATTGCTAACATATTGTTAAAATTCGGTATAGATGGTAAAGTTGGTTCCGGATTATGTGTGAAGATTCTCAGCATGATTGCCGGGCCGATCGGTTCCTTCATCGTTGTTTTCAATCTTTCAACGGAGAAGCAGGGTTTGTTTTATTTATTCAACAGCATACTTGCACTTAGGATTCTTTTCGATCTTGGAGTAGGGACGTCGGTAGTCCAAATAACATCACACTTAAGAGCTAAAAATCAAGACTCTGGCGAAAAAATAAATCTCGATTTTGTCGCAATGGTTAATCGGTGGATGTTAAATACTTCATTGATCTACTGTGTTTTGGCAGGACTAGGCGGGTATTTATTTATAAGTTCTAAAATAAATGATTTAAGTGGGGTAACTGGAGCTTGGGTGGTTTTTGTCATCGTAAGCACATTGCAGTTTGCATCTCAGGGAAAATGGTCAATATTAGAAGGTCTAGACAAGATTCAAGAATCTAATTCATTGAGAATCAAAAACAGCCTAATTCAATACATTGTTCAATGGTCGCTACTGTTTTTAGGTCTAGAACTGTATTCATTTTGTTTAGCCGCTGTGGTTGCTTATTTGAGTCAAGAATATTATTTCCACACAAAATATGCATGGCTTAATCAATATAAATACAAAAACAATAGAGAATTAATTGTTGATTATAAAAATGATCTAGTGGGATTATTGAAAAAAGCCAGCCAGACATATTTGGCTGGTTATTTCGTGTTCCAAATACAACAACCAATTTGCTATCATTTTCTCGGTCCAGAATCGCTTGCTAAATTAGGATTCACCCAAACCATTGCAAACATGATGCTGGGTATTCCGGTTGTTTGGATATCGATGAATTTCCCGAATTTTTCATATTTGATTGCCAATAACAGAATAGAAGAAGCAAGAAAAGAATTTGTCACCAAATGGCGACAATCGTTGTTGATGACTGGCTTGGCTTTTGTCTTTACAATCTTAAGTCTTGAAGTTCTGAGAAAATTTGAAAAGTTTGGCGAAAGAATACTTGATGTAGATCAAGTGATCATATTAGTAACTTCGCTAACGCTGCATGCAATATCAATGGGAATAATCTATTGGCCAAGATCTTTTAAGGTTGAGCCATTCACCAGAATTGCATACATACAAATGTTTTTAACGCCAATAGCTTTTTACACCTTGGTTAAGTATGCGGGATTAGTAGGTGCTGTTTGGGCCAATATGCTAACCTGGATTGTAGGATTTGTAGGCATTAGCCTGATCACTAGAAATTATTGGAAAATGCAACAAGCACATGCCTAGTAAAATCAAGATGAAAAATCTTCCAATATTGACGATAGCAATACCAACATTTGATCGGCCGAAGGAAATATTAAAGCGCTTCGATGAAATTCTTCCTCAAATTAGAGACAACCATAAAGTTCAGTTGCTTGTCATAGATAACGACTCTACAGTATCTGTCGAAAAAATTTACACGGAGAATTATGGAGAAAATGCTCTAGAGAATGTTAAAATTATTACAAATTCTTCAAATGTTGGCTTATCAGCAAATGTATGTAGATGTTTCGAGAACGCGTCCGGACGGTGGGTCTGGATTTTGGGTGATGATGACGCAGTTAGAGAAAATGCCGTGGCGTTGCTTTTAGAAACAATATCTGACACTTCGGAAGATATTGGTTGCTTTAATTTTTCAACTGATTTTAATTTGTATCAATCTGATGCTGTTATTGCAACAACATCAGAGCTTGAGCATTATTTAAATAATAATAAACAAAAATTTAATTACCCAGTTTCAAATTTCGTTTACATATCTGTAACTTGTTATAAACTAGAAGTTTTCAAAAAGTTAGTTAGATATGGATACTTATATGCTTCAACTCACTGCCCTCATTTTGGAATGATTTTAATCATGCTCTTAAAAAGGCAAGGGTCTCTCTGTATAAAGAAATCTCAATTGGTAAAGTGGGATCCAAATCATTCAGGTAGAGACTGGAGCAAGATTCGACTAATTACCGGAACTTCTTTTTTTTCTGAATTAGAATCATTGGATGATAGTTGTGTGACAATTATCAAGTCGCTAGTTAACGAATTTTGTCCTAGAGGATTTGTAAAGTGGATGTTTAAAATTGTCATAGGTGATACAGATGTGCCTATAGGTTACTGGTATTGTTTTTTTGGCAGGCTAATTTATTTTGGAAGATGGAATGTTAAAATTTCATCAATATGTTTTCTCTTATTATTGCCAGCGCTGGCTATACCAGCTGTAAGAAAATTATTTTTCGCAATTCTGAATCCAAGATACAGATCAAAATTAAATCAAGGCGAAAACAGAATATAAGATCCGTGATACCGAAAATAATACATTACTGTTGGTTTGGTACAAAGAGTATTCCACAATCCGTATCTGATTGTATAGATTCTTGGCGTAAGCATCATCCCGATTACGAGTTGATGCTCTGGAACGAAAGCAATATAGACATTGAGGGTTGTGCATATGCGATTGAAGCCAAAGAAGCCCAAAAATGGGCTTTTTTGAGTGATTATGTTAGGATTGATAAGTTAAACGAGTATGGCGGCATTTACTTTGATACTGATGTGGAAGTCGTGAAATCGCTTGATCCATTAAGATCTAACTCAGCGTTTATCGGATTTGAGTCTCCTCAATATCTAGGCACCTGCGTAATTGGCGCTACAGCAAATCATCCTATGCTAAAACTCATACTGCAAGGCTACAAAGCTAAACATTTTAAACTTGAAGATGGTAAATTTGATTACACTACAAATGTAAATTTTATAACTAATATGCTTATCAAGCATTACAAATTAGTCCCAAACGGTCTTTATCAAAATCTTGCGGACGGGTTACATGTACTCCCCTCCGTTTACTTTAGTCCAATAAGTTTTCAAACTGGATTGTGTAATGAAACATGTGATACATATTCAATACATCATTTTTCCGGGTCTTGGTTAGATCCGGAAACTAAAAGATTATTCGCTGTAAAGCAATTAATAAATCGAATTTTCGGTATCAAACTTGGTAAATTAGTGTATAAGATTTACCGCATGATTGCGATGCCTTCCTAACATTCATTTTTCCTATGAGTCAACTGGTATCAGTAATTATTCCTTTATACAATCAAGGTCATTTTCTTGTTGACTCAATCTCAAGTCTCACCAAACAGAAACATCAGGAGTGGGAAGGTATAATTGTAAATGATGGTTCAACGGATCATTCCGGAGACATCGCTGAGTCCATAGCTAAACAGGATTCAAGAATCAAAGTTGTCCATCGAGTCAATGGTGGCCTTGCCGCCGCGCGCAATACTGGCATTAATCATGCATCCGGTGATTATGTGGCATTACTGGATAGCGATGATTATTTGTTACCCTCGTTTCTGGGGACTATGTTAAAGCCCTTTCAAGAACGTACTGATTTATCTCTCTCATGGTGCAAACCTCAAGAGACCGATGCTTGTTTATTTCCGATCCGTCCTTTTGTTTCGGGTAATAAGTTATATTCAACCAAATTGACTTCACAGTTGCTTTCGACCAAGCCTGCAATGAGGCTGGTTTGGGATAATCCATTTTTAACTTGTGGCCAGATGTGGAAAGCCAAGACAATCAAGAGCCTAAAATACGATGATTCATTTCGCAGTAACGAGGATTGGGATATTGCTTGCAGGCTTGAAAGAGCTGGTGGTATCTTTCAGTTTGTCGAGGGGGTTCACTCACTCTACAGACGACATGGTTCATCGCTTAACAACAATCAGTATAGGATGATCGAGACAAGAATCCGCTGTGGGGTAAAAAATTATGCCCACATAGCCGATCCTTGGATTTCTGGATTAGCCCGGCTATCATTGGTGTTAGGTAGCTCGATGCTTGAAGATAACGACTATCTCATGGCACTTATTCCAGGGGATTCTACTGATGACCATTCCATTATTGACAAGGTTTTTTCTGATGTAGAGCTTTCTGCTTTTGCCGCACTATGGTGTGGAGGCATTATCCGGAGAGTCCGCAGTTGTCCCTCATCCAGATGCGCAATCGCATTGCGTGCGATCAGAAAAATCATTCCATTCAAAAGCGTCACATGGAAGGCTGTCATGCATCGGATTTATGAAAATTTCCAAGATGTAATCCATACCAAGAGTTTAGGTTAGTGAAAATACTCTACATATCAGGTCCCTCGTTCCTCGACATGGATTTGTCGTTTGTGCGTGCCATGAACGAGCATGCTGAATGCTATTATCTGTGTGATATTTATCCCAAGCTCTACCGTGCCACCGCATTGGACCTGCGTGATGCCCCACGGACTGCCAAAATCTATCCCATGACGGAGATCGAAGGCATGCGTTCGTTCTCCGAAATGGTTCCCATCAACCGCTGTCATGTGATCAACCGGACATCAAATCATCCTCTCCATCCCAGTAACCTGTTTCTCCAAACTTCGCTGCTTCGCTTTATTCTGGATTTGAATCCCGACGTAATCCATTTCAACAATCTGGTGTATTTCAATCACTTCTACCTTTTTTTGTTTCGTCAAAAACTGATCATCAGCATACACGATCCCTTCCCGCACAGCGGTGAGGAACAGGATGCCCTGAGCCTTAGCGCGAGACTCTACCGTTTCTTGAATCGATTGCTTGTTCGCCGTCATTTGCTATACAATGAAAAAATGACCGATGCGTATGCTCTGAGCCGTCGTATTTCGCCAGCTCGCGTCATAACGTCCCGTCTTGGTCCTTATGATTATTTGAAGTCGATCCGCACTTTCTCGGACGTGGCAAGCTGTGATTTTTTGTTTTTCGGAAGAATCCAACGGTATAAAGGAATTGATCTGCTGCTTGAAGCATTTCAACTGGTATTGAAGCAGGCACCTCTGGCCCGTCTGGTCATTGCCGGTTCGGGCGCTTTTTGGTTTGATCCTGCATCATACGGCATACCTGAAAAGAACCTTTGTATCATCAACCGATTCATACCAGGGCCAGAGTTGGCAGATTTGATCGAGTCCACTCGCGTTGTCGTTTGCCCCTATCGTGATGCGACGCAGAGCGGTGTCGTGATGAGTGCCTTCGCTTTCTGCAAGCCGGTTATTGTCACGGATGTGGGTGCGTTGCGTGAAGTGGTAGAGCACGAAGTCACAGGAGTGGTGGTACCTCCTGATGATGCCGCTGCTCTCGCAAAGGCCATGCTTGGTTTCCTCGGTGATGAATTTACCCAAAAAGATTGGGAAACCACTATCAATCGTGTATTTTTTGTGGAAGAAGGATCTTGGCGGGCCATTGCTGCTGAATTATTGCAAAAGTATCAAACTCAATGATGTGATTCTGTCTCATCAGCGTCAATCTCGATAAAGAACCTTTGTGAATCACGCAACATCCCTTAACTTTAAGTAATCCATGCAAAGTATTTCCATATCCAGGTTCATCATATTGCTGCTAGGCATATTTTATGCCATCTACATTTTGATCGAAGCGATCACGAGCAGGACGTCAGTTTTGGGAAAATTGTATTTGTATATAGCCATTGCCGCGTTCCTCACGGGCTTGCTCAAGCCTCGCGTCGCGATATTTGTCTTGATTTTTTGCACGGCCTACATTGACTTCTTCAAACGTTTGATGGTTATAGCGGGTGAACCTACCAATGTTGATCTTATTTACTCACTTGCCACTCCTCCATTATTGTGTGCAGGGGCAATGATCAATTTGATGCTCAGTGCTGTAATGGGAAAAATCGAAGTCACGCGCAGCTTAATATCGACTTTTGTGTTTGCATGTGGAGTGATGTTCACTGCCGTAGTCACATCTACAGGGGAGGGAGCGCGGAGTTTTGGTGGACTGGTCAATTTTGCTGCCTATCCTTTCCTTTTGGTATTGATTCCAGTTTTTTTCAAGAAAACAGCGGACAAAGTCAGATTGATGAAGTTCATTTATATCCTGTTCATCGGCGTGGCACTTTATATGATCAAGCATGGATTGTATGGGCTGGCTGATTTTGAGTATGCATACCTGTTAACAAATCTGAGTCAGGAAGTCCGGATTCTCGTGGAAGGAGAAAATATGCGCTGCTTTTCGACAATGAATGGCGCGGGGATCGTGTCAGTCATGTGCGCGCTCATGTTCTTCTGGTCATTCGCCAGTGTTTGGAAACCGTCATATTTGATGGCCTTTATCAGATGGTGCTTGGCCGCAATCTTCGCAACAGCCTGTTATTTGACTCTCTCCAGAACAGGCTGGCTTTGCGGAATTGTATCATGTGTTGCCTATTTGCTTTTCCGTAACTGGAAAACCACGGTTACAGCTTATTCTGTTGGAATTTTCGCCGTGGTAACGCTGGTCGTATGCTCACCTCTGATAAAAGACATGAAGTTGCTCGATAAAGCTGAGATGCAAATGAAGTATTTGCTTAAAGGAAATGATTCGCGCTTGGAGCAGGCAACCACCATCGGCTCATTTAATGGCAGACTCGACGGATGGGTCAACTTGATGACCAAGGATCATATGCTAACGCCTTTTGGCTGGAAATTCGATGGCCAAGATTTCAAGGACTTTGACCTAACTGACCTTGGAGATGATATCATTTTCTGGTCTGTGGTCAAATACGGTTATATTCCGGTTTCACTGGGATTCCTTCTGTTCATCATGTTTTTGTATAAGCTACATCGTTTTGTATGTTCACTTCCTTTTGGCAGCAACGAGCGGAAAATTTCCAATATCTGTCTCGCCACATCGATCGGAATCATTGTAGGCGGAATCGGCAATGCCGCACAATTGAGTGTGTTTCCGGTCAATATCTACTTTTACCTTTGCCTTGCATTCGTCTATTCCATTTATTTGGAAAACAAACTGGCATCGAAGAACCTCGTCACGGAAGATGACACCCAATGGGGAGGTAATCTTTTGCCGGAAGCGCAGAACAACCCTCTGCGGGCCTGATGGTGAAACGAGCATTCGCTTTACGATACTGATACACACAATTTTTCATATACAGTCTATGAGTCATTCAGAAACCATCAGTGAAGACTGTGATCTCACTGCGTTAAATTCAAGCGTTCAATCGAATTTGCATGCCGAAGCCCCCCCAAAACATCCCGATTCGCATTTTGACGGTTTTGATTATCTGCGATTCTTTTTCATGATCATGGTGTTGTTCGCGCACACTGACTTCTTCGCCTATTTTGGAAACCAGTATGAAAAAAATCACGAGTCCGGGGCCAATATATGGGATGTGTTGTATTTGCAGATACAATCTTGTGCGGTCCCCACCTTTGTTCTCATGTCAATGGTTTTGTTTTGTGTGAAAAAACCAACCTGGAGCCGCGCGTGGAACCGCATTGTCAAACTGGCATACCTTTATGGATTCTGGGTGGGAGCATGGGTGGTTTATAGCGGACTTCGTCCGGAGCCTACTTTCTATGGCGTTTTTGAGTTTATCATTCGCGGCGGCGGATGGGTGCTTTATACATTCACCGTGTTGATGCTCATGACGCCGATGTGCTGCGTTGCCGAACGCATGGCAAAAATCAACTCCTGGATCGGACCGTTGCTTGCCGTGCTTATTGTGTTAGGAACCTTCGCATATTTGATCGAAGACCTGAAGTGGACTAGAAAAATGTATTATTGGGTTCCAACATGCTTCGTCATGGCGCCATTTTTTGGAATTTGGTTATCGCCAAAAATTCACGCTCTTCGATCCTCGGCCAAGTTGCGTTGGAAAGTGGCAGGTGTTTTTCTACTGCTCGCCTTCATAAGTGCCTGGTTTGAGTGGCGTTATTCCGCTGCGGAACATCTGCATTTGTACTGGCGGTCGTTTTTGCCGAAACACGCCCGGCCTTCGGTACATTTGACAGCAGTCGCAGTGATCGTTCTCAGTCTTGCGGTTCAAACCAAAGCTCCCCGCTGGGTGCTTTTCTTTGCCAGAAATTCATTGGGGGTTTACTGTTTGCATCCGTTTATTTTACGCGGTGTAGCACAGCCTGTGATAGATTTTGTGAATCCTTTTGCTCCTGATTTCGCCATTCTTGTGGCCGTATTGGTATTGGCGGTGTTGTGCTCACTGATTACGGAATTCCTACGCAAGGCATTCAAGGAACGCTTGATTTGACGTTTTACTGAGTTATTTTGCTGGTCTGACAAGCCCCTTGCCAAATCCTCATATGCAAAAAAGCGAAGTAACGCACTTTTTTGAAAATTTCGTTTCCGCGGTTCTTGTGTCTTGCGGCTGCTTATTCGCACAGACAACCTGCCTTATTGATTTCGGCAATGACGCTGCCAAAACCATGGGCGTGGATAGTTATGGGAGGGCTTGGAATAATGTTCATCAATACAATTCCGCTGGCATCGGAAATCTGATAAGTATTGATAGCCGCAAGACCGGGGTAAGGCTCGACATGTTTGCGCCAAAAGGCCGGATCATTTTCAATGCTTCGGGGGAGCCGACTCCCTCATTGACAGGGCCTTCGGATTTAAATGTGATCTCTGCCGCTAGGGATTGGTTGTTGTTGAACGACCAAAATGATGCGCAACTTTCGTTAGGAAACTTGCCTGCACAGGCGGTACTACGGTTGACTTTCTATGGTGGATTTCCCAGCGATCAGATCAGGATCACAAGATTCGATGTTACGGGAGGCACTTCATCGACGGTCTACTTGCAGACCAGCGGAACGGGAATCGATCCGCGCGAGCCATTCAATGCCAATCAGTCCCAAGTGGCAATCGTTGACAACATTACTCCCACGGCTGAGGGCAAAGTGAACATTCTTGTTCGCAAACATTTGGGGGATGCGGGGCATTTGGGCATCCTGAAGGTCGAAATAAAAAATCAGGTGGATTTCAAACCCGCGGCGGATGATGTGGCTGTAGCAGGGAGTCGCAAATCTGGTAATGCATTGGTGGGCCGCTATACGTATTTTGATCGTGAGGGCGATGCCGAGGCTGCCACTGAGTTGATCTGGGAGAAATGTTTCCAACCGGCTTCGGCTGCGTCTCCCATCACGGTGGTCTCTCATGGGACCACCATTCTGACACCCACCGATCAGGACATCGGAGCTCACTTCCGATTTTCCGTCCGCCCTCGCGCCAAGTCCGGAAGTGTTGTGGGTGATACCCGGATGTCAGCTTGGATCGGTCCGGTTGTTTCATCCACGATCATTTCGTCATTTCATGTGGGTAGCAGTTTCACGCAGTGGCCCAACATACCCAGGCAATTTCAAAACCTTTGTATTGCGGCTAGCATGCCTGCCTCTTCCCAATGGCAAGTGACTAGCGGCAGGAATTTGCTCTATCACTGGGAAAACGGTCTCGATGGTATCATTGGTGCCGGGAGTTATTCCCGGCATGAAATCGCCACAGGATCATACGACGTAGTTGTCATTCAGCCATTCAACGATGAGTGGCAGTCAGCCAACATCAACCGCGCGATTGATTATTGCGGAAGATTCTACCAACTTGCTAATGATGCTAACTCTCAGGTTTATTTGTTTCAAGGTTGGCCCTGGCTAAGTCAGACAATCTCCACCCAGAACAGCATCAACGCTGCCTTTGAACAAATTCGATCAGCCATATCGCTGAATTCTGCGAAACCCGCGCTCGTGGTTCCGGCAGGAGAGGTCGTCAGAGCAATCATAGAAGATGCACAGACCGGGGTTCTCAAGGATTACAACACCAATAATGCGCTTTCGCGTTCGAATTTTTATATCGACAATCTCCATTTGGGCAATTTGGGAGCTTATGCCGTGGCATTGACTCACTATGCCACTATTACCAAAAGATCACCCGTGGGTCTGCCCAACACGGCTTTTGACGCAAATTTTTACAACGATAATGTTGTCAGTTTCAACCCTGCGGTAGTTGCCAGAATTCAGCAAATCGTCTGGGATGTGGTAAGTTCTTATCCGAACGCGCTGGCGGTGAATAGCTCCCAAGCGATACCGCCGTGGGAACCAGTGATTGTTGTGCCGCCTGTCACGCCACCACCGCCAGTGGAACCAGATCCTCCATTTGTGACGGAGTCAGCGACACCGTCCGATGCGGTTTTATTGACCTTCGCATTTGGCTCAGGTTCACAGGGTTCACCTGCGGTGCTGAGCAATCTTCCCAAGCCCGTTGCAGCCGGAGCACCTGAACAGTTTGCGATGGAGTATACAATAAATCCCGTAGCCGAAACCGAGGGTGTGGTATACACGCCCCACTGGTCATACGACTTGAAGAACTGGACCATAACGCAGCCAGCGAATACGGTGATCTCTCGAACGGACAATACGGTTAGAATCGCATGGCCCAACACCAGCCGCTGGCGCTTTCTGCGCATCCATCTGGCGAAACCGGCACAGTGAATAGCCGGGAGCGCCGACTTCAGTCCGCTTCCAAGAAATTCAATCATGCGGACTGAAGTCCGCGCTCCGCGCACGGAGCATATTGTTTTTTTAAGCCTCGCCATTTCCTTCTGATGCTCTTCAATTCCTGGGAATTTCTTTGCCTCCTTCTGGTGACATTGGTGCTGTATTATGCGCCGTGGTCGGCTGGCAGGCACGGCAAGGCTTGGCAAGTGATGGTGGCCTTGATCGCCAGCGTGGTCTTTTACGGCTGGGAGGATCCGAAGCTGTTGGGCCTGCTCGCTGTATCCTGTGTGGGCAACAGCGTTGCTACAGCGCGCATCATTCTGTATAAAGTGCGGGGTGATGAGACACGGGTACGCCACTGGGTGAAGCTGGCTGTCATTCTCAATCTGTTGCTTCTGGGGGTATTCAAGTATGCGCCGTTTTTTGCTGGCATGATGCCGTTTTTGCCAGCGGAGTGGGTGAAAGCGATTCAGGAAACCGCGCCGCCGATCGGAATTTCGTTTTATACCTTTCACGGCATCAGCATGATCGTGGATGTGGCGCGTGGAGAGGTCACGCGGGAGAGCGATGCCATGCTATCCCGCGGCACACGTTTTGCCAAGGGGGTGCGCGATATCGGCTTTTATCTTTTGTTCTTTCCCCAACTGGTGGCTGGCCCGATTGTCAAAGCTAAGCAATTCTGGCCACAGATTGCGGCCAAACGATGGTCTGATATTCCGTGGATACATGTCATCAGGTCATTGATTCTCGGGTTTTTCCTCAAGATGGTTGTGGCGGACAACTTGGCGGAACAGACCCTCGGCTTGACCAAACCTTGGCTCAACGTTCTGGGCCCCCTCGATCTCATACTTTTGCTGTATGGTTATTCCATGCAGATCTTCGCGGATTTTGCCGGTTATTCACTCATTGCGATCGGTCTTGCCGCGTTGTTCGGCTACGAGTTTCCGATCAACTTCAATTTCCCGTATCTTTCCACCAGCATCACGGAATTCTGGCGGCGCTGGCACATGTCGCTTTCCGCTTGGTTGCGCGATTATCTATACATTCCCCTGGGAGGAAATCGAAAGGGGGAGATGCGAACTTACCTCAATTTGTTTTTGGTGATGTTTCTCGGTGGTTTGTGGCACGGGGCCGAGTGGAAATTTGCCCTATGGGGTTCGCTCCATGGAGTCTTTTTGGGGATTGAGCGTTTCTGCTTTCGCAATCAAAAGAAAAATGATCAAGCTCGTCCGGCATGGCGCTCGGTTCTGGGCTGGATCTACACCTTTCATGCTGTCACAATATTGTGGCTGACTTTCCTGATGCCAGACTTAAATCAAATCGCCTACTACTTCCGCGAATTGCTAGTACCGGGGCGCTTTTTGGGTCCTACGGTGTTCACTACTATCGTTTTCGGCTCCGCGGTGGTAGTCTATCATGCTCTAGGATGGATTAGGGAGAACCGCAAAGAGACCTTTGCGCGTTTCCGTGGCTCCTTTTCGGAAGCTGTCATTTACGGAGTGTTACTATTTCTGATTCTCACCAATTCGGGCCCCCCGCAGGGATTTATTTATTTCCAATTTTAGCCCATGTCATCTGCCAATTCAATAGCGCGTTTCATGATCGGAATCGGTATAGGTTTTGCTGTCTGCATCGGCTTGCAATCCCTGGCGTATTTCGGTTTCAATTGGAAAACCGGCAAGGGAGAGTCCAATTACTTCAGCACCCTGGGCCGGTTTCAAGTGGCGGCGCACCCGGCCGCACGAGTCGCTTTGGCTGGCTCATCCATTTCAGGCAGAATTCCGGGTAGGGAGGCGGGATTTCATGATATCGCAAATCTGGGAGCAGATGGTGGAGCGGCCATCGATGCCATCACCTTGATCACTCGCGGAAAAATTGAAACGCCCGAGTGGTTGATCATCGAAGCCAACACGATGCATGGTGGTGTGACCGAGGGCGAATCCACATTGGTAAAAGCCGCCCAGGGGGCATGGTTTTCCGTCGGGGGCAAACTTCCGCTATTAGGGCACACAGCCCGTCCCAGCGCCATGCTGTATGCCGCGCTGTTGCGCAGACCCGTCGCTTTGACCGGAGAGGATTTTCCTGTGACTCCGGATCGAGTCGGAATCCCCCAGAACAAAAATGCTTTCCGATTTACCGATGACGAAAAGAAGCGGTTGCGACAATACGAGAGGGAGCTCGGAGTGTTGCAAGGCAAAGGCTGCAAATTGATCATCGCGACATTTCCGGCTGGTGACATGACAGAGAGAGAGGATTGGCTGATGAGGAAATCGATTGCCGAGTTGGTCCACCGGTATCCAATGACTTATCTGGACCTGAAGCAACAAATCCCTCGTGACCGTCTCCTTTTCACTGATTCGGTCCATCTGGCGCCGAAATCAGCCACCGATGTTCTCGCAACTATAAAAGCGGCGATACGGCGTATTGAGTCAAAGTAGTTTAAATCTTATGAAATACCCCCTCACTAAAATCTGGAATAAAGTAAAAAATCTGCGCGTCATGGACAGACGCCATATTTATAAATACTGGGAAAAAGACCATTTGAGGCGTCTGCTTCACCATTACGAGATTGATTGTGTATTCGATGTCGGTGCGAATAACGGACAGTACGCCACCATGCTTCGTAAGGAGGCGCGATATACCGGTCTCATTCTCTCGTTCGAACCCAATCCGATCGCAGCTGAGAAAGCGAAACGGCTCGCCGCAAACGATCCTCTGTGGAATGTGGAGCAAATCGCCTTGTCAGCATCGGACGGCATGCAAACCTTTCATGTGATGGCGGATTCCCAGTTCAGCTCGCTCAGCTCTCCGCGTCATGATGAGTGCGACATGTTCAGAGAATGGAACAAGGTCAATCGAATCATCGAAGTGAAAACGGAAACGATCAGCACGGCACTTTATCGGCTGCAGAAGCAGTACGGTTTCAAAAGACCGTTTCTTAAGATGGACACGCAAGGCTATGACGTGGAGATTGTCATGCATGCGGGTCCGGCCCTTGGAGAATTCCTTGGACTTCAAAGCGAATTAGCAGTCAAAAAACTCTACTCGGATTCCGTCGACTTTAAAGAAGCCATAAGAATTTATGAGTCACATGGATTTGAATTGAGTGCTTTCGTGCCCAACAATGGTGGTCATTTCCCCCATCTGGTTGAGATCGATTGCATCATGATCCGCAAATAAGAATTGAATCAATCGTCCTCAGCTACCTAAACCACTTTCAACCCATCATAAGAATCATGCTCAAAGTCCTGTTGCCGATCAATATAGACCGATGGCGAAGTCCGATCGCAACATTGTTACGAGCTTGCGCAGAATTCAATCCTGAGATCGAGTTTGTCTCATACTCCAGTCCGGAGACTGATGAAGATGTGGCGCATGGCAATCAGTTCTGGCAACTGCCCAATGTCACCAAGGGGGATAGATATTCCATTTTCAGAGAGAAATTTGATATTGTACACATTGCTTCACATACTCCCAAGAATCTCACTGCGGGAACGTTCGCAAAAATCAGAAGCAGAGGAGACACCCGGTTTTTATACACCATCAATCTTGAGTTGCCACATGGTGATCGCGAGCGCTTGATTTACAAGTGGTTCAATTGCGTGGTGGATGATTACGTATCGGTGAGCCGGGCCGCATCCACTCTCGTTCGTTTGGATGCGCCGGGGAGCTACCATGGAGTGATTCCGAACGGGTATGATCCGGATTTTTTCGATTGTAAGTTGGATTTGCGATCCGAACTGCCCGAAGTTGTATCAAAACTGACTGACAGGCCTTACGTGCTGAATATGGCAGCGTTGGAATATCGCAAACATCCGGAATGGATTATCAAGTTGGCGAGAAGTAATCCGGATTTGACCTTTGTGATGGTTGGCTGGGTCATACCCGGAGTAGGTGAGCCGTTCTTGCATGAGATTGAGAATTGCAAACTGCCGAATCTGATCTGGCTTGGTCATCTGGAGCGTAAGACGATTCGCGCACTTTTGCGTTACGCATCGGCATTTGCCTTTCCCTCGGAGCGGGAGGGCTTGCCATTGTCCGTGATCGAGGCGATGGGCATGGGTGTTCCCGTCGTTGCTCAACCGAAGTCGTCCTTGCCGGAGCTGATCACATCGGATAGCTGCGGACGATTGATCGACATTGATCATCCTGATGCGCTGCAGCAGTGGAGTGACGCGCTTCGACATTACGTGTTCATGAATCCATCGGAGCGCGAACAATTCAAGAATGTATTGTCGGAACATGCCCGCGCGCGTTATTCTTGGGAATCTATAGGACTATCCTATTCCAAGCTGTATCAAAAAATTCTAACAAAAAATCACGACTGAATGCCGTAAGGTTGTTCGTGCCGTCATCCAAGTATCCCGCCCAAATCTCATGATCAAGGCAACAATGGTCTCGAACATGCTGGCCCCGTACCGGGTCAGCTTCTATAACGCACTGGCGCGGAAGGCGGGATTCCATGTGGTTTTGGATACCATTTCCGAATTCAATCGCAGTTGGAATCTGAAAGGCGACGACAGGATTTTTCCTGTCATCGTGCAGAACTGCCGGTCCTTTGTCTATCGAAGGACGAGAAATGATGTGGGGTATGAGGAAAAGCGGCAATTTCACTTCTCCGAACAAACATACGGCAAATTGCGGGAGTTGCGGCCGGATGTGGTGGTAACCATCGAATACGGCTTCAAGACCCTCTGGTCGCTGCTCTATGGGACATTGCACGATGTGCCGGTCATCCTTGCCTCGGAGGGAACGATGCACACCGAAGGCCATGTGGGGTGGTTCAAAAGGCTGGTGCGAAAAATCATTGTCTCCCAGTGTACGCGCTTTTGGTCGAATGGTCCCGATTCCACGGAGCTGCTTTTGTCGTACGGGGTCGCTCGTTCTGCTGTGGACGAGGGCATGACGGGGATTGACACCACCGACTGGCGCCATGCTGTGGAAGATAATATGCGGTCCCGTGACCGCATCCGAGAGCAATGGGGAATGAAGGGAAGGGTGCTGTTGTTTTCCGGATCACTCAGCCCTCGCAAGGGGGTGATCCTGCTGGCGGAAGCGGTGGAGCAGTGGTTTCGTGAGGGTGCCAAGGAAGAATTCACACTGTTGTTGCTCGGGGATGGAGAGCATCGGGCATGGCTGGATTCCTGGGCTCAAAGAAATCCGGGGATACGATTGATCATGCCGGGTTTTGTCCAACCGCAGGATCTGCCGCCCTTTTTTGCCGCTGCCGACTGGGCGGTATTGCCCACGGTGGATGACAACTGGCCACTGGCAACATTAGAAACATTGGTGGCCGGGCTGCCGCAACTTTTTTCCCGCTACAATGGGGCGACCAGTGACTTGTGCACTGCCGATACGGGGGTGGCCTTTGATCCCCTCGATCGCGAGGACTTTGTCAAGGCCCTGCGTCGCATGGCTGCGGTTCCGGATGGGCGTATTCCTGAGGCGATCGTGCAACAATTCTCTTCCTATTACAGCGCCGAATCCCAGGCCCGGCGGGCGATGGAATCCTTCCGGAAGGCGATTGTTTCTAACGAGAGTGAATGATCGTTGCAATTTTCACAAATCATTGGCAATCAATGGCTACGCGAAATCATGTCGAACTTCAAAAAACAGGCGATCAAGGTTCAGGGCTTGCAAATCATTGACGCCTTTCTGGTGTGGTGCGGCTTCGCCCTGGCGTATGTGGTGCGCGATCCGGTGATGCTGGGGGTGAATGCCGTGCTGAAGCTTTTGGGTTTCCCGCTGGTGCTCGATGCCTTGGGCACGATGGGTGACATTTCCGCCCTGTTGGTGGTGATCGTGCCCTTCACTCCGTTGGTGCTTGAATTGACCGGCTTTTATCGCGATCCGTTACATACCTCGGTGGTCCGTTCCGTGGCGCGGGTGCTGACGGCGGTCGCCCTGATGGTCTGCGCGGTTGGGTTGTTGTCCTTGTTTTTCAAGATCAACGCTTCGAGCCGATCCATCCTGATCATCGCCGCCGGGCTCATTGCCCTGTTGTTGCTTTGCCGCTTTGTCCTGATGCGCAGTTATTGGCGCGGTAAAAGCAAGCGCGAGAAAATCAAGGAGTCGATCGTGTTGGCGGGGGAGCCGATGGAGGTGGAGCGCTTGTTTGCCAGCATGCAGCAGGACGAAACCATGCGCTGGAGAGTGGTGGGGCGCTATGATCTGGCGAGCGAAAAATGGGAGGATTTCCAGCGGTTGCTCCACGATGAGGCGGTGGAGAGGGTGATATTTGCGGCGAAGCATTCGGAGTTCGACAAAATCGCGACTGCTGTGGAAATGTGCGAGGTGCGCGGGATCGAGGCATGGATCTCGGCGAACTTCATGCAGACGCAGGTGGCCCGTCCTTCCTTTGATTCGATCCAGGGAAATCCGATGCTGGTGCTGCGCTCGACCCCTGATCTTTCGTGGGAATTGCTATGCAAAGGCCTGATGGATCGTGTGGGGGCAGCTTTGGCGATTCTGATTTCCCTGCCGTTTTGGTTTGTGGTGGCTTTGGTCATCAAGATCCAAAGCCCCGGTCCGGTATTCTATCGGCAAGAGCGGGCGGGCCGCTACGGCAAGCCGTTTTGGATGTGGAAATTCCGAACGATGATCGTGGATGCCGATAAAAAGCTGGAAGAGCTGAAACAGCAGGCGGGCAATCAGATGAGCGGGCCGGTGTTCAAACTGGAGAACGACCCTCGCATTTTTCCTTTCGGTCATTTTTTACGGAAGTTTTCCATTGATGAATTCCCGCAGTTCATGAATGTGCTGATGGGTGAGATGAGCCTGGTGGGACCGCGTCCGATGGCCATGTATGAACTGCCGAACATCGAGAGGTCTGAGCACAGGCGGAAACTCAGTGTGAAGCCCGGCTTGACTTGCATCTGGCAGGTGAGCGGGCGCAATCAGATCACGAGCTTCGAGGAATGGGTCGATCTTGATTTGAAATACATCGACAACTGGTCGCTTTGGCTTGACATAAAATTGTTAGTGCAGACTATACCCGCGGTGCTTTTTGCCAGAGGCGCCAAATAAGGTATGATGAAAAAATGCGTTCGTAAGATCGGGATGTGCCTCATTCGGGTGATCGGCAGCGACATCCGTGATGCCGCGGAAGGCTCTCTTCTTGGTCGCGCATTGCTGCTCAGTTGGCGTGGTCGTGTCTATTTGATCGGCTATGAAGGGCCGCCCTTGCGTCCGGTCTGTGTGCCACAGTCAGAGATCAAGTACTGGCGCATCACCCTGGGTTTTCAGAAGGCGAGCGTCCCGGATTATGGGAGAGTGGCGAGTGAGCAGTGAAAAGCAGGTGGAATGAGTCGGGTGGTTACGGTTCTTTTGACGCATCAGTCGCAGCAGGCGGTGGATGCGATGCGTGGCTACTGGCGCGAGCTGGATCCGGATCAGGATTTCATCATTGCCTACGGTGGTGTAGCGGCGGATTGGCAGGGAAGCGTGGATGACTTGGTGAGGATTGAAGACCCGCAGTTGCGCACACGCGATCATCCGCGTGAGCGGCAAAGTTATCACGGGGTTTTTCAGGCGGTGGCACCACGCGTGCGAGAACTGGGTGCGACTCATGTGCATCTTGCGGAGTTTGATGAAATACCAGTGGTTTCAGATCTCAATGATCGATTGCTGTCACTGATGGCGAAAGAAGGTTGCGATGTGTTAGGTCACCGATTGTTCCGTGTGGACGATACCACGCAACCTCACTGCATGGATCATTTGCGCGATCCGGCGTTTTTAGCGTATTGGCAGAAGATTTCCCGGCGCAAGGAAAAAGGCGTGGTGCTCTCGATGTTAGGCTGCGGATCATTCTGGACCAGCGAGTGTTTTGATGCGGTGGCGTGCTTGCAACCGTCGATGCGCATGTATCTGGAGCTGTTCTTGCCGACGGCGGCGCATCACCTCGGCTATCGTGTGAGGCCGATTGCGGATCAGGATGTGTTCATGGCGCCGGAAATCATCAAGTCGAAATCCGATTTGACGATGTTGAAAGAACAAGGAGCCTGGCGTGTGCATCCGGTGAAAGAGATGTGGCTGGGGAACGTGAAATAAGAAAAGCTGAAAGACTGGTCAGCCTTCGCCGAGGCTATGGCTGACAAGAAACGAAAAGGCTGACAGACGAAAATGTTGGGCTTGGATTGGTGGATAAAACAGGGTAATTAGAGATGATGAATCGAATTTCGATGGTGTTGGTTTTCCTGGGAATGGCGACAGCAGGTGTGGTTGCCGTGGGTATGGAGCCATATCCCTGTGGAATTCCGTTGTTACTGATGGCTGTTGCCGTGTTGTTAGGATCATGGCATCGTGATAATCAGTCTCGGCCACGTTATGTGTTGGCGTTGATTGGCATCACGGTGGGTTATTTGGCATGGCGTATGGTGCAGTCGGCGATTGTCGATTTTGCCCGCAGTGACGCGCTGTTGCTGGTGGGGGTGACACTGGCGTTCTGGTGGGTGGCGTTTTGTCGGAAGGCGGCCGTTTTCACTTATTGGCTGATCGGATTGTGGGGCATCATGATCGCCAATGTGGTGGTGGCCTCTTTGCAGGCGTATCACGATGCGGATGTTTATCAGCTTTTGGGGGAGAGATCGACAAAGGACTTTCCCAGTGGCTTGTATTTCCATTACAATCATTTTGCCAATTTCCTGTTAGGAGGCGGGTTGTTGTCCTTTGGCTACGGTATGGCCGGTAGGATGAGGAAACCGATGCGTGCGGCATCGTTGGCCATGTATGCGATGAGTGTCTATGGCGTTTATCTCTCGCATTCGCGCGGTGCGTGGCTGGGACTGGGCTGTGGCTCCGCGCTGGTGTTGGTGGGATGGCTGGCGAACTTGTGGAGGACGAAGACATCGTGGGCGGGAGTGGCCTTGGTGGCTGCCACGGTTTTGGCCCCGCTGTTGGTCACAGGTGCATGGCAAGTTGGCTCTCAAGCGGTTTCCAATCGCAACAACGGTGACAGCGGGCGATTGGAATTCGCGAGTATCGCTGTCGATCTGATCCAGGAAAAGCCCTTGTGGGGCGGGGGGAGTCGATCGTTTTTCTATGATTCGTATGCCAAGTGGAATGCGAAAGAGTTGTGGGTAGGAGGGGGCGACATCCAATATGCGCATAACGAGTACTTGCAGGCGGCGGTGGATTATGGACTGGTGGGATTGTTTCTTTTGCTTGGCGTTTTTGTGATCGTGATGTTCCGTGGCGTTGCTTTGCTAACGGTGAGCGATGCGGGATCGACGGGAAATGCGGGGATCGCACTCGGTGCGATGGCGGCCCTGTGTGCGATGGGAGTGCAAGCGTTTTTCAGTTTTGTGTATCATGTGCTTCCGGATGTGATGCTGATGGGGTGTTGCATCGGATGGCTGGTGAGAGAGCCATGGGCGTTGCAGTCGCCGGAAAAAAACGGGGAGAAGGTCCATTCGTTTGCCTGGAAACAGGGAGTGGTGGGAGGTATTGTGGCGCTGGTGGCGGTGTTTGTGGCGATGCGTGATGCGGCAGCGTGGCTGGCGATGTATCCGGGAATGGATTTTTCCCGTGTTACGGATTCCGTGAAGGCCGAGCGACATCGCAAAGCGCTGGCATTGCGCCCGGATTTTCGCATCATGAGTGATTTCGCCAAGATTCTCCTCGACATGAACCAGGATCCGGAGGGGGACGTAGAGGCGAAGAAAGCGCGGATGCAGGAAGCGGTGGCATGGCAAGAGACAGTGATCCGGCGGGCCCCTAACAGCTACCCGGATCTGGTGAATCTGGCGCTGATGTATGATGCCATGGGGCGCTTTGAGGAGGCGCAGCCATTGTATGAAAAAGTTTTACCGATACTGGACCCGCGGGAGATGTACTATGGCACGCGCTACTTTTACGCCAGACATTTGGCCGCACATGCGAATGCTGTCTGGCGGCAGCGGCAGCCGGAAAAAGCCTTGGTGCTTTTCATGAGAGCCAAAGAGCAGCTGGGCATGGCTACGGGTAGTTTTCGCTCTGCCGATCCAGCGGTGAAGCTGATGATTGAAAAGAGCATCGCGTTTCTGCAAGGCGCGAATATTCAACCGGAAGAGTAAGCCGTTTTTTTATTTGGGGATTTCCTCCCAGTTCACAATCTGATCCGTCAGTTCTCCCAAGAGCTGGCGGATTTTTTTGTCCGCTTGTTGCTGCCGTTGCGCGGTTTCGGCAGGGTTTTTGCCGAGGTTGTAGGGCATGGACAGCATGACAAAAGACCATTGCTGGTCGGCACCGTAGAGCAGCCGATCTTTCATGTCGATCAACGTGCGGCTCCAGTGGTCGTGCGTGAGATGCTTGTGACCGACGAAGTAGTAGTAGCTGATGAAGCCGATGGGAAACGGATCATCGCCCTCGTTTTCCGGAGCGAGAGGAAAGATGCTGGTGAGACGCTGCACCTTCATGGAGCGGCCCGCGTGAGTGGTGAAAGTTTCCGGAAGGCTCAGCATGTTCAGGTGTCCCTGGGCGCGCAGGCAACGCTCGGGGCGGTGAATGGAGTTGTTGATATCGAAGCCGGAGATGACGATGGAGAGATTGATGTGTGAGTGAAACGGCTGGCCTGATGCACCCAGCAACGGGGGAATGTCGTAGGCGGAGTAAACGCCTTTGATGAAATTTGTGTCTTTGTGGAGAGTATCCACTTCTTTTTTCGATGGGGGAACGGCCTGCGCCATCCAGTCTCCGATGTGAAGCGGCGGGATTTTATTCTCCATATCAATCGCCCGATGGGACAGGGAGGTCAGTGCGACCTCACCACGGCGCGGCAGCACGAAGATCATGCCCAGTACCAGTGCGAGAACGAAAGGAGTGAGGTAAAAGCGTTTCATGGAACCGTGGTGGGGAGGCTGTGATCGGCGTGTACGATGGTGCGCTTGATCGTGCGTTTTTTCCATGGTCTCCAGCCTTCGAGCAAGGCGTGAAGGACCATCATGAGAATTAGGGAAATGGGGTAGAAAAGAAACAGTCCCGAGTGGTCGTGCCAGGTCTTGCGCGCGAATTCCTGGTTGCCGTACTCCGCCATGACGAAGATGGATGCCACTCGCAAGCCGTTGCCGATGATGGACAGGGGAATGGCCGAGATGAGAAGAAGCCCGCGTTTCCACAAGCTCATCCGAGCCGAGTAAGCCCAGGCAGAGGAAATCATCAGCAGAGCCATCAATGAACGGATGCCGCTGCACAGTTCATCGACTTCCAGCGGCTTCCAGTTTTTATTTGTGGAAAAAATCGTGGCGCCCGATGAGTAGGTGCCCACGCCACACAGGTCGCAGAGGAATTTTGCGATCGAGATCGAGATGTTTTGCAGCGGGACGGTTGCCTGTTGGATATCAGGGATGGGAATGCTGAGCCAGATGTAAAATACGGGAAACGCCGTGAGCAGAAATGTTTTGCGACCGCACAGATACCAGATCAAGCCGGAGATGATGAAGGGAAGCGAGCCGATACCGACACGCCATTGGATGACGCGGTAGGCGAGAATGTAAAACAGACAGCCAATGCCCAGTAGGGCGATGCCTTGCCATTCGCCTTTGCCGAGGGAAGAACGGATGTTTTTCCACTGGTACGCAAAGAGCCCGATGATAATCAACGGGAAGAACCTGCCGTGCTCGTAGCGGGTTTCCCAGTTCCAACTATCGTATAAAACTCCTAACAGAGATTGCGCACGATCTGGTCCGTAACCGGGAATAAGCAGGAAAAAAAGCAGCAGCACCACGGCGCAGCCGAAAAGGGCAAACCAACGACTGGCTGGGTGGATGGTGGTGGTAGATTCCATGGCAGTGGCGTGGTGACGTTGTAGCAGAGCGATGAGTCACCTGCAATCATGAATGCGTGACAAGGGAGTCCGGTATTTCCGAACGATCAGCTTTTGTTTTTGTCGATGTGCGTGGGCTTTTTCTGATGGCAGTCACAGCCCCCACCGCAGCCTTTGGAGGAAGAGGATTTTTTGGCCAACCACACCAGATAGGCCACGGCGAGAATCACCAGAAGCATGGCCAACAAGAACTGGTAGGAGGAGTTCATGAGAAATGGGAGCCGATTTGATAGGCAACGACGGAGGCGACCCAGGCGAAGACCGTCATAAACAAAAACTGCCCTACGGCCCATTTCCATGAGCCAGTTTCTCTCGCAACGACGGCGCTGGTGGGCAGGCATTGCAGAGCGTAAATGTAGAACAGCAGCAGGCTGATGAGCGAGGCCGTGGTGAACATCGGGCGTCCGTCCGGCCACGTGGAGCGCTGCAAATTTTCGCGCAGGGAGGATCGGGTCTGGGATTCCTCTTCCGCCTCCTCGACGTGATGAACGATCGCCATGGAGGAAACGAACACCTCACGCGCGGCGAATGAAGTGAGAATGGCGGCTCCCGTTTTGCCATCGTGACCGAGCGGGCGGAAGAGGGGCTCGATGGACTGGCTGATGCGTCCCATGGCGCTGTGGGCGAGTTGTTCCGCAGGATCGGAGCTGGTGCTTTTCGGATAGGTCTGCAGCGCCCACAGGATGATCGAGATGGCCAAAATAATCGTGCCGGCATTTTTCACAAACGCCCAGGCACGGTCCGTGATGTGGCGGAAAATGTACGACCACTGCGGCTTGTGATAGGGCGGCAGCTCGATCATGAAATGATGCTTCTGCGGGTCCGGGCCGAGTTTTTTGCGCAATACTTTTGCCACCAGAAATGCCGTGAGCGTGCCGACCGCATACAGCGCCGTCATCACCAGCGCCTGCCTCGTGCTGCCGCCCTCCGGTTCATGCAACAACAGGGGCACTAACAACAAATATACCGGAAGGCGCGCCGAGCACGACATCCAGGGTGCCACGAAAATCGTGACCAAGCGCTCCTTCGCGGAGTCGATCGTGCGCGTGGCCATGATGCCTGGAATAGCGCAGGCGTAGGAACTGAGGAGCGGCAGGAAGGCCTTGCCGGAGAGTCCCACGCGCGACATGAATCCGTCCATCAGAAACGCCGCCCGCGCCATGTAGCCGGAGCTTTCCAGCAGCCCGATCAGGAAAAACAACATCACGATCTGCGGCAGGAAAACGAGCACGCTGCCCACGCCGCCGATGATCCCCTGCGTCAGCAAATCGTTCAGGTCACCTGCCGCCATCGATGTGGAAACCTTCGCTTGCAGCCATTCCTGCCCCGCCTCCAGCCAACCCATGGGCGTTTCGGAAAAACGGAAAATCGTCCAGAAAAGCACGAACATCGTTACCAATAAGATCAGCCATCCGAAAAAAGGATGCAGCAGCACCTGATCGATGCGGTCGGACATCGCCACCTGCGCGGCATCCGGCCGGCGCGCGGCGATGGCGCAGGTGTCCTGGATGTATTTCACGCGCGCGAGGTGTTTCTCTTCCTCGCTCATGCCCGCTTGCAGCCAGACGGCGGAGGCGGCGTGCGGCAGTGGGCGGCGCAGCGATTGTTTCAGCTCGATCAGCCCCTTGCCACCGTTCGCTTGCAAGGGCACCACTGCGATGCCCAATTGCTCGGCCAGCAAGGCCGGATCCAGGCGGATGCCATTGCGCTCGGCAATGTCGATCATGTTCAGCGCCAGCACCATCGGGTGACCGAGCTCGATCAACTCCAGGGTCAACATCAGATGCCGCTCCAGCGCGGATGCATCCACGACATTGACGATCAATTCCGGCACCGGTTCCTCCGCATCGCGCCCCATCAAGATCCGCGTGGCGATTTGCTGATCGGGCGATTCTCCGCCGAGACCGTAGCAACCCGGCAGATCCAGCACCCGCACCTTGCGTCCGTGTGGGGTGAAAAATTGCCCCGACTTCTTCTCGATGGTGACGCCCGAGTAGTTGCCCACTTTTTGGTTTCCCCCCGTCAGCGCATTGAAAAGAGTGGTCTTTCCCACATTGGGATTACCGGCGAGTGCCACTGTATCCATCGTGTCTGACATCGCTTATAATGTGTTAGGCGGTGGCTTGCCCGATGATTTGATGCGCCAGCTCGCGCGAGAGCGCCATTTTCGTGCCGCATACCGTGCAGAGCATGTTGCGCCCGTCGGTGATTTTTTTCACCCGCATGCTTTCACAAAATCCCATCTGCCGCAGGCGCTCGCACGCAGGTCCATTGAGGAAACGAATGTGGAACTCACAACCAACCTTTGCCTGCTCCAGCGAGATCAGCGAATCCTGCTGCAAGGTCTGGGCGATGGTTTGTGGAGTCGGCACAGCGGAAAGATAGCTTATTGAGATTGATTTGCAATAGCGGAAAAGAGAAATTTTCGAGCGTCGCAAAAGCCATGATCACTGGCTCGGCAGGCGGTGAACGAAAATAGGAGCTTGCCGATCGCGCCTCAGTGGGCTACTTCGCTCTCGCCGCAGCCATTCGGTTGCCGGCGGACAACCACCCATCTTATGGCCATCAAACGCGCGTTATTATCGGTATCGGACAAGTCGGGCTTGATCGAATTTGCTCAAGGTCTTCACGGCTTCGGCGTCGAACTCCTCTCCACCGGCGGCACCGCCAAGTCCCTGCGCGAGGTCGGGCTCCCCGTCATCGATGTCGCCGACTACACCGGCGCACCCGAACTTTTCGAGGGCCGCGTGAAAACTCTCCACCCGAAAGTCCACGGTGGCCTCCTGCAAAAACGCGACGATGCCGAGCACCAGGCCCAGGCCGCCGAGCACGCCATCCCCACCATCGACCTCGTGGTCGTCAATCTCTATCCTTTTGAGCAAACCATCCAACGCGAAGGCGTGACATTGGAAGAAGCCATCGAAAACATCGACATCGGCGGCCCCTCGATGCTGCGCAGTGCTTCGAAAAACTACGCCAGCGTCACCGTCGTCACCGACCCGAAGGACTACCCGCGCGTGCTGGAGCAAATGGTGGAAAACGGTGGTGACACCACCTTGCCCCTGCGCGAGGAATTGGCCGTGAAAGTATTTCTCCGTACCTCGCAGTACGATGCCGCCATCACCAACTACCTCGGCAAGTGCAAAAACGGCACCCGCTGCCACCTCACCATCAGCCTGCCGCTCGATCAGGAACTCCGCTACGGCGACAACCCGCACCAAAAAGCCGCACTCTACGGCGATTTCGGCTCCTGCTTCACGCAAATCCAGGGCAAGGAACTCAGCTACACCAACGTGCTCGACATCGAGGCCGCCGCCGATCTTATCCTCGATTTCCGCCGTCCCACCGTCGGCATCCTCAAGCACACCAATCCCTGCGGCGTCGGTCAGGACGATGAAGACCTGCGCGCCGCTTGGCAGAAAGCGTTCGAGACCGACCGCCAGGCACCCTTCGGCGGCGTCATCGTCGTCAACCGCCCGCTCACCGAGGCCCTCGCCCGCGTGATCTCGGAAATTTTCACCGATGTCATCATCGCGCCCGATTTCGAAGCCGGAGCCCGCGCCCTGTTGCAGAAGAAAAAAAATCTGCGCATCATGAAAATGAACGAGGCCTACCTCAAAGCGAAAACTGATCCTCTCATTCGCTCCTGCCCCGGCGGCATCATGGTCATGGACCGCGACCACACCGCGCTCGGTCTCGATAATCTGGAAGAAAAAGTCGTCACCAAACGCCCGCCGACGCAGGAAGAACTCCGTGCCATGCGCTTCGCCTGGCGCATCGTGAAACACGTCAAGTCCAACGCCATCGTCTATGCGACATCGGATCGCACGCTCGGCATCGGTGCCGGACAAATGAGCCGCATCGACAGCTCGCGCATCGCCGTCTGGAAAGCCAAAGAAGCCGGTCTCGATCTCAAAGGCTCCGTCATCGCCTCCGATGCCATGTTCCCCTTCGCCGATGGCCTGCAAACCGCCATCGATGCCGGCGTCACCGCCTGCATCCAACCCGGCGGCTCCATGCGCGATGAAGAAGTCATCGCCGCCGCCGATGCCGCAGGAATCGCCATGGTCTTCACCGGCCACCGCCATTTCAGGCATTGACGGCAATATGGAGAAGGGGATTGCATCCCCTTTTGCGGAGGACAAGGAACCCATTTCGCCGGGTTTGAAGGGAATCCAACTCCCTTCTCCTTATTTCACAAATTCTCCACTGCCAAAAAACGCAGACCTTCCATTGTGATGGAGGGATCCACGTGATGAATCTCGGTGACTCCCTTTGCGATTAAAGCGGCATCGCCTCCTGTAGCGATGATCGTCGCGTCCTCGCCGATTTCTCTGGTGAGCTGGGCGAGGATTTCTTTGACCAGGCCACGATAGCCGTAAATCGCTCCCGCGAGCATCGCTTCCTGCGTGGATTTTCCGATCGCGTGCTCTGGCTCGGCGAGTTCGATCAGGGGAAGAAGTGCCGTCTTGCGGTGGAGATATTCATTCATCGATCCCAGGCCCGGCGCGATCACGCCACCGCAGTAGGCGGGCGCTGCCGATATGACATCGAAGGTAACAGCGGTACCGAAATCGATGACGATGGCCGGCACGGGATAGCGCTGCACCACGCCCACGGCATTGGCGAGACGGTCGGCACCGATTTGTTTTGGCAGGGGATAGTCGATACCCAGCGGCATGTTGCTTTCACAGCTGACCTGGTGAAAGGGCAAGGCTGGCGCGAACGCATCGCGCAAGAAAAGAGCTTTTTCCGGCACCACGGAGCAGAGGAGAATGGCATCAAAGGAAACATCCCGCGTCAATTCCCGCACGGATTGCACAGAGACATCGCACGTCGGCAGCCACTGTTGCCAATCTAACAAAACATCCTGTTGCGCCAGTCGGAACTTGGTGCGGGTGTTGGAATTATCGATGAGCAGGTAGGTCATGTTACCAATGGGGTTGATGAAAGGTGCGGCTTTCGCCGTTATCGAGATTGATGGCACCGCCTTCCTTGATGAGCAGGGTTTCGGTCGGCAGCGAAAGGTTCCATGTGCTATCCAGTTCCGCCCACTCCAGCCAGTAGCGGAGTTGACAGGTTTTGCCATCGGCGCTGATGCGTGCATCGGCCAGTTCTTTCTGGGTCTGCGCGGCATTCACCAAACGGCTGAGCGGTGGCGAAGGAATGGTGTCGAGCGATCGGTTGCTGAGTTCAATGTCAATCCACGCAAAGTCTTGATCTCTCCGCACGCTGACCGCCTCTACTTGCCAGGGAGATTGATTGCCCAACTCATAGGGACGCCCCCACTGCCAAGCCGTCCACAGGCCGCTGACGAGCAGCAAAAGAATCAGCAAGCGGGTCAAGTGTCTGTGCACGTGCTCATCTGATGCGCGATCGTGCTGCGATTGCAAACAAAAAAGCGCAACAGCATGAAGCCGAGTAGCCGTCCGCACCCTCTGGCCACTTGGGTATTGGCCTTACTCCGGAGATTGGAGGCGTTTCCAAGTCTGATCGATGGCGGCACGTAATATCCATGCCTGGTCACGGGTGGATTGGGTGGCTCTGGCTTCTGTAAGCGCCTTGACCAGAATATTTTGTGATTCTTCTGGAACACTTTTCATGGTTCTCAGAGCTTCAATCGTGACCTCGTAGATGGCAGCGCAACCATCAAAATCACCCTCGTTAAACACGGGTACACCGCGATCAATCGCCAATTCGATCAATTGCGTGGCGCTGAGTTTTTTCATTTCCTTGCTCTGAGGCAGCAACACCTGATCGATGGCATGAATGATTCCGTTAGAAGCCATGATGTCCGCGTTCAACAGTGTGGCCTTGCCGATCAGCACGCGTCCTTCGGCAAACTGAAAGGAAATTTTTGAACCCTGGAGGGAATCTGCTTCGCGAGCTTCGAGCGCTTTGGCAAGTGTCACTTTGCCCGCAATCACATGGTTTTTCAGAATGGCGATCAATTGATTGCGATTTTCTGGTTTCAGCAACGATTCCACTGTGCCAGCGGGTAGTTTGGCAAAAGCATCATCGGTGGGTGCGAGGACGGTGAAGGGTCCTTCTCCGGAGAGAACGCCGCCAAGATCGGCAGCGGTAGCAGCGGCGAGAAGTGTGGTAAAATTTCCTGCCGCCTTGGCGACATCGACAATCGTTTCTCCTTCGACTGCTTTGCTTGATTCTTTAGCGGAAGTGGCACTCACCGATTTGATTTCCAGAGAAAACTCGCCCTCTTTTTTGTCGGCTATGGTAAAGCCAATCGAGTTGATCGAGTTCGGCTTGATCGGACCAGCAGGAAGTTCGCGACCGAAGGCTTGCAGCTTGAAATCTTTGAAGGGAATGGTCGTTTCTTGCCATTCACCCGCTTTGGTGGCGAGGTAGGCACGGTAAGAACTGGCCGCCATTTGATCGTCCGAGCGCAAGTCCACCCAGTAGGTCCGTCCATCGCCCCGGGCTTGGATGGTGATCGCGGAAGTGCCGTTCAATCCGAGCTCACTTGGTTTCATGCGAATCGAAGCAAAACCACCATTGTTAGCGAGCGAAAGTTCTCCACGGAAAAGCAGAGTATCTTCCTCTGATCTTGCAAATCCGCCCTTGGATACACCGCCCATCACACCATCGTTCACGGATGTCCAGAGTTTCAGAGATTCATCGCCCTTGAATGTGGCGATCGTTTTGTCTTCGCCGAAAACGGAGCCTTGCCCACAGAGCATCGCGATGACAAGCGGCGCGAGGGAAAAGCGATGAAATAACTGGTTGTGGTTCGATTTCATGGAGTGAATGATTTTTACTGTGATGGTGAATCGGTTTTTCCTCAGGCGAAAATTCCATCGCAAGGTGCATGCGAATCCTCAAAAATCAAAAAAAGAATCCATATGGGCCACGAATCATCGTCAGAAAGCAGTCAATGCCGCCAAATAAAAAGCCGATACGTAGCATTTCATTGTCTTTACGAATCAACTCGCGGGTGCTAAGAATCCGTTTATGTCAGACAGCCTATTAGGACGCAGCCTGTTGTGGGAGACCATTCTGCAGAAGGAAACCTATCCCATTTTCCGACTCACCTACCTGAGTCAGCCCGCCAAGCCGTTCACGGATGAGGATTTTGATGACATCGAGAGCAAATCGATCGCCGCCAACAACGCGCGCGATGTGACGGGGCTTCTCATCGTTCACGATGACCGCATCTTGCAGATCCTGGAAGGGCGTGAAGCTGCCGTGCGCGAGCTGTATGCGAAGATCGAGGCGGATCGCCGTCACACCATCACCAAGCTGGTCTCGACAGTGGAAGACGAGGAGCGCTTGCTTCTCACCTGGAGCATGGTTGTGCGGAAAATGACCGGCATCCCCGAGGAAATATCGGCGCAATACATCCAGCTCTACGACGAGTTACTGCAAGCCGAAGGGGAGAGTGAGATCACGATCGATCACATCGATCTATGCAAGGTCATTTCCCTGTTCGGATCTCTGCCGGTGTGATTCCCGCGAACCGTCACCTCGGAATAAAAAAGGGAGCCCGGAGGCTCCCTAATTGTTGTCACTGAAATGGTGGGCAGAGATGGATTCGAACCAACGTAGGCGCAAGCCAGCAGATTTACAGTCTGCCCCCTTTAGCCACTCGGGCATCTACCCCTTATTTCGGTGGACGGCGAAAGTAATCTGAGCCAGCGAACTTTGGCAAGTGGAAAAATCGCTTTTCCTCAAAAAATCTCGCTTCGTCTTGATTTACTTCACTTCCATCACCAGCCGGCCTTTGCCGTCCTTGTCTTTTTGGGCATCGCCGCGCCAGAGGATGCAAAAGCCATCTTTCGGCAGGGAAGCGAGGCCGCGTGGATTTTCCAGCAGCAATTGCCCGTCACCTTGCAGCAGGTATTCGAATTTCCGCTCATCGTAGCAGGAAAGTTCCACCGCCACGGCGGATAGACCTTTGCCACTGATGTCCGCCGAGGCGAGATCGATGGATTCCATCACCCCGATTTTGCCTTTTTTCTTGTCGAGCCGCAAGAAGTCGATGCGATCTTTTTTCGCCGATTCCTTGAGTTTTTCATCCGCAACATTGCGATAGAAATCACCGAAGCGCACGCGGATCTGGAAATGCAGGGGATTGGTGAGCGTGCCGGGGCTGAGCACACGACCGCCCACTTTCACTTCATTGCCATCAAATTCGGCCACCATTTCGAATTCGGCATCGCCCGTGACCTTGCCGCGAAAGGTGGTTTTTTCCGGTTTGTCCGTGGGCTTGTCGACCGACGTCAGGCTATCGGGGATGATTTGTTTCACCACCGCCTTGCCGCCCACGGTTTCGACGATTTCCGGTGTGATCGTGATGGTCTTTTGGAATCCCATGAAGGAGCCCTTGGAATTTTTCGCTTCGATCACCATCTTGCCGTCTTCTTTGATCCCGCAGGTGAAATCTCGGCGCTCGTAACCGACGAAGTGGCCGAGCCAGGGCTTTTCCTGCAAGGCGGGCAGTTGGGCAAAGGAGGGAAGCATCGACAGAATCGCGATACCACAGTGGAGAAATTTTGACAGGTTCATCGTGCATACGCTAACATAACGCCGACGACCTTCCAAGGATTTCCTTTGCCATTATGACTGCCGACGCACTCGCACAATCCGCTCATTCCGATTCCCATCCGCCGGCGCATCTGAATGCCGCGCTGAAAGCCCTATGGTTGAACAAGGCGGGACAATGGGAGGCCGCACACGATGCCTGCCAACTCATCGCCGATCCCGTAGGCGCATGGATTCACGCGCATCTTCACCGCGAGGAGGGCGATCACGGAAATGCCGCTTACTGGTATCATCGCGCGCAGAAACCCGTGCCACCAAGGTCGCTGAGCATCGAGGACGAGTGGGCGCAGTTGGTCGCCGCGCTCAGTCACTAGTCACTGGTCACTGGATTTTTTCCTACGATGGCCGCACCGGAATGCCGCGTTCGGCGAAGTAGTGTTTCGCCTCGCCCACGGTGTGTTTGCCGAAGTGGAAAATCGAGGCCGCGAGCACGGCATCGGCATGGCCTTTTTCCAGCACTTCCACCATGTGTTCCAGATTGCCCGCGCCGCCGCTGGCGATCACCGGGATACCCACGGCCTGGGAGATGGCGGCGGTGAGCTCAATGTCGTAGCCGTTTTGCGTGCCATCGGCATCCATGCTGGTGAGAAGAATTTCTCCCGCACCCCGTTCATAAATTTCCTTCGCCCAGGCCACGGCATCGAGGCCCACGGGCGTGCGGCCGCCGTGGGTATAGACACCCCATTTGCCCGGACCCTCGCGTTTCGCATCGATGGCGACGACGATGCACTGGCTGCCAAAGGCCTTCGCTCCGGCATCGACCAACGAAGGTTCTTTGACCGCAGCGGTATTGATGCCGACTTTGTCCGCGCCTGCTAAGAGCATGGTGCGCATGTCCTCGACCGTGCGGATGCCGCCGCCGACGGTGAGCGGGATGAAACAATGCTCGGCGGTACGACGCACCACATCAGCCATGGTGGCGCGGTTGTCGGAGGAAGCCGTGATGTCGAGAAACACCAGCTCATCGGCTTTTTGCGCGTTGTAGGCCATGGCGCATTCCACCGGATCACCCGCATCGATGAGATCGACGAAATTGACGCCCTTGACCACACGGCCACCGGTGACGTCGAGACAGGGAATGATGCGTTTTGCCAGCACGAGCACACTGCAAAGCATCCCGGCGGACATGGCAAGACTTCAGTGCGCTTCCGTGGGAAAAAATTCGTTGCCGTGTCGTGCGGGAGATATTTCGTTAGGGCGGTGTTGTTCAGCGACCGCGCTCCTTTTTTTCCTGTTCGAGCGAGCGGTCGATCGCCGCGTTGAATTCGCGTTGGTATTCCTCCGGGCGGAGTGTGGAGCCTGCGGGTGGCGTGGCGCTGTATTGTCCGCCCTCCCAGCGCAGGTTGCGGATTTCGCGGGGACCTTGCCAGGCTTTACTCCGCGGTGGAATGCGCCCGTCGGGATGTCCCTGGTAGGTGGGAGTCAGTTTCAGGCCCGTGACGGTTTTCCAATCGGTGAGGGGCTGCTCGATTTTGCGATCATGCGCCACCAGATCGTTCACAGCCACCGTCACAGTCTGCCAATCGGGTGAGGCCTTGAGCTCGCGCTCCACGACATAGTCCGCGGTGGGAACAGCTTTGCCAAAGACGCCCCAGGCATTCGTCTGGACCACGATCACGAGGGTGTTGTCGCTGGTTGAGCGGATGTCGAACACCAGCTTCGCGCCATCGGGACCACGCCATTTGAGGTCTTTGAGTTTCGCGGTGGAGGCATTCCACAGCGGCGGGTGATCCCAGTTCGAGAGTTGCCAATCCTGCCATCCGCGGTCTCCGGCATCGATCATCCGCTCGGGACGATCGGTGGCACGGATACCGGCGGCTTTTGCCGCGCCGGGAGAAATGCTGATCATGCGCGAGCTGATGGCGTAGACATCCGAATTCCCCGCCCCGCGCGGATGGGCGATCGTGCGGAATTTTTCGGGCGTTTCGTAGGTGACATCGGCGTAGGCGAAAAGTGCTTGATCGCCTGACATCAGCGCGGCCGTGCCGATCCACTCATCGCCCTGCCGCAGCGTGCGAGCCTCGCGCCAAAAGCGGGTTAGCGGGTGTGGGTCCAGCGAGTAGTAGATTTTCACCGCCTTGACGGGTTGCGAGGCATCGGGCTTCACGCGCAGTATCGGCTCGCCGGTTGACTGATTCGTTTCCCAAACCAACGCGGGCGTGGCAGGGAAGACGAAGGCCTTCTTGAGATGTTGTTCGAAGAACAAATGCCGCGTCAGCCCATGGGCATTGTCGTGGGTGTGATTGCGATGCGGCGTGATGCTGAGGCGCAGTTGCGGATCCGGCATGTCCCGCCAGTTCCATGCCATGTGCTCGATGATCGCATGAAAATCATTCGTTGGCGAAAGCCACAGGACGGGACACTTGACGCGCGGGATATAGGCATTGTCGGAAACGCATCGCGCCAACAACGGGCTGATGTCGGTCTTCATGCCTCCGGGCAATTCCGTCAGGCTAACGGAAATTTCACCGCACCCACCGCAGGAAGGCACGGCCGCTTTCACCCGTGCATCGATCCCCGCCAGGTTGGTGGTGAGCTTTCCGCCCATCGAATGGCCATGGACGCCCAGGCGCGCGGGATCGACCTCCGCTTGTTGTTCGAGAAATGTCAGAGCCCGGCGCGCGGCCATCAGCACCACAAACCAGTTGCTGTTGCGCGGCGATTCGACCGCATCCAGCGTGAAGTCATCCGGCGCGAGCGAGCCGACAAAATGATTCACCGGATTGCGTTGCGGCGGGTGCGTCGCATCCAGCTTGCCCCAGTCCGTCTGCGGCCCGTCCCAGTGGCCGCCGGGGTGGATCGATGGCGGCACGGGAATCTTGTTGCCGCCCCAGTTCAGGGAAAACGAAGCATAGCCGTTTTTCGCATCGGCCACGGGTCCGTCGAGGCTGGCGGATTGCCCTCCACCGTGCAAATGCAGCAACGCGGGCAGCGCTTTCGCGCCTTTCGGGAATGAAAAAATGCCCGCGACCTTCGCGACGCTACCCTTGAAGGTGCCCACATCATAGCGCACCAATCGCACGACCACGCCGTCCTGCTCCCACTCGCGCAGCACCTCGACGCGCAGAGGTTCTTTGGCAGGATCAAATCCCGCCCATAGCTCATCGAGCTGTTGCGGGACTTTTCCCTGCGGCAGCGGAGGCAATGTTTCCGCGATGCCGAGGGGTGCGATCGCGTGGGTGAGCAGCACGAGAAGTGGCGCGGCGATGATATGGGGTTTCACACAGTCGCATACGCTTTCCGCTTTTCAGAAATATCATTCTCCGATAGATTCCGTGCACCATGAATTTTCCATTATCTCTTCGGTTCAAGCTGTTGGCACTGTCGCCGCAAATTTATGTCACCGATTCCGCGCAACAACCCGTTCTCTACGTCAAGCAAAAGCTCTTCAAATTGCGGGAAAAAATCGAGGTCTTTCATGATGACACCCGAACCCGGTTGTTCTGCACGATCCAGGCGAACAAGGTGATTGATTGGTCCGCGCGCTATCACTTCACCGCTGCTGATGGCACGGATCTCGGCTCGGTAGGACGCAAGGGCATGCGCTCGCTCTGGCGCGCGCATTACGAAATTTTCGCACCGGGCGACAATGTGGCGGACTTCGAAATTCATGAGGAAAATCCTTGGGCGAAGGTGGGCGACAGCTTTTTCGGCGAGTTGCCCATCATCGGCATGTTCGCCGGGTTCCTTTTTCATCCGCGCTATCTTATCACCCGCAAGGCCACCGGGCAGCCCGTTTTCCGACTCACGAAACAAAGCGCGTTCTGGGAAGGGAAATTCATCATCGAAAAATTCGGCGACGCCACGGAGCAGGAGGAGGTCGCGCTGACCTTGTCCTTGTTCATGTTGATTCTGTTAGAAAAAAATCGCGGCTAAGCGGGGTGAGAGTCATCGTGTTGCTGTCATCATTGCCGCTTGTCATCAAGCGGCGATGCGATATCATCCGCACCGATGAAACTCAAAACCTTGGCAATCGCCGCCTGCGCATTCATTTCCTCCGCCATTGCTCAAGAGAACAATGGCTTCACTCCTTTGTTCGACGGGAAAACCACCAGCGGCTGGACCAATCCCTACAAGTGGGGCGAGGTGAAGGTGGTGGAGGGGGAAATCCATCTCACGGGCAATCAGAAGTTTTTCCTGGTTACGGAGAAAACGTATGGCGACTTCATTTTCGAAGGTGAAATCCTGCTGCCCGAGGGCAAGGCGAACAGCGGCTTCATGTTCCGCGCGCATGCCGGGCCGAATAAGGTTTTCGGCTACCAGGCCGAGGTCGATGGCGATGCCAATCGCAAGTGGTCCGGCGGCCTTTATGATGAGGGGCGTCGCACCTGGTTCATCAGCCCCATCAAGGGCAACAAAGAAAGCGAAGAGGCATTCCGCAAGCGCGCGGGTGATTCTTTCAAACGCAATGACTGGAACAAGTACCGCATCACCTGCAAGGGCAAGAGCATCAAGATCGAAGTCAATGGCGTGGTCACCACGGATGTACAGGACGACAAGGACGCCTCGGGTGTGATCGGCATCCAACACCACGGCGAAAAAGGCCAAACCTACAAGTTCCGCAATCTCCTGATCAAGGAGCTGAAGGACTGAAGCGCTGGGGATCAACGCGTGAAGTCATAGACCTGGATTTTTTTGGTGAGCGGCAGCAGCACCTCCTTGACCTCCTTGGTGTGGCGGGGATCGGTTTCGTAGGCGTGCAGGGCTTTCGCATCCTTGAAGCGCACCAGCAGGGCGACATCAAAGGAATCATCCACGACGGGGCGATTGCTGGGAACAGCCGTGCCGTAGTCCAGTGCCGTGATGCCCTCGATGACGCGGAGCCGGTCCATCGCATCCGTGATTTTTTTGCGGTCCGCCGCATTGCCCGGGTTTTTCTGCCAGAACATCACCACATGATCCACCGATCCCGAAGGAGCGGGCGGTGCGATGGTGGCACAGGAACTCAGCAAACCGGCAAGGACAAGAGCGATCAAGGATTTCATAACGCAACAACATACTGCCTAACGCGCCAGAACATTTCAGCGTGCTGTGTCATTCACCAAAAACCGCGACGGCGTTTGCGCTTGTAGGAGCCATCGCCTACGGACATCACTTCCACCCGCACCTGTGCGAGGCCCTTGTGCTTCATGTCGATCTTCGCCGCGGCGCGTGGAGAGAGATCAATGATGCGCCCGGCGATGAAAGGACCGCGATCATTCACACGCACCTTGGCGGATTTTCCGTTGCTGAGATTTGTCACCTTCACCAGACAGGGGAGAGGTAGCGTTTTGTGGGCGGCGATCAAATGCCAGGGCATCACCTTTTCTCCCAGAGAGGTATTGCCGCGCACCAAGCCGAAGAATTTCGACTCATTGAACCACGAGGCCTGGCCGGTTTCCTGGTGGTGCAGCGCTTCATCGACTGACATTGGCTGATAATGCTGCCCGCGAACCGTGTAGGATCGCGTCATCACGCCCTCGTAGCCGCCAGGCCGAGCGCACGATGCCAGCATGAGCAAACAGAGCGACAGTAGGGTGAATTTCATGCGCGGATACTAGACTATTCGCGGTCGGAATCACAGCATGATTTGGTGGCTGCGCACTTACTTTTGGTGGCGGTAAATGCCCGCGCGACCACTCACAAGAAATGCGATCAGACAGGCGAGTGCGAAAAGGGCGGTGTAATGCGTGCCAAACAACTCCATGCCGAGAATCGTGCAGGCCAGCGGGGTGTTCGCGGCCGCCGCAAACACCGCCAACATGCCCATGCCCGCAAACACCTCCACGGGTTGTCCGGTCATGATCGCCACGGTATTGCCGAGAGCGGCGCCGATGAAAAACAGCGGCGTCACTTCGCCGCCCTTGAAGCCGCTCGAAAGGGTCACGATCGTAAAAATCATTTTCCACCACCAGCTCCAAGGATCGGCGCCACCCCTCGTGAAACTCGATAGAATCGAAATACCACCCTCACGTGGGGAGACCACACCCAGTCCCAGATAATCCGCCGTGCCCAGAACAGATACCAGAACGATGACCAAGGTGCCGCCCACCACCGGGCGCAGCAGTGGCCGTGGACTCAGGCGGGCGAACCAATCCGGTGCCGCATGCGCCAGTCTCACAAACAATCGCCCGCACAATCCGAAAGCGATCGCGGCGAGTGCGGCGTAGCCAATCAGTGTCAGATTCATTTCCCGGAAGCCTTCCTGCGTGAGGCCCAGAGCGTGATAGTCCGTATGATGCACGCCCCACCACAGACAGGTGCAGTGCCCGATCCCCGATGCGAGCAAGGCGGGTAGCAAGTAGCGCACGTGCCAGCGTCCGCGCACGGGAAGTTCAACCGCAAAAACGGCACCCGCCCAGGGAGTGCCGAACACCGCGCCGAAACCGGCGGCGATGCCCGCGATCAGCAATGTTCGCTTCTGAAAAGGGGAACGCAGAAAAACACGCGATATCCCTCCTGCGACCGCGCCACCCATTTGCACAGCAGTGCCTTCTCTGCCGGCGGAGCCGCCGAAAAGATGCGTCACCAGTGTTGTGATCAACACCATCGGTGCCATGCGAAACGGCACCTTGTCTTGCAATTCATGGATTTCCTCGACTAACAGATGGTTGCCCTGATGGGCCAAGTCGCCATACTTTTGATAAAACCACACGATGGCCACTCCCGCCAGAGGCAAGAGCAACAGCAGCCATGAGTTTTGCGCGTGCCATGCCGAAACCATATCCAGCGTTACCAAAAACAACGCGCTCAGTGAGCCGCTGACGGTTCCTGTGAGCACGAGCGCGGGTAGCATGCGCCACCATTCCAAAAACGTGGCCCCGGAAATGCTCGCTTCTTTATGCATGGCAGCCCGGCTCACACAATCCGCATTCGCGCCAGGTCCTGGGTGTCCACCAGTCCCACAGGCGTGCCCTGATCATCGAGCACCACCACATCGTCGATGCGATGCGAGCCGATGGTGTTCACCGCCTGCACCGCCAGCGACGAGGCAAGCACGGTGACGGGCTTGCGGGTCATAAAGTGTTCCACCGCCTGCGAACCGAGTTGCGGATCGCGTTGGAAAGCGCGCACAAAATCGCCATGCGTGAACACACCCGCGAGGAAGTCGTTTTTGTCCAACACCACGCAGGCGCCGGAGCGCGCGCGGGTCATCGCCACCAGCGCATCGTTTACCGTGGAATCCAGAGGGACTTTCGCCAGCGCATCGCCCGAGCGCATGATGTCCGCCACCTTCGTCAAAAGAGCCCTGCCGAGAGCGCCGCCGGGGTGATAGCGCGCGAAGTCCTCTTCCGTGAAACCCCGCGCCTCCAGCAGCGCCATCGCCACGGCATCGCCCATGACCAACATCGCCGTCGAGGAAGATGTGGGAGCCAGGTTCAGCGGGCAGGCTTCCCGCTCCACCGAGGTATCCAGTACCCAGTCCGCATGCTCCCCCAGGGACGAGGCTGGTTTGCCCGTCATGGCGATGATCACCGCCGCGGAGCGTTTCAGGAACGGCAGCAAATGAAGCAGCTCCGCCGTCTCGCCCGAGTAGGACAAGGCGATGACGGCATCGCCATCGCTGAGCAAGCCGAGATCGCCGTGCAGGGCGTTTTGTGAATTCAGTACCACCGCCGTCGCTCCCGTCGAGTTCAGCGTCGCCGCGATCTTATGGCCGATGTTGCCGGATTTCCCCACGCCCACGACGACGATTTTGCGCTGGTTTTCCAGGACCTTCTGCAGGGCCTCGACGGTATTCGTGAAGGAGCGGTCGAGGCGACGGGCCATCACTTGCAGTGCCTCCGCTTCCTGCAAAATCACTTGTTGTGCAAATCCAATGACATCCATCATAACTCAAGAAGAATGCCGCCCGGAGGCGGCATTGGGTCGTTCGCCATTACTTGTCCTTCGGGGCGTCTTCCTTCGGCTTATCGTCCGATGGTTTTTGCGGTTCCGGCTTGGTGATTTCCGGCTTGTATTTCAGCAGAGGAACAAATTCGTTCGGAAGCTTTTTGCCACCGCCCAAAGTGAGTTCATACAGCCCTGCGACGGAAGCGGCTTCTTGCAGATGAAGGTAACCGGTCGAGTTCTTGTTTTCATCTTCTGTTTTCCACAACTTCATCGCCAATTGCACCTCGGGGCTGGCCATGTGAATGCGCATCACGGAGATCGCCGACTTGTCCGCGATCTCCTCCGTGGCGCCGATGTCGGCGACCATGGCGGTATTGTAGGCATTGAGAGCTTTGGATGATTGTTTCAACGCCTCATAGGCCTGGGCGACACAATAGGCGATCTGTGCCCGTTGGTAGGAAGGAAGTTTTTCCTGCAAACGCGCTTCGCCCAGTGCCACGAGACGATCCCATGACTTGGTGCGCACGGCGTCCCAGAACACATACACTTCCAGCTGGCGCAGGTGATGTTCGCGGGTGAGGCCGTCCTTGCGGAATCCTTCCAACGCTTTCGAGAGGCTCTCCAGATCACCGAGGCGGCGCAGGCATTCGAGTTCGTAAAACGCGCCGAGCGTCGAGTAGTTGTTGTCCAGAGCGGAGGTCGGTTTGTACATCAATTTGGATTGCACGAACAGATCCTTCGCTTCGGCATACTTGCGTGCCTGGTAAAGCTCCATTGCATCGCGATAGACTTTCGGCTCGAGCAAGTACAAGGCCTGCACCGAGGAAAGGTTGATATCCTCGGTATCGATCGCCTGAGGAGTGGACTTGAAACGCACCATCGTCTTGGTGGCAGCGACCACGTAGATGTTATCCGAGGTGCCATCATCATAAATCAACAGGGCCGGTGCCTGTTGCGGAGCGACCGCGCCAGCCGCTGCGGCAGGAGCGGGAGCCGGGGCCGGAGCCGGGGCCGGAGCCGGTTGTGCGATGGCAGGCACTGCCAGCAGGAGCGCCGATGCGGAGAGGAAAAAAATGGTTTTCATGACAAATCAGTGGGATGGGTTCTTCGAATTATTGTTGCGCTTCCGCTTCTTTCTTCTGCTGGGCAAAGGACTTGATGCCGGGGCGGGCTTCGTACTCTTTCACGAGCTCTTCGACCGCATTCCACATTTGCTTCTCTTCCTGTGTCATCTTCTCGTAGATGCGACGGGTCGAGTCGACGTAGTTGTAGCCGCCGTTGTAGGCACCCTGACGGTCTCCGGGCTTGCCATCGACGCCAGCCGCATCGCGCTCCCAAAGCAATTCCATCCAGCGTTTGCAGGCGGGTGCGGAGTATTGGATGGCACCGCGCTGGTTGCCGAAGCAGATCGACGAGTAGCTGAAAATCGCGTCGTTGATCTTGTTGCTTTTCTCGTAGGATTGAGCCAGCAGCATGTTGACCGGACCGGTGAAAACGCTGAAATTGTTGGTTTTGCGATCCAGATAGATTTTCGCCTGTTCGTTGACCTTGTCCCACTCGCCTTTGGCGGCGAGCAATTCGATTTTCCGATAGAGGGCTTTTTCCTTCTGTGGCTTCTTCTCGGAATTGGCATAAATCTCCTCGAGATCCTTGATGCCGGTGTCGAGATCGGCAGGCGACTTGCTGCGGCCGAGAATGTCGGCGCGGCCAAACATGGCTTCGAACTTGTAGCCTCCGTCCTTGCGGCTCAGTGCCTCGGTGTAGTAGTCGAGCGCTTCGCGCGGAGCGCCGGTTTTTTCACGGATGAAATCGCCCACGCGCACCAGAATGAACGAGGTCAGGTCTTTCGGTGAGAACTCGGCCTTGAGCTCATTGAACAGCACTTTCACCATCGCTTCGGCCTTGCTGCGGTCCTGGCCTTCTTTGGTACCCTTGAGTTGCTCCTCGAATACACCGATCACGGCCATGCGCAGCAGTGCGCGGGCAACGGTGTCCTTGGCCTGGATTTTCGGGAAGTTGTAGTAGTGCTCTTTGAGTTCATCCGCCGAATGCTTGCTGAGGTAAAATTCCGTGTAGGAACCGATCGCCTCTTCCAGACCGCGCGACATCGGGTCACTGGCCATCTCGGCGATCACATCGCGCAGGCGGTCCAGACCTTCGTCACCGCGACCTGCGGCATCCATCGAGTAAATGCCCGCCACAGCCGCCTGCGTGCGATAGGGAGAACCGTCAGCGTATTCCTTCCAGAACTTGTCGATCCAGGGCACTCCGTCTTTCAGGCGTGGATTGGGCTCTTTCGGGTTGCCTTTCTCACCGAGCATGGCGATGAGGAGATAGACCGATTCACCGGCGACCATTTTCGCGCCACGGCGCTCTGCCAGCTCGAACCCTTTTTTGTAGTATGTCTCGGCTTCATCCTTGCGCAGTTCGGCGAGGTGGACATTGCCTTTCAGGTTGAAGGCGAGGTCCAGCACTTCGGTCTGCGGGAATTCTTTTTCGAGACGATCGATTTTCTCCAACGCAGGCGCGTATTCGCTCTCCGCGTAGTGGCAGGTCGCGCGGTCAAACAAAGCGAAGGGAAGATACGGATTTTTGCCCGCCTCGGGGTATTCTTTCAAGAAGGCATCCAGCAATACCGCTGCTTTGGCGAAATCCTGCAGCTTCGCGAGGTTCGAGCCCTGGAAGAACAAAGCCGCCTGACGGAATTTCGATTTGGGATACTCCGTGACATGCTGGTCAAGGAATGCCTGTGCCTTTTCGTATTGTCCCTCGTAGTAATAGGAGCCGCCGAGCACGTGGAGGCAGATGTCGTGTTGCTCGGAACCCTTTTCGAGTTTGTCGATGATCACGGTGGCCACTTCGATGCACTTCTTGTATTCGCCCTCGTAGAAAAGCGAGGTGAGCATCATGCGGCGCACGGCGGGCACGTGTTCCGAGGTCGGGAACACCTTGAGGAAGACTTGGCCGTATTTTTCCGTGGTCAGCACTTCACCCACGAGCGAGCTGGTGCGGATCAGCTGGAACAAGTTGTTCTCGCGCTTCTCGTGCTTGGGGTAATACAGTTCCAGATTCTCGTATGCGGCAAAGGCACCGCGGGCGTTGCCATTGATTTCGTGAATGTAGGCTAGAGCCAGCAACTGGGTGATCTCGGGATTCTTGGTCTCGCGAGATGCCGCGCTCACGTTGTCCTCGGCAGCTTTCAGTTTGTCAGCGGAAATCGAGCGAGTGCCATCCATGACACCGCGGCGTTTGCCAATCATGGCCTTGCGGACCTTGACGTCATCGAGCGTGACTTCGGTAGGGGCCACCATCTGGTAAAGAACGATGGAGGCGCGCTCCATGTTTGCCGAGTAGGCATCGTGGGCGAGCTTGAGGAACAGGCGGTTGAACTCCTGCATCTCAAACGGCTCGATCATGATGTCCGAGCGGTTTTTGTTGATGAAATCGAGAATGGCCTGCTCGTTGCCCTTGTCGATGGCGGCGGTCACGAAAGCCTGGAAACCGGCGACGATACCGGCATCCGGAGTCGGGAAAATTTCCTTGTTTTTGATGGCGATCTCGAGATTTTCCATGCCTTCCGGCAGCTTGCCCAGCTTGAAGTAGCAGATGCAGAGATTGATGTGGAAGGCTCCTTTGGAATACTGGTCCTTGCCACGTTCCGTGCTGCGCTCTTCGAGGAATTTTTTGTACTGACGGATGGCCAGATCGAACTGCTCGGCGCCGAGAGCGGCATCGCCCCACTTGAGCAAGGCCAGTTTGTGATAGATGTTGCCCGCGCCATCCTTATCGGGCGGATAGTCGCGATAGCAGGTCTCGAAGGCCTTCATCGCTTCGTCGAACTGGTTCAACTTGCTGTGGCAAATGCCTTTGCGGTAGTGGAGCACGCCGATTTTGGAACCGTAGAGCGTTTTGAGATTGGGTTTGCCGACAGCGGCGGTGAGTTGTTGCAACGCCTCGGCCCATTTGTTGGCTTCCATGTTGGTGAGCGACTTGGAAACCAGTTCATCCAGGCTTTCACCTGCCTGGGCGTGAAGGAGAGGGGTGCCGACCACGGCAACCGAGGCGCCCAGCAGGCAGGCGCGGTAGAAGGAATGTGAGGAAGAGTTCATAGCGAGGAATTTTTGAGTTGTGAGAAAGATACTGGGATACGTGAAATCAGCAAGTAGGTTCGTAGGGAGTAACGCATCTGGTGAGGAAAATCTTGGAAGAAAAAAAAGCCGGGGCAATCGGTCCGCAGGGGCGGACGGGCGACCCCGGCGATCAGGAAAAAACTAGGGTCAGTCCACCAGATCCGTGAAGGTCACCGAACTAATTCCTGCGCCGACAAGGGCATTGAGCACGTCAATCACGCGCTGCTGATTGGCGCCACCATCCACCCACATTTGCACAAGAGGTTTTTTGCCGCCGGAATTGGCGCCAGCGACATACAAGGTCAATTGTTGCGTGAGCATGGGCAGGACGCGCACAGTGGTATCGGTATCGAGCATCTGTTGGCTGCTGCCGGCTCCGGTGTAGATCGCACCGCTGGCATCCACCTTGATGAAAAGAGGGTCGATGTCGGGCATTTCCGCATCACTGGGTGCCGATGCTGGCAAGGCCAGAGGCACGTCCACTTCCTTCTTCTGAATGGTGGTGGCAACGAGGAAGTAAATGAGCAGCAGGAAGCAGACGTCAATCAGAGACGAGATATCGAGAGCGGGAAGCGCTTCATCGGCGGATTGGTATTTTCTATGGCGAGCCATGTTAGGGGATGGGTTGGGTTATTTGTCGGTGGAGTAAGTGGCGAACATGACCTGATCCACACCTGCTTTGGCGGAGGCGGCGATGACCTTGCGCGAAAATTTGAAAACGGCATCCTTGTCACCTCTCAGGTGAAGTTTGGATTTGTAGCTTTTGAGGTCGTTTTCCTCTTTCGCTTTTTTTACCATATCAAAAATGTCTTCGTCTGAGGCCAAGGGCTGTCCGCGTTCGGTTGCGTATGTGCCATCTTTGAAAACGTTCACCACGATCCGTCCGTTTTTGTCTTCTTGTTTTTTACCAAAGCTGGCCACGGGAGGTCTCACGTCCGAGTCTTGTTTCACAATCGCCTGGCTGGAATTAACCACGAAGAAAATGAGCAGGAGGAATACCATGTCAATCATGGGAGACATGTCCAGAGCGCACTCGTCGCTATCGCCCGCAGTTGCTTCACGAAGTTTGGATGACATATTTTTTTGGGTTGAAGGTGATGATTGTAAGGGTGGTGCCCCCTGCCTCACGGGAGTAGGGGGCGCGTCACCCTAGGATCAAACGGCGATGCCTTCGGGAATCTTAGCATAAATGGTATCCGCATTCACTGTGGCGGTGGCGGCGTTCATCATGTCTTCGGCAGCTTTGATCGAGTCCGCAGTGAGTGCCGTGAGCTGGTTTTTGAAGTAGAAGAACATCGAAATACAAGGAATGGCGTTCACCAGACCCCAGAGCGTTGTCAACAGAGCGACGGAGATGTCACCGGCAAGCTGCGAAGGGTCGGCGGAGCCGGATTCAGCGAGGGTGCCGAAGCAACCCACCATCCCGATAACAGTTCCGAGCAGACCCAACATCGGTGATGCCTGAGCGCAGAGGGAGATGTAGTTGATCCAGATCATCGACTTGCGGGTTTCGTTGGTGCTGAAATCGGCCATGGCATCTTCCACTTGATCGCGGCCGAGATCTTCCGGGCGTGTGGCATCGATGTTTGGGAACGAATAGGCCACCAAACGACCGAGGTAGCTCGGGTGGGATGCCGCCAACTCGATGGCGGAGCGCACGCGCACGTTGGCCATGTGGTCCATCAGTGCCATTTTGAGGTCATCGGGGCAATACTTGGCTTTCGTCAAGTTCATGAAGCAAAACACGCTCAGGGCAATGAAGGCCACAATGGCGGCACCGATGAAAAGCATGGTCGGACCACCATCAATCACCCATTTCGTCAGGAGGGTTTTTTTCTCTACGGTTGCGGGTGCCGCAGCCGCTTGTGCAAACAATGCCGGCATCGTGACGAGACCAGTGGTGACAATTGCGGCAACCAACTTGGTGCGCGACGTAACGAATTTTTCAATCATAGGATTTTGTAGTGGTTGATAGTGTGTGCAGGGCGTTTCTTCCCAATTTTGCGGGATTCGACAAGAAAGAATTTATAAATTTTCACAAACGCACTTCTTTGTTGACAATGAATCAACGGATCTGCCGCCGGAATCCTTAGTCATATCGGTGACAAAAGCGCTGCTTTACATCCGTATCATACCGCCATTAATCTCCGCCCATCCATGAATTATCTGCACGACGACTTCTTCCTGCTCAGTGCCACGGCAAAAAAATTGTATCACGAGGTGGCGGCCCACGCGCCGATTTATGATTACCACTGCCATCTCTCTCCTGCGGAAATCGCCGGCAACCACCGCTGGCAGAATATCACCGAGCTATGGCTGGGCGGCGATCACTACAAGTGGCGGCTGATGCGCGCGAATGGCATCTCCGAGCGTCTCATCACCGGTGATGCCAGCCCACGGGAGAAATTCCAGGCATGGGCGGAAACGGTTCCCTACACCTTGCGCAATCCCATGCATCACTGGGTTCACATGGAGCTGCGCCGCTATTTCGGCATCGGGGAATTGCTCACGCCCGATTCCGCAGAGTCGATCTGGCAACGTTGCAATGCGGCTCTCGCCGAAGAAGATTTTTGCGTGCACGGCATTTTGCAAAAATTCCGCGTCGAGATGGTGGGCACCACCGATGACCCCGCCGATCCGCTCGATCACCATCACGCCATCCGCGCTGCGGGCTTGCCGACGAAAGTGCTGCCCACGTTCCGTCCCGACAAGGCCTTCGCTGTCGATCAAGGCCCGGCCTACCGCGCATGGGTCGGAAAACTCGCCGCAACCTGCGGCAAGGAGATTTCCACGTTGGACGGGCTCTGTGCCGCCCTGCGCCAGCGTCACGATGACTTCCACGCCGCCGGCGCGCGCATGTCCGATCACGGTCTCGATCACTGCCCCGCCTGCGACTGCGATGAGGCCACCGCCGCCGCCATTTTCCAAAAAGCCCTCAGCGGTGCCGCCGTCAGTGCCGAGGAAAAAGAAAAATTCACCCACTACCTCATGGTCCTCTTCGGCGAGCTGGATGCCGAGAAAGGCTGGACCAAACAGCTTCACCTCGGCCCCTTCCGCAATGTGAACTCCCGCATGGCAAGCAAGCTCGGGCCCGACAGCGGCTTCGACACCATCGGCGATAGCGGCCAAGGCCATGGCCTCGTTCATTACCTCGATGCCCTCGCTTCCCGCGACAAGCTCCCCGGTGTGATCCTTTACAACATCAACCCGCGTGACAATTATCTCTTCGCCGCCCTCACCGGCGCCTTCCAGGACGGCACCCGCGCCGGGAAAATCCAGTTCGGTTCCGGCTGGTGGTTCCTCGATCAAAAGGACGGCATGGAGCAGCAACTCAACGCCCTGTGCTCCACCGCGCTGCTCTCCCGCTTCGTCGGCATGCTCACGGACTCGCGCAGTTTCCTCTCCTTCCCGCGCCACGAGTATTTCCGCCGCATCCTCTGCAACATGATCGGCGGCGAGGCGGACCGCGGCGAACTGCCGAACGATTTTCCCGTGCTGGCCAAACTCATCGGCGATGTCTGCTCGGAAAATGCCAAACAAATGATCGGCCTCTAAGCGTTAAAGAGCTGTGAAGAAACCCCTTCTCCTACTCTTGTGCTCCGCCGCATTGCTGCGCGCCGCGCCCCCGGCATCGGACGAGCTGCTCGTGGGCCTGCAAACCTGCATGGAGACGGGTAAGGACGTCGCGCCGCTGCTGGAGCATCTCGATGACCTGCCCGCCGCCGAGATGAAAAAACTCTCCGCGTCCGTGGAGAAAGTCTGGCCACAGATCCGCGCGCAGTACGTTTCCGAGCTGGAAAAAACCGCCAAGGTGATCAGCTCCGGTCCGGAAAAAAACAAGAACCAGGCGCGCATCCGCGAGCTCCGCACGCAGTTCCAGGAAGTCTATCGGCTGGAAGAAGGGCCGATGAAGCCCTTGCTCAAAACCAAAAGCATGCCCGCCGTTGAGGAATTGCGCGCGCTGATGTTGCCGAATCCGGAAACCGTCATCAAGGCGGGCGGCTCGAAGCTCGGGCAACTGCGCAAGGGAGCGATCATTCTCGCGACCTTCCGCGATGCCGTGCTCAACACCGAGCTCTCGACCATCCCCGCGGATGCGATGGCCACCTTGCAGGCGGCGGAAAAAAGGGCGGCGGATGAAATTTCCGGGCTCGATAAGGACGCCCTGCGCATCCTCGATATGAACGCGAAAACCGCCGCCAAAGACGAGGTGCCGGCGGAGGAAGTGAAGGGGATCGAGGAATGCAATCTGTGGCGCTTGCTGGTGGGCTTGAACGCGTGCGTTCTCGATCCGAAGCTCTGCGAAGCCGCGCGTGATCATTCGAAGGACATGGCGGAAAAAGGATTCTTCGCCCACGAGAGCCCTGTGCCCGGCAAGAAGACACCGTGGGATCGCGCCGCAAATTTCGGCACCAGCGCCTCAGGAGAAAACATCTTCGCCGGTTCCGATTCCTCCCACGCGGCCAACAGCGGCTGGTTCTACTCGCCCGGGCATCACAAAAACATGTTCAGTCCCGGCCAAAACCGCATCGGGCTCGGTCAGCATGGCAATCACTGGACGCAGTTGTTCGGGCGTTGACACCGGATTTCTGATTTCTGACTGGTCGGGAATGATTGACGAGCCCGGCTTGCTGCGCTAGAAGCGCTCATGCAGTTGGCCTTATTGGAAGCGAGTGGCATTGTCGAGCAGGGTGGACCGATCGTGTGGATTCAGCTGGGTTTGGGCGTGTTTGGTGCCATTTTTATCGTGGAGCGGATGTTTTTTTTCCATCGCGCCCGTGTCAATGTGGCGGATTTGTTGATCGGCCTGGGGAATCACGTGAAAAAAAAGGCGTTTGCGGAAGCGCGGCATGAGGCGGCGCGGGCTCCGGGCCCTGTGGCGCGGGTGGCGCATGCGGTGCTGTTGCGCGCCGATCTGCCGCGCGCCGATTTGCGTGATATCGCGCAGGAGGCGGGGCAGCTGGAGGTGCCGCGGTTGGAGCGCAATGTGCGTGCTATTTTGGGCATTGCCTTGTTGGCCCCGCTGATGGGAATGCTGGGCACGATTTTGGGACTGATTGATGTGTTTCAAAAGATGAATGAGCGCGGTGGTTTTGCCGGGCCGGCGGAACTGTCCGGGGGTGTGTTTCAGTCTCTCATCACCACGGCTCTGGGCTTGGTGATCGCGATTGTGATGTATTTATTTTATCTGTATTTTCTCGGTCGTGCGCGTCGTCTGATCCATCGGCTGGAGCGTGCGGGGATTGAGACGGTGAATTTGATTTGTGATGCGCGCTGGGAGGACCAACGCGCGGCGCAGGAGGAGAAGGCGAAGGAGGGCAAGGGATGAAGTTGCAGAGCACATTGCCCGAGGGGCTGGGCTTTCTGCACGCGGTGCCGCTGTTCAATTTGTTCGGCGTATTGCTGATGTGTTATACGCTGGGTCCGAAACTTGAGGAAAAAACCGGGGTATCGATCCAGATGCCCCAGTCCCTGTTTCAACTCGAGAGCTACGAAGAAGCGGCAGTCATCACGATGACGGCGGATGGCATGCAGGACCTTTACATCGGCATGCAGCGCATTGACCTTTCCGAGCTCGATGCGCGGCTGGAAGAGCAGTTGCAGAATACCTCAGGGGCGAATCGTGCCATTGTGATCATGGCGGACCGCTTGGTCACCTCGGAAAATTTGCGGCAGGTGGCGGAAATTTGTTTGCGCAAGGGCCTCCGGGTGGTGATGGCGGGCGCGGGCCGTGGCAAGCCGGGTGACACAGGGAAGCCATGAATGAGGAGCCTCAAGATCAGGGAAAACATGCCATGCGTGCGAGCGCGTGGATTTTTCCGTGGCGCAGGAGTTTCCGGCGCCGGTGGAGCTTGCTCCTGGCAGCGATGATGGTGCTGCCGGTTCTGGCCTTGTTGCTTTCGACGGTGCGGGTGAGGGTGTTCATCACGCCGCCCGCACTCAATCGCTCGGGGGAGCTGGTGCTGGTGCCGGGCACGGATGACAACCGGCAGTTGCTGGAGAAGATTGTGCAGGAAACGCCTTTTCCTAATGCCGGGCGCGATGAGTCGATCGAGATGTGGAGTGATGCCTCCATGCGTGCGGAGCTCCGCCTGGGGTTGCAATCCGGTCAACGCTTGCGGACGGTGGATCTGCCGGCAAACAAGCCGGTGTTCGAGCAAAACTGGTGGTGGCCGCCAGGGCCGGTGTCCGCGGATGTGGCGGTCCCTCCGTCACTGCCGCAGGGGAAAGCGCTCCAACCTCGCCTGCGCTGGTTGTCCTCGCTGAGTCCGGAGCAAGTGCCGGCGGCATGGCCGTACTACGCGGGACCTGTGGCGAGTGCGGCGGGTGGCAAGTATTTGTTAGAAGTGAACCGCGAGGGGCGTGTGGTGTCGTGCGTCTCGGCGGGAAAGGAATCGGACACACGCGTGGTGGCCTTGGAAAACTGGCTGCGCAGGCTGCGTTTTCCGGAAAGCAAACAAGCTCCCGGCTGGCTGGCCTGTGAGATCATTTGGCAGTACGAACATGATTGAGCTGAGTTTCATGGAATATTGCATGGGGATCGTCATCGGATCATTCCTGCTGGTCGCGCTCTTCGGTTGGATCTCGCGCTTCGCTCATTTCAATGATGAGAGGCGTGGCAGGCGTTCGCGTTTTGTCTGTGATCTGTGCCTGACGACATGGGAGGATCGCGGTAAGGAAAAAATCGTGGACTGCCCGCATTGTGGCCGATCCTGCCAACGCCCCCGCTGAGAAAAAACCCGCAAGTTTGATGATGGTAAGGCTTGCGTGCCAGATGGGGACTGTATAGGAACGGTCGGGAACAAGCCCCAAACATGGTTATGAACGAGAGACGCGTTGTGATTACAGGGATCGGCTGCATCAGCCCGATGGGAAATGATTTGGCATCGACTTGGGATGCCATGAAGGCCGGGCGCAGCGGCATCGATCGCATCACGTCCATGGACACTAGCGCCTACACCACCCACATTGCCGGTGAGGTGAAAAATTTCGATGCGTCGCCTTTTTTCAACAATGCCAAGGACTGCCGACGCGCGGATCGCTACGTGCAATTGGCCGTGGCGGCGGCGCGCATGGCTTTGCTGGATTCGGGGCTGGATGTCGAAAAGGTCGATAAAAATCAGGTGGGCGTCATGGTGAGCAGCGGCATCGGCGGACTGGGCACGCTGGAGGAAGAGCATACGAAGCTCATCCAGCGCGGGCCGGGACGGGTCTCGCCGTTCCTGATCCCGATGATGATCGCCAACATCGCCAGTGGCATCATTTCCATGGAGTATGGCTTCGGTGGGCCGAACATGGCCATCGTGACGGCTTGTGCCACCTCGAATCACTCGATCGGAGAGGCATGGCGCATCATCAAGTTTGGCGATGCCGATGCCTTTCTCTGCGGCGGTGGCGAGGCCAGCATCCTGCCTTGCGGACTCGCGGGTTTCGGCAACATGAAGGCGCTGAGCACGCGCAATGATGAGCCGCAGCGGGCATCGCGCCCGTTCGATGTGGGCCGCGATGGTTTCGTGATGGGGGAAGGTGCCGGTGTGCTGATGATCGAGGAGCTCGAACACGCGAAAAAACGCGGTGCCACGATTTACGCCGAACTCATCGGCTACGGCCTGAGCGCGGATGCCTATCACATGACTTCGCCGCATCCTGAGGGAGAAGGCGCCGCCCGCTGCATGGACATGGCTCTGCGCCACGGGAAAATCAATCCGGAGCAGGTCAGTTATGTCAATGCCCACGGCACCTCGACCGGCCTGGGCGATGTGTGCGAGACCAAGGCGATCAAAAAGACCTTCGGCGCGCATGCGAAAAACGGTCTCCTCGTGAGCTCCACCAAGTCGATGACCGGTCACTTGCTCGGAGCCGCCGGCGGTGTGGAAATCGCCGCGTGTTTGATGGCGATGAAGGAAAACATCGTGCCGCCCACCATCAACCTCGACGAACAGGACCCCGAGTGCGATCTCGACTACGTGCCGCACGTGGCCCGCGAGGCACAGGTGGATGTGGCGCTCAGCAACAGCTTCGGCTTCGGCGGTCACAATGCCTCGCTGTTGATCAAACGCTTCGCCTAACACTTTTTCTCCATGTCAGTCACGTCCATCGATCTCGTTGCCGAAATCAAGCGTCTCAAACGCGAGCGCAATGCCGTCATTCTCGCTCACAATTACCAGACCGGTGACATCCAGGATGTGGCGGACTATGTGGGCGACTCGCTCGGTTTGGCCTATCACGCGAAGGAAACGCAGGCGGATGTGATTGTTTTTTGCGGCGTGCATTTCATGGCGGAGACGGCGAAGATCGTCAATCCGGGCAAGATCGTGGTGCTGCCGGACAAGGATGCCGGTTGTTCGTTGGAGCAATCCTGCCCCGGCCCCGCTCTGGAGAAATTTCTCCAGGACCATGCGGAGAAAAACTACTACGTCATCGCCTACATCAATTGTTCGGCGCACGTCAAGGCGCTCTGCGATGTGATTTGCACCTCGGGCAATGCGGTGAAAATCGTCAACAAAGCCCCGCAGGATCGGCCGATTCTTTTTGTGCCGGATCAAAATCTCGGCGCCTGGGTGATGGAGCAGACCGGTCGCAAGATGGACCTGTGGCAGGGATCCTGCTACGTCCACGTCGAGTTCACGCGAGACTCGATCCGCAAGATCAAGGAGCAATACCCGCAGGCACTGGTCGTGGCGCATCCCGAATGCACGCAGGCCGTGCGCCTGCTGGCGGATGAGGTGTGTTCGACGGAAAAAATGGTGACGTATTGCAAAAACGCTCCCGTCAACGATATCATCGTCGTCACCGAGAGCGGCATGCTGCATCGCCTGCGCCGTGAGTGCCCCGAGAAAAATCTCATCCCCGGCCCCACCGATCGCTGCGCGTGTGCGGATTGCCGTTACATGAAGATGAACACCTTGCAGAAACTGCACGACTGCCTGCGCGATCTCAGCCCGCGCGTGGAGATCCCCGAAGACATGCGCGCCCGCGCCGAGGCTCCCTTGTTGCTGATGCTGGAGCAGTCGCGCTAGGCAGGACCGCCTCTCCGAGCGGTCCCCGCCCCATCAATCACTCACCACGAGATTCATTCTAACGTCGTGTGGCTCAAAAGGAATATCGTCTAACAAAAATGCCGAAAAAGTCACGCCGATGCACGGCGGGGGCGTGGGATGGAGTTGGGCGAGGAAGCGGTCGTAGTAGCCGCCGCCTTTGCCGAGGCGATTGCCCTCGCGGGTGAAAGCGGTGCCGGGGCAGAGGATGACGTCGAGCATTTGTGGAGGGATTTCCGGCAGGGAGAGCGATGGCTCGCGCAGCCCCCAGGCCCCGGGGATCATTTCCGTTGTCACATCGGTCACCCGATGAAAAGTCATCTCCCGGCCGGTCACGCGCGGATAGAAAAACAAGCGCTCGGGAAACAGTGCCGGCAGTGCGCCCAGATCGGGCTCGCGCGGCAGCGCGGCGAACAACGCGATGTGCTGCCACTCGGGATGGGCGCGCAGCAAATCCGCCAGGTTGCCGACGATCCTACGCGATGCCGCGATGGGATCCGGCACGGAAATGCGGCGACATTCGCGTCGCAAAAGCTCTTTGTTTTCCCCTGGGAACGGATTTGGCACTTGAAAATTTTTGAGTTCGCAGGATGCTAGTGCTTGTGAAGCGTGTATGGCAAGGACTGTTTGGACTATGGCTCATCTGCCCCGTGTTGCTGGCGGCGGAGGAGAAAAAGATCGACTACAAGCCGCCCGTGGTGGGCTCCGGATTGTTTTCCGACAAGCTCACCATGATGGACAAGGAGCGCGAGGAGTATGCGATCAACCTCGCGACCTACGCGGGTAATCAGATTGTCGATGGCAAGGGCTCCCCTGCGTCACTCACCCAGGCGCGCCGGCTTCTCGCCTTGTCCTTGCACCTTTCCCCGCGCAACCGCAAGGCCGTGGTGATGAACTATCAGTTGGAAAAAGGCATCCTGCCGCAAAAAGTGGAGGGCGATTACAGCGCCGAGGTGCTGGCCCGCCTGCTCCTGACGCGCGGGCAGTTGCTGATGAAGCAGACCGCGGAGGAGGACGTTTTGTTAGGACGCTGTTTCATCGAGGTGGCGGCGGAAATGGATCCGCGCAATGAGGATGCGGTCTACGCCTCGGAACTTCTGCGGCTGGACAATAAAAAAATTTCCTGGGACATGCTCACCGACGTGAAGGTCAAGCCCCTGGTCTTGCCAGTGCCCGATGCCGCAAACAAAGAGGAGGCGCGGCCATGAGCATCATCACCAAACGGGGCGATGAGGGCGAAACGGATTTATTGTTCAGCCGCCGCATCCGCAAGACTTCCCTGCGCGTGCAGGCTCTGGGAGCGGTGGATGAACTGAACACGGCGCTGGGGCTCGCACGCGCGGCCGGCTTGCGGGTGGAGATCGAGACCGTCATCGATCGCGTGCAGGAAAAACTCGTGGCGGCGATGGGGCAGCTCGCAACCTTGCCCGAGGACCGTGAGCGCTATACCTATGCGGCGATCGCGCCTGAGGATGTCACCTGGGTCGAGGAAACGGCGAAGGAAATGGAAAGCCGTGGTGTCCGTTTCACCGGCTGGGCGCGTCCGGGAGCCGAGGGCGCCATCGCTTCCGCCGCGCTCGATATGGCCCGCTCGGTGGCACGTCGTGCGGAGCGGCAATCCTGGGAGCTGCACGAATCGGGTGGAGAGGTGAATCAGGACGTGCTCTTGTTTCTCAACCGCATTTCGGATTTGTTGTGGATCCTGGCCCGCGTGAGTGCGTGAATCGTTGGGCATGAAGGCCGGGCCGAGCGATGTTTTTCCGACTGGCTGAGGAGTGATGTCAGGCGCGTTCGCCCGCTGATGGTGTCGTTGTTTGTGCTTTTCATGGTGTTGGATTTTTGCTAGCATTCCAGTCATGTCTTCGCAGCGGTACTGGGCGTTTCTTTCGTATTCCTCGAAAGATGCGGGTTTTGTCAAAAAGCTGCACACCAAGCTGGAAACCTACCGCATGCCGCGTGATTTGGTCGGGCGGCCGGGATTGGATGAGCCGATTCCGAAAAAGCTGTTTCCGGTTTTTCGCGATCGCGATGAATTGCCTCTGGCTTCCGATCTTGGCTCCACGATCCAGGATGCCTTGCATGCCTCGCGATATTTGATCGTGATTTGCTCGCCAAATTCCGCGCGTTCGCAATGGGTGAATGAGGAGATCCGCTGCTTCAAGGCCATGGGGCGTGCGAACCGCATTTTAGCGCTGATCATCGATGGTGAACCGAATGCGAGTCGCGATCCGAACTCTCCCGTCGAAGAATGCTTCCCGCAGGCCTTGCGTTTTCATGTCGATGCCGATGGCACGATCACCGATCAACCGACGGAGCCGATCGCGGGGGATTTGCGTCCGGGCAAGGATGGCTGGGACATGGCGTTTCTCAAGTGCATCGCGGGCATCACCGGCTGCGGCTTGAATGCACTGACCGCTCGCGAAAAAAAGCGGGCGCGGCGGCGGAAGTTATTGATGGCAGCTGCGGGCTTGGTTCTTGCCGCTGGTGCCACGGGATGGTGGGACTACACGCGTATCAAAATCCATCACTATGCGGAAATCGCCGAGCGCTTCGGGGTGCCGGAGGGCTATCATGAATTGTCATCTGACCAGGTGGCGCACCGGGAGTTGTCCTATAAAGTCGAATCATCACGGCGCAAGGTGCGCAGCATCACCTGCGTGCATTCCTCCGGCGTGCCGACGGAACAAGGTGAATTCGATTCGGCGATACAGGAACTGAAATTTGGCGAAGATGATAGTTTGCAGGAAATCGTTTATCGCAATCCCATGGGCCACATCACGGCGCGACGGATTTTTTCCGCGCTGAAAGACCAGACGCGCATCATAGAATTCAAAAGCGAACACGATGACTCGCCGCTGGCCTTATCGGCAAAAGACATTTCCATGTCATCCAGCGCATCAATGGCAGCGCGCACGGAGGTGACGGCGCAGCGCGCTACCTACGCGGACGATGGATCACTGAAAGAGGTGCGTTTTCTCAGCTTGTGGCGTGAACCACGTGCTGATCCGGATGGCGTCTTTGGCATGCGTTACGAGTATGATGGCAGCTTGCTTCACTCCAAAATCATCAATCTCGATGCCGAGGGGCAGGCAGTGAAGAACCGTCGCGGTTTTGCTGTGGCGAAATTCCGCCGCAATGCCATGGGCTTGATTGAGGAGGTGGGGCTGTTTGATGAACAGGAAAATCCTGTCATGGAGCCGGAATTGTATCATTGCTATCGCTATCAATATGATCGTTACGGCAATCGCATCATAAAGACTTTTTACGATGAGTCCATGCAGCCCATCGAGGCTTCTCTCGGCTATCATCAAATGGCACTGACCCGAAGTGATGCCGGAGACATCCTCACGACAAAGTATTACGATCGATCGCTGAAGCCAGTCATGAGCATGGACGGCTACCATGAGGTCAGAGAAACGTATGATGCCCGCGGGGAAACGCTTTCGACGCAGTACTTCGATCAGAATGGGAAGCCTGCTGTGGACAAATGGCTCGTGCATGAGATGCGCATGACGCGTGATCAGCACGGGTATGAAATGTCCCGCGAATATTACGATATCAATCGTGCGCCATTTCTGGGCGGCGAGCGCAGGATTTTCCGGGAGGCCTTTACCTATCATACGAATGGCATGTTGCAATCGTTGTCCTACTTTGATGTGGAATTGAAGCCGATGGTGCCTCTTGATTTTGTCGCTCACCGCACCGAGTTCCAAATCGACTCGTTAGGGCGCTTGAAATCATGGGCGAACTATGATGTCAAAGGGCAACCGATCCGCGGAGCGGAGGGCGAATCGATGGTGCGTGTCAAACACGATCATCGCGGCAATGTGATCGAAATGGCGAATTTCGATGCAACAGGAACCGCTTTTGACGTGAATGGATTTCACCGCATTTCCAATGAATTCAATGACCGTGGTCTGATCGTGAAATCCAGTAACTGGGCCGCGAATGGGCAGCCTGCGAATAACTTCAAAGGAATACATCTTACTGTGACAGAATACGACGATCGAGGTCACAAATCGGGAGAGAGCTATTTTGCGGCCAATCAGAAAGCCACTGTCGATTTGATCGGCGTGCATCGCTATCAATATCGTCGGGATGACCGTGGCAATGTCTTGGAGGAGCGCTACTTCGATGTTGCCAATCGTCCGAAACCAGCGAGCAATGGAGTTTACATTTTTCGTTTTCAATACACGGATGCCGGTAAACCGAAGCTCACCCAGTACTTTGATAAAGATGACAAACCGATGCTTTCGAATCACGGTATTCATTCCTTTACCGCCACCTATGACAGCCGTGGCAATAATCTCGAAACAGCCTCTTTCGGCATCGATGGCAAAGCGGTGCGGCACCGTGAAGAGAATGTTCACTGCATTGTGTATGAATACGATGAACGCAATCGCGATGTCGTGGTGCGTTACCTCGATGAACAACGCCTGCCGATGGCGGGTTATGAGGGCTGGCATGAGCGGCGCTATGAAAAAGACCTGCGCGGCAATATTACATTAACGCAGTATTTTTCCTCTGATCGCAAGCCGATGAATTCCGATGATGGCGTCCATTTGCTCCGCGCCCGTTATGATGAAAAAGACCGCTTGCTGGAAAAAAGTTGCTTCGGTCCCGATGAAAAACCGGTGCTCTGTGATGCGGGATGGCATCGTCTAACGATTGATCGTTTCGATCAAGACAACACGGATGAGTCGCGTTACTTCGGCGTGGATGGCAAGCCGATCATTCATCCCACCAAAGGCTGGCACAAAGAAAAAGTTTCCTATCCGAAGAATGGCGCGATCAAGGAAGTTTCCTTTTACGATGTGAATGAACAGCCTGGCACAGATGCAGAGGGCATTCATCGTTACGTGTATGAAATCTCCCATGGGAATGAAACGGCATGCTCCTACTTTGATAAAAAAGGGCAACCGTACTACGTCGGCAATTATTGCCGATGGGAGAAAAGTTTCAACGGCCTGGGGCAGATGACGGAGCTCCGGTGGTACGATGAGGATCGCGAACCGGCATCGAATCCATCGGGAGTCTATCGTCAAAGTAAACGCATTCTTGACAGTCGCACGACGGAGTTTGCCAATTTCAATGGTGACGGCAATCCGATGAAGGATAAGGAAGGCGTTCATCGATGGCGTCAGACGACTGATGATCAGGACCGGATTGTGGAGATTATGTATCTTGATCCGAATGGTGATCCGCTCAAGGAGGCCAACGGAGTGCATCGTGTGAAAAACAGGTATGATGCTCGCGGCAATATCATCCGCAAAGAATTTTTACTTGCCAATGGCAAGCCGGCTCTGGTGCCCGCCGGGCACGCGGGGTATGAAGCGGAATTTGATGAACTCAACCGCGAAATTTCCCACACCTGGATGGGCGAGGATGGCAAGCCGGTGGCGCTTCATGACCATGTGGCCCGTTGGACCTCGCGCTACGATGAGAACGGTAAGGAAATCGAGCGCCGTTTTTTCGGTGCAGATTTGCAGCGGACACTGGGAAGCGGTGGGCATCACATGCGCCGCAGTCAATTTGATGCCGCAGGGAACGAGACGGAGCGCAGTTTTTTTGGCATCAATGACGAACCGGTCGGGATCGAGTACGGTCTGCATCGTTGGGCGGCCCGTTACCATGCGAACGGCCGGCTGTTAGAAAAATCTTTCTTCGACATCGCGCAGCAAGCGCTTTCCCATCCCGAGGGCAATCATCGGTTTCTCCATACCTTCGATGACCGGGGCAACCAGATTCGCACGGAATATTTCGGCACTACCGGTGAGCCGGTGCTGTGGGAGAAACAATATCATCGGATTGAGCGCGGTTTTGACCAAAAGGACAACGAGACAAGCATTCGCTACTTTGGCACCAAGGGCGAACCTGTGGAAAATGACGACGGCTATCACGTGATGGAGAGTCTCTTCGATGACTTGGGCCGCCCCACGGAAATTACCGTTTCGGATCGCGAGGGCAAGCAACCGTCAAAAATCGCGTTTCGCAAAATGAAGATGAGCTATTATCTCAATCTGCCTCTCGTCGCAAAAAAATCGTACTATGACAGCGATGGGAAACTGTTGCACGAGCAGAAGCTCGACATGCAGGGCAATCCGATCGACTGAGTCTCGCGCATCAAGGCACGGCGGTTTGTTCGAGCGCCGATTGGATCAGTAGCTGCACCTCGGTGCTGTCTTCCAACTGCATGCGGTGCCGCATCACGGCGGGGAAGAGAGCCTGCACGTGATCGGGGTGGACCTCTTTTTGATCGTCGAGAAACGCTTTCGCGCGCGCGGCCTGCATGAGATTGAGCAGGGCGCGGATCGATACGCATTGCTCCGCGCCGGCGAGGCGGCGCAGCGAATCGCCGAGCGAGGTGATGTAGGCGGCCACGGAGGGATGGAGAAAAATGGCATCGACTTCCTTTTGCAATTGGAGGATCTGCTCGCGCGTGAGCAGCTCCGTGGTGTCGTGGCCGTTGATGGTGCCCTGGGCGTGGGCGAGCAGGATGGAGGTCTGCACGTCGTTCTCCGGCAGCTCCATGCGGATCGATAGCAGGAAGCGGTCGAGCTGCGGTTCCGGCAGCGGGAAGGTACCGCTGGTGTGCACGTCATTTTGCGTGGCGATGACGAGGAAGGGCGAGGGGAGATGGTGTGTGACGCCATCGAGCGTGACCTGCTGTTCGCTCATGCACTCCAGCAGCGCGGACTGCACGCGGGGCGAGGTGCGGTTGATTTCATCGGCCAGCACGCAATGCGCGAAGACGGGGCCGGGGATGAACTGGAAATCGCCCTGATTGATCCGATAGAGCGAATAGCCTAACAAATCGGCAGGGAGCAGGTCCGGCGTGAACTGGATGCGCTTGAACTCGCCGCCGATGGATTTCGCCAGCGTCGAGGCGAGTGATGTTTTGCCAATGCCGGGCGCGCCTTCGATCAGCGCGTGGCCACGCGCGAGCAGGGCGATGAGCAGCAGTTCCGCGGCGTCCTCGGAGCCGAGAACCGTTTGATGCAGGCGCGAGCGAAGGGCTTCGAGTGACATGATGTTGTTAGGAAAGTCGGAGGCTGACGGGACAATGATCGGAGCCGTGGATGTGTGGCAAAATTTCCGCTGCGGCGATGCGGTCACGCAGGGCCTGTGAGGTGAGGAAATAATCGAGGCGCCAACCGACATTGCGCTCGCGCGCGCCGCCGCGATAGGACCACCACGAGTAGGCATCGCGTTTGTCCGGATAGAGATGGCGGAAGGTGTCGGTGAATCCGGCATCGAGCATGTTCGAAAAGCCCTCGCGCTCCTCATCGGTGAAGCCGGGATTGCGACGGTTCTCGCGCGGGCGGGCGAGGTCGATTTCCTGATGCGAAACATTGAGGTCGCCACAGAAGATGACGGGCTTGTTTTTTTCCACCTCGAGCTGTTTCACGAAGGCGAGAAAATCGGCATCCCACTGCACGCGGTAATCGAGCCGGCGCAGCTCATCCTGCGAGTTCGGCGTATAGACGGTGACTAGCGAAAACTCCGCGAACTCCGCCGTGATCACGCGACCCTCGGTGTCGTGGTGGTCGTGACGGATGCCGTATTCGATCGATAGCGGCGCCGTTTTCGAAAAAATCGCCGTGCCGGAGTAACCCGGTTTTTGCGCGGAGTTCCAGTAGCGTTTGTAGCCGGCAAACTCCAGTGGCAGCTCGACCTGTTCCTCGCGCGCTTTGGTTTCCTGCAGGCACAGCACATCGGGATTCTCCGCACTGACAAAGTCCGCCATGCCCTTGGTGAGCGCGGCGCGGATGCCATTCACGTTCCAGGAAATCAGCAGCATGATCTTAGCTCAAACGTTTCATCACCGCTTGCGAGAGTGTGCGACCATCGGCACGGCCATCGACGAGCTCTTGCAGCACTTTCATCACCTTGCCCATGTCCGCCTTGCTGGTGGCTCCGGTCTCGGCGATGGCTTTTTCTAACAACTCCGCGACCTCGCTTTCGCTGAGCGCGGCGGGGAGGAATTTCGCCAGGATGGCCATCTCGCTCTTTTCATTCTCCGCCAGTTCCGCGCGTCCGGCATTTTCAAATTGCCCGATGGAGTCCTGGCGCTGCTTGATCTGCTTGCGCACGATGGCGAGGCACTCGGCGTCTTCCAGCGGTGTGCCGAGGCCGCCTTTTTCGATCGACGCGTTGGTCAGGGCGCTCTTGAGGGCGCGCAGGGTATTGAGAGCCACGCTGTCCTTGGCGCGCATGGCGTTTTTGATGTCTTCCGAGAGATTTTCCACAAATGTGCTCATGCGGGAAACATGCCTCAGAACCGTTGAGGGAACAAGGATGATTTTTTTCGTCACCGATGCATGATCCTCCTCAATAAGATTGCATCCTTTCTTGTTGCGCTTTAGTGTTTTTCGGCTTTGTCCACCATGAAACATTCTCCCATGCAAATCGGCATCGTTGGCTGTGGCACCGCTGGCCCGGCCGCGGCCATCATGTTGGCGCGGCAAGGTCATGTGGTGCGGGTCTTCGACAAAGCGGCGAGCTGTCGTGCCGTGGGTGCCGGGTTCATGTTGCAACCGACGGGCATGGCGGTGCTCGAGGAAATGGGTTTGTTGGAAAAAATCCTGCCGCTGGGTTCCCACATCACCACGCTGCATGTTTGGGAGAAGGAGCGCACGCTCATGCGTCTGGACTATGAGGACTGGAAAAAAGGCAGCTTCGGCCTCGGTCTGCACCGTCCGGTGCTGTTGCGTGTCCTGCTCGATGCCATGGAGCAGACGGGTGTGACGATGTGCTGGGATTGCGAAATCGTGCAGGCGCGGGAAAATCAATCGCGCTGGACGCTGACGGACGATCACGGCGTGGAGCATGGTCCGTTTGATCTGCTGATCATCGCCGATGGCGCGCGCTCGACCTTGCGTAAATTCGTTTCTCCCGCGGCCGTCGATCATTCGTATCCTTGGGGTGCACATTGGTTCATCGGCGAAAACAACGGCAGTTTTCCCTCGGACAAACTCCATCAGATCGTCCACGGCACCCGCGTGCTCTGCGGCTTTTTGCCGACAGGACGGCACACATCCGACTCACCCGAGCTGCTGAGTTTGTTCTGGAGCGTGAACCTGGCCGATGATGCCGCCATTCGCGCGAAGCCGTTAGAGGATTGGAAAAAGGAAATCCTCCGCCATGAGCCGAAAGCCGACGCGTTTCTGCAACAGATCACCGATTGGAAACAAGTCATCACCGCCCGCTATGGCGATGTGCGTCTCTTGCGCTGGACCGCTCCGGGCATCGCCGTGCTGGGTGATGCCGCGCATGCCATGAGCCCGCAGCTCGGGCAAGGAGTGAATCTTGCCTTGATGGATGCCGATGGCTTGGCGGACTGCATCGCGGAGTTTCCTCTGCCGCAGGCGCTGAAAGCCTACACCCGCCGCAGGCTCGCACACATCTGCTACTACCGCGCCGCGACGCGTGGACTCACGCCGTTTTTCCAATCATCGCACGATTGGCTCGCGCTGCCGCGTGGGATCGCCTTCCGCACCATGCAGCACATCCGGCCCCTGCGCCATGCCATGACCCGCTCGATGGCAGGCGTGATGTTCAGCGGAAAATAGCGCGCCTCATCACAAACTTTTCCCCGGTGGCAGCAGGGCATTGGCGAAGAGCAATCCGGCGACCAGCGCCACAAACAACATCAGCGCCTGGCTGCCGATGTTCGCGCCCGGCAGGATTTGCGTGCCTACGATCCATTGGTTCAGAATCATATACGTCGTGCTGCCCGGGACCAACAGAATGATGCCCTGCGTGGAGATCACCGAGGATGGAGCCTTGGCGATGCGGGCGAAACAATTGCTATAGAGCCCCACGCCCAGCGCGCCGATGAACATGCCCGCGATCATGCCGAACGACTGCCCCACGCGCTGCGAGACAAAAAACGCGATGGCGCAGGAGAGCATGCCCCACACCGCCTTGCGCCACGGGATGTTGAAAGCCACCGTCAGCGAGAGCGAGAGCAGGATCACGGCGGGCCAGTTTTTTCCCGCCATCATGGCCGCCGGTGCGGACGTGGCCGTGACGCCGGGCCATAGCAGCGTGGCGGTGGAAATACCCATGATCGCGCCGAACAACAACAGCAGCAGGTGCATGATCGCCTCCACCAGGCGGGAGCTGCCGGAGATCAGCTGTCGGGCGGAAATCTCACTCATCGCCACCGTCAGCGACAGCCCCGGAATGAACACGAGGATCGAGGACAAAATGACAAAGGGCACATTGATGGGAATGCCTAACGAAAATATCCACTGCGCCACCACGCCGGAAAGAAAGGGCGATAGAATCGTCAGGAGCGATCCCAGGCGCTGGAAACGCATGCTCAGTGAGAACAGCAAAAACGTCACGATGCTCAGCAGTGCCGAGGCGATCACATCCTGCCAGTAGCCCGAGAGCAAGGTGGCAAAGGCCCCGCCCGTCAGCGCCCAGCAAAAGCCGTGCACGCAGAGAGGATAGAGCGGCGGTGCTGCGGCGAAGACGGCAAGCGCGCGCATGGCATCGGCGAGCGCGATTTTGCCACGGCTCACGTTTTCCACCATGGTATCGATCATCCACAAACGTCCGAGATTCAGATCGCCCGGACTGACGCGTTCGATGTGGATTTGCTGGTCATACGGATCCTCCCGCCAGAACACACAGGTGAATCCCGTGGGGCTGAACAGGAACTGCCCTTTCATATCGAGCATGTGCGTCACATTTGTCAGATGGGTCTCGATCCGCTGGCTCGATGCCCCGCACTGATGCAGCGCCCGCCCGAGCTCGATCACAAATTGCATGCGTTTCTGATACTCGGGTAGCTCCATCGCGTGAGCCTCTTCTATCGCATGTCCGGGAAGTTGACAAATGAATTGCGGTGAGGGTGGTCGCAGACCGCTTGCGGGAAATGGGGACGGTTGAGATAGTGATATTTTGAACGATTGCGGACTTTGGTGCTGGCTGCCGGGGATTCTATTCCGCATTACGGTCAGTCTCGTAATCACGATAGCCATTTTTTTATGATCAGGCAGGCATCGGATAGGTCTGTCTGCGCATATGGGAAAAGCAACCAAGCAGAGTAAGGACCCGGGTCTGTTACCAAGCGCGAGGCTGCTGCACGAAAGCCGGGTCAGCTACCTCCGGGGCATAATAGCGGTGGAACACAGGGCATGCGGAGCCGGACAACGGAGGAACCAGCCAGGACCAGTCACCGGGAACCTGACGACCGCAGCGTTCCTCATTGTCAATATGAAGCATAAAATGTTCGGAAGCCGTATGGTGATCCACCAAAGTGACACCTGCCGTGCGGAATGAGTGCAGAACCGCGGTGTTGAGTTCGATCAATGCGCGGTCTTTCCACAGTGACCGCAACGACCGGACGTCCAATCCCATGCGAGCCGCCACAACGGGCAGGAGATTGTAGCGCTTTTCATCGCCAAAATTCCGAGAGGCGATCTCCGTGCTCATGTAGTAACCGCTGAATGGAGCCGCCGTGAAACGCCTCCCTATCCCGATCAGTGCCATGTCAGTGACGGCGGGAAGGGCATGCCATTTCAAACCCAGATCCGCAAACCAGTCATAATCCGGATGGCTGATGGGCACCTCAAGTACCGCTTCCGAAGGCAATTCAAAAATCTCGGGTTGCTCTCCCGGGAACTGGATTACGAGCGGCAGTATGTCAAACGCGGTCTTGTCCGCGCGCGGCGTCCAGCCCATCTCCGCAAGTTTGGCGGTGAAGGCCGCCTGTTCGGGATCACCCAGCACGGTCCCATCCGCATTCCGGTGTCCTGCGTAACGAATCAATTGCCGGTTCCAGATCCGGATCCCACGCCCAGCGGCGTCCGCCTCACGGAAAACGGTGACGGCAGAGCGAATTCGCCCGCCGTTTGTCGAAAACCGCAGGTGCTTGATGCAGGCCTCAAATACCTCAGCGGGCGAGTCCGCCGCCCTGGCGTCGAGTAACTCGAGGCTCTGCCACAACAAGCGCCCAATGCAGCGGGAGTTATTGCGCCAGGCAATTCGGGCCATCTGAGCCAGCTCGCCACTTGTCGCTTGCGGTAGAAAATCAGAATCTGAATCCATAGGAGATGATTTATACACGGAATCTTTCCCGCATCTGTGATGCCACTTGATCTGATCAAGGTCTTACAGCACCCAGTTGCGATAAAAATCGTCTTGGGAGGGAAAGTAGAGCAAGTAGATGGGAAAATCAATAGTTGCCCATCATCGTCTTCATCCAGCAACGCACGCTCATTTCTGGATCGTGCCGGGAGGCCGGATGCCGGTTGACAAAACAGGGACTTTGGAACAGGTTGCGGGCGTCATGAAAGAGAAAAAGATCGGTGTCGTTGGCGTGGGACGGATGGGGGCGAATATGGCTCGTCGGTTGAAGGATGTGGGCTATGAGGTGACGGTGGTGTATGATCGGTTTCCGGCACTCGCGGAGGCACTTGCGGCGGAGCTCGGCTGCACGGCGGCGGCCACGTTGGCGGAGGTATCGGCGGCGGCGGAGGTGGTTCTCACGGTGGTGACGGACGATGCGGCGATGCGCGGGATTTTTGCGAAAGAAGGCGATTCGTTGTTGGAAATGGCGGAGGGGCGTTTGTTCATCAACTGCGCGACGGTGAGTCCCCAGGTGCACGAAGAGGTCACGGCGGCTTGTGAGGCGGTGGGGGCATCGGCGCTGGAGGCGTGCATGGCATCTAGCATCACGCAGGCGCGGGAAGGGACGCTGTATCTGATGATAGGCGGCAAGGAGAGTGATTACCTCGCGGCGGAACCGCTGCTTCACGATCTCTCGACGGCCTTGCGCTACGTCGGCCCGGTGGGCAAGGCGGCGCAGGTGAAGGCGCTGGTCAACATGGTGATGAACATCAACACGGCGGGTCTTGCCGAAGGACTGGGACTCGGTGCGGCGCTGGGGCTGGACCTGGCGATGCTGAAGGAAATTTTCTCCCAGACGGGCGCGAACTCGCGCGTGCTGGTGACGGATGGCGATGACATGATCGCCCGTGAGCATGATTGTTATTTCAGCGCGGCGCATGCGGCGAAGGACAGTGGCATCGCGAACGCGCTCGCCGCACAGGCGGGGGTGGCGGTTCCCTTGTCGGTAGCCACACAGGCGCAGTATGATGCGATGGTCGCGCGCGGACTCGGGGAACTCGACAAGTCGGGCATCGCCGAGCTGACCTTTCCCGGACGTGGCTCCCTCTAATCATTTTTATGAAACTTCCCATTTCCAACGCGCAGGGTGAGGTCCTCGATGTCGCCTATCATTCCGCGGAAAAATCCGACAGGCTGCTCATTCTCGGGCACGGCGTGACAGGCAACAAGGACAGGCCTTTGCTGATTGCGGTGGCGGAAGGCTTGGCCGCGCGTGGGTGGCCTTGTTTGCGGATTTCGTTCAGTGGCAATGGCGAGTCGCAAGGTCGATTCGAGGATTCCTCGATCACCAAGGAAATCGGCGATTTGCAGGCGGTGCTCGATGCGATTCCCGACACCACACGCGTGGCCTATTGCGGGCACAGCATGGGTGGTGCCGTGGGCGTTTTGACGGCGGTGCGCGATGAACGCGTGCGCGTGTTGATCACGCTGGCGGGCATGGTGTTTACCAAGGAATTCTGCGAGCGAGAATTCGGCGAAGTCACCCCCGGCGCGGGCTGCATGTGGGACGAGGAAACGTGTCCGTTATCCCAGGCCTATGTGGATGACCTGCATTGGCACGGATCCACGCTCGATGCCGCCGCTGCGATGCAAGTGCCGTGGTTGCTCGTGCACGGCACGGCCGATGACGTGGTGTTTCCCCGCGATAGCGAGGCGGCGTATGAAGCCGCACCTGAGCCGAAAAAACTCGTGAGCATCGGGGGAGCGGGGCACTCGTTCGATGAGGCTACCTACGCCACGGTGATCGAGGAGATCCATGCCTGGCTGGACAAGCATCTGTAAGACTCACTCGTTTTTCGGAGGCAGCAAACCGAACTCAGGGTTGTCCAGCGCGCCGCTGGGCAGTTCCGGTTCTTTGAAATCGACAGGTTTGCCGAACCAGGAGCTGAAAAAACCGCGGTTTTTCTGATACGCGAGAGCCTTGTCCTTGCCGAGTTGCATTTCCTTGAGCTGGTCTTCCCGCACCTCGACGACGGGCACCTTGGAGGGCAGCAGGTCGCGGAAAGAGAAGCGGGCGATGTCGCCGCGTTTGATTTCCGGCATCTTGGGCGCTGAAACCTTGGGCATTTTGTTTTTCAGCGAGGCAATGGACCCGGAAAGACCGCAGGAACTCAAGCCGAGCGAAAGAACTGCGAGTGCGATGGGGAAAAGACGTTTCATGACTGTTGCGGGAGCACTTCCTATATAGCATCGCTCGGACCAACTTCCAAGTCAATTTTTTGTCACGTGGCGGAATTGTCACGGAATGTTTTATGCCCCCATCTCCGGCAATAACGTATGGTGGCGGGGGACGCCGGTCAGGGCGGCATCGAGCTGGAGGCGCTGGCTCATGGCGGCTACGGCGCGGGCGAGGAGATCGACGTCGCCACGGGCATCGTGACGGCGCAGGGACGTTTCCGCGAGGCCGAGGCGGGATTTCACGTGATCGAGCGAGTGGCCGAGGCCGCGGGTTTTGCCGAACAAGAGCTTCGAGATGTGGATGGAGTCGATGCAGGGAATGTCGCGCACCGCTTGGCCGTGACGGCGGCTGGTGGCGGCGAGAAATTTCGAATCAAAGCGCAGACCGTTGTGCGCGATCAGGGTGGAGTCGCCGAGCCATTCGGAAAACGCGCACAGCACTTGTCCGGGGCTGGGGGCCTGGGCGACGTGGTGATTGCCGATGCCGGTGTAGCTTTCGATGAACGAGGAGATCCGCTGACGCGGGCGGGCAAAGCTGAAAAAGGCGTCCTCCGCGATCATTCGGCCGTGGCAAAAGCGGACGGCGGCGATCTGGATCAGGTCATCCGTCTCTGGATGGAGGCCGGTGGTTTCGAGGTCGTAGATGGCGAAAGTGTGCATGGAAATTTTCTAACAAAAGCCGGTGCCGGCGGTGCGGGTTCACGAGGCGCGATCGGCCTTGAGCTGGCCGCAACCGGCGGCGACATCGATGCCGCGGCGCTGGCGGAAGGTCACGGGATAGCCGGCGCTGCGCAGGATGCGTTGGAAGGCGATGCCGGCCTTGTGCGCGCTGGCGTTCCCCGCGTAGCCAGCGGTGGGATTCAGGGGGATCAGATTGATGTGGACGTTGATGCCCTGTAGCAACTCCGCGAGCTGGTGGGCGATTTCCGGCGTGTCATTGGCACCCGCGATCAAGGTCCACTCGATGAAAATGCGTTTGCCGATGGTGCGATCGTAGTGCCGGCAGGCCTCGATGAGTTCGGCCATGTGCCATTTTTTTCCGACGGGGATCAGGGCTTGTCGTTGCGCATCATCGGCACCGTGAAGACTGAGCGCGAGGTTGTAGGGGCAGCCTTCATCGGCCATGCGGCGGATGGCGGGGACGAGGCCGACGGTGCTGATGGTGATGCGGTGTTTCGACAAACTGGGACCGCGCACATCGGCGATGGTGGCCAGCGCTTTCATCACGGCATCGTAGTTGTGCAGTGGCTCGCCCATGCCCATGAGCACGAGATTGCGCAAGTGAGTGCCGTGGTCGCGGCGCAGGATGCGCTGCACGTGCAGCACCTGGGCGATGATCTCGCCGGGGCGCAGGTGGCGGGTGAAACCCATTTGCCCGGTGGCACAGAAGACGCAGCCCATGGCGCAGCCGACCTGCGTGCTGACGCAGGCGGTGAAGCGACCATCGTAGCCCATCAGAACGGTCTCGATCGTTTTTCCATCGCGCAGGCGGAGGAGAAATTTCCGCGTCATGCCATCGCTGCTGCGGGTCTCGGTGACGGTCTCCGGGGCATCGACAAAATATCCGGCATCGTCCGCATAAAAATGTTTCTCCAGCCAGCGCTGCAAGGGGCCGAGAAAAGTGGCGGGCATTTTCTCTAACAGATCGGCGTGTCCATGGAGGGAACGCCAGAGAGCGCGGGCGTGGATGGCATTCAGGCCATCTTCCTGCAGCAACGACTGCATTTCGGCGAAGCTTAGATCGTGCAGAGAGCGTGGTTGGCCCGGTGCGGCAGACATGGCGAGGCGCGGAAAATTATTGGATCGGCACCATGGAGAAGCCTTTGTCTCCGCCGGGTTCGGTGAATTGACCGGGATAAAAGCCTGCCTCGGTTTCGGGATTGGTGATGACAAAATGTTTCACTTTGGACACGCAGCGGCCGTGGAGGTTGTTTTTGATTTTTTTATCGAAGCCGAGGTGAAGGTGGATGATTTTTTGCTGGTCGAGTTCGAACTCCGCGATGGCGTGATGCGGAGCGGCTTGGTAGTGCAGGCTGGCGGCGTGAATCGTGCCGGTCTGCGCGAGTTTGCTGCCGGCAGGCGTGAACATGTAGCCCATGGCGCCTTCGAGCGGGAAAGAAAAGAGATAGACGCCCTCGGCATTTTCCAATGAAAGGGTCCAGCCCTTGAGGGACATCGGCGTGAGGGCATCCGGATGATATTTCGCGAGGATGGGACGGAAACCCGTGACCGGAGAATCCGCCGGGTGGGTGACATCGTAGTAGCGGACGGTGAAGGGCGATGGCGCGTGCCAACGGCTTTCGAGCTTTTGCCATGCCTGCACGGCGGGGTCGATGCTGGCATAGACGAGCAGCTCGCTGCGTTGCCCCTGGCTGAAAACGAAGCGGGCGGTGTGTTCCGGGCTGGGTGCGGTTTCGCTTTTGAAGGGCGGCACGGAGAGCGTGGGCAATTTCATCGAGGCGGCCTTGAATTGCTGGGCCTCCTTGCCGATGCGGCGGATGGTGATTTTTTGAATGATCACATCGGCGACGGGCTTGTCGTTCGCGTCCACCGTGGTCGAGAGGATGGCATCCACCACGCTCTGGCCGGCGACGACTTTACCGAAGACGGTATGTTTGCCTTCCAGTCCCTTGATGGCGGTGCCGGTGACAAAAAACTGGCTGCCGTTGGTGTTCGGCCCGCTGTTGGCCATGGCGAGAACGTAGGGTTCATCGAAGCGGTAGGTCGCGGGGGCGTTGACGTTCATTTCGTCAGGAAACTCGTAGCCCGGGCCATCGGTGCCATCGCCGCGCTTGGAGCCTGCCTGCATGAGCTTGAATCCCTCGGCATTGATCACGCGGTGGATCGCCATGCCTTGGTAAAAGGGCTGCGGGGGCGTGAGCCGGGAAAGCTGGCCATCGCGCTCGTCCACCCACTGCCGCGAACCCTCGGCGAGCGAGACGAAATTGGCCACCGTGCGCGGGGTTTGTTGGAAATTCAGCTCGCAAGTGAAGTATCCCGCGCTGGTTTGCACATCCGCATAGAGCTGCGCCACGCCCTGGCTGACGCTGGCCAGCAGGGTTACAAACACAGCAAAAAGGATGCGCATGGGGAAACGCTGGCATATTTCGGATGTATTGACAATGGAAAACTTCGGACAGGGGATTCCTTTGTGTCATCAGGATTTCGTGCGTTGGCTGCGCGCAAATGTAGCCGGAAAAAATCAATGTTCTTGTCATTCGTCGTAATTTACGTATGATCTTTTTGGTAAAAAACGCAGCACCCTATGGCCCTTACTTTTCTCCACACCGCCGATTGGCAACTCGGCAAGCCGTATCAGCGCGTCACTGATGAGACCAAACGCGCCCGCCTGCAGCACGAGCGCATCGCGGGGCTCCGGCGCATCGGTGACGCGGCGCGTGAGGCGAATGCGGCCTTTGTGCTTGTGGCCGGTGATTTGTTTGACAGCACCAGCCCGCTGAATGCCACGGTGGCCGCGGCGTGTGAGGCCATTGGCGCGATGAAGATCCCCGTGCTCGTCATCCCTGGAAATCACGACTACGGCGGCCCGGGCAGCCTGTGGCAGCAACCGTTTTTCGTGCGCGAGCGCGAAAAGCTCGCGCCGAATCTTCGCATCCTCCTCACGCCTGAGCCTGTCGTGCTCGCGGATGCGGTGCTTTTTCCCGCCCCGCTGCTCCGCCGCCACGATCATGCGGACCCCACGGCCTGGATTCGGCATGCGTTCGAGTCGCCGGATTTCCCCACGCAACTGCCGCGCATCGTGCTCGCTCACGGCAGCGTGCAGGGCTTCGAGTCCGCGCAGGATGACGATGACGAGGAGGCGAAAGGCCTGAACCTCATCGACCTCAAGCGTTTGCCCGATGCCGAAATCGACTACATCGCCCTCGGTGACTGGCATGGAACGAAACAAATTTCGCCCAAGGCCTGGTATGCAGGCACCCACGAGATCGATCGATTCCCCAAAGGCTCTGACAACGATCCCGGAAACATTCTCCTCGTGCAGGTCTCGCGTGGGGAGATGCCGCTGGTGGAGAAAAAACGCACGGGTCATTTCCGGTGGAATGATTTTCCCTATCGATTTTCCGAGGACGAGGGATACCCCGCCTTTGAAACGGCCCTCGAACAACGCATCGGCGAGTGGGGGCAGGACAGCTTGCTCAAGCTATCGCTCGAAGGCACTCTCGGCATCGAGACATCACAACGCCTCGCTCAGCTCATCGAGTCGCTCCAGGCCCGGTTGCTCCGGATGAAGATCGATGACCGCGTCACCATCGCGCCGACCGAGGAAGAAATGCAGGCGCTCGCCCGGCGCCCGGGCGATCCGCTCATCGAGTCCGTAGCGGGCAAGCTCATCGCCCTAACGGCTGGCGAAAAATCCGACATCGCCCGCCTCGCCCTCCGAGAGCTGTATGCGACGATTTCCTGAAAAGCTGAAATTTTTATCAATCCATTCTCATGCGCCTTCTTTCTCTCACTGTCCGGAACTACCGCATTCATCGCGAGCTAACGATCGAGTTTGACGCGTCGCGGCATCTGATCGGAGGGGCGAACGAGACGGGCAAGAGCACCCTGGCCGAGGCGATCCATCGCGCGCTTTTCATGCGCCACCGCGCGGGCGGCGATTTGCAGAAATCCATGGTCTCCGGCATTCACAGCGGCCAACCGCAGGTGACACTTCGCTTCGAGGCGGCGGGGGATGTCTGGACCATCGAAAAGGAATTTTCCGGCACCAAGGGCAAGGCGCACCTTACCTCGCGCGGCGGGATCAGCCTGCAAGGGGATGCCGCTGAGGAAAAACTCGCGGAAGTCACTGCGAACCCGGAGGGAGTCGCCAATCGGGAAAATGATCTCATCACCCGCTGGGCACACCTGTGGGTATGGCAAGGCACTGCGGGTAATGATGCGGCCTCTTTTACCACAGACTATCGCAACGAGCTCATCCAGCGCCTTCAGGAACAAGGTCTGGCCGCCGTCATGCAGTCGGCCCATGACGAGCGGACGCGCGAGGCGATTCGCGAAAAATACGACAAGCTCTTTACCAAAACCGGCACCATCAAAACGGGCTCGCCCCTCGATGGCGCCACCAAGGCGCTCGCCGAGGCCGGCGCCAGGCTTGATACCGCAACGCAGCAAAAAGCCCGCCTCGAGGCCGCCATAGTCGAGCAGGAATCCGCCACGCGGACCTTGGCGGAATCGACCGCCGCATTGCCCGCGCTGCGCGAGCAGCTCACACACACTTCGGCGGCACTCGATCAGGCGACCGCCCTCCGCACGCAGCTGGATCATCAACAACTCCTGCACACCCAGGCCGTCGCGGTCCTGCAAGAGCTGAATAAAAACGACCAGCTCATCCATGCCTATCAGGCCCAGGCCGCTACCGCGCGCAGAGAGCTTGCTCCTGCCGAAGATCAGCTGGCCCAGCTCGCCGGGCAGGTTGCTGCCGCTGCCGCGAAGGCCGCCACGGCCCGGAGCGATGCCGATGCCATTAGCACCACCCTGCGCCACGCCCGCCAGCAGCATGATCTCGCACAAGCCTGTGTCACTTACTTCGAAAAAAACGCTTCACACGTGAATTTAGTTGAAAAATCACAGGCCATCGCCGGCATCGAACAGGAGCTGAGCGAGCACCGCGCCGCGCTGTCCTCGCTGCCCGTCGTTTCCGCGGCTCAGCTCGATTCCCTGCGCGCGCTGGAATCCCGGCTCGCCGCCGCGAAAAGCGCGCTTTCCGCCATCGCCACCGCCGTCGAATTGATCGCTTCCCCGCAGACGGTTTCGTTAGATCAAGAGGCGCTCGGCGTGGGCAGCACGCGGATCATCACGGAAAATGCCGAGCTATCCCTCGCCGATGGCACGCGCCTGCGCATCCAGCCCGGCGGCGGAAACTCGCTCGCCGGCGCCCGCCGCACGGTCGATGAACTCCAGCAACAACTCACCGCTTCCCTCGATCAGCTTGCCATCGCCAGTGCCGCGGAGGCGGCTGATATAGTGGGCAAACGCCAGGAGCTGGAGCAAAAAACCACCGCCATTCAATCGCGCCTGAAGGACCTCGGCGCGCGCGATCTGCCCGAGGCGCTCGCCGCTGCTGCCAGTGCTCTCGCCACCGCGAGCCATGAAAGGCAGCGCCGCTATGAAGCCCTCGCCGCCACGGTTTCCTTGCCCACCACGCTGGCCGCCGCGTCGGCTTGGCAAAAGGAGACCCGCACCGCGCAGATGGAGGCGGAACAGCAGGAACAAATTCTCCGCTCCGAGGTGACCGCCGCCGAGCAGGTCCATCAGGAAAAAGTCGCCACTCACCAGCGCGCGCGGCAAGCGCTCGAAACGCAGCGCGGCATCATCGCCGATCGCGAAACCTCGGCGCGCACGCTCGAGGAAATGCATGGTGATGCCACCACCCGCGCCCAATCCATCGCCGAAGCGACCCGCCAGGAAGCCACGGCCAAGGCTGCTCTCGAGACCACGGAAGCGGCACTCCGGGAACTCAATCCCCCACGTCTGAAACAAGAGGTCGAGCGTCTTCAGCGCGTGATCCGCACGGAGGAAGACAAACAGCAGGAAGCCCGCACACGCATCGCCGTGGCACAACAAAAGCTCGCCAGCGATGGCTCGACGGATCCCGATGCCGATTTGCTGCGCGCCAAAGCCCGCCATGCGGCGGCTCTCGAGGAACACGCGCGCGAGCAACGCCATGCCGATGCCATCGCGCTTTTGCACAAACTTTTTACCGAATCCCAGGAATCCATCAGCCGCAGCGTGACCCAGCCCATCGCCGATCGCGTCACCGACTATCTCGAATGCCTGTACGGGCGTGGCGTGAGCATCGAGGTCGTGTGGAGCGATGCCGCGCAGTCCTCGGAAATCCGCATCACCCGCCCGGGCGCGCCGACCTTCGCGTTTGACAGTCTCAGCGGCGGGGCCAAGGAACAAGTGGCCGCCGCTGTCCGCCTGGCGACGGCGGAAATTCTCGCCTCATCGCACAATGGCTGCCTGCCCATCCTCTTCGATGATTCCTTCGCCTACAGCGATGACAATCGCGTCCAGTCCTTGCAATCCATGCTCGATCTCGCCGCGACGCGCGGTCTGCAAGTCATCGTGCTGACCTGCACCCCCGCCGCCTACATCGGCCTCGGTGCTCGGGAAACGCGCCTCGCTAGCTCCATTTCCGCCTAACGGTTGTAGGGGTTTCTTCAAAAAATCCGACACAAAAAAAGCGAGTTGCTTGGCAGCAACTCGCTTTGTGAGGATAACACCGAATGATGATTAGTGCTCGTAGCCTTGCTCGCCGTGATCGGCGATGTCCAGACCTTCGCGCTCGGCTTCCGGTGTGGAGCGCAGACCGACCAGCACTTTCACGATGAAGGCGATGACGATGGTAGCGACGATGGAGAGAACCAGGGTGATGCCGATGGCAGTCAGCTGGCCGGTCATCAGAGCGCTCTTATCAAGAGCGAAGGTTCCGTCAGCGGCAGCTTTGGCCAGACCGTTTTTACCGGCATAGTCAGCCAGCAGCAGGTTGGCGTTCGCATCGCTGGTGGCCAAAACTCCTGTCAGGACCGCACCCAATGTGCCACCCACGGCGTGCACACCGAAGGTGTCCAGGGCGTCGTCGTAGCCGAGTTTCGCCTTGATGATGGCGACAAAGATATAGGGAACAATACCGGCCAGCAAGCCGATCAGCATGGCGCCGTTGGCATCGATGAATCCGCAAGCGGGAGTCACCACCACCAAGCCGCCGACGATACCCGAGCAGAATCCGAGAACCGAGGGCTTGCCACGATGCAGGCCTTCGATGAGAGCCCACACGAAACCAGCGGTGGCGGCTGCCAGGGTGGTCGTCATGAAGGCGTTGGCACCCACGCCATCAGCAGCGAGAGCGGAACCGGCGTTGAAACCATACCAGCCGACCCAGAGCATGCCGGTGCCGACGAAACAGAGAACCATGCTGTGAGGGGACATTTTCTCTTTGCCGAATCCGGTGCGTTTGCCGAGGAGGATGCAGAGAATCAGAGCGGACCAACCGGAAGTCATGTGCACCACGGTGCCGCCGGCGAAGTCGATCGCGGTGACTTTGGCATCACCATTCCAGACGCCGTTCATGAGACCGGTGCCACCCCAAACCATGTGTGCCATGGGGAAATAGACGACCAGCATCCACAGGAAAACGAACAGCATGATGGCTTTGAACTTCATGCGTTCCGCCACGGCACCGATGATCAGCGCGGGGGTGATGATGGCGAACATCATTTGGAACATGCAGAAAACGCTTTGGGAAATCCAGCCTGCGTAGGTGGTGTTCGGAGCGGCGCCCACGCCTTTGAGGAAGAAGTATTCAGTGCCACCAAGATAAGGTGAATTGAAACTCGAACCGAAGACCAGACTGTAACCCACGGCCCACCAGAGAATGGCGACAATGCCGGCTATGCCAGCGCACTGCGCGCAGATGGAGAGGACGTTTTTGCTGCGAACCAGGCCACCGTAGAACAAGGCCAGGCCGGGCAGGGTCATGAACAATACCAGTGCGGCGCAGATCATGATGAAGCCATTATGACCGGGCCCCGCGATGTCCTTCAACTGGTGCGCCGGAGCGACGTTGTTGAAATAAGCTTCCAAGTCAGCCACGCGGTCCTCAACAGTAGGTGCGGCAGCCTCGGTCGCGGCAGGTGTGGCGGCGCTCTCCGCTGGGGGAGCGGCGGGCGCGGGTTCTTGAGCGGTTACCATCGGTGATAGCAGGCCCAACATAGCGGAACCAAGCAAAAGAAATTTTGCCGGCATGGTTAGATAGGATCGTTTTGTCATATTCAGTGGTCGGGTTAGATCAAGCTGAGAATTCACTTCTCGTTTTGATGTTCTGCGATGTCGTAGCAGGGTGCGTGCCAACTTTTCCCGACTACTGAAAATATGACATCGGCATAGCTCCGGCGAGCGGTGTCTCATGACCTGCCAGTTGCAGGATTCATGCGTATCTTATGTCGTCTTATCATGAAAATTTTTCATGAATCTTGCCTTTTTGGGCTCTTTTGGCCGTGGCGAGGCAGTGCGGATCAGAGACCAAGCGCCGCCGCGCTATTTTCCAGCGCCGCATGATCCCGGTGATCGTACTGGTGGCAATGGAAGCCGTAACGCCGCCCCGCCTCGATGTTGGCGGGCAGATCATCGATGTAAAAGGTTTCCTCGGGCACCAGTTGGTAGGTATCGATCGCGGTTTGGTAGAATCCATGGTGCGGTTTCATGCAGCCGATTTCATGCGACATCACGGCGCCATGAAAGTGGGCAAACACCGGATAGGCCTCATAGATCCATGGATGATGGATGGGATTGATGTTGGAAAAAAGAATCAAACGATGACCGTCCGCCGCCCATTTCTCGGCAAGTTGCCAGGTCTCCGGGATCGGCGTGAAAATCGAGCGCCAGGCGGCGATGAATTCCCCGGCACTCGCAGGGCTGCCCAATGTTTCGAGCGCCCATGCGGTGAACGCGGCGGCATCGATGCGGCCGCTTTCCAGATCATCGCGTTTGACATCGAGCAATCGCAGTCGCTCGGCGGCATCGCCCAGCTCAGCGGGGATCAGGGCGTGGAGCGCTTCTTTGTAATCAAAGCGCAGCAGCACGTTGCCTATGTCAAACAGAATGGTCATGGCGCAAGGGTGCGCTCGGGCATGACGCAAGGAAAGGAGAAAATCTCATGGATTGTGGTTGAGTTTTCCCGATGTCTGACTAGAGTGCGCGCGTGACGATACAAGGACTGAAACATGGAATTCTGCTGTTTCTGGGATGCTTGACGGGAGTCGCGACGGCGCAGGAGGCCTATATGGTCGTGGAGGCTCACTCAGGCAAAGTGCTGCTCGCACAAAATTCCCAGGTAAAACGTCCGGTTGCGAGTCTCACGAAAATTTGCACGGGCGTGGTGGCCACGGATTGGGCGATCGCGACGGATCAGGATTTGAAAAAAGTAATGGCCACCGTGCCGGAGTCGGTCACACGCGTGGGGGGCGCGAATCCTCTCAACTTGCAACCCGGGCAGCAGATCAGCCTCTCGGACGCGTTGTATGCGGCGTTGTTAGGCTCGGACAATCTCGCTGCGATGACGATCGCGGATCACATTGGCCGCGACATGAGCAATCGCCGGGGCAAGCAGGAAGATCCGGTGTGGCATTTTGTGAAGGAGATGAATGAGCTCGCCCGCTCGCTGGGCATGAAGAACACCCGCTTTCTCAATCCGCATGGCCTGGAGCTGCCGAAGCAGGAGGGCTACTCCACCGCCGCGGATATGGCGAAACTCTCGATCTACGCGATGCGCCGGCCGGCCTTCGCGTTTTTTGTGCGTCAGAAATCGCGCAGCATCACGGTGGCGGGAAAATCGTATACCCTCACGAATACGAATCAATTGGTCGGTGAGGCGGGCATATTGGGCATCAAAACCGGACAGACCACCCCGGCGGGACCCTGCCTGGCCACTTCGATGGAAAAAGATCCTCTCGTGCGCACCAAGCCCGATGGCAGCAAGGGCGCGACGCCACGCCGCATGATCGTGGTGTTGCTCAACAGCCCCGACCGGTTCGGCCGCACGCGCGGTTTGCTGAATGCTGGCTGGCGCGGCTATGATCAATGGATTGCCGAGGGCGCGCTGATCAAGGATCGCAATCGAGAAATTTTACCCGTGCCAAAGTTTTGAGCTTTGCACGGTTTTTGCTTTCAGACGTAACAGAATCAAATATGAAAATCGGAATTTTGAATAGCGGGGGCGATTGCCCGGGGTTGAACGCAGTGATTCACGGGGTGGTCGGAGCGGCGGCGGAACTTGGTTGGGAAGTTGTCGGGTTTCGCGATGGCTTCGAGGGTCTCTTGCCTCCCGGCGATTTCATGATGCTGAAACCGGAGGATACGGTGGGGATTTTGAAACTCGGCGGAACAATTCTCGGCACGACCAACAAAGGCCATTTCGCGGCGAAAGTCGGCGTCGGTGAAGTCAGCGGCGTGCCGAAAGAGATCGTTGCCAAAGCCAAGCGCACGATGGAGCAAATGGGTATCGGCGCGCTGGTCGTCGTCGGCGGCGATGGCTCGCTCACCACGGGTCTGCAACTCTATCGCGAGGGCTGGCCCATCATCGGCGTGCCGAAAACGATCGACAATGACCTGCAAGCAACGGCGATGACGTTCGGCTTCGACAGCGCCGTTAGCACGGTGGTGGATGGCTTGGATCGCCTCCACACCACGGCGGCCAGTCACAAGCGCGTGATGGTGCTGGAAGTGATGGGGCGTCACGCCGGATGGATCGCTCTCTGGGGCGGCATGGCGGGCGGTGCCAATGTGGTGCTGTTGCCGGAGATTCCGTTTGATATGGCAAAAGTCGCCGCACACATCAAGGCGCGCGAAGCCGCAGGTTGCCACAGCACGCTGGTGGTGGTGGCGGAGGGAGCGCGTTTGCCGGATGGTCATGTGATGAGCATTGACGATAACTGCGGCGGCGAAGTGCGCCTCGGCGGCATGGGCGAATACGTGGCGCAGCAAATCGAAAAACTCACGGGCAAGGAAACACGCGCCTGCACCCTCGGTCACTTGCAACGCGGCGGCGCGCCGACATCGCTGGACCGCATTCTCGGCGTCCGCTTCGGCGTGATGGCGGTGAAGTTGGCAGCGGAAGGTCGTTTCGGCCGCATGGTCAGCTATCAATCGTACCACGTCGATTCGGTGCCCATCGAGGAAGCCGTCGACCAATTGCGCCTCGTCAATCCCACGGGAGAGATGGTCCAGGCGGCAAGAGCCATCGGAATTTGTTTCGGAGATTGATGAATTCGGTGTTTCCATGGACTCGGGAATCTGCTTGAATCCCGCGCCATGTCCACCGACCCATTACTGGAATTGCTGCGTTCGAAAGCCCGCCACTCTCACGAAGAACTCGCCGAATTGCTCGCGATGAGCGAGGCGGAGGTGCGTGCGAAAATCGCGGCGTGGGAAAAGGACGGCACCATTCTCGGTTACCACGCGGTGGTCAATGGCGAGCGCGCCGGCGATCTGAACGTGCAGGCGTTCATCGAGGTGAAAGTCACGCCCGAGCGCGGTGGTGGCTTCGACCGGTTGGCCCTGCGCATCGCCCGCTTCGATCAAGTGGTGAGCTGCTATCTCGCCAGCGGCGGCTATGACCTGATGGTCGTGGTGGAGGGGACCGATCTGCGCGAGGTCGCGCGTTTCGTGTCCGAACGACTCAGCACTTTGGATGGCGTTCTTTCGACCGCCACGCACTTCCTGCTGAAAACCTACAAACAATACGGCTTCCTTTTCGAGGGCGAAGGTGGCGTGGAACGTCTCGCTGTGAGCCCTTGAAAACCTGTTAGATTTTTTGACTTATGGATTATTCCAATATCATTGCGAAGCACATTGCTTCCATCCCGCGTTCCGGCATCCGCGACTTTTTTGAACTGGTGCAGGGGCGTGACGATGTCATTTCCCTCGGCGTCGGCGAGCCGGATTTTTCCACCCCGTGGCACATTCGTGAGGCGGCGATTTATTCGTTGGAAAAAGGTCAGACGAGTTATACGTCGAACCTCGGCCTGCTCTCTCTGCGCAAATCGATCGCGAAATACGTCAGCCGTTTTTTCCATGTCGATTACGTCGCGGAGAAAGAAGTGTTGGTGACCGTCGGCGTCAGTGAGGCGATCGATCTCGCCCTGCGCGCTCTGCTCAATCCGGGCGACGAGGTGATTTATCACGAGCCGTGTTATGTTTCCTACAGCCCGAGCATCGTTATGGCCTATGGCAAGCCGGTGACGGTGGTGACGAAAAAGGAAGACGGTTTCTCGCTCAAGCCCGAGGCCGTAGCGGCCGCGATCACGCCGCGCACGCGCATGGTGATGCTGAATTTCCCCACCAATCCCACGGGTGCCTGCGCCACGCGCGAAGACCTGGAAGGCATCGCGAAGCTTTGCATCGAGCACGATCTGATCGTGATGACCGATGAGATTTACAGCGAGTTGCGCTACGATGGTGAAGAGCACCTGAGCATCGCGGCCTTGCCCGGCATGCGTGAGCGCACGATTCTGTTGCATGGATTCTCCAAAGCCTTTGCGATGACCGGCTTCCGTCTTGGATACGCCTGCGCGCCGCAGCCCATCATCGAGGCGATGATGAAAATCCACCAGTACGCCATGCTCTGCGCGCCTATCATGAGCCAGAACGCGGCCATCGAGGCTCTCGAAAACGGCACGCCATCGATGGAGAAAATGCGCGATAGCTATCACCAGCGCCGCGACTATGTTGTGAAACGCCTGAACGACATGGGCATCGAGTGCCACACCCCCGGTGGTGCGTTTTATGTGTTTCCGGACATCAGCAAGTTCGGGCTATCGAGCAAGGAATTCGCGATGAAACTGTTAGAGCAAGAAAGCGTCGCGGCGGTTCCCGGCACGGCGTTCGGTGCATGCGGTGAAGGCTTCCTGCGCTGTTGTTATGCGACCGGTTTCGATGACCTGAAGCTGGCGATGGACAAGATCGAGCACTTCATTTCCAAGCTCTGAGCGCATGACTGATCGCGACCAGCCCTTGCGTTTGAGCAATCCCAAGGGCTGGGTGAACGCACACGTGGTGCCCTTCGTGATTTTCATGGGGATACTGTTGCTGTTGCAGTTTGGGAGCGACCTGTTTCAGTGGGATCATCCATCGGCACCGTGGTGGCGGCGTTGGCCGGAGCAATGGGTGTACCCCTTGCAAACGATCATTTGCCTGATCTATCTGCTGCGGCAGTGGCGTTATTATGAGTTTCACTGGAACCTCCGCTGGGCGCTGATTGGCGTGGTGTTTGGCGCGGTGGGCATCGCCTGCTGGTTGTTGCCGACGACTCTTTACGATCGCTGGCAATTGACGGGAGAAACCACCGGCTGGATGAAATGGCTCGGCATTCAGGAGCGCAAGGAAGGTTTTGACCCTGGTGTCTTCACGCATCCCGCAGGGCATGGATTTTCGTTAGGGATGCGCTTCCTGCGCGCGGCGGTGGTCGTGGCCTTGATCGAGGAAATTTTCTGGCGTGGTTTTCTCATGCGCTTTTTGGCGAACCGCGATGGCGACTACTGGAAAGTCCCCTTCGGCAAACACACCTGGCTGGCCTTTGTCGTCTGCACCCTGGCCTTCACCATCGCTCACGCGCCCATCGATTATGCCGGTGCATTGGTTTATGGTTCGTTGACCTATCTGCTCTGCGTTTGGAGCAAAAATCTGGGTGCCTGCGTCATCATGCACGCCACCGCGAATTTCCTCATGGGCTGCTACATCATGGCGTATGGGAAATTCGGGTTGTGGTAGCAGATCTTGAGCATTCTCCCAGTAGGATCAATTTTGTTGTGTCTGCTGTTAGATGATTTTCCTGCGCGCCACAGGCGCAATGACTCGTTAGCCCGGTGGCAACGCCCCGGGAATAGTGGATTTTATGATCACAAGCCCTGTAGGGGCGGGACTCCTTGAATCGTTGGTGCGTGCGTCAAATAAAATAAGGGGAGTTGCGCCCTTTCAGGGCTGATCGATGAAGGGTTTTGATATTTCCCTGGGCGCTGCCCAGGGCTGACGAGTGGTTGCACCGTTGGCGCGTGAAGAATGCCAGTTGCGTTGGTCTTTTCATGTCTCCCTTTTCATAAATTGATCGACAGAAAACGATTCTTTGTGACGTTATTGTTTCCCGCCGGGAGTATCCACGGTGTTGTTACGATGAAGCACATTTTGATTTTTTTAACAGCCACTTGCACGGGGCTCATGGCCGCTCCGGATGGAGCACAGTTGTTCACGAATAATTGTTCGGCTTGTCACCTGCTCGATCAGATGGTGGTGGGGCCGTCTCTCGCGGAAATCCGCGGGCTGTACCTGGGCAAACCGGACGATTTTGTGAAGTGGTGCGTGGCGCCGAAGAAGAAGCGCGAGAACGTGATCGAAATGCCATCGATGGTGCACGTGGGCGATGAAGGCTTGCGGGCGATTTACGATCACATCATGAAGGTGGCCGAGGGCGTGAAAGCGAAAAAGCAGGATCCCGGTGATCCTTACAAAACGTCTGCTACCTACACGGCACGCCCGCAGGTGCAGCGGATTTTTATGCCGAATGCCGGCCCAGCCTCGATTGCGGTGGCGCTCGATGCGACGAACTCGCTGTGCTGGGACGCCGGTGAATGCCGGTTGCGCTATGCCTGGACGGGCGGATTCATCGATGGCTTTCCGTACTGGCGCGGCAATGGTAGCAGTGTCGCGGCGGTGGTGGGCACGGTGAAATACACGGAAGCGCAATCGCCTTTCGGCACAGGAAAAGAAGTGAAATTTCTCGGCTACACGATGAAGGACAAGCTGCCGACGTTCCGCTATCAGATCGGCGCGCAGACGGTGACGGAGCGCTTTACCCCGCTCAAGGAGGGCACGGGTTTTCAGCGCACCTTTGCGGTCACGCCCACTCCTTCCGCACCGATGACCTTGGAATTCACCGCGCAAGACGGCGTGACCATCACCAGCGATAAAGGCAAGATGGACGGCACGAAATTGACTCTCGCACCGGCCGATGCCGCTACTTTCACACTTACTATTTCTCTGAAATGAAATCACTTTCTTTACTCGCATGGTTGTCTCTGAGTCTCGTCGCCAGTGCCTGGACGGAGCATTTTTCCTTTGAGGAAATCGCCGGTCCGCCGGGAGTAGACCCGCAGGTCGGGGCGATGGAGACCTTGGCTGACGGTCGATTGGCGGTGGCCTTTCATCGTGGCGAGGTCATGATTTATGATCCTGTGGCCAAAACATGGACCGCGTTTGCCAGCGGATTGCAGGAGCCTCTTGGCATGCTCGCGGACAAGGATGGCAGCCTGTTGGTGATGCAGCGCGCCGAGCTGACACGCCTGCGCGATACCGATGGCGATGGAAGTGCGGATTCGTACGAGACTGTGTTTGATGACTTCGGTATGTCCGGTAACTACCATGAGTTTGCCTACGGTCCCGCCCGCGATGCGCAGGGGAATCTCTACATCGTGTTAGGGGTGGCATCGAATGGCGCATCGATGGCAAAAGAGATCCGCGGTGAGTTTTCCAAGATCGGCAAGGTCGATTTCGCTGGCATGAGCACACGCGAAACCTGGGGCAAGAATCGCGGTGCCGCCGGGCGCATGTATGCCCGCGTGAAATGGCGCGGCTGGGTGCTGAAACTCTCGCCCGATGGCAAAACGATGGAGCCCTTCGCCAGCGGCTTCCGCTCGCCGAATGGCATCGGCTTCGATGCCGCAGGGCGTTTGCTCATCACCGACAACCAAGGCGACTGGCGTCCGACCAGTCCTCTCTACGATGTGAAAAAAGGCGGCTTCTACGGGCATCCGGCCTCGCTCGTATGGACACCCGGCTGGGACGGCAAAGATCCGATGAGCATGCCCGTGCCAGAGCTCGACAAGTTGCAACAGCCCGCGATCGGCTATTTCCCGCAAGGCGAACTCGCCAACTCCCCGACCTGGCCGGTGGTGATTCCGAAAGGAAGTTTTCCTGAGACTTGGACCAATCATACGTTGATCGGCGAGATGAATCAGAAAAATCTCGTGCGCGTGCTGGAGGACAAGGTCGATGGAACCTTGCAAACCGCGCTCGTACCGGTGTTCGATGGCTCACCGCTCGGCATGGGCAGCAACCGCCTTGCCTTCGGCAAAGACGGAGTGCTCTATGTCGGAAAAACGGCATTGTCCTGGGCCGGTGGCAAGGGCATCACGCGCATCAAGTGGAATGGCAAAGCATTTCTCGCGCTCGATCAGATCAAAGCACAGAAACAAGGGTTCGCCCTGCGTTTCAGCCAGCCGCTTGATGCGGCCACGTTGGACAAGCTCACCGTCAGCCGCCACACCTACGACTACCATCAAGCCTACGGCGCGCCGAAAAAAGACCTCACCAAACTCGAAGTGAAAAACGCCAAACTCTCCGCCGATGGCCAGACTCTCACCTTCGAAATCGGAGAGCTCAAAGAAAAATACCTGCACTTCATCGACATGACAGCCCTGCGCGGCAAGGACGGCGGAAAAGTGTTAGGCAGCAAGGCGTGGTATCAGGTCATCAAGGCTCCGAAGTGATCGTGCTTTGTTTTGAGCAGAAGTAATTGCCGAAGTATCATATAGATTCGGGGAACTCAAGAGGTTTGTAATCAAATGCCTCGAGCTTTGTTTTCCTAAGAGCAAGCGTCTCATGAAATTCTTGTGCCTCAATATCCTTGAAGAAAGGAGCATCAGGTGCAAGATCCCTAACTGCACTTTCGACATCATCCAGGGTCACACGAAAAAATTCCTTCCGAAAGTTTGTTACATTGATTCTGCTGTCGGCAAATTTTAGATGTAAAGCGCGTTCTAATGCTGGTGCATCTTCACTGTAAATGATAGCATGTGTGTCGAAGATAAATGGAACACTTGCATCGCCTAATTCACGCACACGATCTTGCGGATCTAGTCGCCGTGTTAGGCCAATTTTAATGACGTCTGAGCCGAAGGATCCGATATTGGATATGATGTATACATATCCGGATTTTGTAAGTTGAGCCATAGATTTTGCTCGTTCCGCTTTTTCATGCGCAGCAGCGAGATCCCTTTCTAGCATTTCGATCTTTTGAGTGTATTGTTCGAGTTTAGAACCTTCGTGATTTCCGGCTTCTATTCTGGCTTTTTCAAGAAGCTTAGCGAATTTTGATTCCTCACGCTCTGCATCTTCAATATCACGTAGTAGTTTTTGCTCTTCACGTGCAGCACGCGCCGATTCTGCTTTCTCCTCTTTTTCGAATTTTAATTTTTCTCTGTACTCGTGGGTGAGACGAAGTTCTTGAAGTTTAAGGTTGAAATAGCCATCGGTGATTTTAATGGCATTTGTTTCGTTTAGTTTGTTGATTTGATCACGAACGAGATAAAGACGTTTTTCCATGGCGGCAGCATTGTTCCAACGAGTATTGGAGATTGCTGCGTCACATTCCCCATTTAATGCCCTAAGCGTTAGACGTATGTTTCGATCTGTCATCGCTTTTCCTTTTGCTTTACTGCCTGTTAGTAGCCATTCGGTCTCACAAATGACTGCCGTTTTTTCAGATATTCTTGCTTTCTGTCTAGAACGCACATCTTCAATTGCTTTCTTGAAAGCTTCGCTATCACTATAGTCGAAATGTGGTTGATAGATTCCGACCTCGGCAAATGCCATTCTTTCGTCTATGATGGCGACTTCATGGGAGAGTTTGTTAAAAATCTCTTTTTTGTCGTAATATTGCTTCTTCAGACTAGTTAACTCTCCAAGCAATTTTTCTTTTTGCGCCTCAATTTCTGCTAAATTGATTTTATGATTTTCTTGAATTTTTGATATTTCATCTTCGATTTCGATGATGTGCCTAAACCTTGCTTCAGTTGCTGACCGGTATTCGAATTCGCTTTGTAATGATTTTCCCAAGTCGGAAATTTTTTGTGTTTGATTTCCGGAAATCGTTTTGAGGAGTGCGTTTTTTTTCGTGGTGAAAATTAATCCCGCAATACTCGCGGTAATAAGAATGATTAGTAATATTTCTAGAAGAGTCATTCGATTGGAATTATTAATTTTTACAGAATAAAACACACATTTCTATCAAATTTTCCGCGCCGTCGCCACCAGCGTCTGCAGCTTCGGTGCTTTGGTTTCGCGATCGACGATGGAGGTTTCCACTTCTTGGAAGCCGGCTTGTTCCAGCCACTCGGCGAGTTCGCCTTCGGGGAAGCCGAGCCAGCGGTCGGAGTAGAGTTCGTGGGCTTTGGTGAAGCTGTGTTTGGCGAGATCGAGAATCAGCAATCGACCGCCGGGTTTGAGAATCCGATAGGCCTCGGCGATGGCGCGCGCTGGTTCCTCGGCGTGGTGCAGCGCCTGGCTGAGGATGGCGAGATCGACGCTGGCATCGTCAATCGGCACGTCTTCGATTTCGCCGAGGCGGAATTCCAGATTCGGCAACTCGTGTTGCAGCGCGAGGTTTTTTCCGAACTCAACCATTTTGGGTGAGATGTCGATGGCGATCACGTGCTTCGCGCGCTGGGCGAGCAGTTGCGAGAGTGTGCCTTCGCCCGCGCCGAGGTCGGCTACGACGTCGTAGTTCAGCACCTTCAGCAAGGCTTCGGCGAGGCCTTTCCACGAGCGACCCGGCACGTAGTTCTTGCCGAATTTCCCGGCGAGCTCATCGAAATAGGCGCGGGCCTTGTCCTTGCGCTTGCGGTTGAGGTGGCGCAGGGCGGCGAGGTCCTTGGCGGATTCGGGTAGCTCCGATGCGGCACTCTGGGCGATGGCCAGTAGCTCCTGTGGCAGCTCGGCCTGGTAGATGTTGTTTTTTCCCGAGCGCTGATCGGTCACCAGTCCCTCCTGTTTCAATAAGGACAGCTGCGTGGAAATGCGGCTCTGGCCCATGCCGAGAATTTCCTGCAGCTCCACCACCGACAGCGGATGGCTATGCAGCAACAAGACGATGCGCAAGCGTGTGGGGTCGGCGAGAAGTTTCAGGCATTTCAAGGTTGACAGTTTCATCTTGTGCGTGATTGTATCAACGCATCGCGATTTGACGATACGAAAATTAGAATTATGAGCCGTTACATTTTTTCCTCCGAATCCGTGGGTGAAGGGCATCCTGACAAAGTGGCCGACACCATTTCCGATGCCATCCTCGATGCGTGCCTGGCCGTCGATCCGCACAGCCGCGTGGCCTGCGAGACCTTTGTGAAAAGCAATGTCGTCGTCGTGGGTGGTGAGATCACCATTCCGAAGATCGGCCAGAAGTCGATCGGCGAAGCGATCAACATCGACAAGATCATCCGTGATGCCGTGCGCGGTATCGGTTATGTGAACAGCGACGACGTTTTCCACGCCGACCAGATTTTCATCAACAATTACCTCACCACCCAATCGCCTGACATCGCGCAGGGCGTGGATGCGAAAAAGGCCAAGGGCAAAAAACACGCCGAGCAAGGAGCGGGGGACCAGGGCATCATGTTCGGTTATGCCTGCAACGAGACTGCCGAGCTCATGCCCGCGCCCATCATGTATGCGCATTTGTTGGGTCGTGAGCTGACGAAAGTCCGCAAAGCCGGCAAGGTTGCCAAGTGGCTGCGCCCGGATGCCAAATCGCAGGTTTCCGTCGAATACGTCGATGGCAAGCCGACGCGCATCGTCAACGTGGTGATTTCCACGCAGCATGCGGCCTCGGTGGAGCACGCGGAGATTGAAAAATTCTGCATCGCGCTGATCAAGCGGGTGTTGCCGAAAAACATGCTGACCAAAGATACCGAGTATCTGATCAACCCGACGGGCAAGTTCGTCATCGGCGGTCCTCAGGGCGATAGCGGTCTCACGGGTCGCAAGATCATCGTCGATACTTACGGCGGCATGGGTCGTCACGGTGGCGGTGCTTTCTCCGGCAAGGACCCTTCCAAGGTCGATCGCAGTGCTGCTTACATGGGTCGCTGGGTCGCGAAAAACGTGGTCGCCGCCGGTCTGGCCGCGAAGTGCGAAATCCAATTTGCGTATGCCATCGGCCATCCACTGCCCGTGAGCGTGCATGTGGATACCTTCGGCACTGGCACGAAGCCTGATGCCGCCATCCTCGCCGCCGTGCTGAAAGTTTTCTCCTTCAAGCCCGCCGACATTGTCAAGCAGCTCAACCTGCTGCGCCCGATCTACTCCAAGTCCACGAACTACGGCCACTTCGGCAAAGACGATGCGGATCTCACCTGGGAGCGCACGGACAAGGTGGAGGCGCTGAAGAAGGCAGTGAAGTAGATTGTCAGATGATCAGACATAAGACGTAAGACTTGAATGATTCAACCAAATCGATTCCGCATATGGCACATCATCATTTTGAAGAATTGGAGATTTGGAAAAGAAGCTCTCGTCTTGCGGTTTCGGTGCTGCTTTTGACGGAAAAAATTTCTCTTTATGCTTTGCGCGATCAGATGTCACGAAGCTCGATTTCCGTGCCTTCGAATATTGCCGAAGGTGCGGAGCGAGATAGCGACAAGGAGTTCCGTAGATTTTTGTCCATTGCCAAAGGTTCGCTCGCTGAGCTACGCACGCAACTTTACATCGCAGTCAAAGCGGAGATTCTAACTACGGATGAAGTCACACCTCTAATCGCAGAAACCAGAGAGCTTGCGGCTATGATTCAAGCATTTCGCAAACGTCTTGGCGGCGATGGATTCATCAACAAAATCGTATCACTTTTTATCTAACCAACGAACAAACAACAAAACACGCTGATTAGCAGACTCAAGTCTTATGTCTTATGTCTGAAAATCTTACCTCTACCAACATGAACGACTACAAAGTACGCGACATCGGCCTCGCAGAATTCGGCCGCAAGGAAATCGACATCGCTGAGCACGAAATGCCCGGCCTGATGGCAACACGGGAAAAATATGGCAAGGAAAAGCCGCTGCAAGGCGTGCGCATCATGGGCTCGCTGCACATGACGATTCAGACCGCCGTGTTGATCGAAACCCTTGTGGATCTCGGCGCGGAAGTGCGCTGGGTGAGCTGCAACATTTTCTCCACGCAGGATCACGCCGCCGCAGCGATTGCCGCCCGTGGCATTCCGGTGTTCGCTTGGAAAGGTGAGACACTGGAAGAGTATTGGTGGTGCACGTGGAAAGCGCTCGTCAATCCACAAGGCCTCGGACCACAGTTGATCGTCGATGACGGTGGCGACGCGACCTTGCTGATTCACAAAGGCTATGAGCTGGAAAACGGTTCTGATTGGGTCACCACTCCTTCCGGCAGCCATGAAGAACAAGTCATCAAAGACCTGCTCAAACAAATCCACAAGGACCAGCCCGGCATTTTCCACGAGATCGTGAAGGAATGGAAAGGTGTTTCGGAAGAAACCACCACCGGCGTGCATCGTCTCTATCAAATGGCAAAAGCCGGTACCTTGCTTGTGCCCGCGATCAACGTGAACGACTCGGTGACGAAGTCGAAGTTCGACAACCTCTACGGTTGCCGCGAGTCGCTCGTGGATGGCATCAAGCGCGCCACCGACGTGATGATCTCCGGCAAGGTCGGCGTGGTCTGCGGCTACGGCGATGTCGGTAAAGGTTGCGCGCAAGCCCTGCGCGGACAAGGCGCTCAGGTCGTCGTGACCGAAGTCGATCCCATCTGCGCGCTGCAAGCCGCGATGGAAGGCTTCCGCGTATTGACCGTGGAAGACACCCTCGGCTGGGGCGACATCTACGTGACCACCACCGGCAACAAGGACATCATCCGCCTCGAGCACATGGAGAAAATGAAGGACCAGGCCATCGTCTGCAACATCGGTCACTTCGATAACGAAATCCAGATCGACAAGCTCGACAAAGCGCCTGGTGTGACCAAGCTCAACATCAAACCACAGGTGGACAAGTACACCTTCCCAGCAGGCAACTGCATCTACATGCTGGCCGAAGGACGTCTGGTCAACCTCGGTTGCGCCACCGGTCACCCGAGCTTCGTGATGTCGAACAGCTTCACCAACCAGACGCTGGCGCAAATCGATTTGTGGAAAAACAAAGACGTTTATAAAGCTGGTCAAGTCACCGTGCTTCCGAAACACCTCGACGAAGAAGTCGCCCGCCTGCACCTCGCCAAGATCGGGGCCAAGCTGACCAAGCTCACGCCCGATCAGGCCGACTACATCGGCGTCTCCCCCGAAGGCCCCTTCAAGGCGGAGCACTACCGCTACTAACCGTGGCGGAGGCGTCCCGCCTCCCAGCCTTTTATCAACTTCCTACAACCCCGCCCTATCCGGCGGGGTTGTTTTTTCTTCTTCATCACTCTTCCGCCCGCAACCGCAAGAACAACCTTCCCTCAACAGCAAGTGTTCGCGGGATTCGGATCTCCACCTTGTCGATACCGTTGCCGTAAAAGTCCGCTTCGTTCGCAATCGTCACGCCATTGACACCTGCTTGTGCCGTGTTCCAAGTCGGAGAAAGATCACTGTTGTATTGCACGATCACAGGCAGGTAGCGCGCGGCGGCGACACGGCGATGGACAAAAATCACATGTTCTTGCGTGAGAAGCGGCGTGTTTTCTCCCGGTGTCAAAGGATCGGGGAAACCCGGACGCGGATCGCGGCCCATGATAAACTCGATGCCGTTCGGCACGCCATCGCCAGGGTTTCCGTGCTGCTGAGGAATTGCCTATTGTCGTTGAGCGTGAGAGTTCCCGCCGCATTGCCGGGCGCGATTCGCGCGGCATTCGCCAGGGTCGCCGAACCGCTGATCGTGCCCGCCGCGAGATAGCCGTGATCCACGGAGATCATCGCGCTGCCATTGAGAGTGCCAATACCAAAAAAAGTATCGGTGCGATTGAAGTACGATGCATTTTGCGTTTCATAGTGGAATATGCGGATAGTTCCACAAGTTCATTTACCGCGTCGACGAGAAAAAAGATGAATTTTTCGCATCATGATGGGCGACCCACAAAAAACGCCGCTCGGAGCGATCCGAACGGCGATTGTCTCTCGAAGAATCGGTGGCTTAGGGGGCCAATTGCTGAGCTGTGAGGCGGATGAAATTTTTCGGATCTACGGCGGCATCGTCTTCGGCGCGGAAGACATGCCATACCCAGTCGCTTCCGATGGCGGCGCCGGTCAGTTGTCATCAAGAGTCTTGAGCGGCTCCGTGGCAGAGGCAGAGCCGCCCAAACGAGATTTTGTCCCAATCTCACCTCATGAGAATTTTTCCATCAGATTCCGGATGGCCTTAGGCATTCGGTGTTGTTCATAAAAACAGTGTTTGGAAAAGATTATCTGGCCTATAAAAAATGCAATTTCTGGTCTTTGGAGAAGTCGACGAGACAGCACACATGGTTTTTTTCAAAAAATTCTCAATTTTCTATTGCGGCTGCAGCTGTGTATGGTAATTTTTCTGTGTCAGATAATTGCATAGATAATATATTTTTGTTAGAAAAAACTAACCAAACTCAAAAGCGCCTACCCTACAAATCCCATGAAAGCCAAAAAAGCCAACTATCTTCTCCGTCATCTTCTTCATTTCGCAGGACCTGCGATTTTTGTCACTTGTCTCTCAACAGCCCATGCGCAGAATCGTTTCTGGGATGGAGGCTCGGCAAATATCGCCGGCAACGGGAATGGTGCCAGCGGTGGTGGCGCAGGAACCTGGAACACGACACTAACGAATTGGGATGAGGGGGCTTCGCCCATGGTAGCATGGAACAATGCCAATTTGAACACGGCGGTATTTGGCGGAACAGCCGGCACGGTTACCATCAACGCGCCTGTTTCCGCGGGCGGGCTCACGTTCACCGCAGCGGGATACACGATTGCCAGTGGAGCCTCCCCTAACGTGCTGACACTGGGTGGCACCTCCGCTACCATCACCACCAGTGCGCTGACCACGGCGCAAAGCACCACAATCAGTGCGATCATTGCAGGCAACTTGACAGGCGGTCTTACCATCGCATCCAACGGGGACATGACCGCATCGGGCGGCGGTGCCGCAGGGCGCGGTGTGATCTTCAGTGGGACCAACACCTTCACGGGCAACATCACGGTGACTTCGGGTCTCTTCAGTCCTGGCGCTGATGGAACTCTGGGTAATGCGGCGAATACCATCACTCTCAACGGCGGCGGTCTGTTGGCTAACGTCACGAATACGATCTCTCGAGCTGTGGCTTATGGAGCATCGAATGGCACGATCCGCGTTTACGGCTCTCAAACCCTCACCATGAGCGGAATCCAGAGCGGCTCCGGAACACTCACGAAAACCGATAGCGGCATCCTCATCCTCTCCAACAGTGCTAATACACGGACTGGCACCAGCACCATCAGCGCGGGTGAACTTCAGGCTCTCTCCCCCACTGCTGCGGGAACCTACACCACCCTCGGCACCGGCGCGATCACCGCAGCCTCCGGCACCACGCTCCGATTCAGGACCGGCAGCACCGCCAACGTGATCACCTACGCGAACGCCATCAACCTGAACGGAGCCACCCTCATCCATGAGGACGGCAATCACACCCTAACCGGGGCCGTCGCTCTCACCGGCAGCAACACCATCAACGGCATCTGGGCCGGGAAGAACCTCACCCTTTCAGGCGTGATCAGCAGCACAGGTTCCATCATCAAGACCAATGCCTCCGGCCAGGACACCGTCCTGTCGCTTTCCACGGCTTCCGGTAACAACACCTTCACCGGCGGAGTCACCATCAACGCGGGCGAACTTCGCGGAGTTGTTCCAACCACCGCCGCCACCTACACTCCCTTCGGCACCGCAGCAGTAACCGCGAATGCTGGCACCACCCTGCGCGTCTTCACCGGCAGCACCGCGAACGTACTGACGATCACCAACGCGATCAACCTCAACAGCGCGACCCTCGCGCACGAGGACGGAAACTTTACCCTCAGCGGCGCCATGGTTCTCAACGGCAACAACACCGTGACCGGTCGTTATGCCGGGAAAAACCTTACCCTTTCGGGCGCGATCAGCGGACCAGGTTCCATCATCAAGACCAATACCTCCGGCCAGGACACCGTCCTGACGCTTTCAGGAAACAACACCTTTTTCGGCGGTGTCACCGTCAGTGATGGCAGCGTCCGCGCCAACACCGCCACCGCCCTCGGCAGCGGCGTCTCTATTCTCGTTCAGAACAACGAGAACCCGGCTGCCCCCAACACCAACACACTGCAGATCGCCGGCGGATTTACCCATGGCACAGGAAGAACCCTCACGCTGCGCAACAACTCCACGACCAACGTCACAAACGCCAGAGCAGCGGTCGATAACGTCTCAGGCAACAACACCTGGGCTGGCACTATCCTCCTCGATCAGGGCACCAACCAGACCATCAGTTCGAGTAGCGGCACCTTCACGATCTCAGGTAATGTCAACCAGTCGGCAACGCCTTCGACTGGCCTGTTTGTCCGAGGCAATGGCACCGGACTTGTGAGTGGAAACCTGAACCTCGGCTCAGCCGCCCTCTTCAAGACCGATGGTGGCACCTGGACCGTTAGCTCTACCGGCAACACTCACGGCACCATCACCGTCGCCAACGGGACTCTCGCCGCCGGAGCCACGAACGCCTTTCAGACCTCGAACGCTCTTGTGCTCGGCGAGGGCAATGGGAACAACGGACGCTTCACCATCAACACGGGCTTCAGCCAGTCGTTCAGCTCGATCTCCAACAACGCCTCCACCACCGGCTCCCACACCATTGATGGTGCCGGCTCGCTGAACGTCGGCGCAGGTGGCATGACCCTGACCGTCAATGATGGCACCGCCGTCAACGACATCACCCTGGCCGCTCCGGTCATCGGTTCCGGCACACTCACCAAGGCGGGCGCAGGAAACCTCGTCTTCAACAGCACCACTGAGGGTCCCCTCCTCCTGAGCGCCGGTACCCTCAGCGGCACCGGCACCGCCTCGTCAATCACCACTGCGGCAGGCACGACCCTCACTCCGGGATCCGCCACCACCGTCGGCACCCTGACCACCTCCAGTCTGGCGCTCGTGGATGGCACGGTCGCCGTTAATCTCGGCAATTCCGGCACCGACGTAATCAGCGTCACCGCCGCGAACGGCCTGACCCAGAGCGGCAGCACCGTGATCTCCGTGACTCCGAACGGTGCCATCAATACCGCCTCCACCTTCTACCCGATCTTCGCCTACTCCGGCACCGCTCCCTCCACCGCAGGATTCAGCGTCACCGGCCTGCCTCCACGCGCGGCAGCAACCGTGACCGACAACGGCAGTGGTCTCATCGGCATCACTGCCAGCAATGACCGGGTCAAATGGACCGGCGTCACCAATGGAACCTGGGACATCAACACCACCGCCAACTGGCTGACCGTCGTCGGCGCAGCCGCCGTAACCTACCTCCAGAATGACGACCTTCTCTTCGACGATTCCGGAATCAATACCAACATCACCCTTGGAACCACGGTGACTCCGTCCGCCGTGGAATTCAGCAACACCACCGCCGTCAGCTACACCCTCGCCGGAGCCGGAGTGCTTTCCGGGCCGATGAGCCTGACCAAAACTGGAGACGGCACGGTCACCCTGAACGGCACCGCCGCTCACAGCTACACCGGTGCCACCAACGTCAACGCCGGAACGCTCTCGATCAACACCGGTGCCAGCACCCTGAGCGGAACCAGCGGCATCGCAGTAGCCTCGGGAGCATCGCTGCAGCTCTTCGCAAACAACGTCGCTGACTACACCTTCAGTCGCAACCTTTCCGGTCTTGGCACCGTGGTCATCGACCCGAACGCTGGAGGCACGGCAGGCTCGCGCGGCGTGACCCTTTCCGGAACCAGCACCGGCTTCTCAGGAGCCCTTCAACTGACTCCCTCCGGCAACCTCGTCACCAACGGCAGCTTCCGTTTGGTTGCCAACCAGGCCGCCCTTGGCTCCAGCACGATCACCGTCAGTGACCGCGCCCAGCTCTGGCCCACTGGCGACATCACTAACAACATCACGATCACTGGATACGGCTTCCAGGAAGTCGGAGGCGGCATCGCAGCCGCAGTCGCTACCGGAGCCGATGCCAGCTCGCCAACCCCTCCAAGCGGAGTTTACACTGGAAACAGCGGCATCGGTGCCATCCGCATGAATACCAATACGATCTCGGGCAACATCACCCTCAACGGTGACGCCAAGATCATGCCCTACAATACCACCGGCATCCTCTCGGGCACCCTTTCCAACACCGCTTCCACCGACGATCTCGTCGTCGGCGGCGGTGGAGCCGGTACCAACCTCGTGATCACCGGCGACGCCACAGCCTTGGAACGCATCTGGGTCAACGGCGGCGGCACGGCCGGCACCAACACGCTCGTCATCGGCAACAGCACCACCACCGGCACCCTTGGCTCCGGCGATGTCATCCTCTATCAGGATGCCGCCACCGCCGCTGTTCGCTTCCAGCGCAGCGACGGCTACACTCTGGCCCAGAACATCATCTCCGCCCGCGACGCCACCGCCACCAACTTGGCCAAGGGTGGAGTCCAGATCAACACCACCGGCACCGGTTTCACCCTCGGCAGCAACACCATCGACCTCTCTGACGGGACCAATGGCGGCAACATCAACGTGGGCAACACCGTCAACGGGTCAATCTTCAACATCAGTACTGGCGCCACCGTTGAGACCGGATACTTCGGAGTCGGCGAAGCGGCCAACAACTCCGCCACGGTCAACCAGACTGGCGGGGCCGTTGCCATCAACGGCATCGCTACGAACACCGGCAACAACCTCCGCGTCGGTCACTTTGGTACGGAGACCTCCACCTACAACATTTCCGCAGGAACCCTGAGCTTCAATGCGGGAGCACCCGCCTCCACGCCTTCCGCTGGAGGGGAGCTGGGCGGCGGCATCTACGTCGGCGTGGACGGCCAGGGCATCTTCAACCAGTCCGGTGGCACCGTCACCACCAACTGGGTCGTCCTCGACAACCGCGGTAACTCCGCAGCCGGAACCAACATGACCACCGGCATCGACCAATACAACCTGAGTGGTGGCCTCCTGGAACTGAAGTCCGCCTTCGGCATCATCGGTCGCAACCTGACCACCAACGTCAACCTCGGGGGCGGCACGATCCGCAACACGGCGGCTGACAGCACCACGGTGGCGCTCAACAGCGTCATCAGCACCACCACTTCCACGACCACCACGCTGGATACCGTGAACAGCACCCGGAAGTTCAGCCTGATGAACGACGTGACGGGTAGTGGCACCCTCCTGCTTTCCGGCGGCGGCACGCTGGACCTCAACCCGGACAGCAATACCACCCGCACCGGCACTTCCACAGGCACCGGCACCCAGACGATCTCCGCGATCATCGACGGAACCAGCCCGGTGGTGAAACTCGGCACCGGAACCACCACGCTGTCCTCCGCCAGCACCTATAGCGGCACCACCAGCGTCAACGCCGGTCGCCTCAACCTCACCGGCAGCCTCGCCAACTCCGACCTGACCGTCGCCACCGGAGCCACTCTCGGCGGTGAAGGAACCGCGAAGACCCTCACCTTCGGCACCGGCACCACCAATCTTTCGATCGACCCGAACACCGCCGGTGCCCTTACCTCGACCGATGCCCTCACCATCAATGGAACGGTCTCGGTCGATTTCACCAGCCCGCCGACCACCACCGGTCCGGTCAAGGTGATGAACTTCGGCAGCAACCCCGCACCGTTCGCGGCCAGTAATTTCACCCTCGTCAACGCGGCCAGCTACCGTGCCTCCACCTTCACCGTCAACGCCTCCGACGTCACCCTCGATTTCACGAAGAAGACCCTCGTCTGGGACGGCTCCGGAACCACCTGGGAAGTCGGTGGCGCGGAAAATGACTGGAACGGCGGGGCCAATGATAACTTCTTCAACGGCGACGATGTGGTCTTCGACGACACCTACGTCACCAGCGACCAGACAATCACCACAGCAGGGACGCTGACTCCCGGCTCGATCACGGTGAACAGTGACTTCTACAACCATACGATCAGTGGAGCTGGCGTCATCACCGGCACCACTGGCATCACCAAGAACGGCTTGTTCGACCTCAACATGGGTGGAACCCACACCTTCACCGGCGCGATCACCGTGAACAACGGCATCCTCCGTCTGCAGTCAGCAGGAGCCCTCGGCTCCGCCAGCGCCAATATCACGGTGGTGGGTGACGGCGTTAGCGGTGGTGCTCTCGATCTTGGGAACCTGGCCGCCAACACGATCAACCTCGGCACCCGGACCGTCACGATCTCAGGAGTTGGCATTGGCTCGGGTGCCATCATCAGTACCGGCGCAAACACCCAGCAAAACGCCTTCCAGTTCGTGACCCTGGCCGCCGACGCCACCATCGGCGGCACCGCCCGTTACGACATTCGTGGAGCCGCCTCCATCCTGAACCTTAACGGCAAGAAGTTGACAAAAGCCGGCACCAACCTGGTCTATGCCACGGTGGACGGCACGGTCACCTCCGGCGATGTCGAGGTCAACGCAGGCACCCTAGCCTTCTGGAACGGCACCGTTCAAGGCACCGGCAACATACAGTCCAATGTTGGAGGAAGCCTCAACGTGGAAAGCACCGCCGCCGGCAAGTTCACCCGCCAGGTCACCCTCAACGGAGGCAACCTCGGTAGCACCAACGCCGCCACCCTGAGTGGCAATGTGGCCTACACCGCCGCCTCGACCATCAACAACACGGCTGACCTGTTCCTCGCCGGAACCATCAGCGAGGTCTTCGGTCCGTTCGATCTGGTCAAGACCGCTGCGGGAACCCTCATCATCAGCGGCACCAACTCCCTGACCGGAAACGTCAACGTCTCCACTGGCATCCTGCGTGTCGGCACGGACGCACAGCTCGGTCCGGTCCCTGGCTCCCCGGTCTCCAACTCGATCACCCTTCAGAACGGCGGACGCATCCAGGGCGGCAATACCGCTGGAAACGATCTGACCATCGACTCCAATCGCGGAATCTCCCTGCCCAACGGCGATGGCGGACTGCACGTCTGGAGCGGCTTCACCATGAACTATGGCGGAACCGTTTCCGGAGTCGGCAACTTCACCAAGTCCGATGGCGGCACCCTGAACTTCACCGGCACCGGTTCCTACACCGGATCCACCAGGGCCACCGCAGGCACCATGAACTTCAATGGAGCCACCATCCCGACCACGAGCTCGCTCGCCGTCTCCGGTGGCACTGCCAACCTCAATAACGGTACCGTCATTACGGCCACCAACGCTGCGACCTCCGGCAGTTCCGTGACCAACTTCAACTCCGGAAGCTCGTTCACCGTAGGCACCGGTGGATCCTTCAGCGCCCAAGGCTCCACGGTCAATATTGCCAGCGGAGCGAGCGTCTCCATCCCAAGGCTGGTGATGTCCGATAGCAGTGGCGCAGTCACCACCTTCAACCAGGCCGGAGGCACTCTCAACATTACTGGAACCGACAACTCGGACGGGACCAGTGCATCCTTCTTGATGGGTCACTGGGGCAATAATTCGAGCTCCACCTACAACCTCTCCGGCGGCTCCCTCAACGCCTTCGGCGCGGAGCTGAAGCCAGGCTGGGACAGTGCGGCGGTTTATTTCAACCAGACCGGCGGCACCTTCAACGCCCTCGGAATCGACCTGGCGAACGGCCGCGGCAATGCCGCCTCCTTCAACCTTCAGGGCGGTCGTGTTAACCTCGGAGCCAGCGGCATCTCGGCCAACGGAGCCAAGCAGGTCAATGCGGGCGGGGGCACCTTCGGTGCATTTGCCAACTGGACCGGAGCCCAGCCGCTCAACCTAACCGGCGTCGTGGGCAGCGTGACCTTCAACACCCTCGACTCCGTGGATAACACCACCCCGCGCACCATCACGCAATCCGCCGTGATGTCCGGAGCAGGCGGCGTCATCAAGACCGGAGCCGGAAACCTCGTCCTCTCCGGAGCCCAGACCTACACCGGCACAACAACCGTGAACGGCGGCAAGCTTCATCTCAGCGGCTCCCTGGTTTCCAGTGTCACCACGACCAGCAGCGGCAACCTCCAGGGTGGAAACACCAGCACCATCGGAACCGCCACCGTGCCAAACCTGACGCTCAACGGCGGCGGAGTCACCGGACGCATTGGCACCACGGGAGACCTGGTCAACGTGACCGGCAGCTTCAGCGTTTCCGGCCCCAGCACCATCACCGCCAGCCCGAACTCGGTTCTCGCCGTCGGAGCCCGCTACAAGGTCATCGACTACGTGGGCTCCATCGGAGATTCCGGATTCGCTGGCCTGTCGCTGGCCCCGCTGACGAACCCGCACATCTCCGCCACACTCTACGACAACACGGTCGATACCTCCGTCGATGTGGAGATCGTTGCGTATGATGCGCTTGTCTGGAAGGGCGATGCCTCCACCTCCTGGGATGTCCAGACCACTGCGAACTGGCGCCTCAGCTCCGACTTGGGCACCTCAAGCACCTTCTACGACTTCGACGCTGTCATCTTCGACGACACGGCGACGACCGGAACCGTGGTCCTCACCGGAAGCATCCAGCCTTCCGCTCTCGTGTTTGAAAACACCACTGCATTGGACTACAGCCTCTCCGGCTCCCCCATCACCGGCCCAACCACACTCGTCAAGAATGGCTCCGGCAAGGTGACCCTCCTCAACAACAACACCAACACCGGAGTCGTCACCATCAACGCCGGCACGGTCGCGGTTGGAGATGGCGGCACAACGGGTGCTCTGGGTGGCACAGGAAACATTTCCATCGGTTCTGCAGGAACTCTGGAAATCAATCGCTCGGATGCTCAGACCCTGAGTCGCACCATTGTCAATGGTGGCACCTTGCGCAAATCAGGCTCTGGGACTCTGACAGTAAGTTCTGGCAACCATGTGGGCGACTTTGTTGTCAATGATGGCACCTTTGCCCCGCGGGGCGGCGGTTGGGCCACCAGCTTTGCCGCCAATCGGACGATCACGGTCAATGCTCCGGGCATTTTGGATACCACGACCCATGCCTTGGGTGGGCTTGGCGGCGCCACCCGTCCGAACAACATCGTCGTCAATGAGGATGGCATCTGGAAACTTAACAATGAGCAACAGCTTCCCAATACGGCCCTTACGCTGAATGCCGGTATCGTCAATGGTCCTGGTGACATCCGGGGAACTGGTACGATTGTCACCATTGCGCACGCCACCAAGTCTTCCGTAATCAATGCGCCTGCCAGCACGGGCAACGGAGTGATCACATTCAACGTCGCAGATGGTGATGTGGCCGTCGACTTGTCGGTGACAGGCAACATCATTGGTGGCAATCCCATCACCAAAACCGGTGCGGGCATTCTGGTGCCGAGTGGAAATAACTCATACACCGGCGGTACGAACCTGAACGGTGGTGTTCTCGTCGCATCCACCGTTGCTGACGCAGGTGGCGTGGGTAGCATCGGGGTTTACACCACTGGCGGTCCCGGTTACCTGGGTATCGCCAATGACGCGACATTCCGCTATACAGGGACGGGCAGCGAAACCACCGCCCGGAATCTATGGATCGATACCGGTGCAGAGAACAAGACGATCGATGTGGTCAATGCCACGGCTTCTCTCACTTTCAGTGGAACTGGAGGAAACACCAACAAGCCGTTTACCAAGGCAGGTCTTGGAGCGCTCACTCTCGCGGATTCCATCGTAACAGACGGAGCCGTGACCGTGACTGCCGGCCGCTTGATATTGACCGGCTTGAACAGCTTCACGGGTGCAACGACGATCAGTGGGGGAACTCTGGAGATTGGTGCGGGCGGTTCCTCCGGGACCCTGGGCACCGGTGCCGTGACCAACGACGCGTCGTTGATCATCAACCGGGACTCGGCGATCACGGTTTCGAACGCCATTTCCGGCACCGGCTCACTGACCCAGCAAGGAACGGGCGCGACGACTCTCACGGGCAACAACAGCTATCAAGGTGCCACGGTCATCAACTCGGGTATCCTTGAAATTGGGTCAGGTGGCACGTCGGGAACGCTGGGAAGCGGGGCCGTGACAAACAACACCAGTCTGATCTTCAATCGCAGCGACGCTTTGACAGTGGCGAATGTGATTTCGGGAACGGGAACCTTGACCAAGAATGCGGCAGGAACGCTGACACTCAGCGGAAGCAATACCTACTCCGGTGCCACCACGGTAGCGGCAGGAACCTTGCTTGCGAACAACACCTCCGGTTCTGCCACTGGCACGAGTGCGGTTTCCGTCAGCGCTGGAGCGGTTCTTGGTGGAACGGGTAGCATTTCGGGCTCGGTCGCAGTTGCCGGAACAGGCGGCATTGCACCCGGTGTGACAATCGGTCAACTGACCATCGGCGCATTGACTCTTGCAGGAACTTACACCTGCGATGCGGATGCCACCAGTTCGGATGTGATTGCCGTCAATGGGAACATCGATCTCACAGGGGCGACTCTTGCCATCAGCGGCACGATGACGGCATCGAGCTACACGATCGCGACCTACACCGGCACGCGCACGGGAAGCTTCACCATTTCTCCAGCATTGCCTGCGGGTTATGAGATCGATTACAGCACCGCCGGTGTGATCAAGATCGCCAAATCCGGATACAACTCCTGGGCTTCGGTCAATGCTCCTACAGGCAACGCCAACGACGACTTCGACGGTGACGGTGTCAGCAATGCGATCGAGTATGTTCTTGGTGGAACCAAAGATACCAATGATCGCAACAAGCTGCCGCAAGTGACGATGGATGGAAACAATCTGATCTTTACGTTCACTCGTAGCAAAGACTCGATCACCCCGGACACAACGGTCGCTGTGCAGGTTGATACCGACCTCGAAGCTTGGCCAACGAGCGGCGCGAACTACTATGCAGTTCCGGATGCTCCTGTGGCGAATAATCCTGGCATCACGGTGGTGGACAATGCTCCCGCGAATACCCAAACCGTTACTCTGACGGTGCCGATGGGAGCAGATACGAAGAAATTCGCCCGCCTATCGGTCACAGTGGCTGCCGCGCCTTGATTTGCGTCGCACTCCAAAAGGCCTTGTGCTGATTCATCCGATCTCCTGCCCAATCGCGGGAGACCGGATTTTTTTTGCTGAGATCGTGAGTGGCCTATGAGTAGAAAAAAGCAACGTGTTCCCACTTGCTAAGTGTCGCACTTTGTGAAATATTTCACAAGCTTCACCACGACTCATGCCAGCGATCACCAAGCAACCGGGACACAGCGATTCTTTTCCGTTCGAACTCGTGCGACCGCACCTTGAGCTCGTGGAGGTGGCGATTCGCGAGCAGGTGCGTGCCTTTGACCCGATGGTCGAGCCCTACGTTTCCTACGTCTGCAATACTTCCGGCAAACGGATCCGTCCCGCCCTGGCGGTGCTGACGGGTGGAGCGCTCGGCGAGGCGAATGAGGATCACCGCAAGATCGGCGTGATTCTCGAGCTGATTCACATGGCCACGCTGGTGCACGATGACATCATCGACGGTGCCAGCACCCGCCGCATGGTTCCCACGGCGAACGCGAAGTGGGGCAACGGGCTTTCCGTTCTCCTGGGCGATGCCTTGTTTTCCCATGCGCTCACCTTGGCGACGGACTTTGACTCGATCGATATTTGCCGCAAGGTCGGCCATGCCGCACGTGAAGTGTGCCAGGGCGAGATCATGCAGACGCAGCGCCGCTTCGATCTCACGCTGACGAAGGACGAGTATTTCCAGATCATGGAAATGAAAACGGGCGCGCTTTTTGCCGCCGCCGCCGGCCTGGCCGCGAAGCTTTCCGGTGCCAGCGAGGAAGTGGAAAAGCGCATGTATGATTACGGCCTGCGCCTCGGTGCGGTCTATCAGATTTACGATGACTGCCTCGACCTTGTCGGTGTGGAGGAAACGGTGGGCAAGACCCTGCGCACGGACCTCGAAAAAGGAAAACTCACGCTGCCCATCCTGAATTTGTTAGAGTCCGCCAGCGATGCCCAGCGCATGAAGCTCACGGCCCGCATCATCAACCAGCAACCGCTCGATCTGCCAGTGCTTGTCGGCATTGCCGAGTATGAAGGAGCGGTCGAGAGAGCCATCGATACGGCCAAAGATTTGTTAGGCCAATGCCACGACGACCTGTCGGTGCTGCCGGACAATGAAAGCTCGCAAGCCCTGCACCAGATCGCGCGTTTCCTCGGATCTCTGCTGGAGAAATGCCGTCGCTGAGAGGGCGTCCCACTCCATGGCAGAAGAACCCGTCAGCGCCGCCGATGAAAACCGCAAGGCCGCGAAGGCCACGGGGAAAATCGGCATCGCCGTGATGCTGAGTCGCATTCTCGGGCTGGTCCGGGATATTTTCATGGTGCGCCTCTACGGCACCAGCCTGCTGGCGGACTGCTTCAATCTCGCCTTCAAGATCCCGAACCTGCTGCGCGATCTGTTTGCGGAGGGGGCTTTGTCGCAGGCGTTTGTCACGACGTTTTCCAAGCGGCTCAAGGAGGAGGGCGAGACTTCGGCCTGGCTGCTGGCGAATCGTGTGCTCTCGCTGGCGGTTGTGGTGATGAGTGGCGTGACCATCGTCGGGGTGCTGCTGGCACCGTGGATCGTCGATCTGATCCTCTCGTTTGCCGACAAATCGTTCGGTGCCGAGCAGCGGGATCTGATCGTTCTGCTGGCGCGGGTGATGTATCCATTTATTCTATTGGTCAGTCTTTCTGCACTGGTCATGGGCATGTTGAATGCGAAGCAGGTATTCGGCATGCCGGCCCTGGCCTCGTGTTTTTTCAATCTCGGCTGCATCATCGGCGGCGGCGCGCTGGGCTACTGGATGGATCCGAAGTGGGGGGAAAAAAGTCTCATCGGCATCAGCATCGGCGTGCTGATCGGTGGCATGGGGCAGTTGGTGGTGCAGTTTCCCTCGCTCTGGCGTGTCGGTTTCCGACCGCAGTGGGATCGCTTGTGGAGTGACAGCGGTGTGAAAAAAATCATCGCACTGATGGGACCGGCGATGATCGCGGCCAGCGCGGTGCAGGTGAATGTGATGGTGAATGCGATGTTCGCCACCAGCACGGGCGAGGGCGGTGTCTCGGCGCTGAATTACGCGTTTCGCCTCATGCAGTTGCCCATCGGCATGTTCGGTGTGGCGGTGGCCACGATAACCTTGCCCGCGCTGTCGCGTGCGGCGGTGGGGGGCATAGGCAAGGAGTTTTCGCCGACCCTGGCGCGCGGCATCAATCTGGTGACGATTCTCGTGCTGCCTTGCGCGGTGGGGCTCTCGCTGCTGGCGACGCCGCTGGTGGCGATGATCTTCAAGGGCGGCGACATGCACCACCGCAGCACGAGCATGATCGCCGGAGCCTTGCAGTGTTACGCCTACGGGCTGGTCTGTTACAGCTGGATCAAGATCGTGCAACCGGCGTTTTATGCGATCGAGAAACGCTGGGTGCCCATGGTGATCAGCTTCATCGCGATGGGACTGAATTTTTCGCTCAACTGGTACTTTGTGCGCGTCATGCACTGGGGCCATGAGTCGCTGGCCTTGACCACGAGTCTGCTGGCGATGGTGAATTTCGTGCTGCTCTATGGCATGCTGCACCGGCTGGTGGGTGGGCTTTCGATGGCTTCGCTGTGGAGCACGCTGTGGCGCTGCGGAATCGCGGCCGGTTTGATGGGCGGCTTGTGCTGGCTGGCGAATGAGCATGTTTTTGTGGCGCTTGCCGGCTGGTCCTGGCTGATGCGCTGCCTGCTGCTCGGGGCGGTGATCGGGGGGGCGGCCGCGGTGTATTTCGCGGCATGCTACCTGCTGGGCGTGACGGAAGCGCGCGATTGTCTGGGCATGGTGCTGCGTCGTGTGCCGGGCTTGAAAAGGTTTGCGCCGGGTGCGGGGAAATGATTCAGTGAAGCCATGCGCGCGCGATTGACCAAAGAATTCCGTTTTGAAGCAGCTCACACTCTGCCGAGCCTGCCGGAGGACCACAAGTGCCGCAAGATGCATGGCCACAGCTTCAAGGTCACGGTCACGGTCGAGGGCGAGGTCGATGAATCCATCGGCTGGATTTACGATCACAAGCGCATTTCCGATGCGATGAATCCCTTGCTCGACTTGCTGGATCACGGCTACCTCAATGACATCGAAGGCCTGGAGAGCCCGACGATCGAAAAAATGTGCGCGTGGTTCTGGCGCAAGATCGAGGCGCAGTTGCCCGGGCTCTACGAGATCTGCATTTATGAAACACCGACGGCGAGCTGCTCGTTCCGCGGTGAGTTCTGAAGCTCACCCGACCATGTGCCTGGCGAGGATCGCCATCTTGCGGAAGTTCGAGAGGCTGTAGCGTTTTTCGAATACCTTGAATCCATCCGCGCGCATCTGCTGGAGCACGGTGTGATAGATATCGCGCATCACTTCCGCCGCCATCAGTGCCTTGCGGTCATCCGCGGGCAGACTGGCGCGGGCTTGTTCATACAGCGCCTCGGTGCGCTCGGCCTCGAAGTTCATCAAGGCAAAAAACCGCTCATCCACGGTGCGGGCGATCAGGTCCGCCTCGCTGTAGCCGAAGCGATGGAGGTCTTCCATCGGCAGATAGATGCGCTGGCCGTTGTCGAGGTCCTCGCGGATGTCGCGCAGGATGTTGGTGAGTTGCAGCGCGTGGCCGAGGGCGACGGCGTAGGTCTCCGAGGAGGGATGCGTCGCGCCGAAGAGTTTCAGCGAAATGAGTCCCACCGCGCAGGCCACTTTCCAGGTGTAGCCTTGCAAATCCTCCCAGGTCTGGAAACGCTGCGGCTCGGTATCCATCGTGCAGCCATCGATGATGGCGAGCATCAGGTCCTGCGGGATTTGATATTTTTCCTGCAAGGTCACCACTTCGCGCTGGAACGGCGTCGGCTCGGCGAAGCCGTGGCAAATGCCCTCGCGCCATTCCGCCAGCTCGGCCTTGCGTTTTTCGACAGGGCGGGATTCCTCATCGGCAATGTCATCGATCACCCGGCAGTAGGCGTAAAAAACGACCATGTCCTCCCGTCGTTCCTTCGGCAGGATGTTCAGGGCGAAGGCGAGGTTTGATTTCGCCTTGCGGGTGATTTCAGACGATCTCATTTAATGAAGCCCCAGTGCCCGGTGGTGAAGGGCCAGAGGGAAAAGAGCGCCGGGCCCACGAGGTTGAACTCTTTGACGCTGCCCCAGTAGCGGGAGTCCAGCGAGTTGCCGGAATTGTCGCCCAGCGCCGCATACTCGCGCATGCCGCGCGGCGCTTGTGCCGCGAGCACCAGCTCGTCTCCCGACTTGACGATTTCCGCTGCCGGATGATCGCCGTAGGAATAGCCGAAGCCGCCCATGCGCCCTTGGTTCGGGAAGGTGAAGACTTTGTTGATGCCCTTTTCCGTGGCGATCTTGCCATTCACAAAAAGATGGGGACTGTCGATCACCAGCGTGTCGCCGGGCACGCCGCAGAGGCGTTTGATGTAGTGCGTGGCCTTGGCCTGATCGCTGCCGCTGAACTTGCCGATCTTGCGCTCGATGCCGAGGGTATCGAAGACAAACACCTCGCCGCGCACGGGCTTGCGGAAATGATAGGAAATTTTATCGACGAGCACCAGGTCACCGCCATCGATGGTGCCCTGGAACATGATGTCGCCTTTTTTGAAACTCTTGCCGGTGCAAGGCATCTGGCTCAGACCGCCGTTGATGGCTTGATCGGTCTCGTTGATGGGGGCGGGAAAAATGATCGAGTCCCCGGTGTCAAACAGCACCTTGGTGCGGGAGAAAAACAGTTTGGAAACATCCACCCGGCTGACGATGCGACCGGAGGCCGGTGCCTCGATCTTGTGCCAACGCCGCCCGCGCGACGCCCAATCATACACCTGCCGGCCGATCCAAGGCGTCTCGAAATTTTTCTCCGTGTGGTTCTCGGCGATGATGCCGTTCAGCGTGGGCTGCATCGATCCGGTGGGAATGCGAAAGGGCTGGATCACATACGAGCGCAGACCAAGCGCGACGACCAGTGCCACGAAAATGACTTCCACGTTTTCCTCGAACCAACGCGGCGCGCTGCTGTGCGGCAGGGCGTTTTCGCAGGTGGCACGCAGCTGCTTGGAGCACTCGTCCACAGCCTCGCGCTTGCCGGCCTTGAGCGCGGCGCGCAGGTCGGACAGCCGCGATTCGATCTCATCGATGCGGTCGGGCTTCAGCAGGTCGCGTTTGTAATGAAGAAACTTCTGCGCCCCCTTGAGCAGCAATTGCGTTTCCTTCTTCCATTTCGGTGTGAAAAACATCGGAGCAATCCTGACCCATTCACCGCAGGCTGACAAGTGCAAAGCGAGGGACTGGCTGCGGAGCGGAATCATGAATGCGGTTTCTCAACTTCACGGAAAATTCATCAAAGGTTTCTTCCCATAAGCGGGTTTATCAGATAGAAAATCGATAGTTTATGGACGAACAACAAATCAACGGCGTGGCGACGGTGACGCACCGCATTATCGAGGAACTCAGAAAAAGCATTGTCGGTCAGGATGAGATCGTGGTGGGATTGCTGGCATCGCTTTATGCCAACGGCCATTGCTTGCTGGTGGGCGTGCCGGGCTTGGCCAAAACCCTGTTGGTGCAATCGTTGGGCACATCGCTGAACATGGCTTTCAACCGGATTCAATTCACGCCGGATTTGATGCCGTCGGACATCCTTGGCTCGGAGGTGATTCACGAAAACAACGGCCGCATGGAATTCCAGTTCCGCCAGGGGCCGGTGTTCACCAATCTGCTGCTGGCCGATGAAATCAACCGCACACCGCCGAAAACCCAGTCCGCCTTGCTGGAAGCGATGCAAGAACGCCGCGTGACCATTGCCGGTCAAGTGCGTCCCCTGCCCAGCCCGTTCCTGGTGGTCGCCACGCAAAACCCCATTGAGCAGGAAGGAACCTATCCGCTGCCGGAGGCGCAGCTCGACCGCTTCATGTTCGCGCTTGATCTCGGCTACCCCACGCGCGATGAGGAGGTGGAGATTGTGACCAGAACCACCATCGGCGAGCACAGCAAACCGTCGCCCGTGATTTCCGCGCAGGATATCATGACAATTCAGAAAATCGTGCGCGCCATGCCGGTGTCACGCCATGTCATCGAGTATGCCGTGGATCTGGTGACCGCCACGCGTCCGGCATCCGGCGGCAAAGTGGCACAAAATTATCTCGAATGGGGCGCGGGGCCGCGTGCCTCGCAGTACCTGATTCTTGGTGCCAAGGCATATGCCTTGATGGATGGCCGTGCCGCGCCGGAAGCCCGCGATGTGGTGAAAGCCGCGCCCATGGTGATGGCGCATCGCGTAGTACCGAATTTCCGCGCCACCGGCGAGGGCCTGAAGGCTCATGCCCTGGTCCAACAAATCCTCGGTGAGGTCAAACAACCATCCTACTGAAGTCACGAGCATGGGCGAGCAGGAATCCTACGCAGAGCAGTTGGCGCGGCGCAAAGCAGAAATGTTTCGCAGCCGTCAGCAAGCCGCGCCGCCGCTTCCTCACGTGCAGCCGCCGCCCTTGCGCACATCGCCTGCACCGACCACTCTGCCACCTCCCTCTTTCACCAAGTATCAGCCGCCGGCGGGTAGAACGTCGCCGATGGGCAAGGGGCCGCCGCCGCTGCCCACGCAGGTGCAGAAGTCAGCCTCCAAGGAGGAAATTCTCGCGAAAAATCTGCTCAATCCGGCGGAACTGGCCCACTACACCAAACTCACGGTCTTCGCCAAACAACTGGTGGAAAGTCATTTCAGCGGCAAACACAAGTCGGCGGACATCGGTGGCGGTGGCGAGTTCGCCGAGTTCAAGCACTACGAGCCGGGATTGGCCGTGGATGCCATCGACTGGAAAATTTTCGCCGCCACCAAAAAACTTCTCATCCGCACCTATCGGGAGGAGACGGACATGGCGATTCATCTGCTGGTCGATTCCTCCGCCAGCATGGGCTATCTGGGCAGCGGCAAGGCAGCCAAAGGCGGACACGCCGCGCGTATCGCCGCAGGCTTGTGCTACCTGACCATGCGTCAGGGCGATGATGTGTCCCTCACTTTGTTTGCCGATGCCGTGCTGGATCATAAACCCTCCGGTCGTTCCAAGCGGCACCTTGCGGAGGTCTTGCGCACTTTGGTCAAGCCCGCACACATGGCCAGCGGACGCACCGATGTGGCGGCGGCATTGCGGGCCAGTGCCAAATTGCTCAAGCGCAAAGGCAAGCTGGTCGTCATCTCGGACTTCCTCGGCTGTGATACGACCGACATGCTCGACGAAGCCGCGCGTTTCATCCATCGCGGCTATCAGGTGTTGTTCATGCAAATCCGTGACCCGGATGAATCGATGTTGCCCTCCGTGGCCATCGCCCGCCTGGTGGACATGGAGACGCAGGAAATCATCGAGGTGGAGCCCGAGTTGATTCGCAAAGAATACCAGCGCGATGTGGAAAACAACACGCGGGAACTGGCGGAGCAATGTTCGCGGCGGCGCATTGAGTTTTCGGACATCAGCAATCAACACACCTATCGGGAGGCGATCGAATGCTATCTCGGATTCCGTGGGGGGCGGACCACACGCTGATGCTGCATTTCCTCCAACTCTCCCACGTGTTTTTCCTGGTGCCGGTGTTGATCGTGCCCTTGATCATCCATTGGTTGAACCAGCGTCATCCGCGCCGCTTCCGTTTCTCCTCGGTGGATCAGTTGAAGAAAACCATGGCGGGCCGTTCGAAGCCATCGCGCTGGCGTCACTACATCATGCTGCTGTTGCGCACGCTCGCCCTGCTGCTCTTGTTGCTGGCCTTCCTCCATCCGCTGTTCATGCAACAAGCCGCACCGCAGCGCAACCTGCGGCACACGATCATTTTGTTAGATCACTCGCTGAGCATGACCTATCAGGAAAGCGGCTCCAGTCCGCAGAAGCGGGCCTTGCAGGAGCTGCGCCGCCTGCTGGATCAAATGACCCCGCAGGATCGTTTCAATCTGATTCTCGTCAACCGCCAGCCCACGCCGGCCTTTCCGGATTTTTCCACCAATCGGGCGGGGGCCTTGCGCTTTGTGGAAACGGCCCCCGAGGCGCTGGCGGAGGCGGACTTTTCCGCGGCCAATGCGATCGCCGCATCCCTGGCGGTGCAGGCCTCCTCCGCGCCGGATGTGTATTATTTCTCCGACTTCCAACGGAAAAACTGGTCGAACGTGCGCTTTGATGCGCTGCCGGAAAACTGCCGTCTGCATTTTGTCAACGTCGCGACATCGAGCGAGCGAGGCAACCAATCGGTGCAGGAAATTTCCCTCGACCAGGAAGTGGTGATCGAGGGCGGCAGTGTCGATTGCAAGGTCCGCGTGGCCAATCATTCGCCGCAGGCATGGCAGGGAAAGGTGGAGGCGGGCTTCCAGGATCTGCCTCTGGCGGTGAAGGACGTGTCCATCGCCCCGTGGTCGGAAACCGATGTGATGATGACATTGCCTGTGCGCCATCACGGGATGCTGCGCATGTTCGCCCGCATCCCGCGCGATGCCCTCACTGCGGACAATCAACGTCATCAGGTGATTCGCGTCAAAGCCCGGGAACCCGTGGTGCTGCTGGATGGCAATGCCAACGTCACGGACTTCGGCGAGCCTCGCACCTTCCTGACCACGGCGGTCAATCCCTACAATCAAAACCAGGGCACCTACATTCCGCGCGCCGTCGATGCCAAAACATTCACGCGTTCGATTCTCTCCACCACCACACGCGTGGTTGCCTGCCGCCTTCCGGCACTGACGGATGAGCAGGCAAATGCCATCGTCGCCTACCTGCGCAATGGCGGTGGCATGTTGTGGTTTCTCGATGGCCGGAAGGACGCGGAAAATCTCGCCAAGCTCTCGGCCATTGCCGGCAACGCCATGCCGCTGCGTGTCACGCAAAAACTCTCGCAGGACGACCTCAAGGACGGGGCGATGAAGGTCGCTTACGCCGATGTGAATTCGCGTTTTCTTCGCCTGTTCCAGGGCGAGCGCATGCAGAACTTGAATTTGTTAGAGTTTTACGAGATGTATCGTGCGGCGGCCACGCAGAATGGCAAAATCCTGTTGCGTTATGCCGATGAGACGCCCGCCATGGCGGAGTGCAATGTGGGCCTGGGTTCGCTGGTGATTTGCAATTTCTCGGTGGCGGAGGCTTCCAGCAATCTTGCGCGGCAACGGCTGTTTCCCGTGTGGATCCATGAGATTCTCCTGCGCATGAATCACAACAATGGATCCAGCATGGATGCCTTCACCGTCGGCGAGTCCATCACCGGACAAGCGTGGGCGGCGGAAACCCTGGGGCTGTCGCTCAAGGACCCGTCCGGTGAAGTGATGAAGTCCGCGAAATTTTCCCCGCAAGGCGACATGCTGCGCGTGACCTTCCCGACCAAACAGGCCGGCTTCTATCGCATGACCGCGTCCAATCAGCAGGACCTCATGTGCTACGCCGTGAATGTCAGCAAGGAGGAATCCGACCTCCGCAGCATCGATCCCACCGTGCTTCCCCAGCGGGCGGGAGACCATCTGACGAGTTCCCACGAAACGAACAGTCAAATCGATTTCTCCGCCATCATGCGTGGCAGCCCCGCCTATCATTGGTTCATTCTCGCCGCCTTGGCGATCCTGTTGCTGGAAACCTGTTTGTTCAAAAAGCCCAGAACCACTTCCTGATGTTGATCGATCCTGTCATCCCCCTTCTCTGGATTTTTGTCATCGCCTTGGTCATGACGGTGGCGACCGTATGGCATTACTGGCGCAGCGCGCGGCATCTGACCGTCAGTAAGTCCCTGACCTTGATGATTACGCGTTTGCTGGCCGTGGTTGTCATCGTCGCCCTGCTTCTGCAGCCCTATGAGGAGAAAAAAGTGTATATGCAGGCGGCCAAGCGGCAGATCTGGTTGGCGGTGGATGAGTCGCTTTCCATGAACGAGCCGCACCAGACTGGCGCTACGAGGATGGATGCCGTGAAACAAGACCTCGCGGAAAGCGGATTGATGCAAGCGGACAACCAGCTTGTGCGGTATTTCACGTTTGCCGATCAATCGCATCGCTCCACTGCGGCTGCCATCGCCAAACTCCAGCCCGCGAAACCGGGCACCCGCTTTCATCATTCGCTCAGCCAGATGCTGCAAGAGGGAACCTATCATTTCGCGCCCTCGGCCCTGATTTTGTTCACGGATGGGCATGATTTTGAAATGGTGGCTCCCGGCGAAACCGCGCGCCGTGCGGTCGAGCGTGGCATGCCGATTTACGCGGTTCCCTACGGCACCGTTGACTCCGCCCGCGATATCTCGATCAAGCTGGCCAACTTCCACCCCCACGCCTACATCAAACAAAAAACCCGCATGGATGTGATCGTCCGCAGCATCGGCTTTCCGCATGAGATCATCCAGGTCAAGCTGCTGTGCGAGGGCAAGGTCGTGCAATCCAAGCAGATCACCAGCAACGCCAATCCTTTCCAGTTGCTGAGCTTCGATGTCATCCATGAGGAGCCGGGGCAGTATGAATACAGTTTTCAGATTGATCCGCACAACGGCGAGCGCGAGTTGTCCAACAACGTGGTGAGCACATACCTGAATGTGATTTCGGAACGCCTGCGCATTTTGGAAATCGAAGGCAGGCCGTTCTGGGACTCGACCTTCCTGCGCCGTTCGTTTACCCGCAATGACAAGTTCGACATCGATTCGCTGGTGGCATTCACCAATGATCGCGTGCGTCCCATCCGCTCGAATCCGGATCGGAAATCAATGGAACTGGCCGTGCCTGCCACGGTCGATGATTTCAAGCCCTACAACATCGTGATATTCGGCAGGAACGTGGAAAAGGTGATAGGCAAGGCCGGCATCGAGGCCGCGGAGCAATGGGCCCGACTGCACGGCGGCATCGTGATTTTCGCCCGTGGCAGCGCCTGGGAGGAAAAATGGCCGCAGTTTGATGACTTCACTCCGGTGGCGTGGGATACCTCCAGCCCGCGCGGCGTGCGCATGGAGCTCACACGCTCGGGTGCCGGGCTGCCGCCATGCCGCATCATGAAGGATGTGATCGATGACGATCAATACCCGGAAATCACCGCTTTTGAAAGCAAGGGAAAGGCGCTGGCGATGAGCGATGTGCTCACCACGGATGACGCGAAGGCTCCGGTGATGGTCTACCGGCGCTATGGCAATGGTCAGACCCTCTCCCTCGGCGCGGCGAATCTCTGGCGTTGGGTGTTTCACCCGCAGACCGAGTATCAAAACAATTCCTACGATCGCTTTTGGGACCAGATGGCATTGTGGTTGCTTGCCAATGGGGGCATGGCACCGCAATCCGGCTACAGTTTCCATGTCGATCGCTCCAATCTCCCGCTGGGCGAGTCCATGCACGCGGTGTTCTCCGCGCATGGCATCGAGTTGCCGGCGAGTGCGCCCGTGGTATCGGTGCTTCGCGATGGCGAGCCGCTCACGCAAATCACCATGACGCCCCGCAAGGACCGCGAGGATACCGACTTTGAACTGAACTTCGAGCCTCAGGATGTGGGCCGCTATCGCTTGGAAACCAGCTCGCCGCAGGGGAAAAAGATGGTTACCCAATTCGTCGTCAATCGAGAGGATTGGGAAACGTTAGAGACGGCCATGGATGTGGAATACCTCGAACAACTCACCACCGCTACCGGCGGCAGAGTCATTTCCATCGATGGCGTGAAAGAGCTCATCAACTCCATGCAGCGCGAGGCGGAGGAAATTCCACCAAGCATCGAAAAAGTTCCCCTGTGGGATCAAATGCGCTATCTCTATCTCATCGCCACGTTTCTCGGCATCGACTGGTTGCTTCGTCGTCGCTGGGGGCTCACTTGAAATTTCCGACCATCATGCCAGAACAACAACATACGGACGTCAATCCCGTGCTCTCCGCGTTGAAAGCCGCAGGAGCCGTTCATGCGCGCGGCAAAGCCTGTGTGGTGCTGCTGCGCAGCCTGCTGGCTCTGATCGCGGTGGTGCTGTTGATTTTACTGGCGGACATGATCGTGCATTTTTCCGATACCGGCCGCTGGTGGACATCGCTGGTGTTGGTGGCGGCGGGCATCGGTGCCTTTCTCATGGCTCTCTGGGTGATGCTGTTCCATCGGCCCTCGTATGATCGGGTGGCACGGATGCTGGAAGAGCGCAATCCGGAGCTGGGCTCGAAGTTGATCAATATCCTGCGTCTGGAAGCGGATACGGAAAAAGCCTCAACGTCGGATCTGACCAGGCAATTGGCGCGCTACGCGGTGAAACAGGCGTCCCGGGACATTCAGGTGAAAGCCCTGCCGCCACTGGCCCGTGAGCCAAGGTTGAAGCAGCATTTCGGGAAAACGGCTGCCGCTTGTGTCGGACTTTTGCTCGTGACCGTGCTGGGCGGACACATCGCGCGCAATCAGTGGTTGCGCTTGCTCGATCCCTACGGCGATCACCCGCCGTTTTCGCTGACGATTTTGTCGATCGAAGAGCCTGTGGACCAGTTCACCGTGGTGTATGATCACGATCTCATCGTCAAGGTCAAAGCCGGTGGCCACTTGCCTCGCGAAGTGTTTCTCACCATGACCCCGGATGATCCGGCGCATCCCGCCGTGACCCTCGACATGTTGCCGCAGGAGGAAGGATCTTTCGTCTGCCGTCTGGAGCATTTGCTGCACCCTTGCACGCTCACGGCTCACACGGGCGACCACAGCAGCAGAAGTAAAAAATGCCGCATCCAGATCCAGCTCACGCCGCAATTTGCCAAGAGTCAGTTGACCCTCGAATATCCGGCATACACCGGCATGAAGCCGCGGACCACGGACTTTTCCTTCCGTCCCATCCAGGTGCTCCAAGGCACCACGCTGCAGTGGCAGATCGGTTCCAATCGTCCTCTGGGCAAAGGCAAAATCCATTACCAGACCTCTGAGGTTCAGCCCGTTGCCGAGCATGCCTTGGCTCCCGCAGAGGGTCAGGACCCGCGCACGGCTTTCGCCGCCTTCGCGGCGCAAGAAACCGGCAAACTGGCCTTTTTCCTGGTCGATGAAACCGGCATCGCCGCCCAGGAAACCCCAGAGAGTGCCATCACCGTGACGAAGGATTTGCCACCCGTCATTTCCGTTAGCAAGCCGGAACGTGATGCCCTGGTGGTCGAGAATCACAAGATCGAGGTGCTCATCGATGCCCGTGATGACTATGGTGTGGCGAAAACACGTCTGCACGTGGCGATCAATGGGAAATTCCTGCCCACGAAGGAATTTGTTCACGATGTCCCCGGTGAAAAGTCCAGTCGCCATCAGGAGGTGCTCGACCTCACTGCGCTGGGCGTGAAGTCGGGTGACGAGATCACGCTCTTTGCCGAGACCATGGACTATCGTCCGGAAGCGCAGATCGCCCGCACCACCATCCGCAAGCTCACCGCGGTGAGCGATGAGGAATACAAGGAAATGCTGCGCCAGAATGCCGATGTGGCCGCCGCCGCAGGAAAGTATGAGCAATTGTTCCGGCAACTGGATCGCGCGGTGCAACGGCAGAGACAGATCGAAAAGAAACTCGAGGAGATCAAAGCGAATGCCGCCAAAAATCCTGACGACCCGAAGCTGAACGAGCAACTTGCTCTGGCCGTGCGCGAGCAGCATGAACTCAATCAGGACCTGGAACAACTGGCGCGTGAGATGAAGGCCATGAAGCGGCAGAATCCCGTCTATGACTTCGAAAACGAACTCGCCGAGACCCTGGAGAAAATTGCCGGAGACATCGAGTCCTCCATCGAGAAAAATGCCGAGGACGTGGAAAAGGCCTTGGAAAAGAGCGAGCCCGATCAAGCGCCGCAAGCGCAAACACTGGAGGACTTTGCCCAAGCCGCCAAAGAGCAGGCGGAGCGCCTCGATCAATCGGGAAAAGAGGCCGAGGAGCAAGGGAAACAACCGCTGGAAGACCTGGCCAAGATGCATGAACTGATGAAAGACTTCGCGCAATTCCAGCAATTGTTAGAACAACAGAAAAATCTCAGCCAGCAGAGCAAGGCCTACGACAAGGAAAACCTCACGGAGGATGACAAGCAGGCGTTGGCGGACATTGGAGCCAAGCAGCGGGAAATGGCGCCCAAGCTGCAGCAGCTCGCCGAAAAGTTGGAACGTGACGCGGAAGCCGCGAAAGAGTTGGCACCGGAAGCGGCGGAGCAGGCCCAGGAAATGGCCGAGCAGCTCAAGGACGGCGCACTGCCGCAATTGGCCCGCGAGGCTGCCTCCCAGATGATGAAAGGTGACGGCGCGAATGGCCATGAAAAGGCCGACAACCTGCTTCAGGAAATGCAAAAAATGTTAGGCGAGGACAACGGCCAGCAGCAGATGGCCGAGATGAAAAACGGGCTGGAGAAACTCATGCAGAAACACGGCATGAAGCCCGGTGACAATTTCCGCCAGATGATGATGTCGCGTCTGTTCCGCGGCAAGCCCATGCCCGGCATGGCACCCACGCCCGGCATGCCCTCGTTTTCCTCACCCGGTGAGCAGCCGCCGATGTTGTTAGGCGGTGAGAGCATGAGCGATTCCGACATCGCCAGCGCGGTCTCCGGTGAGGGCGACAACGGCAGCTCCGGCCAGGGCTCCGGTCCCACCGCCAAACTCGATCATGCGGCAACGGCGGAGGAACATGAACTTTACTCCCGCCGCACGGACACGGCCAACGGAACCTCCCTGATGTCCCAGTACGAAAGCCTGGCGGATGCCTATTTCCGCAAACTCACCACACCACCCTCCAACTCAGAAACCAAATCACCATGATCAAAATGCGCCACCTGCTCCCCTTCATCCTCTTCGGTTCCGCCATCGCCCAGGATGTGGTCAAACCCCACGAGGAAATCATCCGCTGCGGCAGTCTCGTCTATGACCAGGACCAGACCGCCGTGTGTTTTGCCCAGCAATTCCTTGCCGATGCCGCCACCGACACCGGACTGAACATCGCGCCTAATTTCATGAGTGTGGCGCTCGCCACCGAGGAGGTGTTCAAAACCCCTTTGTGCATTTTCACAGGTAAAGGAAATTTCACCCTCACCGAGACGGAGCGCCAGAATCTGCGCAAGTATCTCGAAAACGGCGGCTTCATCTACTCCAGTCCCGGTTGCTCGGAAGAGGCTTGGAATGCCGCTTTCAAACGCGAAATCGCACTGGCGTTGCAAGGCTATAAACTTGAACCCATCCCCATGTCCCACGATGTGTTCTCCACCGTCCACAAGATCAAGGAACTGACGGTGCGCGGAAATCCCACCACCCTGCAGGGTATCGTCATCAACGGTCGCCTGGCGCTGTTGCACTCGGATGAAGGACTGAACGATGTCAAAAACGCCAAGGGCTGCTGCTGTTGCGGTGGCGCGGAAATCGATCAAGCCCGCCTCGTCAACATCAACGCCGTGGCCTACGCACTGCTTCACTAATCGCGTTCCATGAATGTCAAGAGCTGCCTGTTTTTCGCCCTCTGCGGCTGCTATCTGATCAGCCTCTGCATCCTGAATGGCTGCAAAAAACCGCCTGCGGGAAGCACCCACAGCGGACCTCAGCCGCTGCGCATTCATTTCACCTGCGACACCTCCGGACGCATCGAACCCTGCGGCTGTTTCACCGGACAACACGGCGGACTCACACGGCTGCGCACATGGCTCAAGGAAAACGATCCATCCGGGCAATCGCTGCGGGTGGACATCGGCGGTGCCATCGCCGGCAAGGCGGACTACGACATCATTCAATACGGCTACATCACCAAGGCCTATGCGGAGCTGGGCTATCATGCGCTCAATCTGGGGGCGGATGAAATCGCGCTGAAGCAGGCCGACCTCATACGACTCGCTGGTGCTTCTTCCGTGCCGATGATTTCCGCGTCATGGGTGAATGCCGCCTCGCGCCAGGAAATTCTCAAGCCTTTCACCATCGTGCAGCATGGCAACTTGAAAGTCGGCATCCTCGGCGTGATCTCGCCGAACAGCGTGACCAGCCGCGATGAAGGCACCGATGTGCTCTCGTTGAACGAGGCCATCGATCGCCATCTGCCCGCGCTCCGGTCCCAGACCGATGTGATCGTGCTGCTCGCCTTTGCCAAGCTGGATGAGATGAAAAAAATCGCCCAACAGTATTTTGAGATACCCATCATCCTCGGCGGTGATGTTTCCGGTCCCGCGCAGATGCTCTTGCGTGAGAATGACTCGATCCTCGCGTGGACCACCAATGAGGCGCGCACCGTCGGTGAGATCACGGCCAACGTGGAGCAGAAAACCATCATGGATGCCCAATACCAGAACCAACTGCTATGGGACTACATCGCGCAGGATGCCAAGATCGCGGACCTGATGAAACAATACCGCGCGGAAATCCGTCAGACCAAGCTCCAGATCGATGATCCGAACTACCGTCACGAGGGCGCCATTCCCGGCGTCTCTGCCACGGCGACTTACATGGGCACCGAGACCTGCCAAAGCTGCCATCCGAACACCCACGGAGGCTGGACCGGCTCCTCTCATGCTCGTGCTTTTGACACTCTGAAAAAACGAGGCACGGATGCTGACCCGCACTGCATCGCCTGTCACACCGTGGGTTTTGGCAAAGAGGGCGGCTATCGGCGATCCATGGGCGACACGCAGCTCACAGCGGTGGGTTGTGAATCCTGCCATGGCCCGGGCAGTGCCCATGTCGCCAAGCACCGCGACAACAAACCGAACAATTTCAGTTTCCGTCCGCTGGATGCTGGAGATTGCGTTTCCTGTCATCATGGCGAATTTTCCCGGCCTTTCGACTGGAAACAATTCTGGCCTAAAGTCGAACACGGCAAGGAAACAGCCCGGTGAACAAGGAGTGATGCCGTTCAGCGTGGGCTGCATCGATCCGGTGGGAATGCGAAAGGGCTGGATCACATATGATCTTTCAGCCCAGCCTATCTGGCAAAAAATGCGTTAGCATTTCCTCGTACACTTGCTCGGCTTTGTGGATGGGGCGTTTGGCGCCGATGACCAGCGCTTGTTCTCCTGCGGGCACCTGATCGCGGCCGTGGGAACCTTTGACCAGAGTGGCATCCAGCGGGATGACTTCCAGCAAGGCGCGCAGGCCGAGTTTTTTCTTGAGCAAAAAAGCGGCGATTTTGAGCTTGGGACAGCAAAGGGCCGGATCGAGGAAGAGCTCCACGGGATCGTAGCCGGGCTTGCGGTGGATATCGACGCAGCGGGCGTAGTCGGGCGCACGCGCGTCATCCTCCCAGAAATAATACGTGAACCACGCATCGGGCGCGGCGGTGACGATGAGGTCGCCTGCGCGTTCGAGCGCGATGCCCGGACTCCAACGTTCGTGCGCGTATTCCACCTTTTCCACGCCCGGCACGGTGGCGAGCAGGGCTTTGACGGCATCGATTTTTTCCGGAGATTTCACATACACATGGGCGACCTGGTGATCGGCCACGGCGATGGCTTCCGATTGGAAAAGATCCAGCCCGTCGCGCCCGAGCTCGTCCTTGATCGAGAGCAGTCCCGCCTGGCGCAGGATGCGATTCAGGTGCACCGGGCGACTCACGGGAGAAATGCCGTATTCCGAGACGATCAGCACGCGCACGCCTTGTTGTTCGTAAAAGTCGATCAACTCTCCCGCCACTTGATCGATCTGCGCGAGCTCCTCCGCCATTTCCGCCGCGCCGGGGCCGTATTTTTGCAGGCCATAATCGAGGTGTGGCAGATAGATCAGATTGAGCGAGGGCTGGTGTTTCCGATAGATCCAGCGAGCGGAGGCGGCGATCCACTGCGAGCAGGCGATGCCCGCCGCCGGACCCCAGAAGCTGGGGAAGGGGAACTCGCCGAGATCGGCTTTGATGATCTCGCGCAGGCCCATGGGCTGGGTGTGGATGTCGAAGGATTTCCGGCCGTCGGCCAGGTAGAGCGGGCGCGGTGTGATCGCGATGTCGGCATCGGTCGCCATGTTATACCACCAGAACAAATTCGCGCAGGTGACACCGGGCAGCTCGGATTGCAGGCGGTGCCAGATTTTTTCCCCGCGCACGAGACGGTTGCTCTGCTTCCAGAAACGGACCTCGGCGGACTCGCGGTCGAGCCAGCCATTCGCGACGATGCCGTGCCCGGAGGCATCGGTGCCTGTCAGCATGTGGCTCTGTGCCGTGCAGGTCACGGCGGGAAAGGCCGGAGGAAAGGACTGCACGCCGTGGCGATCGCGGAACGCACAAAGGCGCGGCGTGGAGGCCCCCAGGCAACTGGTGGATAGGCCGACGATGTTCAGGACTGCGAGTGCTTGCACACGCGCACTATCCGCGATTCCGCGTCTCTGCGCCATGGAAAAAATCAGGCACCGCTCTGAAATCTGTGGCGTTTTGAGCGGGCATTCATTACTGTCCGCCCATGTCGCAACCTCACATGGATGTTCGTCGCATCGCCACTCTGGCGCGTCTGGAGCTATCGGACGCCGAAGTGGAGCATTTCACCGGGCAGCTCGATGCCATCCTCGGCCACATCGAACAACTCTCCACGCTCGACGTTTCCGGCATCGAACCCACCGCCTATCCCATGCCCATCGCGGCACCGATGCGCGATGACACGCCGTGGCAGAGCCTGCCGCAACAGGCCTTGCTGCAAAACGCCCCCGACCAGGCGCAACAACAGGTGCGCGTGCCCAAGGTGGTCGCCGATGCCTAACATCTTTTCCCTTTTCCATGAGCTTGTCCCAACACTCCATCACCGCCCTGCGCGATCTTCTCCGCAGCGGCGCCATCACATCCACCGACATCATCGATGACCTGCTCGCGCAAACGTCAGCGCGCGAGGGCGAGGTAGGCGCGTTTCTCTCGCTTGATGCCGATCGCATCCGCGCCGCTGCGGCCAAGGCCGATCTCTCACTGCCCCTGGGCGGCATTCCCATCGCGATCAAGGACAACATCAACGCGCTGGACGAGCCCTGCACCTGTGGCTCGAAGTTTCTCGCGGAAAACTACCGCTCGCCCTACGATGCGGGCGTGATCAAGCAACTGCGCGCCGCCGGTGCGATCTTGTTCGGCCGCACGAACATGGACGAGTTCGCGATGGGCTCGGCCACGGAAAATTCCGCGCTGCAAACGACGAACAACCCCGCCGCGCCCGGGCACATTCCCGGTGGTTCCTCGGGTGGTTCGGCTGCGGCGGTGGCGGCGCGTTTTGTGCCTGCCGCGCTGGGTTCCGATACCGGTGGCTCGATCCGGCAGCCGGCATCGCACTGCGGTGTGGTCGGGCTGAAGCCTTCCTACGGTCGCGTCTCGCGTTACGGACTCGTCGCTTTCGCCTCGTCGCTCGATCAGATCGGGCCGATGACGCGGACGGTGGAAGATGCGGCGCTGCTGCTGCAAACCATCGCCGGGCACGATCCGTTAGACTCCACCAGTTTGCCGGTGGCGGTCGATGACTATCTCAGCGGTTTGAAACAAGGGGTCAAGGGCCTGCGCATCGGCATTCCCAAGGAATACTTCGCCGAGGGTCTCGATCCGGCGGTGAAAGCGGCGACCATGGCCGCCGTCGCGCGACTCGAAGCACAGGGCGCCACCGCCGTGGAAATTTCCCTGCCGCATACCGAATACGCCGTCGCCACCTACTACATCATTGCGCCGGCGGAGGCTTCTTCCAATCTCTCGCGCTTCGATGGCGTGCGCTACGGCCACCGCGCCGCGCAGCCTGCGGACATCCTATCGCTCTATCAGCAATCGCGCGAAGAGGGCTTCGGCGCCGAGGTGAAACGCCGGATTCTGTTAGGCACCTACGTGCTTTCCTCGGGCTACTACGATGCCTACTACAACAAAGCGCAAAAAGTCAGGACGCTGATCCGTCGTGATTTCGAGCAGGCCTTCCAGCAGGTCGATGCCATTGTTTCTCCCGTCGCACCCAGCCCCGCGCGGAAAATCGGCGAGTGCTCGAATCCGCTGGAAGACTACCTCGCCGATGTCTGCACCATCCCGGTCAACCTCGCAGGACTGCCCGCCATTTCCGTGCCCTTGCCCGTGAGCGGATTGCCCATCGGCCTGCAAATCATCACGCCGCACCTGCAAGAAGCGCAGCTCCTGCGCATCGCTCATGCGGTGGAATTGCAATAAAATTGCGATTTTTCCGAAATTTCCCCTTGCGTTATTGAGAATCAGTCTCAATAATATCGGCGTTCCCCATGTCCAAACCAGTCACTTACGCCCTGAACGTGATCACGCTCGCCGCTTGGTTGAGCGCGAGTTTGGGGGCATTGGTGGGTTTTTCCGTGCGTCAGGACTGGACCGTGGCCTTTGCCGTTAAGCCGCAGCCGCTCAGCGTGATGACGAGCATCGATATCGCCCCCGCGGAGGCCCCGCTGGACGCGCAGAACGAGGAAAATCAGCCTGCAGAGACCGAACAGCCCGCCGAACCCACGGCTGTGCCTGTGATCGCCACGCTGCCCACGCCGCCGCCCATGCCTGAGCTGGCACCGATGGCGGACTTGCCGGAGATTCCGGAAATGCCGGCTCCTGTGATCAAAAAAACGGCAACGCAAGTCGCCGCGCCCAGCACGCCGCGCCCGCAGGCCAAGCCCTCGACCAGTTCTTCCGCCAACAATCGCCCTGCCACTGCCGGGAAACCTACAGGCAACGGACCGCCGAGCAGCGCGACCACCTTATCCTTTGGCAGCGGCGCGGGGCGGCAACCGGCTCCCAGCTATCCGCTCCAGGCCCGCCGCAGCAATCAGCAGGGCACGGTCGTCGTGGAGTTCATCGTCGGCGTCGATGGCAAGGTGCTCAGTGCCTGGGTCAAGACGCCTTGCGCGTATGATTTGCTGAACAACGCGGCACTCTCCACCATCCGCAGCCGCTGGAAATTTCCGGCAGGAGAAGCCCGGCGCTATAAGATTCCCATCGTTTTCCGACTCAACTGATTCCTATGATACTCTCGCACATTCTCGTCGAATACTTTGAAAAAGGCGGCCCCATCATGTGGCCGATGGCCTTGTTGTTTTTCCTGGCGATCTGCGTCATTCTGGATCGCGTGATCTGGTGGTTGCGCTTGCGCGCCCGCATCAACGCGGAGCAGCAGGAGGCGGCCCGCGAGGCGCTGGGCTTGGGGCAGTTCGATCAGGCATGGCAGACGACCCACAAGCATCCCGATCCGTTTCTGGAAAACCTGCGCGATGGCCTCTCGCACGCGGCCACGTCCCCGCTTGCGGCGATGCAGTTGCATGCCAGCAATTTGTTGGAAAAATCCGAGTCTCGCCTGTGGGTTCTGAGCACGGTGATCACTCTCGCGCCTTTGCTCGGATTGCTCGGCACGGTGGTCGGCATCATGGGCTCGTTCAATTTCGTCGGCAACGACCAGCTCGCCGTGACCAAGGTCTCCGGCGGCATCGCCGAGGCGCTGATCGCCACCGCCGCGGGTCTGGGCATCGCGATTCTGTGCCTGCTGCCCTTCAATTTTTTCCGCAAGAAAACCTCCTTGCTGCGTGGAAAGCTGGAGCACTGGATCAATCACTGCGAACTCCTCGCCGGTGCCGCGAAGTCGCACGGCCATGATCTCGCCGACTTCAAAGCACCGCGTGCCTGAGCGATATGCCTGTCAAACTCTCCACCAACCAGGACCAGGACGGCCACGATGAGGCCCGCATCGAGATCGTGCCGCTGATCGACATCATGTTTTTCCTGCTCGCCAGTTTCATGCTGGTCAGCCTGAGCATGACGCAGCTCAGCCGGGTGCCCATCGAGCTGCCGGATGCCCAGGCGGCTCTCTCGGAAAAATCCGTGCCGCCCTATCACTTCGCCCTCAACGAGCAGGGCGTCATCACCTTGAAAGAGGAAATCCTCACGCCCACCGAAGTCACCGAGCGGCTGGCGGTGTTGGAACATCGCGATGAGGTGAATGTCCTGATCGCCGCGCATGCGAATGCCCGCCACCAACAAGTGATGCGTCTGCTCGATGCCGTGCGTGCGGCGGGTATCGAGCGCGTGAGTTTTGAAAGCAAAACGCCGAAGCCATGAAGCACTCCCTGATTCCCCTGATCAATGCCATCGGCTGCGCGATTCTGTTAGGTATCGTAGGGCTGCAGTGGACACAAAGCGAGAAGCGCCGGGAGGCCTATCGCACGCTGCAGGTGCAGGCCCATGCCATGGCCGAGGAACGCGATGAAGCGGTCAAACGCGCGGAGTCGCTCGCACAGGATCTGGCGGAGCTGAAACAATCGCTCATGGAAACGCAGAAGGCTGCCGATGAAGCCGCGCGGCTCAGCAAAATTCAAGGCGAGGAACTCACCGCCGCGACCACCGCCCGCGATCAGGCCAGCGCCGAGCGCGACGCCCTGCGCCAGCAAATCGTGCAGTGGGAAGCGGCCATCAAGGAGCGTGACCAAGCGATCACGGAACGCAACGAAGCACTCGTGGCGCTGCGCAAGAAGCTGGATGAAGCCATCGCGCAGCTGAAAAAAGCCGGAGCCCAGTGAGGCTCAGTCGAGGATTTTGATCTTCGAAATTTTCGGTAACTGCGCGCGAGCCATCGCCGCGTGCTGCTCATCGCTGCAGGCCGAATTGGTCGGCGCATCCGCCTCGGCATCGATCGCCTGCACCAGACCGTTATCGATCATCCACGTCTCCACTTCCGCACCGGAAATGTCCGCCAGCATCTGGCCATTGATCTCGACACAAGGCGAAAGCGGCTGACCGCTCTTGGTTTCCATTTCCCAGCGGAAAGCGGGATTCTTGATGATGTCCTTTTCTTCGTAGGGGAGGTTGTACTTGCGCATCACAGCGCGCACGCCCTCGCTCCAGCCGCAAAAGGTTTTCAGATAGGCGGTGATTTTTGGTGTGGATTCGCTCATGAGGGTAAAAAAGTTCGACGGCACTGTAATCGACCCAAGCCAGTACGCAAGCGGGGATTTTTTGCCACGATCCCTTGGCTCACTTGACCGGACCCAGCGCGATCCATTTTTCGATTTGCGGCACCAAGGCCTCGGCCATGACCGCGTAGCCTGCGGTGGTGAGGTGCGTGCCGTCGGTGAACAATTCGTCTTTCATCACGCCGTTCGCGTCGAGGAAGCGGTTCTCCAGGTCGAGGAAAACCACTTCATCCGGGGGATACCGGTAACCGGCGAGGATGCGGTTGGTCTCGCGGCACTTCGCCCACTTTTTCTGGTTCTTTACGGGCAGGATGCCGAGCACGATGACGCGCGTGTTCGGGAGCTTGCGGCGGAAGGCTTGCGCCACCGCACGAATGCCGTCCGCCACTTCGGCAGGCGGTGTGTCGATGCCGAGGTCCCATGTTTCCTTGCCACCATCGCTCTGTTTCACCACGTAATTGTTCGTGCCGCAGAGCAGGACGGCAACCTGCGGAGCCTGGCCTGCGGCGAAGTCGAGATTGCCCTTCATCGTGCGGTATAACATCACGGGAGTGATGTCGCCGGAGTTGCCCATGTTGATCGGATTGTATTTGGCGAAGTGCTTGTCCCAGACCGTCTTGCCTTCGGCTTTGCCGATGGACCATCCGAGCGTGATCGAGTCGCCGAAGAACACCACCCGCGCGTTTTTTGCCTGGGCGACCTCCTTGTTGACGCGCTCGAATTCGCTTTTCCAGTAGCCATCGCGAACCTCAGCGGGCACGGTTGTGCTGGAGGACACGGGCGGCGCGTCCCAGAAATTTTTTCCCGCCTCCTGCGAGGGCGCGTTGATCGCGAAAGCCAGCAGAATTGCGATGATGAATGAGGGTCGGGAATATACGAAGTTCACGGCTCTATGGTTTTTCAAATGCCACCACTTGTCGAGCGCATAGCGATGGATTGATCAAGGGGCTTTTCATGAATCGGGCGAATGCGTCTTTCGTGCTTGTCTCAGGGGGCGGGGTTTGTCAGTGTGCGCAGGTATGGAATGCATGACGCAACGCACAAGGAATGGGTGGCTTACGGGAGTGATGGTGTTTTTTTTCAGTCTTTGTAGCTGTTTTGCTCAGGAAGCGGCGGCCGTCGTGGAAAAATCGATGGACCAGAAAATCGACGAGTGGTTCGGCAAGGTTACCGCTCCTTTCGTGAATGCGGTTTTTTCCACGATCAATGTGGGCGGATACAAGGCATTGTGGGTGATCTTCTGGCTGGCGGCGGCGGGCCTGATTGTGACCATCGTGTTCAAGTTCATCAACATCCGCGCCTTCGGTCTGGCGATGCGCACGGTGCGCGGCAAGTACAGCTTGGCGAGCGATCCGGGATCGGTGACGCACTTCCAGGCACTGACAGCTGCCGTTTCCGGCACGGTGGGTCTGGGCAATATCGCGGGGGTGGCGATCGGGATTCACAGCGGTGGCCCCGGCGTGGCGTTCTGGTTGTTCCTCAGCGGCTTCCTCGGGATGTCCACCAAGTTCGCCGAGTGCACGCTGGGCGTGAAATACCGGATCTTTGATACCGAAGGCAACGTTCACGGCGGGCCGATGTATTATCTGCGCCGTGGTCTGCACGAGCGCGGCATGAAATCATTAGGGATGGTGCTGGCGTTTTTCTTTGCGATCTTCTGCGTGTTCGCTTCGTTCGGCGGGGGCAATATTTTCCAGGTCAATCAGGTGACGAGCCAGTTGATCAATATCACGGGCGGCGAGTCCTCGTTCTTTTTCGACAACCAATGGGTCTTCGGCCTGATCATGGCCTTCATGACGGCGCTGGTGATCATCGGCGGCATCAAGGGCATCGCCAAGGTTACGGACAAGTTGGTTCCCCTGATGTGCGGCACGTATGTGTTCAGCGCCTTGTTGGTATTGATCGTGAATGCCTCGCACGTTGTCCCTGCCCTGCAAATGATCATGCGCGAGGCCTTTGAACCGCGCGCGGCCATCACCGGTGGTCTGGTGGCGGCATTCATCTGGGGGATGCGCCGCGCCACGTTCTCGAACGAAGCGGGCATCGGCTCGGCTCCGATCGCCCACGCCGCCGCGAAAACCCGGCGTCCGGCATCGGAAGGTGTGGTGGCCTTGTTGGAGCCGTTTCTCGATACGGTGGTGATTTGCACGATGACAGCGCTCGTGTTGTGCGTGACGATGAATTTCGACGGTGATTCCGCGAACTACGTCATCAACGGGCAGGCCTACACTCTCGGAACATCGGGCACCGGTTTCAAGGAGGGCATAGCGATGACATCGGGCGCCTTCGAGACGATTCACAGTTCCTTCAAGTATGTGCTGTTCCTGTGTGTGTTCTTGTTCGCCTTTTCCACGCTCATCACCTGGAGCTATTACGGCCTGCAGGCTTGGCAGTATTTGTTCGGGAAAAAACCGATCACGGCCTGGATCTACAAGGTGATTTTCTGCCTGATCATCATCGTAGGATCCTCCGCATCGATGGCGAATGCGACGGATTTCTCCGATGCCTCGTTGTTTGCGATGAGCATCCCCAACCTGATCGGTGTGTATCTGCTGCTGCCTGTGGTACGTGCGGAACTTTCCCGATTCATCTCCTTCGCCAAGCGGGTGGATGACGGTGCCACGGTGGAGGAAGCGGATGCCTTGGATCGTGAGCATCACTCCTGAGCAGCATGGCGCGCGAGTATCACATTCACCGCAAGAGCGTTGCGGCATCCGGCATCGACTACCGCAAGGAACTGAACGACGAACAATACGCCGCCGTGAGTTCGCCGGAGGGCCGCGCGCTGGTGATCGCGGGCGCCGGCTCGGGGAAAACCCGCACGCTCACCTATCGCGTGGCGTGGCTCTTGGATCAGGGAGTGGAGGCCCGCAATATACTTTTGCTGACCTTCACGAACAAGGCCGCGCGCGAGATGATAGGCCGGGTGCGCGAGCTGGTGACGCAGGATACCTCTGACCTATGGGCGGGGACCTTTCACTCGATCGGCAGCCGCATCCTGCGTCGCCATGCGGAGGAGATCGGCTTCACGCGCTCCCTTACCATTTTGGATCGGGATGATCAGAAGTCGATGATCCAGTCCATCATCGGCAAACGCGATGCCAAGGAGGACAAAAAGCGTTTCCCGAAAGCGGACGTGCTCGCTTCGATTTTCAGTCTGGTGGTGAACACCGGTCAGGTGCTGGAGGACATCATCGCCGAGCGCTACGAGTATTTCGAGGAGTGGTTCGAGGAAATCGAGGCCATACGCGTGGCCTACATCGCCAAAAAACAACAGACGAACTCGATGGACTTCGATGACCTGCTGGTCAAGACCGTGGAGTTGCTGCGCACGCGGGCGGATTTGCTCGCGCTCTATCGGAAAAAGTTCCGCCACATTCTCGTCGATGAATTTCAAGACACGAACCAGGTGCAGTGCGAGCTGATCGAATTGCTGGAAGGCGAGAGCAACAGCCTGATGGTGGTGGGCGATGACGCGCAGTCGATCTATTCCTGGCGCGGTGCGAACATGAAAAACATCCTCGCGTTTCCGCACCAGGAACGGCCGTGCCGCACATACGCGATCGAGACCAACTACCGCAGCGTGCCGGAAATTCTGGATCTCTCGAACGAGGCGATCCGCGCGAACACCGAGCGCTTCGACAAGAACCTGCGCGCCGAGCGCGCGGGCGGTGTGATGAAGCCGGCGATGGTGGTGGTGGAGGATCCGACGATGCAGGCCTCTTTCGTGGGGCAGCGCATTGTGGAATTGCAGGAGGAGGGCATCGCGCCGGAGGAGATTGCGATTTTGTACCGTGCGCATTTCCAGAGTCTGGAAGTGCAAATGGAGCTGACCTTGCGCGGCATCCCCTTTGCGATCACCAGTGGGCTGCGTTTCTTCGAACAGGCGCACATCAAGGACATCAGCGCGTTTCTGCGCTTCGTGACGAACCGCCGCGATGAGGTGGCGTTCAAGCGCATGGTCGAGCTGCTGCCGGGCGTGGGAGCCACTTCCTCGGATAAAATGTGGAATGCCTGGTGGAAAACCGGATGGGCGGAAAAAGACCGGCCGCCGGAGAAATTTTCCGCGTTCTTTTCCCAGATCAAGGTGCCGAAAAAATCGGAGGCGGACTGGAAGCAGGTCGGCTTCATCCTCGATGAAATGGTCCGCGAAGAGGGATTCGCCAAGCCCTACGACATGATCTACAGCGCGCTGGAGGGCATGTATGATGATTACCTCAAGGCTACTTTCGATAACTACGATGCCCGCCGCAGCGACATCGAGAAGATGATGGAATTCAGCAGCGGCTTCGACAACATCGAGCTCTTTCTGGAGCAGATGTCGCTGCTCAGCAATACCGACGTCGATCCGAACGCGCCGCAGGAGCAGGAAGAGCAGGCGAAGGTGACGCTGTCCTCGATCCACCAGTCGAAAGGCCTGGAGTGGAAGGTGATTTTTCTCATCTGGCTGGCCGAGGGGCAGTTTCCGAACGGGCGCATCCTCGAGTCCGATGACAATGCGATGCTGGAAGAAGAGCGCCGTTTGTTTTACGTGGCGATCACGCGGGCCAAGGACCAGCTTTACCTGCTCTACCCGATGATCAACCCGAAATCGTACAGCGGCGAAGTGATGCAACAGCCCTCGCGTTTTCTCAACGACTTCCCGGCCTCGATGGTGGAAGAGTGGAAAGTGGGCAACTCGTGGGATGACGAGGATGAGCCGTTTTGAGATGGGTGGGTTTTTGCAGTGGTGCGATGGGGCGGGTTCTGCTAGCGTTTCTCCATGACTGGTAAGGTTCTTGTCTTTTTGTTAGCGTTCGCAACTGTGGCGTGGTCGGAGCCGATGGATCACACGGTGCATCAGGTGCAACTCCGTTGTGACGGTGCATTCCGCAGCGCGACCCGTTACCAGCGCACGGCGGACACTGCGGTGAGCAATCCCGTGCGTGCGATGAGCAGCGACATTTGTGTCGCGGACGGCATGGAAATCACGGTGGCTCGCACGGAATACATGCCGGGTACGCCGATGGAGCTCAAAGATTTTGTCAAACAATCGGCGGCGGCCATGGGGCGCAGGCCGGGCGTGGCGAAGCCGATGCAGAGCACGGCATGGGTCACCGTGTCGAAACTCCCGGCGCAGCGTTTGTCATTTTCCGCCAAGGTGGAGAACAAGCCATTGACGGTCGAGTCCTTGTATTTTCTGAAAGATCAGACGCTGTGGACGATTCAGATTGTGTTCGAGACGAATGAGGACAAGCACAAAAAGGCGGAACAGATCCTGGCGAGCGTGCGCCATCAGGCGACGCCCTGAGTGTTACGGTGTGGAAATTTCGCGGAAAAATTTCACCATCAGCGCCGTGGCCTGATCGGGGTAGCGATGGCCTTGCTGGTGGATGTACTGGATCATGGGCGCGCCGGTTGTTTTGTCCTTGGCTTCGTAGCGCAGGGCATCGGGTGCCCATGCCGTTCCTTTTTCTTCACAGCCATTGATGCGTTTCACCGCAGCCATCATTTTTTCCTGCCAGGCGTATTGGACGAGCGGTTCGTTTTTTGCGGCAAGATGCAGGCAGGGTTTGGGCGTGAGTTGTTCGATTACCTTCGGCCCCACGGCGGCACAGGGCGCAACCGCCGCGATTTCCTTTCCGCGCGTGGCCCACAGCAGATAGGTGAAACCGCCGCCGTTCGAGTGACCCATGACAAAAATCCTTTTGGCATCGATGGGGTAGCGCTTGCGAAGTTCGGCCAGCAGCGCGTCAAAAAACTTCAGGTCGCGGTCCTCCTGAAGACCCGGCGCTCCCTGCCAGCCGTTGCGTTTGCCCTCGGGGTCGGTGAGTTGCCCGGGCGTGGGCAAGCCCTGCGGATAAACCACCGTTGCCTCCGGCCACGCCTCATGCATACCGAACGAGCGCGAGGCCTGCGTCGCGTTGCCGCCATGGCCATGGAAACAGAAAACGAGAGGGATGCTCGCTTTGGCATCTTTTGCGGCAGCAGGTGCCGGAAAAACCAGTGCCTGCCGTGCGTTTTGCCCGACCTTGAGATCCAGCGTGATCGATTCCCGCGCGGCCATGGCAGGAAGTAGGAACAAACACCAGAGAAACGATGCGAGCCATGCTTTCATGATGACTGGAACCCTCCGCCCGAAGAAAAGTTGCGGAGGGGTTGTCCGAGGACTGCCAGGTTTCTCATTTCCCGCGGACCTTGCGCTTCAGGGTGCGGCAGAGTGCGGGGTTTTGGTCGAGTTCGTTGGCGAGAAGAGTGAAGGCCTTGAGGGTTTGCGCGGAAATGTGGTGCTCCATGCCCTCGACATCGCGATAGATCGTTTCCTCATCCAGTCCGAAGTGGCGGAGCAGGCGGGTGAGGACCTCGTGGCGTCTGATGATGTGCTGCGCGAGGTCGCTTCCCTTCGGGGTGAGGATCACGCCGCGGTATTTTTCATAAACCACCAGACCATCGGCGCCGAGACGCTTGAGCATGGCCGAGACACTGGCCTGTGATACGCCGAGATTGGCGGCGATGTCCACCGAACGCGCATAGCCCTTGAGGGCGATGAGGTGGAAGATCTGCTCCAGATAGTCCTGGGAAGCGATGGAGGTGGACGACGGTTTGGGCACGCGGATTTCCCTACCGGATTTGCCGGAACTTTACAAGCAACTTTGAAAAAAATAGTACTTGATTACAATCTTAGTCTTGTCTAAGTTTTTGGTGTTTCCTGAAACGAACTGTATGAAGAGACATTTTACCGACTTGAAACATGTGCGACGCGGCCTGGCATGGTCCGGCCTTGTCGCGCTCATCAGTGCGCAACATGCTCAGGCGCAATTGCGCGAGCTCAGTACCGATCGCCCGGATACGACGGAGAGCCCCTACACGGTGGATGCCGGACATTTCCAGATCGAGGCGGAGATCGCCTCGTGGACGCGTGACCGCGGTGACAATGAAACCGCCTTAGGCCAGATCAACCTGAAGTATGGTCTGGATGATCTCACGGACTTGCAATGGATCACGCCCACCTATTCATGGGCCGATGGCGGCAGCGAGGGCTGGGGGAACACGCAAATCCGCCTCAAACGCAATCTCTGGGGCAACGATGCGGGCAATACCGCGCTGGCGGTGATGCCCTATGTGGAGCTGCCCACGGGTGATGAGGACTTCGGCGCGGAGCGTGTGCAGGGTGGGGTGATCGTGCCCTTCGCGTATTCCCACGGCGAATGGGGCTTCGGCCTGCAAGGGCAGCTCGACCGCGTTTATGACAATGAGCGGGACACCTATCACTGGGAGTTCATGGGCTCCGCCACGGTCAGCCATCCGATCAGCGAGCGCTGCAATGTGTTTTGCGAATTGGTGGGCCTGTTCCGCGAGGGCCAGGCCGGCGGTTCCGAGTATTCGTTCAATACCGGCGTCACGTGGATGGTGCGGGACCTGGTGCAGTGGGATGCGGGGTTGCGTCTGGGCTTGAACGACGAGGCCCCGGACCTGATGCCGTTTTTGGGATACAGTACGAAATTCTAATCAAATCCAATGATGAAAAAGCGAAAATCCAGCGGAATGTGGTGGGCGGTGATCGCCGCGATGATGATGGCGGTCCTCGGTTGCAAGCCCTCGGAAAAGCCGGTGAAATCGGACAAGTTGGTGGTGGTGACGACCTTCACGATCATCGCCGATATGGCGCGGGAGGTGGCGGGGGACGCGGCGGTGGTGGAATCGCTGATCAAGCCCGGTGCGGAAATCCACGGCTACGAGCCGACGCCGAAGGACATCGTCAGGGCGCAGCAGGCGCGGTTGATTCTCTCGAATGGCATGAATCTGGAGGCCTGGTTCGCGAAATTCTATCAACATCTCGACAAGGTGCCGAATGTGGTGGTGACCGAGGGCATCACGCCCATCGACATCAGCGGGGGACCGTATGAGGGCAAGCCGAACCCGCATGCATGGATGTCGCCCACGATCGCGTTGACGTACGTGGATCGCATTTGCGAGGCTCTTTCCACACACGATGCCGGGAACGCCGGGGTCTATCGGAAAAATGCCGATGCCTACAAAGTCAAAATCCTGGCCGTGGATGCCAAGCTGCGCGAGACCTTGTCAAAAATTCCCGCGGAAAAACGTTGTCTCGTCACCAGCGAGGGAGCTTTCGCCTATCTGTGCAAGGACTACGGCATGCAGGCCGTCTATCTCTGGCCCATCAATGCCGATGCCCAGGGCACGCCGCAACAGGTGCAGTCGGTGATCGATCGTGTGCGTTCGCAGGGCGTGCCCGTGGTGTTTTCCGAGAGCACGGTCAGCGACAAGCCGATGCGCCAGGTCGCCCGGGAAACCGGCACGCGCTACGGCGGCGTGTTGTATGTGGATTCCCTCACGGATGCCGATGGCCCGGTGCCAAGTTACTTGCAATTGTTGCAGCATAATGCGAATACCATTGTCGCCGGCTTTCTCGATGCCCATGAATGATCCCTTGCAGATCCGCCTTGATGTGGAAAACATTTCCGTGATGTATGGCAATGGCCATGCCGCTCTGGAAGGCGCGAGTTTTTCGCTGAGCGGCGGCACCATCTGTGCGCTGGTGGGCGTGAATGGCAGCGGCAAGTCGACCTTGTTCAAGAGCATCATGGGCTTTGTGAAGCCGCGCGATGGCATGGTGAAAATCAATGGTCAACCGGTGCGCGAGGCATTGAAAAAGCACCTTGTCGCCTACGTGCCGCAAGCGGAGGAGGTGGACTGGAGTTTTCCCGTCAGTGTCCGGGATGTGGTGATGATGGGCCGCTATGGTGCGATGAATTTCCTGCGCATTCCCCGTGCGGTGGATCGCGCGGCGGTGGAGGACAGCCTGCGCCGTGTCGGCATGTGGGAGTTCCGCGACCGGCAAATCGGCGAGCTGTCCGGCGGACAGAAAAAACGCGTGTTCCTCGCCCGCGCGCTGGCGCAGGATGGTTGTCTGATTTTGTTGGATGAGCCGTTCACGGGAGTGGATGTCTCCACCGAGGATGCGATCATCGACCTCTTGCGCGAGCTGCGATCCGAGGGCTGCGTGGTTCTGGTCTCGACGCACAATCTCGGTTCCGTGCCGGAATTCTGCGATCAGGTGGTGCTGCTGAACCGCAAGGTGCTGGCCCACGGACCTACCGAGGAAATTTTCACCGAACAGAATCTCACGAGTGCCTTCGGCGGGCAGTTGCGGCATTTCCATTTCGAGCAATCGACCATCCAGTCGCACGATGGCCGCGCGGTGAAAGTGCTCACCGACGATGAAAGGCCGCTGGTCTTCGGCAAGGACGGGCACCTGGAATACAAGAACCGCGAGGGGCGCGAGGACTTGTTGAAAAAACGCAAGGAGGAGCTGTGAGTCATGGACCTGAATGACATGCTGATCCCCCTGCACTACGATTACATGATCAAGGCGATCTGGGTCTGCGCGCTGATCGGCGGAGTCTGCGGTTTGCTTTCGTCATTCGTTACGCTGAAAGGCTGGTCGATGATGGGCGATGCGTTGTCGCACGCCGTGGTGCCGGGTGTGGCTGTGGCCTACATCTTCGGCTTGCCCCTGGTGCTGGGTTCCTTTGTTTCCGGCATGCTCGCGGCCTGGGCCATGGGAGTGATCAAAACGCGCTCCAAGCTGCGCGAGGATGCCGTTCTGGGCATTGTGTTCACCGCCTTTTTTGCGTTGGGCCTGTTGCTCATTTCGCTTTATCCCGCGCGGGTGGATTTGAAAAGCATCGTCTTCGGCAATGTGCTGGCGATTTCCGATGGGGATGTGCGGCAGCTGCTTTTCATCAGCGGCGCCGTGTTGCTGGTGCTGGCGATGAAATGGCGCGACCTGCTGCTGTTTTGTTTCGATGCCCAACAGGCCCGTGCCATGGGCCTGCGTGTCGCGTGGATGCATGCCTTGTTGCTCATGCTCCTGAGTGCGACGGCGGTGGCGGCGCTCATCACCGTCGGCGCGTTGCTGGTGGTGGCCATGCTGATCACTCCGGGGGCCACGGCCTATCTTCTGACCGATCGTTTTTCCCGCATGCTCGGCATTTCCGCCACGATCGGCGTCGTCACGGCCGCGCTGGGAGCGTATGCGAGTTATTTTGCCAATGGCAGCACAGGCGGCTGCATCGTGACTTTGCAAACCATCGTGTTTCTGGTGTGCCTGATCGTGGCGCCCAAGCATGGCCTGTTGGCGCGGCGTCGTCGCGAACGGAGGGAGGTGGTTTCGTGAATTGGCTGGAACCGCTCGAGTATCCTTTTCTGCGCGATGCGATGATGATCGGATCGCTGATCGCGGTGATGTGCGCGGTGCTTTCCTGTTTCCTCGTGCTGCGCGGTTGGTCCCTGATGGGCGATGCCGTTTCGCACTCGCTCCTTCCCGGCATCGTGCTCGCTTACCTGGTCGGCGCGCCGCTATTGATCGGGGCCTTCCTCGCGGGCTTGCTTTGCGCGGTGGGCACGGGCTGGGTGAAAAACATCAGCCGCCTCAAGGAAGACACGGCCATGGGCGTGGTGTTCACGGGCCTTTTCGCCATCGGCCTGGTTCTGTTCAGCAAAGTCCCTTCAGATCTGCATCTCGACCATATTCTTTTCGGGAATTTGTTAGGCATCGGACCTGCGGAGATCCGCGAAGTGATGTGGGTTGCCTTCCCCGTACTGGCGGTGCTGTTGTTGAAACGCCGTGACTTTCTGCTCTTGTGCTTCGACCCCGTCCAGGCGCGTGTGACCGCCTTGCCGGTGCGTCTGTTGCATTACGGCCTGCTCGTTCTGTTGTCGCTGGCGATTGTCGTTTCGCTGAAAGCGGTGGGCATCATTCTGGTCACGGCGATGCTGATCACGCCGGGGGCGACGGCCTTTTTGTGGAGCGATCGGTTTGATCGGATGCTGTGGATCGCCAGCGCGACGGCGGTGTGTTCCACGGTGCTGGGAGTGATGATCAGTTTTCACAGCGACGCGTCCCCCGCGGCCTGCATCGTGCTGTTTCAGGCGGCGCTGTTTGCGCTGTCGTGGATGCTGGCAGGCCGGCGTGGTCATAGGCGCAGAGAAAATCCAGGTGGGAATGAGACCGGAATCTGACGTGCTGAAATCCATGCTTGCCGTGAGGCGGTGGCTGTGACAGGAGGTGCGTGTGCAAAATGACGTGAGGGCCGTGTTGCAGTATGTTCCGCAATTCCGCGGGCGACTTTTCGTGGTGATGATCGAGGCCGGGAAACTGCCCGAGGCGGCGGTGGCGGAATGTTTGCTGGACCTGGCGGCGCTGGAGGATGTGGGGGTGAAGCTGGTGATCGTGGTGCTCGGTGGGGATGTGAAGGACCTGTACGATTGGAGTCTGGAGTGCGAGATCAAGGTGGCGATGGCGCGGGAGCCCATCGACTGCCCGCGCTTGCAGCAGGAGACGCGCGATATCCTCGGCCGCGGGCAGGTGCCGGTGGTGGACGCCACGGGGCACAGCGCGCTCGATGAGGCGGTGGTCAACCTGGTGATCGCTCTCGGCGCGAGCAAGTTGATCGCGCTGCTGGAAAAAGGCATTCTGGTGGAGGGGGCTCCCGTGCATGCGGTGCGTGCCGCTGATGTTCCCGCCATGGCCGCGGGGCCGGATGTGGTGGGGGCTGAGTTGCTCGAACAAGCGGCGATCGCCTGCGGGCGCGGTGTGCCGCGGGTGCATGTGCTGGATGGCTCGCAGCAGGGTGTGCTGGTGGATGAACTGTTTTCCAACGAAGGGGTGGGCACGATGGTGCACGCCGACAGCTACCGTCTGATCCGCGCATTGGCGGCGGAGGATATTCCCGAGCTGTTGGGCATGATCGGTCGCTCGGTGCGGCGGAGTTTTCTGGTGCCGCGGAACTATGAGGAGATCGAGAGCCGCATTCAGGATTATCGCGTGATGCTGATCGACGACAACGTGGTGGGCTGCGTGGCGTTGCACCAATATCCGCAGGACCAATGCGCCGAGGTGGCCTGTCTGTATGTCAAGCAGGCGCACGAGGGCCGCGGCTACGGTGCGGACCTGGTGCGGCATGCCGAGCAGATGGCGGTGGAGAAAAAGATCCCGCGCGTGTTCGCCCTGACCAACCGTGCGGTGGTGTTTTTCCGCGACCGCATGGGCTATGCCGAGGTCAGCGCCGCGACCTTGCCCGCGGAGCGGAGGTTGATGTTAGAGAAAAGCGGCAGGCTGTCCCAGGTCTTTGAGAAATGGCTCTGAGGAGGGACGCCCCAAGTGATACAATTCATCCATTTTGCCGCTTATCCGCTTGCATCAGCGGGGCAGACCGACCATCTTTCACGCGAACATGATGACGTTGCACAAACTCTGGTGGATAGGTCTGGCATTCCTGTTAGGGGCGTGCCAGCGGGAGACACAGGTGCAGAAGTCGAATCGCGAGCAAATCCTTCTCGTCGGCAATAGCAGCGAGCCGAAGGCGCTCGATCTGCAACTCGTGACCAGCGTGGTGGAAAACAAGGTGCTTTCCTCCTTGTTCGAGGGACTGGTGGCGGACCACCCGACCAGCGACACGGAAATGATGCCGGGCGTGGCGGAAAAGTGGGAGCACAATCAAGACTTCACCCGCTGGGTGTTCCACCTGCGTCAGAATGCGAAGTGGTCGGACGGCGAAGCGCTCACGGCCCATGATTTCGCCTTCGCCTACCATCGTATGCTGCATCCGGAGTTTCCCTCGCCGTACTGCGAGATGCTCTACTTCATCAAAAACGCCAAAGAATACAAGCTGGGCGAGGTCAAGGAATTCGGCGATGTGGGAGTCAAGGTGATCGATGACTTCACACTGGAGCTCACCATGAAAGAGCCGGTGCCGTATCTGCCCGGAGTGACGCGGCATTTCACCTGGTTTCCCGTGCCCAAGCACGCGGTGCTGAGTTACGGAAAAATGACCGAGCAGTTCACACCGTGGACGGCGGTTGGCAATCTCGTCTGCAACGGTCCTTTCGTCCTGAAGTCCTGGCAGCTCAACGATCACATCGAGGTCTCGAAAAACCCGCAGTACTGGGATGCGGCGAACGTGAAGCTCAACGGCATCCGTTTCCTGCCTGTGGAAAACGCCTACACGGAAGCGCGCGCCTTTCTCGCCGGACAGTTGCACACCACCTATCGCATTCCGGTGGACATGATCCCCTACATGCAACAGAACCATCCGGAGTATCTCAAGATGGAGCCGTACATCGGCTCGCAGTTCCTGCGCATCAACATCACCCGACCCGGTCTGAGCGATGTGCGCGTGCGCAAGGCCTTGTCGATGGCCATCGATAGCGAGGCGATCTGCAAGACGATCCAGCGGGGCTACGAGCCCGCCAAGTCCTTCAGTCCGAAGCTCGGCGACTTCAGCCCCGAGCCGGTGCTCACCTTTGATCCGGAAAAGGCCCGCGCGTTGCTCGCCGAGGCCGGTTATCCCGCGGGCAAGGGCTTTCCGCGCTACTCGATCCTGATCTCCGGTGGTGGCGGCCGCAATTTGTCCGAGGCGATCCAGGCCATGTGGAAAGAGCACCTCGGCATCGTCGTGGACATTCGCACGATGGACTTCGCTTCCTACATCGATACGCAAAACAAACTCGATTACGATATTTCCTCCGCGGGCTGGGTGGGTGACTACATCGATCCCACCACGTTCCTACTGATGTGGACCAAGGGCAACGGCAACAACAACACGGGGTGGCACAGCGAGGAATACGAGCGCCTGCTCTCCGAGGCCGCCCACAGCGCCGATCCCGCGCAGCGGATGCGCGTTTTTGAAAAAGCGGAAAAGCTGCTGATGGACGAGCGCCCCATCCTGCCCTTCGCCTGGCAAGCGCGGAATTACCTGCATCATCCCTCCGTCAAAGGCTGGCATCCCCTGCTGCTGGACAACCACCCGTGGAAGGACATCTCCTTGGAAGAAACCGATTGATTTTATGTTTCAGAAACTTTTTCACCGCCTGCTTCAGGGCATCGTCGTGCTGATCGTTTTGTTCACGATCACCTTCTTCCTGTGCCGCGCCCTCCCCGGAGGACCTTTTGTTTCGGAGAAAGCCCTGCCCGAGCACGTCAAGGCGCTGATGATGGAGCGGGACGGCTACAACAAGCCCGTCTATGAGCAGTATTTCATGCGTTTGGGAAATCTCATGCGCGGCGATGCCGGGCTCTCGACACGCCTGTCCGGCCGACCGGTCAATGACGTGATCGCGCAGTCGTTTCCCGTCTCCTTCCAACTCGGTTGCATTTCCATGCTGCTCGCCCTCGTGGTGGGCATTCCGGCGGGTGTCATCGCCGCGTGGAAAAAGAACATGAGCATCGACTTCATCGTCATGACGCTGGCGATGCTGGGACTGTGCCTTCCCTCCTTCGTGGTCGGACCCATCCTTGCCGAGATGGTGGGACGGCGTTGGAAACTGCTGCCAGCCATGGGATGGGAGCCGACCAATGTCATCACGTGGCTGTTGCCTATGGTCACGCTGGGCATGGTGTATGCCGCGTATCTGGCGCGCCTCACGCGCAGCGGCATGCTCGATGTGCTTTCGCAGGACTTTGTGCGCACCGCGCGGGCGAAGGGAGTGCCCATGCATCGCATTCTGATCAAGCACTGTCTGCGCGGCGGACTGGTGCCCGCTGCCGCCTACCTGGGCCCTGCGTTTGCCGGCATCATCTCCGGCTCGCTGGTGATCGAGCTGGTCTTCCAGATTCCCGGGCTGGGACGGCATTTCGTCAAGGCCATCGAGACCAATGACGTCAATGTCATCATGGGCATCGTGCTCCTCTACGGCGGTCTTGTTGTGCTCGGAAACATTCTCTCCGACTTCCTCATCCTCTGGCTCAACCCGCGCGCCCGTGCGCAATCCTGATCGCTTTTCCCATGTCTCTTGTCATTCAGAAAGGAACCTCCCTGCGCGCCGATGCGATGCAGCGTTTGAAAAAAAACCGCGCCGCGGTGTTGGGTCTCTATTGTCTCGGATTGATCGTGCTGTGCTGTCTGGTGTTGCCTTTCACGCCGATTCTCAAGGATCCGAACGCGCAGAGTCTCGTGGATCAAAATCTCGCGCCCGGCGCGAAGTATTGGTTCGGCACGGACAACCTCGGTCGCGATATTTTTTCCCGCGTGTTTTACGGCGGTCGCATCTCCATCGCGGTGGCGGTCCTGACCACTCTGGTGGCGGCGACGATCGGCGTGACCTATGGTGCCATTTCCGGCTACGTCGGCAACAAGGTGGACGCCGTGATGATGCGGGTGGTGGATGTGCTTTACGGCATGCCGTTCCTGATCGTGGTGATTCTATTTGGTCGCGTGCTGGAAAAACAAACCGCCAAGTGGTCGCAATGGGTGGTGGATCTGTTCACTGCCGCCGATGCGACACCGGCGAAAATCAATGATGTGAGAACCGCTGTGGAGCCACTGGTGATGATGGCACCGCTCTTCATCGCCATCGGCGCGCTGTCGTGGCTGACGATTTCGCGCATCGTGCGCGCGCAGGTGCTGAGCGTGAAAAAACTGGAGTTCGTCGAAGCGGCGCGCTCGTTGGGGTTGTCGCACACCAAGATCCTTTTCCGTCACATCCTGCCGAACTGTGTGGGTCCCATCATCATTTACACCACGCTGACGATTCCCGGCATCATGCTGTTCGAGGCGGTGCTGTCCTTCCTTGGCCTGGGTCTGAAACCCCCGAACAGTTCCTGGGGCGTGCTGATCCAGGGCGGTGCCGATTTGATGCTCACCAATCCCTGGAGCCTGGTGTTTCCCAGCGTGTTTTTCTCGCTGACCTTGCTCTCGCTGAATTTCATTGGCGATGGCCTGCGCGATGCCTTTGATCCGAAATCATCGAAGGATTGATCGTATGAATGCCAGCCTTGCCCGACGTCCGCGCATCTATCAATTGCTGGTGCGGACCTTTGGCAACACCAATGCCACGCGCAAGCCGCATGGCAGCATGGAGGAAAACGGCTGCGGGAAGTTCGCCGATATCAATGAGGCGGCGCTGGCTTCGCTCAAGGAAATGGGGTTCACGCATCTGTGGCTCACGGGCGTGCTGGAGCAGGCCTCGACGACGGCGTATCCGAACCGCCCCGCCGATCATCCGGAGTTGGTGAAAGGCCGTGCCGGCAGCCCGTATGCCATCCGCGATTATTTTGATGTGTCGCCGGATTATGCGGTGGACCCGGAGCGAAGGCTGGAGGAATTCCAGGACTTGCTCGATCGCTGCCACGCTTGGGGATTCCGCGTGCTGATCGATTTTGTACCGAACCATGTCGCACGCTCCTATGCCTCCGATGTGAGGCCGGAGCTCAGTTGCGGCACCGGAGACAATCCCGGCGTTTTTTTCGCACCAGACAACAATTTTTACTATCTGCAGCCGTGGCATCCGGGAGGGGGCGCGCCGTTGCTTTTGCCGGGCGAAGGCGAGGAGCGCTATGAAGAATGGAACGGGCGGGTGAGTGGCAACAATGTCGTGCACTGGCGTCCTGGTCTGTATGATTGGTATGAGACGGTGAAACTGAACTACGGCCATGATTTCACCACGGGGCGCGCTACGTTTCATCTGCCGCCTGCGGATGCCGATCTCGATCAGGTGCCGAAAACCTGGCGCATGATGGATGCGGTGATCGGCTACTGGCAGGACAAGGGCGTGGATGGTTTTCGCGTGGACATGGCGCACATGATTCCGATGGAGTTCTGGCGCTGGCTGCTGCGGCGCGCGCATCAGCGTGGGGAGGTGTATTTCATGGCGGAGGCCTACGACAACGACCCGGCCAAGCTGACCGATGGCCCCGTCCTGGAAGCATTGTTGGATGCCGGATTTGATGCGGTCTATGACGATCCGATCTACGACCTGCTGATGGGAATTTACGATGAAGGAAAGTGGTGCAATGATCTCGATGCGTTCACCTTCACCGGCGCGCGCTTTCACCGCTCCCTGCGCTATGGAGAAAACCACGATGAGGTGCGCCTCGCCCACCCGAACGAATGGGGCGGCCATGGGATGCGCGTCGGGAAACCGGTGTGCGCGGTACTTTTTTCGTTAGGTCGAGGTCCGGTGATGGTTTATCATGGTCAGGAAGTCGGCGAGGAGGCTCGAGGGCCGAGCGGATTTGCCGATGACAACGCGCGCACCACGATTTTCGATTATTGGTCGCTGCCCGCCCTGTACGCCTGGATGAATGGCGGTGCGTGCGATGGCGCGGGATTGAGCCGGGAGCAAAGTGCCTTGCGCGATTGGTACGGTCGGCTGCTGCGTCTGATGGCCGAGCCCGCCTTCGAACACGGTGACTTTTATGGCCTGAATTTCGCCAATCGCGCCAACCCCCAATTCGGACGCGTGGAGGGCGAATCGGCGAGCGGGCATTGGCTGTATGCCTTCCTTCGTCGCGATGCGGCATCGGGGCAGGCGTTTCTGGTGATGGCGAATTTTCATCCGCAACAAACGCTGGGCGACTTGCGTGTGGTCATTCCGGAGGACGCGCAAGAGTGGCTCGCTCTCGGGCCGCATGTGAGTCTAACGGATCGGCTCGACACGGCTTGGACAGGCCTTTGCGGGCGCGACGGGCTGGCGAGCGCGGGAGCGGCGGTCCCTGACCTGCCGCCTCTGTCCGCGGTGATGCTGGAGGTGGCTCCCGGGTAAGGAGAGAAGCCGCGTGATTCATTTTTGATTGGCAATTTCCCGACAGAGCGAGTACCCCTTTGCTGTCATGGTGCGCACGTTGCGAGTTGTCAATTTCCGTTGCTGGGAGGCGCTGGCATTGGAGATGCCGGACAGCGGCTGTGTGCTGGTGGGGCGGAACGCGCAGGGAAAAACCTCACTGCTGGAGGCGGTGTGTGTGTTGCTGCGCTTGCAATCACCGCGTACGCACAAGCTGGGATCGATGGTGCGGTTTTCGCAGCCGGGATTCGGCGTGGCAGGGGAGGCCTGGGGCATGGAGCGCAAGGTGCGCTATGGAAAGGACGGCTTGCTGTGCGAAGTGAATGGCGAGGATCGCGCCACTTCCGCGAGCTACTTGCAGGATGGCGGTCTGGTGGTGTGGATCGGCAACGAGGACCTGGAGCTGGTGCGTGGAGCGGGTGAGACGCGGCGGCGTTATCTCGATTTCATGGGAGTGCAGTGGCATCCCGAATACCGCAGTCATTGGTCGCGCTACAGACGCGCTCTGAAAATGAAAAACGTTCTGCTGAAAGAGCGCCACATCGATGAGCGCCAACTCGTGGCGGTGGAGGAGCTGATGATCGCGCACGGCGAGCCATTGGCGCTGTTACGCGAACGCATGATAGCGCGATTGGAAACCTGGGCGAATGAGTCGCATCACGCGGTGAGCGGTGGCGGGGAGTCGCTGACACTGCGCTATCACAGCGCGGGCAGCACATCGATGCGTGCCAGCCTCGCGCAGGCGCGCGAACGCGAGTGGCGCGTCCGGCAGTCGGTCGTGGGGCCGCATCGCGATGACCTGACGCTTTTGCTCAACGGCTTGTCAGCGAGTGAATTTGCCAGCGAGGGCCAACAGCGCACGCTGGCTCTGGCGCTCAAGCTGGCGCAGGGCACCCTGTTGCAGCAAGAAGCGCAGCGCATGCCGGTGTATTTGTTGGATGACATCTTCGGCGAGCTCGATGCCAGCCGCCGCAACGCCCTCATGCGCGCGCTGCCACCACAGGCACAGAAGTGGATCACCACGACGTCCCTCAACTGGTTGCAGGAAAACGAAGCCTGCCAGCGCCTGCCGCAGTTTCAGGTATCCGCCGGCAAGGTTTGTGCGCTCTGACCGAGATAGAGTCGCGAGCCTTTCACATACTTGAGCGCCCAGTCCTTGATTTTCGCCTGCTCTTCTAACGAAAGGGTTTTCACCACCTTGGCGGGCGAGCCTAACACCAGCGAGCCGGGCGGGATGATGGTGTGGCCCGTGACCAGCGCGCCAGCACCGATGATGGAACGCTCGCCGATGACCGCGCCATCGAGAACGATCGCGCCCATGCCGATGAGCACCTCATCTTTCACCGTGCAGGCGTGGAGAATGGCCGAGTGGCCGACCGTCACCAGCTCGCCGACGTAACAGCCAAAATCATCCGCGAGGTGGATCACCGCATTGTCCTGCACGTTCGAGCGCGGGCCGATGACGATTTCGTTGATGTCGCCGCGCAAGGTGGCATTGTACCACACGCTGCTCATCTCATGCAGCGTCACGCGCCCGATCACATCCGCGCTAGGGGCGATGAAGCAGCTTTCATGAATCTGTGGCTGGTGGTGGAGAAACGGATGAATGGGCATGGCCAACGCTACGGTGCAATCGGCGCGGAATCAAGCAGACGATGTAAGGAATCAGCGGCGGTCGCGTATGGGAAAGCATGAAGTCGGTGGCTCGTGCGATGGTGGTGATGATGACTGCGGCAACGCTCAGCGCGGCGCCGATCGACTGGATGCCGCGATCCGAGGACGGCACGCAGATGTGGTGGCAGGATGGCGCCCCCAAGGTCATGAACTCCGATCAAGCGCCGGCGAGTGAGATCTTGTGTTTCCGCTACGGCGCGAGGCAGTTTCGCGTCGATACGCGGAATGTGCGGCTGTTGGATGAAAAGTGGGATTGCTCGCTGATGTCCGGCGGGCAGCGCTACCAGTGCAACGGTCGCGCCGAGGCGAAGGATGAGTTTTTCCAACCGGTGCGTTTTGTGGAATGCGGCAAATGGTTTCATCGCGTGGTGATCGATGGACTGACATTTGCCGATGCGCAAGGTCGCGCCTATGACGGGAAAGCCTCTTTGGAAATATCCGTGTGGCCCGATCGTGTGGCGTTCCGTTTATTGTGTGAGGACGCCGGACAGCTGCGGTTGCAATGCGGTGACAAATCGGCAGAGGGAAACAAGAGTGTCACGGTCGAAATGGTGGGCGCGGCAGCTGCGGCGATCATCACCTCCGAGTTGCCCGTGGTGCGTGACGAGGTGCTTGGGTGTCATCAGTTGCGCCTACCCGAAAAACCTTGGAGCAATGCGGCGGGCACGTATTATCCGCAAGAGCATCTGGACCGGCGCGATCGCTGGCGTTTCAGCGTGCGCAATGAGAGCGATGCGCCGACGGTGGCTCGCCTGATGTTCATGCAGGAAAAGCACCTGCCGATCACGGGCTTCACGCCGATGATCTGCGATGCGGAGGGACGGCCCACGGGGCATTTGCTGCAGATTTCCAAGAACTGGCACCAGCGTCCGGAAAAAGGTCATCTGCTGCACGAAGGCACCTGGTTTCACGGTTGCCTGTGGTTGCGCGTGCCGGCGAAAGCGACGCGGGATTTCACCTTGCAGATGGTCTATGCGCGCTATGGCGGTCTGTGCGCGGCGTCGCATGCGCAGTTGAGTTTGATCGGCTGGGGGCACAATCAATTCTGGGATCAGGTGGCGGTGGGGAGTTTTGGCGAGAGCATTTGCTTCGAGCCGGGCCGTGTGCAGCGTCGTTGTTTCATCACCGATGTGCGCCCCCTGATGACCCTGGCCCGTGAGCCGAATGCCAAGCCCTGGGGCTGGGCGGGTAACTGTGGCGGCGGCGATTTTCTCCTGTGGATGGATGAGCAGAAACGCTATCAGCCGATGAAAGGCACGCGCAGCACGGTGCGTTCGCACGGGCCCTGTCTCACGGACGTGCGCTATGAGGAGGAGAGTCGCGGCGGGGAAATCACGTCGCGGATCGATGTCTTGGTGCCGGCGGCGAATGATCATTTGCGCACGATTTTCCGGCTGCGTTATGATGTGAAAAAAACGATGCATTGGCAGCGTCTGGCGTTTTTTCAGCTTGGTGCGGATTTTTACAATGATACTCCCGCGCAAAAGATCGCGATCGGTGATGAAAACGGCATGAGGGAGGAGTGGACTTCGCCGGACAAGAGTGGCGGCTACGACCGTGTGGCGCTGCCGATGACGGGCGGGCAGCCATGGCTTTCGATCCATGGGGTGAATCCGGCAGACCTCCGGCCGGGACGCGCTGCCGCCAGTCGCGGGCTGATTGTGCGTTCGTGGCGTGCGGTGCTGGGAGGGAAAACGGTGGGTCCGCATCTTTCGACGTTTTGTTCCGAATGGGGCAAGGGGAATCATCGCACCGCGCTGGAGCTCTCACCACCGCCCGACGTGCGCGAGCTGCTGGCGGGGGACTTTGTGGAGGCGGAGATCGAGCTCGTGGTGTTTCCCTCGGATGCGGCGGCGTACTATGGGCCGGACCAGTCGTTTTTGGCTATGCTACAAAGTGATGCGAATACCTGGCGTCCGGTGCAGCGCGAGGCTCATCGGCGGGCCTTCGCGGCGAAGGTTGTCAAAGGCGAGCGGATCAAGGGGGAAATCCTGACCATCGCTGTCGATGCCGCGCAACAGGCGCGCGCGGAACTGTCCGGCGGGTTCGGTCACGTGCCGGTTCGTTTGGTGGGGTTGAAGACACCCGATCGTCATCAACTGCGGGTGAATGATCAGCCGGTGGATGATTGGCAAACGGAGTGGGATGCCGCATCGCTCAGCTGGTGTATCGTTGTGAATGTCGGTTGCAGTGCGTCGCAATCATCTCTGAGTCTGGCTCCACGCGGCGAATCTGGGCAGAATCAATGATGTGACTGAGGAGATCCGGTGCAGGGAAGCTCATGTCAGTGGGTTGATTCGTTTGATTCCTGAAAATCGGTCAAAGTCACGATCATTGCTGTAGATGGTGGCGGAGTGCTCCAGCGAGTGAATTGCGATCAGGGCATCTGTCGTTAGGTTTCCGCCGCTACCCGCTTCTTCAAGAAGATCAAAGAAGCGGCTCAATGCATTTTCTGACAAGTGGATCAGCCGAACTTGTGGATAACTCATCCAGTTCTCGACAATGCTACGAACTTGCGAGGGTATCAGGGGATTTTCACAAATATGAGGATGGGTTAAGAGTCGGGTCACGGCCAGAACCACGACCCACGGAATACCGACAGGTTCCGTTCCGGAAAGCACTTTCTCCCACCAAGCACGTGCCTTTGCATGCCAAGGGGAGGCTTCATCGTGAGCGTAAATCAGGAGATTTGCATCCGGGATGATCATTGCTTGTTGACCTCCTCGGCTTCGATTTGGTCGTATAATTGGTTCATGCTCAAACCTTGATACGCTGGTTTGACACCCACGCGGTGTGTCTGAATGGTTACTTGCTTGCTAGAGGCAGCGGGCGTAACGCTCAGACCGCGCTGGATCGTTTCTTCCAAAATCTCTCGAAACGGACGCCTGCGCTGCCTTGCTCGTTCACGCAACTCACTGAGTATGCCATCACTGATGTCGATTGTGGTTCTCATATCGGCATCATGATGCCAAAATGGTCGTCTGTCAATGGCGCAATTGTTTTAGCACGGGATGTTATTCCCTCGGCTGGCTTAAAATCAAGGCTTGCCAGTGATGGAGGATGCTGCGCAGGTTTTGTGCCGCCATTTCCATGTCCGCCACCGATTCCACCACGCAAGCTCTCGAAACGTCGCGCCGACGGACTTTTGCCATCATTTCCCACCCTGATGCGGGCAAGACCACCTTGACGGAGAAACTTTTGCTTTACGGCGGTGCTCTGCAACTTGCGGGCAGCGTCACGGCTCGGGCCTCGCAACGCAGCACGACGAGTGACTGGATGGAGCTCGAGAAACAGCGGGGCATTTCCGTTTCCTCGACGGTCTTGCAGTTCGAATACGGTGGCTGCTGCGTCAATCTGCTCGACACGCCGGGTCACAAGGACTTCTCGGAAGACACCTATCGCGTGCTGACGGCGGTGGACTCGGCGGTGATGGTGGTGGATGCCGCGAAGGGCATCGAGGCGCAGACGCTGAAATTGTTCGAGGTCTGCCGCAAGCGCGGTGTGCCGATTTTTGTCTTCATCAACAAGCTCGACCGTCCCTCGCGTCCGCCGCTGGAACTGATCGATGAACTGGAAAAAGTGTTAGGTCTGGCGCCCGCACCGATCAACTGGCCGCTCGGCGATGGTCCGCGCTTCCGCGGCATCTATGATCGGGAAAAACGCGAGGTGCATTTGTTCGAACGCACGGCACACGGGGCCTATCGCGCGCCGGTGAAGACGGGTGGCATCGATGATGATGCGTTGACCGGGACCGTCGACAGCGATGTGCTGGCGCAGGCGCGCGCGGACATCGAGTTGCTGGATGTGGTCACGGAACCGCTCGACATGGAGCAGGTCCTAGCGGGCAAGCAGATGCCGATTTTCTTCGGCTCGGCGATGAACAATTTCGGCGTGCAGTTCATGCTGGATGCTTTCCTCAAACTGGCGCCGCCGCCTTCGCCGCGTCAGGCGCAGGAGCGTTTGGTATTGCCCGAGGAGACGACGTTTTCCGGTTTCGTGTTCAAGATCCAGGCGAACATGAATCCGAAACACCGCGACCGCGCGGCCTACATCCGCATTGTCTCCGGAGCCTTCGAGCGCGACATGAACGTCACCCACACGCGCACGGGGAAAAAGATCCGACTGTCGAACAGTCAGCGGCTTTTCGCGCAGGATCGGGAAACGGTGGACACGGCCTATCCCGGTGACGTGGTGGCGCTGGTCGGCAACTACGACTTCCACATCGGCGATACCCTGGCGATGGAGCCGAAGCTGCACTTCGATGAGATTCCGCGTTTCGCGCCCGAGTGTTTCAGCTATGTGCAGTGCATCGGCACGGAAAAATTCAAGCGTTTCCGCGAAGGTCTCGATCAGTTGCTGAAAGAAGGACTGGCCCAGCCGTTTGAAATCCCCAGCAGCTCGCAGCGCGTGCCTTTGTTGGGCGCGGTGGGTCCCTTGCAGTTCGAGGTGTTGCAGTATCGCCTGGAGAGCGAATACGGCGCACCGTGTCGCGTGGAGTCATCGCCGTGGAATTGCATCCGCTGGGTGCGTGCGAAGGACGGTTCGGTCATCAAGGACGAGCCGAAACTGCAAGTGCCCTCCGGCGGCGTGGTGGCGCGCGATGTGTTAGGACACTGGGTGGTGTTTCTCTCCGATGCCTGGCTGATGAAGTTGTTAGAGAGCCGGAACGAGGACTTCGAGTTCCTGGCACAGCCGTTGTGAGCGGCTTAAGGTCTTTACGTCGAAGGTCCCAAAGAAAAAAATCATGATTGGGAGTGAGTGTCATTTGGTAGAAAATACCCTCTCCATGGCATTTCCGGGGCGCATAGTTTCCATTCGATTCCGCAATTTGAGCATTTCCAAATATCGTGAGTCCAAACATCGGGATTTTTTTTACCAATGCCAATGATGCCGAACAGCCAATACCTGGGCTCCCCCAAGCTTCCATTCACTGTTCGATTGTATGCAAAGTTCCCAGTCTGAATCAGTTCTGACATGAATTGGTCATAGTGAATTTGCGACAAGAAACCTTGCACTTCCTTGCCATGACATGCATGGCATTGGGAGAAATGCTGGGGTGACGAATTCATCGGATTGCCCCTGATTGCTATGTTGTTCAGGCAGGGAGGCGAGACGCCTCCGCCACGGTCAGACCTCGAACAGGGAGGTCACCGACTGACCGCCGTTGATGCGGCGGATGGCCTCGGCGAGCAATGGGGCGATTTCCACGGCGTGTACTTTCGGGCCGGTGGCCATGGGGACGGAGTCGGTGGTGATGACTTTCTCGATCGCGGAGGCGGCGATGCGTTCGCGGCCCATTTCGGTGAGCACGGCGTGGGAGACTCCGGCGTAGATGCGGCGGGCGCCGTGGCGTTGGAGAATTTCCGCTGCGGCGCAGAGCGTGCCGGCGGTTTCGGTCATGTCATCGACGAGCAACACATCGCGGCCTTCGACTTCGCCGATGACGTTCATCGCCTCGACCTTGGTGGCGCTGACGCGGTGTTTCGCGACGATGGCGAGATCGGCACCGAGGGCATCGGCGTAGGCGCGTGCCATTTTCACGCCGCCCACGTCTGGCGAGACGACGGTGAGATTGCCATCGGCACCGGCGCCTTGTTCGCGCAGGTAGCCGATGAGGGCGGGCTTGGCGTAGAGGTGATCGACGGGGATGTCAAAAAATCCCTGGATCTGCGGGGCGTGCAGGTCCATGGTGATGAGGCGGTCCACACCGGCTTCCGTGAGCATGTTGGCCACGAGCTTGGCGGTGATGGGCACGCGTGGCTGGTCCTTGCGATCCTGGCGGGCGTAGCCGAAAAAGGGCATCACGGCATTGATGCGACCGGCGCTGGCGCGGCGCGCGGCATCCACCATGATGAGCAATTCCATGATGTTGTGATTGGTGGGCGGGCAGGAGGGCTGGATGATGAACACATCATCGCCGCGGATGTTTTCGTTGATTTTCACGAAGGTCTCGCCATCGGGAAAAGCGGTGACATGAACGTCAGCGAGGGTGGTGCCGATGTTTTCGGCGATTCGTTCGGCAAGGCTTCTGTGGGCTGTTCCGCTGATGAGTTTCATGCGCGGGGCCAGCATGCACAAGCGATCGCGGATGTGCAATCATTCGCTGTGATTCGGGGAAACTTTTTTGGCGGTGTTTGTATTACAACTCCTTGAGGCGGCCTTGTGTCCAGAGCAGCAGCTCGCGGAATTCCTGGTTTTGTGGTTGTTCCTTGAGCAATTCCTCCCAGATGGCGACGCTGGCGGCGAAGTTTTGTTTGGCGAGCTCGTTGTTTTTATCGAGCTGTGCGGCGTGGCCGAGATCGCTGTGGAGGTAGCCGATGTGGCGACGGATGTGCTCGGAACGCAGCTCGCCGTGGTCCTTCGGTGCGAGCGGGAGGAGGACTTCGAGGGCCTGTTGGTAAAGGGTGATGCCTTGCTTGCGATCGCCGGTGGCACCGATGATGCGGCCTTTTTCCCACAGCAGGCGGCCGTAGTGGAAGTGGGCGAGGGCATCGGACTTTTCCTTGGCGACCACGTTTTCCAACAACTTGATGCCGCTTTCCACGATCTCGCGCGCTTTGGCGGCTTCGCCACGATCTTCCAACAGACTGGCGGCGACGATGCGTTGCGAGGCGAGGCGCGTGGCGACGAGTGAGTTTTCCGGTTGTTCGCGAATGAGCTGCTCTAACAGCTTGGTGGAGTTTTGGCAGAGTTGATCGGCGGAGCTGACATCGCCGGCGAGCATGGAGGTTTCCGCCATGGAGGCATAGGTGCCGGCGAGCAGCAGGCGGAGGGTGAAGTCCTTGGGCTTGGCCTTGAGGAGGGTGAGCAATTCGTTGACGGCGAGCACGCGGGTTTCGCGAGCGTCGCCCATTTGTCCCATGCCTTCGAGGATGGTGGCGGAGTTGAGGTAGCAGTTGGCGAGCTCGGAGCGCAGCACGGTGATTTCCGGTCGCACATCGGCGAGGGCGTTGAGCTGGGTGGAGGCGCGCATGAGCTGCTCCAGGGCCTGGGTGGATTCTCCTTTTTTGGCGAGAATGGTGGCTTCGTGGTAATCGAGGATGGCCTGGAGTTGTTTGATGCGATCGAGATCGACGCCGCTTTTCGGCAGCGAATCGATGGCCATGCGCGCGACGACAAACGCTTCCGCGCTGCGTTCGTCGCCGGATTTTTGCCACAGCATGGCGAGCAGCAACTGATCGGCGGCGATGCGCACGGTCCATGCGGCATCGTGTTGATGTTTCTGCATGGCGGGCAGGGCGGTTTCGAATTGTGCGGCGGCTTTTTTGGCATCGCCGGAAGCGAGCGCGATTTCGGCGAGTTGCAATTGGGCGCGCGCGCGTTCCTCTTCCAATTCCGGCAACAGGGCGGCCTCGCGGAGGAACTGCTGGTAGTAGGCCTCGAGTTGTTGCAGTCGCGCCTCGCGGCCATCGAGGAGAGGGAGATCGCGGTGGCCTTTGGTGAGGGCCCAGTCGAAGAGCTTGTCGCCGAGCTCGCGGGAGGCGCGGATTTTTTCGATCCACTGGGTGCGCTCGTTGACGAGGGTTTGCTCGGCTTTTTGTTGTTCCGCCAGTGCCGCCGCCACTTCTTTGGCTTTCTGTTGTTCGGCGATGGCTTTTTGGTTGAGGGCATCCCCGGCTGTTTTTTTCAGATCAGCGACTTCCGCGGCACGTGCGGATTTTTGATCGCTGAGCAGATGTTTGGTGCGCAGCCAATTGGTGCCTAACAGGATCGAGCAGGCGAGCAGAAGACCGCTCATGAGCGTGAGCAAGGAGGTGCGTTGGCTGCTGCGGCGGCATTGATTGAGCAGCTGATCGCGGTGCTCCTCGGCATCGTGGCGGAAATCGATTTCCTCAAACTGCCGCGAGACTTCCGCCATGGATGCGGGGCGCTCGGGGGCGGAGAGGTGCAGGCACTGCATCAGCAGGTCGCGGTATTCCTGCTCTCTGGCGCTCGCCGCGGGAGTGGGCCAGGGGAGAACGGAATCGGCGGCCAGTCCTACGGCGATTTTCTGGGTATCGGCGACGATGCTCTCGCGCTTGCTGTCACCGAAGGCGGGGGCGACTTTGGAAAACGTTTCATCACAGCGCGGAAAATGCCCGGTGAGCAGGCGGAAGGTCAGGGTGGCGAAGGCGTAAACGTCCCAACGGTAGCCGGCTTCTTCCAGGTAGCCCTCGGGGTGTTGCAATTGTTCCGGCGGCTGGTAGAGAAAGGCATCGGTGTATTCCAGGTGGGAAATGCCCGGCATTTGGCCGAGAGCCCAGTCGCTCAGCAGCAGCTCGCCGGATTCGCTGAAGAAAATATTGCCGGGCTTGAGATTGCCGTGCGCGACCTGGCGCGTGTGCATCAGCGAGAGGGCCTGCGCGAGTTCTCGGATTACGTCCCAGACGACGAGGCTCGGGTCCTTGCCCCAGCGATGCTGGAGATTGCTCGGGTGGCCGTCGTCATCGCGATAGTCGGCCGTCACGCGCAGGGCGGGGCGAGAATCGAAGTCGGCGGAATCGATGGGCATGACGCCGCGTGGCCAACCGCCTGCCTCGAGGCGCAGGGTCATTTTCTGCAGCAAGGCACGGTTGATGGCCATGCCCTGGAATACTTTTACGGCGAGCTTTTGCCCGGACTCATCTTCGGCGGCATACACATTGCCGCTCACTCCAGATCCTATCGTCTGCAACACGCGAAGTCCATCAATGCGGGGGGATTCCATCTACGCCATGGATAGCGGTTTGAACGAACTTTCGCAATAAACGATTTTGTTACACTGGCGGGGGAAATCACCGCTGCTCCCTCTAGCGTCCCGAGCCGAAGACCGCGGCCAAGTCCTGCAACGCGTCAGGCTTCACACGATCGGCGGCGAGGATGGCTTGTTTTTGTTTCTCTATCAGCTCGGCGATGCCGGTTTTCGCCAAGTCGAGCATGGCTGCCATTTCCTCGCTGGAAAAAACGGCTTCCTCGCCGCTGCCTTGCACTTCCACAAACTTGCCGCTCTCGGTCATGACGACGTTGAAATCGACCGTGGCGGCCTTGTCCTCGAGGTAGTTCAAATCGAGAACCGGCACGTGTTCAAACACTCCGCACGAGACGGCGGCGACGAGTTGCGTCAGCGGGAAATCCTTGATTTTTCCGGCAGCTATCAGGCGATTGCAGGCGATGGCAGCGGCGACGCAGGCACCGGTGATCGATGCGGTGCGCGTGCCGCCATCGGCTTGGAGGACATCGCAGTCGATCCACAAGGTGCGTTGACCGATTTTTTTCAGATCGACCACCGCGCGCAGGGCCCTGCCGATGAGGCGCTGGATTTCGGAAGAACGGCCGTCGATCTTGCCCTTGCTGATGTCGCGTTGCTTGCGCTCGAGAGTGGAGTAGGGGAGCATCGAGTATTCCGCCGTGAGCCAGCCGCCCTTGACGCCTTGTTGTTTCATCCAGCGCGGCACGTCCTCCTCGATCGTGCAGGCGCAGATCACGCGGGTGCTGCCGAAGGAAACGAGCACCGAGCCTTGCGCGTAGGGGGCTACATTGGGCGTGAAGGAAACTTCGCGCAGTTGAGCGGCGTGGCGGGCATCGGGTCGGGTCATGCGTCATTCAATACCATGGGCGAAAGGACGTCCAGTTTTTCATGGAGATGATGGAGATTTTGGTTCTGGTTGATATTGCCTGAACCGCTGGGATTTCATCGGGAAAGTCTGGAGCTTGTCATAAATCGTGTAATTTCTCCGCAAAATATGAATGGACGCTGACGAGCGCAGTCGATAAGAGAATTACAAGACAAACCAAAAGAAATCATGACAGAACGAACATTATCTTTCCTCGCGGTTGCATGGGGCAGTCTGCTGACCCTCTCGGCTTTCGGACAAACCGGGCCCGACCGCAGGAATCTACCCATCGCCGAGCCACCGCGTAAAGCGATCGATACCCTCGATGCGCGCGACGCGAAGGCTCCGCCGCGTTTCGAAGTGAAAGCTCCCGCTGGTGCGCCGAACGTGGTGATCGTACTCATCGATGACATCGGTTTCGGCGCGAGCAGCGCCTTTGGCGGGCCGATCTGGATGCCCACCTTGGAGAAGATGGCGGGCAACGGGCTGCGCTTCAACCGCTTCCATACCACAGCGCTGTGCAGTCCGACGCGCACGGCCTTGCTGACGGGCCACAACCACCACGCGAACAACGCGGGCGCGATCATGGAATTGGCAACGGCGTTTCCGGGCAATACCGGGAATCGACCGAAGGAGATCACGACCCTCGCGCAAATCCTCCGATACAACGGATTCAGCACGGCGGCTTTTGGCAAATATCACGAGACGCCGCCGTGGGAGGTCTCGGTTTCCGGACCCTACGACCGCTGGCCGACGGGCTCGGGTTTCGAGAAGTTCTACGGCTTCATCGGCGGCGAAACGAACCAGTGGGCTCCCGCGATTTACGACGGCGTGACCCGCGTCGAGCACAAGCAGTCGCCCGATTACCACTTCACCACGGACATGACGGATCAGGCGATCCGCTGGGTGAGCGCGCAGCAATCGCTCACGCCGGACAAGCCGTTTTACATGTATTTCGCCCCTGGTGCGACGCACGCGCCGCATCACGCGCCGAAGGAATGGATCGCGAAATACAAGGGTGAGTTCAGCGGCGGTTGGGACAAGCTGCGCGAGGAAACCTTCGAGCGGCAGAAGAAGATGGGCATCATTCCCGCGAACACAAAACTCACGCCACGCCCCAAGGAGATTCCGGGCTGGGACGGCATGAGCGCGGAGCAGAAGAGGCTCTTCGAACGCCAGATGGAAACCTTCGCCGGTTTTGCGGAGCACACGGATGCGGAGGTCGGACGCCTCGTCGCCCAGCTCGAAGCCATCGGTGAACTCGACAACACGCTCTTTTTCTACATCGTGGGCGACAACGGATCGAGCGCCGAGGGCGGCCCCGAGGGCACCTACAATGAAATGATGGCGCTCAACGGCATCATTGGCAAAGCCGAGCAGATGCTCGGGCACCTGGGCGACTGGGGCGGCCCGTCCACCTATCCGCACTACTCCATCGGCTGGGCATGGGCGACGAATTCGCCTTTCCAGTGGACCAAACAAGTGGCGAGCCACTTCGGCGGCACCCGCAACGGCATGGTGATGCAATGGCCCAAGGGCATCAAGGCCAAGGGCGAAATCCGCAGCCAGTTCCATCACGTCGTGGATGTAGCGCCGACGGCGCTGGAGGCGACGAAAATTCCGCAACCGACCGCCGTGGACGGCATCAAGCAGCGTCCCATGGATGGCGTCTCCATGATTTACGCCGCCGACAAGGCCGACGCGCCCGACCAACGCAAGACCCAGTATTTCGAAATGTTCGGCAACCGCGCGATCTATCATGAAGGTTGGGTCGCCTGCACCCGGCACTCGATCCCCTGGGCCATGGCGGCGCTCCCGCCGCTCAAGGATGACGTATGGGAACTTTACAAGGTGGATGAGGATTTCAGCCAGGCGGAAAACCTCGCCGAGAAGAATCCCGCGAAGCTCAAGGAGCTGCAGGCGGTTTTCAACAAGGAAGCGATCCGCAATCATGTTTTCCCCATCGACGACCGCCGCTTCGAGCGCTTCAATCCGGCTTTGGCGGGCCGCCCCGACATCATGGGCGGGCGCAAGTCCCTCACGGTTTATCCCGGCATGACCGGCATGACTGAGAACGCCTTCATCAACGTGAAAAGCGTGGCCCATACCGTCACCGCCGAGATCGAGGTGCCCGACAACAAGGCGAACGGTGTCATTCTCGCGCAGGCCGGCTATTTCGGCGGCTGGGCTCTCTACATGAAGGACGGCATGGTGCGCCACGAATACAACTTCCTCGCCCTCGAGCACACCAGAATCAGCGCCGAAGCTCCGCTGGCACCGGGGAAACACACGCTACATTATGAGTTCATCCCTGATGCGAAAAAACCGGGCATCGGCGGCAAGTCCATCCTCAGCGTGGATGGGAAAAAAGTCGCGGAAGGGCAGATCCCGAAAACACAGGCGTTCGTTTTCTCCGGTGACGAAGGTGCCGATGTCGGCATGGATGGGGAAACGAACGTCTCCAAGGACTACCAGCCCGGCCCGCCCAGCGCCTTCACCGGCACGATCTTCAAGGTCACTGTTGAGCAAAAGTGAACGCTAGTCGTGCATTCCCAAAATCACCGTCGTAGTGAAATGATCATGAAGAGGTTTTTACAGGAGGAAACGGAGGAAAGGGAGGGTTTGAATACACTCCTTCCTCGCCTCCTGATCAAATCTCCGAATTTCAAATAACAAAAATCAATCTCCATCAAAAATCCACCCTCCGTTCCCTCCCTTTCCTCCTGTTAAATAATCCAACATCCAGAACCCTTTCCATCGCCTCCTATTTACCCATCAATTCCATTATCAAAACCGCATTCCACCACAACATCATCCGCCATGCCGCCGTCTTTTCGGCGATCGCATTGATTAACGTCATCAACATTTCCGCCAACGCGGAAGAGAAGCCCGCACCCGCGGCTCCGGCCGTGCTGGCCGATGGCGACGCCGCCAAATCCAAGCGGGTCGACAACCTGCACCAAGCGCGTTTCATCGAGATCTTCCTGGCAGCTCGCGAACCGAAAACAGGGAGTTTGGTCGCCGCCTGTTACAACACACTGTTCACGCCAAGTGGCATTCCAGAGTCCAAGGACACCTCTCCGCAGGCGCTGGTTGAGGGGCTCGACTTTGACAAAATGAAGACCGACTTCGGTGTCCTTAACGCATCGTTGAACGGCCCGAAACTTTGGCTGCCCAATTGGACCGAAATCGAAACCGGCGTCGAGCGCGACTTCAATGGCATCAAGGCCGTCTGGGTTGCCCAACTGAACATGGGCGACAACAAAGGCGGTGTGGGGGAAACCACGCCCTACAAACCTGTGACCATCGCGCGGAAGAGCGGACTGGGCTGGGACAAGGGAACCAAGGTGGCCATACTCGACGCACCGGATGGCAACACCTGGATCATGAAAGGGTTCCAACTGGGGCTCAAACCGCAGCACACCTATGACGAATTCCTTGCCGCAGGGGGAAGTCAGTTTAAGAAGCTGCCTGCTGGTTGGAAGTTCCGTGTCATCACGCTGGAAAAGGATCTGATCGAAAAGCCGGAAGGCGGAGTGGCCACCATCATGGCGGATGAGTTCTTCAACGTTTATGACAAGACCGGCCCCGGCATGAGCAACTACAAACCCTAACCGAATTTTTTTGTGAAGTGTTTCTCCTATGCTCTCGCTGCATCCATCGCTGCAGTCACGGCCACGATGCAACCCTGTGCCGCGCAAGCAGACATGCCTGCGGTCGAGGAGGTAAAGGCCGTTGCTGAAGAAGCCTACATCTATGGCCTGCCCCTGGTCATGGCCTACACCGCCAGTTATGAATTTTGGTTGGACAAGGCATCCTCGCAATACAAGAGCCCCATGGGCGAGTTGGTTCACAGCCGACGCGTTTTCACTTACGAGGACACGGCGGTCATCGTGCCGAACAGCGACACACCGTATTCCTTCGTCTGCCTCGACCTGCGTGCGGAGCCTTATGTGATCTCGGTGCCCGCCGTTGAAAAAAAGCGCTACTATTCCATCCAGTTCGTCGATTGGAACACGTTCAACTTCGGCTACATCGGCAGCCGTGCGACGGGTCATGAGGCGGGCGACTACCTGGTGGCCGGACCGGAGTGGAAAGGCGAGACTCCCGCGGGAATCAAAGGCGTGTTGCGTGCCACCTCGCAGTTCACCATCGCCATCTTCCGCACCCAACTTTTCGGTCCGGAAGACTTGCCGAACGTAGCGAAAGTCCAGGACGCCTATCAGTTGAAACCGCTCTCCTCGTTTCTCAAACAACCCGCACCACCCGCCGCAGCGGTCCTTGACTTCCCGAAGAGCAACACCCAGCTCGCCAAGACGAATTTTTTCGAACTGCTGGCATTCGTCATGCAGGTCTCGCCACCCGGTCCTGAGGAGAAGGACATCCGGGCGAAGCTCGCCAGCATCGGCCTCGGGGAAGGAAAAAAGTTCGACTTCCACGAGCTCCCGCCCGCTCACAAAGCCGCCGCGCTCGAGGGTGTCAAAGCCGGCATGGCGAAGGTGCAGGAACGCACAGCCACCATCGGCAAACGCATCAACGGCTGGCAGGTCGGCTCGGCATTCGGCAATCGCGATTTCTACCAAGGCGATTGGCTGCTCCGTGCCGCTGCCGCGCAGGCAGGCATTTTCGGCAACAATGCCGTGGAAGCCGTCTATCCCATGACCCGCTGGCTGCCGGATGGGGAAATCATCGACACCAGCAAGCACAAGTATACGCTGACTTTCCCCGCAGGACAATTGCCTCCTGCGAACGCGTTCTGGTCGGTCACGATGTACGACGGCAAGAGCCAGCTCCTCATCAAGAATCCGATCAACCGCTACCTGATCAATTCCCCCATGCTGTCCGGCATGAAGAAAAACGACGACGGCTCTTTGACGATTCACATACAAAAAGAAAACCCCGGCGGTGACAAGGAGAGCAACTGGTTGCCCTCGCCTGATGGCCCCATCTACATGGTCATGCGCCTCTACTGGCCCAAGACCGAGGCTCCTTCCATCCTTCCGCCCGGTGAAGGCACTTGGCAGCCACCGGGAGTCGTAATAGAGAAATGATTCGTATCTATCTTGCGAACAAACAAAGTCAAAAGTCAGCACCCCATGCCCATGAAACTCATCCGATCGTCACAAATCCTCACTCGCCTCTGCGCCGGACTGCTCATTGTCTCGGCCGTTCACGCCGCCGAGAAAAAACCCAACATCCTGCTCATCATCGCGGATGACATGGGCTACTCGGACATCACCTGTTTCGGCGGCGAGGTCCAGACACCGCACATCGACGCGCTTGCGAAGAGCGGCATCCGGGCGACGAATTTCTACGTCGGCCCCACCTGTTCTCCAACCCGTTCGATGCTTCTCAGCGGTTGCGATCACCATGTCGCCGGTTTTGGCAACATGGATGAACTGGCCGGACCGAAGCAGAAGGGAAAACCCGGCTACGAAGGATATCTGAACAAACGCGTTGTGCCGGTGGCGAAAGTCATCAAAGAGGCGGGCTATCACACCTACTGGGCGGGGAAATCCCACATGGGCTACGAACCGTCACAATGGCCCGCAGCGATGGGCTTCGAGCGCGATTTCACCCTGCTGCAAGGGGGCGGCAGCAACTGGAGCGACATGACCTATCCCAATCCCGCCCACCCGCATCTCAACTTTACCCTCAATGGCAAGCCGCTCGAAAAACTGCCCGACAATCACTTTTCTTCGGAGGCCTATACCGACTTCATCATCAAGTGCAACGAGGAACACCAGGCGGATGGCAAACCGTTTTTCGCCTACCTGAGCTTCCAGGCGGTGCATTCGCCATTGTCCGCGCCGGATGACTGGCTCGAAAAATACAAAGGTGTTTACGACAAGGGCTACGATGCCATTCGCGAGGAGCGTCTCGCGCGCATGAAAGAATTGGGCATCGTGGGCAAGGATACCGTCGCCTCACCGCGCGTGCCGAGCGTCCCCGCCTGGGACACGCTCACAGCCGAGCAGAAAAAACTCTCGGCCCGCCGGATGGAAGTCTACGCCGCGATGCTGGCGAACATGGATTTCCACATCGGCCGCCTGATCGATCATTTGAAAAAAACAGGTCAATATGAAAACACGGTGGTGGTTTTCCTTTCCGATAACGGCGCGGAGCCCGTCGAACTGGGCGCACTGGTCGCGACGGTTTTCAACGAGGAAGCCAAAAAGTGGTTCTTTGAGCACTTCGACACCCGCCCTGAGAATTGGGGGCGCAAAGGTTCCGCGACGGACTACGGTGCCGCCTGGGCTCAGGTGGGCTCGACTCCCTTCCGCTTCTACAAAGCCTGGACCTCCGAGGGCGGCATTCACTCGCCCGTGATCATCGCGGGTGCCGGTGTGAAAAACGCGGGTGCCATCAAGCCTGCGATCATGCACGTGACCGATCTCGTGCCCACGTTCCTGGAACTCGCCGGAGCCAAACATCCCTCTGAAACCGACAAGAAACTCGCGCCGCTGCGTGGCAAATCTCTCACCCCGATTCTCGCCGGCAAGAGCGAGACAGTGCGCACGGACAAAGACTGGATCGGCGAGGAGCTTTTTGGCAACCGCATGGTGCGTCAGGGCGACTGGAAGCTTTGCAACATCCTCAAGACCGCGGGCGGCACCGGCGAGTGGGAGTTGTTCAATATCAAGAACGATCCCGGTGAAACCAAAGATCTCTCCAAGCAGGAGCCGGAAAAAACCAAAGCGCTGCTCGCCCTGTGGGATCAGTATGTGGAGGAAAACGGCGTGATCCTGACCGATGACGGGCCTTTCAAAGCAAAAAAATAAACATACACAACCCAATCCATGAAAAAACGCACCACGATCGCCTTACTCGCTCTTTCCACTGCCGCGCTTCATGCGCAAGATGTCGAACTCGCTCAAAAACTCGCCAATCCCATTGCTGACCTCATCAGTCTGCCAATCCAGAGCAATTTCGACTTCGGCGTTGGTCCGGGCGATGGAACGATCTGGCGCACCAACATTCAGCCAGTCGTTCCGTTCAGTTTGAATGAGGACTGGACTCTCATCTCGCGCACCATTCTTCCTGTGATCGAGCAGGAAGGTTTGGCCGCCATGGGCGACTCGCTCGATGAATCCGGACTGGGCGACATCACGCAGAGTTTTTTCTTTTCCCCGAAAAACAGCGAACTGATCTGGGGCGTGGGGCCGGCATTCCTCGTGCCCACCGCCACCGATGAACTGTTAGGCGCGGAGCAATGGTGCGCGGGTCCGACGGCAGTGGTGCTCAAACAAGACGGTCCGTGGACCTACGGTGCGCTGGTCAATCATTTGTGGGACTTTGCGGGTGAGGACGATCGCGATTCGGTGAATGCCACATTCTTCCAACCGTTTTTGACTTACATCACGCCTACCAAAACGTCCTTCACGCTCAATACGGAGACGACCTATGACTGGACCAACGACCAGTGGACCGTTCCTGTGAATTTCCAAGTGGCGCAACTTTTCAAAATCGGCGATCAGCCCATGCAGGCCTTCGCCGGCATACGCTACTACGCCGAGAAACCCAAAGACGGTCCCGAGTGGGGCCTGCGTCTGGGCCTGACTTTTTTGTTTCCTTAAATGGCTATCATTTCACGACTCCCACGATAAAAACGATTCATTGAATGGTTGAAGTCCGACATTGTATTTGATTCATCCGATCCTCATGAGTGCCAAAGAAAAATTGCAACACGAACTGAAAGCGGTAGTCCTGATCACGCTCTTTTTTGCCGCGTGGCTGGGAGTCTTTATGGGACTGAAGGTGCTCATCCTGGAAGACTACCAGATTCGTTTCGGCAGCGTCTCCGCGGTGCTGATCGGTGCCTTGATCCTCGCGAAGGTCGTGCTGATTTTGGAACATGTCTCCCTCGGTTCGTGGCTGCGGAATCGGCCGGTTCTGGTGAAGGTCATCCTGCGCACCCTCCTTTATGCGTTCGGAACATTGATCGTGATTCTGTTAGAAAAAGCTATCGAGTCGCGCCATGAGCAGGGTGGGTTCGGCCCCGCATTGATGAATGTGTTCCGGCACAAGGACATGCCTCATCTCTGGGCGAACACGATCTGCGTGACGGGTGCCTTGCTTTTCTACAACCTGCTCTCCGCCCTCAACCACCACCTCGGCACCGGCGGACTGGTCCGGATCTTCCTCTCACCGCAACAGCATGAATAAACACAGTTGTTTTCGTAGATGGTCCGCTGATTTATCCGGCATTTTTGCGTGGTTCATCGTTGCGCAACCCTGTCTTGCACAAGACATCGAACCGCGCCGCTGGAGCCACCTGCCGCTTGGTGGGAACTTTGGTGGTCTTGCGTATGCCTACACCGAGGGCGATATTTTTCTCAATCCGGTGCTGCGGATCGAGGACGGGGAGTTCGAGATGAACACGGCAGCCCTCAAGTATATCCACGCCTTTGAGCTGTTAGGAAAATCCGCGCGAGTCGACCTGCTTCAGATGTATCAGAGCGGTTCGTGGAGCGGATTGGTCAACGGAACTCCCGCCGCCATCGACCGCGAAGGATGGGCGGACACCACTGTTCGTTTCGCGGTGAATCTCTACGGCGCACCGCCGCTCGAGCGAGAGGAATTTATCGAATACCGCAAGGCGACGCAAACCGAGACCATCGTCGGCGCGGGCTTGGTCATGACGCTGCCCACCGGTGAGTATTTTGAGGACAAGCTCATCAACCTCGGCGCGAACCGTTACTCCTTCACTCCGCAATTCGGCGTCGTCCACACCCGCGGCAAGTGGACCATGGAGCTCTCTACCTCTGTGACATTCTTCACGGACAACGACGAGTTTTTCAACGGCAGGCAACTCGAGGAGGATCCTCTCTTCATTGGACAGGGCCATCTGATCTACAACTTCATGCCCGGTGTGTGGCTCGGTGCCAGTGCCGGCTATGGGTACGGTGGGGAATCCACGATCGATCAGGTTTCCGCAGACGACCGCAAAGGCAACCTCGGCTTTGGTTTGAGTGCGGGCATTCCTGTCAACCGCAACTTCGGATTCAAGATCTCCTACATCGGCATCCGAACGCAGGAAGAAGTCGGCTCCGACAATGACACTTTCACCCTCTCCTGCTCACTCCAGTGGTGAATCCGTAAAATTTCCCTGCGCCAGAATCACCGAGACACCTAACAAGAATGATTGCTATGATGAGGCACCGCTTTCACACCGCTTGGATCTTTGTAACGACGATTCTTGTCGCCGGTCTCCATGCGCAGCAGCATGATTCCCGCCGGGAATGGTTTGAGCATTCTCATGATAACGCGTGGCGCCTGCCCTATGACACGACCTTGCTCAGCCGTCGGGTCTTGAGCGAGCTGAGTTACGAAAGCCATGACGACGATGAGAATTTCTGGAAAATCGAGAACTCGGTGCGCGGCGGCTATGCCCTCAGCGATAACCTCGCCTTTGGCGTTCAGATGATGGTTCCCGTGAGGTGGATCGACTCATCCGCCTCGGATGAATCCGGAATCGGCGACCTTGAACTGCGAAGCGGCTTCATCGGGCGCTTCGCGAACGACCTTCGCTGGGGGGCGGGTCTCAATGCGGAGTTCGATACCGCGACGGATTCCGCCCTCGGCGGCAACGCGCTGATTTTGCGACCAACCATGGCGCTTCGCTGGGATGCCAACGATTGGCTCAATCTGGGGGTCAACGTCGAATACACCTTCACACCGATGGAAGAGCGCGATGACGACGTCAGTGCTCTCGAACTGAAATTCCCCGTCGTATTCAGGCTCAGCGACAGTTGGTCCGCAGCGGCCACCTACAAGCCGAGGTGGAATTTTCTGAATGAGTCTGACCGCCACCGTCTTGAACTCGGAGTTACCCAAGTGTGGGGCCCGGAGAATCAATTCGCGCTGTCTTTCAGACTTGAAGTCCCGTTAACATCTGAAAGTATGGACTACAAGCTTGTTGCTGGATTCGCCTGGCACTTTTAACCACACCCACACCTCGTATGATGTATCAGCCAACGTTAGTCAATCCCGGCACATGGATCCGCTCATTCGGATTGATGTGTGGTGTCGCTCTGCTCTCCCAATGTTCCGCGCCGGTATCTGTCCGGATGGAAAAGCCCGTTGCTCCCGCTGGCGCACCCGCCGTGTCCCCAAACACCGTAGCGCTTCTCTCCTCCCTTCGCGGTGACTATGCAAGAATACGCCTGGGCGATGATTCCGCCATCCCTGCCTACAACTACAGAGTGGCGCGCCTCATCGAGCATCTGGAACAGACTGGTGAGGATCCCTGGAGCAAGCCCATAACACTCTCCGGCACCCAGCGACTCAAAGGGATCGCCCCCGCGGGCACCTCGCCAGTCAAAGACCAATTGTTCCCTGCCGATACCCTCGCGTTCCATGGCAAATACGCCGAGCACCGCGCCCAGGTTTCCGGCATCGGCGCGCCACTGGTTCTGGTGACATCGTTTGTAGGCATCGGCCGTGAACAAGTCCGCAGCAATCTGCCGCTGCGCAATCTCACCGCCATCGTCCGCTTCGAAGGAAAAACCACCACCCTCGAGCTCATCGATCCCTATCAGGTGGAAACCATCTCGCTCGCCGGAAAATCCCGCCCGCTCGCCGCAGACTATGGTGCGGCCACCATGCTTGGCCTCTCCAAGGCACGCATCGACAAACTCGGTCTCGCCCGCTTGCTCCGCCCATCCCGTTACAACGACACCGCGAACCTGAATTTCCTGCAGCCGTATGACCCGAAGCGCATCCCCGTGCTCATGGTCCACGGCCTGCAGGATACACCGGCATCCTTCGCTCCCATGTACTACAAGCTCTTGCAAGATCCGAAGATCCGCAAAAACTATCAGTTCTGGGTCTTCAGCTATCCCAGTGGCTATCCTTATCCCTACTCCGCGTCCTTGCTCCGTCGCGAACTCGATGAGGTCAAGCGCGACTACCCCGGTCACAGGAACATGGTCCTCATCGGTCACAGCATGGGAAGCCTCGTCAGCCGCCTGATGGTGACCGATGTCGGAGACAAGCTGTGGATCAGAGCCTTCGGGAAATCACCTTCGGAAACAAAGCTCACAGGCAATAGCAGCGAGGTGTTGAGGAAATCATTGGTTTTCAGCGATCGCAAGGAAGTGGACCGCGTCCTCTTCTACTCCGGTCCGCACCGTGGTTCCATCCTCGCTTCCAACTGGATTGGTGCCACCGCCTCGCGTCTCGTCCAGGTGCCCAGTCTTGTGGCTGATGTCCGCAACGCCGCGATCTCCGCGGCCTCCGCCGACATCGCCGGCCTGACAATGAATAGCGCGCCGAACAGCATTGGCACACTCTCGCCCAGAAATCCCTTCGTTCAGGAGATCAACAAGCATCCCATCGTGGGGCGCATCCCTTATCACACCATCGTGGGGGATCGCGGCAAAGGCGACACGCCCGATTCCTCGGACGGCGTGGTTGCCTACTGGAGCTCGCATCTTGATGGAGCGGCTTCCGAAAAAATCGTTCCCTCCGGCCACAGCTCTCATCAAGACCCGCAGGGTATCGAGGAAGCCCGCCGCATTCTCCATCTGCACCTTACCGACTAATCGTGAACCCGTTGCGCCATAGATTTTCCCTGGGACTTCTCCTTGCCGTCTCGTTGGTCATGTTGCCCCACCGGCTGGCGGCTCAGGATGCCTTGTCGGGTGATTTCTCGAAACGGTCCGAGATCGAAAAACGCCTCGCCGCCGTCCGTGCGGAAAGCAGCGCGCTGCCCACAGACGCCGATCCCGAGCTCCGTCAGCGGCTGCAAGAACTGGATGCCATTTGCCAGTTCCACCTGACCGCGCTGGATGTTCTCGTCAAGGCCCAGGCCGGGCGTGATGCGGCCGTCCAAGCGCTCGGCGCGTGGCGTGGTTTCACCGAGCCTCCGCCTTACTCGATCCTGCTCCTCGATGAGGTCCGTGAGACGCAGGCCAATTTGGCGGCCGCTCAGCGCGCCGGCGAGGCGCAACTCCGCATCTTCCGCACGGAAATCGAAGCCGCGCGCGACAAGCTCGACGCGCACCTGCAGGCCGAGCGTGAGTTCGCCGATGAGGCCAGCAGCGCCACCACTCCCGAAGCCCGCCAGAGTGCCGAGCGCTCGGTCAAATCCGAGAAGCTCTCCTCACGTTTTGCCGCCGAGCTGGTGGCGCGTCTCGGTTTGCGCCTTCAGTCCCAGCAAGCGGAGTTGGACATGATAGGCCCCCAAATCGAACTGGCCACACTCAAAGAAAAAGCGCTCGAAGGGAAAATCATCTTTCCTCAAAAAGATCTCGATGCTGTCCAGCAAACCATCGCGCGTGAGAGACAGGAGGCCGTTGCCGCGTTGGTCGCCACCAGCCGCCAGTCCCCGACGCCCAATCCGCTGCTGACTTGGAAAATCGAGTTCCTCGATTTGCAAAAAGACTTCTGGAATGCCCGTTTCGAAGGATTCTCAACCAAGGATACGGCAGTGGCCAAAAAAGCACTCGCCACTCTCAACGAGCACAAAACCCGTGTCGATGACTGGACCGAGATCGCCCAGCTCCGGCTCGCCGGCGGCAGCACGGCGGCGGCCGAAATTGATCTAACAAAAATGCGCGAGAGCATGCAGCAGGTCGCCCGGATTCAGCGCCGCATCACTTTCGCCATCGCCGATCTCGAAGGCGAGCATGTCAACATACCCGCGCTCGACCTGGTCACTTCACGGCTGAGCGCCCTGTGGAATGCCGAGCTCTATCTTGCCGAGGAAACCGAGGTGGTCAACGGCAACAAGATCACCACCTACCGTGCCGTCACTGTGGCAAAGCTCGCGAGACTCGCCGTGATTCTCACGGTCGGCTGGCTATTGCTGCGCTTTGTCGCGCGCAAGGTGGAATCGATCGTGGCGCGCAAGGTGGGCATTTCCGCCACAGCTGCGGAGCTTGTCGCGAAATTCGTCTTCTGCCTCGGCCTCGGCTTGCTGATGGTGTACGGACTGAATACCGTCCGCATTCCCTTCACGGTTTTTGCCTTCCTCGGCGGTGCGCTGGCCATTGGCGTAGGTTTTGGCACCCAGACCATGCTGAAGAATTTCATCAGCGGCATCATCCTGATTTTCGAGCGCCCGCTCAAGGTGGGCGACACCGTGCAGATCGACAGTGTGACGGGGCGCATCCGCAGCATCGGCATGCGTGCCTCCATCATCACCCACGGTAATGGCATCGATACCATCATTCCCAACAGCAATCTGTTAGAGAATCAGGTGACCAACTGGACACTGAGCGATTCATTGCTGCGCCACTCGGTCACGGTGGGGGTGGACTATGCGTCGCCCACCCGCGAAGTATCCCACGCGCTGCTGGCTGTGGCGCATGAGCACGGACTGGTCCTGAAAAATCCGGCACCCGAGGTGTGCTTCGAGGACTTCGGCGAAAAGGCGCTGGTCTTCCGTCTGCTCTTCTGGTTTGATACCAGCAAGGTATCCGCGGATACCATCAGCAGTGATTTACGGTATATGATCGGAAACGCATTTGCGGATGCCGGCCTGATCATTTCCAGCCCCCATCACCGTGCTCAGAGCAACTCCAACTCATGATTTCCCTCTCCCGCCTGAAATTTTTTCGCCTCTATTTCCTGATACAATCTTTCCATGCAACAACTCTATAAACCTATGAAAAACACCATTCATCGTATTGCTACAATGCTGCCTATCGCGGTCGGGCTGTGTTTCAGTTCCATCGCCCAGGATGCCCCTCCTCCCGCCGATCCCGGTTGGCCGCGCGAGTTCGCCGCGGAAAATAAAAAACTCACGATCTATCAACCGCAGGTCGATGAGTGGAAGGACTACACGACCATTCATTTCCGCTGTGCCATCGAGGTGGAAGGCGTGATGAAAGAACCCAAGTTCGGCGTCGCGGAGATTGAGGCCAGAACGCTGGTGGACCAGACCGCCCGGACGGTGAAAGTATTCCCCATCAAACGGGAGATCCGTTTCACGGGAGTTTCCCCCGAGGAGGAAAAATCCCTCCGCACCACCGTCGATGCCATTCGCCCGCCGCAGCAACTCATCACGGTATCGCTCGATCGCGTGCTGGCCTGTCTTGACTCCGAGTCCGCTGCCGTGCAGAAAACGGTGGATGTCAGCCTTGCGCCGCCGAAGATTTTCTACAGCAACAAACCTGCCGTGCTGGTCATCTTCATGGGCGAGCCGCAGTTCAAGCCGGTAGTGGCATCGGACCCCGATCTGATGTTCGCGCTCAACACCAACTGGGACGTGTTCTATCAGCCCTCGAGCAAAAGTTTCTATCTGCTCAACGACGATCACTGGCTCACCGCTACTTCTGCCGAGGGACCATGGACGGTGGCGACTACCTTGCCGGACAAACTCAACAAGCTGCCCGCCGATGACAACTGGGCGGAAATCCGCAAGCACATTCCCGCGAAAAAAGTCGATGTCGCGGAGCATGTCTATGCCAGCAAACAGCCTGCCGAATTGCTGCTCACCGCGGGCGATCCCGATTACAAGCCCATTCCCAACACCAAGTTGCTGGAAGTGGCGAATACCGAGAGCCTGTTGATGCTAGACTCCGCTGGCGGAAAATTTTATTATCAGGTCGCCGGTCGCTGGTTCCGCGCGCCGAAACTCGATGGTCCCTGGGAAGCCGCCAGCAACAACCTGCCCGATGATTTCAAAAACATTCCGGATGATCATCCGCTCGCCTTCGTCAAGTCCACCGTGCCCGGAACGGATGAGGCGAAGGATGCCGTATTGCTGGCATCGGTGCCACAATCCACTTTTGTCGATACCACCAAAGCGCCGACGCTGGAAGTCACCTACAAAGGAGCGCCGGTGTTTGAGCCTATCCCGCCCACCTCGGTGAAATACGCGGTGAACTCTCCCTTCTCGGTGTTTCTTGTCAATAATGGCTACTACTGCTGCGACCAAGGCGTGTGGTTTTCCGCCACAACAGCGAATGGCCCCTGGGCCTGGGCGACCACAGTGCCTAACGAAATTTACTCCATCCCCGTGTCCAGCCCGGCGCACAATGTCACCTACGTGACCGTCAAGGAGTCCACTCCTGACACCGTCATTTACAATCAAACCTCCGGCTACAGCGGTGAGTATGTGGCGGCGAATGGCGTGCTGATGTTTGGCGCGGGCTTGTTGGTAGCGGCATTGATCGATGACCACCATGACCATTATTGCTATCCGCCCTCCTCTTGGTATTCGTACGGCTGCGGTGCCGTCTATCATTACGGCTACGGCGGTTACTATGGTGCGGCGGGTCGTGTCTACGGCCCCTATGGCGGTGCTGGTTATGTCGCGGCCTACAATCCCGCTACGGGCATTTACAGCCGTGGTGCCTATGCCTATGGACCCTACGGCAGCGCGGGCTATCGCCAGGCGTATAATCCGCATACCGGAACCTATGCCGCTGCCGGATATCGCGCGACTCCGTATGGCACAGTATCAGGTGCCAGAGCCTACAATCCGTACACCGGAGCCACTGCTGCCGGCGGTCGTGTCAGCACCGCTTATGGCTCTGCCGGGCGCGCCGCTGCGTACAATCCGGTCACGGGCAAAGCCGCCACCGCTGGTTATGTTTCCGGTGATGCTGGCACCGTCGCCGGAGGACGCAATAACCAAGGAGGCGCTGCAGTCGGATGGGATACCAAGAACGGCCAAGGCGCTGTTGTCAAAACAAAGAATGACAACGTCTATGCCGCACACGATGGCAATGTGTACAAAAAAGACTCAAACGGCAACTGGAGCAGCAATACCGGTAGTGGTTGGAAACCTGCCGAAGCAACCAAACCCACTGCCACGGCACCATCGCAGCGGCCTGCCCAGCCGACGACCCGCCCGACCACGCCGACGCAGCGTCCCACGACCACGCAAAGCACCAGCCGTCAATCGCTCGATTCGATGTCGCAATCGCGCTCACGCGGCAATACCCAAACCCAGCGCACGCAATCCTTCCAGCGATCCGCCCCCAGCTCCAGCGGTGGCAGAAGTGGTGGCGGCAGACGGCGTTAATTTTGTTCTTTCCCTGTTAAATCCTATCTTCTATACCTCTCCTATCATGAAAACCACATTGCTATTGGCTTCCACATTGTTCCTCTCCGCGATTCCCGCAAGCGCCGCCACCACGGTGACTTCGGCCACTGATGCGACCTTCACCACCACGGCGGACTCCGACTGGCGTTACCAGTTCTCGCTCCCCGGCTGGCTTCCCAGCCTCAATGGTCACATGATCGTAAAGGGTGAGCCCTTGCAGCTTGATTTGGACGTGTATGATGAGCTGTTGCCCAACCTGAGCTCCACCGTGATGGGTTCTTTCGAGGTGGGCAAAGGCAAGTGGAGTTTCCTTACGGACCTGCTCTACATCAGTTTGAAACCATCGGGCTCGCTGCCGCGCGCTGATTTTGACATGGAGCTGCAGCAATTCATGGGCAACTTCGCGGTATTCTACAACGTGCTCGATACCGAGGACAGCCGCATGGATGTCTATGGCGGAGTCCGCGTCAACTGGCTGAAAGTGGATGTGGATGCCAGAGGGAAAGGACCGCTGGGCCGCACCTTCAGCAAGTCCTCCGACATGACCTGGGTGGATCCCATCGTTGGTGTGCGTTACCAGTATGATATCAATGAAAAAACGTTCATCACGGCGATGGCGGATGTGGGCGGATTCGGCGTAGCATCGGACTTCGCGGGAAATGCCCTGATTTCCCTCGGATACCGCGTGAACGACAAGCTTTCGCTGGGCGTGGGCTACAAGGCGAACTATTCCGACTACACCGATGGCGATGTGACCTATGACATCACGGAACACGGTCTGTTGCTCAGCCTCGACTACGCGTTTTAAGAAAGTTGCTGCAATTTTGCCCTTTTCATGAGCGGCGCTGCGGGTAACGATAGTGCCGGTGAAGGAAAGGATCGAAGAATTCGAGCGTTGGGCCTCCGACGTGATTTTCGGACGGGTGCGGGGATTCCGCGCCTTCCTCACGCGTTGGGCCTTGCGTGCTCTTTCGGGATTGTACCGTGCCATCATTCAGACGCGGAAATTTTTGTTTTTGAACGACTACAAGGAGCGCCACCACATGGGCACCCTGACGATTTCCGTGGGCAACCTGACGGTGGGCGGTACGGGAAAAACACCGGTGGTGGAGCTGCTCGCGCGCACGCTGCGCGACCGGCAGCGGCAGGTGGCGATTCTCTCGCGCGGCTACAAAAGCAAGGCGCTCGCGGAAGCCCAGAAATGGACTTCATCCCACGGCCATCGGATCAAGCCGGAGCTGATGCCGAAGATTGTGTCCACGGGTCGGGCGATTTTGCTGGATTCGAAATTCGCCGGCGATGAGCCCTTCATGCTGGCGAGCAACCTTGATGGCGTGGCGGTCCTGGTCGATCGTGATCGTGTGAAGTCCGCCCGTTTCGCGATCAAGGAACTGGGCTCCGATACCTTGATCCTCGATGACGGCATGCAGTACTTGCGCATGTCGCGCGGATTGGATTTGTGTTTGGTGGATGCCAACACGCCCTTCGGCACCGGAGCCATGCTGCCAGCGGGCACCCTGCGCGAGCCGCGCGCCAATCTCTCCCGGGCCCATTACATCATCCTGACGAAATCCGATGGCTCGGATCACGGCCCTCTGATCAAAAAACTCCGCCGCTACAATCCCACGGCCCCGATCATCACCACCACCCACGGTCCCAGGCACCTGGAAAATCTCGCGACCTTCGAGCGCAAGCCTCTCGACTACCTGCAAGGGAAACACATCGCCGCCTTGTCGGGCATCGCGGTACCCGAAAACTTTGAAAACTCACTCGTGAAACTGGGCGCACGCGTGGATGTCAAAAAACGCTTCTCGGACCATCACCGTTTTTCCAGCCGCGAAATTGAAAAGTTCACGCAGCGCTGTCTGGAGCGCGATCTGGAGATGATCGTGACGACGGAAAAGGACGCGGTGCGCTATCCCCGAAGCACCCTGGCAGAGGTGCCGGTCTGGTTCTTGCGCATTGAAGTGGAAATCCTTTCGGGGCATGAACACTGGCAGCACATGATCGAACATGTGTGCCAGCCCGCCGCGCACGGCAATCCTGTCCTGCGCCAACGGCTCGCCTTCGCGGGCTAACACATTTTTTATGAAACCTTCGCTACTCGGAATCACCAAAGAGGAATTGGCCGCCCATCTCGCGGAGCACGGGCATCCGGCGTATCGCGCGGACCAAATCCTCGACTGGGTGTGGAAAAAACGCCCGGCATCGATCGATGCGATGAGCAACCTGCCCAAAGCCTTGCGCGCCTACCTCGAGGAAAATTTTTCCCTCTATCCGCTGACGCCCGCGCGTGAACTCGGCTCCACTGATACCACGCGCAAAATGCTCTACAAGCTGCACGACGGCCGCTACATCGAGAGCGTTCTCATTCCCGCGAATCCCGCGCTCTATGGCGGGCGGGCGGACCGGCTCACGCTGTGTGTTTCTTCCCAGGTCGGCTGCGCCTACGGCTGCAAGTTCTGTGCCTCGGGCCTGGCCGGATTCACGCGCAACCTCACCGCCGCCGAGATCGCCGCGCAGGTGTTGCAGACGGAAATGCTCGCCGGGGATCGCATTGACAATCTCGTTTTCATGGGCATGGGCGAGCCGCTGGCGAATAGCAAAAATCTGCTGCAAGCGATCGAACTCATCACCTCGCCCTGGGGCCTGAATCTGGGAGCGCGGCATCTCACGATTTCCACTTCCGGCCTGGTGCCGCAGATCCGCGAGCTGGCACGCCATCCGCGCCAAATCCGCCTGGCGATTTCCCTGCACGGTGCCACCGATGCCGTGCGCGATCAGATCATGCCGGTGAACAAAAAGTATCCGACGTCACAATTGTTCGAGGCTTTGCACGACTGGAACGCGCAGAAAAAACAACATCTTACGTTAGAGTATATTCTGATCCAAGGCATCAATGACGACCTCGAACAAGCGCGCATCCTAGCCACCCACGCGCGATCCTTCCAAGCGAAAGTGAACCTCATTCCCTACAACACCGTCGAGGGGCTGCCGTGGAAGCGTCCGGAAATTTCCCACTGCCAGGCCTTCCGCAACATCCTCACCAAAGCCGGCGTCACCGCCACCCTGCGCCTCGAAAAAGGCCACGACATCGAAGCCGCCTGCGGACAACTGCGTTTGATCAAGGAGACGGAGGAAGGGATTGGGGGAAACGCTGAAATGTTGAAAAGCTGAAACTCTGAAAGTTGCAATCAACGCAATCTGTTAGATGGAGGAGAACCATTTGGTCAAAGCCGCTGCATGCTTTCCACCAGAGCACCGGCACCGCTGCCGGTTTTGGCGGAGACGGGGAAAACCTGGGGCTGGGCGGTGGTCCAGAGGGACATCTCGTTTTGAAACAGCTCGATGTTTTTTTTCACGGCGTTCGGCTTGGCGCGGTCGATCTTATTGAAGACGAGCGCGAAGGGGAGACGCAGCTGGATGAGCCACTGCACGAATTCCAGATCGATGCGCTGCGGTGTGAGAGTGGCATCGAGGATGACGTAGGTGCAGGCCAGTCCCTCGCGGGCGCTGATGTATTCGGCGATCACGTCGTGGAAGAAGTCGCGCTGATCCTTTTTGACTTTGGCAAATCCATAGCCCGGCAGGTCCACCATGCGCCATTTTTGGTTGATGATGAAATAGTTGATGAGCTTGGTATGGCCGGGCGTGGCGGAGACTTTGGCGAGGTCTTTTTTTCCCGTCAGCATGTTGAGCAGGGAGGACTTGCCGACATTAGAGCGGCCGATGAAGGCGCACTCGGGCATGGTGACTTCGGGGCAGTCGGCCAAGGTCGGTGCGCTGGTTTCAAAGATCGCGGACTGAATACGCATGAGAGAAAAGTGTAAGGAAAAAGCTGCCACCAGCATGGGAGGCTGACGCCCACATTGTCAAGGAACATCGTGGAAGCAAGGATTCAACGGCGATTCGATCCATCTGTCATTTTTCCCTATCCGTCTCGCGGTGCAACCACTGGGCTGCGTCCAACTCTCCTGTCAGCCGGACGCGGTCGATGTAACGCTCCATCAGCTCCGGATCAGTGGAAAGGATCTTTTCTAAGTCTGGCAAATTCACCATTTCCTGGCGAATGGCCTGACGTTCCGCGAGGATGGATTCTCTCGCCTGAGCGACGGTGAGACCTGTGTAGGGCGACGGAGCATCGTCCGGCAATCCGGCCAGGGTCGCTTGCTCCAGGGAAAATCCCAACACTGTGTTTAGCAGCATTCCCTGCTTCGATTGATCGGACAGCCGATGCCCTATCGATGCCGTTAAGGACTGGAGTTCGGTAGTCGCATCGGGCGTTAAGGAACCCTCCAGGCCCTTCAGCGAACCCACGAAAGATCGCAAATCAGAAATATATGACAATGGAAGAGTGACTGCGCTTCGCAACTTGGCGGCACTGGGGGAAAGGCCCGCTGCAGCATACGCTTCATCCGTCAGCAACTGCGTTTCAATGCCGAAGTTGTCCATCTGCGGACGTTCGGTCGAACTTCGCAACATTTGAATCGCCGCGTCCGACTGGCCAGCCCCTAACAAGTGTGATGCATGGAGGAACGCGGCCAAACCATTCTTGGGATTAGCCTCCAGCAACCGCTTGCTCATCGCGAGACGTTCTTCTGGGGAAAACGCAGTCAATGTTGAGCCAATGAACAACAGGTGAGCATTCTTCGGATCGGCCTCGATTCCCCGGCGAATGAGATCCGGAGTATTGGTAATCAAGCCCGCTGTCACCAGCGCCTCAGCCAAGGAACGCGGGTCGCCCTCCTTGCTGGCCAGCCACGACTCCAGATCCGCGAGTGCAATCGGTTTGGAAAGTTGCTCCGCCATGGGCGGACGATTGTCACCGGGGCGGTCGCGCGGCGGGGCAACAGACTGCGCGTCAATCGCATGACCTTTGCTCCTTGCGGGTTCTTTCGCATGGGTGGTGGCCGCATCACGCCCGTTGGTGCCTGCTCGCCACACAACGACAGCCAACATTCCCAGTGTGGCCGCAAAAAGATGGGTGAGGAACGGTTTCATGATTTTCAACTCAACGATGAGGGAAGGCCCAAGCTGGGAGAAGGCGGGCTAACAAAGAAGAGATACCACCTATCGCCATCCACGGCAATCAAAAACAAGGGACAACGCGGAAAGCGGGGCCGGGTATGACGCATGGACGCAGCGTTTGCTTGACCTTTCCGTGGGCGTGGAGACAATTTCCCCCGCATGAGTGATTCCCAAGATTTCCGCAAGTTCTCCAGTCCTATGCTCGATGGTCCCGACCGCGCGCCCAGCCGCGCGATGCTCTACGCCGTTGGCTTTGAGAAAGAAGATTTCGCCAAGGCGCAGATCGGCGTGGCCTCGACCTGGAGCGAAGTGACGCCGTGCAATGTTCACATCGACAAACTCGCCCGCGAGAGCGCCAATGGCGTGGACGCCGCCGGTGGCAAGTCGGTGGTGTTCAATACGATCACGATTTCCGATGGCATCTCGATGGGCACGGAGGGCATGAAATACAGCCTAGTCTCGCGCGAGGTGATCGCCGATTCGATCGAAACGGTGGTCGGCTGCGAAGGCATGGACGGCTTTGTGGCGATCGGCGGTTGCGACAAAAACATGCCCGCCTGTGTGATCGCGATGGGCCGCATGAACCGTCCGTCGGTGTTTGTCTATGGCGGCACGATTCTGCCCGGCTGCGCGACGATCAAGGGCGAGAAAAAAGATCTCGATATCGTTTCCGTGTTCGAAGCCGTGGGCAAGCATGCCGGTGGCGAATACAGCGATGAGGAGCTCGATACGGTCGAGCGCTGCGCGATTCCCGGACCCGGATCCTGCGGCGGCATGTACACCGCCAACACCATGGCGAGTGCCATCGAGGCGCTGGGCATGAGTTTGCCCAACAGCTCGGCCCAAGCGGCGATCAGCGATGACAAAATGCGCGACTGCTTTGACGCCGGCGCGGCCGTGATGAACATGATCACGCTGGGCATCAAACCCCGCGACATCATGACGAAAGAGGCCTTTGAAAATGCCATCACCGTTCTGATCGCATTGGGCGGATCCACCAATGCCTGCCTGCACATCCCGGCGATGGCGCATGCGGCGGGAGTCGAGATCACCATCGATGACTTCGCCCGCATCGGCGCCCGCGTGCCGGTGCTCGCCGACCTGAAACCCAGCGGCAAGTATGTGATGGCGGACCTTGTCCGCATCGGCGGCACAGTGCCACTGATGCGCATGTTGCTGGAGGCCGGTCTGTTGCACGGCGATTGCCTCACCGTCACCGGTCGCACGATGCGCGAGAACTTGGAAAAATCCCCGATCCATTATCCCGAGGGCCAGCAGATCATCCGTCCGCTCGACAATCCGATCAAGGCCGACAGCCACCTGCGCGTGTTGCGCGGCAACCTCGCCGAGGGCGGGGCGATCGCGAAAATTTCCGGCAAGGAAGGCGAGCAATTCGTCGGCAATGCCCGCGTGTTCGATTCCGAAGACGAGGCGATGAAGGCCATCCTCGATCGCAAGATCCAGAAGCGCGACGTGATCGTCATCCGCATGGAGGGTCCCAAAGGCGGCCCCGGCATGCGCGAAATGCTCGGCCCCACCAGCGCCGTCATGGGCCTGGGACTGGGCAAGGACGTCGCGCTCATCACCGACGGCCGTTTCTCCGGTGGCAGCCACGGATTCGTGGTCGGCCACATCACGCCGGAAGCCTTCGTCGGCGGCACCATCGCGCTGCTGCGTGATGGCGATGAGATTGTCATCGATGCCCACACGAATCGCATCGATGTGAAACTCAGCGACCAGGAACTGGCCGCCCGCCGTGCCGCCTGGGTGCAACCCGAGCCGCGCTACCGCTACGGTGTGCTGGCGAAGTTCGCCAAACTCTGCACCAGCGCCTCGGAAGGTGCCTGCACCGACAAATATCTGTAATTCTCTGTTTCCGGCTCGCTTGCGATTCGCGGGCGGGCCGGGAATTTCCTTCTCCCGCGACTGTTCTTCTTGACCGTCGCCCTCACGCCACCTAAATCACCGACATGCAAGCACTTTACGAAGGCAAGGCCAAGCGTTTGTGGGCCACGGAAGATCCGCAGGTCCTGCGCATGGAGTTCAAGAATGACGCCACCGCGTTCAACGGGGAAAAAAAGGCGCAGTTCGAAAACAAAGGCCGCCTCAATAATACGATCAGCACCTTGATCTACGGGCAGCTCGAGCGCGCCGGCATCCCCACGCACTTCGTCAAGCAGATCGATGACACCAATGTTCTGGTGAAAAAAGTCGAGATCGTGATGGTGGAAGTGATCGTGCGCAATGTCTCCGCAGGCAGCTACTGCAAACGCACCGGACAGCCGGAAGGGCAGACGTTTTCGCAGCCCATCATCGAGTTTTCGCTGAAGAGCGACGAGCTCGGCGATCCGCTGGTCAATGACGACTACATCCGCGAGTTGAAGCTCGCCACGCCCGAGGAAATGGCATTTCTCCGCGCTTCGGCCCTGCGCGTGAACGATTTTCTTTCCGCTCTGTTCGCCCAGGCCGGTTTGCGCCTGATCGATTTCAAATTGGAATTCGGTCGCCTCGCCAGCGATCCTTCGGTGATCGTGCTGGCCGATGAGATCAGCCCGGACGGATGCCGTTTGTGGGACATCGCCACAGGTGAGAAAATGGACAAGGACCGTTTCCGTCGCGACCTCGGCGGTGTGATGGAGGCCTACGAAGAAGTGCTCAAACGTCTGCAAGAACTGTCATGATTTACGAATGTGAAGTGATCCGCAAAGGGCAACACGCCGGTGATGCTGATGCCCTGCTCTACACCCCGATGAAAGCGGGGTTGACGATGAAACACAGCCGCACCTACCGCTTCGAGTTCGAGGGCGATGAGGCGGCCTTGCGCGCCTTCGCCCGCGCGGTGCTCGTCGATGAAGTGAGCCAGGAAATTTCCGATGGCACGGAGCCCGTGGTGAAAGACGCCCTGTTCCACCTCGATTACAGCATGAAGCCCGGCGCGCTCGATCTGGAAAAAGAGGCCATCATGAACTACTACCGCGGTCGCACTGGCGATGCGTTTGTCCTGAACAATCTCCACATCTCCCAGCGGATTTATATTTTCGGCGAGGGCGATGCCGCGGCGATCTCCGCCCGCTTCGTCAAGGACATCGTCAATCCTGCCGTGCACAAGCATCAGCTCTGCATGGCCTGAGATAGACAAGAACGCGTTTCTGTGGCGCTCTCGTCAGCATGATGAACCCTCATTTCCTGTTTTCCGCAGTGGCGATCGGTGCGAGCTTGTGGCTGGCGTGTCCGACGATGGTCAGCGCGCAGAGCGACGATACTCCCATCGCCGATCAATCCATCGCCGGGATCAAGAAAGCGGATGCGGCGATCATTGAAAAAGCCAAGAAGCTCATCGATGACAAAAAACTCTTATCGCGCGAGGATGTCAAAAAGCAGCTGGTCAATCCACAACCCATGGCCATCGAGCTCAAGCCCGTGCAGACCAAGCCGATGAGCCTGGAGGATGTTTCGGCGGCGTCCCGTGCGGCGAACTTCCGCGTGGGCTACTGCTATCTTTGCCCGCGTTGCGACAACTGGCACCTCAATCTGGCCGGCGGCTATCCGATCAGCGCGGATGCCGTGGCCACCTGCGATCACGTCGTCGACTCCTCCGTGGAAATGCGCGAAGGCTATCTCATCGTCGCCGATCACGATGGGCAGGTGTTTCCCGTCACCTCGATCGTGGCGCGCAGCATCGCGATGGATGCGGCGATCATCCGCTGCGCCGGGGCGAACTTTTCTCCCGTGGCGCTGAACGGTGCGGCCCGCCAGGGCGCGGCTGCCTTTTGTTACAGCACGCCGATGGGGCAGCATGGCTACTTCAGCGATGGCATCATCAATCGCTTTTTCTGGAACCAGAAATACGCAGGCGGGGACAAAAAAAACCTCGATGTCTGCCGCCACCTGCGCGTGAATTTCAGCACCGACTGGGCCCCCGGCAGCAGCGGCTCGGCCGTGGTGGACCAGTGCGGCAACGTCATCGGTCACGTCTCGCAAATTTCTTCGTTAGGAAAAGAGCGCACGGCTCCGGCGTTTGTGACCATCCACACGGGCATTCCCGCCCACTCGGTGCGCATGCTGGCACAGGCCTGTCAAAACCCCGAGGAAATCACCCGACTCTGCGCCATGGAGGCCAAAGAGAATCCGGTGAAAAAACCGGATCCCAAAGAAAAAGCCGCCGCTTCCGAAAAGAAGAAGTGAGGCAAAACATAAAACGCGCTCGCTCCGCCTTAGTGCTGGACGACCAAGCCCTTTTCCGATTTACCTTCCGCCATGGCAATTAACACACAATTACTCGCCCGCATCTGCGAGGCCCCCGGAGCACCTGGTTTTGAAAAGGAAATCCGCAAACTCGTGCTCGAGGAAATCAAGGACCTCGCCGATGACATTTCCGTCGATAACATGGGCAACGTCGTCGCGCTCAAAAAAGGCAAGTCCTCCGGGAAAAAAATCATGGCCGCCGCGCACATGGACGAGATCGGTTTCATCGTCACCCACATCGATGACAAGGGCTTCGTGCGTTTCAACACTCTCGGTGGCTTCGATCCGAAAACACTCACTTCCCAGCGCGTCCTCATCCACGGCAAAAAAGACATCATGGGCGTCATGGGCAGCAAACCCACCCACATCATGCAGCCGGAAGAGCGCAACAAGGCCGCACAGATCCGCGACTATTTCATCGATACCGGACTCTCGAAAAAAGAGTTGGAGAAGCACATTCATGTGGGCGATTCCGTCACCCGCTACAGCCCGATGATGGAGCTCGGCAATTGCGTCAACGTAAAATCGTTAGACAACCGCGTCTGCGTTTTCCTGCTGATCGAAACCCTCCGTGCGTTGAAAAAAACGAAGCGCAAACCATGCTACGATTTTTACGCCGTATTCACGGTTCAGGAAGAGGTCGGCCTGCGCGGTGCGAACGCATCGGCCTTGCAAATCCAGCCGGATTTCGGCTTCGGGCTCGATACCACCATCGCCTATGATGTTCCCGGCTCCACTCCGCAAGAGCAATGCACCGCTCTCGGCAAAGGCGTCGGCATCAAGCTCATGGACTCCTCCGTGATCTGCGACTACCGCATGATCGCCTTCATGAAAGAGACGGCGAAAAAGCACAAGATCCAGTGGCAGCCCGAGATCCTCGCAGGTGGCGGTACCGACACCGCAGGCCTGCAGCGCATGAGCGCCGGTGGTTCCATTGCGGGTGCCGTTTCGATCCCCACACGACACATCCATCAGACCATCGAAATGTCCGATAAAGATGACATTCAGGCCGGCATTGACCTGCTAGCCGCTTGCGTCTGCGAAATTGATAAACACGACTGGTCATTCTGAGCGTTTTTTGGCTTCTATCACCATCACGGCCACGGGCAAATTCCCCGTGGCCGTATTTTTTTAGAATTTTCCCCACGCCAATAAAATCAATTGTTCCACATCTTTCGGGAAACTTGATTAATGCGTCCTTGCGAGATTTTTCCGGAATTTTTTAGAAAAGTAATTAAGCTCTGCGATTTCCGTTAGATACGGAATTTTTTTTCGCACCAAGACAAGCCAAGGCCGATGCGCCAGAACCTTGATTTGTCGAAGTTTTACAATGCATGTCAGACCGTGAACATACTACATATTGTATTGTGAATAATTTGTTGATACTATATGAGCAAAATTCCTTTGACCTGCGAAATATTTTTCTCTAGTTTCGCCCTCGCTGCCGTTTGCGCCTCTGAGCCTTTTCTCTGAGCGAAAATCGAGCCCATTTTACCATCTCATTCTCCACTTCTATGATCACCGCCACTTCTCCTAGCACCACCACTACCGTCACCCTCGGCAACCGCTCCTTCACACTCGACAAAGAAAAAGCCGAGGCCGCCTTCGCCGCCAAAAAGGTCATCAACGGCCGCGACACGATGTTCTTCAACATCCTGCCGCTCAAGTACACCTGGGCCTACGATCTCTACAAGACGATGAAGAACAACCATTGGGAACCCGAGGACATCCCGATGCAAAAAGACGTCGAGCAATGGCGCTCTAACGAAATCTCGGACGTCGAGCGCTGGATCATCAAAATGGGCATCGGTTACTTCTCCGCCGCCGAAGGCATCGTCGGCGACAACGTGCTCCACGTCGTCCGCGAAGTGGTCACCGCTCCCGAACTGAAGCTCGTTCTCGGCCGCCACGCCCACGAGGAAAACATCCACGCCGACTCGCTCGTTTACATGATTTCCTCTCTCGGCCTCAACCCGCACGAATGCGAGGCGATGTTCGAGGACATCCCGACCATCACCGAGAAAAACCATTTCGTCGTCTCGAACAGCCGCGCCATGCGTCGCGACATCGACCTCACCGTCACCGCGAACAAACAAGCGCTCGCGAAGAACATTTTCCTCTTCGGCCAGGTGATGGAAGGCACGCAGTTCTACGGTCTGTTCGGCATGATCCTGAGCCTCTATCGCCAGAACAAATTTCCCGGCATCGGCCAGATGTTCCGCTACACCCTGCGCGATGAATCGAATCACATCGAAGTCTTCCGCAATCTGCTCATGGACCTCGTCGATGAAAATCCTGACATCTGGACTTCCGAGTTCCAGGAAGACCTGCGCGCCACCATGGCCGAAGGGATTCGCCTCGAGAAAAAATTCATCCGCGACTGCCTCCCTGTGGCCTCGATCGGCATGAACGCCGGCGAGTTCGAGGACTACATCGACTACATCGCCGACCGTCGTCTCACCTCCTGCGGCCTCGCGCCGCTCAATGAAAACGTCTCCAATCCCTTCCCCTGGTTGGCCGAGATGATGGACATCAAAAAGGAACAAAACTTCTTCGAAGGCCGCGTCACCGAATACCAAAAATCCTCCGCCCTCGGCCACATCGACGACGATGATCTGTGAGGAAGTGATGAGTGTGGAGTGATCAGTGAGCAGTGGAAAGGCAGTGTTATGAGTGACGTTAGGACATTTGAAGATTTGGAAGTATGGAAGCGTGGTTGTCAGCTTGCTGTGGACGTTTGCGTCGGCATGCATGAATCGAAAAACTTCGCTCTCAAAGACCAAATGACACGTGCTGTCATCTCGATTCCCTCAAACATTGCCGAAGGTTGCGAGCGCGATTCCACCCCGGACTTCATCCGTTTCCTTCGCTACAGCAAAGGCTCCTGCGGCGAACTTCGCACGCAAGTCTATGTGCACGAACGAGTGCAGAAAAAACTCAAACTCGCGGGCCTCACCGACGCCAAAGAAATCATCCAAGAAACCAAAGAAATCTCCGCCATGCTCCAAGGCCTCATCAACGCCCTGGAGCGCAAACAAAACAATTCCGACACCTAATCCTCAAAATCTCAACCCACTGATCACTGCTCACTGATCACTCACCACTAAAAAAACGCCCAAAGCTCTCCAACATTCTCAAACCAAAAACCATCCTTATTACCATGTACCGCTCCCTAACATTAGAAGAAGACCTCGCCTTGAAAAAAGTCATCACCGACCGCACCACCATCGCGGAAACGCAGTTTGCGTGGCGCGAAGTGCTCGGCAAGGACTTCAACGGCTCTCATCCCGAAATCACCGTCACCTCCGGCGCGACCGAATCGCAATTCTCCCTCGCCCAGGTCGCCGACACCATCGGCAGCGCTCTCACCGACCTGCTCATCTCCCGCCAAACCAAGCAAGACTCGATCTTCAGCGATTCGAACCGCGCGTTCGTTTCCGCCGTGGCCCACTCGGTCGCGAAGTCGCTCACGAAAAACATCGAGGAAGGCGGACGTCTGCGTCTCTCGGAAAATGATCTCTATCTGCTCATCGAAAAAGCCCTCGTCGAAAATGACGCCTACGATGTCGCGAAGTCCCTCGCTTTCCGCCGTTCGTTCGAGCGCAGTGGCGACGTCGATGTGAACACCGCCCCACAAACCATGCCCGTCCGCCTCATCCGCCGCAATGGCAACGTCGTGCCGTGGTCCGAGACCAAAATCGAGATCGCCGTCCGCAAGGCCTTCCTTTCCATCCGCGAAAATCCCGAGCCATCGCTTGATATCGCCAAGGCCGTCACCGACCGCGTGCGCACCGGCGAGCAGGCCTTTGTCAACATCGAGGACGTGCAGGACATGGTCGAGGAAGAGCTCGGTCGCGCCGGTTATCTCAAGGCGATGCGCGCCTACATGGCCTATCGTTTCGAGCGCGCCCGCTACCGCAGCGATCACGAGGAAGTCGTCGAGGACCTCAATCAGGAGTCGATGATCGTCGTCACCGATGAAGAAGGCCAGTCCGCGTTCTGGGACGGTGCCGACCTGAAAAAACGCATCGCCTTCGCCTCCATCGGCCTCGATCTTTGCCTCACGGAAAATGAAATCGAGCGCGAGCTGCGTCGTTCCATCGGCTCGGAAATTTCCGCCAATGACCTCAAGCAGACCATCATCCTCAATGCCCGCACGATGATCGAAAAAGATGCCGACTTCGCCAAGTTTGCCGGTCGCATCCTGCTCACCTACATCTACGAGGAAGTGCTCGGCTGGAACATCCTGCGCGATGGCATCGCCGGCGTGAAAACCGCGCATCGCAATGCCTTCCGCCGCCACCTCACCCACGGCGTCGCCATCAAGCGCATCCATCCCGATCTGCTCAACTCCTTCAACCTCGACGTCCTCGCCGATGCTCTCGATCCCAGCGCCGACCTTGATTTCGATTACCTCGGCGTGCAGACCATGTATGACCGCTACCTCATCATCGACAAGACCGGCAGCAAACCACGCCGCCTGGAAACGCCGCAGTTCTTCTGGATGCGCGTCGCCATGGGCTTGTTCAAAACGGAAGTCGAAAACCGCGAGCAGTGGGTCATCCGCCTCTACAATCTCTACAAAGGCCGCCGCTTCTGCTCGTCCACGCCGACTCTTTTCAATTCGGGCACACTTCACAGCCAGCTCTCGTCCTGCTACCTCTACAAGGTCGATGACTCGATCGAGTCCATCATGCAGCGCGGCATCGCCGAAAATGCCTACCTCTCGAAATGGGCGGGCGGCCTCGGTGGTTCGTGGACGGCCGTGCGCGGCACCGGTGGCTACATTCAGGGCACCAATGGCGAGTCGCAAGGCATCATCCCGTTCCTGAAACTCCACAACGACCAACTCGTCGCCGTGAACCAAGGGGGCAAGCGCCGCGGCTCCGGCTGCGCCTATCTGGAAACCTGGCACAACGACATCGAGGACTTTCTCAACCTCCGCGTCAACGTTGGTGACGAACGCCGCCGCACGCACGACATGAACACTGCGAACTGGATCCCGGACTTGTTCATGAAACGCATGGAAGCCCGCCAGCACTGGACCCTCTTCCGCTCGAACGAAGTGCCCGACCTCCACGACCTCTACGGCAAGGCCTTCGAGCAACGCTACGAGGAATACGAGGCCCTCGCCGCCACCGGGAAAATCTGGGCCCGCCAGCTCCCCGCCATCGATCTGTGGAAATCCATGCTCAAGATGATCTTCGAAACCGGTCACCCCTGGATCACCTTCAAGGACCCCTGCAACGTGCGCTCGCCCCAGGACCATTGCGGCGTCATTCACAGCTCGAACCTCTGCACCGAGATCACCCTCAATACCTCCGAGGAAGAAACCGCTGTCTGCAACCTCGGCTCCGTCATTCTCGATACCCATATCAATGAAGATGGCATCATCGATCACGATATGCTCAAGGAAACCATCACCGTGGCCATCCGCGCGCTGGATAGCGTGATCGACATCAACTTCTATCCCACCGAGGCCGCCAAGACCGCGAACATGCGCCACCGCCCCATCGGCATGGGCGTCATGGGCTTGCAAAACGCCCTCTACAAAAAAGGCCTCGCCTTCAGCTCGCAGGCCGCCGTCGAGTTCAACGATGAATTCATGGAAGCCATCGCCTACTATGCTTATAGTGCTTCGTCCGACCTCGCCGCCGATCGCGGCACCTACTCCACCTACAAGGGCTCGAAGTGGGACCGTGGATTGTTGCCACAGGACACCATCGACCTCCTCGAGCAAGAGCGCGGCGTGAAGATCGATACCCCACGCGGCGGCAAAATGGACTGGTCCTTCGTCCGCGAAAAAATCGCCAAACAAGGCATGCGCAATTCCAACGTGCTCGCCATCGCCCCGACCGCGACGATCTCGAACATCATGGGCACCACGCCCTGCATCGAGCCAAACTACAAGAACCTGTTCGTGAAATCCAACCTCGCCGGTGACTTCATCATCCTCAACTCCTACCTCGTCAAGGACCTGAAAAAAGCCGGCCTGTGGAATCAGGAAATGCTCGATCAGTTGAAGTACTTCGACGGCGAACTCGAAGCGATCCCCACGATCCCCGAGCACATCAAAGCCCGCTACCAAACCGCCTTCGGCGTCGGCTACGAAGCCATCGTCGATGCCGCCGCGCGTCGTCAAAAGTGGATCGACCAGGCCCAAAGCGTCAACCTCTTCCTCGCCGACCCCGACTTCAAGGCCCTCAGCCACATGTACCGTCGCGCCTGGAGCAAAGGTCTGAAAACGACGTATTACCTCCGCACCATGCAAGCCAACAATATCGAGAAATCGACCATCAACGTCGCCAAAGAAATCCGCGGCACCATGGCCGGCGAGCAAAAACGCACCTACACCGAAGCCGAAAAGAACGCGTGCAGCCTGGATGCGATGATGAATGGCGGCACGTGTGAGGCTTGTCAGTAAAAACAACCGATCAGACTGATCCGATAGATCAGTCTGATCATGTCCCCCCAAGCCATGAAAAAAATCAGACCAAGTGGCGGCTACAGACATACGGCGAGTTTTCAAACCTCCACCATCATCTACGACGCCACTTACTGGTTTTGCGAAGCCTTCCTCGATCCGCGCTCCCGCACCAATGACCAAATGGTGCAGGCAGCGCGCAGCGGCAGGCAAAACATCGCGGAGGGGAGTCGCGCCTCCGCGACTTCCTCGCAAACCGAGTTGCGTCTGGTGAACGTCGCACGCGCCAGCTTGGAGGAATTGCTACTGGACTACGAAGACTACCTACGGCACCGCCGCCTCCCCCAATGGGATATGGAAAGCCCCGAGGCTCTCGCTGTACGCAATGTGCCGGACAAATTCAAACGAGCGCAGTCCAAGCAACCCAAGCCGATAGATCTAACGGATTTGACAGACGCCCAACGCTGGGAGCTTTACTCACCGTGGCTTGACCACAAAGACCCCGCGATCCGCGCCAACACACTCATCTGCATCATTCACCAAGCAAACTTCCTCCTCGACCGCCAAATCGCCAGTTTGGAAGCCGCCTTTATTGAGGAAGGCGGCTACAGCGAGCAACTGGCCACCGCCCGTTTGCAGAAAAGAAAACAAGATCAGTCGGATCTGACTAATCAGACGGATCAGCAAAAAATCAAGCCACCCCCTTGTCCTGTGTGTGGCAGTCTCATGAGCCTGCGCACAGCAAAGACCGGCAAGAATGCCGGACAGTCCTTCTGGGGCTGCACCAGCTACCCCAACTGCAAGGGAACGGTGAAAATCTAACACAACAAAAAAATGCTCAAAGCCGGCCTCTACGACGATCTCATCACAGAGTCGCTGCTTCTATGGGGTCATCTCTGGCGGCAGTCTTAACTGGTAACTTTTTCATTTTTCGTTAGTCAATGATCCTAACTCAAAAAAAGAAAAATTGGATGGCGAGGCACGCGGGAGATCGCCATGCCCCGTCGCGTATAAAAAGCTGAGCCTCACGCGGCATGGGGAGTGGAGGGTAGGGGGGCTTGATTCCCCAGGGTAGCCCGAGGCGGGCCCGGGCTATTCACGCATTTTTCATCATTGCCGCATCGGGGATTCATGAAGAGGGGGGAGAGTTCGTTTGCCTGTGGGCGCTACCCTTATGAAAACGAATCGTGACTTGCATCAGGAAAAATGGATCCGGCATTTTGAAAAGAACCGCCTCAACCGCACAGAGCCGGAATGGGACAGTCCCTTGGCCATGGAGGAGAAAAAACGTCGTGCCCTGGCCTGGTCGCTGGCGGAATACCAGCTCGGCGATGGCGGCGGGCCTTGTTGTCTGATCGCGCGCGATGCCGATGCCTACCGCGCCAGCTCGAGCCATACGCAACGCGTCACCGACATGTGGTTTCGCGAGGAAGCGGAGCATTCGCGCCTGCTGAGCGGGGCGGTGACGCGCCTGAACGGGACCTTTGTCAACGATACCTTCGCGTTCCGCCAGTTCCAGCGGGTGCGTCGTTTCATGGGCGCGCAGTTCGAGATGCTGGTGCTTCTGCAGGTGGAAATCATCAGCACGGTGTATTACCGCATCATCCGCAAGCACTGCGGTGACAAGCCGATCGCCGACATGTGCGGGCTGATCCTGCGCGATGAATCGGGGCATGTGTCGTATCATCGCGATCGCCTGTGCCAGGACCATCCGCGCGGCTGGAATGTCTGGCAGCGGGCGTGGTTTTATTTCCTCGGCTACGCCTGCGCGGCGGTGTTGTGGCTGGGGCATGGCCGGGCGCTGCGCGCGATCGGCATGCGGAATGGTGATTTTGTGGCACAGGTGCACCGTGGCCTGCGCGGCTTTGTGCGATCGGTGATGCGGCGCACGGCCGGAAAGAATGCCGGCGTGAAAGCCTTGACGCCGAACGGGCCCGCGCGCTGGCAACCGCAAAAATCGCTGACATGAAGCAATTCTGCCCTTGCGCAAATGGTCGTGGCGCATAGGGTGTGTGCGATGAAATCTGCTACCCGAACCCTTGCGATTCTCAGCGCCTTTTCCGCCGCTTCGGCCACGGCAGCCACCAAAGTCTTCGAAGCCTTCGAGGGCGATGGATTCGGATCATGGAAAGAGGAAGGTAGCGCCTTTGGCAAAGCTCCCATTCCCGGCATCACCAAAGGCCTGACGGCGGAGCTCACGGCCTATTCCGGCGAGAGCCTGGCCTGCTCCGCGCATGAAGGCGATGCCGCCACGGGCTCGCTCACCTCCGCTGACTTTGTCATTCAGGAACCCTACATTGTCTTTTTGATCGCGGGGGGCAACTACCCCGGCAAGACCTGCGTGCAGCTGCTCATCGATGGCAAAGTGGAAAAAGAAGCCACGGGGAAAAACGCGCTGCGCTGTGACAGCGTGACCTGGGACGTGTCGGCGCTCAAAGGCAAAACCGCGCGCATCCGCCTCGTGGATGCGGAGCGCGGGGAGTGGGGCTTCATCGCCGCGGACCACATCATTTTCACCGACTACATGAACCAGAAATTCCCCCCCGTGACCAAGGGCAACAAGCCCTACACCAAGGGACTGGTGGCCACCCCCGTGTTGCCCGGCGTGACGGTTCCCGAGGGCGTGACGGCGAAGGTGATGGCCGATTACAAAACGCAGAAAGTCACCTCGCCCACGGCGCTGTGTTTCGATGAAAAGGGCAACATCTACGTCTCCGAGACCCATCGTTTCCGTTTCGGCATCGAGGATGACCGCGACAATCTTTACTGGTATCTCGATGACCTCGCCTCGCAAAAAGTCGAGGACCGGCGCAAGCTGCATGAAAAGTGGAAAGAGAAAAAATCCATCGCCAAGCTCACGGAAAAATCCGAAATCGTTAGGCTGTTGATCGATAAAGACGGCGATGGCGTCTGCGAAACCAGCAAGGTGTTTGCCGATGGTTTCAACGATGTGCTCGATGGCACGGCAGCGGGTGTGTTTGCGCTGGAAGGCACCATTTATCTCGCCAGCATTCCGAACATCTGGACGCTGCGCGATACCAATGGCGACGGCATTTCCGATGAAAAGAAAGTGCTGCAGGGCGGCTTCGGCGTGCGCATTTCGCTCAGCGGTCACGACCTCAACGGATTCGCGTTAGGTCCCGATGGCATGATCTACGGCACCGTGGGCGACCGCGCGCTGAGCCTTACCACCAAGGAGGGGAAAACCTATCACTATCCGAACGAGGGCGCGGCCTTCCGTTTCGAGCCCGATGGCTCGCACTTCGAACTGATCCACACCGGACTGCGGAATCCGAAGGAAATCGCCTTCGATGCGCAGGGCAATGCGATCAGCGTGGACAACAACTCCGACCAGGGAGACAAGGCGCGCGTCGTTTATATCGTGCCGGGTGGCGACAGCGGATGGCAGATGGAGCATCAGGCGATGCATACGTTTTACAAACAGATCGGCCTGGAGTCCCATCCCGTCGGCCGCTGGATGGTGGAGCGCATGTGGGAGCCGCAGAATGACGAGCAGCCCGCCTTCATTGTGCCGCCGATGGCCAACCTGACGAGCGGACCTTCCGGTCTGACCTATCACCCCGGTGCCGGATTTCTGGAATCGGAGCTGGGGCGCTTTCTGATCTGCGACTACCGCGGCGCTTCGGCGGCCTCCGGCATTTATTCCTTTGCCGTTGCTCCAGAGGGCGCGGGCATGAAGATGGTGGATGCGCGTGAGTTCAACTGGGGTGTGGCCGCCACCGATGTTGAGTATTCCTACGATGGCAAGCTGGTCGTGGCCGACTACAAAGGTGGCTGGACCTCGCACGAAGATGGTCGGATCTATTCGTTGGATGCAGGGGATAAGACCTATCGTGCCGATGCCGTCAAACAAGCGAAACAGTGGTTTGCCGAAGGTTTTGCCAAACGCAGCACCACGGAGCTGACCGGCATGCTGGCTCATCCGGACATGCGTGTGCGCCTGCGTGCGCAGATTGAGTTGACCCGTCGTCCCGATGGCTACGCCGCGCTTGAGACCGGTTTGCAATCGCGCAATGCCTTCGCACGCCTGCACTCGATCTGGGGCATGGGGATCATCGCGCGCCGTGGCATAGTCGCCGCGGCAGGAGCCGATGGCTTCGCGCCCGTGCCTGATGCCAGCAAGATGAAATTGGCGACTGGGCATCTTACCGCCTTGCTGAAAGACTCCGATGCCGAAATCCGCACGCAGGCCTTGAAGATGCTGGCGGATGTCAAAGGCCTGCCGCTGGCGACCTTGCCGATGGCGGCGCTGCTGAAAGATGAGTCCAAGCGTGTGGTATTTCACGCTGCCATTTTGATCGCCAAGCAAGACGGGAAATTTCTGGTGCCGCAGATTGTGGACATGCTCAAGGAGAACCAGAACAAAGACCCCTTTCTGCGCCATGCCGGAGCCTACGCGCTGTCCAAAATTCTGCCCGAGCAGCAATTCAACGCCCTGCGCGCCGAGACGGATCCATCCGTGCGCTTGGCGGTCGTGGTGGCGCTGCGCCGTCTCAAGAGCCCGCTGTTGCAAGACTTTGTCGCCGATGAAAATCCGCGTGTGGCTGATGAAGCGATCCGCGCGATCCACGATCAGATGCTGGAAGACAGCCGCCCCGCGGTGGCGTCCTTGTTAGAAAAAACCCAGGGCGTGAAACGCACCGAGATGATGTGGCGGCGTCTGCTGCACAGCGCCTTCCGCGTGGGTGGTGCGGAGAATGCCAAACGCTTGCTGAATGCCGCCAGTGACGAGCAACTGTCCAAGCCCGTGCGCGAAGAGGCGATTCGTCTGCTGGCGCTATGGCCCAAGCCATTTCCCGTGGAGCAATCGATCGGCTTCTGGGCTCCCTTGCCCGAGCGCAAGGCCGATGAGATCAAACCCGTGCTCACCGAGGGCATGCCCGCCTTGATCCGCGGCGGTGGCCCCGTTCTGGCCAAGGCACTGGGCTTGGTGGACCAGTATCAGTTGACGCTGGCCGGATTGGCTCCGACGGATTTGCAGAAAATCATCGATGACCCCGAGCTCGCCGGAGCGGCCCGCGCCAAGGCTCTTGAGCTTTATGGGCAGGCGAAACCTGCCGATCTTGATAAAGCACTGAGTCGTTGGGCAGGGGATAGCGATGCCGTATTGGCCCTGGCCGCCCTGCGCGAGATGGTGAAACGTCAGCCGCAGGCCGCCCTTGCTCCCCTGCAAAAACTTTTGGTGAACAAAGACAACGCACTGGCCCAGGGGGCATGGACCTTGATGGCCAAAGTACCGGGTGAACAAGCGGCGGCGGAGATCGTGAAGGGTCTGCGCGCCCTGATCCAGGCCAAGGGAGTGCTGCCCCATGCTATCGAGTTGTTAGAAACGGCGGAAGTGCGCGAGGAGGCATCGGTGAAAAAAGCGCTGGCCGACTGGAAAGCATCCCTGCCTGCCGATGATCTGCTCGCCTCATGGATGGTCGCGCAGGAGGGCGGCGATGCGAAACGCGGCGAGCAAATTTATCTATCGCACCCTGCGGAGTGCATGCGCTGTCACCGTGCCGGACAAGGGCATGAAGCGGGCGGTGAGGCCGGTCCGAACCTGGCGGGTGTGGGCACGCGCGGTGACAGGCATTTCATGATCGAATCCATGATGTCACCGATGACCAAAGTGGCGGCCGGCTACGGCGTGGTGACGGTGACCTTGCGCAATGACAAGGTCATCGGCGGCATCATGGTGAAGGAAGACAAGGACTTCATCGACATCGATGCCGGAGAAACGATCTCCCGCGTGAAACGCAAGGACATCAAGGAGATGTCGCCGCCGCTCTCGGCCATGCCGCCGATGATGGGGCTGCTTAAGCCCCGTGAGGCACGCGACTTGGTCGAGTGGCTCACCACCTTGAAAAAGAACGCGCCCGCGCCGAAGAATCAGAAAAAAGTCGTGCCTGTGGAAGTGAGTTTCCATCGCGCGATTCCCCGTGCTGATTCCTCGCCGCTGATGTTGATTTCCACCGCCGAGGCTGCCGAGCCAGCAGTCGCCGCAGAACCGGCCGCCCCTGCCGCCGGGCCATCGCCGGAAGCCATGGCAGTGGGCAAGACCCAGTATGCCGTTTGTCAGGCATGCCATGGTGCCGATGGTGGCGGTGCGGCAGGCATCGGCCCCCCGCTGGCCGGATCCGAGTGGGTTACGGGACCCGTGGAAAATCTGATCCGCATCCAGTTGCGCGGACTGATGGGACCGGTCAAGGTCAAGGGCACGGAGTATAATCTGGTGATGCCACCGCAGGCGCATCAGAACGACGAACAAATCGCCGGTGTGCTGACCTACATCCGCAACAGCTTCGGCAATCAGGCCAGCCCCGTTACCGCCGAGCAAGTCGCCGCCCTGCGCGCCAGCGAAGTCGGCAAGCCGATGCTGACTGCGGGCGAACTCATCGCACCGCCTGCGCCCGTCGCCGCCGCCACGGCGGACGGTGCTGAGGCGAGCGTGGGCGATGGTGTATCACTGCCGCTGAGCGCCCGCATCGGGTTGCCGCTGTGGGCGGTGGGCTTGTTCCTGCTGTGGGTGGCGTCTTGCTTCGCGGTCGCGCTGAAGAAGCGCGATTGATCGCTGATCAGGCTTTGCCAAACTCCAACAGATCCCGGGAGGGCGGACAGTGCCATTCCCGGAATTCTCGTTGCCAGGGAATTTTCAGGCGCAGGGCGTGGAGGGCTTGGCGGGGGAGGATGAGGTCGCGGCGGAGTTCTTCGGTCCAGCCGCTTTCGATGAATTGCAAAAATCGCGACTCTTCGGTGCCGTAGATTTTATCGCCCACGATGGGAAAGCCGAGATGGGCAAGATGGACGCGGATCTGATGGGTGCGGCCGGTGAGGGGCAGGCAGGAAATTTCACTGAAGCTGCCGCGCGCGTTGGTCCATCGTCGCAAGCAGCGGAAGCGGGTGAAACTCTCGCGCCCCTGCGGATGCACCGTGCGCTTCAGCCAGATCGCACTGGGCTGCACCAGACCTTGGCGGATGATGGGCTGATCGACATCGATTTCCTCCCAGTCCGGATGTCCGTGGACCAGGGCGAGGTATTCCTTTTCCGCCTTGCGGTTCTGCAAGCTCATCGCCAGCGCGCGCGCGGCCTCCGTGTGTTTCGCCACCAAAACGAGCCCGCTCGTCTCGCGATCCAGCCGCGTGATGATGGCGGGCTTGCGGCCATTCGCCATTTCGAACGCGAGCAATTGCTCCAGCCCACAGAGCAAGGTGGGCTCGATGCGGCCGTTCGACGGATGCACGATCAAGGGCGCGGGCTTGGCGATGACGATGTAGTCGTCACTCTCATCGATCACGGAAAACTCCAGGATCGCCTCTGGCCCATCGCTCACGAGTGGAATGGATGAATGTTAGGATGCGAAGCTCCAGGTGATGTCCACCTGGATATCCGGATGGATGCTGTTGTGAACGGGGCAGCCGTGGATGGCGGCCTGGAGCAAAGGCAGTGACGGATGATCGGCAGCGATGGGCATGGTGATCGCCACGGGCAGGGCGACGATGCGGCGCGGCGTGTCCGTGCTCATGTGTTTTTGCACCGTGATTTTCATTCCTGTCAGATCGATCTCCTTGCGCTGGGCGACGATGCCCATGACTGTGGCCATGCAGGCGCCGAGCGCGGTGGCCACCAGATCCGTGGGAGAAAACGCCTCGCCGCGTCCGTTGTTATCGACCGGCGCATCGGTGACGAGTGTGTTGCCGGAGGGCACGTGCAGAGCGGAGCAATGAAGCTGGCCTTCGTAATCAATTTTGATTTCTACCATGATTTCTGAGTTGTGTGGTTTCGGGGTCTTTGTTGACTTTGGCGATGACGACGCGGAAGCCGTAGAGGTTGTCGCGCCGGCTGGAGAGCTTCATGACGTGGCGGAAGGAAATGGAGAGATTCGCCTCGCGATAGGTGTTCCAGCCGCCACCGCGCACCACGCCGTGGATTTTCAACGCATCGTAGTCATCGGAGACCCATTCGTGCACATTGCCGGCGAGGTCATAGATGCCGTATAGGTTCGGCGCGAAGGAGCCGACCGGGGCGGTTTTTTCAAAGCCATCGGTATAGCCGCGGATGATGCGTTCCGGGCTGACGTTGCCTTCTTTCGCGGCGGTTTCATCGGCGAAATTGCCGGACCCCGGTGGTGGCGGCCAGGTCTTGCCCCAGGGCCACACTTGCAGTCCCTGGGCATCGCGCTGACCGGGCGTGCTGCCTTTTTCGTTCTGCAATCCTGCCATGATGGACCATTCTTCATCGGTGGGCAGGCGGTATTCGTAGGAGAACTGGATGCGCTCTTCCTTGCGTTCGCGCAAGGTGAGCCATTCGCAGAAAGCGATGGCATCGGGCCGGGTGATATACACTTGCGGGTGATCGGGATCCTGGGCGAAATCCGGCGCGGGTCCGGGATTGTGTTTGGTTTCCTTCACGAACAGCGCGTAATCCTGTACCCGCGTTTCCCAGGCGGAAACCATGAGCTCATCGCCCACGGGCACGAATTTCATGCCTAACGCATTTTCCCACGGTTTGCCAAACACGACTCCCTGGTTGCGTTTGAGCGTGACATTGACCTGCAATCGCTCGCCGTTTTGCAGATTGAACTGCTGGGTTTGCGGTTTGAAGCCATCGAGCAAAAACATCAGGTCCACCGGACCGGGGCGGATTTTTTCAATGAGCGTGGGGCCGAAAATGCGACCGCGCGATTCATCGTTCACATACACTTCCACACCCTCCGGCTCGGCGACCACCTGGATCGAGCCGTACGGGACCTGTCGCACGATGACGCGGAAGGGCTTGAAGTTTTTTTTGCGCATGTCATCGCTGAGGGCGGGATGATCGAAGGTGGAATCGAAACGCGGCAAAATTTCCTGATCAGCCGTTAAATACGATGGTGTCGCGCCGCGCTGGAGCCATCGGCAAAACAGCTCCGCCTCGCCCGCGCTGGTGACGACCACTTTCGAGCCCTTGCCGTTTTCCGATATGGTGATGACCTGGCCGGACTGGGCCGGGCGTTTTTCACCGGAGACATACTGGTTCCAGGCTTTTTCCGATAGATAATCGCGCGAGACGTGCAGATCGTTTTCGGGCAGATAGCGGATGCCGAGGTGATCGATCCATGCCTCGCCGATGATGGGAGGCGAGAAAATTTTCAGATTGCCGCCGAGCAGTTCCGGCTCCTTGGTTTCCGTGACCTCGTGGGTGATTTTCATTTCCTGATAGCCGCTCTTGCGCAGGGTGAAGCGCAGTTTGGTGCCCACGGGGTAGGACAGCACGGCGGTCTGGGTTTCGCCCATGTATACGCCCTGGTCATCGAAGACCGCCGCCCCTTCGGGCTCGGTGACGATTTTCACCTGGCCCATTTTCTGGATTTCCACGGGCGCGACCACTTCGCGTTTCAGCAGGTCCTTGACCCAGGCGAGCACGGTATCTTTTTCGAAAAATTTCCAGGTGAGGAAACCGAAGCCGGTGAGAAGAATCGTGAGAGTGGTGAGAATGCCCGCACCGCGGCTGCGGCGGCGCTTGCCCCGCTGGATGCGGCGCAGGGCGTCGGCGAGATCGGTGGCGTTATGGATGGTGCGTTTGGAAAGCTGCGGCTCGCAGACGTCACAGATCACCCGATTCAGCGCCAGCCATTTTTTGCGGTCGGGGCCTTGGGGCAGTTCATCGGGCAGCTCGGGGAAATCCAGCCTGTCCTTGCCGGTGGCGATTTCATACAAGACCTTGCCTAACGAATAGACATCCGCCTGCGCCGAACCGGGGCCCTCGGGCGGCACAAAGCCCTCGGTGCCGACGAAGGTGCGCTGACCGCGCGCGGCGACCAGTCCGATGTCCGCGAGCTTCGCCTTGCCACCGACGAAGATGACGTTCGATGGTTTGACATCGCGGTGGGCGAGACCTTTTTCGTGCAGATGCTCCAGTGCCTCCGCGAGGCGCAAGCCCACTTCGAGGCATTGATCGATGGGAAACTGCTTGGCGCGGGTGTCCTTGCTATCGGCGCGCAGGGTGCGCGGCTCATACTCGACCGGATGGATTTCCGTGCCGTGATGGATGTCATCGCCCAGCTCCATGACATAGTAATAAAACGAATGACGGTCGGGGCTGCGACCGACGTGCAGGACATTGACAAGCCCGGGATGATCGCGCGAGATCGGCTCGAAGCGCAGGATGCCCTCGAACTCGCGTTCAAAGGTTCGCTCGTCCTCGAAGTCCTCGCGCCACACGACTTTCACCGCGCGCATGGCACCGGTCACGCCACGAGCCAGCCATACCTCGCCGTAGGCACCGCCGCCGATTTTGCGCAGCACCTCGTGATCGGGAATGACGGGATCTGGTCGTTGTTTACTCGCCATCTTGCCGCAGTTTTTCCAATTCTTTTTTTAACACGGAGCCGACGCGGTGCTTGGCGAGGTAGACTTGTGCCATGCTGACGCCGAGGTGTTTCTGCACCTTGGTGGCATCCCACTCGCGCAGGACGTAATAATCGAAAATCTGGTACTGTTTCGGTGAAACCTGCGCCTTCACGCGGGAGAGCGCGGCATCGGCCATGTTGCGCCGCCACTCGTTGTCCCACACGCGGTCGAGCTGCATGCCGTTCGGGTCTTCAAAGCGATCGATCACCGCCGTCTTGCGCTCGTCATCCCACTCGCCACCGGTCATGGCCGTGTCTTTTTTGCGCTTGCGGAATTGGTCGTTGATGCGCCAGCGGGTCATGTTCATCAGCCATGACTTGAACGACCCTTGCTCGGGATCATAGAGTTTCTTTTTGCTCTGCTTGGCGATCGATAAAATGGTTTCCTGCACGCAATCAAACGCCTCGTCCGGGCGCAATCCTGCCTTGACGGCGACGGCGTAAATGAGTTTCCAGTACGTTTGGTAAAACTCATCCCAGGTTCTTTGATCCTCCCAGTTGTCGAGACGCGCGATCAGGCTCTTGCGCGTCTTGGCGCAGATCGACGCCAAGGCTTCGTCGTGTTCAGGATCTTTTTCCGCATCGCTCATCTCCCTTGCTATAGCATAGCCCCCCCCGCTTGTCTCGCCTAGTTTCACGGGATTCTGATTTTTGTTTGAGATAGGCTAATAGTTAGGAAAAGCGAAGGATCAAAGATGTGATTTACAGAGCGGGAAATTTTTCCATAGTAGCGAACATGTGCTTCGGCGCTACGACTCCCAACATAACAATTTTGCTAATCTAATGAACCATCGGAATCTCACCAACACGCCCACATCCAGTCAGCTCGAACGCGTCAGAGAGATCATTGTCGGCAGGCAATTTGGTAAGGTGGAGCTGCGTTTGCAGCGCCTGGAAGAACGCACGCAAGGCACCGTGGGCGATGGCTCATCATCCGCATCGCAGGAACGGATCGAGGCATTGGAAGCGCGTTTCGAAGCCGTGCGCGATGCGATGCAGCATCAGGTGGATCAGATCCGTTTCGAATTCGGCGGAGAAATGGATCACCGCAAGCATGAAGTGCGCCGGCTCGCGGAACAAATCCAGCAAGCCGCGCAGGCGAAATTGCCTCCGGCCGTGAGCACGCACGATCTCGCAGCAGCCGAACAACGTCTGGTGGCGTGGGTGAGCGCATGGCAACAAACGCTGGAGCAGCACCTTGCCCAGCGCGAGAATTGGTTGATCGGGCAACTGCGCGAGGAATTGCAGCGTGCTCCCCGGTCCGCCGTTCAGCCTCGCATACCGGCACAACAAGCCAAACTCGGCCAACAACTGGCCACGGCAGCTCAGGCGCTTGGAGTCGCCGCGCAGTCACTGTCCCAGGTAGCCAGTTCTTTCTCCTCACCGCAATGATCGCGACTTTCTCTCCTTTCCCGACGAGTTCCGTCTCTTCCGTTGCGGCGGTGGAGGAGAGGCCGTCTTTGCCAGGATTGCCGCCATTACCCGCTGCGGGGAGCGCCGCGATTCCCCCGGCTCCCGTGTTGCCGACGATGCCATCCAAAGCATCGTTGTTTTCCATGCGCCCGGCAGCATCCCTCGGAGAGGAAATGACAGCGACGGGCATGGCTGCGCCGGCACTCCCGGCGGATGAATTGCCGGATTACACCGATGAGGATCTGACCGCGGCGCTGGCACCCGTCATGGAGCAATCCTTGCAGCAGACCCTGCATCAATCCGGCAGTTGCATGGACACGCACTGGGAGCCGTGGCTGCGCAGCACGATCCGTCGCGCCCTGGCGGAGCAGCGGTCCTTGCAGGATACCGTCGATGAACCGGGTCTGTTCGAACGCTTTTGCTGGCGCATCGCCGCTTTTTTCCAAGGTGGCAGCTATGAGCAGATGTTGTGGGAAAATAGCAAACGCTTCCGTGTGGAAGAGGTGTATTTGTTAGAACGCGGAAGTCGTGAACTGCTCTCGCATGCAGGCATCGGCGAGCCGGGTTTTTCCCAAAACCGGCGCATTTTGGAAAACGCACGGCGGCTCGCGGAATCGCTCCATGATGATGAGGGCACCATCCGCTTGCAATTCCGCCAGCCACGCGGCCGCAAGGCGGAGGTGCGCGTGGGTCGCCATGCGGTGTTGATCGCGGTGGTCCTGGGAGAATTTCCCGAGGCGCTGCGCGTCGATCTCGACTACTGCCTGCGCCGCGTGGAAGAGCGTTTCAGCGCGCGCTTTGCGGACCGCGATGAATCGCTGGCACGCGTGGTGCAGACCTACTTGGAGGAATGCCTGCTGATCGCGATGCCCGGCGCGGGTCACTGAGATCCTTACGGCCTGTCGACGGGCTGCTTTTGTTCACTCCATGCCGTCATGCCGCCCTTGAGTTCGTGGAGTTGGGTGAATTTCGCCTCTTGCAGGGCCTTGATCGCCCGGGCGCTTCTGCCGCCCGCCGCGCAATAGACCAGGACCGGTTGATCGGATGCGGCGAGCTTTTTCACGCGCTCGACAAAATCCTTATCGCTGATCGTGACCAGCACTGCATTCGGCAAATGCCCCTCGGCAAATTCCTCCGCCGTGCGCACGTCCAGCACCAGCATTTTGGCCTCCTTGGCGAGCAATTCTTTCGTCGCGGCCACATCGTGCAATTGAGGCTCGGCGGCAGGAAGCAGTGGCATCAGTAAAACAGCGAGAAAAAGGAAATGTTTCATCAGGGAGCAGGTAACACAGCGCTCATGAAACACAAGGGTGAAAAAAATCACCGCGTGCGATAAATCCTGTTGTCGATCCCCGCGCATGCTTTAGGATGGGGCTGTGAGTTATCAGGTCTTTGCCAGAAAATACCGACCCGCCACCTTCGATGATGTGTTGGGGCAGGATCATGTTGTCCGCACCTTGCGCAATGCGATTGAACAGAACCGCCTTGCTCATGCCTACCTGTTTGTGGGTCCGCGCGGCACTGGCAAGACGTCCACGGCGCGGATTTTTGCGAAGGCGCTCAATGGTCCCGGCGGGCCGAAGGTGGACTTCGATCCGAATGATCCCGTCTGCCAGCAGATCGCCGAGGGGACGTCGCTGGATGTGGTGGAGATCGACGGTGCCTCGAACAACGGCGTGGATGAGGTGCGTGCCTTGCGCGAATCGGTGAACTACGCGCCGATGCAGGGGAAATTCAAAATCTATTACATCGATGAGGTCCACATGCTCACGAACCAGGCTTTCAATGCCTTGCTCAAGACGCTGGAAGAGCCGCCGCCGCATGTGAAGTTCATTTTCGCCACCACCGAGGTGCACAAGATTCTGCCGACCATCCTGTCGCGCTGCCAGCGCTTCGATCTGCGCCCGATTCCCACGGAAATCATCGCGCAGCATCTGCTGCACATCGCATCGGAGGAAGGCGTGGTGCTGGACCAAGCCGCCGCCTGGGCGATCGCCAAAGGGGCGGATGGCGGTATGCGCGACGCGCAGTCGATGCTCGATCAGCTCGTCGCTTTCTGCGGCAATCAAATCACCGAGCCGGATGTGCTGAGCATTTTCGGATTCACCTCGCGCGAGACCATCGCTTCCCTGTGCGATGCGATTTTTCAGAAAAACACCGCCGCCGCTCTGCAAATCATCCAGCGCGAGGCATCGACCGGCCGCGATGTCAGCCAGTTGCTCCATGAGCTCATCGGCGCGATGCGTGCGATCATCGTGGCGAAGGTGGCACCGAATTCGCCGAACGAAGGCATCCCGCAGGCGATTTGGGAGCAGTTGTTGGAGTCATCGAAGCACTGCAAGGCGGATCGCCTGTTGGCGGTGATCGATGTGTTTGGCGATACCGAAGGCCGCATGAAATGGGCGAGCAATCGCAAGCTGCATCTCGAACTCGGCGTGATCAAGGCGATCCAGGTCGTGGGCGAGGCGCGCATTTCCGATATCATCCACGTCCTGTCGGCATCCGCGGGGCAGTTCCCGGACGCGCCTGTCGCCATGGAAACTTCCGCATCCGCCACTCCGAGCGCGGTGCCACCACCGGCGGCGATGATCACACCGAAACCTGCCCCCGAACCCGCTCCCGTCGCGCCGTCCATCGAGCCTGAGCCTGTCGCTGAGGAAGAGCCCGCCGCGCCCCTCACACCCGTGGCGGAAAGTGCCCCAGCTGCCGAGCCCGTGACACGTGATCCGGTCGCGGTAGCGGCTGCGGCGAGCAAGTCGCTGGATCCGTTCGCGATGCTCGATGCCATGATCGACTCCGCCGTCGATCGCCCCGACGAGCCCGCGCCCGTGGCAGTGGACGTGCCGGTCATCGCGCCGCTGGCCCCGCCACCGCCGAAGGAGTCACCGCGCGAGGCCGATGACTTCCACAAAGACCCGCTGATTCAGAAAGCGCTTGAAATTTTTTCAGCAAAAATCGTCACACCCTAACATCTAACGAATTTATGAACATTGCCAAATTGATGCAACAGGCGCAGAAGATGCAAGCCGGTCTTGCCGCCGCCCAGGAAGAACTCGCCAAGCGCACCGTGGAGACCTCGGTGGCTAATGGCAAGGTCGTGGTCGTCGCGACCTGTGCGGGAGACGTGCTCTCGATCCGCATCGATCCCTCGGTGGTGGATCCCTCGGATGTGGACTTTTTGCAGGATCTCATCCTCAAAGGTGTGCAGCAAGCCATCACCGAAGGACGGGACATTTCCGCTGCCGAAATGAAAAAACACACCGGTGGCCTGCCGCTGCCGGGAATGTAATCGCGAACGCCATCATAGAATCATCTCATGAAAAACCCCATCGCCGCACTGTTTCTCTGCACCGTCATGGTGTCCGCGCAAGAGACACCTGCCGTCAACATGCAGCATGTGCGCACCGCGGCGACGTGGCTGGGCAGTGCCGAGTCGGGCAAACGCAAGGCCGCCATCAGCACCTTCCGCACCATGCCCGCCGAGGCGATGCCGCATTACAAAACGGCACTCGAAGCCGCGCTGAAGGCCAACTTCGCTCGCCTCAAACAAGCGGACAAAAGCGATAGCCCGCTCGCCGCGCACGACGACATCGCGCGCCAGCTCACCGATGAACGCAAGCGCGTGATGGAGCTGATCCGCACGGATTATCACAAAGAAAACAGCAAGGTGCAGATGCTGCGCGAGGAAGTGGAAGGCCTCACCGAGCTCTATGACAAACGCTCCAAGCTGGCGAAGACCGACGTCAGCGCGACGGTGGCTATCGTCAATGGCGCGGTGGATGCGATTTGCGACATCACCCGCGAGCTGGAGAAACTCAATCCGCAACAAGACACCAGCGAGCTCGATGCCGAAGAGTTGCGAGAGCGAGTGATCAAGGATAGTCTCGAAGCCGAGCACGTCATGCAGCTGGTGGCATCGCTCGAAAAAACGAAAAAGGAAGTCACGCGGCTCGCCGAGGTCGAGAAACTCAATGCCGAGAATGGCAAGTGGTGTTTGCCCAGCATGAAAACCTTTGCCACGATTCTGAATCGCGAGCGCGTGATCGCCGGACTCAGCCCGCTGCGCATCGAGGAAAAACTCAGTGACGCGGCAAGCGGGCACAGCGGCGATATGGCAGCGCGCGGATTTTTCGCCCACGAGTCACCGGTGCCTGACAAAAAAACGCCATGGGATCGCGCGCGATTGGCGAAGTTCGATGGCAACGCTTCCGGGGAAAACATTTTCATGGGCTCCACGGATCCGCAATCCGCCTACAACGGCTGGTTCGGCTCCGATGGTCACCGCTTCATCATGTTTTCCGATGGGCCGAATTGCTGCGGCATCGGCGTGGTAGGCATTCACTGGACGTTCATGACCGGTGGCAAAAATGGTTGGTAACGTGGCGGAGGCAGGTTCCCCTTCGTAGCCTTGAGCGAAGTAGGGTCCCGCCTCCCAGCCTTCATTAACAGACACTAGCCTTCATGCTCGCCCGCCTCAGAGCCCTCCTCGCCACCGCCCGCATCGCCAACGTGCCGAGCGTGATCAGCAACGTGCTGACGGGGATGTTACTGGCAATTTTTTTCGACGTCCAGTCGCCCGACTGGGATCAGCAAACACTATGGCCCATCATCGCCGCCTGCTGTCTCTATGTCGCGGGCAATTTTCTTAATGACTGGTTCGATGCCGGATGGGACCAGCAGCACCGACCCGAGCGCGCCATTCCCTCGGGCTTGTTTCCCCGCGATCTGTATTTGTGCATTGCGATTGTGTTGGTGATCACAGGGGGTACCATGTCCTGGTGGGTGAGCAAGACGGTTTTTTTCACCTACTGCATCATTTTGTGTCTCGTGATTGCTTACACGCTCTTGCACAAACGCCATGCCTTTTCCATCTGGATCATGGGCGCGTGCCGCGCGGGCCTTTATGTGCTGGGCCTGGGAGCGATGTCCGCGGGATTTCGCGTGGTGTATCAGTTCATTAGCAATTGGCAGAATTGGCAGGGCATTGCTCTTGCAGGGATGTTGTTGGTCCCCTTGTTGGGCATGCTTTCCTACATCGCCGGCATTTCGTTGTTGGCACGATATGAATCACGTCCGTTACAAGGTAGCAACGTGAAACTCATTGCCTCGCTATTGTTGCTGTTTCCCCTGATGACTCACACGTGTATGTGGTGTGTGTCGCTGGCTTTTAATCAAAGTTCCGGATCCTATGTGATTTTGTTAGGTGCGTTGCCATTTGCCTGCTGGACCTTGTTCGCGATTTTGCGCAAGGCCCCGGTGCCGTGCAAGGTGAGTCGCTTGTTGGCAGGAATTGCCTTGGTGGATTCGGTTTTCTGGTGGTGCGGCGGTATCGCGTTTCTCTCATTGTTGGATGCTAGTTTATTCTGGTTTCTGAGCATTCCACTTCTAGCCTTCCTCCTCGCCCTCCTGCTTCAAAAAATCGCCCCCGCCACCTAACGATCCTATGTCTCTCTCTTCACTTATCGATTTCGCCCTCGCCGGCCTGTCCCGTCCCGCCACTGTCATCGCCGCCGCTCCCGGGCGTGTGAATTTGATCGGGGAACACATCGACTACTGCGACGGCTTTGTCATGCCTTTTGCGATCGATCGTTATATCGTCATCACCGCCGCGAAAAACGACAGCACGTTGGCCCGCCTGAGCAGCGCGGGCTTGCCGGATGCCGTGATCGATCTCAGCGTTCCGCAAGCCATAGGCGAGCCGCATTGGTCCAACTACGTGCGCGGCGTGATCGATGGCTTTCAGAAACTCGGCCATCACATTCCCGGCTTCGATGCCTGTTTTGTCTCCTCGGTGCCGGGTGGAGCAGGCCTTTCCTCCTCCGCCGCGCTGGAGTGTGCGACGGCTACGTTGCTGGAAGGTTTGCTCGGCATTTCTCTATCGAAAAAACAAAAGGCGCTTCTTTGTCAGAAAGCCGAACACGATTTCGCGAAAGTCCCCTGCGGCATCATGGATCAGTTCGCCTCGACTTTTGGCGAGGAAAATCGGCTGGCGATGATCGACTGCCAGTCGGCCGAGGTGACCTTGGTGCCGTTTGAAAATCCGGATCTCGCCGTGATCATCGCGAATACCAATGTGCACCATCAACTGTCCGATGGCGGCTATGCGATTCGGCGTCGGCACACCGAAGAGGCGCTGGCTGCCATCGGGCATGCCTCGTGGCGCACGGTGACGATGGCGGATGTGGAGAGTCATTGGGATGCTCTGGGCGATCCGGTGAACCGCCGCGCACGCCATGTCGTCTCGGAGATCGCTCGCACACAAGCGGCGGCGACGGCTCTGGCGGCCGGGGATTTCCTGGAATTGGGGCGCTTGATGGATGCCTCGCATGTTTCCCTGCGCGATGACTTCGAGGTTTCCTGCGCCGAGCTCGATCTGATGGTATCCCTCGCGCAACAAATCGGCAGGGCATGGGGTGTGCTGGGAGCCCGCATGACCGGTGGCGGCTTCGGAGGTTCCACCGTGACGCTGTGCGAAAGCGCCCAAGCCGAGGCCATCATGGCGACCATGCGCACCGCCTACCGTGAAGCGACGCAGATCGAGCCGGAAATTTTCTGTTCCCGACCATCGCGCGGCGCCCATCTGGTCATGCCGGGATAGGCCGTGGCAAAATGCGAGTCTCCCTACTGTCAAAATCGCCACTTGTCAGCGCGGGGAATTTCCCTACCATCGCCCGACCTCATTTTTCCCGTTATGAATACTACCGTACTTTCCGCCGCTGCCAATCAAGCCCGTGGGCTCGCCATGGATGCCATTCACGCCTGCTCATCCGGCCACCTGGGCCTGCCACTCGGCTGTGCGGAAATCGGTGCCGTTCTCTTCGGCGAAGTCATGCGCTATGAGCCCAGCACGCCGCGGTGGTTGAATCGCGATCGTTTCCTGCTCTCCGCGGGTCACGGCTCGATGTTTCTCTACGGCTGGCTGCATCTCTCGGGCTATGCCGTATCCCGCGAAGAGGTGAAAAATTTCCGTCAGCTCCATTCCATCACTCCCGGCCATCCGGAGTTCCATGAGACACCCGGCGTGGAAGCCACCACCGGTCCTCTCGGCCAAGGCATCGCGAATGCCGTGGGCTACGCTCTCTCCGGCAAGCGCGCCGCCGCCCGCTTCAACACCGCCGAGCATGTGATTTTCGATCACCACGTCTTCGCCCTGTTCGGCGATGGCTGCTTGCAGGAAGGTGTGGCGAAAGAGGCGATCGCCTTCGCCGGTCATAGCGGCCTTGATAACCTGGTGCTCATCTATGACTCGAACGACGTCACGCTGGATGCGATGGCGGAGGTAACGCAGGGCGAGGACGCGGAGGCGTATTTCCGCTCGCAGCAATGGGATGCCGTCACGATCGATGGCCACGATTTCGCCGCGATCGCCAAAGCGCTGAGCGATGCGAAAGCGAACAACAATGGCCGCCCGAAAGTGATCATCGCCAAAACACTCATCGGCAAAGGCATTCCGGAAGTCGCCGGTACGGCCAAGGCGCACGGCGAGGGCGGTGCGAAATTCATCGATGAAGCGCGCAAGAATCTCGGCCTGCCCGAGGAGCACTTTTATGTCTCCGAAGAAGTGCGCGCATTCTTCACCGCCCGCGCGGCGGAGAGTGCGAAGGAGCTGGCACAATGGCAGGCTACCTACGATGCCTGGGCCGCCGCCAATCCGGAGCTGGCACAGGAGCTCACCGAGAGCATTGCCAATGCCGTGCCCACCGATCTCAGCGCGAAGATTCCCGCGTTCGCCGCCGATTACAAAGATGCTACCCGCAGCGCTGGCGCGAATGTCATCAACGCCGTCGCCAAGGCGATGCCGAATTTCATCACCGGCAGTGCCGACCTTTTCGGCTCGACCAAAAACTACATCAAGGACGGTGGCGACTACTCCGTGAAAAATCCGTTAGGGCGCAACATCTGGTTCGGCATTCGGGAGCATGCCATGGGCGCGATCTGCAACGGCATCGCCTATGATGGTTTGTTCCGCGCCTCGGGTGCGACGTTCCTGGTGTTCGCCGATTACCTGCGCCCGTCCATCCGCCTCGCGGCGCTGGCTCATCTGCCTGTCACATACATTTTCACGCACGACTCCGTGGGCGTGGGCGAAGACGGCCCAACGCACCAACCGGTGGAAACCGTTAGCGGTCTGCGTGTGATCCCGGGGCTGGATGTCATCCGCCCGGGCGATGCGGAGGAAACCGCGGGCGCCTTCGTCGCCGCGATGCACCGCACCGATGGACCCACCGCCTTGATCTTGACGCGCCAGGCGATTCCCATGATGAATCAACTCGGCGTGGAAGAGCGCCGCGATGGCGTGATCCGTGGAGCCTATGTGGCGAAAAAGGAAACCGCCGCTCTGGAGATGATTCTGTTAGCCAGCGGTTCGGAACTGCAACACGCCATGGACGCCGCCGCCGAGCTCGGTGCCGGCGTGCGCGTGGTATCGGTGCCGTGCTTCGAGCGCTTTGATCGCCAGTCGCCCGATTACATCGAGAGCGTCCTGCCTTCCTCCTGCACCAAGCGCATCGCGATCGAAGCGGGCGTCAGCGGGCTGTGGTGGAAATACGTCGGACTGCAAGGCAAGGTGATCGGCATCGATCGTTTCGGCATCTCCGCCCCCGGCAACACCGTGATGAAGGAGCTGGGCATGACGAAAGATTCCGTCATCAACGCGGCGAAGTAACATAATGCGAGTAAGGGAGAAGCCGCAGGTACGGGCGGATCTCCCCGATCGTTAGCTTTCCGGGGTCCGCGGGGTCCAGGGTTTTTTGAACGCTGGTTTTTTGCGCGCGGTTTCGCCGAGGCTGGCGCGGTCGTCGGCGATGGTGCGTCGTCCCAGCGCTGCCAGCAATTGACTGATCTCGGTGGCTTCTTGCAGCAAGGGCATCAGTGCCCCGGCACTCAGCCCCGGCTGGTTGAGCGCGGATTGATTGATGGCGTAGCGCTTGTTGAGGACTTTTTCGGAGAGCTTGGCCAGGGCTTCTTCGGCATCGCGCAGGGGGTGGGCGGAGATGGATTGGTGAAAGGTGGGGTCGACTTGCAGCGCACGCCGGTCACCCTCTGATAAAGACGATAGAAACGTGTTTACCGCCGCCGCATTGCCCGGTTCCATTTCAGCACTGAGGATGGTCTCTAACAAAGGAACGCCTTCGACGTAACGTGCGGCATCGAGCAGGCACTCGTATTGCTCGCCGAGGTACTGCCGGGCCTCGGCGGAGTGCAGGGCGAGGTTGCAGAGGTAGGCGATGAGGGAATCGATGACGCTGATTTCCACGGTGTTCTCCTGCGTTTCCTCTTTCGGGTTGCGCTGCTCGCGGACTTGTTTTTTGCGCGCCAGCGAGGTGGCCGCGCGCAGATCGGGCGCGCTCATTTGCAGGCGCGTGGCACAATGGTTGAGCAGGGAATCGCGCGATACCGGATCGGCGATGTGTGCCAGCAGGGCGGCGATGTCGCGGGCGGTGTTGCCCCGCGCCTGGGCATTGGCGAGACCACCCTCGACCTGGGCGCGGTCGATTTTGAAATCAAAAAACGGCCGCGCATCGGCGAGCAGTTGCCGGAAGGCATCGGGCCCCTCGCGTTTCAGATAGGAATCCGGATCATCGCCCGCGGGCATGGAGACGACGCGGACGTGGATGCTCTCGCTGGAGAGTTCGCGGAAGGCGCGCTCACAAGCGGTGTAGCCGGCCTTGTCGGCATCGAAACAGAGGATGGCCGTATCGGTGTAGCGCTTGAGAATTTTCGCGTGTTGCGGCGTGCAGGCGGTGCCGAGCGTGGCGATGGCGTGATCGATGCCGTGTTCGTGACAGGCCAACGCGTCGAGCTGCCCCTCGCAGATGAGCACGGCCTTTTCCTTCATGATCGGCTTGCGGGCGCGATCGAAGGCGAACAGTGTTTTCGATTTGAGGAAAAGCGCCGTCTCGGGCGAGTTGATGTATTTTCCGGAATTCGGATCGTTGATGATTTGTCGTCCGGAAAATGCGATGACATCGCCTTGGTCGTTAGAGACGGGAAACATCAAACGATCGCGGAAGCGGATGTAGAGACCGCCTTGCTCGCGCTGCACGGCGATGCCGGAATCGACGAGTTCGCGGCCGGTGAATTTTTTCTCGCGCGCCCAGTCGAGAAACGTTTTGCCATCGGCGGGCATCCAGCCGACCATCCAGCGCACCGCCATTTCCTTGCCGTAGCCGCGCGATTTCAGATAGGCGCGGGCATGCTTGGCGCGCGGGTCGGTGAGCAGCAGCTCGTGCATGAACCGCGTGGCCTCGCGATGCAGGTCGAGCAAGCGCCCGCGTTTGCGTTTGTTGCGTTCGCCCTCGGCATCGAAGACATCCTCCACGATGGGAATGTTCGCCTTGGCCGCGAGCTTGCGCACGGCATCCACAAACGAGAGGCCCTCGTGTTTCATCACGAAGGAAAAGGCATCGCCGCCCTCGCCGCAGCCGAAGCACTTGAACGACTGCCGCTGCGGATTGATGTGAAACGAGGGCGTTTTTTCGTTGTGAAACGGGCAGTTCGCTTTGTACGACGAGCCCGCCCGTTTAACCGGGATATAAGAAGAGATGAGGTCCACGATATCGGTGGCCTCTAGTACTTTGATGCGGGTCTCTTGGGAAATTTGTGCCAATGGATGTGCCGTGTGTGCGGTGCGAAGTGATAGCAGATTCAGCAAGCGCTCACCACGCAAAAAATTTCTTTTGTGGGCGGATCGGTGCCGCATTTTGTCATTTGATGGAGAAAAAGCATGCATTTGTGCAATTTTGCGCTAGCTTGCCGCGCGACGTAGCGTAACCCCTGCATGTTTTTCACCCGAGTCATCGCCCCCTTGTCCATCCTCGCCCTTGGCGGCGGGGCATGGTATTATTTGGGCCGGCCCGTCGAAAAACCGAAGCCGGTTTCCCTGCCCGAGCAGCTGATCAAGACGGAGGTCCTGGAGTTGACGCCGCGCGACTACCAGGTGCAGATCGAGAGCCAGGGCACCGTGCGCGCACACTATGTGACGACGATCACACCGCTGGTGCCGGGCACCATCACGGTGCTGCATCCTTGTTTTGAGGACGGGGCGTTTTTTGAAAAAGACCAAGTGCTCGCGGAGTTGGATCCGGCGGACTTTCAAGCGGCTCTGGCCTCGGCGGAAGCCCGACTCGCCCGAGCGGAAGCGGCCCTGCAACAGGAAAAGGCCCGTGCGAAACAGGCGCGCTTGAATTGGGAGGACATCGGCTACGACGACGAGCCGTCGGATCTCGTCTTGCGCATCCCTCAGTTGAAAGAAGCGGAGGCTTCGGTAAAGTCCGCCGCCGCCGATCTGGATCAAGCCCGCCGCAACCTCGAGCGCACGAAAATCAAGGCGCCCTTTGCCGGTCGCGTGAAAGTCCGCAATGTCGGTCTCGGCCAAGCCGTGGGTGCCAGCTCTCCGCTCGGCGAGGTGTTTGCCTCGGACTATGCGGAAATCCGTCTGCCCATCTCACCCTCGCAATTGAATTTCGTCAAGCTGCCCGCGGAAGAAGCGGACGTTCCGGTGCCGGTGCGTCTCACCGATGCCAGTGGCGTCGCCAACGACCACTCGTGGCTCGCCCACATCGTCCGCACGGAAGGCACGCTGGATGAAGCCACGCGCGAGCTTTTTGCCATCGCCCGCATCGACGACCCTTTCGGTCGGGAGAAAAAATCGCCGCCACTCCGCATCGGCCAGCCGCTGCGCGCGCAGATCGAAGGCATCAATCTTCCCAATGTCTATGTCCTGCCACGCAAGGCTCTGCGCGGTGTCAATCGCGTTTATATGGTCGAGCAGACGCCGCCTGTGCTGATGCGCCGCACCATCGTTCCCACCTGGTCCACCGCCACGGAAATCATTGTGCAGCAGGGCTTTGTTCCGGGGGAGAAGCTTTCCACTTCGTCCCTCACTTACGCGGTGGAAGGTGCCAAGGTGGAAGTCATCGCCACGCCAGTGGATGCCGTGTTGGAAGGAAAAACACCGGCTTCCGCGCCGAAATCCTGAATACCTTTGGGCGGGCCGTTACAGGCAAAAGCAAAAATATCAAGAAAAGTTAATTTTTTTCTTGCCTCAGTCTAAAATTTTGATACGCTGCCTGATGTGAAGACCAACACCCTATTCTTCGGCCTCATCATGCTGTCCGCCGTATCCTTTGCAGGAGCTACCACGCACGTAGTCAAATCGGGTGACAACATGTATCGTATCGCACTGAATTACGGCGTTTCGCTGAAGCAGTTGCAGAGCGCGAACCCCGGCTTCAGCGCGCAATCGCTGCGCATCGGTCAGAAATTGGCGATACCCACAGGTGGTGCCGCTGCTGTTGCGCGCGAATCCACAGACGCGCCCGTTGACAAATCCTCTTCCGCACCCGCACCGCGCGCCGCCGCCTCAGGCACGTATGAAGTGAAGGCGGGTGACAGCCTCAGCAAGATCGCACGTCAGCAAGGCACGACAGTGGCCGCACTCCAGGCCGCGAATCCGAATCTCAATCCGAACCGCATGGCGATCGGTCAGAAAATCCATTTGTCAGGCTCGGCTCCGGCATCGAGCGGTTCGTCGTCTTCCATTGCGAAGTCGACCACCCCGTCTCCGGCTCCCGCTCCCGTCAAGCCCACGGATACTGTCGAACAGCCCGCACCCGCAGTGGTGAAACAGGAGCCCGCTCCCGCCCCACAAACCGTGGCCGCTGCGGAAACACAGGCTCCCGCCAAGGAATCCACGCCCGCACCCGCACCGGTCATGGAGGAAACCAAATCACAAACGGTAAACAACCCCGCACCGGAGCCCGCTCCCCAACCTGCGGCAAGTGCCTACCGTCTCATCAAAACCACCCGCGAGCTCACACTGGCGGAGGTGGCGAAGGAGAACAATACCACTACGGAAAAAATCAATGCGTTGAACGGCTGGAGCTTCAGCCCGCAGACCCTTCTCGCCGTGGACTCCGAACTCTACATTCCCGCCCAGCCATAAGTAGAGCCTTCTGTAACCACGGCACCCTTGCCCGCCTGGAGTCATCCCCTCCAGGCGGGATTTTTTTTTCAAACGGTTCCACCACTGTCCCATCGCGATTTTCTTTGACATGAGGGAAACTAGGGGTTGCGCGTCGCCGTGCTTTCCCGTATGGCAAGGCCGTTTCCTTCAACCATTATCATCATGAGCAAAAGCGACTTCGGACTTATCGGACTGGCCGTCATGGGCCAAAATCTCGTTCTCAATGTTGAATCGCGCGGCTTCCAGGTCAGCGTTTACAACCGCACCACCGCCACCACCGATGAATTCATCGCGGCTCACCCCGGGAAAAAACTCGTCGGCGCGAAGACGCTCGAAGAGTTCGTGCAGTCCCTCGCGACCCCGCGCAAAATCCAGATCATGGTCAAAGCCGGCGGACCCGTGGACGCGGTGATCGAGCAACTCATCCCGCTGCTGGACCAAGGCGATATCATCATCGATGGCGGTAACTCGCTCTATACCGATACCGAGCGCCGCGACGCCTACCTCTCGGCAAAAGGCCTGCGTTTCATCGGTGCCGGCGTTTCCGGCGGTGAAGAAGGTGCCCGCAAAGGCCCCTCCATCATGCCCGGCGGCCCGCTTTCCACCTGGGATGTGATGAAGCCGATCTTCGAATCCATTTCCGCCAAAGTCGATGGCGAGCCCTGCGTCACCCACATCGGTCCCGGCGGGGCAGGCCACTACGTGAAAATGATCCACAACGGCATCGAGTACGGCGACATGCAGCTCATCTGCGAGGCCTACAACATCTTCAAGGCCGCCGGTTTCACCGCCGCCGAGCTCGGCCAGGTCTTCACCGATTGGAACAATGGCGACCTCGAAAGCTACCTCATCCAGATCACGGCGGAAATTTTCAAACAAAACGACCCCGAGACCGGCAAGGCCCTCGTCGATGTCATCCTCGACACCGCCGGCCAAAAAGGCACCGGCAAGTGGACCATCATGAACGCCGTGGAAAACGCCGTGGTGATCTCCACCATCAACGCCGCCGTGGAAGCGCGCATCCTTTCCTCGATGAAAGAAAAACGCGTGGCCGCCAGCAAGGAGCTGCAAGGCCCCGTGGCGAACATCACCGGCGATAAAGCCGAGCTGGTGAAAAAAGTGCACGATGCCCTCTTCGCCTCGAAAATCATTTCCTACGCCCAGGGCCTCGACCTCATCAAATCGATGGGTGCAGAGAAACAGTGGAACCTCGACCTCGGAAAAATCGCCGCCATCTGGCGCGGTGGTTGCATCATCCGCGCGCGCTTCCTCAACGACATCACGGATGCCTATCGCAGCAATCCCGAACTGAGCAACCTCATGCTCGCGCCGTTCTTCAAGAACCTGCTCAACGAGTTCCAACAGAACTGGCGCGAGATCGTGGCCCTCGCCACCATCAACGGCATCCCCGTGCCGGCCTTCAGCGCGTCGCTCGGCTACTACGACAGCTACCGCAGCGCCGTCCTCCCCGCGAACCTGCTGCAAGCCCAGCGCGACTTCTTCGGCGCCCACACCTACGAGCGTACCGACAAGCCGCGCGGCGAGTTCTTCCACACCAACTGGCCCGATGTGATCGGTTGATTGTGCTTTCCCGGCATGAGGAATTTTCATTTCCCGAAGAAGGTTGGAAGACCTTCTTCGGGATTTTTTGTGATGCGAATCTGCTTGTCATCGACTGCCCGCTCGCATAGAACGTGTTGCCATGCCAATCGCCACTCCTGCTCAATACCGTGCCATGCTCGATGCCGCTCAAAAGGGCGGTTACGCCTATCCCGCGATCAATGTCACCAGCATCACCACCATCAACGGTGCCCTGCGTGCCTTTGCGGAATCGAAGTCGGATGGCATCATCCAGGTTTCCACGGGCGGCGGCAAGTTCGCTTCCGGCACCAGCGTGGGCAATGAGGCCTTCGGTGCCATCGTGCTGGCCGAGGCCGCGCATCGTCTCGCGGAAAAATACGATGTTCTGATCGCGCTCCACACCGATCACTGCCATCCCTCGGCCGTGGACACGTTCCTCAAGCCGCTGCTGCAAGCCTCGCGCGAGCGCATCGCCGAGGGCAAGGGGCCATTGTTCCAGAGCCACATGTTCGATGGTTCGGTCGTCTCGTTGGAGGAAAACCTCGCCATTTCCAAGGTGCTGCTGAAGGAGTGCGCGGAGCTGGACATCATCCTGGAAGTCGAAGCCGGCTGCGTCGGTGGAGAAGAAGATGGCCACGACACCTCGGGCCTGCCTGCGGAAAAACTCTACACCACTCCCGAGGACATGGTGGATGTCTATGAGGCGCTCAGCCCCATCGGCCGGTTCCTTTTCGCAGCCACCTTCGGCAACGTGCACGGCTCCTACAAGCCCGGCGCGGTCAAACTCAAGCCCACCATCCTGCGCGATGGCCAAAAAGCAGTGACCGACAAACACGGACCCGCTGCCGAAATGGACCTTGTGTTCCACGGCGGCTCCGGCTCGGATCTGGAAGACATTCGCGAGACTCTCGGCTACGGCGTGGTGAAAATGAACATCGATACCGATACCCAATACGCCTTCACCCGCCCCATCGTCACCCACATTTGCCAGAACATCGAGGGTGTGCTCAAGATCGATGGCGAGGTCGGTGACAAGAAGCTCTATGATCCGCGCTCCTATCTGAAAAAAGCGGAGATCGGTCTCGCCAACCGCCTCAAGGTGGCCTGCGATGACCTGCTCTCCACGGGCAAAACGATTTACGGCACCGTCTAACACATTTTATCAAAAGGCGGGCTTCGGTCCGCCTTTTTTGTCTCTCCTATGAGCACCAAAAAAGAGCAGGAAAACCCTCTGCACAACATCCTGATCAACGTCCTGATTCCCGTGTTCGCGCTCAGTTTCATGAGCAAGGACGGTGACAAGATCTGGCACATCGGTGCCGCCAAGGCCATGTGTGTCGCGCTGATCCCGCCACTGGCCTACGGCATCTGGTTTTTTGTCAAAACGAAGAAGACGAACTTTTTTTCGTTGCTGGGCTTGATCTCCGTGGCGCTCACAGGTGGTCTGACTATCTATCTATGGAATGAGGATGGCACCGTGAAGCCGAATGCCGGGTTGCTTTTCGGCATCAAGGAAGCGTGCATTCCGTTTGTGTTGGGTTTTGCCGTGCTGTTTTCGCATCGCACGAGCTCGCCGCTGCTGAACGCCTTTCTCTACAATGATTCGATTTTCAACATCCCGCTGATCGAGCAGACGGTGGCGGAGAAGTCCGCGCAGGTGGCGTATGACAAGCTCTTGTGGCGCAGCACGCTGTTGTTCGCTTGCTCCTTTGCGATCAGCACGGTGCTGAATCTGTTTCTGGCGCTGCATTTCCTCGGCGGTCTCGATCACACCGCCGCCGATGCGCGGGAGATCTACAACGGACAGGTGGCGAAGATCACCGGCTGGGGATTTTTGGTCATCGGCCTGCCGCTGTTGATTTTCCTCGGGTTCACTTTGTGGCGTCTGCTCCATGGCCTGCGCACCATCACCGGGCTGGATCAGGAAAAACTGATGCTGCCACGCTAAGGGATCATGGTTATGAAAGCATGGATTGGATTGCTGTTTTTGTTAGTAGGAATGGCGCCAGCTCGCGAGGCGACGGACAGGCCGAATGTGATTCTGATCTATCTGGATGACAGCGGCTACGGCGACTATTCCTATCACGGCAATCCGGTGATCGAGACACCCTGCATCGATCGCATGGCCGCAGGTGGGGTGGATTTCACGCAGTTTTACGTGACCTCGCCCGCGTGCAGCGCCTCGCGTTATTCCTTGCTCACCGGGCGCTATCCCGCTCGTTCGGGATTCGGCACCTGGGTCATCGGGCCGGATAGCAAACCCCATTTGCGCACGGAGGAAGTAACCATCGCCGAGGCCTTGAAACAAGCGGGCTATGGCACGGGAATGTTCGGGAAATGGCACCTCGGTCATCCGAATGCCAAAAACCAGATGTCGGCCGATACGCTGCCGCTGGCGCATGGATTCGATGAGTGGCTGGGCACGAATGTCTCACACGATTATGCCGATGCGCAACTGCTGCAATCCGACCCCGCCGGTAAGGAACCGATCGTCGGGTATCGGATGATAGCCAAGAATCTGCCCTCGGATGCCGCGGCATCGACGTCTCTCACGAAACGCTACACCGATGCCGCCGTGGACTTCATCGGTCGTCACAAGGAGAAGCCGTTTTTCACCTACATCGCCTACAATCAACCGCATCTCGGGCTGTATGTGGACGAGGCCTACCGCGGCAAATCGCGCCGCGGCTTGCTGGGCGATGTGATGGCTGAGGTGGATGACTCCATCGCGCGCATTCTCAAGACCATCGAGGCGGCTGGATTGCGTGACAATACCTTGGTGATTTTTTCCTCCGATAATGGTCCGTGGATCCGATTCCAGAATACCGCAAAGGATCCGAAATACGGCGAAGCGCGCATGCACATCGGCTACGCGCAGCCGTTTCGCGATGGCAAGGGCTCGAACTGGGAAGGCGGCCACCGCGTGCCGGGGATTTTTTACTGGCCCGGCGTGATCAAGCCGAAGCGCCAACTGGAACCGGCCAGCACGCTCGATGTCTTGCCTACGGTCCTGGCCTTGTGCGGTGGCAAGAGCGATCGTCAAGCCGATGGTCGCGACATCCGTGCGCTGTTGGCCCCGGATCGTTTTTCGCAGCCGGTGAAATCCTTTTCCCTGCTCTATTCCGGTGCTGCCAATGAAGCCAATGCCTACCGTGAGGGGCCGTGGAAAATCCACACCGCGCTGATCAGCCAGACAGGCGACAGCTACGGCTTCCGCGCGACTCCGGAGCAACCATTGCTGTTTCAGGTAGAGCAGGATCTCGGCGAACGCTATGACCGCGCTGCCGAGCAACAGGAGCAAGTCAAAGGTATGCTGGAACGCATGAAGACCCTGGAGCAATCCATGCGCGTTCCCTAACAAAAAAACGGAGTCCGCTGGCAATGCGAACTCCGTCGGGGAAAGGGTCTCGATCGAATCAGTCGATCAGGTTATCGATGCGCTGGGCCAGTTCGATATCGGCATCGGTCACGCCGCCGGCATCGTGGGTGGTCAGTTTCAGCAGCACGCGAGTGTGGCGGATGTTGATCTCGGGGTGATGCTGGGCTTCCTCCACGATTTCCGCCACGCCATTCACAAAATCGATCGCGTCATTGAACTCCTCGAACTCCACCACGCGGATGATGGCTTTCTTTTCGTATTCCCACTCGGGGCATTTTTTCAGTGCGGAGTGCAGTTCGTCTTCTTCTAACAGGTCTGACATGGTGGATGGTGATTGGCTTCGCGCGAGATTGCGTAGGATGCGTGACAGATTGCAAGCGGGAATCGCAAATTTTCGTCGATTTTTTTCGCAGCTTTTTCTCTTGCCTCAGGTCCCCATCGTATTGCCATAGAGATCAATGTGCAGGCGCGGGGTGTAGCGGAAGCCGTATTGCTTGCACCAATCGGCGACTTGGGCGGCGGCGGTGTGCAGGGTGGTGGCATCGGTGCCTCGGACCTTTGATGATTTTTCAGTAGGTTCAAATCATTTGTCTTTTTTGATTTCTGTATCTTGATGATTCGCCGTGGGTGAAAATGGATTGGAGTAGTGAGCGCGCAAGATATCCTCTTTGGAATTTTCAAATTCGAGTACCAAAGTAATCTGTTTTTCTCTCAAAAGTGGATACAAATTTTCGATGATTCGGGAATCTCCTATCGGATCATAATTGGGAAATTTCGGGTTCGAGCAAACAATTGTGAGTTTGGTGATTTTCTCATTTCTTAGTTTTTCATAAACAGCTTCCAAGCTCGTGCTAACTCCATCAAAGAAAAATTCGGTAGTAAACCATGCAACTCCGATTTTTGCTCTATGGCCTTGCACCCAGGTCAGTCGGCGCTCTTGGTGGTTCTTTACTTCCGTTGTTTTTTGCGTGACTGCAGGCGTTTCTTTAGCCTGACCATTAGCAGTTGCGCAGACACAGACAAGAATGCTCAATATTTTTAAAACAGATTTCATAACCTTGTTTTAGCGTCTGCTTGTAAAATGTCAATTTGCCTCAGGTGCCCATGGTATTGCCGTAGAGGTCGATGTGCAGGCGCGGGGTGTAGCGGAATCCGTATTGTTTGCACCACTCGGCGACTTGGGCGGCGGCGGTGTGCAGGGTGTTGCTGTCGGTGCCCTCGGGCATGAGAAGAATTTTGTGCGCGGGAACGTGGATGTGATTTTTCTCTAACAGCTGGATGATTTCCTCGACGTCGCTGTGCTCACGGACGACGAATTTGAGCTGGTAATCGCAGTGATCGAGCCAGGCTCGGATGACATCGGGCTGCCAACGATCGCGCTCGTGCCGTGCCGACCAGGCTCCGGCGAGTTCGGACGATGGCGTGGAGTGAGCGAGTTTCGGGCTGAGCGAGGCGAGATCGCAGGCGATGCCGTTGGGCGCGATGGTGCCGGCGGTCTCGATGGTGATGTGTTTTCCCAGCTCACGCAAACGGGCGGCAAGTTCGTGCATGCCCTTGGCCACCATCGGCTCACCACCGGTGAGGACGACGTGTTTCGCTGGAAATGCCGTGACCGCGCTGAGGATTTCCTCGAGGGTCCTTTGTGTGCCGGTCGGATTCCACGAGGCATAGGGGGTATCGCACCACACGCAGCGCAAGTTGCAGCCGGAGGTGCGCACGAACACGCTGGGCACACCAGCGAGCGAGCCTTCGCCTTGAACGGAGTAAAAAATTTCCGAGATCAGCATGGCGCTTGCGGCAGGGGAGGAGTTTCGAGGTAATCGGTGGGATCGGCCACGCCGGCTAACAGAAACGCCTCGCGCCGTTCGACACAGGTGCCGCAGGTGCCGCAGTGGATGTCGCCGCCCTTATAGCAGGACCAGGTGTGGCGGAAATCAATGCCGAGTTCGTGCCCACGCCGTGCAATCGCGGCCTTGTCCATGGCGATGAACGGTCGATCGATTTCCACCTGAGCGTAGGTGCCCTCGCGCACCGCCTGTGCCATGCCTTGCATGAACGATTCACGACAATCCGGATAGATTGCGTGATCCCCCGCATGAGCGGCGATGACCAAGCGCCCCGCGCCGGCGTTTTCCGCAATGCCTGCCGCGATGGCGAGCATGATGCCATTGCGAAAGGGCACCACGGTTTGTTTCATCGTTTCCTCGGCGTAGTGGCCATCGGGAATGTCCGCGCCGCCGGTGAGAAGATGGCTTTGAAAGAGACGCGTGAAAAAATCGAGATGCACGACCTCGTGACGGATGCCGATTTTTTCACAATGCCACCGCGCCATCGGCAGTTCCTTCGCATTGTGCTTCGAGCCGTAGTCAAAACTCACCGCCACGCTGACCGGGCCGCTGGCATGGGCATGATACAGGGCGGTGACGGAATCCATTCCGCCACTTAGCAGGACGATGGCGGGAGTGTCGGACATGGTTAAAGAATGGCTCCAGGCGCGTAGGAGATCGCTTGGGGAAAGGCTTCTTCGAGAGCGATCACCGCTTCCGAAAACCAATCGACCTGCGGGTCGGCGGCTCCGGTTTCGTTTTCGCCTTTTTTCAAAATGGCATCGAGAACCTCACGGCTGAGGCCGAGACGGACATCGCCGGCCAAACGCTCGATGAGATTGTTGCGTTCGATTTTTCCGCGGCGCAAATCCTGCACCGTAGCGACGGCGTGTTCCTTGATCGCCTTGTGCGCGGTTTCGCGGCCCACGCCGTTTTTCACCGCTTCCATCATCACCGTGGTGGTCATGAGGAAAGGTAGGTAGTGTTGCGTCTCGGCGGCGATCATTTCCGGATAGGTTTCCATTTGGTCGAGAATCGTTAGGAATGTTTCTAACAAACCATCGAGCGCGAAAAACGAATCCGGCAGCATCACGCGGCGCACCACCGAGCAGGAAACATCGCCCTCGTTCCACTGATCTCCTGCGAGTCCCGCCGCCATCGCGAGGTAGCCCTTGAGGATGACGTGGAAGCCATTGACCCGTTCGCAAGAGCGCGAGTTCATCTTGTGCGGCATCGCACTGGAGCCCGTTTGTCCGGGCGCGAAGCCCTCGCTCGCCGTCTCGTGCCCCGCCATCAAACGCAGCGTTTTGCAAAACGAGGACGGTGCCGATGCCAGATCCGTGAGGCAGGATACCACGCGGAAATCCAGCGAACGCGGATAGACCTGGCCGACGTTGATCCACACGCCCTTCATGCCGAGATGGCTGGTAATGCGTTGCTCGAGATCCGCGACTTTTTTGGCATCGCCATCGAAGAGCGAAAGCTGATCCATCTGCGTGCCGACCGCACCTTTCAGTCCGCGCACGCGGTATTGCTCGATGGTCGATTCCAGCCCGCGCAAACTTTGCAAAAACTCCTCGCCAAACATCGCGATGCGCTTGCCCATGGTCGTCGGTTGTGCGGCGACGTTGTGCGTGCGTGCCGTCAGCACCAGATGGCGTGTGCTTTCCGCGTGCTTGCGGAAACGATGCAGCGTGGCGATGCATTTATCGCGCAGCACGAAGAGCGACTTAAAGACTTGCAGTTGCTCCACGTTTTCCGTGAGGTCGCGCGAGGTCATGCCCTTGTGCACGTGCTCGTGACCGGCGAGGTCGTTGTATTCCTCGATGCGCGCTTTCACGTCGTGACGGGTCGTGCGTTCGCGGCGCATGATGGAGGCGACATCGATCTGATGTTTCACCTTTTCGTAGGCGGCGATGGCCTCGTCCGGGATATCGAGCCCCAGGTCCTTCTGCGCCTTCATCACCGCGATCCAGAACTCGCGCTCCAACAAAATTCTGCCCTCGGCAGACCAAATCGCCTGCATGCTTTCCGAGGCATACCGCTCCGCTAATACGTTTGCAATCACGCGTTTTGTTATCGCATCCGCCGCGATTCCGCAATGCCTTTTCCCGCAGCACGGGCAGGTAAAATGAAAATCCGCAAAAAAAGGATTGCCACGCGGGGGGGCATGGGTGTATTTTCCCGCCCGCTACACATAGCAGCGCGGTTAGCTCAGTGGTAGAGCACCACCTCGACACGGTGGGGGTCGCAGGTTCGAAACCTGCACCGCGCACCATTTTTCAAGCACGCAAAAAGCGGCTTAAATGCTTGTAAAACAAAGGATTCAGCGCAAATTTACGCAAACCTCTTAAGATCGTTAAATGCACCACAGTGCAACAAAATGCACCGAAATACCAACTCTATTGCACTGCTCATTGCACTGAAAATTTGTCGTGCTCGATGCGCTTGGATGCTGTCGCGGGTGGGTGAGGGGAGCGGCTTGAGGCAAACCTGAGAGCATTGACCGGACTCGTAAGTGTTACACGCCCCCCGCGCGCGGCCATGCGCGTGGTTTGACGATACGCTTTTTTAAGGATACCCTACAGCATGGACTGGCGCAGAAAGGTGATTGTTGCAAAGCTCAGAGAAGGGCTGACTTACGGCGAGGCCGCCACTGTGGTAGGAATCCACCGACAAACCTTCTGGCGTTGGCTTAACGACTCAGAGGAATTCGCACAGGAGGTGGCGAAGGCACGCTCACAAGGGCAGGCAGAGCGCGTATTCCGGTTGTGGCTGCGTCATCCGTTCCGTGGCAAACGTCCTCCTGCGGGCAAAGGTCAGGGCGGCAGAGCGCGATTCTCTTATGGTAACAGATGACCAGAATGAAGGAAGATACCGAGTAAGCATGAAACGGTGGTGCCTAGTCTGCTTCCAAAGTACCAAAGCGTCTGAAAATTGCAGTGTGCGTTATTTCCGCGCGCCCCAAAATAGCTGCATCACATGTTACGTTGGTCTGTAGGCTGATTGGTAAAATGCTTCGGCGATCTTTGCAATCCAGGCCCTATTTTCACGGCTATCATCCTCCTTTATCCAGCGTTCCATCGTATCGCGCAAAAATTGCAAAGTGCCTTTCTTAATCGCGAAGTAGGGGAAAATCCAGCCATCGATTTCAAGCTGATCGGCCTTCACTCGAACGAGTCGGGGAATCGGTATGTTGGGAAGATGCCCAAACGCAAAGATCGGATCGCCTTGGGGGCTTATCGCAATCGGGGGACCGAGTTGGCTTGCTTGTTTGCGGTCGTTTTGTAGAGGGTCAAAGCTCATCTGGTGCTAGCTGCGCAAGGGTAAAGATTTCGTGCCATTTTTCCAGATCATTCCTTCCGAGACTTCGCATAGGGACAATTTAGCTCACTCTTCAACGTCTGAATGCATGGGAGGGTTGTTGCCGGCTGCGTTGAGTATGTCTCCGGTGATGATGGGGCGTTTTTGGCCCAAAGCCAGTCGCGCCGCTTCATTGACTACGAACTCGATTTCTGCGCAGGTATAACCCTCCAGCTCGCTGGCACATGTTCTCCAATCGATCTCTTCTTGCGGCCGGTTTGCCATGCAAAGCCTGGTCAGTTCCAGTCGTGCTTCATAGTCTGGAGGGCCCACGAAAAACTTTTTGTCGAGTCGCCCTGGTCGGCGCACTGCGGGATCGATGCGCTCCAGCAAGTTCGTTGCCCCCACGACCAGAACCTTTTGCTTGCTGCATTCGTTCAATTGAACGAGGAATTCATTCACTTCACTCGCATAATGGTGGCTTACTGAGCCACCCTCGCGGTTTGGCGTCATGGCGTCCAATTCATCGAAGAATAGCATGCAAGGTGCCTGAGCGCGCGCCTCGCTGAAAAGATCCGCGATTTTCCCCTGCGTGCCGTGGACATAAACACTCGCAAGATTCCCAGGGGTGATCTCGATGAAATTGAATTTGAGCAACTCCGCGAGCTTCCTTGCGATGAAAGTCTTGCCGCATCCGGGAGGGCCGTAGAGAAGGATGCCGTTCGGCAGCGTGACTCGGTAGTGCGAATAAATTTCGGGTTCGAGGAGCGGTAGAATGACATCTCGTTCCAGCATTGCTTTGAGTTCGCGCATACCCGCCACACCTTTCCAAAAATCATTCTCCTCTTTGGCTTGAGAAGATTTCGTATGTCCATTTTTACGAAGCGGCAAGAGCCCGGCTTCTCTTTTGAGCCGCTCTTTCAGTGCCACCGCTGCCACATTGTCAGGATTCAACTCCGCTTCCAGACATGCCCAAGCAAGAGCCTCTGTAATGTGATTTCTCTCTCTGAGCAGGTTGATTCGGTAGAGCCATGCTAGTCGCCGTTCCTCGATTACCCAATCTTCGCCTTGAAACAGTGGAAGAGGATCTTCAATGACCTTGGCCAACAAATCCAGCGCACTGCGGTATTGCCCGCGCACCATGAACTGGCCGATACGCTCATGCAACCGCCGGGTCGTCTCTGATTTTTTATTGTGTTTTGGATCGTTCATAGAAGGAGCATTGTTACTGAAGATGATAAAAAACGCTGCGTGATTCCGTATTTAAAAAAAATTCTTTTCTGTAAAAGCGAGACGAATACTGAACCCGTCATGCCTTCTGATCCTAGTTCCATTTTTTTATTTTACTACCGTTTTTGAGATTGAGTGATTATTAGCGCGCGCGCATCCAAATCGTGTTACTTGCAGATTATCTCACTAAAACGATGCATAAGGCTAGGAATATATTGTCAACAGACTTTTTTTCTTGTGACTGTTATTGGCCCTGCTAGAAGCATTTTGTTATTCGCTTTCGCCTTTACCGTCTGTTCTCATGTCCACTCGCTTCTTCACCAACGACAACAGCAACACGCTGCTCAAGAAATTCGAGGGCATCTTCGAGAATAATCCTGACCTTGCCCGTTTCGACGCCTTGGTAGGCTACCTCCGGGCTTCGGGCTATTTCGCGATCCGCCCCAAACTCATCAATGTCCCAGTAGTTCGCATCCTTGTCGGCATCAACGTTGATAACATCGTAGAGGAATATCACAAGAAGGGACAGCTCTTCCTTGCGGACGCTGGCAAAGCACTCAAAGAATTTCGCGATGCACTAACCGCCGATATTCAGAATGCTCTCTATTCCCGTGAAGTCGAAGCTGGGATCTTACAATTTGTGGAAGATGTCGTCTCAAAAAAAGTCGAAATCAAAGCGCATCCCACGAAACGCCTTCACGCGAAAATTTACATTTTCCTGCCCGAGGGCTTTAACGAACACAAACCCGGTCATGTCATCACCGGTTCCTCGAACCTCACCGCCTCCGGTCTCGGTGCCCAAAAAGACGATCAAACCTACGAGTTCAATGCCCTGAGCCACGACTACGACGATGTGAAATTCGCTGCCGATGAGTTCGAGAAGCTCTGGGCCGAGTCCGTTCACGTGCTTCCCAAGGAAATCACTGAAGTCACAAATAACAGCTTCCTCCGGGACGATCTCACGCCCTTCGAACTCTACTACAAACTTCTCATCGAATACTTCGGCCCCGCCATCGAATACGATCCGAATAGCGAGACAGACTTGCCCGAGGGCTTCATGCGCCTCGCCTATCAAATGGATGCCGTCACGCAGGGCTTTCTCCTACTCCAAAAGCACGGCGGCTTTTTCCTGGCTGACGTCGTCGGCCTTGGAAAAACCATCATCGCCATTCTCATCGCCAAAAAATTCTTTTATCACAATGGCTTCCCGGGGCATTTGTCGGAAACGTTGATCATCGTGCCGCCCGCTTTGAAAGATGGATGGCTGACCACGATTGAAAAATTCGAACTCAAGGGCGTAAAGGTCGTCAGCAATGGCAGCCTTCACAAAATTACGAATGCCAAGAAATACGACCTAGTGATCGTGGATGAGGCCCACAAATTCCGCAATGACACCGCCGCCTCCTACGACGAACTCCAGCGGATCTGTAAAACCCGCACCACTCGCCGTTTTCCGGATGGCACGTATTACCGGAAGCGCGTCATCCTCGTGTCCGCCACGCCGCTGAACAATCGTCCGAACGACATCAAAAACCAGCTTCTTTTGTTTCAAGACGGGAAAGATTCCACCCTTGAAGTTCCTAACCTCCAACGCTTTTTTGCCAATCGCCAAAAAGAATTCCAGAAGGCTCTCAAAGACCTCTCGCCCGAAGACGCCCGCGTGGAAATTCAGCGCATTTACGAACTCATCCGCACCAAGATCGTTTCGGAGGTCACCATTCGCCGAACCCGTACAGACCTCCGGGATCACGAGGACTACAGCAAAGATCTGGATGCCCAGGGCATCACCTTCCCGAGGGTCAATCCACCCCACAAAATCCTCTACCCGCTCAGCCCTGAATTAGATCAGCTCTATGATGAAACGTTAGTCGATCTCGACAAAGGACTAACCTACAATCGCTACCGAGCCATCGGCGCACTCATCCCCGAAAAACGCATCAAATACCAACAAGCGGAGCAAATCTCCTCCCAGCTCGCCCGCATCATGCGCACCCTGCTGTTGAAACGCCTCGATAGCTCCTTTTATGCGTTCACCCAATCGTTGACTCGTTTCCGTGACAATACACAAGCGATGGTAACGATGTTTGAGCGTGGTCAAATTTACATCGCTCCTAGCCTGAATGTCTCCGAATACATCATCGAAGACCGCGAAGATGAACTCGTCGAAAAAATCCTCACCTTGCAACAAGACGATGCCACGCTGCAAATTTGCACACCCGATGATTTCGAGCCAAACTTCTTACCAGGCCTGCTCAAAGACCTCGAAGTACTCAATGACCTCGCTGCAAGGTGGAAAGCCGTAAAAGAAGATCCCAAACTCGATGAATTCGTCCATCGACTCAAAACCGAACTCCTCACGTCTGAGATCAATCACTCCGCAGCGACACATGGCAAACCCAAACTCGTCATCTTTTCCGAATCCAAGGAGACCACCAGCTACCTCGTGAAACAGCTCCACCTGCGCGGCTTTGAGAAAATCCTTACCATCGATTCCAGCACCCGTAAGGATCGCATGCCGAAGGTGAAGGCGAATTTCGATGCCAATGTCAAAATCGAAGATCAAGAGGACGACTACGAGATCATCATCTCCACCGAGGTGCTCGCGGAGGGCGTGAATCTTCATCGCGCCAATGTCATTTTGAATTACGATACCCCGTGGAACTCCACCCGACTGATGCAGCGAATTGGCCGGATCAACCGTATCGGCACCACGGCCGCCGAGGTTCACATCTACAACTTCTTTCCCACGGCAAAGGTGGACAAAGACATCGACCTGCGGAAAAAAGCTCTCGTCAAGCTCCAGGCCTTCCACTCCGCACTCGGCGAAGATAGCCAGATTTATTCGACCGACGAGGAGGTGGATAACTTCGGGCTCTTCGACAAAGAACTCGAAGAGGAAAAAGATGAGTCACTCGCCTTGCTCATGGAGCTACGAAAATTCCGCCAGCAAAACCCCGAACGCTTCCGCGAAATCCGCAACCTACCGCTGCGCGCCCGTGTGGGACGAAAAGACAAACTCCGCGATCAATCTACGATCAGCTTTGTCAGGAACCGCCGGCGCGATGGATTTTATTACGTTCACCCAGACCTCTCCGTGGAGGAGCTATCTTTCGTCGAAGCGGCGCGCGTCTTTTACGCGAACGCCAAGGAGAAAAGCATCCCCTTGCCTGAATGCCATCACGCGCAGGTCAATGCGGCCGTCGCTCATTATCATGAAACACTCAAGTCCGAGGCCGTGCGCGATCAGATTGTGGACAATCAAATCGGGCCGAATGAACGCAAGGCGTTGCAGTTCCTTAATATCTTCATCGCTCACCCCACCCTCGCCTCCGCCGAGGAAAAGACCATCCTCAAGCATGCGCAGATTGCCGTCCGCAAGGCTGCTTTTGGCAAACTCCAGCGCGACCTCGTGAAGCTCGAAAAAAACCAAAAAACCGACAAACTGAAACCCGCTGCATTGCTCGATAAAACGCTGGAAATCATCAATCGCTACGACTTCTCCAGCTACGATGGCGAATCCGCCGAGGACCTCAATGCCGGCCTCTCACCGACTGATCTCGAACCGGTCATTATCCTCTCGGAATCCTTCACCCATAGCGCCTAATTCTTTTATCCTAATGGCATCTCTTACTATACAGCAGCGCCTCCGCCAGACCTATGAGCGTCAGGACTGGCAGCACATGCTCCACGACCTCTTTCCCGATGGCTCACTGAAGCTTTTCTCTAGCCCTCAAACCCTCTCTGCCTCTCAGGAATTTGTCAAATCCACCCAGCAGATCGGCACGATCGATTTACCTGATGGCAACACCATTGCCCTACTCGAAGTCGAGACCACAGATCAGGTCAAGCTGACCCGCAATCGTGTCGGCCTGCGGAACTTCGTCGCATCCTTCATCGATGAAGCCGGTGCCGCCGCCGTTCTTGCCGTTTTTCACCAATCCCACTCACCGGATTGGCGTCTTACCTACGCCGCCCGCCGCACCATCCTCGATGAGGAAACGCTTGATATCGCCACCATCGAGACCGCGCCACGCCGCTTCACCTTCGTCCTCGGGCCAAACGAACCCTGCAAAACCGCCGCCGCCCGCCTCGCAACTGTTCTCGAAAAGAAAGCCGATGCCCTCACGCTCACGGACGTCGAGAAAGCCTTTTCCGTCGAAAAACTCTCCAAGGAATTTTTCGAGAAATACCAGCAACACTACGAAGCATTCCTCGCCGAGCTGCTCTCGCCGCAGCGCGCCGCCGATACCCGCAAGCGCTTCGGCATCTCCATCGAGGAAACCGAAGAAGCCCAGTCCAAGGCCGATAAGCCCGTTCGCGATTTCACCAAAAAACTCCTCGGCCGCCTTATCTTCCTCGCCTTCCTCCAGCGCAAGGGCTGGCTCCACGCACCTGCCGCGACCACCGATTGGTCCCAAGGTGACAAAGACTTCCTCCGCACCTACTACTACCTCGCCGAATCATCTGGCAAAATCGATACCTTCCACTCCGCCTCCCTCGCCCCGCTGTTTTTTGAGGCTCTCAACACCGAGCGCCCCGGCCATCTTTTCCCGCTCACCGGCACCCGCATGCCGTACCTGAATGGAGGCCTCTTTGAGCCAGACCCTGCCGCTCTTCAGTCCATCGATTTCCCACCCGCACTGTTCCGCGATCTCTTTTCCTTCTTCGGCGAATATAATTTCACCATCGATGAAAACGACCCCGAGGATCACGAGGTAGGCATCGATCCGGAAATGCTGGGACACATCTTCGAGAACCTGCTCGAAGACAACAAGGACAAAGGTGCCTACTACACGCCCAAGGTCATCGTCTCCTACATGTGCCGCCAATCCATCCTGCGCTATCTGGAAACTCACCTCGGCCAGCACGAAGCCCTCACCCGCCTCTGCGAAATTCACGAGCCCGGCGACCTCCGCGAAAAAGGCAACTGGTGCGTTGCCCACGCCAAACGCATCGCCACCTTGCTGGAGAATGTGAAAATCTGCGATCCCGCCATCGGCTCCGGCGCTTTTCCCATCGGCATGCTGAATGAAATCGTGCACCTCCGCACCCTGCTCAATGCCGAACTGAACGACCCCGCCGCCCGTGCGGAGTTGAAGAAAAACATCATCGCGAATTGCATACATGGCGTCGATCTGGATTCCGGTGCCGTCGATATCGCCCGCCTGCGTTTCTGGCTCGCCCTCGTCGTCGATGAAGAAACGCCCAGCCCCTTGCCGAATCTGGACTACAAGATCATGCAGGGGAATTCTTTGTTAGAGTCTTTCCGGGGCATCTCGCTCTGCGACATCCATGAGGAGGAAACCAAAAAGCTCACGATCCCCCTTGGCTTAAATCAATCGGAACTCGATATCTTCTCCAGTGCCCAACTGGAAATGCGGGAGACACAAACGAAGACAAAACGTGATCTCCAGGAGTCCATGAGCTCCTATTTCGCTGCGCGCACACCGGAGAAAAAGGCAGAACTACGCGCCCTCATCGACCGCACCGTGATTGAGCATATCCGCCATTACTTCGAAATCACACTCGGAGAAAAAATCGTCGAGCACGATCAGCAGGAGAATGATTGGGCCGAGAAACGCCGCCGCGCCCCTCAGTGGAATCCGCCCGCCGCCGCTCTGAAACGACATGCCGGACGCGCCAAACATCTCGCTTCTTTGCGTGATTCCTTGAAGCACCTTGCGGAAATCCAGCACCAAGCCGAGCGCCCGTACTTCCTCTGGCACCTACTCTTCCGCGATGTCTTTGAAGACGGCGGCTTCGATATCGTTATCGCCAATCCGCCCTACGTCCGCCAAGAACTCATCAAGGAACAAAAGCCCCTGCTGGAACAAGAAGGCTACCAAACCTTCACCGGCACCGCTGACCTGCTCGTGTATTTCTACGAACGCGCCACCACGCTGCTCAAGCCCCACGGTGTGCTCACTTTCATCACCTCGAACAAATTCTATCGCGCTGATTATGGCGAAAAATTGCGAGGCTATCTTTCAGAGAATCTCACTCTCCATACGATCATCGACTTCGGAGAAGCTCCGATTTTTAACGGCGTAGCCGTGGATGCTACCGTTCTCATAGGTCAGAAAGAAACAGCACCAGCGAGTCATCAAGTTTCTGCACTCTGTTGGAACTTCAGCAAACCCGCCGCCGCCCTGCCGCTGGAAATTGCTAAAGCCTTTCCCGTCGCCCAATCCACCCTCACCCCCGATGGTTGGCGGCTCGTTTCCCCCGCCGTGCAAAACCTCCTCGCCAAGCTCCGCGAACGCGGCACTCCCTTGGGGGAATACGTCAACGGCAGATTCTATCGCGGCATTCTTACCGGATTCAACGAAGCCTTCGTCATCGATGGCAAAAAGCGCGCCGAACTCATCGCCGCCGACCCCAAATCCGAGGAAATCATCAAACCCTTCCTCCGTGGTCGCGATGTCAAACGCTGGCAAGCCACGCATGCCGATTTATGGCTCATCAAAATCGA
>CANHQJ010000005.1 GCA_947462875.1 Verrucomicrobiia bacterium
ACCAGCAATTGATCATGGTTCGATTCGCCGGTGACGGTGAACACCAGCGATGATCCGGTGTTTGCGGTAAGGTCGCCCACGATTTCCAGGCTGCGGTCGCTCGTCCCGCCCTGCCCCGCACGCAGGATCCCGTCCAGCGTCACGCTGCCGTTGATCACGCCATCGCCACCAAGGGTAGCACCCGCATCCACGATCACCTCGCTATCCGCGTGAATCGATCCATTCACATTCAATTGACCGGCCGAAACCGTGGTCGTCCCCGTATAGGAGTTGATACCGTTGAGGTTGGTCGTTCCGGCACCGGTTTTCACCACGTTGGTCGGAGTGCCGGAGTCGCTTATCGCAGACCCGACGGATGTATTGCCGCTTCCGTTATTCAAGGACATCTCGGATCCGTTCAGCTTCACGTTCCCGACCGCGATCGATGCTCCCGTGGTGTCATAGGCCCAATCCTTGATCAACGCGCCGCCGGTATTGTTGGTGAACACCACGCGCATCCAGCCGTAATTGCTGCCATTGAGGCGGAAACCGAGGTAGCCCTCGCTGCCAGCCACAAACTGTCCCGCTCCCGCTCCCATGTGCGTCTCCGAGGCACCGAAGCCGGGAACCTGAGGCGTGCCGGCGTTATTATCGTGATCCCAGGTGAAGGTGGAAAAAGTGCTGCCACTGCCCACGAGACTTCCCTCCGACAGATTGGTCACCGCCGATGTTTCACTGGTGGTGCTGCGCACCGGTTGAAAGGTGGGGCTGTTCCAAAGCACCGAGCCGCCGAAAAACGGATTGATGTCCCAGCCCGATTGCGGGGCGTTGATGTCCGTGTTCCAGTTACCCGTGTCCACATCGAGATAAACCCCGGCGAAGGTCGCGGGGATCGCGATATCCTTGAGGTTGCTGTAGATCACATCCGCTGCTGCGGGCAGGGTCAGCAGCAGGGAAACAGCAACAGGAAGAGATCGGCTTTTCATGACTTCGGCGGGGCGTACGAGTGGTGGTAAAATCCAGTGAAGACGTCAATTGGTTAGAGTATCGCTCACTCCGCGATTTGCACGCGGAAGAACGTCGGTTTTTTCGGTCCGGCGGGAGTGGGGACGAAGTTCGGGAACGGCACTCTTACAGCATCAATCGTGCCATCTGTGGCAATGACCGTCGGCGCCACGACGCCATCCGTCCACTGATCCAGTCCGGCACTGAACTGCACCGTGTAGGTCAAACCGGCAGCCACATAATCGGCGCGGCGACCAAACACTGCGTAATAGACTCCGCTTTCCTCCAGCAGCACCGGTTGACCGGTAGCGGTCACCGCTCCACCCGAATAGGTGATCGAGCCCGAGGAAGCCACTTTGGGATTCGTGCCGAAAGCATACTCCATCAGGTTGCTGAAGGAATCGCCATCGTCATCCGCGCCTTTGGCTCCCGTGACGTTGTTCACATCCGCCCACTCCTGATAGAGCGAGATCAAGCGCAGACTGTTGTCGTTGTATTTCTTCAGAAGATACCCGGGAATGGCGGCATGCAACGTTGGCGTGCCGGTGATGCCGGTGGAGGAAGTGACGAGAGTATGGCTGTCCAAGGTCGGTGTGCCCGTCACCTTGATCGTGCCTGCCGTGACGTCGAAGCTGCTCGATGATGTCGTGGGCGAACCAATGGCAAAACTCAGCGAGGCTCCCGTGCTGACGGTGACCGGCGATGCCTGACTGCCGCCGACCAGCGCAAGAGTGCCCGCATTGACCGTAGTGGTTCCGGTGTAGGTATTGGCGCCCGTGAGGGTCAGGGTGTTCGTGCTGGAGGCACCGAGAACAAAGTCACCCGTGCCCGCGATCACACCGGCATAGGTGCCGGCTGTCGTCTGGTTCACCGTGAACACTCGACCTGCCTGCGTGTTGATCGTGGCCGTGTTGATGCCACTGGTGGGAACAGCAATGGTGCCGCTCAAGCTTCCCGTCGTGGTGTTCACGGCGGTAGCCAGATTGAGCACGGAATTGGTGCCAGCACCCGTGTTGGTGTTGCTGACAACGAGAGCGCCAGTGACAGCGCCGAGCGTGCCGCCCGTGCCCACCGTGAGCGTCCCTTGGTTCACCGTAGTGCCGCCACCGTAGGTATTGGCTCCCGTCAGATTCAATGTGCCGGCACCCGCCTTGACCAAACCTTGCGAACCTGCAATCACGCCACTGATGCTCAGATCGATGGCCGCGGCACCATCCGCGACCGTGGTGGTGAGAGGACCGGCACTGCTGTTGGAAATTCTCAGCGAAATCGTGGCTTGGGTAGCCGCGGCATTGGTCGTGATGCTCGGGTTGAGGGAGCTGAAGACTTTCATGTCAAGACCATCCACAGGAGTGATTCCCGAGCGCGGAACAATGCTGCCACCGGTCATCGTAATCTGGCTGATGTGATTGAACTCCGCTCCTTCGAAGCTACCGCCATTCACAAACAGCGGAGAGAGGGTTCCCGTGCCTTGGCCGAGCGCGTTATGCGACAGAGCCCGTACGGTGGCGCCCGATGCGATGGTCAAGGTGCCGGATCCCGCCACGCTGCCCCCGGTGTTGTTACCCTGCAGGGTCACCAGGCCATTGCTGACCGTGAGGCCACCGCTGAAGGTATTTCCCGCGAAGCTGCCGTTGCCAAGTGCCAAAGTTCCCGCACCGGTTTTTTCCAAGGTGCTGGCGACCTGAACATTCCCCGCAGCATTCCAGTTATTCTGCAGGACCGAATTGATCGTCAAATCCGTGGCCGTGCTCAATGTCGCATCGGCCACATTGACCACCAAGGTGCCAGGAGTGCCGGACGGCCCGATGTTGATCGCGTTGAAGGTGCCGGTGCCCACATTGATGGTCGAGGCGGCAGTGCCTCCCACCGTCAAGGTGCCCTTGATCGCAAGGGCCGGATAACTCGCACTGGCCCCCCCGTTCAATGTAACCGTGCCGCCATTGAGAGTCGGATTGATGATGGTGTTGAAATTGCCATTGGTCGCGAGCGTGCCTTGGTTCAGCACAATCGGCGATGAAGTTGTTGCTTGATGATTGCCCCAAACGTCATTGCGATCAAAGCGCAGCGTCGCGCCGGTGCTAACTGTGATGATCGAGCTGACCGAAGTCGTTCCACCAGTACCGATGGCCAGAACACCGCCTAACACATTCGTCGCGCCAATGTAGGCGTTTGCCCCTTGCAGCGACATTGTACCGACACCAATCTTGTTGATACCACCATTGGCTCCGCCCGCATTCCCTGTCGTTCCCAAAATCATACTGACAGCTAAGTCCGTAGCCGCGGAGGAAGTAACATCCGCTACATTGAAATTCTGGACGCCTTGCAAGCGAATGCCGCCACTACCATTCATCGTCGAAGCACCTGTGCCCGTCACGTTGACAGTAGCAGGACCAGACACTACGTTTGCCAGCAAGGTATCCCAACCAGACAGAGCCCGGTTCGATGTCCAGGTCGCGCCATTACTCAAAGTCACATTGCCAAAACGGAAATCCGCGAGCGTATTGAACAACAACGTGCCACCATCCACCGAGATCACCCGGCTGTCGGCCAAGGCCGTGCCATGGCCGGCCACGAAGATATTGGTGGCTCCGAACTCGAGTGTCGATCCAGTGCCGGCAGAGAACGCCGACGAGTTCACCATCGTGGCGGAAACCGTCAACCTACCGCTGCCGGTAACTGCGGTGGTGCCGGAGTGTTGACTGGCCGCTGACAGGGTAAGATTCCCGGCACCGCCCTTGACCAGGTTCCCCGTTGTCGCAGCAATGCCACCCGAGATCGTGAGTGTCTGTGCCGAGGTCGAAACATCCACGGTCCCGGTGTTTCCAGCCACAATCGTGAAGGCGCGGTTGCTGGAAGCGGTGTTGCCCGTGTAGCGAAGGGTGCCGTTACTCAGGATGAGGTTCGCCGCGTCCGCGGCAGCCGCGCCGATGCCACTGTTTGCAGCGCCGTTTGCCAGAACCGAAACCGCAAGGATCCCGCCATCGATGGTGGTCACGCCTGTGTAGGTATTGGTTCCCGTGAGGGTCAACAAGCCCGTGCCGCTCTTGGTGAAGGAGCTGGCAGCAGTGCCATTGGTGATGGTGGAATTGATGGTGCTGCCGCCGCTGCTGTTTTCAATCACTTGCAGCGCGGTGGTCACGGCTCTCAGGTTTCCATCCGCCACTGCGGTGCCAATGGTCAGACCGCCTGCTCCCGCCGAAACGAGGATGGAATTGACTGCCAGTGTGGTGTTCGTTAGATCCGGATCAATGGTCGCCGCGCTGGTGCCGCCGGACGTGCTTTGGTTGAGGGTATTGATGGTGGTGGTCGCAGCGGCCAGCGTGATGCTGGCAGGCGCAACCCCTGTGCCCTCGATGATACGGACGTTGTTGGCCGCCGTATTGGCAATCACTTTGGAGCCGGATTCCAGTCGTGTCACATCGGTGTAAGCCGAATACGCAACGACGCTGTTGTTGGCTCCAGTGGTGGTGGCGAAGTCCGTGCCATTGACCGTGGCCCAGGTGCCGATGATGCCAGCACTCAGGGTCGGGTTGGTGGTGAAGCGGATTTCGTTTTTCGTATCCACAGTGGTGCCCAGACCAGTGCCTGTGAAGTTCAGGGTGCCCGCTGTGCGTGCGAGTGAGGCAAACGTGAGAAGCGAAGTTTGCCCGGTCGCAGCCTGTCCTGTGGCGATGGTGTTGGTGCCACCACCAACGCTAAGCGCGCCGGTCGTTTCTGAGTAGTTTGCCGCGCCTTGGTTATTGGTGAAATTCAGCGTGCCGCCATTCATCGCAAGCGTATTAGCAATGCGGTTGGTGTTATTCGCTGCGGAGGTATTGGCCAGAGTCAAGGCACCGCCATTGCTCAGCGTGATGCCGGTGGCACTGGCAATCGCGCCGTTAGCTCCGCTGAGATTGAGCGTGCCACCAGTGACGGCAACTGTAGTGCTGATCGTATTGGCACCCTGCAGGGTGAGCGTTCCCGATCCCGATTTGGTCAGGCTGAAAGCACCACCCATCACTCCGGATACCAGCATATTCGTGCTGCCAGCAGCGGGATTGACCACATTGAACACGGCATTTCCCGTCAAGGTAGCCGAATTGAAATTCACCTGCGTTGTACCACTGGTGACCCTCGAACCGCCTGTCACATTCAACGTATGCGCACCGATACTAAGAACATTTAACTGGTTCGTGATACCAGCGCCTGCCGTATTGCGATCACTGATGATTGTCGCACCTGAACCAGTCAAGGTTACATTGGCAGTGTTGGCTAGGGCCGTATCCGTTCCAAGACGAAGCGTGGTGGCAGCCGCCATCGAAAGGTCAATTCTATTAACGCTAGCAGCGTTACCGTCACCCATGGCATTCTGCGACCGCAGATCCACGGTGCCGCCGCTGATCGTTACAAGGCCTGTATTTCCTGCGGGGTCCCACCAGTTATTATTACCGCTGAGGATGAGCGAGCCCGCGCCGGTCTTGGTGACACGTGCAACAGATGCTGTTCCCGAGAGGTTGCCCGAGAGAATGACATCCACATCTGCTCCCACGGCAAAGGTGGTGGTAGAGCTGGCGGTTGTTCCGAGTTGCGGGAATCCAGTAAAGTCCAGGGTGGAGACTCCACTGACCACATTGGCACCCTTGTTCACCGTGAGGGTGAAACCATTTCCGAAAGTGACATTTCCGAGCGAGGTGGAAATGCCAGCACCAGACGTTAACCGATCAAGAACGATTGTGCTGCTGGCGGAAACCGTCACGTTTTTCGAACTCAATGCCGCATCAGAAGCGAGTTGCAAGGTGCCGCTGTTGAGATTCAACGCTTGCGCCGCCGCTCCAAGAGAGGCGGTGTTCGTGGTGCGGATCGTGCCTCCGCTGATGGTGGTGCCCCCCGTGTAGGTATTGGCATTCGAGAGGGTCAGTAATCCGGCGGATGCCTTGGTCAGACTGCCTCCTCCGCTCACAACACCGTTGAACGCGGCATCCTTGGCCGCATAGCTCACATTGACGGTATTAGCACCCGTGAGAGCGATGTTGCCCGAGTAGGTCTGAACAGCATCTTCCGAGGTGAGTGTGGCGGAATTGAGATTGATCGGGTTGACAAATGACATCGCATTCGACGTGCTCGCCGCAAACATGCGCAAGGTCGTTCCTGCATTCATCGTGATCGTCCCCGAGCCAAACGGGAACCTGGCCCCTGCCGTGTTACCCAGGTTGGCGGTCAGAGTGCCGGCATCGACAATCGTACCGCCCGTGTAGGAATTCGTTCCGAAAAATGTCATCGTTCCCGGATCAAACTTCCGCACCAGTGTCGCGCCCGTTCCATCGGCAATGATGGAGTTGACTGTAATCCCCGCAGCGGCGAAATCCCGGAATTCCAGAGAGGTGCCAGCGGCTCTGAGCGTGCCGTTGTTAAGCGAGGTGCCGATGGTCAGCGCCCCCGCACCCGTGCCCACCGTGACGCTGTTCAAGGCGAGTGTTTGCAGTGCCAAATCAATCGAAGCGGCACTGGTTCCGCCTTCCGAGCTCTGCGTGAGTGTATTTACCGTCGTCGTCGCCGCGCCGAGCGTGAAGTTCCCTGCGGATCCCGTTCCCTCGATGAAGCGCACATGGCTGCTTGCGCCGTCAGCGATGACTTTGGAACCTGACGAAAGTCGGGTCAAGTCCGTGGTCGTCGCAGCAACGATCAGCCCTGTGCCGTCATTGATCGCTGGAAGATTCCCGCCAATCGTGGCCCAGGAACCGAGAACACCCTGCGCGTTGTTCGCATTGGTCGTTCTGGCAATACCGCTTTGCGCCAGATTCAATCGAGAAGTAGAGTTGATGCTAATGGCGCCCAAGTTGAGAACCGCAGTGCCCGTGGTGCGGGTGATCGTGCTGTTTGTCGCGGCAGTGAGTGTCGTGGAAGCCACGCTGTCTTCAAAACTGCCACCTGTCAGTTCAATGGCACCACCGGAAAGCGTCAGAACGCCCGAGCCGATCTTGCGGTTGTTGTTTGTGCCATAGTCCAGGCGTAAGATCGTTCCCGCATTGACAGTGAAGGCACTGGTGCTGGTGGTATTCGTGCCGCTCAATGCGAGCGTGCCGCCACTGACTGTGGTACTGCCGCTATGCAAATTGTTGCCCGCCAAAACAGTCAGATTCGATCCGCTTTTCAACACCGGTTGCCCACCTGCCAAATTACCCGCAAAGATCTGGGTAGCGCTTGAAGGGTTGAAGGTAATCGTGCCACCCGAACCGGTAGCAGTGCCGGTGTAGGCTGAAGTATCGCCCTGGAACTCCACACCGATCGCTCCGCCCAATGTCAGAGGACCGCTACCGCTGATGGCACCGGTGAGGCGGAAGTTAAGACCGAAGCCACCACTACTGCTATTGATGATCGAGCCGCCATTCACCGCATCCACGGTGACGTTGTTCTTGAGAATCGCGCCCGCGCCACCGCCGTTGTTACCGATGATTTGACCGCGGCTGAGAATACCACCGTTCAATGCAATCGTATGCACCGTGCCAGCGCCCGTATTGTTGGTGTCACGAGTCTCAAGGCGACCTCCCGTGTTGATGGTGATCGTGCCTGTGGCGGTAACGAATGATCCCGCAGTCGTGGAATACAAGGTCGCTCCGTTGTTGATATCAATATCACCACTGGAAATACTTTGAATCCCCGCAAAAAATGCTCCCGAAGAGAGGGTCAGTTTATTTCCACCCAAATTGAGCGTTCCGAAGGACACCAACTTGGCGGTATCGGCCCCTCCGGTCACCGCGCTGGATGCCGAAGCATTGCCCGTGAGTGTCACGGTGCCGATCGAGGCGCCCGTCGTGGTGCTGCTGTTGGTGATCACTCCCAGAGATCCGATTCCTGTTCCGATGATGGAAACAGGACGTCCACTGGCAAATCCTGCTAGATCGAGCATAGCGCCCGTAGCCACGGTGGCCAGTGGAGTATTGCCCAGACCAGCGTTATTCCCTAGCTTGAGGGTGCCGGCTGTCACGGTAGTCGCACCCGTGAAGGTATTCGCGCCGGAAAGTGTGAGTGTGCCGCTACCATTGACCGTAAGAGCCCCCGTACCACTGATGATGCCCGAGAAGGTCTGATTCGCGCTGGAAGCAAATGTCAATGTACCAGCATTAGCAATAGCTCCGGCATACGTTCCCGCACCGAGTGTTCCGGCACCGCCGAGTGTCAGTGTACCTTCTGCCACAGTGGTGGTTCCCGTGAACGTATTGGCACCAGTGAGGGTGACCGCACCGCCGCTGGACAGCGAAACCACACCAGCCGCCGCATTGTTGCTGATCACCGAATTCACGGTCACAAGCGAGGAACTCTCGTTATTGATCACAAGGCTGGAAGCGGCCGCTGTCGTGCCCGCGGTAAGGAATCCTTGTCCGGGAGTCGCGCCCATCGTTAGAGCCTGTGCTCCGGTGCTGGAAGCCAGGGCCCCGGTAGCGCCCGCGCCATTGCCCAGCGTGAGTGTATTGGTTCCCAGATCGATGGTGGTCGCATAGGTGGGAGCCGTCATCAGCAAGGAATTAGCCGTCGTGCTGGCGGAGAAGGTTGCGGCCGTTCCGGTGGCGGCACCGTCGATGATGCGCAAATCAGTCGTGGGATTCGTCACATCGTTGCCATCGGTCGTCAGGTCGGTGTAGGTGCCCACCCACTCCACGACGTGATTTCCTCCCGCCGATGAAGTCGAGGCCCAGCTCGTGCCATTCCACAAATGCCCTCCCAGGCGAGTGGTACCATCGTTCCCCGTGGTGGTGGTGGTGGTGAGGAAATTCCGACTGCCCAGAGCAATATCCGTCGCATCAGATCCGGCAAAATTGATCGTCCCGCTGGTCGTATTGATCGCACCTACGGAAACATCAATGCTGGTCGCGCCATTCCCTGTGAGCAAGATGTTGCCCGAGCCGCTGATGCCGTTGAACGTTTGTGCATTGGCCTCACCGCTGCCGCCCTTGACCTCAAGGGTGCCGCCACCCAGAATGAGAGCCGATGCCGGGGAAATGATGTTGCTGGTGCCGCCCGTCGCAAAATCGAGTTGAAGAGTGCCACCGTTCACCGTGGTGCTGCCGGTGTAGAGGTTGGTACCGGTGAGGATTTGCGTTCCCGTGCCCACTTTCTCCAACTGGAGACCGCCACCGCCGACTCCTGCAGCCAAGGTGGCGTTGGTCACGTTGCCGCGGATCACACCTGCGAAGGTGCCAGTGCCATCATTGGTGCCGAGCACCAGTTTTTCGATGTTTGCTGAAGAACCACTTTGTCCTGTAGCATTGCCAAAATTGTTCTGCACGATACCCGTGCCGGTCAGCACATCCAAAAATACGGGATCCGCAAAAATGTCGAAAATCGCCCCGCTGCTGACGTCGATGTCCGCCTTGTTGCCGGACCAGTTCGTGACATTATTATTGTTCTGAAGCGTGCCTTCCTGAATATTGATTTGTCCCGTGGCGGTGATCGCTTGCGAGCCATTGAATTGCAGCAATGCAGTACCCGTTTTATTGTAGGTGCCGGCACCGGAGAGTGCCACACCAGTGCCAAAGTTGACCGCAGACGTGACGTTGAATTCCACTGTGGCGGCGTTATTGATCGGGCTGGCAAAGGCGGTCGTATTCACCAAACGCAGAATACCTGCGTTGACGACTGTCGGATCGGTGTAGGAGATGACGCTACCTTGGAGCGCTTGTGTTCCCGTGCCCGTTTTGACCACTCCCAGTGTATCAAAACCCACCGTGCCGCCGTCAACATTGCGCAAGTGACCATTAAAGTAGTAACTTCCCGAACCGGTGAGTGTCAAGGTGGCGGGTCCGAAAGAATTGGCGGTGGTATTGCCATTCTGACGATTTTGGATCACGCCACCGCCCTGTGCGGCAACAGAGCCGGTTTCAATGCCCGCAAGCGATTGGCTTTTACCCAAGAAATCGAGTCGGTTCCAGACGGCGCTGGCTGTAGGAAAGCTAGCAACGACACCCGCGGCAAACTGATTGGCCTGCAGCATTCGCGCATTCGTCAAGTCAGGGCCATTCATGATGAAGCTGCCCTGAATGGTCGGTGCCGATGCCCCAAGCAGCAAATTCCCGCGGTTTACGGTGGTGGTGCCTGTGTATGCATTCGTGCCCGTCAGGGTGAGAGAGCCTGTGCCCACTTTTACCAAATTCGCCGCCGCACCGCTCAGCACGCCAGCATAGGTGGTGTTCGTATTTCCGCTACCGATGGTGAGAGTTATGGGAGCAGCGCTCGCGTTGAGCATGCTCAGATTTTGCGTTCCTTGCAAACCGCCAAAGGAGACTGCCGTGAGCGAACCGAAATCCATGGCACCACCGTTGATGTCCACCGTGGTGGTGGCGAGGGGGTTGCCGGATGTCAGCGCTATCGTTCCACCAACAAGATCGGTCACTCCGGTGTATGTCTGGAGACCGGAGATGGTAAGGGTCCCCGCGCCTGTCTTGATCACCCCGCCAGCTCCGCTCACCGTGCCGGAGAGAGAAATCGCACCGCTGCCACCCAAGGTGTGGGCAAAGCCGCCATTGGCAATCGTGCCCGCCAAAGTCAGAGTCGAGCCGCTGTCATTGAGCCATGACTGCGCAGCGCCAAGAATGACAGGTGCCGCGATCGTCACCGCTCCCGCACCGCTGTTGATTTGCAGGCCACCCGCGCCCGTCGTCAACGCATGACCATTGACCGTAGTGTTGAGCACGACGGCATTGGTGTCATTTACCACGATGCCGCCGATCGTCATGTTTTGACCGAGGATCATGTCGCCCTGATTCGTGGCTCCCGTGGCGGAAAAGATCACCGTGGTGCCGGATCCCGGCGTCAGCGAGGTATCCGTGCCGCCCACATCACTCGCCCAGTTGCTCGCAGTGGAACCATTGGAGATCGCCCAAACATTGTTTCCATCCGCGAAGCCACCTTTCCAGTACACAGATGCCAACGGTGTCGCGGCAGCGGTCGAAATGCTTACCGCCGTGCCACTCTGGCTGAGGCCGCTCAGCGTGTAATTCGAGGCGTTGTACACCACCCCGATCGAATACGTCGCGTTGTTCAAGCCACTGGCCGCCGTGATCAGATTGTGCGTACCAGTCGCAGGTGCCGCACCGGGAATCACAAAAACATCCAGAGTCACCGGACCTGCCACGGTAACGGCCGCTCCTGTGCTGGTGATGGCGGATTGCCCCAACGTGCCACCCAGGGCCGTACGCACGCGACTGCCGGAAGCCAAATTGATCACACCAGTGCCCAGATTCAGGGGTCCTGCCACCGTAGGTTGATAGGCTAAAGTAGCGCCATTGGCCACCGTTACCCCGCTATTCGTGCCCAAAGATGACGATCCCGTGGCAATGAGAGTGCCATTGCTGACAGTAGTGCCACCTGAAAACGTGCTCGCACCAGAAAGTGTTTGTGTGCCAGTGCCTGTTTTCGCAAGAGCTAGTGAGCCCGCTGCATTGACAATCGGACCCGAAAATGTCGCCGTGGCGTTGTTTCCTCCAATCGTCAAGGTAGGTGTGCCGCTAACGCCATCTACTGTGCCGTTGCCAGAAAGACCGTTGATCGTATCGCTAAAACCACCGAGATTGAGGCGGCCTACGCCCGTGCCATTAGTATTGATGATCACATTCCCAGTGCCAGAGCCATGAGGGATTTGATTCGCTGCCCCTAAAGCCAGGGTTGCCGATTTACCCGAGGCCGCATTGAAGTTGATGACGGTGTCGCCTTGGTAGTTATTCGGATTGAGAGTCGCATTGTTCAAAGTGACAAGAAATTGTGTAGCACTTGCAGACTTTGATGTAATATCCAGAACGATTCCGCTAGCTCCTGTGACTTGGTTTGTGAGAGTGAAGGATCCGGCCGTTGCTGTATTCGCTGTGAAGGTAGCAGGCGCGAGGTTCGCCGTGATCACACCAGATAAGGTGATTCCTGCTACGTCCGTCCGGATTCCCACTCGGTCGTTGCCCAGAGCGGTATTGAAAATAATAGGGTTGGCAAGTGTTTGCGTCGCAGTGGTAAAGTAAATGCCAGCTAGATCTGTGGCTGATTCGCCAATCGTAATCGCACCCGTGCCATACGCACCAGCCGTGATCGTGCCAGGAGACATCCTAGTGCCAGTCGCACTATTGGTCAGCACAATGCCACCAGAGAAAGTATTGCTGCCATTCGTAAGCGCAAATGATCCAGTTGGATTCGTGACACGCAATGCCACCGTGCGCGTGGCACCGTTTCTGATACTCACGTCGCTGGTTCCGGCATTCGTAATCGAGAGAGTGGTCGTTCCCGAGCCAGCAGCATCGTCTCTCACAATTCCACCGGCCGCTCCTCCCAGACTGGCGACTGAGGCATTGAAGGCATTCAGGTCAAAAACACTGGTGCCGTTTACGGTAAGAGCACCGCCCAGTGAGACTGCATTTGCCACGCCTTGGCGGAGCGTGCCCGCCGTAATGGTAGTGGCACCCGTGTGATTATTAGTACCAGACAGTGTGAGAATGCCTGCCGAATCTTTTACAAAAGCACCCGAGCCAGTAAGATTGCCGGCCAGCGCTTGGTTTGCGGTGCTATTGACCGTCAAATTGCCTCCACCTGTCGTCCAGTTACCGCCGATGGTGGAAGCTGTGCCCGTAAGAGTGGTGTTGCCTCCTTGGTTGTTGTAGGTGCCGCTGAAGCCGGAAAGATTGCCGGAAAGAGTGAGCGTGCCTCCGTCCGTGCGATTGATGTTTCCGGAACCGGTGATCGCTCCGGACCAGATGACGTTAGTGCTGCCATAGCCGCGAAAAGTGCCCCCACCCGCCTGGACTTCAATGTCGCGGGCAAGAGCGATGTTGGCATTGTTGTCGAGTAACCCACCACCATTGAGAATGATCTTGTTCGCCGCATTGCCAAACGAAAGGTTGTTGGCATAGGACACCAATCCCGCCGTAATCGTCACATCGCCGATGAACGTATTCGTCGCTTGATTGAGCCTGATGCCGAGACCGCCATCGCCACCACCGTTGGCGGAAAGATTTCCTGTCGCCCGCAGTGTCAGCGGACCGGTTCCGGCCACGACGCCGCCAATGGTGGTCGTGATGGCTCCACTAATGGATGTACTATCAATCACGCCGCCACCGGAGCCCAAGGTAATGCCACGATTGGCATTGATCGTTTGGTTGCCCACGGTCACGCGCAGGGTGCCGCCATCCAGGGTCAGTTGATCCGCCACCGCCGCACCGGGCGCGGCGCCCAGTCCGCTGTCCGCCGCGATGGAAATGGTTCCCCCCGTGATGCTGGTTTTGCCTGTAAATGTGTTAGCCCCGGCAAGACTCAACAATCCTGCTCCGGATTTGGCGATGCCGAAACCCGTGCCCGAAATCACCGAGCTGATGTTCGCCGTTCCTGTGATCGCAAACGGTGTCGCCACCGCATTCAATTCCAGCGCCACACCTCCGGAAATGGTCGGTGTCCCCTCTTGCACCGTCAATCCCCCTATGACTTGTGTGCCGTTCAACGTCACAGTGTAGGCCGATGTCGCATCCGTTCCCGCCGAAAAAATCGCCACGTCGCCCGCTGTCCATACGGCTGTCACCACATCCCCGGCGGCACTGGTGCTCCAGAAAGTATCCGTGCCCCAGATTCCCGTGGGAGTCACGCCTGCTCCTGCCGTATCCGCGTTCGCATCCCAATACGAATCCGCCGCTTTTGCCGGTTTGACGGCCAATGCCATGGCCAATGCCGTGGCAAGAATGGTGGGGATAAAAAAACGACGTGTCGCACGTATGCGCACAAGGCTGAATTTGGATTTCATAGCTGTTGGAACTTGTTAGGGGATGGAACTTGGGGCGGGCAGCAGCAAACATTTGAATTCTGTCGCTGCTATGAAAAGCAGTACATTCTAGTCAGACGACCAACGCAAGAAAAAAAACCAAAATCCGCATGCATTCGTCTCATTCATCCGATTGATCCGTCACAAAAAACGGCCGCCATCCGGGGATGGCGGCCGCTTTGTCGATTCGCCTTTTCTTATTGTGGCGTTGCGTCCGTCACTCTCAGGCGCATGTAGTCACTGCTGTCGGTCGCGGTATCTCCTTCCGTGCGGAAGGTGTGCCACTCCCAGCCACTGTCCAGATTTGGCAGCGCGGGCACAATCGCGCTTCGCACCGAAGCGGCATCATCGCCCTCTACTTCGCTTACCACCACCGTGTTCCACGTCGTCAGGTCGTCCGAGCCCTCGATGGTGTATTTCACCAGGTCCTTGATCGCTTCCTGCTTGCTGCCATTGTCGGCAAAGGTCGCGACGGCGCGGGTGGCCACGGTATAAGTCAACACGGGGCTGCCACCGATCACGTGGATCTTGGGATAGACCCGTGCTCCCGAGCCGCCGTTTTTCGGATTCGAGTTCGTGGCGAACTCCAGCAGGTTGTTCATTCCATCGCCATCGGGGTCAGCCGATTTCGCCGCATCACCATCCAGCAGGCCGAAGCCGTTGGCCCAAGCCTGGAAAGGATCCCCGTTGATGACTTTGATCTTACCATCGTCCTTGAATGTGCTGTAATCCCACGCCAATCCTGAGCTCAACGCCGCGGCAGTGAAATCGAAGCTATAATCGCCAGTGGTCAATCCCGTCACGTCAGCAATGTCAAAGCTATCGTTCAACACAGGAACATAACCACTGAGTGTCACGACAATCTTTCCATCTGCCGTAAGATCTCCCGCGACAATAACTCTATCACTCTGATTGGCGGCTGTTCCCGTGATAGTGGCGGCGTAGTTCGATCCTGAATCAAGCGCAAGTGTGCTGCTGAAATTCAGCGAAGCAACGCTGTTTCTGCCTGGGGAAACTGTACCTCCGCTCGCCACCGTGGTGGCCCCGGCAATCGTACCGTTACCGCCAAGTGTGCCTGTGGTGGCCACGCTAACCGAACCTGCGTTGGTTCCATTGATGAATAAGGAGCCACCTGTCACAGAAGTTCCGCCCGTATGGGTATTCGCTCCAGAGAGGGTGAGAGAGCCCGCTCCTTGCTTGGTAAGAGCCAATGCCCCAGTGAGTCGCACACTGTTGGCGGTGCCAGGAGTGGTGGTCGCCGTGGGTGAGAAATCAGCGGCATTATTCACGGTCAGAGTGGCAGCGGTAGTACTGGTAATTGTCCTGGTGCCAGTCGAGCTGGTGCCATTGTCGTTGTAAGTGATACCCGCGATCGTCTGGTCGAAACCATTAAGGTCGATAGCCCCTGTGCTACCTCCCGAAGGATTGCCCATAATCGCCACACTTGTCGAAGGCAAAACGTTGGCTGAGCCCATTCTCAAAGTGCCGTTTGCCACACCAGTGTCAACCCAACTGTAGGTCTTGCCTGGTGCTCCCACTACCCATGTGCCACCATCCGTCTTCGCAAGGTTTCCGCCCGTTAGATTGATACTTCCGATGACTTGATTCAAGGCATTGGTTGATTCACCCCGCAAGAACAGCACAGCACCAGAAGACATAGTGCCTGTGATGTCGCCACTGATGGTGATGGAACCACTACTATTGGAGGAAACAAATTGCACGAGGTTTGACGAACTGCTCACATCGATAGGACCGGTGAAGGTATGGTTCTGGGCAGCGTTGAGAACGACTTGGGCACGGCCAGCCGCACTACCAAAGAAATTGATCGGCTCGGCGATGGTTAGACCTGTGGTCGCATTGGTCAAACTGAGGGTATTGGCCCCTGTGCCATTTCCTCCGTTAACGGTGGTAGAGCCCACAGTCGTGCCAAGCGCGTTATTGTGGGTGATCGCCAAGGTTCCACCGTTGATTGTGGTAGCTCCCGCGTAGCTATTATCTCCGGACAGAATCAATGTTGATCCACCCGTCTTGGTCAAACCGCCCGTGCCGAGACTGATAGGACCAGTGATGCTGCTTGCTACTGAGCCATCGGTGTTAAAGGCAAGATTGGTATTGGAACCGGTAATACTGCTAGCACCCGTGAAGTTCAGTGAAGATCCGCCATCGGCAGTGAACAAAGCATCACCACTCAGGGTGATCGCGCCACTCAGGTTGACATTCTTGTTGCCTCCCATATTGAGAACACCGTTGGTGGCGGTCGTGCCCGTTCCCTGAACGGTGAAAGGCTCTGCCACGGTCAAGTTTGTCGCCAGTGAGTTAAAGGTCACACGTGCTCCGCTCACCACGGCTGTCTCTGCCGCAGTCGAACCGAGAGCGTCGATGTTGCCCACACTGAGCATACCCGCATTGACAGAAGTCAGACCGGTGTAGGTATTGGTTCCGGAGAGGGCCAGGATGCCGAGTCCCTCTTTCGTCAAGGTGCCCACTGCAGCTGGCGCCTCGGCATCTTGCAGCACCTGGGCGATGGTAATGTCACGTCCGGATGGCACGTTGAACTTCGCACCGTTATCCGTGAGATAAGCATTGGTGAAGGTGCCAGCAGGAATGTAGGTAGCACTTGCCGCCACCGGAGAGAGGAAGCCCGTTGAGGAATCGAAGGTGATGGTCGCTGTGGCACCAGAGCCTTTCGCATTGGTTGGGAAGGCGGGCAATGTCACCTGCGCGGTGCCGCCGATGGTGATCGTCGAACTGCTGTTGTTGCCGCCGGACAGCGCGTTGAATGTTGTCGCAGAGAATGTTCCACCCGTGAGACTCAAGGCAGCGTTGCCACCCGCGTTGTTCACAGCAACACTACCAGCCAATTGCAAGATACCAACCGTCGCGGTGCCGCCGGTTTGGTTGAACGTGCCAGTCGTGTTCGTCGCAAGGTTGTTATCCGAGCGAGCAATACCCAAGAGGGATGTGGAAGCCATATTGAGGACACCTCCACTGGAGAGATTGAAGACCCCTGTCGCGCCGGTATTCACACCAAGCAGGACGCCCAAGCCAGCGACCGTATTCAACGTACCGCCGCTCAGATTATAAGTGCCCGTTGAGTTGCTGCCAGCAGTAGTTCCGGTGCCACCATTACCCAGCAACAGTTGATTGCCGCTCATGGTCAGCGTGCCGCCCGTTTGGTTGACAATACCTGCGGTGAGTGGATTGTCGCCAGAGCCGACATTAAATACCCCAGTCGTCATTGTACCATTACTGATATTGAGTGTTGCTGTGGTCGACAGGAGATTGCCAACCATGATCGCGCCCATCGTGGCGGTGCGAGCACCTGATAGCGTGAGCACGCCGTTACTGACCGTGGTCGTGCCACTGTAGGTGTTTGCACCGGTAAGCTCTACCGTTCCAGCTCCATTCACTTGAACATTGCGCGCACCACTGACAACACCGCTCATGGTAAGGGTGGTGGTCGCAGCCGGTTGCGCCACCATGTTACTAGCAAGAAACACGTTCTCGGCAATGGTATGCGAGCCGGTTGTTACCGTAACCACCGCGTTGTTCGCACTGTTGTTCAGTGTCAAATTGCTGCTGCCATTGGCACCGATGGTGTAGGCATTCGCATTGTTAAAGCGGATAAATCCAACGCTCTGTGGCGTATCCACGATCACAGCTCTTGGCGCCGTGATGACGGAACCGAATAATGCGGCATCACCTGCGATCTCTGGCAGGTAGCCAGTCCAATTGGTGCCCAGACTCCAGTTGCCACCGCTATCAACACCCCATGCACTTTCATCCACGGTAGCCGTCACAATGATGGTGTTACCGACAATTGCGGGGGTCAAGGTCACTCGGCCGATGGTTTGACCGGTGAGCGTGAATCCTCCGCTATTGATCGGATTGGCGGAGCTCACCAAAGTATAAGTATCGCCGGCTGACAGACCGCTGAGTGCATTGAAGGTGAACGCGCTATTCGCAGTGAGGGTGAAATTATCTACCGTGATCGTGTCATTGATACCAGAGGCGCCCAAATCAAAATTCAAAGTGCCGCCGCTGAGAGTCATCGATTTGCCTGTAAGATCCAGTGCATTCGTCGCCGCTGTCGTAAATCCTAGCGTGCCAGTTCCACCCACAGTGATGGCGCTGGTCGAGGGTGTCCCTGCCGCGGCTCCATCGAGTTGCAACCTACCAGCGGAGACAAGAGTCGCTCCGCTGAAGGTATTCGCTCCAGAGAGTGTCAAGGTATTAGCACCAAGTTTGGTCAGACCACCAGAGGTGTTGTTGGTTGTCAGTGGCGAAGTGTTAAAAGGAGCAATCGAGCCGCCACCGCCCGTGAGGGTGATGGTAGGTGTTTCATTTTCGGTGTAAGTTCCCGGATTGGTGATGACAATGCCACTTACCTTATCGCCGGAGAGAAGCGCATAACCAGTGGCTGGCACTCCGCCGCCAGAAGGTGCGGCAAACCGCACCATGGGAGCTCCAACGTATCCCGAGTTACCTGCCAAGCCCGAAACATCGCCGATGTTGTCTTGCGTCACGGCGTATCCGCTCGCAACAAGCAGCGGATTGGTAAATGTCACAGGGAAGTTATTGGTATCCACGACCAAGCCACCCGTGAAATTCGACGTGCTGCCAATCTGCGTGTTGAATGCAGTGTTGGCATTGTTGTTATTGGTGATCGCACCGAAGACCGTTGACGTGAAGATATAGTTTGCTGTGCTGGCAGGGATCACTGCTGTCAACCCGGCGGTGGCTCTCAAAGTTCCACCAGCGAAGTTGATATAGCTGTTGTTTGTTCCAACGGCAGCAGTTCCAGTGGCGATGTTCAAGCCCAGGGAAAGGGTGCCTCCTGCGACGTTCAAAAAGCCGTCACTGGTGAACGTTCCGGAAGCAAATGTACCCTGTCCGAAGTTGATGCCCCTGGTGCCAGTGTCCACGTTTCCGCCAGCAACATTGAGCATGCCATAGGAGGCATTGTTGGTGCTGGTCATGCTAAGCCCGGTGATTGAAAACTGAGCTGTGACAGCGGCGGACCGGGTGAAGCTACCGCCTGGGGCGACGGTCATGGACATATTGCCGCTGTTGCGAATCGGCAGGAACCAGTCACCGACATTCTGCGTCAGCGCACCAGACCCACCCACATAGATCACCGCCGTCGACGCGTTACCATTGGTTAAACCTGTTCCGTCAAAACGGGCAGTGTTAAACGTACCTCCAGTAATGTTCCACATCCCGTAGCCACCGTTGTTGGAGAGATATTGATCGTCGGCGGCGTTGGGCGGCACGATGGTCACGCTGCCTGCGGTTTGATTCATCACGGCAACGCTGCCAGCTACGTTTGCCCCAGTGAAGATCCGGTAGCTGTTCACGTTGCCGCTGATATTGACGACGGTGTTACCAGCGGTATCGCCGTAACGTAAGGCACTTGAGCCGACGGTGCCGGTCAGCGAACCGGTTAGGTTGAAAACTCCACCATTGATAGTGGTATTGCCGGTATAGGTGCTATTCCCGCTGAGAGTGAGAGTCCCTGCACCATCTTTGGTCACGCCACCTGCTCCAGTCGCGATCGCACCAGAGATCGTGATATTGCCCGCACCGCCAACAACGAGATTCAGGTTGGACGAACTAACGGCGATCGGATTGCTCAGGGTCAGCGTGCCGCTGTCCGAGTTGATCCGTGCCTGGGTTGCCAAGGTGATCGTGCCGCCGTAGGTGTTGTCACCGGCCATGTTGCGTAAGGCACCCAAATTGGGAGTAGGGAGCGTGACCCCACCGCCGTTGATGGTGAGTGATTCCGCGCCGACGGTAATGGCTCCGCCCGTGCCGTCCAGTTCCAATGCACTGGACCCTGTTTGCGTGACACCACCTGCGGCCGTGCCGAGTCCTGTGTTATTGGTAATGCGCAAAACTCCTCCTGTAATGGCAGTAGCTCCCGTGTAAGTGTTCGCGCCGTTGAGAATCATGGTGCCAGCCCCTGTTTTCGTCAGACCACGGTTGTTACCGCCATCGCCGATGTTGCCGCCGACAGTCAAAACGCTTGCTGAGGTTGTGGCGATAATACTGGAGCCTAACGTCACCGCGCCCGTGCCCAGATTGAGATCATTGGTGCCAGTGAAAGTGAAATTGCCATTCCAGTTTTGGACGTTGTTGTTGGTCAACGTGTTAGCGGTAAGCGGGGTATTGATGGTCGTGCCTGCTCCGATGGTAAACACGCCAGTCCCCAGCGCCGTGGCGCTATTGAGGTTGAGAGTGCCGCCACTGAGAGTGATGGCGCCTGCACCCGAATTATTTCCAGAGATTGTCAATGCACCCGTGTTGGTTTTATTCACACTTCCCGTGAACACTGTGCTGCCGCTGATCGTGAGCGAGCCAGTAGGGTCAACATCCCATGTCTGAGCGGCACCAATCGTCAACGGAGCAGAAATGGTGGTATTTCCGCCGCCGGCTAAGACGCGGATTCCATTAATAGGACTCGCAGGCGAGATGGTAAGTGCGCCGCCTGTGCCCTCAGTGATTGTTGCATCAGTGATACCAGAGGGCGAATTGGTAAATTGCAGGCTGTTTACCGTAAATGCGGCATCCAACGTAGTGGTGATCGTATTTGTTACGGTAGGGGCACCGGTAGCACTGAAGATCACCGAATCTGTGGCAACAGGAATGCTGCTTGCATCCACCAAGCCAGCACTATCCGCAGTCCAGTTCGCTGAGCCACTGCCTAAGGTATTCCAGGACAGATTTTGCCCACCTCGCCAGTAGATCGGCACTTCGGCGACTACTGAAATGCTGACAAGTGAATCAGTGGCGGTGATCGTATAATTGAAGCCACTAGGCGCGGCGCCGAGAACATAAGTGGCACCCGACAGGCCACTGGGTGCAGTAATGAGGTTATAGGTTCCCGCTGCCACTGTGCCAAACAAGTTGAGTGTTACTACGCCCGCAGTTACTGCTGTGCCGGAGGCACCCACCGCAATGCTATCGTTTGTCGGTGTGTTCGTAACCTCGAAGCCTAATTGCGCGCCATTTGCGAGAGTTAATGCTCCTGCGGAATTTCCAAGGACAAGCGCTTCAATGGCGGAATTTCGTTGATCAAGATTCCCCGTTGCACCAACTGAGATCGCTGCGACGCCGCCCGTGCCGAAACCAGCTTGTAACGTGCCTTCATTGACTGCGACACCCGCCAAGCCAGAGTTAAGGGTGGTGCTATCACTGATCACAGCCGTGCCGACGCCAGTTTTGATCAAATTACCCGCAGTGCTAGAAACGGTTGCGATGTTTAACACACCCGCAGAGTTTACCACATCAACCGTGCCCGCAGCGGCTCCGATCACTACAGATCGATTGAGCGCATTGGGCCCGGCGGAGGTGTAGCTGATGCCACCGCCGTCGAGATTAACCACCGTCGAGTTACCGAGTGGTCCTAGCGTCGCAGGAGAGGATGGGAAAGCCACGAAGCCGCCGTTTACGTTGAGCGCTCCTGCAAAATTACTACCCGTAGCACCTGTGGGGCTCGCTAAAGTCTGCGTTCCAGAGCCAATTTTGGTAACAGAAAGCGTTCCCGCCGTATTATTGATCGCACCGCTATGAGTGGCCGTTGCATTATTATCGCCGAGAGTCAGCGTCACTGTGCCGCTCGTGCTAGCCACGTTGCCGTTCCCACTCAAACCATTGATCGTTTCATTCACGGCGGCAAGGCTCAACAAGCCAATGCCAGTGCCATTGGTATTGATAATGACATTGCCCTTGCCCGTGCCATGGGGAATCTGCTCCGCAGTTCCTACCTGTAATGTTCTGTTGCGGCCAGCGGTGGCGTTTTGGCCGATCACGGTATCACCGGTATAGTCGTTGTCAGCGGCGCTGTTGTTCAGCGTGATCGTGATGCCGGCACCGGAAGTCGCCGAATCCAGAATCAATCCCTGGCTACCCGTGACTTTGCCCGACAGAGTGATCGCTCCTGTGCCATTGGAGCTGAACGTCACCGGGGCGAGATTCGCGGTAATCTGACCGGAAAGAGTAATTCCTGACACGTCAGAGCGAATACCCACACGGTCCGTGCCGAGCGCTGTATTAATGATGATGTCGTTTGTAAGAGTCTGGCTCGCAGTACTAAATAAAATTCCTGCCAGGTCAGTTGCCGCTTCTCCCACTGTAATCGCACCCGTACCGTAGGCTCCGGCCGTGATGGTGCCCGGCGACATGCGAGTGCCGCCGATACTATTCGTTAAAACAATGCCACCGGAAAAAGTGTTACTGCCGTTGGTCAGCGAGAAGTTGCCGTTACCGTTGGTGACACGCAAAGCTACTGCTCTCGTGGCTCCATTGGTGATATTCGCAGCAGAAGCACCCGCATTCGTGATACTGAAAGTGCTGGTACCAGAACCTGCGGCACCGTCTGTGACGATGCCTGTGCTTAGACCGCCCAGGGTGGTAACAGAAGCGTCAAATCCATTCAAATCAAATGTCGCATTCACTAACGGATCCGCAGTACCATTCAGCGTCAGCGCTGTGCCCACTGGAATGGCGTTGGCCACCCCTTGACGAATTGTACCAGCATTTACGGTGGTAGCCCCCGTGTAGGTGTTTGCACTCGAGAGTGCCAAAATCCCAGTTCCTGTTTTTGTTATACCCAAAGTGCCCACCCCGCCATTTTCCAAAATACCGCTGAAAGTAGTATCGGTGGCATCTCCCGCCGTAAGCGTTGCCGCTGTGGCAGTATGATTGTTCTGGACAACACCACTGCCAGAGAGAGCAGCGATGGTATTGGAAAATCCATTGAGGCGCAAGATGCCGGTGCCATTGACGGTAACGGCAGAACTGGCGCTGAACGAATTCGTGGCACCGCCTTGCAAAATTCCACCACTCGGCACGGTAGTAGCGCCGTTGTATGTCGAAGCGCCCGCTGCGGCCGAGAGTGTCACGAGACCACTGATGTCGAGTGTTCCAGCGCCTGTTACTGGTCCACTCACTGTCAAAGTAGAACCATTGAGGCCAGTGCCAGCCACAGTCCACGTTTGCGCGGCGCCAAGTACAACAGGAGCGGAAATCGTAACGTTTCCGGCATTGCTCGCCACATTCAAGCCGTCCGAGGACGAAGTCGGCGAGATAGTGAGAACACCGAGTGCTGAAGATGGTGTCACACCAGGCGCGATGTTTACGGCAGTCACTCCATTTGGATCGCTACCAAACAAGATTTTATTGACCGTGAAATTGTTGTCTAACGTGGTGTTAACAACGCCACCAAGCATATTGGCATTGATCGTACTAAAAATCACAGTATTTCCTGAGCTCGGATTGGTCTGTGCATTGGTGGTTCCCGCATCTGTGGTATACCAATTGGTGTCACTTCCACTCATCCCGCTCCAACTGCCATTGGTATTGCCACGCCAGAAAACATCTCCGGTCGCTGCCGCAGCTGTCGCGACACCCAACTGAACGAGTGTGTCAGTGGCGCTAAGAGTATATGTAAATCCACCTGGTGCGCTTGTGAGCACATAACTCGCACCACTCAATCCACTTGGTGCGGAAATAAGATCGAAGGTTCCCACTCCGATGCCGGGCAATGCCGTGATGCCGATGTTCACCGTGCCCGCCGTAACAGCCGCATTCGGGGTTGTAATCGAATCTGATGCTGCGGTATTTGCACCGATATCAAAGCCAAGGTTAGTGGGACCTGCAACGGAACCGTAGGTGAGCAGCGAAACATTCGGCAATGGATTTGCTGTTCCGCTCGTTAAGCTGAATGTGACACCCCCCAACCCGCTAGGAGTAACAGTGAGCGCGGTATTTGTCAGCAGTGACCCAGTTACATTCAGTATGCCCGAGTTCGCGGTAGTGCCTCCGGAATAAGTATTCGCTCCACCCAAGGTTAGATTTCCCGTGCCCGACTTGATCAAGCCATAATTATTGCCACCATCACCGATCGCACCGTTGAATATCGTAGTAGTGCCAGCCACAGAAGTACCGGCGTTCGCGGTAAGTGTGCGGGTGGCACCTGTCATCGTGACCGGGCCAGTAAACGTGAGGGTTTTTTCCGACCCGTTCGTGTTGAAGAGGGTATCCGCTGCAAGAGTGATGGTGTTACCTACAGTAAATGGCGCGGCTATGCCCGAGCGAAGGGCCGCACCATTAAGAATCAATGGCGTGCTACCCGCGCCGAAGGGACCATCCGTGGGGCTCCCTGCGGTCCCTGTGGAGCTAAATCCAACAGCGACAAAACCTGAATCCAACGAGGTACCGCCCGTGTAAGTGCTGGCAGCTGACATACCGACCACCCCAGTACTCGTTCCAGATACGATGACATTGCCAGTTCCACTGATGATACCATTCGTCAGTTGATTGGCAGCAGAGTGACGAAGCGCAAGGGTGTTCTCACCGATATCGATCGGTGAGGAAACGGTCAAATTTCCAGCACCACCGCCAATGGTGGCACCGCCAGTGGCGATCGTGATCGGGCCGACCCAGGTAGCATTGCCACTAGCGTTTGTCAACGCACCGACTGCTGCGGAAGCCAAGCCAGTGCCCGCCAAGTTGATTGGCTCTGCATTGGTCATCGTTACACCGTTCGCGTTCAATGCTGCACCTGACTGAATCGTCGTGCCAGCGGCCGATGAGCCAAAAGCATTGGCACTAGCGGGCTGAAGTAAACCCGCAGTCACGGTGATTGTGCCCGCATAGGCCGTCGAGTCATCGAACTGGAAAATCCCCAAGCCAGTCTTGGTAATGTTGCCGCTCCCTTGGAGTTGCGAGGCACCTCCACCTGTGCCCGTGCCCGTGCCGTCGTCAATGATGAGGGTGGCACCGCTGGCGATATCAAGTATTCCACCACCGGTACCGATATTGAAAATAATACCCCCAGCTTGGTTGGTGCCGGTTCCATTGTTGTTGAACGTGCCGCTGGTGAGGCGGAAAGTGCCACCGTTCGTCAGCAAAAGCTGCTTGTAAACGTTCGCGGTCCCAGATGCCCCGTACGGAGCAGACGAGGTGTAGGTAGCCCCCGGCATCGCAAAAACTGCCGTTGCAGAACTCACAGCGATGTTGCCACGGAAAGTGTTGGCACCACTGAGCGTCAACGTACCATTGGTAATGCTAATGGCTGTCGAACCTACTGCCGTGGTGCCGCTCATGACGCCGGTCGCGGTCATCGACCCCGCGCCAGACTTGGTCATGGCAAACGTGCTGAGGTTCGTCGCCGCGACAGTTGCCAGAGTATTTGCTCCCGTAGCAAAATTGGCAGCACCCGTGAGAGTCGCAGCACCAAAAGTGATGCCACCAATGCCCGCATCGATGATGTTGTTCCCACGAGTGATGTTCAGGGTCTGCGCTCCTATAGAAAGCGTGCCTAAGGTATGTGTCGTCGAAGTAGCCGCCGATGCCAGGCGATCCGCCGTGATCGTGGAAGTCGCGGTAACAGTGGTATTGCGCCCAAAGTTTGTATTCGTATCATTGGCCAACTGCAAGGTGCCGCCACCAAGAGAAAGAGCACTAGCGCCTAACGCTGAGGCAGAGGTCGTTGCACGGAGAATGCCAGCCGTGACAGTAGTAGTGCCACTGTAATTACTGACACCCGAGAGTGTCCAGGTGCCTGTGCCTACTTTGTTCAGGCCGCCGAGCGTGTTGACTCCTGCCCCGTTGTTGATGGCTCCGGAAACCGTGCCCGTGGCGCTACCGCCGAGGAATAAGGTGCGACCATCAATGTTGGGGGCGATCGTATTGAAGAGGGTGAGCGACCCGCCATCCGAGTGGATTCGAGTGCCGCCGCCGCCGCTAGCAAGGGTGATGGTGCCGCTGATCACATTGTCGCCGGTGACGTTGCGGATAATGCCGTTGCCTCCCTGACCTTCACCGCTGGTGGTGAAGTTGTTGGCGACGGTGATGCCGCTGGCGCTGTTGAGAGTCAGTGCCGCAAAATTGGAGCTTCCATTATTACTTACTATCGAGACAGGTCCCGTGCCGAGCGCGGAACCATTGGTGATGTTCACAGTACCCACGTTCGCGGTGTTGTTCCCAATTGTGGTTCCACCAGAGTAGGTGTTGGTGCCGGAGAGGTTGAGCGTGCCCGTACCAGCTTTGGTCAGAGTCCGCGCAGACCCGCTTTGGCTGATGACGCTGGAGACGGTCAGCGATGCGGCTCCCGTATTATTGGTCACCGTCCAAGTTTGGTTCGCGCTCAGAATCAGGCTGCTCTCGCTGATGGTGTGAGCGCGCGCCGTGGTGTTAGGCAATGTGACGGTGATGCCCCCCGAACCTACGGTGAGAGCTCCCGCGCCGTCGGCGATGGTGAATGCGGCATCCCGATTGATGGTGATGCCGGTAAAGCTTGCTGCCACATTGATGGTAGCCGTCGAACCTCCTGTGCCAAAAGTGGCCACAGTGGTACCGTTGAGCGCGTTTACCACCCCTGGTGCGGTGCCGTCCCAGTTACTGGCCGTGTTGATATTCGTGTCCACCGTGCCGCCCCCACCATCCCAGATGGTGCCAGCATTAGCCGAAGGCACAGCGAGCAAAGCAGCGATTGCACTGGCAAGAATGCTCGGAATGAAAAAACGACGGGACGCGCGTACGCTCACAAGGCTATACTTGGGTTTCATATTTGATGGGGTAGATTGGGTTTATGGGCTTTGGCGTATCAGGTGCGTCGCAACGTAGAGATACGTGACAAAACATATGCACATGATAATCAAAAGTGCAAGGAAAATGTTACTTCACCACAAATAAACGGCCGCCATCCGGGGATGGCGGCCGCTGTGATCGGGCGGATGTTTCCGCTTGCCCGTTACGGCGTTTCCGTCACTTGCAGGCGGATGAAGTCGCGGGAATCGGTCGTGGTGCTGTCATCCGTGCGGAAGGTGTGCCACTCCCAACCGGTATCGAGAGTGGGCAGTGCGGGCACGATCGCATTCTGCACCGCGGTGGAGTCACTGCTGTTCAGCTCTGTCACCACCACCGTGTTCCAGGTGCTCAGATCGTCCGAGCCCTCGATGGTGTATTTCACCAGATCCTTCGTCGCCTCTTGCTTGCTGCCGTTCGCGCTAAACGTCGCAGTGGCGCGCGTGGCGACCGTATAGGTCAGCACGGGGCTCGCTCCGATCATGTGGATCTTGCCATACACCCGCGCTCCGGAACCGCCGTTGCTTGGGTTCGAGTTCGTGGCGAACTCCAGCAAGTTGTTCATGCCGTCGCCATCGGGGTCGGCCGATTTCGCCGCATCACCACCCACCAGACCGAAGCCACTGGCCCAGGCAAGGAACGGATCCGATGTTTCCACCGAGATCTGGCCTGTCGTCGCAAACGCATCCGTGTTCCATTTCAGTCCGGCACTCAAGGTCGGCAGAATGAGGTTCGGAGTTCCTGCAATCGAGGCGGCATCTGCCAAGTCAAAGGTATCATTGACCACCGGTGTGTAGCCGGACAAAGTCACGGTGATGTCGCCACTTGCCGTTAGGGCACCCGTGACATTGACCTTATCATTGACTCCGTTGCCGGTGATGGTCACCGCGTAGTTTGAACCGGCATTCAATGTCAGCGTGCTACCGAAGTTCAGCGTGCCGACGTTATTGACGCCGGGCGAGAGAACGCCGGTCGTAGCGATGGTGGCGGCACCAGTCACGGTTCCCGTTCCACCAAGCACTCCCGTGGTTCCTGCACTCGCCGTGCCAGCGACAGACCCCGTGATCAACAGGGTGCCGGCGTTGACGGTGGTAGTCCCCGTGTAGGTGTTGACGCCACTGAGGGTCAGCGCGTTGGTGCTTGAGGCTCCCAGAGCAAAATCACCCGAACCTGCAATGACTCCCGCATAGGTGGCATCCGCCGTTTGATTCACGGTCAACAAACGACCCGTTTGCGTGTTGATCGTGGCCGTGTTCGCGCCACTGCTTGGTGTCGCAATCGAACCACTGAGACTTCCCACCGTGGTGTTTTCAGCAGTAGAGAGATTCACGACCGTCGCATTCCCCTCAGCCGTATTGGTATTGTTGACAGAGAGCGGACCGGTTGCTCCGCTGATCACGCCACCCGTGCCAATCGTCAGAACGCCTTGATCCACTGTCGTGCCACCCGTATGAGTATTGGCACCCGTGAGGGTAAGACTACCAGATGCAACCGTGAGACCCACTTTGCGGGTTCCCGTGCCGATCACATCGACAATCCTTCCGACAAAGCTGTAGGATCCGGTAGTCGTAAGCACCGAGTCCGATGTCGTCGAACTATTACCAACGGTCGCAGCAAAACCGACCCATTGCTCAACGCCAACAAGTCTCTGATTGAATCCATTGAGATCCAATGAGGCAACTGCCGATCCGCCGAGCCTTACTGTCGCGGTTGTGGCAATCCCGTCGTTGGCACCTACGATCGCGGTGCCAGTGATTATGATACCAGAATAGCCAGTCCCGCCCCCCGAATACATCACTCTGCCGTCCCGCTGAGAAAACTGCGCCGCGGCGGTGATTGGACCGGCCATATGAAGCACGGTTCCTGGTGCACCCCAGAGGAGTCCACCTGCAGAAGGAGAACCGAGGATGGTAATCGGCCCACTGAACGTGCCAATGCCTGAAGCACCCGAAGACTCAATCGTGCCTCTTCCCACTACACCGGGGGTGCTGGTGACTGTAATCGCATTCGGCACATCCAATCCAGCGGCAACGGCGACGCGCAAACCACCGCTAATGTTGACGGGACCGGATCCGAGCGCGTTATTGCTGGTAACGGCACTAACCACACCTCCCGAGATGATGGTGCCTCCCGAATAAGAGCTATCTCCTCCCAATGTCAGCGTCGAACCACCGGTCTTCGTCAGACTTCCTGTGCCAATCGCTAAGGGCCCTGTGATGCTGCTGGCCACAGAACCATCCGTGTTAATCGTCAGATTCTTATCGTCAGCTGAAATCCCGTTGAGCCCGGTGAAGTTGAACGCAGATCCACCATCCACAGTGAAACGGGAATCCGCACTGAGCACAATGTCTCCACTCAGGTTGATCGTCTTGTTTCCACCGACATTCAACACTCCATTGCTGGCAGTTCCGTTCCCAGAAACTGTGAAGTTTTCCGCTACGGTGGCACCGGTCGCAAGAGGGTTAAATACCACACGTCCCCCGTCGGCTACCGTAGTGCCCGCTTCCAAGGTTCCCAAAGCATCGACGTTTCCGATGCTAAGAGCGCCAGCAAGAACTGTCGTCGCTCCCGAATAGAGGTTAGCCCCCGATAGAGTCAGAGTACCGACGCCACTCTTCGTCAGCGTGCCGACTTGCTCAGTCGCATTTTCCAATACCTGACCGATGGTGATGTCACGCCCGGTGGGGATATTGAATTTCGCGCCATTCGCTGTCAGATAGGCATTGTCGAATGTAAATGCGGGCATGTAGGTCGCCGTCGTAGCCGCAGGTGAGAGAAAGCCCGTGGTCGAATCAAGGGTCAGTGTCGCAGTCGATCCCGAGCCCCGCGCCGTCGGATGAGCCGGCAAAGTCACCTGCGCGGAACCACCGATGGTAATGCTCGAAACATTGGATGGTCCTGCCGAGAGTGCGGTGAACTGTGTCGCATTGAATGTGCCTCCCGTGAGTCTCAATACGGCATTGACCCCGCTAGCACCTGCTGCCGCAGAGCCTACCGTGAGGGCGCTGGTGTTGATCGCCCCTGCCGAAACGGTGAGCGTTCCGTTCGTCAGCGAAGTGGCACCCGAGTAGGTGTTCGTACCGGTTAGCTCCACAGAACCGCTGCCATTGATATCCACAGAACGCCCAGCACCGCTGATCACACCACTGACAGTCAACGTCGTGCCAGTTGCTGGCAGCAAGTTGGTATTGCTGAGCAATGCGACATTTTCCGCAATCGTATGCGACCCCGAGGTCACCGTGACGGCGGCAATGCTTGAGCCGTTGTTGAGACTCAAGTTACCACTGCCATTGGCTCCAATCGTATAGGCATTCGCACTGTCAAACCGCAGGTAGCTCACGGTGTGCGGAGTGTCCACCAACACCGTCGAAGGCGCGGTGATCGCAGAGCCAAACAACGCCGCATCTCCGGGCACCGTCGGCTTGTAGTTGTTCCAGTTTGGCGCGCTCGGACCTCCGGTATTCCCCACACTCCAGTTGCCACCACCCGTTTGGTTCCATACGCCTTCTTCCAGTGTCGTCGTCACTGTAATGCTGTTGGCGTTAATCGTGGGAACCAGATTCACTCGACCCAGCGTCTGTCCGGAAATGGCAAACGCACCAGTATTGACAATCGGATTGACCGAGGTGAGCAAGGTATAACTTCCTCCCACCGCACCGACTCCAGTAAAGGCGAACGAGCTGTTGGCCGATAGTGTGAAGGTATCCACATTGATCGTATCCGAAGCACCTTCGGCACCCACATCGAGTCCGAGCGTGCCGCCGTTAAGATTGAGTGTCTTGCCAGGCATGTCCAGAGCAGAGGCACTACCCGAGGTAAAGGCCAGCGTGCCACCGCTATTGACGGTGATGCCGCTGGTGGTGGGCAATGTGGCTGCGCTTCCATTCAGCAGTAGCGTGCCGCCATTGACGCTTGTCGCACCGGCATAGGTATTGGCACCCGACATCGTCAAGGTTCCCGTTCCATTCTTCCTCAGCCCGCCCGCTGTGTTCAGCGTTTGCAACAAAGAGGTGCTGAAAGGAGGAATCGTTCCGCCACCACCCGTAAGGTTGATGTTGGGCTGCTCATCGAACTGATAGGTTCCCGGACTGGTGATCACAATCCCCGTCACCTTTCCACCGCTAATGAGCGCGTATCCAGAAGCGGGCGTTCCACCGGCCGCTGGAGCATCGAACTGCACCATGGGAGCTCCGATGTAACCACTGTTTCCTGGCAACAGCAATAGATCACCGATGTTGGCCTGCGTGACACCGTAGGTGCTTTCCGCGCCCAGAAGGGCCGTGGTAAATGCCACATTGAACGAATTGGTGTCCACCACCAAACCGCCGTTATAGTCGTTGGCCGTTCCCGCGTTATCGATGGATCCAAACACCGTATTGGTGATGGTTTGGTTGGCATTCGTGGCGGGAATGACAGCTGTCAACGCCGCTTGCGCTTTCAGCGTTCCACCCGCAAAGTTAAGGAAGGCCTTATTGCCAGCGCCTGCGGTGGTAGTGCCAAAATTGGTTCCAATCTGCAGCGTTCCCGCAGTCAGGTTGAGAATCCCGGTGGTATTGTTCCCAACGCTAGTACCGTTACCAAAGGTGACCGCACGATTCGAATTAAGAATGGTTCCGCCGGCCACATTGAGTACCGCGTAACCGCCGTCACGATCCATGTTGAGACCAAAGAGATTGGACGCTCCTTGACGATCCAGCGTCCCGCCGGGAGCCAATGTCATCATCGAACGTCCTCCTGCCGCTGCTGCGGAAGGAGAATAGGACATCAACAACCACTCACCCGTGGTGTTGTCAAACGTTCCTGTTCCGCCGATATACATCACGCCAGTGGTGGCAGATCCATTCGATGGAGCGAAACGTCCACCAGCCTTCATCGTGCCACCGGTGATTTCCATGTAACCATAGCCAGCCGATGCCACGGCGTGATTGGGATTTCCTGTTTGCGTGCTGGTGAAGTTGACCGTGCCGCCGGTTTGAATGTAAGCAGCATTCGCTAACGCATTCGTGGCGCCTTGGAATCGGAAGTAATTCGTGATGTTACCACTGATGTTCAATACGCTGTTTCCAGGGTCGACCCCGTAAAGCAGGTTCGATCCGGCGGTGGGCGTGCCATTGCCCGTCAACGAACCCGTCATGTTGAGCACGCCGACATTGAGCGAGGTGTTCCCCGTGTAGGTGTTCGCACCGCTCAGGGTGAGTGTGCCTGTTCCACCTTTGGCCACGCCACCACTACCCAAGGCGATGGCCCCGGAAATCGTCGTGTTGCCTTCTCCTCCGATCACCAAGGTGCGGCCCACACTGCTCACCGCACTAGGATTATTGAGCGTAAGGGTACCGCTGTCAGAATTGATCCGCGCCTGGCTTGCCAAGGTGATCGTGCCGCCATAGGTGTTGTCGCCAGCGATGTTGCGCAAGGCTCCCAGGTCAGAAACCGGCAGTGTGACGCCACCGCCGTTGATGGTGAGAGGTTCCGCACCCACGGTGATGGCTCCGCCCGTGCCGTCCAGTTCCAGGGCACTGCTGCCCGACTGTGTCGTGCCCGCAGCGGTGGAACCCAGAGCCGCACCGTTCGTGATGCGCAGCACTCCCGCGTTGATCGTTGTCGCCCCGCCGTAGGTATTGCTGCCGCCCAGCACCAGTGTGCCGGCTCCTGCTTTGGTCAAGCTGTGGTTGCTTCCTCCATCGCCGATCGCTCCACCCACGCTCAGGATGCTTCCTGCCGTGGTCAATTGCAAACTGCTGCCCATGCTCACCGCACCACTTCCCAGGTTCAAATCGCTGCTGCCCGTGAAGGTGAAGTCACCATTCCAGTTTTGCGCGTTGTTGGTGCTCAGTGTGTTGTTCGCGGCCGTATTGATCGTCGTGCCCGCGCCGATGGTCAAGGTTCCCGCTCCCAGCGCCGTGGCGCTGTTGAGATTCAAGGTGCCCGCGCTCAAGGTAATCGCTCCCGTTCCGGAATTGTTGCCCGATAGCGTCAAGGCTCCGCCATTGGTCTTGTTCACTGCGTTCGTAAACGTCGTGTCTCCGCTGACGACCAGCGATCCTGTAGCATCGATGTCCCAGGTCTGCGCCGCGCCCACGCTCAGCGGGGCGGAGATCGTCACGGTGCCTCCTCCTGACAGAATGCGTATGCCATTCGTCGACGACGCAGGACTCAGGGTCAGCGCTCCTCCCGTCCCCGCTCCTATCGCTACGGCCGTCACTCCTGTCGGCGTATTGCTAAACTGCAGGCTGTCCACCGTGAATGCCGCATTGAGATTGGTGAGGATCGTGTTGTCCACCATCGGTGCTCCCGCCGCGCTGAAAATCACCGCGTCCGCTGCCGTCGGTATGCTCAGCGCGTCCGTCAGTCCACCGCCATCCGTCGTCCAGTTGGCCGTGCCGCTTCCCAGCGTGTTCCATGACAAGTCCTGACCTCCGCGCCAGTGAATCAGCGTCTGGGTCGAAACCGTCAGACTCACCAAATTGTCGCTCTTGTTGATCGTGTAATTGAAGCCGTTCGGTGCGGAGCCAATCACGTAGTTCGCACCTGCCAAGCCGCCCGCTGTCGAGGTCAGCAGGTTGTAGGTGCCCACCGCGGGCGTGCCTGACAAGTTCAAGGTCACCACGCCGCTGGTCACGGCTGTTCCTGTCGCTCCTGTGTCGATGCGATCGCTCGTGGCGCCGTTGAGTTCAAAGCTCAACTGCGACCCGTTGCTCAGGGTCAGGGCTCCTGCGACATCATCCAGCACAAGTGCCTCGATAGTCGCGTTGTTTTGATCGAGGTGACCTGCGCCTCCTACTGTCACGCTGGCCACTCCATCGATGCCGAATCCGGCTCTCAGGGTGCCCTGCTGCACCACCACCGATGCCGCTCCGGCATTCAACGATGTGCTGCCCGTCAGCACTGCGGTTCCCGGGCCTGTCTTGATCAAATTGCCTCCCGTGCTGGTAATGCTAGGAACGGTTAACACGCCGGTGGATCCGGACACATCGAGCGTGCCGGAACCTGCCGCAATCGCGATCGGACGGTTCAGGACGTTCGCGCCACTTCCCGTGTAGCTGATGCCACCGGCATTCAGGTTCACCACTGTGGATGCTCCCAGTGGTCCGGCCGTTGTGGGCGAGGAGGGGAATGCCACCGTTCCGCCATTGACGGTCAAAGCTCCAGCGAAGTTGCTCGAACCGCTCAAAGTCTGCGTGCCAGTGCCGATCTTGGTAACCGACAATGTTCCCGAAGTGTTGTTGATGGAACCGCTGTGAGATGCGGTCGCGTTGTTGTCGCCGAGGGTCAGAGTCGCATCCAACAAGGTGCTCGCCACGTTGCCGCTACCGTTGAGACCGTTGATCGTTTCGTTGCCTCCCGCCAAGCTCAGCAGTCCGATGCCGGTGCCATTGCTATTGACAATCACGTTGCCCTTGCCCGTTCCGTTAGGAATCTGATCGGGCTGAAGCAATTGCAAGGTCGCGGATTTGCCCGCTACCGCATTGAAGTTGACGACGGTGTCACCCTGATAATCATTGGCCTCGAGGGTCGCGTTATTGAGTGTAACGAGAAATTGCGTGGCGCTCGCGGTAAGAGATGTGATGTCTAGCACCAATCCGCTCGCTCCGGTGACTTTGTTGGTCAGCGAGAATGATCCCGCAGTGCCGGTGTTAGCCGTAAACGTGGCAGGAGCCAAGTTGGCGGTGATGACGCCCGACAAGATAATGTTGGCGACATCCGTTCTGATGCCCACCCGATCCGTTCCCAATGCCGTGTTGAAAATAATCGGATTGCTCAACGTGTTGTTAGCGACTCCAGAGAAATAAATCCCAGCAAGATCCGTGGGCGCCTCACCGATCACAATCGGACCCGTTCCATAAGGAGTGCCCGTGATCGCAGTAGAGATACTCAATCGTGTGCCCGCGACCGTATTTTTCAGAATCACCCCACCCGTGAAGCTGTTACTTGCGTTTGCCAAGCGTGGGTTGCTGTTTTGATTGTTAAAGACGATCTGGGTTTTCCGTGTCGCACCATCGGTGATCAACGCGCTGATCGCTCCCGTGCTGGCGTTATTGATTGCATCCACATAGACTCCTTCGCCAGCGGGAGTATTGAGGGATGTCGCCGTGGAGGGTGCCGTGGAGGTGCTGCTATTGGTGATCGTGCTCAGAACATCCGTAGAAGTAATCGCTCCCGTGCTCACGCTGAAACCATTCAGATCGAAGGTCCCAGTAGAAGTTAAAGTGATAGGATTGCTTGCGTTAAGCGCTGTGGCAGATCCCATCGCCAAAACACCACCATTCACTGTAGTCGCACCCGTGTGCGTGTTCGAACCACTGAGCGTGAGCCGTCCTATTCCGGTTTTGGTAAAGCCCAAATTGGCCGTGGAACCATTGCGCAGAATCCCCGAGAATATCGTGTCCGTGCCATCGGCGCCCGCTGTCAAGGTCGCTCCCGTCGCTGCGTTGTTTTCCGCGAATCCGCTGCCAGCCAGTGAACCGATTGCATTGTTTGAACCGTTCAATCGCAGAATCCCGTTGGCGTTGACCGTCACTGTCGAGTTCGCACTCAAGGAATTGCCCGCTCCCCCTTGCAGGATGCCGCCATCATTTACGGTAGTGGGTCCGCTGTAGGTGGTGGTTCCATTCGCCGAGGAGATGGTGACCAATCCCCCAATGTTCAGCGACGAGCTTCCCGTAATCGCTCCAGACACGGTCAGCGCGGAACCATTTGCTCCGGTGCCATCCACACTCCATGTTTGGTTGCTTCCCAAAATCACGGGCGCACTGATCGTGACAGCCCCCGCATTGCTTCCTACCGCAATCCCGTCCGTCGACGATACCGGCGCGATGGCCAAAGTTCCTGTATTCAGGGCAGGCGTCAGACCACCGGCGATCGTCACGCTGTTTACTCCATTCGGCTCACTGCTGAAAATCAAATTCCGCACGGTGTAATCATTGTCCAAGGTAGTGGCAATCACGCCGCCGGTAGTGGTGGCGTTGATCGCACTGAAGCGGACCGTGTTCCCCGCACCTGGGTTCGATTGCGCGTTGATCAAACCAGCGGCATCGCTTGTCCAGTTCGTGTTGCTGCCGCTCAAGGCACTCCAGTTACCGTTCGTATTGCCGCGCCAGTAGATGTCTCCCGATGCTGCGGGCGTCACGCCCAACTGCACGAGACTGTCCGTTGCGTTCAGGCTATAGGTGAATCCCCCCGGAGCATTCAGCGCATACGTTGCGCCTGACAAGCCACTGGGCGCCGATAACAAATCGTAGCTCGACGCACTGCCAAATCCCGGCAAGGCGACGATCGCGATGTTCACTGCTCCCGAGGCAATCGCGGGATTCAGCGTGGTGATGGAGTCAGACCCAGCCGTGTTCGCTCCCAACTCGAAGCCCAGTGTCGTCGGTCCGGTCAAGGAACCGATGCTCAACGCGGAAACATTGCTCAACGCATTGGCCGCACCTCCCGCCATGCTAAAGGAAACGCCGGATGCCGAGTTCGGCACAATGCTCAGCGCGGTGTTGGCCGGCACGCTTCCCCGCAATACCAAGCTGCCGTTGTTTGCGGTCGTTCCACCCGTGTAGGTGTTCGCTCCTCCTAACACGAGGTTTCCTGTACCGGTTTTGGTCAATCCGTAATTGTTGCCGCCATCACCGATCGGACCACTGAAAATCGTGGAGGTCCCCGCAACCGTCGTGCCCACATTTGCCGTGATCACACGGCTCGCTCCACTCAAGGTCACAGGACCAGTAAAATTCAGCGTCTTTTCCGTAGCAACCGTATAAAACGTCGTATCGGCAGACATCGCGATATCGTTTGCCACGGTCCGATTCTGTGAAGTTCCCGCACGCAACTGCGCTCCGCCCATGGTCACTGTTCCGGTTCCGAGAGGACCAGAGACAAGCGCACCGGGATCACCCACCGTGTCACGATCCACCGCGATAAATCCTGCCGTCAGCGCCGTGCCACCACTATAGGTATGATCAGCACGCGGCACATAATCTCCGGTGCTCGAACCATTCATCACCAATGAACCAGTGCCAGATATGATACCATCAGTGAATACTCGCCCCGTACTCGTATTGCGAATAGTCAAAACGTTAGAACCTAAATTAAATGTCGCACCTGCAGCAAAAGTCATTGTGCCCGCAGTGGTGCTGCCGATGGTGCTATTCGCCGCCAAGGTGATTGGTCCGGCAAAACTTGGCGTCGTGCCAGTGTTACTGGTGAAAATCACGTTGCTTGTTCCTCCAACGCCAGTGCCTGAAATCGTAAGCGGCTCAGCAGCCGTGGCGACGTGTGCTCCGATGTCGAGCGACGCTCCCGAAGCAATCACCGTGCCGGCCGAGGTGCTGCCGAGAGCCACGCCGGTCGCACTTACTGAGCCGAGACGCAACGTTCCCTCGTTAATCAGAATTTGTCCAGTGAAGACGGCATTGCTCGCAGTGCTGTTTCCCAGAACCAAAAGGCCCGAGCCGCTCTTGGTAAGAGCGCCCGATCCTTGCAACTGCGAGTTAGTCCACGCCGTGCCACTGCCTGAGCCATCATCGATTGTGAATGTGACGCCTGTAGGAACATTGAAAATACCTCCCCCCGTACCAATTGAGAAAATATAACCATTACCCGGCAAGCTAGCGGTAGGGACGTCGTTGTTGTAAGTAGTGTTCGGACGGAATGTGCCACCGTTACTAATTGTTACCGTTTTATAGACCGATGCTAAAATACCCAGAGGCCCTGTAGTGGCATTATCGGTAGCGCCGTTCATTTGCAAGATTGCCGTATTGCCATTGATGGAAACATTTCCCGTAAATGTATTGGCGGTGTTGCTCAAGATCATGGTGCCCGCAGTCACGTTGATGCCACCTGTGGTCGTACCAACAACGCCCGTCGAAAGCGTACCCGCACCGGATTTGTTGATGGCAAAAGTCGCTCCCGAAACAGCTCCTACCGTGAGCAAAGTATCTGCCGATGTTGAAAACGTCGCCGCTCCTGTGAGAGTCGTCGCGCCAAAGGTCACCCCACCCGTGCTGCTCGTGGCATTGGTGCCACGGTTGACGGTGAGTGTATTCGCTCCGATGCTCAGGGTGCCCAGCGTATGAGTCACGCCAGCTCCAGCCGTCAAACGATCCGAAGTGATAGCCGCGTTGCCATTGACTGTGGTGTTACGGGCAAAGTTCAGGGCCGTGTCATTCGCCAACTGCAAGGTGCCGCCGCTCAGAGTTAAGCTACCCGCTCCCAAGGCTCCCACCACACTACTCGCTCTCAAGGTTCCTGCCGACAAGACCACCGCTCCCGTAAGCGTGTTGGTATTGGATAATGCCAAGGTGCCCAATCCGCTCTTCGTCAACCCTTGAGTCCCGGCAACGACGTTGCTAATCGTTAGAGTCCGGTTCGCTTGCGTGACATTGATGGCTGGTGAGCCGGAAGCAACTTGCAGGGTCAACGCAAATGGCGACGTGTGCGGAACGATATTGACATCATGTGATGGGGTTGTGTCCGTAAAGGTAATGTTGCCGATGGTGCGCGCCGTGTTCACAGACACATTCTGCGTCGCGGTGTATTCACCCACAAACGAAGCGGTGTTACCACTACCACTGGCCACACTATTACTGACCCAGTTGCCAGTTCCACCCCAGATTCCCGTGCCTGCTGCACCAGTCCACGTGCCACTCTGCGCCTGCGAGGGCTTGATGCACAATGCCATGGCCAATGCCGCAGCGAGGATTCCAGGGATAAGACGACGACGAGAAGCGCGCACGCGCACAAGGCTGTACTTGGGTTTCATAAATTTAAGGGTTTGAGGTAGGGTTGATGGGTTGGAAACTTGCCCGCTCAAAAAAGAGACAAATTTCAGAGACAGAAGCACTTTCGCCTAATGATCTCTCTTTTCAAGAAAAAACCTCACTTCGTGAAAAAAATGATACAGTTCGCAAAACAAAAGCCCTCCGGCGTAGAGGCGCGGAGGGCTCTGTGAAGCGAGAACCTAGCGGCAGGATCCTGCGTCGCTAAAGCGATGAATAAAGCACTGCCGCCGTCATCATCAAGGACCGGTGACCTTGAGACGGGCGAAGTTCTTCGAGCCCAACGGCGTCGGGAAGGTGTATGTCACGTTGCTACCGGAGACAACAACATTCACGCCAGCGGTTTCCGTGGTCCAGGTGCCCGTGAGGGTCTCGGAGGTTTCGACGCTGAAATCAGTGCCATACACACCCGCATAGCCCGATCCCATCACCCAGGTGACCGTAAGAGTGCCCCCAGTGTTTGTCACACCTGGCAGCGCGGTGAAGCCGGTGGTGTTGCCGGTTGGTCCGCCGAGGAAATACTCGACACCGTTCGGCACCCCGTCGTTGTCGTGATCGTCATTCAGGTTCGCACCCGCGCCGTTGACCGCGGCCCATGAACCGTAGCCCGCCTGCTCCAGCACGAGGCTGTTGCCCACGACTTTCAATACATAGCCGGGAACCGGCGAATGAAGGACAGGCGTGCCGGTGATACCCGTGGATGACGTGATCAAGGTGTGACTGGCCGCGCTGGGAGTGCCGGTGATCTTGATGGTGCCCGCCGTGAGATCGAAACTGCTGGTCGAAGTGGTGGGCGAGCCGATGGCGAAACTCAGGGAAGCCCCGGCACTCACCGTGACCGGCGAGGCTTGGCTACCGCCCACGAGAGCGAGTGTGCCTTGGCTGACAGTGGTGGTGCCCGAATAGGTATTCGCTCCCGAGAGAGTCTGGGTGCCCGTGCCGGCTTTCACCAGAGCGAGCGTGCCTGTGGTATTCGTGATCACGCCGCTGAAGCTGCTGGTGGCGTTGTTCGCCCCCAGGGTGAGAGTAGGCGTGCCGCTGGCGCCATCGACGATGCCGTTTCCACTGAGGCCGTTGATCGTCTCACTGAAGCCGGCGAGGTTGAGCGTGCCGACGCCGGTGCCATTGGAGTTGATCACCACATTGCCGGTGCCAGTGCCGTTGGGAATCTGGTCGGCGGCGCCGAGCACCAAGGTCCTGTTGCGACCGGCTGTGGCGCTCTGACCGATGACCGTGTCACCCGCGTAGTCGTTATTGGCAGCGGTGTTGTTCAGCGTGATGGTGATCGCGGCTCCGGAGGTGGCCGAGCTGAGGATAAGTCCCTGGCTTCCGGTGATCTTGCCAGTCAAGGTTGCCGCACCGGTGGTGTTGGTGCTGAACGTGATCGGAGCAAGATTGGCCGTGATCTGGCCGGAAAGGACCATCCCGATGGCATCAAAACGGATACCGACCCGATCCGTACCGACGGCGGTGTTTACCACAATGTCATTGGGAAGGGTTTGGTTGGCCGTGGTGAAGTACATGCCCGCCTTGTCGGTATTTGCCTGACCGATGATGATCGGACCGCTGCCGTATGGCGTGCCGTTGATGGTGCCAATGGTGAGCCGCGTGCCGTTGATGGGTTCGTGGGCGAGAACCAGTCCGCCGGAGTAGGAGTTCGAGGGATTGGTGGTCGCAAAGGTTGCGTTGTTGTTGCTCATCACGACCTGCGTCTTGCGGGTGGGTCCGTCGGTGATGAGTGCCGGCAAGCCGGAGTTGACCGGCGTGCTGATTGTGAGGGCATCCGTCAGGGCCGGAGAGCCCGAGGTGGTGGCGGTGGAGGCGTGTGTGCCCGCTGCGCTGTTGGTGATGGTATTACCCGCGACGTTGGCAAGGCTAGCAACGGTCTGGCTGGCACCAAACAGGTCGAAGGTGCTGGTGCCACCGAGCGTCAAGGCGGCAGCGGCAGGCAGGTTGCCGGCTGCTTGCAAGGTGCCGTTGGTGACGTTGACTGAGATCGATGCCGAAGTGCCACCCAGGCGCAGGGTGCCTTCGTTGACGGTGGTTGGGCCGGTGTAGGTGTTGGTGCCGTTGAGGATGACCAAACCGGCACCAGCCTTGCTCAGGGACGAGGCGGAAGTGTTGTCCTGGATGGCCGAGTTGATCGTCATCGCATTGCCGGTGCTGTTGTTGGTGAGGGCAAGGTCCCCCGCTGCGGTTGCAGTGGTCAGGATTCCGGAGTTGGGAGCAGTTCCCACCGTGAGGGTTCCAGCTGCGGAGAGCATCACGATGGCGCTCGTGCGGAGCGTGGCCGAGCTGACGTCGACGGTAGCGGCACTGGTGCCACCGGAGTCGCTTTGCAGCAGGGTGTTCACCGTGGTGGTGGCCGCGCCCAGTGTGATGTTCCCCGGGGCGCCGGAGCCTTCGATGATCCGGACGTTCGTGGTAGCGTCATCCGCGATGGTGCCGGGATTGAGGCGTGCGACGTTCGTGTAGGCATTGTAGGCCACGATGTTGCCGCTGCCGTCATTCATGGCCCAATCCGAGCCGACGAAGGCCCAGGCACCGAGAATGCCGTTGGTATTGGCCGTGCTGGTCTGGATGACGTTGTTGGCCGCGGTCGCATTGGCGAAGTTGACCACACCGCCCGCGTTGCGGGTGATGGCCCCGACGTTGAGGATGTTGCTGGCTCCGGCGTTGGTGTTGGTAACGACCGAGTTCCCGGGGTTGATGGTGAGGCCTGCGACGGTCTTGGCGGTCGTGCCGCTGTAGGTCAGCGTGCCACCGGCCACCGCGAGCGCACCAGTGAAGGCGTTGGTACCGGAAATCACCAAGTTGCCGGAGGAGGTCTTGGAGAGTGTGCCGCCGCCGTTAAGTTCACCAAGTCCCGTCAAGGTGCCGGACTGCGCGGCGAGGGTGATGGGGGCTGTTGAACTGCCGATTGCGAAGCCGCCCATGTCGAGCGTGCCGCCATTCAGCGTGATGGTGGAGGTTTCGGTGCCTGCACCGCCGGTGCGGGTGATGTTGCCTGCGAGGGTGGTCGTTCCGCCGGTCAGGTTGATGTTGGAACTGGCGGTGACGGCACTCCCTGCGTTAGCCATGTTAATGGAAGTGATTCCGACATTGCCTCCGCTGATGTTGAGGTTCGCGTTTGAGGTGCCACCCGTGCTGGTGTTGACGGCCATGACGATGCTTCCAATGGTCACGGTAGGCACGCCCGGTTCAGAGCTGTCGCCGAGATTCACGTTGGCGTTACTGTTTCCGGTATTGACTGAGGTTTTGCTCGCCATGTTCAGGGTTGTGACGTCCAGTGTGCCTTGATCAAAGGTCAGGGTCGATGTCGAACCGCCTGTGTTTTGACTGCGAGTCGCCATCGTCAAGGTGCTGACATTGATGTTGGCCGTATGGCCAGCCAGATTGAGGGTGGAGTTCATGCCGACCGCCGTGCTGCCCGTGGAGTTGACCATGTTGAGGATGGTGCGTGTGCCGGTGCCACCGAAGCCGTTCAAAACGAGCGTGCCGGTGGTGTCCGCACCGTCGAAGACGACCGTGCCGCTGGAGCGAATCCCGGCCCCGGCCGAGCCGATGTTGGTGGTGTTGGCGTTGATGACGTTGGAGCCATTGCCTAAGGTAAGGACATGATTCGATTGTCCACCGCTGCCGTCACCGATTCGGAAATTCCCAACGGTGATGGTGTTGGAAGAAGCGAGCCTCAAAGTCGAAGCAGCAGGGCTGTTCGAACCCGTATTGGAATCACCGAGTCGCAGCGTGCCGCCTGAACCATAGTTGAGCGTGAACGAGGCGAGACTGGAGAGGTTGACTGACGTGCTGCCAGACAACCCGCCTGCAGTCACTCCCCCGACTTGGAAGGTATTGGTGCCGCCCGTGCCCACTACCAGATTGCCGTTGCCTGTGGTGACCAACGAAGCGACCGCAGAAGCCAGATCCGCACCAACCGTCACATTGCCATTGAGGTTCAGGGTTTTGCCCGTGCTGATGTTGAGGGTATTGCTGCTGGCGGTGTTCGTCTGGACCAAGAAGGGGCCCGCGAATGTGGCCGAAGAATCGACTCCACTGACATCAAGGGTGCCGGTATTGGTGCTGCCGGAGGAGGCACCGAAGGTCAGGCCGCCGGTCAGGCTGGGGCTGGTGGTAGCCAAGGCCAGCGTGCCCAGATCGATGGTGGTGGTGCCGCTGTAGTTGCTGGCGGCTGTGGAGCTCAGACCGGAGAGGTTCCAGGTGCTGGTTCCGGTTTTCGACACTGAAAGTGTGTTGATGCCGTTCGAAATCACGCCGGAAATCTCATTGCCTGTGCTGGAACCTGACAGACCCAGTGTTTTGGCGTGGTTATTGTTGCCGATATTCACAGCACCGGGGATGAGCACGCTGGCAGTGGTGGGATTGAAGGTACAGGTACCGGCACCTCCCGCTGACAAATTCACGGCAGCAATCGAAACCGCGGCGTTGCCACTGGTGACATTTGCTCCAGCTTCGATCGTCCAGATGTTATTGCCAAAGATGGCGCTCCCCAGAACATGGGTGATACCCGCCCCGGCTGTGGCCCGGTCCGATACGATCGTTCCCGGGAAATTGGAACTGGAGCCCAGCGGGAAAGAAGACACGCTGGTATCCGTCGCAAGGCGCAACGTGCCCGACGCCGCGGCAGTCGAGATCCCCACAGAGCTTGAGCTGGAAAGAGCGTTGACATGTGCGGCCACCAAGGTGCCGCCACCAATGTTGGTAGCTCCGGTGAAGGTGTTGGAACCCGATAGAACCACAGTCCCGGTTGTCGATTTGGTCAACGCACCAGTGCCACCCAGGTTTGCGGAAACGATGCCGCTTTCGAGGGCATAGGAAGTGCCGGTGAGCGTGCCGCTGCCGGTGATGGAGGCACCGTTCCGGAGGGAAACGGCCCCGACGGTGTCGCTGTTCGATCCGAGGCTGAGGATGGCGGAAGCGCCGTCCACCGTCACCGCGCCTGTGTCAGGAAGGGTGTTGGTGGCGTCACCAAGAACCAAGGTGCCACCACTGATGGTGGTGCCGCCGGTGTAGGAGTTGCCGGCGGTGGCCAGGGTGAAGGTGCCGGCGTTGGTCGGCGCGAGGGTGAGCGAGCCGCTGCCGCTGATCGAGCCGGCTCCGGAAACCGTATAGTTCCGGCCGGTGGTGTTCATTGTCACGCCGAGCGGGGATAACGTGCTGGCCAGCGTGACTGTGGGATTCCCGCTCGCGCCCGCTGCATCGCCGAAGATGACCGAGTCAAGGGTGTCGAAGAAGGTGGTGGCGACCAGGTTGGAATCGACCCAGTTGGTCGTGGAGGTGTCCCAGTTGCCATCCCCGGTATTCCAGGAGATGGGGGCGTTGGCATTGTTGGTGACCGTCACGAACAGGGTATTCGAGGAAACGCTGAAGGTTCCCGTGATCCGATGGGTTCGGAGGTCGAAGGCGGAGCCGTCCACCGGGCCGCTGCCGGTCCAGGTGGCCAAGGGGTAGGTTTGACCGACCGCAATGGATGCCATGTTGGTGGCGGTCAGTTTGACGCCGGGCGTGGTGCCATTGACAAAGTTGGCGACCTTGATCGGAGCGACGGTAAGGCTGGGTGTGGTGCTGCCGAAGTCCACGAGGGCCACGGCATTGTTCTGAAGGGTCAGGTCGCCGGTGTTGACCCACTGGCCATCGGTCGCGGCGACGAGAGCGCCGGCCTCGGCTCCGGTGGCGACGGTAATATTGCTGGTGGCGGAGCCTGCCGATGACAGACGAAGGGTTCCCGCGTTCACAGAAGTCGCACCGGTGTAGGTATTGGCTCCGGAGAGGGTCAGGGTGCCGAGGCCGCTCTTGGTGAGGGCGCCGCCACCGTCATTGACCAAAGCGCTGCCGAAGGAGACCGAGAAGCCATTGGTGTTGATGTTAGCGCCACCGCTTTTGACGTTCATCGTCAGGTTGGAGACGGTGGGAAGGTTCGCAGCGGCCACGAACTGGCCGCCATTGAAATTGAAGATCCGGTTGGTGCCGCTGATCGAGGCGATCTGGTTCAACGTGAGCGTGCCGCCGTCCAGGTTGACGGTGCCGGTGTTGCCGGCGAACGTGCCTAGGTTGTATTCGAGCGTATTGATCGTCGCGGAACCCGCTGTCAATGTGAGGGTGGCATTGCCAGCGACGGTTCCCACGTTGCCGAGCATCAGCTTTCCGTTGTTGGCCGTGTTGACATAGCTGCCGCCGTTGATGGTGAGGGTGCCGTTGGGAGTGCCCGCCGCCGCGGTATTGGCGATGGTGTCGTAGTTGGTGGCTCCACCACCAAGGGTGGTCAGTGTGCCGCCGGTGAGGGTCAGTGCTCCGTTTCCGCCGTTGGCAATCAACAGGCCTCGCTGGCTTGCGCCGGCACCACCGGACTGGATGCTTCCGCCAGTGATCTGGTTGCCAGTGCCGAGGATGCTCAGACGGGTGATGTTAAGCGTGCCGGAGGAGCTGATGGTGTTGCTTCCCGCCGTGATCAGGCCGGTGGCGGGCGTGGTCGTGACGTTACCGGTAGTGCCCGTGCCCGTGACGGTCTGGCTCGCAGCAAGGGTCAGGCCACCCGTCGAGTTCCAAGTCGCCCCATCACCGATGGAGATCGTGGGCGAGGTGGTAATGCGGTTTAACGACATGCTCAACGTGCCGGCGCTGATGGTGGTATTGCCGGTGTAGGTGTTGGTGCCGCCCAGGGTCCAGGTCGCGGCTCCCGTCTTCACCAGGGAAACATTCGTGCCACCGATGACGAGGTTGATCGTGCCGGTCGAACTCGCATCACCCGTCAAGGTAAGCGTCTGTCCACTGCCTGTGAAAGGAACCGAGGTGCCGGGAGACGTGCTCCACGTGTAGGTCGAGTTGTTGACGACATCCAGGGTGGCACCGTTGGCGCCGATGTTGACGACACGTCCGCGAGCACTGGTCTCATTGTTGAAGCGCAGGGTTCCGCCATCGACCACCACCTGCCCGCCACTGTTGTTGAGATTTCCAAGGGACGGAGAACCGGCCCCCACAGCAGCCGACTGACCGAAGTTTTTTACCACCAAGACCCCGCCGCTGCCCACGGTGACGACCGATGAAACCGGAGTGGCTACGGAGTATAGCTGCGCGCCATCCGCCGAAAGGTCGAGCACACCGCCGTTGATCGTCGTGTTCCCTGTGTAACTGTTGGCATTTGTAACGGTGAGAGTACCGGTGCCGCTTTTCGTCAGGTTACCGGAAGAGATGCCGAAGGCACCGCTGAGCACGTAGTCCTTTGTGCTGTTGTTGAAGGTGGTGTTTGAGGGCGCGACGTTCGCGGCATCGATGTCAACCGTGACCGGACCGGTCGGGGTGGCGCTGTCGTTGAAGAGCACATTGTCGGTCGCCTGGAACAGCGTGTAGCTGTCGTCCGATGACAGCTTCCAGTTGTTGGCGGAGGCGGTGTTCCATTTCCCATCGCCATCACCGGCCCAGTAAGGAATGTCATCCGCACCGATGGTGAGCGTGATGGCGGTACCCGAATTGCCAAAGGTCTTGGCCTGGCGCGCGCTGGCTCCCGTCACGGTGCCAAGGACGAACTGGCCGAATCCACCCGCTCCGGTGATGCTTCCGCCGCCATAACTGATGAGATCGTAGGTGCCTGCGGGCCAACTGGCGGCGCTGGGATTGATGGTCACTTGTCCAGCTGAACCGTTGCCCACCAGGCTGGTGGCGGCGATGGCAGCCGAAGTGCTGCTGCTGAAGGTGTTGACCGTGGCCACGCCATTGAAGGTCAGGGCTCCGACATTCAGGGACGCACCTGGGACGCCGTCGTTGTTGGAAAGGACGCCGCCGGTAGCGTCACCGACCGTCACGGCGCCGACCGTGCCGCTTCCGGTGAGGGTGCCTTGGGTGAGGGTGATGCCGGGAGTGCCTGGCACACTGCTGGTTTGAAGGAGTTTCACGCCGCTGCCGTTGAGGGTGATTCCGCTGCTGGAGTTGATGTCACCGCTTCCGGTGAGCGCGAGCGTGCCGGCGGTGACGGACGTTGTGCCGGTGTAGCTGTTGTCACCGCTGAGCGTCAGCGTATTGGTGCCAACCTTGATGAGGCTGAGTGTGCCTCCGCCGGTGCCATCACCAAGAACGCCAGCGTAGCTGCTGGCGAGATTCAGCGAGTTGCCGACCGTGAGGGTGGCATTGGTGGAACTGGCGTTTTCAACGATCGGATTACCCGGCGTGGCATTGCTGTTGAGGCCGCTGATCACCACGTTGTTTCCGCCGAGGGCCAGGCTACCGCTCGTGGAAGCAGCGAAGGTCACGGCATTTTCCGAACCCGCGGTGCTGTTGAGCGCCCCCGAGTTGCCAAGCCGGACGGTGCCTGTGCTGATTTGAAGGCCACCTGTGAAGGTGTTGTTGCCGGAGAGGGTGAGCGTGCTGGCACCATCTGACTTCGAGACAAAGCCGGTGGTCGTCGTGATCGCACCGGAAATGGTGACATTGCCAGCACCGCCAACAATGAGGTTTCGTGTGGCCCCGGTGATGGCGATGGCGTTGTTGAGAAGAAGGGTGCCGCTGTCGGAGTTGATGCGGGACTGGGCAGTCAACGTAACGGTGCCGCCGTAGGTGTTGTTGCCGGCGATGTTGCGGATCGCACCCAGATTCGGCGTTGGGAGTGTGACGCCGCCGCCAGCGATGCTGATGGCTTCCGCGCCCACGGTCACGGCACCGCCGGTCCCGTCGATTTCCAACCCGGATCCGCTAGCCACGGTGACGCCGCCGGCGGTGGTGCCCAGAGAGGTATTTCGGGTGATTCTCAGCACGCCAGCACTGATTGTTGTGGCGCCGGTGTAGGTGTTGGCGCCGGAGAGCACCCAGGTGCCCGCGCCGGACTTGGTTAGGGAAACCACACCGCTGGCACCGTTGTTGTTCTGAATGATGCCTGAGATCGTGTTGGCTCCGGTGTTGGTGCCGCCGAGGGTCAGCGTGCGGGCGCCGGTAGAGCTGGCGATGGCGGGATTGAAATTGGCGGCACTGAAGGTCAACGCCCCGGTGCCGATGTTGTTGATGGTGCCCCCGCCGGTGCCGGCGGCCACTGTGCCGCCAATCCGGATCGTCTTGTCCGTCGTCGCCGTGCCGCCGTTGTATTCAAGGACTCCGGAGTCGTTATTCTGTCCCAGCTGGACGACCACGTTTCTGCCGAGCGGCTGGTTGTTTGCGATCGCATCGATCGCGTTGACCGAGAGGGTTCCATTCCGGATCAGAGTTTCTCCTGCATAGGAATTTGATCCAGACAAGATCCATCTCCCGGCGCCGGTTTTACCGATGCCGAGGTTGCCGCCCGAGCTCGGGTTACCGATGGTTCCGGCAAAGGTGTTGTTTCCGGTGTTGGTGCCGTCGAAGAAGAAGGTGCCGGCCGAGGCGATGGTTGTCATCCCCATGTTGGAGTTGAACGTAACCGTATTTGCGGCGCTGTTGTTCACGAACCGGTTGATGGGGGTGACACCACCGCCGTCGAATATTCCACCGCCGAATCCCGTACCTATGTTGATCTGACGGGTAGCGAAGGTAATATTGGAAGTGCCGGTATAGATGAAGGCATTCTGGTGCCCAGCCTTGTTCAAGGTGAAGTTACCGCCGTCGCCGATGCTGTTGAAGGTGAAACGGTCGTCCCCCGGCACGCTGCCCGAGGGCATGATGACATTGCCTGTGAAGGTGTTGTTCGTGGCCGTGAAGGCGATACCCGCAAGGATGCCGTTCATATTGCCATTCACGATGGTGATGTTGCTACTCCCGGTCAGTTGTCCGCTGAAGGTCGACGTCGCCCCGGTGGCGCTTTGTGGGTTCTGCAGCGACAATGCCGCACCGACGTTGATGGGATTGGCAAAGGTGATGCTTACCCCGGCACCTTGGCTGCTATTGATCCTTGAGGAGCCAGTAACGGAAACACTGCCCGTTCCGAAACTGCTGGCGTTTGAGATGTTGATTGTGCCGCCCGAAAGGGTTGTTCCGCCCGAGTAGGTATTCGCTCCAGAAAGCCTCCAGGCTCCGGCTCCGCTCTTGGTCACCGCAAGGGTGCCGCCAGCCGATCCATCGCCAATGATGCCGCTGACGGTGTTGGCGCCGGTTCCTGTTCCACCTAGAGTGAGCGTGGTGGTATTACCGGTAATCGCGGATCCTGTCACTCCCCCGGAAACCGAAATCACTCCATTTGCTGCCGTAGTGGGTGCCGAAATAAAGGACGCCGTCGCAGCAGAGTCGCCGGAGATTTGAATCGGGGTGCTGATGGTTTCCGTATGAGCCCCGACTGCTCCGGTGGTTTGGATCACGCCGCCGTTGTTGAGACGCAGTGTTCCCGTTTGCAAGGTGAACCCAAATGCAGAAGTATTGCTGAAGGTGATGCCGCCGATGAAACGAGTGGTATCGACGGTCACGGCCCGGCCGGCTGTTAGGGTAACACCGAAGGTTGCCACATCGGTGTTGTCAGCAGTCGTGGATCCGGGAATGCCATTGGTGGCATTCCAGCTACCGGCAGCGTTCCAGTTACCAGCGGCATCCGAAAGCCACGCACTGCTCGCTGCATGGGTCGGTTTCGTCGCCAAAGCAAAAGCCAGCGCTGCGGCAAGAATGCTTGGAATAAAACGACGACGGGACGCGCGTACGCGCACTAGGGAATACTTGGGTTTCATGGATGTTAGGGTGAGGGTGTTTTGGGATGCGGGTTTGGGCGATGACACAAAAAACGTTTCGTAAAACGTTTCTTGCGTAACACAACTTGTGTCATAGACCCATGATTTCAAGTGAAAATGTTGCAATAGCGCCAAAAACGGCAAAAAACATCTCCCGCAGACGACGTATTTTCTGACAGACCCTGCCGATGCCACTTCGCTTCGCGCGATACGCTCGCTCGATCGATTCGTCATGTTCCTTGCCAGATTCCGCAATCGCGTGTAGATCACGGCTGTGGATTCTTTCTCTATCGCCCAGGAAATCATTCGCGACGCCTGGCGGGCGGGCGTGCGGGAATTTGTGGTCTGCGCCGGGGCGCGCAATGCCGCTCTCGTCGAGGTCATCGCTCAGGCGGAGCAAACCGGCGAGGTCAAGGTCTGGCGGCATTTTGAGGAACGCAGCGCCGGATTTTTCACGCTCGGACGCTGCATACAGACGCGTCAGCCCTGCGCCGTGATCACCACCAGCGGCACCGCCGCCGCCGAGCTGCTGCCCGCCATGATCGAGGCGCATTACCAGCAACGCCCGCTGCTCGCCATCACCGCCGATCGCCCCGCCGCCTTCCGCGGCACCGGCGCGCCCCAGGCCATCGAGCAGGTCGATTTGTTTCAACCCTACGCTCCCTGCGGCGATATCCCTTCGTGGTCCCGGCGCGGCCCCTGGCAGTGCAATGTGTCGCTGGAAGAGGAATTCAGCGTGTCCCCGTGCGATTTCCCCACTCCAAGCCCCCTGCCCGATTCCCCCAGCTCACCCGTGGCCGTGGGACCACTGGCGCGCTGGCTGCGCGAGGATCTCGATGCCGGACTGGTCGTCCTGCTCGGCGGTCTGGAAACCGAGGAACAAGAAGAAGTCTGGCACTTTCTCGATGCGATCCGCGTCCCCGTGCTGGCCGATGCCACCAGCGGGATGCGCGAGGCCCTCGGCCACCTCGGGTTGCCCGATGGCGATCGCCTGCTGCGCGATACCCCTCCGGGAAAAGTCCTGCGCATCGGCGACGTTCCGACTGGTCGGTTTTGGCGTGACTTGGAGACCTTGACGGACACGCAAGTCTGGTCCATCACACGCACCGGCTTCTCCGGCCTGGCCCGCGAGAGTGGCGTGGTGGTCGGTCCCGCCCATCGTGTGATCAAGTCGCTGGGCCACCAGGAACGCATCGGCGATCCTCTGGAGTTTTTTGATCGGACCGCGCGGCGCGGAGCGCTCATCGATGAAACCCTGGAATCCCTGCCGGAAAGCGAACCTGGCTGGGTGCGCACGCTGTCCCAGTATGCCACGCTCGCCCACTCGCTTTTCCTCGGCAATAGCCTGCCCATCCGCGAGTGGAACTGGTTCGCCCAGCACCAGCGCCCCGTCACGCTCGTGCGTGCGAACCGTGGGGCGAATGGCATCGATGGCCAGCTCAGCACCTGGCTCGGTGCCAGCGCCCACGAGGAAAACGCCTGGGCCATCATCGGCGACCTCACCGCCCTCTACGATCTGGCTGCCCCGTTTCTGCTCCACTCCTGCGAACAACGCGGTCGGGTATTGGTCATCCTCAACAATGGCGGCGGTCGCATTTTTGAGCGTCTGCCACGCCTCCAGCAAATGCAGGAGCACGCGCGGGAGCTGATGGTCAATCCACACTCCCACGATTTCTCGCACTGGGCCGCGCAGTGGGGTCTGGACTACGTGCTCGCCAGGACACTGGATGATCTCGATGCCTTCGAGCCCGGCGAACGCATGGTGGTGCTGGAAGTCCGGCCCGATGCGCGGCAGACGGCGGATTTTTGGCAACTCTGGGACAAATTCCGCTGATGTCTGCGAGCCCCTCCACTCTCTGGTGCCTGCATGGCGCGGTCGGTGCCGCCGCCGATTGGTCGCCCTTCCGCAGCGCCTGGGAAAATGCCGGGCACGAGCTCCGCGCCGTCGATCTCTGGCGTTTTCTTGATTGTTGCCCGCGCTCACTGGCCGATACCGCTGTGTCGCTGAACGCGGAAGCAACGGGAAAAATCGAAAAAAACCTTCTGGTCGGATATTCCCTGGGTGGCCGCATCGCCCTCCATGCCTTGCTGGCAGAAAACTCCCCCTGGGACGCCGCCGTGATCATTTCCGCCCACCCCGGCTTGGAATCCGAAGAAGAAAAAATCGAACGCAGAAAAAAAGATGCCGACTGGTCGGTAAAATGTCTTCATGGCGAGTGGGAAACCTTTCTCGGCGAGTGGCAGGAGCAGGGAATTTTGCAAGGAAGCGCCATCAGCGACCGCACCCCACTGCGCCTGCGTCGCAAGGAAATCGCCCGCAGTTTCCTCGACTGGTCGCTGGGTGCGCAAGACAACCTCTGGCCGCTGCTTCCGCACATCAAGATCCCCGTGCTCTGGCTCACGGGGGAGAACGATGAAAAATTCACCGCTCTCGCGAGCCGCGCCTGCCCGCTCCTGCCCCAGGCCCGGCACCGGATCATCGCCGGATGCGGTCACCGCCTGCCCTGGGAACAGCCGCAAGCGTTTCTGCAGGTCATGGCGGATTGGAGCAAGGATTTGAGATAACAAACAAAAAAAGCCCCGTCACTCGCAAGCGAGGACGGGGCCGGGGGTAAGTGGTGAAAAAGAATGTTACGCAGGTTGAGCGATGTCAGCCTGGCTGATCACGCGGAGCGGCACGCGCACCAAAACATTGCCATCGAAACGGATGTCAAAGTGGTACACGCCAGCCTTCGCCACCGTGCCTTGCAGAGGAGTGATGAGGTTTTGTGTGGAGAAACCGGGAGTTCCTTCCGGCATATTCACCTGCATGTCGGACTCTTCCTGGGTGTTTTCCGCAGGAGCTTCGGCGTCATCGACCAACAGGATCGAGAACTTGTGACTGCCGTGATCGGCAGCGGTGAAGCTGAAACGCAGTGCCAGATTGCAGGCGAAGCGAGCGGGGAAACTTTGGGCGACGATCGCGTCAAAAGCTCCGAGAACATTGAGTTTGCCTTGATTTTCGACGGCAGTATCACATAGGGTTGCAACGAGTAATTCCATAACACCGTTAGTTTGGGCGAACTTTCCCCATCGCACAACACAAAAAATCTAACGAATTTGGCAAATTTGTCATAGCGCCAGCAGCCCTGTCCACGATGCTGTGGAGCGTGCCTGCTGTTTTAAAGGAAATATCCCTTGCGCCTTTTCCCCGGAAGGCGTATCGACGGTGCATGCGTTTTCGCAATTTCCATTCGTAATTGACAAGACTTTCTCCGGCGATTCCCGGGTGTGAGGTGGCATGGTTCCCCTTTTCTCCTGACGAATGCCGGTCGACGAATGTCTTTTCCGCAACCTTGTGCATCCCCTACGGATCACGGCTTGCGGATGTTTTCCTGATTCACGCGCACCCGAGTGATGCGCGCGATCGATTCAACAAAAAATTTACGAATTAGAAATACTATGAATACCGTACTTGGTTCTCAGGAACCGGGGCGCATCGTCGGAAACGCAACGCAAGCCGCATGGATCATCGTGCAGGTGGCGCGTCGCGAGCGATGGGTCGCCCGAACTGTGAATAACCCGATCTTGCGGAAGCAATGCCGCCTGGTGGGGAGAAACCTGCGTGGTGCCGAGGATTGGCAGCGCCCGATGCAACCATTGCTCGCCCGACTGGTGAAAGTCCTCGCTGAGCAAACTCGCATCTGGGAGAAGGTGCCGGTGTGGCGTCATCCCATCGTGCCGATTCTGGTGCGCATGTGCGCCTATGAAACGCACTGGATCCGCGCCCCGGAAGAGTGGCAGGCGCCGCAACAAGAGGACGTGAAAACCATCATGCGCTCGCTGGTGGCTCATTTGTTTGTGCGTTATCCGGTGGCGGATTTCCTCTACCACGCGTGGCAGGTGCGTGGTGACTTGCGCTGGCGCGAACGCGATTGGTTTGTGCAACTGGCGCAAGGGGCCTCGTGGCGCGATTTGCAAGGATTGCCCCGCACGATCAGCCGGCGCGCCTTGCACGAATGCGCGCGCGCACCGGAGGATCTGAGCATCGCGCAGGGCTTGCGCTGGGGGCAAGTGCTGGCCAGCGGCGGCGGGCCTCGCCTCGCGCGCGAGGTGGTGAGAAGTCGCATGGCGCATGACATGACGCACGACGCGTGGTGGTCGCGCCTCATCCAGAAATTTGCGGCGGCGGGAGAAACGTCCGCGCGTTCGTATGGGCTGGTGGCGGATCTGTTCGTCGAGATGTTTCATCAGGAGCAGCAAGGTCCTGTGGAGCGATTGCTGGCATTGCCGATGAAAGAACTCATCGCCCATGCGTGGAAATACTGGCGCGATGCCGCAGCGGCCTTGTCCGTGCATTTGCCGGAATGGCAGCAACGCAGCGTCACGCATCCGGAGTGCCGCCAGCAATTGAGCAGCCTGATGCGGCAGTGCTGGCATCCGATGATCCCCCGCTCCTTGCAGCGAAGCTATCCCGTGCGCATGGGCGTCATTTCGCTGCGCGAGTTGACCAGCGCGGCGGAACTGATCGCGGAAGGTCGGGAAATGCGGCATTGTGTGGCGAGGTATGCGAGCGTCTGTCTGCGCAAGGGGAGTTCGATCTTTTCCCTCATCATCCATCGTGCGGGTGAGGAAGAAAGGCTGACGGTGGAAGTCTGCCGCGAAACGCGAAAAGTCAAAGAGATCAAGGGCCGCTGGAACCGACAACCCAGTCCACAAGCGTGGACCTGTCTGGAACAATGGACCTATGAGAGCGGCTGTTTTGTCGCCTGATGAGACTGTTTCCGCCTCCCTGGCCTCAGCCCTTTTTCCGCCAGACGAGGGCGGTGCGGCTGGGGAGGTAGAGTTTCATGATGCCGTAGCCGTTCGCGTTCGCTTTGACTTCGCAGACCTGCCCGGCCTCGACGCGGCCGTGACCGTCGAAGGGCGTGGCATCGCTGTCCAACACAAGCTGCCAGGTTCCGGCGGGCACGTGCAGTTCCCAATCGACGAGCGACTGGTGGCCATGAAAGTTGAAGGCAAACAGCAGATCGCCGCGCTTCCAGACGAGGGTTTTGTCGGCATTGTGCTCGGCGATCATGTCGCAAGAGGCGTTCATCCATGCCGCATCGCCCAGCAATTTCATCATCGCCCCATCGAAGTCGCCCAGGGCTTGGAAACGCAGGTCCGCGCGGTCGCGCAGGCTCCAGAGGCGGCGGGCATGAGTGTAGGACCAGCCATTGCCCTCGCGCGGGAAATCAATCCACTCGGGATGGCCGAATTCATTTCCCATGAAATTCAGGTAACCATGCCCGGCGGTGCCCAGCGTGGCGAGGCGCGCCATTTTGTGCAGGGCGATGGCGCGCTCCACCCGCAGGTCGCCGGAGCCGCGGTGCATCGAGTGATAGATCGAGTCATCGGTGAGGGCGAAGAGGAAGGACTTGCCGCCGACCATCGCCTGGTCGTGGCTTTCCACGTAGCTGATCACACGTTCATCGGCACGGCGTCCGGTGAGCTCGCCCCAGATCCAGCCCATGTGCCAATCTTCCTCGCGGATGTCCTCGGCGCACTTGAACCACATGTCGGGAATGCCCATGGCGAGCCGATAGTGAAAGCCACAGCCCCCCTGCTCGCGCGGCGCGCAGAGCCCGGGCAAGCCGCTCACGTCTTCCGCGATCGCCAGCGAGCCGGGTTTCCACTCGTCCATGAGCTGCGTGGCGAGTGTGAGGTAGGTGAGGGCGTCTTCATCGGTGCGACCGTGGAAATAATCATCGTAGCTGCCGAAGCCCGCGCCGAAGCCGTGATCGTAGTAGAGCATGGAGGTCACGCCATCGAAGCGGAAGCCATCGAACCGGAACTCTTCCAGCCAGTAGCGGATGTTCGAGAGCAGGAAGTGGCGGACCTGTGGCTTGGCGTAGTCGAAACAGCGCGAGTCCCAGATATCGTGATTCCCGCGTGGTCCATCGTGAAAAAACTGATAGGGCGTGCCATCGTAGCAGGAAATGCCCTCGACTTCATTTTTCACCGCATGCGAATGGACCAGATCCATGATCACTTGCAGACCCATGCCGTGCGCGGCATCAACCAGTTCCTTGAGTTCATTCGCGGTGCCGAAGCGCGAGCTCGGCGCGAAAAACGAGCCGACGTGATAGCCGAAGGAGCCGTAGTAGGGGTGTTCCTGCACGGCCATGAGTTGCAGCGTGTTGTATCCGGCCCCGACGATGCGCGGCAACATGTGCTGGCGGAACTCCACCCAGGTCGAGACTTTTCCCTCCTCGGAGGACATGCCCACATGTGCCTCATAGATCACGGGTGGCGCGTTGAGAGCAGGCGTCCGGTGTTTCCACTCATAGGCGGGCTCTTCCCAGATTTGCGCGGTGAAGGTCAATGTCTGCTCATCCTGCACCACCCTGCGCCCCCAGGCCGGAAGCCTGTCGCCTTGGCCGCCGTGCCAGTGCATGCGCACGCGATAGTGCTGGCCGTGAAGCAGAGCGGTAGCGGGCAATGTCAGTTCCCAGCAGCCATCGCCGATGGACTGCGCCTGATAAGTGGGGGACTCCTGCCATTGCGAAAAATCACCGACCAGGAACAGCGCCTGCGCGTGCGGGGCCCAGTCGCGATAGACCCACGATCCGTCAGCGGCGCGGTGCAGCCCGAAGTACTGATGCCCCTGCGCGTAGTCCGCCAGCGAAGGACCGCAGGCCGCGGCGGTGCGAGCCGCGCGGGCCTGCCGTTCCTCAAACACCGCCCGCCACGGGTCCAGCCAAGTGTCTGCGGTAAAGTCAAGAAGCGGAGCACCGGAGCGTTTCATAGGCAAAGCATACGCGCTTTATCCCACGCTCACAATCAAAAGATGAGGAAAGGAGCCGGTGACCCTTTTGCGCTCATTACCCATTTTCGCGCAATCAGTAAGCTAGCACCAACGACGTTTATGAATCGAGGCGCTTCCCAGGACGCTAACGACCCGATGCCATCCCAGCGGGAGGAAAGAAGGCTGCCGGTGGTCGAGCGAGGCACGCTTACCTTACACGCGACGATAGAGCGGAATCACAACAACCGTTAGGCTAACAGTCAGGACGCCTTGTTTTTGTTGTTGTCACTTGACGGATCGAACGATCTGGACAAGCCTTCCCTGCGCAATGATGACTCCTTATTCCCACACTGCGAACGCACGACAGATCATGCGTGCCACGTCTTTTCCCTCTCTTCCGATGAAACAAGGAGGTCCCTCATGACCTCAGGGTTTTTCTCATTGCTGGATGACATTGCTGCGATTGCGAAAATGGCAGCAACGTCGATCGATGACGCCAGTGCATTGGCCGCAAAGGCGGGAAGCAAAGCTGCTGGCATTGTGATAGATGATGCCGCCGTCACACCGCGCTACGTCGTAGGTCTTGCCGCGCAACGCGAGCTGCCCATTATCGCGAAGATCGCGAGGGGCTCGCTGAAGAATAAATTGGTGATCCTTCTTCCCGGAGCGCTGGCACTGAGCTTGCTGGCACCATGGGTGATCACGCCGCTGTTGATGGTGGGCGGAGCGTTTCTGTGCATGGAGGGCTTTCACAAGGTCATGGATCTCATACGCCCTCATGACAAAGCAATATCGGCCGATGATGCGGCGCCGCTGAGCGCGGCCGAGATCGAGCGCGTGCAAGTGGCGAGCGCTGTGAGGACTGACTTGATTCTCTCTGCGGAAATCATGGCCATTACACTTGCCGGAATTTCCGCATCACCGCTCTGGATGCAAGCTTTTGTGTTAGCGTTGGTGGGCATAGGAATGACCGTAGTGGTCTATGGCGTGGTGGCGGTCATCGTGAAAGCCGATGATGCAGGCGTTGCCATGGCAAAGTCCCCCAAGGGAATTGTCCGCATCACCGGGCGTTCACTCGTGATGGGCATGCCGCATTTTTTGAAAATTCTCAGTCTGATAGGGATGATTGCCATGCTCTGGGTGGGCGGCGGGATTATGATTCACGGCTTGCACGAATTAGGGTTTCATGGCCCCGAGGACGCGGTGAAAGAAGCCGCTGCCGCCTTCGCCCGTCTCATTCCTGTGGCCAGTGCCTTCATGAATTGGCTGGGCGCCGCAGCGATTGCCGCAATTCTCGGCGTCATTCTGGGAGGTCTCGTCGATAGGCTGACGAAATACGTCATTACGCCGCTCTGGGAGCGTTTGAGACCAAAAAGCCGAGGTTGACAGCTGTCCCTTCAGGATGCGGGAATGTGGGGGATGGCATGCCATTCGGGTCAGCGTGTCGGCTTCCCTGATGGCACGACAGGTAGAATGTAGCGGAAAAAGGTCACGGGGTATCTGCTTTCGCGCTTGGATTCGTGAGGGATCGGCGGCATTCTGCGGCGGCATGCAGCAAATCATCCGCATCTCCGAGGGATTCGCGCCTCTTCACGAAGAGATTCTCGCGCGGCTGGGCATCACGGCGGCCAAGCGTCTCGGGCTGGAATACTGGTTGTTTTCCTCGGAGGAGATGCTGGATCTGGCGCGGGAGGAAGCGGGCTTGTTTGTGCGGTGGCAGATGAGGATCGATCACGCCTGGCCCTGTGTGCCGGAAAAAACGATGGACTTTCTCGACAAAGCGGTGACGGCGCTGGTGCGGAAATTCGCCACCGTGCCCTTGCAGCAGGTGATGGTGAGCCCCTTGCTCGCTGGCTCGCCGCATCCGGTGTATAAAAAAATGGCATCGCAGCTGCAGCAGCGCTTGCGGCAGGAATTTTGTCCGCCGCGCGCGGGAATGGATCCGGAGGAGCAGGACCCGGAAGGGCTGACGCTGTTTGTTCTGTTAGGGAAAGAGGGCTTGTTCGGCGCGGCGGCCGCGCCGCGGGCGTGTCGGGGATTTTACGCGGGCGGCAGCAAGTACATCAGCCACAAGGCGCCGCACAGCATCAGCCGCGCGGGGGCGAAGGTGGCGGAAGCCTTGCATTTCCTGCGGCTGCACGGTCCGGCCCTGCCGGAAACGACCCATTGGCTGGAGCTGGGCGCCAGTCCCGGGGGAATGACGGCGGAGTTGTTAGAGCGGGGGTTTTTCGTGACGGCGGTGGATCGCGCGCCGCTGGATGCGCGCATCGCCTCGCACCCGCGGCTGACGTTCGCGGCGGAGAACGCGCTGACCTTTCAGCCGCCGCGTGGGGTGCTCTACGATGCCTTGCTCTGCGACATGAATGGCAGTGCCGAGGAGGCGCTGGCGGTGGTCCTGAGCAAACGCAACTTCCTGCGCCCGGGAGCCTTGGTGATTTTCACGTTGAAAACGCACAAAGCGGCGGGCGTGGAGGAGATTCTCGCCCTGCATCATCGGGTGCTGGAACAGGCGCGGCGGGGAGGCTTGGCATGGCTGGCGCAGACGCACCTTACCTACAATCGGAATGAATTCACGCTGTTCTGGTCCGCACCATGAGCGCGCGCGGCGCGAGTCATCCGACCGTGGCTGCAGGCACGGAGATGCCGAGGCTCTGATAGATCTGCTTGGTCGCGTTGCTTTTGTTCAGGGTATAGAAATGCAGGCCGTCCACATTCCCATCCAGCAACTCGCTGCACTGCTGCGCCGCATAGTGAATGCCCACTTTTTCCACGGCGGCGGCATCGTCCTGGGCACGTGACAGGGCGCGCAGGAGCTTCGCGGGGTAGCGCGCTCCGGCCGCCAGCTCCGCCATGCGTTTCATCGAGGAAAGCGAGGTCACGGGCATGATACCGGCGATGATGGGGAGATTGACTCCGGCCAGCGCGCAGCGATCGCGGAAATCGAAAAAGTCGTGATTGTCGAAAAACAACTGCGTGCAGATGTAGTCCGCTCCGGCATCGCACTTCGCCTTGAGATGATCCATTTCCAGCAGCCGGTTCGGCGTGGCGGGGTGGCCTTCCGGAAAGCCCGCGACGCCGATGCCGAATCCGCCGAGCGGGTGCTGGCCGGATTCATTGAACTCGCGGATGAAACGCACGAGGTCGCTGGCGTGGCGGAAGTCGCCCTGCGACCAGTCATAATCGCTCTGCTGGCGCGGTGGATCGCCGCGCAGGGCGAGGATATTGCAGACGCCCAGGGCGGCGTAGCGCTGGAGGATTTGCTCCACCTCGGCACGGGTGTGGCCCACGCAGGTCAGGTGGGGAATGGGCGGGATGCCCGTGGTTTCCTTGATGCGCGCCACCAACTGGTGGGTCAGCTCACGCGTGCCGCCGCCGGCACCGTAGGTGATGGAAACGAACGACGGGTGCAGCGGTTCCAGATCGCGAATCGTTTGATACAATTCCTCCGCGCTGGCCTCCGTGCGAGCGGGGAAAAACTCGAAGGAAAAGGTCGGCTTGCTTTGCCGGATGATTTCGCGTATGTGCATGTGCGCCGGCACTCTGCCACAGCCATGGCCAATCATAAAGCCGCATTTTTGAGAAAATTGCACAACTTTTCCGGGATGCGGTGGTTGAATCACATAACCTTCCCACCGCTTATGAAACGCTCACTCTCCAGCCTGTTTTTCCTGCTCGCCATGGCTGCCCATGCCCAGGAAAACCCCGGTGCCCCCAAAGCACGCCCCCAAGAGCCAGGTCGCGAAAAGATGCGCGCGCTGGAATTTTGGAAAAAGGCCGACACCAATCACGACCAAAAACTTTCCAAGGAAGAATTCCTGCAACTGCCGCGCATTTCGCAACTGCCTGCCGAAAAACAGGAAAAATTGTTCGCTCACCTCGACAAAAACGACAGCCAAAGCCTGGAGGCGGGAGAATTGATACCGATGGGCGCACCGGCGAATCCGGATGCCTCTCCACCGGGCGACATGAAGCGCCCTCCCCTGCCGCGCATCGCCGAAATGGATCGCGATGGCGATAAAAAAATCACGTTCGAGGAATTCGTGCAGGCGCCGATGGTGACCAAGCTTCCCGAAGATCGACGTCGGAAAATTTTCGACAACATGGATCGCAACAAAGATGGTGTGCTCAGCCCCGAAGACGGCCCCGCTCCCGGACAGGGAATGCGTCGTCCTGAAGGTGGACGTCCGGATCGTCCGGATGGTCGGCCCGATGGTCGCCCGGAAGGTCGTCCTGACCGCCCTCCCGGTAATCCCACGGCACCCCATCCGGCACGCGGCTTCGGAGCGGTGGATGCGAATCAGGACAATGTGGTCGATTTCCCCGAGTTCCAGCAATTCCCCATGGTGAAGAACCAAGGCGAGGATGCGCAGGAGGATCTGTTTGAAAAGCTCGATGCGAACAAGGACCTGAAAGTCGATCAGCAGGAGTGGCGTCAGCACTGGGAGAATCAGAAGCCCACTCCTGATGCCCCGCGCGAGCGGCCGCAGCGCCCCGCTCCTGAGGCACCGCGCGGCGATGATGAGAAGATGATGGAAGAGGGCATCTAAGCTGGCGCGGCCGATCAAATCGCAAATCTTCCTTTACATCAGCGGAAGAAACGGCAACATGCATGGACTTTCATGCAGCGATATTTGTGCATTTGGTTTTTGCCGCTTTTGCTTTCTGTTTCGGCCCAGGAAGATGCCGTGTTGCCGCCCAATGCGGTCGCACCACCCGCGCCTGTGGAAATTCCTCCCGTGCCCTCGTTGCCGGACGTTGCTCCGCCCAATGCACAGGATATCAACACACAAATGCCCACGGGCGTGGACATCGCCATCAAGGGGAAAATCACTCCTGTCGCCGGCAATCTGAAAAAATTTCTGGTCACCGGTCCGATCGAGCTGAAGACCAACAGCGGCGAGGAGGTCTTCGCCGACCGCGCGGAGCTGGACCTGGAGACCGGCACCTACACGCTTCTCGGAAATGTCAGCGTTTTCAATGGCCCGATGATCCAACGCGGCGATCGTGTGGTCTATGATCTCAAAGCGAAAAAGCTCAACACCACCGGGCTGAGTGTGAGCTATGATCCGATCATTCTCGAATCCGGCCAATTCGAGATGAGCGAGGACGAAAACGGCGAGCGCGTGTTTGTCGGGACGGATGCCGGCATCACCACCAACGACGTGGAGGATCCGAACTACTGGCTGCGCGCCGATCGCACCACCTTGTATCCGGGAGACAAGATCGTTTTCAACGACCTGAAGCTCTTCATCGGTGACACACCGGTGTTTTGGCTGCCCTATCTCAGCCAGCCGCTCAATGCGGAGCTCGGCTACCGTTTGCTGCCCGGTGGCCGCACGAACTGGGGCGTCTATTTGCTGCAAAGCTATGGCATCATGCTCGGCGGCGATGAGAATAGCCTGCTGGGCGGGGAAAAGCCCTGGCTGCTTTCACGCTGGCACCTCGATATGCGGACGCGGCGTGGCGTGGGTGCGGGGGTGGATTTGTTCGACACGCGCATTCAGGATAACCCGAATCTCGGCTGGCTGAAGCTCTACTACATGAACGACATGGATCCCTCGATCGGGCGCTCCGGGATTCCCCGCGGTCCGGTCGATCCCTCGCGGTATCGCGCGGAGTTCCAGTACCGCATCCCGCTGCAATTCCAGGACCCGCTGGATCCGGATGCCGAATACGCGTTGAACTACGATCTCCATCTCCTCAGCGACAATCATTTCCTCGAGGACTTTGATCCGCGTTTTTACCGGCAAAATGCCCAGCCTGATAATACGATCTTCCTCACCCGCCGCACGGATGACTCCTTGCTGACGGGCCTGGCGCGCTTGCGCTTGAATGACTTTTACCGCGCGGACAGCCGCTCGCCGGAAATTTCCTTTGACCAAATCCGCCGCCCCATCTTCGGCTCCCGCATCCTGCACGAGGGGCAAACCTCCTTTGGCGTGCTGGAGGAAAACATGGCGGATCCCACCCGCGATACCTTGCTGGATCCCTTGTTGACCTTGCCGGATGGCGACCCGGAGCTGGGCCGCTTGTATTCGCAAGTCGGGCGCTACGAACAACTGCTGATCGAGCAAATGCGTGCTCTGCCGCCGGGAGATCCTCGCTACGATACCCTCTACCAGCAACTCACCAATCCGCAGTTCATGCGTTTCCACACGTATCAGGAACTCTCGACGCAATATACCTTAGGAAACTGGCTGCATCTCACACCGCACATGGGCGCCGGCTACACCCGCTATTTCAACGTAGGAGGCCCCGCCCAGGATGCCGACCGCACACTGTTCTCCGCAGGACTGGAAGCCTCGGTGAAATTTCACAAAGACTACCCCGACATCCGCATCCGCAGCCTGGGCGTGGACGGCCTGCGCCACACGATGCAGCCCTATGCGAATTGGTCCTTCCTTTCCGCCGGTGAATTAGGCCAGGACTATCCTTCGATCGACCGCATGACCTTCTTCACCCGCCCTGCTCCTATCAACGTGGGTCGCTTCCCCGCCATCGATGACCTGGATGACTGGAACCTCGTGCGTCTCGGTGTCAGAAACCGCCTGGTCACCCAGCGCAATGGCGCGAGTTATCAATGGCTTTTCATGGACACCTATCTCGACAGTTACGTCGAGGATCCTGAGCTGCAGCGCGATTTTTCCAACCTCTACAACGACATCACCTGGCTTCCTCTCCCCTGGCTGGCAGTCGATCTGCAAACCCAGTTTCCCATCATCAGCAGCGGCTCCGGCTATAGCGAATTCACCACCGGTCTGCGTTTCATGCCCACGCCGAACTTTGAGTTTGCCGTGCAACAACGCACCTTGAGCGGGCATCCTTACTTGCTCGATTCGAACCGCGTCAACATCCGGGCCTACAATCGCTTCAACGAAAACTGGGGCGCGGGGCTGCTACACCAATGGGAATTTGATGACTCCACGCTCGAGCTGGAACAATACACCCTTCATCGCAGTTACGAAAACTGGATCGTCAGCGCCGGTCTCACTCATCGTAACAACCGCAGCCGCGATGAATACGGCTTCCTCATCAGCTTCACCCTCAAAGACTTCCCCTCCGCCTCGGTGCCGTTCAAGATTGATGCCTACTGAGTCAAGGGGATTAGGTGTAGCGACCCAGGGCCTTTAGCATGGCCGCGCGACCGCGGAATGATGCCTCACAACAAAATTCAGCTTTTCCACATCCAATCCTTTACAAATCCGCTGGTAACTGCCAAATCCCTGCGAGTTTACACCCGACACGCCCGCTTATGCCCAAAGACACTTCCATCAAGAAAATTCTCGTTATCGGCTCCGGTCCGATTGTTATCGGCCAAGGTTGCGAATTTGACTACTCGGGGGTGCAAGCCTGCAAGGCGCTGCGCGAGGAAGGCTACCAGGTCGTGCTGGTGAACTCGAATCCGGCCACGATCATGACCGATCCGGAATTCGCCTTCCGCACCTACATCGAGCCGATCACCCCGGAAGTGGTGGAAAAAATCATCATCCGCGAGAAGCCGGACGCGCTCCTGCCCACGCTCGGCGGTCAAACGGCCCTCAACACCTCCATGTCGCTGTTCAAGTCCGGCGCTCTCGACAAGCACGGCGTGCGCATGATCGGCGCGAATGCCGATGCCATCGATAAAGGCGAGGACCGCCAGCGCTTCAAGGACGCGATGCTCAAGATCGGCCTCGACGTGCCGCAATCCGGCACCGCGCACACGATGGAGGAAGCGCGCGCCATCGCCGAAATGATCGGCCGTTTTCCCCTCATCATCCGCCCCGCCTTCACGCTCGGCGGCCAGGGCGGCGGCATCGCCTACAACCGCGATGAGTTTGAGGAAATCATCACCCGCGGCCTCGATCTCTCGCCCGTCAGCGAAGTGCTCGTCGAGGAATCCTTGCTCGGCTGGAAAGAATTCGAAATGGAGGTCATGCGCGACCATGCCGACAACTGCGTGGTCATTTGCTCGATCGAAAACCTCGATCCCATGGGCGTGCACACCGGCGACTCCATCACCGTGGCGCCCATCCAAACACTCAGCGATCGCGAATACCAGATCATGCGCGATGCCTCCTTCGCCGTGATCCGCGAGATCGGCGTGGAAACGGGCGGCTCGAACATCCAGTTCGCCACCGATCCCACCACCGGGCGCATGATCGTCATCGAGATGAACCCCCGCGTTTCCCGCTCCTCGGCCCTCGCCTCGAAAGCCACCGGTTTCCCCATCGCCAAGATCGCCGCGAAACTCGCCGTCGGTTATTCGCTCGATGAGATCCGCAACGACATCACCCGCGAGACACCCGCGTCCTTCGAGCCGACCATCGACTACGTCGTCACCAAGATCCCGCGCTTCACCTTCGAAAAATTCCCTGCCGCGAATCCGGTGCTCACCACCTCGATGAAATCGGTCGGCGAAGCGATGGCCATCGGTCGCACCTTCAAGGAGTCGATGCAGAAATGCCTGCGTTCGTTGGAAACCGGCCGCTGGGGCTTCGGCTTCGACAGCAAGGAACCGCAAGCTCCCACCCGCGAGGAGATCGAACGCAAACTCCGCGTGCCCAATGCCGAGCGCATTTTCTGGCTGCAAACCGCCTTCGTCGCCGGCTACAGCGTCGAGGAAATTTTCGAAATCACCGCCATCGATCCGTGGTTCCTGCGCCACCTCGAAGAGATCGCCAAGGAAGGCATGGCGCTCAAGGATCTGCCGCTGAAGCGCGCCAAAAAACTCGGCTTCTCGGACCGCCAGATCGCGAAAGCCCGCGGCGTGAAAGAAGACGTCGTGCGCGCCGAACGCAAGGCCGCGGGCATCGTGCCGACCTATCGACTCGTCGATACCTGCGCCGCCGAGTTCGAGGCCTACACGCCGTATTTCTACTCCTCCTACGGCGAGGAAAACGAAGCGCGTCAGTCGGACAAAAAGAAAATCATCATCCTCGGCGGTGGCCCTAACCGAATCGGCCAGGGCATCGAGTTCGACTACTGCTGCGTCCACGCCTCCTTCGCGCTGAAAGAACTCGGTTACGAAACCATCATGGTCAACTCGAACCCCGAGACCGTTTCGACCGACTACGATACCTCCGACAAACTTTTCTTCGAGCCACTCACCCTCGAAGATGTGCTCAACATCTGCGATCAGGAAAAACCCGATGGCGTCATCGTCCAGTTCGGCGGCCAGACCCCGCTCAACCTCGCCGCCGATCTGAAACGCCACGGCGTGCCCATCATCGGCACCTCGCCCGAGTCCATCGAGCTCGCCGAGGACCGCAAGCATTTCTCCGCTCTGCTTGATAAGATCGGCCTGAAACAAGCCGAAGCCGGCACCGCCGTCTCCGCCGAGGAAGCCATCGTGATCGCCAACCGCATCGGTTATCCCGTACTCGTGCGCCCGTCCTTCGTGCTCGGTGGTCGTGCGATGATGATCGTCTACAACGATGCCGAGCTCGATCGCTACATGCGCGAGGCCGTCACCGCCTCGCCCGAGCGCCCCGTGCTGGTGGACCGTTTCCTCGACAACGCCACCGAGGTGGATGTCGATTGCATCGCCGATGGTACTACAGCCATAGTAGGTGCGATCATGGAACACATCGAACAGGCCGGCATCCACTCCGGTGACTCCGCCTGCATGATCCCCGCCTTCTCCCTGAGCGCGGAGATTCAGGAAAAAATCGAAACCGCCGCCATCAATCTCGCCAAGGAACTCAACGTCAAAGGCCTGATGAACATCCAGTTCGCGGTCAAGGACAACGAGCTTTACGTCATCGAGGTCAACCCGCGCGCCTCGCGCACCGTGCCCTTCGTATCGAAAGCGATCGGCGTGCCGCTGGCGAAACTCGCCGCGAAAATCATGGTCGGCAAGACCTTGCAGGAGCTCGGATTCACCAAACGCATCATCCCCACGCACTTCAACGTCAAGGAAGCCGTGTTCCCATGGAACCGCTTCCCCGGCATCGACATCGTGCTCGGTCCGGAAATGAAATCGACGGGCGAAGTCATGGGCATCGATGCCGACCCAGGCATGGCCTACGCCAAGGCACAGATGAGCGCCTTCAACCCACTGCCAACCAAAGGCAACGTCTTCATCTCCGTCAGCGACCGCGACAAAACACGCACCGTGCCCATCGCCCGCAATCTCGCGGAAATGGGCTTCACCATCTTCGCCACCGGCGGCACGCACCAGCTTTTCCAAAAAGAAGGCATCCCCAGTGTGCGCGTTTACAAGATCCTCGAAGGCGCCCGCCCGCACTGCGTGGACATGATGAAAAACAACGAGATCCACTTCGTCATCAATACCCCCAGCAGCCACGAATCCCGCGCCGATGAAATCCAGATCCGCGCCGGAGCCATTGCCAACAAAATCTCCTACGCCACCAACCTCGCCGCCGCCGAAGCCAGCGTCCGCGCCATCCGCTCGCTGCAGAAAAACGAACTCGGCGTTCGTTCCATCCAGGAATACCACGGACTGGCCTGAACGATTGACCCTGAGTACGCCACCACCCTTGTGCGCAAGTGCGGTGGCGTGAGGCGATTTTCCGCTTGCGGCGCGGGCAAGAACGGACGATGGTTCGGGTATGTTCCTGAATACCTCTCGCAAGTCACCGTTATCGCGCCGGGATTTTCTCGCCAAGGCCGCGCTGGGCGCGGCGTTTTTCAGCACCGCGGGTGTCTATGCCGAGGCGCTCACGCAAACGCCCAAGCAGACCGAGGGACCTTTTTATCCCGATCACCTGCCGCTGGATACGGACAATGACCTCATCATTCTCAACAGCGCGCTCACACCTGCCGTGGGCGAGGTGACCTACCTGAGCGGTCGCATCCTCGATGCCCGCGGCGAACCGATGCGTGGCGTGGAAGTGGAAATCTGGCAATGCGATCACGAGGGCGCCTATCTCCACAGCAAGGGCCAGAGCGGCGACAAGCGCGACAAGAACTTCCAGGGCTTCGGCCGCTTCGTGACGGGCGAAAAAGGCGAGTATCTGTTCCGCACGATCAAGCCCGTGAGCTATCCCGGGCGCAGTCCGCACATTCACTACAAGATCAAATCGAAAGGCAAGGATCTGTTAGTGACGCAGTGCTACATCAAGGGTGACGAGCGGAATGCGAAGGACATGGTGTTCAAGAACATCAAGGACGAAAAAGCGCGCGCCTCGGTGGAGGTGGCATTCGTGCCTCTGGCGAACAGCAAGGCCGGCGAACTCACCGCGCGATTCGATGTGGTGCTGGGCCTCACGCCGGAAGGGTGAGAAGGCGGCATCGTCGTTCGCCGCTGAGCGGATTTGCGGCATGTTTGCTGATGAATTACCGGCATTGCCGACGTATCTCTCTCTGTCTCGCATCATGAAACTTCTATCACGCACCCTTTTTCCGTTAGGCCTGTTGTTCGCAGGCACGGGGATGATGTGCGCACAAGGACCTCCTGCGTCGGTGAAAGCGGAGACCTTCCGGGTCCGCAGTGCTCCGTTTGACGAAACGATCCAGACGGTGGGCACTTTGCGCGCGAATGAGGCGGTGACCCTGGTGGCGGAGTCATCGAATCGACTGGCGAAAGTCCTATGTGCCGAGGGCACGCAGGTCGAGGCAGGGGCGGTGCTTTTCCAGCTCGATGATGCCGAACTGCGGAGCGAGCTGCAAGAGATCGAATCACGCCTGGCCCTGGCTCTCGCGAACAAGCAGCGTGCCGAGGAATTGCTGCCGAGCAAGGCGATCAGCCAACTGGAAGCAGACGTGGCGTCAGCGGAGTGGCGTGTGCTGGATGCGCAAAAGCAAACGAAGTTGGTGCAGATCGCGCGGGCGAAAATCGTGGCACCCTTTGCGGGAAAACTGGGCACGCGCAAGGTCAGCGAGGGTGCCTATCTCACGCCCAGCTTGCCCTTGATCGATCTGCAGGATCTCTCGCGGATCAAGGTCGATATCTCGCTGCCGGAACGCTATGTGCCGGTGATCAAGGAGAAGCAGAAGTTTACGTTTACCGTGGCCGGTCAAGGTCAGGTGCGCGAGGGTGAGATCACGGTGATCGAGCCGGTGATCGATCCACGGACGCGCAGTTTGTTCGTCACCGGCGTTTGCACGAAGCCCGAGGGTCTGGTGCCCGGCGGCTTTGCCGATGTGACGATCCCCATCGCCGCCGCGTCTTCCCTGATGGTGCCCACGCAGGCGATCGTGCCATCGCCGCGCGGACATGGCGTCTATCTCATCATCGATGGCAAGGCGCAGTTCCGCGATGTCACCATCGGCACACGCACGGAGCAGCAGGTGCAAATCCTGCGAGGCCTCGCCGAGGGCGACGTGGTGGCCACCACCAATCTCAACCGCATCCGCCCTGGCGTGGAGGTATCCATCGTAGCCGCGCCATGAATTTGTCCGATGTCTGCATACGCCGTCCGGTGTTGGCCATCGTGATGTCGGTGATCATCGTGCTGTTTGGCGCGACGGGATTTTACTACCTCGGCGTGCGGGAATACCCGGCGGTGGACCCTCCCATCATCACGGTGCAAACGACCTACCCTGGCGCGAATCCGGATGTGGTGGCGGCGCAGATCACCGAGCCGCTGGAGCAGGTGATCAACGGCATTTCCGGCATCCGCACGCTGAGTTCGGAATCGCGTGAGGAACGCAGCACCATCACGGTGGAGTTCACGCTGGATTCCGATCTCGATGCCGCCGCCAACGATGTGCGCGACCGCGTCTCCCGTGCGGCGCGCAATTTGCCCGTGGATGCGAATCCGCCGGTGGTGGAAAAAGCGGATGCGGACTCGATGCCGATTGTGTTTCTCTCGATGGAAAGCGAGAAGCGCGGTATCCTGGAAGTGAGTGATTTCGCGGATCGGGTGGTGCGTGAGCGGATGGAGACGATACCCGGCGTTTCCTCGATCCGGATTTTCGGGGAAAAGCGCTACGCGATGCGCTTGTGGATGGATCCGGTGAAGATGGCGGTGCATCGCATCACGCCGCAGGATGTGCAGGAGGCGCTGGATCGCGAAAATGTCGATTTGCCCAGCGGCCGTATCGAGGGCGCGAACAATGAATTGACCTTGCGCACGCTCGGTCGGTTGAAAACGCCGCAGGAGTTCGACGCGCTGATCATACGCCAGGAAAACGGCCGGCAGATTTTGTTTCGAGACATCGGCTACGCCGAGCTCGGCCCGGAGGTTCTGCGCACGGGTCTGAAGGCCAAGGGCAATCCGAAGATCGGCGTGGCGCTGATTCCGCAGCCGAACACCAATGCGATCGCGATCGCGGATGAGTTCTATCGCCGCATGGAGCAGGTGCGCAAGGAACTGCCCGATGACATCACGGTGGAAATCGGCTACGACTTCACCCGCTTCGTGCGCAGCAGCGTGCGCGAGGTGAAGGAGACGCTGGTCGTGGCGTTTGTGTTGGTGGCATTGATCATCTTCGGATTCCTGCGCGACTGGCGCTCCACCATCATCCCGGTGCTCGCCATTCCCGTGAGCATCATCGCCGGATTTTTCATCATGTATGTGGCGGGGTTTTCGATCAATGTGCTCACGCTCGTGGCCATCGTGCTCTCGATCGGTCTCGTCTGTGATGATGCCATCGTCGTCCTGGAAAACATCTACGCGAAGATCGAGGCCGGCCTCTCGCCGCTGGAGGCCGCACAAGAGGGCTCGCGGGAAATCTATTTCGCGGTGATCTCCACCACCGTGGCTCTCGCGGCGGTGTTCACGCCGCTGGTCTTCCTCTCCGGATTGACAGGGCGCTTGTTTCGCGAATTCGGCATCACCATCGCCGGCTGTGTGATTGTCTCGGCCTTCGTCGCCCTGACCCTGTCGCCGATGATGTGCCGCTACCTGCTCAAGCCGCACGGTGATCATCCGCACTGGCTCTATCGCTCCACCGAGCCGTTTTTCCGCTGGCTGACCGCCAGCTATCGTGCGATGCTGACTCCGTTTCTGCGCTGGCGCTGGCTGGCCTGGCCGATTCTGTTAGGCAGTGGCTATCTGATCTGGCAAATGGCGATCATCCTGCCACGCGAGCTCGCTCCGCTGGAAGACCGGGAAAACATCCGCGTCAACATCACCGCACCCGAGGGGGCGACGATGGAATACACCGAGAGCTGGATGGAAAAAATCGATACCTACGTCAACGACAACGTGCCGGAAACCTATCGGACTTTCAGCATTCTGGGCGGCGGCATGGGGCGCACCGATGCCAATGCGGCGATCCAAAACATCTACCTCACCGCGCCCTCGGAGCGCAAACGCAGCCAGGCGGAAATCGCCGAGCAGGTCACGCGCGACATGGCCCAGTTCACCGGCGTGCGCGCATTCCCGACACAGCCGCCGACGATCGGCGATCGCCGCGCCGGGCAGCCGCTGGCCTATGTGTTGCAGGCACCGGACTTCGAATCCATGGTGCAGGTCCTGCCGAAATTCCTCGAAGCCGCGAGCAAGAGTCCCAAGCTGCGGCAAATCGATGCCGATCTCAAAGTCAACCGGCCCGAGGGCGTCATCTCGATCAACCGGCAGCGCGCCGCCGAGTTGGGCGTGTCGGTGCAGGAAATCGCCCGCACCATGGAATACGCCTATTCCGGCAGGCGCTTCGGGTATTTCCTCAAAAACGGGAAGCAGTACCAGGTCATCGCACAAATCCAGCGCGAGGACCGCAACGATCCCGGAGATTTGAAAAACCTCTACGTGCGCACTCCCGCAGGCGGCATGGTCTCGCTCGATAACTTTGTCAGCTTCAGCGAATCCGCCAGCCCGGCCGCGATCTTCCGTTTCAACCGCTCCGTCTCCGCGACCATCAGCGGCACTCCTGCGCCGGGCTTTACGTTAGGCGACGGCATCACGGAGCTGGACCGCATCGCCGCCGAGATCCTGCCGGAAAATTTCCGCACCTCCCTCTCCGGTCAGTCGCGCGACTTTGCGGATAGCTCCTCCTCCCTGCTGTTCGCCTTCGTGCTGGCATTGCTGATCATCTACCTCATCCTCGCGGCGCAATTCGAAAGTTTCCGCGATCCGCTCATCATCATCCTCACCGTGCCCTTGTCCCTGGCGGGCGCTCTGCTTTCCCTCCACTGGACCGGACAAACGTTGAATGTTTTCAGTCAGATCGGCATCATCATGCTCATTGGCATCGTCACGAAAAACGGCATTCTCATCGTGGAATTCGCCAATCAGCAGCGCGATGCCGGATTGGGAAAACGGGAAGCCGTGCTCGAGGCCTCGATCAGCCGTTTCCGCCCGATTCTGATGACCAGCCTCTCGACGATTTTCGGCATCCTGCCCATCGCCCTTTCCCTCGGCGGTGCCGGGACATCGCGCCAATCGCTGGGCATCGCGGTGGTAGGCGGTCTCCTGGTATCGGGTTTCCTCACGTTGTTTGTCGTGCCCGCCGTCTATGCCCTGTTCTCCAGCAAGCACCGCCACACGGGGCAGGAACCGTAAATTTCCCCTCAGGTTCATCCGCGATGAAAAGTAGCGGCTGATGACACAGTATCTTCCACGGACACCGTGAAATCAGGAGCATCCATGATAGGCTCCTGTCAGAAAACGTTCCGGCAACCACTTCCTTCCTCTATGAAACCGACAGTCCCCACGTATGATCAGCTGATGCTGCAGACACGGCGTCACTTCCTCGGCAGCACAGGCCTGGGGCTCGGTGCGATGGCGATGGCGCAGATGTTCGGCACCGGCCAAGCGTCCGCGTCTGCCGCTGGCATTCTCGGCGCGCCGCACCATTTCGCCAAGGTGAAGCGTGTGATCTATCTGTTTCAGGCCGGCGGACCGTCGCATCTGGAGACCTTCGATGACAAGCCGGTGCTGCGCGAGGGACATGGCAAGGCCTTGCCGAAGTCGGTCATCGGCAATCAACGCCTCTCGACCATGAGCGGCAATCAGAGCCTGTTGCCCATGGCCGGCTCGTTCGCGAAGTTTACCAAGAGCGGCAAGTGCGGCACCTCCATCAGCGACACCCTGCCGCACACACAGAAGATCGCCGATGAGATTTGTGTGATCCGCAGCATGCACACCGAGGCGATCAATCACGACCCCGCGATCACCTTTTTCTGCTCCGGCAGTCAGATACCCGGGCGCCCGTCGATGGGAGCCTGGGCCTCGTACGGCCTGGGCAGCCTCAATCAAAATCTCCCCGGCTTCATCGTGCTGGTCTCGAAAAATGCCAGTCGCGATCAACCGCTCTACACCCGCTTGTGGGGATCCGGCTTTCTTCCCAGCGAGCACCAGGGCGTGCAGTTCCGTTCCGGCAAGGAGCCGGTGCTTTATCTCACCAATCCCGAGGGAGTCTCGCCGCACGTGCGCCGCAGCATGCTCGATGCCCTGGGCAAACTCAACATGGACCAGGCCGCGCAAGAGCTGGATCCGGAGATCAACGCCCGCATCGCCCAGGCGGAGATGGCGTTCCGCATGCAAACCAGCGTGCCGGATGCCACGGACCTTTCCGACGAAAGCGAGGAAACCTTCGCCCTCTACGGACCTGACTCGAAAACGCCCGGCACCTACGCGGCGAATTGTTTGTTAGCCCGCCGCCTGATCGAGCGCGACGTGCGTTTTGTGCAACTCTTCCATCAGGGCTGGGACCAGCACGGCGATGTGGTGGGTGGCATTACCCGCCAATGCAAACAAACCGATCAGGCCTCCGCCGCGTTGGTGATGGACCTGAAACGCCGCGGCCTGCTCGATGACACGCTTGTCGTCTGGGGCGGCGAGTTCGGCCGCACCGCCTATTCTCAGGGGAAAATGAGTGCCAACAATTACGGCCGCGATCACCACCCGCGCTGCTTCAGCATTTGGCTCGCCGGCGCCGGCATCAAGGGTGGCATCTCGCACGGCCTCACCGATGAATACGGCTACAACATCCTCGATGGCGCCGTGCACGTGCACGACCTGCACGCCACCATGCTGCACCTGATGGGCGTGGATCACGAAAAACTCGTGTATAAATTCCAGGGCCGCTACTTCCGTCTCACCGATATCGCCGGGCACATCGTGAAGCCGATCTTGGCCTAGGTAAGGCGATGTTCCTGTGAGAGAGCGTGGCGAGCACGTTCTGACATACCGGCATGACCGCCCTTGTCATCGGTCCGCCGCTGTGCTACAGGAAAGGCATGTCGCGCGAGACCATTTTGGCCAAGGTGAAACAAGCAACGCAAGGGATAGGGGATAAAGCTGCCTATCCTGCGTATGATGTCAGTGATCTTCATTCGGCTCCTCGCTTGGAAGGCACGGGCTTGTGGGAGATTTTCGCGCGTAATTTCCGTGCGGTAAATGGCAAGACCATGCGTTCGCTGGGAGAATTGCTGGCATTTTTGCAAAGCACGCAGCAGACCTGCGGCTACTGCGATCCGGTCCTGTGGGATGCCGTGGGCAAAGGATTGAGCGAAGCCGGATTGACAGTGGAAACGGTGTATGACCGCGACCAATACGATCGCTATCAGTTCGGCATCACGCGCGCCACCGGGGCGATCGCGGAATCGGGCTCCCTGATTCTCGATGACGATCAGACCTCGGACCGCCTCGCGGCTTTATCGCCGTGGACGCACGTCGCCGTGTTGTCAGAGACTTCGATTCACCGGACCATTCCTGAGGCGATCGATGCGTTAGGAGACGCGCCCAACATCATCTGGGCGACGGGTCCCTCGAAAACGGCGGACGTGGAAGGCATTCTCATCGAAGGCGTGCACGGTCCCGGCGAGCAGATCGCCTTGTGCCTCGCGTAACGGCAGGGACCGCCTTTTTGACACTCATGACGTCTTTTTATCGTAAGATCAGCAAGGCTTTGGGCGTTAGTGATTGATCATGAAACCCACTCTATTTTCCTCTCTGGCATGTGCCGTACTTTCCCTAGCCCACGCTGACTCGTTTTTGGTGGAAGCGGAACAATTTTCGCAGAAAGGCGGCTGGATGGTGGACACCCAGTTCATCGAAACCATGGGCTCGCCCTACCTGATCGCGCACGGCATGGGCAAGCCGGTGGCCGATGCCACCACCGCCGTGAACGTGCCCGGCGATGGCAACTACCAGGTCTGGGTCCGCACCATCGACTGGACCAAGCGCCTCAAGCGCAACGACAGCGCCGGCACTTTTTCCGTATCGGTGAACGGCAAGGATCTCGGCACTGTCCTGGGCCAGGGGAATACGGCTTGGTCATGGGTGAAGGCCGGCAAGGTGGATTTGAAAAAAGGCCAAGCGGAACTGGCACTCAAGGACCTCACGGGATTCGACGGCCGTGTCGATGCGATCCTTTTCAGCAGTGAAGCCTCCTTCACCCCGCCGGAAAAATGCATGTTGCAGGATCGTTCCTCCTGGAAAATCGCTGGAGCGCCTGCGGCCATCGAAGATGCCGGAACCTATGACCTCGTGGTGGTGGGTGGTGGCTACGGCGGCATGGGAGCTGCCATTTCCGCGGCACGGCTCGGAGCCAAGGTGGCCCTGATCCAAAACCGCAAGGTTCTGGGCGGCAACGGTTCGTCAGAAGTGCGCGTCTGGGCCAAGGGCGATACGCCACCCAGCGAATACGCCCTTTCCGATATCGTCAATGAGTTCCAGGACGACGCGAAGGCCTCGCCCGCGCCAGCCGAACAATTTGAAGACGAGAAAAAGGAAAAAATCGTGCGCGCGGAAAAAAACATCACCTTGTTTCTCGGCCACCATGCCTACGGGCTCGATCTGAAAGGCGGTGCCATCAGCGCGGTGAACGTGCTGGAAGTGGAGTCGGGCAAAAACAAAAAAATCTCTGGCGTCTTGTTTGCGGATTGCACCGGTCACGGATTCATCGGCCAATGGGCCAAGGCGGATTCCACCATGGAGGAAAAAGGCCGCATGGGCATGAGCAACATGTGGATGTGGGAAAACCGCGACAAACCCGTGGCCTTCCCTCCGCAAAAATGGATGCTTTCTCTCACGGAAAAAGACTTCCCCCATCCCCGCCGCGGTCACGCAGAGTGGTTCTGGGAAAGTGGTTTTGACCGCCACCCCATCGAGGAGCTCGAAATCACCCGCGACTGGAATTTGATCTCCGCCTACAGCGCCTTCAGTGCCATGAAAAACTACGGTGCCCACAGCGCGCGCGATCCCCAGCAGCATGCCAATGCAGACATGGTCTGGCTCGCCTACGTCGGCGGAACCCGCGAAACCCAGCAGTTGTTAGGCGATGTCATCCTCAGCGGCGCAAACATCGAAAAGGACAAAACCGTGTTCCCCGATGGCTGCGTGCTCACCACCTGGTCCATCGACCTTCACATTCCCGAGCAAAAATACGTCCAGGGCAATCCCGAGCATCCTTTCATCTCCAAGGCCATCCATCGCCACGCCATCGACAAACGCATCGGCTACCCCATTCCCTACCGCTGCTTCTACTCGCGCAACGTGCCGAATCTGTTCATGGCCGGTCGCAATATCAGCGTGGATCGCGATGCTCTCGGCACCATCCGCGTGATGAACACCATCGGCATGATGGGCGTCTGTGTCGGTCGCAGCGCCGCGCTGTGCCGTGTGCACGACTGCCTGCCTCGCGACATCTACGCGAAGCACCTCGATCAGGCCAAGCACCTGTGGAAACTTCCCGGCAAGGAGCGCTTTGCCTCGCTGACCGAGATGAAAAAAGCGCTGCCCTCGAAGTAAGCGCTCGCCGAGCCCGGCGAAGCGCGCATTCCCGATGGACACTCCCCCCGACATGAAAAAAGCCCTCCTCCTGATCGTCACGGCAGCCCTTGTGCTTGCGGCGGGCATCGGTCTCTTTCGTTCCTTGAACGCCCGCGAGGTTCATGTGCGACTCCGCCAAAAGGAAATCGATGCGATTCTGACACGCCAATTTCCCATCGAAAAAACGCACCTCAAGGTGGTGCGCATCACCTACAGCGATCCCCAGGCCACACTCGTTCCGCAGTCGAATCAGGTGCGTGTCGGAGTCAATGCCACCGTCCGCGTTGGCATTCCCCCGTTTGAAAAGGAATACCGGACGGGAATTACCCTGCTGTGCGGACTGGCGTATGATGGCAAACAAAAAAAGCTCTGCCTCACCAATGCCATTTGCGAACGCTTCGATCTGCCCGTGATTCCTGAAACCTATCGCGAAATCACAAAACAGGCGCTGAACCTCACCTCCATCGCCTGTTTCGAAAAAATCCCCGTTTACGAACTGAAACCGCGCAACAAAACACAGCAACTCGCGGTCATGGTCTTACATGACTTGCAGGTGAAGGACGACAGCCTGACATTTACCCTCAAGCTGCCGGAGACCCCACCGTAAAAGATCAACGACGGCGACGCAGAGCCAAGCCCAACACACCGCAAGCGCTCAGCAGGATCGTGCTCGGCTCCGGGATAGCGATCAGATAGGTGCCGCTGGCCGCATTGGCTATCACAACAACTGACCCACACTGATGATGGCTTGCTCCGGCCCTGCCACGCCCAGCGTTCCCGAAACAAAGGAATCCATGGTAGCGTAAACGCCTACGTTGCCGGAAGTAGTGCTGCTGATGATTTGATACACAGCGGAGGAAGCGTAGTTGGTTGGATTGTCAAGAAATGGGATAGCTTGCGTCGCGTCACTCATCACCGTGACAGCCCCGTCCGTAAAGATCAGATCCAGCGTCGTACCGCTCAAAATGAACGAGCCCACCGTCAGTGCATCGCGATCGGCTACCGCTACACCGCCTACGCGGAATCGCATCGTGCCGGTGGATGTCACCGAGCCACTGATGGCAAGAGTGCGATCCGTTGCGCCTCCAAGGCCAACATCCAAAATATCACCCGAACCGATCGTCAGGTCACCTACGCGCGTGCCGCAACTGTTGGCGGTGAGATTGCACCCGATGGTGGTGCCCGTAGCCAGAGTCGTGGCTCCCGTGTAGGAATTCGTATTGTTCAACGAAAGCGTGCCACCACCCGAAATGCTCAATCCACCGGCACCACTCATCGCTCCCATAATGACCGTCTGACCACTGGTAGCAGTAGGCACAGGAATAGCCCCCGTCAGAGTCATTGCCAGACTTAAGCTTTGGACATTGGTCTTATTGTTGTTGAGCAGTCCGATCGTGGAACCGAAGGTCAGCGCGTTGCCACTCAAAACTGGATGCGAAGGAATCCAATTTCCGTTATCATTCCAGTCGCCGGCACCCGATCCGCCTGTCCATGTTTTCACATTCGCGCTCAACTGCGAAAACGAAAACGCTACAATCACAGAGCAGGTGGCAAGGAGGGATAACCGGTAATTTCGCAGCGACCATGGCTGACTCTCTTTGTTCAAGACAGGGAGTCTTTTCATAGGTAAGGCCAGTTGAATTGTGAAAAGGGGAGAACTTCGGGCTTGGCAGAAAAAATGACGCGTAAAGCCAGTAAAATCGAGATGATTGTTTGACTTTTCCGTAACCGCTTCTTTGCACACAATATGTTAGAGCAGGCAACATGCCAAGAATTACGATCATGGTGAAAAGCGTGATGATCATTTTTCATCTCTCGCAGAGGTCCGATACACAAGGCAGGGACCGCCTCTCCGAGCGGTCCGGTGGGAAGCGGCCCCTTCAGTCACCAAGATCCATCCGAATCTTTCCCCATTCTTCGCGAACCAGTCCAAGGCATGCCATTCGGCACACTGCGCGCGGCATCGCTGGCTGCGCCAAGGCACAAAAAAACCACACTCCCGGAGGAGTGTGGTAAAAAATGTTTGTGAGTTAGCGAGGATTAACCCCAGTCGCCACCACCGCCGCCGCCTTTGTAGCCGCCGCCGCCGCCACGACGATCACCGCCGCCGCCTTTGTAGCCGCCGCCACCGCCGCCGCCTTTATAGCCACCGCCGCCGCCGCCACCTTTGTAGCCACCGCCGCCGCCTTTATAGCCGCCGCCACCGCCGCCGCCTTTGTAGCCACCGCCGCCGCCACCACCGCCAGTGCGGGGTTCGCGAGCTTCCGCTGCATTGATACGCAGGGCACGGCCCTGGTAGTCCTGGTCATTCAATGCGGCAATCGCTGCATTCGCTCCCGCCACTTCGCCCATGGAAACAAAGGCAAAGCCACGAGGACGGCCTGTTTCACGATCGGTGACGATTTTAACACGTTCCACTGTGCCGTAAGGGCTGAAGAGCTCGGTAATTTCTTCTTCAGTAGCGGAGAAGGGCAGATTGCCCACATAGATATCCATAATAGTAACTGTAATAAAAAAACGCTGTTTGGATTAACACTACCCAGGCCAACAGCGAATAGACCCAAGCAGCGACCACTGCATAACTGCCGTGGGACATCGTTCGCTTACGGGAATTCCGCAGTTTGCACAAGAAAAAAAAGAAAAATCCGGGAAATAACCTTGGACGCGACAGGGCGGGTGCCGCAACACTCTACGGAAAAATCCAGCGGAAAGAGGATGCAGCTTGGGAATTTTCCGACCTTGCCCGTGATTGCCCGGCTGCCGCCATGGCGCTTCCCAGGGGCACAAAAACAGTTGAAAAATGACCTTCCTCATCGATGTATTACCCTTATGTCACCTCAACTACCTTCTGACCGACGTCATTTCCTCAAAACCGGCGCCCTGCTCGGCGCGGTCTCTCTTTTGCCTTCCATCGGCTCCGCCGCCGATGAGGCCAAGCCCATCAAGGTCGCTCTCGTCGGCTGTGGCGGTCGCGGCACCGGTGCCGCCGCCCAGTCGCTGGCCGTGGCCGGCACCACACTGGTCGCCATGGCCGATGCCTTCGCCGACAATCTTGCCTCCTCGCACAAAGAGCTGGTCACCAAATTCGGCGACCGCGTGGATGTGCCGGAAGCCCGCCGTTTTGTCGGACTGGATGCCTACAAGGCCGCCATCGATGCCGCCGATGTGGTGCTGCTGTGCTCCACACCCGGTTTCCGCCCGCAACACTTCGAATACGCCGTGCAGCAAGGCAAACACGTGTTCATGGAAAAACCCGTCGCCGTCGATGGTCCGGGCATCCGCAAGGTGATCGAAGCCGCCAAGATGGCCGACAAGAAAAATCTCAAGGTCGTCTGCGGTTTGCAACGCCGTTACCAGAAGAGCTACTTGGAGACCTTGGAAAAGGTCAAGGAAGGCATGATCGGCGACATCACTTCCTCGCAGGTCTATTGGGTCAGCGGCGGCGTCTGGACCCGTCCGCGCAGCGAGGGGCAAACGGAAATGCAATACCAGGTGCGCAACTGGTACTACTTCAACTGGCTCTGCGGCGATCACATCGTGGAGCAGCACGTGCACAACATCGACGTCAGCAACTGGTTCAAAGGCGCGCATCCGGTCAAGGCCGTGGGCATGGGCGGCCGCACCAGCCGCGTCGGCAAGGATTGGGGTGAAATTTTCGACCACTTCTTCGTGGAATACCACTACGCCGACGGCAGCATCATGAACAGCCAGTGCCGTCAATGGAACGGTGTGTGGTCGAAGGTCTCCGAGACCATCGTCGGCACCAAAGGCACGGCGGAACCCGGCGTGATCAAGGACCGCAGCGGCAAAATCATCTGGCGCTTCCGTGGTCCGGACAACAACCCGTATCAGACCGAGCACGACATGCTCTATCAATACATCCGCGAAAACACCGCGCACAACGATGCCTACTACACCGCCGAGGCCACGCTCACCGGCATCATGGGCCGCATGGCCTGCTACACCGGCAAGGAAGTCACCTGGGACATGGCAATGAATTCGCAAGTGGACACCATGCCGAAAAATCTCAACTGGGACGCCCAACCCGGCCCGAAACCCGAAGCCGATGGTTTCTACGCCTGTCCCAAGCCGAGCAAGGAAGCGGTGATCTGAGGAAACTCCCCATCTTACTCGCAAAGCCTCTCATCACCAGGTGAGGGGCTTTTTTTGTCACGGTCTCGGCGCCAGACGACTGCTACTGGACGTTTGGATCGATTCTCTGACACAGGACAGACGCGCGATTTCCGACGAATTCCGCGGTTACTTTTCTGATTCGGTAAGCTGCATCGCCTCAAGCACATCCTGCTGCGCACCGCGCAGGATCTCAGCTTCATACACGGAGCACATCAGGTAAGGATCAATGGCAGTGACCTTGTCCTGATTCACCCAGTAGGTTTCCACTCCACGCAAGGCACCGTAGGCGAGCACCAGCACCATGATGACACTGGCGGTGGTCACTCCCACCACACGACAGCGCACGCCGTTCATCACCCGATCATAAAAATCGCCAATGCCGATTCGTGTGATCGCCCCTGCCAAGAGCCACAGCAAAGCAGGAAGCCAGAATATGCCGAGCAGGATGATAATGGTAAGATATTCTTTTATCCATGGCAGCAGAAAAGTCATACCGTGCAAGGGCACCAGCAGCAGAACCACCGCAGCCCATCCGCTATAGTGATAGACTCCGCGAGGATTTGCGCGCAGGCGCTCCCATGGCAAAAAACAACGCACCGCCAGCAAACGCGTCAACAACAGGATGAGCAGAAACACGCTGATCGCGGGAACCCAGGGAAACAGGTAGCCATAATCGACAGCCCACTTCTTTCCCGTGAGATCCGTGGCAAAGGTAAGCAGGGCATAATACAACAACGGAGCCACCACCGTGAGGAGCACGAGTCGAAAAAGGTCGCGGGTAGGAACCGCCTGCCAAACCTCGTAGCTGACGCGGTGGAGGAAGGCGTTTCTCTTGCCTAACAAGTGATAGGGAATCATCAGAAAACACAGCGCACAGCCAGCGGCGCACAATCCCTTCAATACCACACAATGATCCGCATAGCGCATGGGCGCGAGTAGCTCGATGTCCAGATAGGGTGGGCGGGTGGTGATAAATGCTGTGCGCACCTGAGTGATACCACCGAGCAAGTAACCGTGTTGCATCGAGAGATCGGAGCGATTCAGAGCGGCATTGCGCAGGTGTTGCTGCAGCGCATGCAACGATTGATAACGTTCCTTCCACAAACCAACCAATGCCGGATCCAATCCGTTTGTATCGATCACAAGGATTTGTCTATAGATGAGCAAAAACACATATTTTTTTACGATATGCTCCGAATCGGTGCGCGCCATGCGCTCGGTGAAAGTGGTGACGTCGCGAAACAGCTGCTGGCCCTCGGGTGTGGAAAAATCCGCTTCTTGAAGACTGGCGACGATGACGACTGCCAGTTGCTCTGTGGCATCAGAGGTCGACTTGAGACCAGAGAGATAAGTGTAAGGTGCTGACTGATCATTCCAACCGGAGCGCCGGTTGAGGATATCCACCCGCATGTGATGCAAGGCACTCTGATGGGACTCGTAATGGTCTTTTTCTAGCGATTTCCGCCACAGGTCCATCACGATCTTGGCCTTGGCGGGATCTTTGATGGTGGGCTGATAAACAACCTTTTCGCGAAGAGCATGGCGATCAGAGATTGTCGCCGCTTCAATTTGTGCCTTCGTCACAGGACTGCGCGGATGGACGCCTGCGTGGGAAATCCCCACATTTCCCGCATAACTCTGCGCTGCCAGTAAAAAATACCACCCATTTCGCGGATCGAGTTTTTCCGCGACTTCCAACGCCTCGGGAGGAAGCGCTCCCGCCATCATGGCGTAGTTTTTCACGTAGTCGGCGAAAAACACGACATTGTCCGGATCGTTTTCCCACAGGGACTTCCACGGTGCCGCCGTGCCTATACGGCTCTCATCGCCATGAAGCAGATGCTCTTCTTGCGGCGTCTTTGTTTTCACGGGCACTATGGGTGCGGCAGAGTCATTGAAGTCAAGATGAGTGGCCACATCCTCCCACCAACGCCAGCCCCGGAAACCCATGAATGCCACGAGCAACATGGCCGCGATCGTGAACAATACGAAGCCTTTGTGCCGTCGGGCCCGGGAAACAAGTGTCACCGCCTGCATCAGCGCGCTGGCCTGCGGTAGCGAGTCCGCTTGCACATCGATGGATTCGACTAACAACCCGTAGGCCTGATACTGCTGCTCGGGGTTATCGGCCAGGGCTTCCGTCCATTGACGCAGCAGTTCCTGCTTGGGCGTGATGTCACCCGAATCCTGTTTATCGTCCAGACTACTCACTTTTTTTGTGGACCGAACCATACGTGCGGATCCAGTCCACGTGCAAGGCAAATGGTCCTTGTTTTTTATCGCCTAACAACAAGCCGACGCGGCGGACTTTGGCGGCATCGAAGGTTTTATCGGGAAGTTTCACCCCGCGCCACGAGCCTAGCAGATTCTTGAAGGGCACCTTGACTTCGGTCCATTCGTCTTTTTTCGTGGCGAACTCCGCTTGGAAGGAAACCTCGCCGCCGCGGAATTCGGCATCGGTGGACAGGCGCACCTGATAGCTGCGGCCATCGCCTTTGACACGTAAGACCAGACCCTCGGCATCGCTCAAGTCCATCGCCACATTTTTCGAGCGCAGTGAGGAAAAGCCGCCGTTGTTTTCCAACGACAGTGTGCCGAAAAATCGCAGAATGCCATCCTTTCCGATCTCGCGCTGGCCTTGGGAAAGTCCGCCCATCACTCCGTCATCGACGATGGTCCACCCGAGCGTTTCCATTTCCTCGGGAGTAAATTCGGCAACGGTTCCGGCTGTTACCGCACTCATAGGAAGGATGATGGCAAAAGCGGCAAGGAAAGCGGATCGGTTTTTCATCGTTTGTCAATCAGCCACAGTTTCGGGATCGCGCAACTGAAATGTGCGCTCACTCGATCCGCGTGATGATGCCGCGCGCGCCATCGATGCGCACGATCTCTCCATCGCGCAGTTGTGACAGGCAACCGCGCACCGACATCACGGCGGGGATGCGCATTTCACGGGCGGTGACGGCACCGTGCGACAGCGGTCCGCCGCTTTCGGTGATGACGCCGCTGGCCGCGTAAAACAAGGGCGTCCACGCCGGGTTGGTGGTACGGGCGACAAGGATGGCACCATGCGGAAACGCGGCGAAATCCTGCGGCGACTGCACCATGCAGACAGGTCCCTGAGCGATGCCCGGGCTGCCGGGCGTGCCGCGCAGTTCGGTACCTGCCGCTACCTCCTGCGGCGCATCGGTCGTGTGCGGTTCCCAGCCGGGGGTTTTTTCCACAGCCTCCTGCCAGGATTGTTTGCGTTCGCGCACACGCCGCGAGAATTCCTTCCACTCGCCGATTTCATTGTGTTCGATGGCTTGTTCGATCTCGGTCTCGTGCGCAAAAAAGATGTCCATCGGCTCATCGATGATATCGCGCAGATGCAGGCGCTCGCCCAGTTTCTGCAGGCCCTTGCGCATGGGCAGGGCGAGTCGCGTGGTTTGATAATGCTCCAGGTCATCCAGGCTGGTGTAGAGCCGCGCGAGGCGGATGATTTCGTGCATGAAAAAATGCAGTTCCTCGGGAATGCGTTGGAACACCTGGTATTCCGCCGATTGCGAGCGGATCTTGAGCTCGCGCTCGCGTTGGGACGGCGTCTGTTCGCTGGAAGCGTCGAGAATCAGCCGGATCTGGTCGAGCACGATCCACGGCACGCTGATCCATGTCGGATGATAGGGATCGAAGTCCGTCTCCCTGTGCCCGTGGTCGCGCAGGAAACGCAGCAGCCGTTGGTGAAAGCCATGGTGTTCTTTTTCCAACAATCCCGACTCCCACAGCGCGCGGCTGCCGCCTTCCACACGCAGGCGTTGCTCTAACAAGACATCCCGATGCACCCACTGCGCCAGATCGAAAAACTCCTTGTTGATGGCTCCCGTTTTCGTCTCGCAAAACGCCAGCAGGTCGCCCATCAACTGCGCGCCCTGGTCCGCGCCGAACTGCGCGTGCAGCAGGAAATGCAGTAACTTGTAGAGCACGCCCTGGGTGATGGAAATGGCGATGTTCGGCAGGAAATAATCCGAACCGTGTTGCTGCACCTCCTGCACAAAGGCCCACAGCTCGCGCAGGCTTTTTTGATCCAGCGGTTCGGCCATGAACTCGCCGATGCGGATCAGATAGAAATCGAGATCGCGCGACCACTGCACCGGCAGGCTCTGCACCCAGCTGTATTCCTCCCGCAGTTTCGGGATCAAGTTCGGCAGGTCGTGCAGCGAGCGCAGCGTGAAGGGCATGCGTTTCGCATAGAGATCCACGGCATTTTGGTTGCCGTAAATGTAATGATCGTGCATGCCGAACCACTCGCCGGAAAACGGCGGAAAGCCCATCAGACGGAACGAATGGTCCATCGATCGCTTGAAGCCTTTTTTCACAAAATCCCAGGTCAGCGGCGTGATCGCGTTGGGAAAGCGTTCCGCCGATTCATCGCGTGTCCAGCGCGGCGGAATGGTGGTGATGGCGCGCGATTGCAGCAGGTGAAGGGTATCGCCACAAAAGCCCCACTCGATGTCCTGCGGAAAGCGATACCAGGCCTCCACGCGGCGCAGCAGATCGGTCACCTGCGCGAGTTGCGCGTCGCTCAGCGAAGGAGCATCGGCCATGTGTTCCTCCACCGGCAGGAGCTCCACGCCGCCATCTTCGAGGCAGACGGTGCGCACGGATTTTTGCGCGATCTTGCGCGCGAGGATAGTCCCGGTGGCTTTCTCCACTTCCCAGTCATCCACATCGCACTCACCGCTGACCACCGACTCGCCGAGGCCGTGGTTGGCCTCGATCAGCGCGACATCCATATCGCCGGAAATCGGATTGATGCTGAAGGCCACGCCCGCCACATCACAGCGCACCATTTCCTGCACCACCACGGCCATTTGCGCGGCGCAGGGATCGAAACCCTGCCGGTGCCGATACGAAATCACCCTGTCATGCCACACCGACAGGAAACAATCGAGTATCGCCGTGAGCACCTGCTCCTCACCACGGCAATTGAGAAACGTATCATGCTGCCCGGCGAAGGCCGACTGCGCCAGATCCTCCATCGTCGAGGAAGAGCGCACGGCGAAACAAGCCCCCGTGGCAACGCCCGCCAGGCGCTCGCGGATCTCGCACACCAGAGGCTCAGGCAAAGGCACCTCACGCAGCCGATCGCGCAGCGCTTCCGCCGCAGGCACCAAGGCCGCGGCATCGTCGAAGGGCAAACGCATCACCCTTTCCTGCCAGTCCGCACAACCATCGAGCCACACGCGATAGGCATCGGCCACGATAAAAAACCCCTGCGGCACGGGAAAGTCACCGCTGGTGAGCGAGGCGAGATTCGCCCCCTTGCCGCCGGTATATTCGGAGCGCTGGGCGAGGGCATCGGTGAAGGCGAGGGTATGTTTCATGAGGGTTGTTGTTGGGGATAGGTCAGTCGCAGACACAGGCTGCCGAGAAGAATGCCTGCAATCACATCCAAACCATAATGATAGCGCAGATAGAGTGTGGCGAGAAATAAACCGCAGGCCGGTAACAAACAAAGCCAGAACACCGGCCGCTTCGTTCGCCACCAATGGCCGAGAAAAAACCAGGTGATGCCGCTGTGCAGGCTCGGGAACACATCCACGTGATTGCTGCCCTGCGCGACCAATACGGCATTCACCCGCGTGAAAAATCCCATGTCCTGCCAATCGGGAAACATCTCCGGCCAGGCGAGATGCGGGCCTGCCGCCGGCACCAGCGAGTAACCCAGAAAGCCGATCGCATACAGCGATATCAAGCCGCGGAACAGAGCCGCGCCTCCGCGTGGCCCTTGCCAAATCGCGATCACATACAAGGCCATGACCGCAGGGAAAAACAGCAGGTAACAGAGACTCAGCAGTTCCGTGAGCCATGGCTGCAGACAAGGAATCAAACTCACAGCCGGGGTGCGACCGAAACACTTTTCATCCCACGCCAGCAAGGTCGCATCCCACGATGAGTAGCCGATGCATCGCATCGTCGTGCCCAACCGCGCATAGAACACGTTGATCAGGACCGGATACCACAACAGCCGGATGCGCTCGCGCCACGGCTCCTCGGAACGCGGTGCCCAAAGCGCCAGCCCGATGCCCACCACACCCAACACGACATACAACAGCATTTCGGCATACGCTCCCGCGACGAGCAGACGCAGCGCGAGACTGCCTAACAGAACGATGCACATCACCTCGTAGTTTCGCAGGACCTGATGCCATTTCCGTTTCATAAACCCAGTGCCTTCATAACCGCCGCATGCCACCCGAGCGCCGCCGCCCGCAGGTCCCGATGCCAGATTCCATTCATCGTCACGACAATCGTTTTTTTCCAGCGATACCAAGAAAACCACATGCCAGCACTGAAAGCCCAGGCCGCGAGAAGCCACCACCACGCACCCGCCCAGAGCAACACAGCCGCCAGCGCCACATTCCACAACAAGGCCAGCGGCACGCCTGTCAGGATGCGCCAGAGCGCGATCACATTCGTGTCATCCGCCAGCATTTTTCCGGCCATGGCCGCCACGCCCAGCGGCACGCACTGCACGACCACACCCGGCAGAACCACGGCGCTCAACACAAGCGCCGCCAGCGCATAGAGAGCCACCGGACGCAACGGAAACAAAGGCACGCCCTGATGCCGCCACAGGCGTCGCCCGGCGCAGCGTTTCTCCCACGTTTCCTCGGCCTGCCGGATCTCTCCGGGGATGCCCGCCGCGCATTGTTGCAAGACCTTCGCATACGAATGAGTCGTGCCCAAGGTCGCCGCGTAGGCGAGTCGCTCGGCGAGTTGCTGGGTGGCGGCATCGGGGAAATTCGCACCAGCTTCCTCCAGCGCGGCCGTGAATTTCCTCCGGATCGTGCCCAACGAATCGCCCGCCTCCAGCGCGATGGGCGCGCCGATGACGATCTCCACGCGCGAGCGAAACGCCCACGCCCGTTCGTAATGAATGCCACAGGGCAGCACGCGAAGGTCATCGCGCTCGCTCCGGTACTGCTGGGCGATGCGGGCCGCGCCGCTGCGGAAGGGCAAATGCGCCGGGCCCAGCTTGCTGGTGCCCTCGGGGAAAATCCCCAATCCGGCCCCTTGTTGCAGCACCTCGACGCACCGGGCGATCACCGCACGATTTTCATCGGCATCCGATCCGTCATGATTGCGCACGATTTCCAGGCCATCGAAAAAGATCCGGCCTAACAACGATTTGCGCAAGTTCGCCTTGAGGGTGTAACAAATCTCCGGCCAGAGCGCGCGATAGACAAATCCATCCACCGCGCCATTCCGATGCAGCATGACCATCAGCAAGGGTCCGGAGGATGGCAGATGCCCGCGCCCATGCACGCTGACACGGCTGTAATAAAGCGCGTGAATCAGCCCCTGAAACCACCCATGCCACGCACTGGCGCGATACGCGACATCCCCTTTCATTCATCAGTCTCCTATCACAAGCAAAAACGTGTGACAATGCCATTGTTTGCCCTATCGGCGGGCGGGGGGCTCTACAAAAAATCCCCATGAGGCCCGCAGGTAGTTCCAGCCGGAGAGACAGGTGAGAAACAGCGCGATCCACATCAGCGCGGGCGTGGCGAATTGCGCGGGGTCCACACACCAGCGCAGGCCACGGAGAAAAACAGGCGCATCCGCAGGCAAACAAAGCCACAACAGGGCGGCGATGACGAAGACCATCTGGAACGTGGCTTTCCATTTCCCCCAACGATCCGCCGCCATCACGATGCCACGCTCCACCGCAATCTGGCGCAGGCCGGTGACGAGGAACTCGCGGCCGATGATCAGAATCGTCACCCACATCGGGCACAGATGCTCCAGGCTCAGGTGGACAAAAGCGGCGCAGACGAGAATTTTATCCACGAGCGGATCGAGCAATTTCCCCAGTGCCGTGACGAGATTGAGCTTGCGGGCGAGGTAGCCATCGAGCCAGTCCGTGGCCGCGGCGATGACAAATGCCGCCAGCGCCACCCAGGCCGCGGCGTTACCGGGGATCGATGCCGCCACGACGTAGATCACGGTGAGGAAAAGTCGTGCGAGGGTGATCGAGTTGGGCAAATTCACAGCGCTAGGATGGGCGGGATTTTGCGATTTGGCAATCACGCATGGAAGAATTCGCGTGCGGCTGCGTCGCGTCACTCTTCCATCGCGCCTAACAACTCCGCCGCCGTGCTGCTGCCGGCGACGCGGCGTTCCACCTGGATCTCGCCAAGGATGCCGCTCTGGCGGATGATGAACTGGTTCATTTTCATGAGCTCCAGCACCGCGAGGAAAGTCACGATCACTTCCGCCTTGGTGGTGGCTTCGTCGAACAAATTCTCAAAGGGAATCGACTGCCCCGGCTGGAAGCGATCCATCAGCATTTCGATTTTATCCGCCACCGTGTAGCGGTCATCCACGATGGAGCCGAAATCATGCGCCTCCTCGAAGCGCTTGAGCACGTTTTGGAACGAGCGGATCAGATCGAAAATCGACACCTCCGCCAGCGTGGCCGGCGTTTCATCTTTGGGCACGTCCGCTTGGTAGGCGAAGGCGCCATCCATTTCGACCTCGCGTTTGATCAGAAACGAAGCGGCGTCCTTGAATTTTTTGTATTCGATGAGCTGCCGGATCAGGTCCCAGCGTGGATCATCGTCCTCGCCCTCTTCTTCCGGCGGCTGTTCGGATTTCGGCAGGAGCGTGCGGCTTTTGATGTACATCAGGTTCGCCGCCATCAGAACAAATTCGGCGGCGATGTCGATGTTGAGCAGCTTGAACGTATTGATATACTGCAGATACTGCCGCGTGATTTTCTCCATCGAAACCTCATGAATGTCGACTTCCTCTTTTTTGATGAGGTAAAGCAAAAGGTCGAGCGGTCCCTCGAAAATCTCCAACTTCACTTTGTAATCCTGTTCTTCCACAGCGCCGATGTACTAGAGGAAGGGCTTTCGCGCGAGGCAATTTTTTTTCGTCGCAATTTTCATCTGGCTATTTGACGCGATTTGTCACTTATTGTCTGCGTCTTCGGCGATTCACGCACTATGGATTCAGAATCAACCAAGTTATTCAATGATCGACTCGCGCAATGGGTCGCGAAACAGGGATTCTGGTTTCAATTGCGCTACTCGATGGCGGGCGGCGGGGCCGCCGTACTGATGTATCATTTCCTGAGGCTGCTGTTGCGGGTGCTGATTTTCCTCGCGGTGGTCTCAGCCGTGATCTTTTTCCTGCTGCTGCGTCGCACGGATCAACCCGCTTTCAAGGTGAAATTGCGTGATCAGATCATCAGCGGCTTTGACTGCGAAGCGGGTCAGATGCGCAGTTTCAATCGTATACAGAACAAGGCCTCCATTCGCTATCTGACACTGAAAGGCGGGCCGAACAGCTACATCAACACCTGCGAGGCGGCCGGAATCACCTTCCGCATGGGCTTGTTGGATGGCATCATGGGCACTTGGAATGCCAACCAGATCAGCGTCGACCGCCTCTCCCTCAATGTCAAGGCCGGCGCGGAAACCGCGGAAGAGGCAGAGGTCCTCGGGCGCTCGCTGAACAAACGTTTCGAATCGTTGCGGTTTCAGGCGCTGGAGTGCAAAAACGCCCGCATCTCCTGGGGCTATTCCTCACGCACCATGGGCAGCATCGCGCAGAGCCAGATGTCGGTCATCCGTACGGAGGAAGGATGGCGCCTGCGCTTCACCGGCGGCACGTTTTCCCAAAACTGGCTGCGCAATCTCCAGATCAAGGAGCTGATTCTGGTCTGCACCGATGAAGCCGTGATCGTGGAAAAAGGGGAATTTTCCGTGTTCGACCCTACGTCCGATCTGGCAGCGAGAGAGGAAACGGGCAAGGTATCCTTTCTGGGTGTGCGGGTGAAGGGCGGACTGCGTCCTGAATTTTCAGGCTCCATCACTCTCGAAAATTTGCCACTGGAGCAACTGCTGCCCGAAACCTACCACGGCTATGCGGAAGGCTTCATCTCAGGGGATCTGAAAATCGCAGGTTCCACGAATTCGCCTGATGGCGTCAGCCTCGCGGGCCGGATCTCACTCAATGAATCCGACGGCATCATCCTGCGCAACCGCCTGCCATTGTTGAACAGTCTGTCGATCCTCAGTCCCTCGGGCAGCTATCGCAAAACAAACTTCAGCGAAGGGTATTTCTCCATCAAAACGGGTGCCGGCAGCTTGCAAGTGAGCGATATCTATCTCAGCGCGCCCGAGCAAATGGATCTGCGCGGCAGCTTCGTCGTGCGCACTCCAAAAGCGGAGGAGTTGGAAAAAATGGTGCGCAAAGGGACGATCAGCAGTGAAATCGCACAATCCCTCATCGTTCCCGGGGCGGAAAGCTCGCCCTTGCCCGGCAGGGATGATCTGACGCTGCGCAAGGCCATGGAATTGGTCAACAAGGAGGGCAATGATCAAACGCTCGGATTCGACGATGACATTGTCGACAAGGCCGTGCCTTTCCAGAGCGAATCCTCACAAATGGAAATGCAGCTCAAAACAGCGGAGAACGCGGCGATCACCGCTATATTTGATGGCCGGGTGACACTGAACCTGCCCGTAGCCGCCTTCCCGAAAAACTCCTCAAGCCTGAACCGGCTGAAGACCTCGCCCAACGGCCAGTTCTATCTGCTCGAATGCCCGCTGAACGGCAACCTGCTGGATCTCACTCTCGCCCAGGCCGAAGAGTTGCTCGTGCTGGAAAAGTCCGGACAAAGCACGCCACCTGTCAAGCCGGACGAGCCGTGATGGATGACTTCAGGGTGCCTTGCCGGCCTTGGCGGGTTTTTCGAGTTCTTTGATTTCGATGTTGCGGAACCACACACCGTGGCCTTCGGCTTGCAGGGCGATGTGACCTGCGCCGAGTTTTTTATCGGCCCCGGCTTCGATGAGTTTCCCGGCAGGGGAAATGCGGCAGTCGGGATCGAGCACCGGGTGCTGGTAGCGCAGGACTTCCCTGCCGTTGACGCGGTGGATGATTTGCTCGTGGCCATGCACTTCGATTTCGATCTTCACCCATTCATCGGGATCAAAGGTGGGGGCGGAGGATTCGACGATGTGCTGGGTGACCAGCTTGCCATCCATGTGAATGTGGGTGCCGGGTGTGCAGACGTTGCCCGTGGCGCGGGGTGCCCCTTTGCCTTCCTGGGCGAGAAATTGGAACTCGAGGCTGGCAGGAAATCCCTGATCGAGTGGCATGCTCTCCGCGGATTGCGAGTGAAACATCACGCCGCTGTTGAAATTCACGTAGCTGGGGGCATCCGGCATTTTCTGCCCCTCGAAGCGGTACTGCATGCGCAGGATGAAGTGCGAATAGGAGGTCTTGGTGTAGAGGTGGCCGAATTTTTTCCCGAATTCCTTGTAGTCGGCATAAGAGACTTTGAGGATGCCGTCTTCCACGCGAAAGGTATTGAGGGCGTTTTCGCCCACGGGAAATCCGGAGATTTTCGGCGTCCAGCCATCGAGATCCTTGCCATTGAATAACCGCACCCAGCCGGGCTCGGCGGCTTGGGCAAAGGAGGATACGGCCAGGGACAAGAGGCAGATGAGGTTTTTCATGACTTCATGATGCGCGCGGGATCACGGGCTGGCAAGGCGAATGTGTTGACGTGCTTCGTGCTTGTCAGGTGGTGGCGGATTTTTCAGGATCGCGCGATGATGCGCTGCTTGATGATGTTGTGGGCCGTGACGACGCTGCTGGGAGCGCAGGAGCACTGGATGTTTCTGGACAATGGCAAGGTGCGCGTGGGCATCAATCTGAATGCGGGCGGAAGCATCGGGTGGTTGTCGAAATCGCACTCGCCGGACAATCTGCTGAACAGCTACGACCATGGCCGCTACGTGCAACAGTCGTTTTATGGCGATGCCGATGGCTCCGACTGGAATGGCAAACCCTGGCGCTACAATCCGGTACAGGGAGGAAGCTGGAAGGGCGTGCCCGCCGTTTTGTTAGAGCACAAGGAAACGGCAACGGACTCCTACGTCAAAACGCAGCCACGGCAGTGGGCGAGCGGCGTGCTGGTGGAGGACATGGTGATGGAGCAATGGCTGCGGCTGGAGGGAGATCTGGTGCACGTGCGCTACCGCATGCGTTACAGCGGTACCCTGACGCACAAGGCGCGCCATCAGGAAATGCCCGCGGTGTTTGTCACGCCGCGCCTGGATACGCTGGTCTTTTGTGAAAAACAAAGCGGCGAAATCCAGCGCAAGCAACCGGGCCAGGGCAATGAGTATTTTCACACGCGCGAGCCATGGGCGGCGTGGGTGGACGCGCAGGATGAGGGCGTGGGCATTCATTTTCCCGGCACGGATTTCCTCACCGCCTATCGCGTGCGCAAGACGGGGAAAGGCGATGTCTCGTATGTGGCACCGCTGCGCACGCTGGCGCTGAAGCCGGGATTCGAGCTCGAATACCGCGTGGTCCTGGTGCTGGGGAAACTCGAGCGCATGCGCCAGGTCTTTCAGACGCTCCCGCCATCTGCGCCGAAAAACTAACGGTTGGATCGGGTTGCCGTCATTTGTCGCTGACAAACGGTTTCCCACGCCCTACCTTCGCGCGGTGGAGGAGGCATTTTTCGAACTACGGAACGTGACGGTCTGGCGCGGCGAGCATCGGGTATTGCACGATTTTTCGCTGACCCTGCGGCGCGGCGAAAGCGTGGCCATTCTTGGGCCGAACGGCTCGGGCAAAAGCACGCTGGTGCAGTTGCTCACCGGTGACTTGTCCGCGGAGTTTTCCCGGGACCGGGTGTGCCGTCTGTTTGGCGAGGATAGCTGGTCGCTGGAGGAGCTGCGGCACAGGATCGGCTTCGTGGCTCCGGAGCAGGCGCGGCATTTCGATGACGATGAAACTACGATGAACGTCGTACTTTCGGCATTGCGCGGCGCCTACGGTCGCACGCGGGAGATGCGGTTTTCGCAAAAGGAAAAAGAAGCGGCGAAAGCGGCGATGGAAATCACCGGGGTGGCCGGACTGGCGCAGCGCACGATCGGCTGCCTGTCCTCCGGCGAAAAACGGCGTCTGTTGATCGCGCGGGCGCTGGTACACAGGCCGGAAATCCTGGTGATGGATGAGCCGACGACGGCACTGGATTTCGCCGGAGCGCAGTTGCTCATGCGTTGCCTGCGTCAGGCGATGGCACAGGGCTGCACCGTGGTGCTGGTGACGCATCATCCCGAGGAAATCGCGCCGGAAATGGCGCGGGTGATACTGCTCAAGAACGGCGCGGTATGGGCGGATGGCCCCACGCGCAAGACCGTGCATGCGGCCTCGCTCACAGCCCTGTACGAAATCCCCATCGAGGTGCATTGGCGGCAAGGCTGGTGTCATGCGCGGGTGGGTGCCTAAGGAGCAGGGATTGCAAATCCCTTCTCCATATTCCTCGACAAATCTGCATGAAACCTGCTTACCCTGAGGGCGGATGACAGCGGAGCACCAGAGATTGAGGGAAGATCACGAACGCCGGGCGAACTGGAAGCGTTGGGGATCGTACCTCAGCGAGCGCCAGTGGGGCACGGTGCGGGAGGACTTTTCCGATCACGGCAATAGCTGGGCGACGGTGCCGCACGATCACGCCCGTTTCCGCGCCTATCGCTGGGGGGAGGACGGCCTGCAAGGCTGGTGCAATCGCAAAGGACAACTCTGCTTCGCCCCAGCGCTGTGGAATGGCCGCGATACGATTCTCAAGGAGCGCCTGTTCGGACTGGGCGGCAATGAAGGCAATCACGGCGAGGACGTGAAGGAATGCTACTACTACCTCGATGCCACCCCCACGCACTCCTACACCAAGGCACTCTACAAGTATCCGCAGGTGGCCTATCCGTACGCGGCCATCATCGTGGAGAACCAGAAACTCGGTCGCGATGGTCCCGAGCTGGAAATCGCCGACATGGGCGTCTTCGCCGAGGGGCGCTACTTCGATGTGATGCAGGAGGTGGCGAAACGCTCGCCTGAAGATCTTCTGTGGCGGCTGACCATCACCAATCATGGCCCCGAGGCGGCGTCCATCGATGTCCTGCCGACCCTGTGGTTCCGCAACACCTGGGCCTGGGGCAATGAGCGCGAGGCTCCTTTGGAAAAACCATCCATCGTGCGCGAAGGCGATTACCTGCGGGTGCGTCACGAGAGCGTGGGCAACTATCGCTTTTACGCCGAGGCCGATTCACCCGCTGGTGCGCCGCAGTGGTTGTTCACGGAAAACGAGAGCAATCTGCAAGCGATGGGCGCGGGAAAAAATGTGGTATCGCACGTGAAAGATGCCTTTCACCGCTTCCTGATCCAAGGTGAAACGGATGCGGTCAATCCCGATCCCCAGGGCACCAAGTCCGCCGCCTTGTTCCGCTTTGTCATCCCTGCGGGGCAGTCGGTGACAGTATGCTGCCGCCTGCATGCCGAGCGCGAGCAAAACGGCTGCGAGGGTCTGGCGAATTTCGAGGAAACCTTCGCCACCCGCATCGCCGAGGCCGATGAATTTTACGATGCGATCATCCCGCAGCACATCCCCGCAACCGAGCGTTTGATCTGTCGGCAGGGCTATGCCGGTTTGCTCTGGACAAAGCAGTTTTTCCACTATGTCGTCGAGGACTGGCTGCACGGCGATCCGCATGGTCCGCCGCCCAGCGAACGACGCCTGCATGGGCGCAATGCCGATTGGAAACACTTTTTCGCGCGCGATATTCTGTCCATGCCGGACAAGTGGGAATACCCGTGGTTCGCGGCATGGGACACGGCCTTTCACATGATTCCCTTCGCGACGATCGATCCGGATTTTGCGAAAGATCAGCTGCTGCTCCTGCTGCGCGAATGGTACATGCACCCGAACGGCCAGCTTCCCGCTTACGAATGGAATTTTTCCGACGTCAACCCGCCGGTGCATGCCTGGGCGGTGTGGCGGGTGTACAAAATCGCGGACCCGAAGGGCAATCGCGACATCTTGTTCCTGGAGCGCGCGTTTCAAAAATTGCTCGTGAATTTCACCTGGTGGGTCAACCGCAAGGATGCCGAAGGGCGGCATGTGTTCGGCGGCGGATTCCTCGGGCTGGATAACATCGGGGTCTTCGATCGCTCGCACGCCCTGCCCGGCGGCGGGCATTTGCACCAGGCGGATGGCACGGCGTGGATGGCATCGTACTGCCTGACCATGCTCACCATGGCGCTCGAACTCGCGCTGGAAAAACCCGCGTACGAAGACATCGCCTCGAAGTTTTTCGAGCACTACGTCAACATCACCGATGCGATCAACAGCCTGGGCGGCACCGGTCTGTGGGATGAGCACGATGGATTTTACTACGATCAGCTCATCATCAACCACGAAAGTCCCATCCCGCTGCGCATCCGCTCGCTCGTGGGATTGCTGCCCTTGTGCGCGGTGACGGTGTTGAAACAGAAAACCATCGACGCCCTGCCCGGCTTCCGCAAACGGCTCGATTGGTTTCTCAGCAATCGCCCGGATCTGCTCAAGTACATCCGCGTGCGCCGGGCCCAGGGCTCGAAAAATCCCGGGCGTTGTTTGCTGGCCTTGCCGACAGAAGAGCGGCTGCGTAAAACCCTCGAACGCATGCTCGCGAGCGAGGAGTTTCTCTCCCCCTTCGGCATCCGCTCGATGAGCAAGATCCACGAGGCGCACCCCTTCGTGTTCGAGCACGGCGGCAATCGCAACGAGGTGCGCTACACGCCGGGCGAATCGAATACCGACATGTTCGGCGGCAATTCCAACTGGCGCGGGCCGATCTGGTTTCCCACCAATTTCCTCATCATCGAGGCGCTCGAACGCTACCACTATTTCTTCGGCGATTCCTTCACCGTGGAATACCCCACGGGATCGGGAAACAAAAAAACCCTGATCGAAGTGGCGGTGGATCTCTGCGATCGCCTGATTGGCCTGTTCGTGCCTAACGAAAAAGGTTATCGCCCCTGCTTCGGCGATGCCCCGCGCTACAGCGATGTGCCGCACTGGCAGAACCTGTTGTTGTTCCACGAATACTTCCATGCCGAAACCGGAGAAGGACTGGGTGCCTCGCACCAGACCGGCTGGACGTCGCTGGTTGTTCGCCTGGTGCGCGAGCGCAGGGAAAAACTGATCCACTATCTCCACGGCAACGAGGGCCCTGATGAGTTGCTGCTGTGATGCGAGGTGAGACGCCTCCACCAAGGTCAATCACGCAAAGTCCCTTCGGTGACGCCGAGTTTTTCGGTGACTTCCAGTTCCTGTTGCAGGGCGGCGGGGGTGCATTGGCCGGCGAGGAGCTCGCGATAAAGAGTCAGCGTTTGCAGGGACTCGGCGCGGGTTTCGGCTAACAGCTCGACGCGGAAATTCCGCAATCCGGCACCAAGCAGCGCGGGCAGGAATCGCGCGCCGGTCTGGGCGCGGCCGTTGAAGAGGGTGTTGCGGCAGCCGACATCGGCACTGAGACGGTGGAGCTGTCCCACGCGGTCGCGCAAATGCACGACGTGCGTTTCGCAGGGACGGCCGCAGTTTTTGTAGTCGGTGCCGGAAGACAGGAAGGTGCAGAAGACGCAGTGCTCCATGTGAAACATCGGCATGTGCTGGTGCAGCGTCAGTTCCAGCCAGGCCGGTGGCGTGCCGGCGAGCAGATCGCGCACCTGGCTGATGTTGAGGTCGTAGGAAATCGTCATGCGCTCGAGCGAGCTGTGTTCGCTCAGCAATTGCGCGGTGAGCGGATTCGCCACGTTCAGGGAAAAGTCGCCGATCTGGCGCAAACTACTATGTTTATAGTATTGCAGCGCGGCGAGGTTGCGGATGAGCACACCCCGCGTACCGCTGCGCTCGATGAGTTTCAGATACCCTTCTTCGCCGGGCTTGAGGATGCGCGGCGTGGCGACGATCACGCCCGGGCACAGTGCGACGGCTTCTTTGTAACGACGCGGATCTTCGAAGTCGCAGTAGATGGTTTCGGCACCCGCTTCCATCGCGGCTTCCAGTTGCTCCATCGTGCGACAGAGACAGGACAACTGTGGCAAGGCACTGGCGGGCTCGCGGCTGTCCTGCGGCAGCAAGGCGCTGTAGTCAGGCGTCGCACCAAGCACGGGCTCGGGGTCTTCGCGCTCTTCATCGAGCGCTTGCACGAGTTGCCGGCGCAGTCGGTTCAGTTCAGAAATCGCGATGTGGCAATCTCCGGTGAGTCGGTTGTCGAGCGAGGCCAGTTCGTAATCGGTATCACCGAGCCGCGAAAGCTGGGCCTCCAGGGTCTCGGTGCTGAGCGGATGTTTTTCCGCCGTGCCCATGGGCTGCGATGAGGTGACGCTGTGGCCTTCGCAGGAAAGGGTCAGCAGCTCGCCCGGAGCACCGGTGACGGTGAGATGCAGCGGTGTTTTTTTCGGCTGCAGTTTCGCCTGCTGCCAGGACTTGCGCAGTTCGGTTTCGAGTTTCGGGTCGGAGGTTTTCCAGACCTGATGGCCGATGCGAATGCGCTCCCAATCGAGCGGGGAAAAGGTTTTGTGAAAATAGATGCGCTTGTTTTCGATCTTCCAGATCCGCCCGCCCTGTTCGTGATTGCGGTCTTCCCCGGCATCGAAGACCACTCCATCGCCCGCTTGCAGCGGCAACGGATGCGTTTGCGCCAGCTCGATCCAGCCACTGCCGAGCGCGATGATTTCGCCGAGCAAGGCACCGCGTTTTTTGCCGAACTTTCCGTGGGTGAGATACGGGTGATTCGTACCCGCCAGCCAACCGGTGGAGAGTCCGCGAGAGAAGGTCATCTCCAACGCATAGCGGTCGTGATCGCTGATCGCCGCGGGTTTTTCCGCCATCGCTGCATCGAGTGCCTTGCGATAGACACGCGTGACAGCGGCGACGTATTCCGGTGATTTCAAGCGGCCTTCGATCTTGAACGACTTCACGCCCGCTTGCACCAGATCGGGGATCAGATCAACGGCGGCAAGGTCCTGCGGCGAAAGCAGATAGCGCACTTCGCCGAGCGGCTGCTGCACACCATCGACGATGAGATCATACGGCATGCGGCAGGCCTGCGCGCATTCGCCGCGATTCGCCGAGCGCTGGCCGAGACTTTCGCTGGTGAGGCATTGACCGGAGTAGGCCACGCACAGGGCACCATGCACGAACACTTCCAACGGAGCATGCGCCTCGACGGTGGCTCGTGAAAAACGATGCAGCTCTTTCACCGAGAGTTCGCGTGCGAGCACCGCGCGTTCGAGAGGGAAGAGCGATTCCACAAACGCCAGTCCCTCGGGCGAGGTGATGGTCATTTGCGTGGAGGCATGCAAGGCGAGATTCGGTGCGATGGTGTGGGCGAGTTTCGCCAGTCCGAGATCCTGCACGATGATGGCATCGACCTTGCAGGCTTCGAGCCACAGCAACTGCCGCGCGGCATCCTCGATTTCCGAAGGGAAAATCAGCGTGTTCATCGTCACGAAGCCCTTCACGCCGTGGCGGTGGAGAAATTTCATCAACTCCGGCAGGTCCTTCTCGGTGAAATTGTCCGCGCGCAGTCGGGCATTGAAACGCGACAATCCGAAAAAGATCGCATCGGCCCCATGAGCCACCGCGGCGCGGGCACAGTCCCAGTTGCCGGCGGGTGCGAGAAGTTCGGGCGTGGTGTCGGTATGACTCATGGGCGGGAAAGGACCATGACACAACAACGCCGTGTTTTCTAGCGTTGATTTGTTGATAATTCCAAGGCTGGTGCGACGTATCGATGCCACCTGTTGAATCCCCATGATGCCTCTGAAGACCATGATTGTTTCCCCGCATTGGCGCGCGCCGTTTGTCGCCGCGTTGTGCCTTGCGGGCTGTGATTCGCGCCCTTCGGCCAAACCGGCGGCGGAACAGGAAACCAATGCCTCATCACCGACGCTCGTCCGTCACGTGCCGGAAACCATCGACTTCAACCGCCACGTGCGGCCGATTCTATCGGATCGCTGCTTTGGCTGTCACGGACCGGACGGAAACAAAGGCCGCGAGGCGGGACTGCGGCTCGATACTTTCGAAGGCGCCACGATGGAACTCGAAAGCGGCAACCGCGCCATCGTGCCCGGTGATCTGAAAGCCAGCGAAATGGTGGCGAGGATGCGCACCCACGATGCCGATGACATCATGCCGCCGCACAAACTGAACCGCCCTCTGACAGATGAGGAACGCGCCATTCTCGAACGCTGGATCGAGCAGGGCGCGGAATACCAGCCGCACTGGGCCTTTGTCGCACCCAAAAAGCACCCAGCGCCCGCCGTGAAAAATGAGGCATGGAGCAAGGACGACATCGATCGTTTCACCCTTGCCAAAATGGAAGAGCAGGGACTGGCGCCGAATCCACCCGCGGATCCCGCGACGCTGCTGCGCCGCGCTTCCCTGACACTCACCGGCTTGCCGCCCTCGCCCGCCGAAGTGCAGGCCTTTCTCGCTGATACAGCGCCAGATGCCTATGAAAAACGCATCGACGCGCTGCTGGCATCGCCCCGCTATGGCGAGCGCCTCGCCCAGGACTGGCTCGATGTGGCGCGCTTCGCCGACACCTACGGCTACCAAAGCGACAAGGCCTGCTTCGTCTGGCCCTGGCGCGACTGGGTGATCAAGGCATTCAATGACAACCTGCCCTTCGATCAATTCGCCACCTGGCAGATCGCGGGGGACCTGTTGCCGAATCCGACACAGGAACAGCGCCTGGCCACGATGTTCAACCGCCTCCACCGCCAGACCGAGGAAGGCGGCTCCATCGCCGAGGAGTTCCGCATGGAAAATGTCTCTGATCGCGTGCACACCTATGGCACCGCGTTTCTCGGCCTGACGATGGAATGTTCAAAATGCCACGATCACAAATACGATCCGATCCCGCAAACGGATTATTACAGCATGGCATCGATGTTCGGGCAGATCGATGAAACAGGCCTCTATCCCTACTCCATCGGCACCTCCGCGCCGCCGCCCTCCATGCGTCTGATGGAGCCGCATCATCCCGCCGAGGTGGCCAAGCGCCAGGCCGCGCTCGATGCCGCGCGCAAGACCTATCAGGATCTTCTCGGCACGCGCAACGCAGCCTTTGATGCCTGGCTAGCCGCCACTCCCAATCTCGTGCTCCCGCCCCCCATCGCCCACTATCCGCTCGACTCCGTGCAAGGAAACAAAACGGCGAATGCCATCCCCGGCGCGAGCCCGGCTACCCTGGGCGGTGCGGGGTATAAAGCGGTGCCCGGTGCCGTCGCACAGGCTCTGGAGTTCGATGGTGACACGACCTTGCAGTTGGATGGCGTGCAAGGCATCACGCGACACGATGCGCTCAGCATCTCCCTGCGTATCCATTGCCCCGAGCCCAAAGACCGCGCCGTGATTTTGCACAGCGGTCCCGGCTTGTATTCGCAATCCGCCGATGCATCCGGCTATGAAATTCTGTTGGAAAAAGGCAAACTGCGCTGGAGCTGCATCCACATCTGGCCGGGCTGTGCGGTTTCGATCGAAACGACCGAGCCTTTCCCCGTCGGCAAATGGGTGCAGGTCACCGTCACCTACGATGGCACCTCGCGCGCCGACGGACTCAAGCTTTACTACGACGGCCAATTGGCGAAGACCGCCGTGTTGCGCGATCATCTCGATAAAAACATCGTCGCGCAGACCTTCCGCCTCGCCGCGCGTCCGCGCGATGACCGGGGATTCGCCCAAGGGAAAATCGACGACCTCTCGATCTTCCGCCGCGCGCTCACACCTGTGGAAGTGGCGGAACTCGCGGGCCAGCAGGCGGATGCCGTTTTCCAACAAGCCAAACAAGGGGACGTTGCGGCCAAGGCGCGCATCAGGGAATACTACCTCGCCCATGTCGATGCCGATCTCGCCGCCGCCCGTCTGGCAGTGACGAATGCCACGAAGCAATTGCACGATCAATACCTGGAGCACATCCCGCTGATCATGTGCATGGAGGAAACGAAAACACCCATCCGCTATCACGTGCTGACCCGCGGTGACTACGCCTCTCCCGATCTCACGAAACCGGTGCAGCCCGCACCGCCCTCGGCCGTCATGGCCTTCGATCCCGCATTGCCGAAAAACCGCCTCGGTCTGGCGAAATGGACGACCCATCCGCAGAATCCGTTAGTCTCGCGCGTCACTGTCAACCGCTTCTGGATGATGTGCTTCGGCAACGGCATCGTGCCCACGCAGGAGAACTTCGGCCTGCAAGGCGATGCGCCCACGCACCAGGAATTGCTGGACACGCTGTCGCGCGATTTCATCGAATCCGGCTGGGATGTGAAAAAACTGCTCAAGCGCATCGTCATGAGCCAGACCTTCCGGCAATGCTCCGCCCTCACCAAAGAAAAGCTCGAACGCGATCCGAAAAATCTCCTGCTCGCCCGCGGTCCGAGCTACCGGCTTTCCGGCGAGGCGATCCGCGATCAGGCGCTGTTTGCCGCCGGATTGCTGGTGGAAAAAATCGGCGGCCCCAGCGTGAAGCCATGGCAACCCGCCGGCGTGTGGTCGGAGGCCGGAGCTTCGGGCGGTGATTATACTCCCGACAAAGGCGAAGGACTCTATCGCCGCAGTCTCTACAGTTTCATCAAACGCACCGCCCCGCCGCCGATGATGGTCACGCTGGATGCCGGCAGCCGGGAAATCTGTCAGCCACGCCGCCTCAGCACGAACACACCCTTGCAGCCGCTGATTTTCCTCAACGATCTGAGTTTCTTCGAATGCGCACGCAAGCTGGCGGATCGCTGCATGAAAGAACAAACGGAAAGCCCCGCCGCGCAGGCCAGGCACGCCTTCCAAATTCTCACCAGCCGCGCCCCCCGCCCCGCCGAACAGCAGGCGATGGAGGAACTGTATGCGGCGCAAAAAGAAATCTACCAAAAAGATCCCGCCGCCGCCAAGTCCGTGTGCGGAGCCGAGGACGCCCATCGCGCGGCACTCACAATCGTCTGCTCCACCCTGTTGACCTCCGATGCGGTGATCACGAATCGTTAGATCTCAACTCGCGCGGTGCAGATGAATCGCGGCGGCGATGATGGGCTGGGCCCACTCGGGCGCGTTCGAGAGATCGGCGGGCGCGGTGATTTTGCGCGATTTCATTTCCAACAGAAGCTGCGGACGAGGTGCCTGACCCTTTGCGGGATCAGCCTCGGTGGAGTTGTCGTAGAGACGCAGATGATGGATGTGCGGCAGCAGCCGGATGAGATTCTCGCGACTGCTGTTCCAGCGTTCGCGGATTTTTTCCTCGGGAATGTCATGACCGCCGCGGCTGACGCGCGAACGCACGCGACGCAGGTGGAGCTCGGGACTTTCCAGTCCGCAGAACCAAATGTGCAGCAGGTGGCCCTCGCGCGCGGCACTCTGGAGCAAGCGTGCGATGCTGCGGCCGCCGAGCGTGGTCTCGAAGCGGTAGTCGCGTTTCCGCGCGATGGCTTCTTCTAACAATTCTTTGCCGATGGACCAGGCGTGTCCGTTGGCTTGCGCGGCAGAGATGTCAGGATGCAGCGCGCGGATTTTGAGGGCGATGGTATCAGGGTTGAAGACCACCGAGCCTTCCGCGCGGAAAATCGTTTCGCCAATGCTGGACTTACCCGCTCCATTCACGCCAGCGAGCACATAAAGTAATGGTTGGTGGCTCATGGCTGTTTTGCGGCGGCGCGTTGGGCTCCTAACACAGCGGCGGCCCCCAGTTCCTCGGGGGTGGCGTTGAAGGCGCGCAGTGCCGCCGCTTTCTGCTCGGGTGACTGCATTTCATCGAGCATGGTGCGGTATTCCGTTCTCAACTCGGAAAGCAGGTTGCTTTCCTGTGCGGTGAGTTTGTTATACTGCTCCACGGAAATGAGCACGACGCGGACCTTGTCGTGGCGGGTCACGGCGACGGCGTTGCCGGCACTCACTTGATCGAGCACATCGGCGGTCGAGTGCTTCAACTGCGTGGCCGTGACCGTGGGGAGTTCTTGCAGACGGGGGCAGGGGCTGTGGGATGTGGTGTAAGTAATGCTCATTTGAGTTAAAATAGTCATTTTCACTATTTTGTCAACTCAAAACCGCCGAGTGCCGCTCCTCCTCTGGCACAACAGAGGCGTGTCAGCGTTGCATGGATCCCCTGCTGGCAAGCCGCAAGTCCCTTGACACGAGGCATGATGAAGGAACAGGGTTTTCAGCTCCGTAACTCCACCATGCCGATTCGCGTTTCATTTCTTTCTCTGCTCCTGTCCACCGCAGTGGTAGCAGCGGAAAAGTTCACCTTTGAACGCCCGCTCATGGGCACGCGATTTTCGGTGGTGTGCTACGCCGAGGATCGCTCCGCCGCCGCCAAGGCCGCGAAAGCCGCCTTCGCGCGCGGCGAGGAAGTCAACCAGGTCGCCTCGGATTACCTGCCCGATAGCGAACTCTCCCAGCTCGGCAAAAAACCGACTGACACACCTGTTGCGCTGTCACCCTTGCTCTACGACTTGTTAGATCACTCGCGGAAATTTGCCGAAGCGACGAACGGCGCGTTCGATCCCACCCTCGGCCCGCTCACCAAACTCTGGCGCACCACGCGCGATAGCGCGCGTTTGCCCGATGCCGAAACGCTGCGCCTCGCCAAGGAGTCCGTCGGTTGGCAGCATTTCACGCTCGATCCGCAAACGCGCAGCATCACACTCCTCAAAAAAAACATGTCCTTCGATCTCGGCGGCATCGCGAAAGGCTACGCCGCCGATCTCATGCTCGAGGCCATGATTGCCGCCGGATTTTCCCGCACCATGATCACCGCGGGGGGCGATATCCGCCTCGGCGATGCCCCGCCCGACCGCGAGGGCTGGAATGTCGCCGTGCAAACCTTCGATCCCGCCCAGCCGGATGAAATCCTCACGCTGGCGAACTGCGCCGTTTCCACCTCGGGCGATCTCCATCAATCGGTGAAAATCGAAGGCGTCACCTACTCGCACATTCTCGATCCCGCCACCGGCCTCGGCCTCACACATCGTATCGCCGTCACCGTCATCGCCGATCAAGGCAAACGCAGCGATGCGCTCGCCACCGCCGCCTGTGTGCTCGGCAACGCCGGCATTTCTTCCCTGAAAAAACTTCCCGGTGTGCGCGAACTAACACCTCGTGTCTTGCAAAATGAGCCGCTACCACTACGTTCCCATCCATCCAACCCATGAACGACCCGGAAAAACACAGCCGCAGAAATTTCCTCCAGCATTCGTTGTGGGGCACGCTGGGCCTCGGCATCGCCTCGACGTCCGACGTCACCGCACAACCCGCCGCGCAGAGCGCTGATCCCGAGATCACGCAAGAGGTCGATGTGCTGGTCGTCGGCGGCGGCACCGCCGGGCACGTCGCCGCGATCCAGGCCGCGCGCGCGGGCGCGAAAACATTGCTCATCGAGCGCGGCGCGCAACTCGGCGGCACCATGACCACGGGCGGCGTCGCGTTTCCTGGCCTCTTCGATGCCTGGGGCAAACAAGTCATCGCCGGCATCGGTTGGGAATTGGTGAAAGAGAGTGTCGAACTCGATAGCGGCTCCTTGCCCGACTTTTCCAAAGTCCCGCAGCGCCACTATGAAAACCAGGTTTTCATCAACCAATTCCTCTACGCGCTCCTCGCCGAGGAAAAATGCGAAAAAGCCGGTGTGCAGATCGCTTACTACGAATTTCCCCAGGCGGTCGCCAAAACGGACAAAGGCTGGCAAGTCGATTGCATCGGCTTCGGCACCAAGCGACGCGTGCTCTGCAAGCAAATCATCGACTGCACCGGCGGCGCGGAGGTTGTCGGTCTGCTAGGCCTGCCGCGCCTGCGCGAGGACGAGCGCCAGCCCGGCTCCTTTCTCTACATGATGGGCAAGGCCCACGAGCCCGGGCGCAATCAAATCCACCGCCTCTACGTCCATGGCGCCGACTCCACCAACTCCCGCACCGTCACCACCGCCAACCTCACCGGCCGCAAATCCATCCTCGCCGAGCTGCGCAAAAAAGGCCAGCGCCTCATGCACCTGCAACCCGAGACAGGCTTCCGCGAAACCTATCGCATCGATGGTGAAACGCTCATCACCGCGAACGACTACCGCTCGGGGAAAAAGTTCGACGATGCCATCTGCCACGCGTTTTACCCCGTGGATCTCCACACCAAAAACGGAGTGAAGCCCGAGCCCCTGAAGCCCGGCATCCTCCCCACCGTGCCCCTGCGCGCCCTCATCCCCAAGGGCAGCCGCAATATCATCGTCGCCGGGCGCTGCGTCAGCAGTGACCGGATCGCGAACTCCGGACTCCGCGTGCAGGCCTCCTGTATGGGCATGGGCCAGGCCGCCGGTGCCGCCGCCGCGCTCGCCGCCAAGGCGAACACCACACCACTCGAAGTGCCGCTGAAGGAAATCCACGATCTCCTCCGCGCCCACGGCGCCATCATCCCGGGCGATGTCTAACAAAAAAAATCCCCAGCTCGGCACACTCAAAAGGCGCAGCGTCTCCCTGCTCACCGCGCTGACTTTTCTCGTGCTCGCCCTCACCGGCGTGCTCGCCTTCATCCAGCCGTTTTCGCTAGGGATTATCGGCCTGCACTCCTTGATGGGCTTTGTTTTCATCGCTCTCATCGTCCTCCACATCACCAACAACAGCCGCCCGCTGACGAGCTACCTGCGCAGCAAATCCTTGTGGACCACACTCGCCCTCACCGCGCTGCTCACCGCCCTTTTCTGGTGGCAACCCGCGCCCGTGAAACAAATCCTCTCGCTCAGCGGCAACCTCGGCCCCGCGATGGAGCGCTTCGACATGAGTGAGGATCAGATGGTTTTCCACTACAGCCCCTCGCCCGACTACAAAATGCGGCTCGATGTCAAAACCGGCCCCGCCTATGACACCACCCCGCCGCCCGTGGTCAGCATCTGGCTGGAAAACCAGGGCGGCTATCACATCAAGACCCTGCTCGCCCCCACCGACCCGAACGAAACTCCCTACTGGAAATTCAAACACGCGGGCTGGGAAAAAGCCAAGGCCGATGCAGAGAAAACGCCCATCGACGCCGTCACGTCCCCCACCCCCAACGGCTCCTTCGACCCCGCCGACTACATCCTCCCCAGTGCTAACAAAGAAGACGCCACACCCTACAGTCTGTTCCTGGAAATCAATCAACCCGGCGACAACCAGGCATCGTTGGTCTATTCCGTGGAGATCGACAACACCCTGCCGCGCACCTACCAATTGTTGGACCAACGCGGCTTCCCCAAACGCGAGCCCGACGATGAAAACGGCAAGGAAACCTGGGGCCTGTACTACGTCGATAGTACCTTCACCACCGCCCTCGACCTCATCGACAGCGCCTTGCTGACCCTGGAGCGCGGACTTTAGTCCGCAAGGCTGCAAGGATTCGTAAGTTCCTCAGCACCAAGGGTGCGCCACAAGCCAGTCCCGCTCAGCGGGACTGGCTTGTGTAAGGCCCTTGGCCTTGAAGAGCCACTTGATCCGAACCCGAATCCTTAAAGGCATTGGACTTTAGTCGGCATGGCTACAAGGATTCATTGACGGGCAGCCTGGGAGCGCTGAGCCTAGCTCGGCGCGTGGATGCTTGGTGCATGATACTTGCGCGAACACCCTGTTAGAGTCTCCTGACGGATACCGCATCACAGGGCGCACGTGCCGAGCTGGGGCTCGGCGCTCCCGGGGGGGCTTCGCGACTTTTTAAGCGTAAAAGATTGAATCATCCACCGCATGCCTCCCGTCCTAACGGGCAAGATCGCGTGAGGCGAGCCTTTAACGCGACGCCTCATCGGGACGTCGGAGTCTTCTGCATGATCCTCGATGAAAATCGATCTGTGGGATGGAATCGCGACACACGATGAAGCGTCCTGTTAGGACGCGAAAATTTGTTGGAAATCCTATACCCACGGTTTCTCCGTGGGCTGATATGAAATGTCCCTATAGGACTAGAGACAACGGAACGCAGTTACCGATCGAATCCGAACAGGCCTTGCACTTTCGTTCACTTCCCTGAAATTGTCATTGGCCCAGCCGCTCACCGACTCCCTGTCATCGCAAAACCCGTATTTCTCATTTTTCCGGCAGCTTCGTGTTTTTTTGCCTTGCACTGCATCGCAGGTTGGCTAGTTTTTCTTTCAGCCCTTTGCGGGTTTGCCGATCTTCCTGATGAAACTGCTCTCTTCTTTTCTTGTTGTGCTTTTCGCCTTGGCTGGTCTGCAATCTTGTTGTGCCAGCAAATCGGTGGAAGCTCCGCCCAAACCGACCTACCAGGCTCCCAAGGTCTAATCTTCTCTTTTCGTTCACTAACCAAAAAAACACTACCAACATGATCCGCACCCTGACACTCATCGCCTTGGCCGCCACGGCCCTGATCTCCAGCTCCTGCTGCTTTTGCTGCACCAGTGACTCCAAAGCACCTGGCTTGAAAAAGCTGCCGAAATTCCGCGAGTTCCCCACGGCTCCTGAAGTCAGCTACGAGAAATAATTTTTCTTCTCTTTCGCAATCAAGCAGACCTTCCCACGCGGAAGGTCTGCTTTTTTCGTTGATTGTCGGAACTCTCCACCGCCGGGCTCTGTCGTTGGATCAACCGCATCGCACGGACGCAACCCCGATGGGGTAGGTGAATTTTTCTATTCCATGGGGGGGGTGTACCGACGGTGCTTTGCCTTTCTATCCCCACGGGATTGCGTCCCAGAGCCCGGGGTTGTCGCGCGGCGGCGCGGCTACCCGGGGACGTGCCACAGGATTTTCCTACCCTGTCAGAGTCACGCCCGGGTATGATTGTGTTAGACTAGCGCGTATCAAATTTTGTGCATATTGACTTTGCGCACCAACGGAGCAGATACTCGAAAGCCCAGTGCAGCGCGCTGGGGACAAATCCACCAAACAAGTCACCAAGCCCTGCAAGGGCGTAACTCGACTGTATGCCATTTCCTGGCATTTTTCACTGCGAGTATCGCACTTTCAGCGCTGAAAAATCGTGTGCACATCCATCCCAGGGCGTTGCCCATGGGCTATCGAGTGGTTGCACCTTTGGTGCGTTTGAGAGCAAAAGAATGCCGCCACTCAACATTCCGGTTATTGCAAAAACCACAAATCTTCATGCGTGGCAGCATAGGACCGCATCGCCACGGACGCAACCCTTGCAGGGTAAAAGAAATTTGTTTGTGCATTTTCCTAGGGTAGCCACGCCATCGGCGTGACAACCCTAGGCTTTGGGACAGTACCCCGGCGGGGTAGGTGAATTGGCCCATCCTCGGAATGCCCAGGGGCAGAACGAACATCGCGTCACATGGACAAAAAAATGAGGTCAGACCGAAGTCTGACCTCATCAAAGAGAAACCAATCTCAATTCAAACAAATCTTAGTTGCGGCGGCGACGCAGCAACGCAAGCGCACCAATCGCACCCAGCAAGGAAGTGCTGGTTTCTGGGATGGGGACACCAAGTGATTGATTAGCTGGTCGAGCTGGATCAGTGCCAGCGCCAAGACTTGCGAAGGAAGTCGCAGAACCAGCATCCGCAGGCAATACAAATAGAGGCAACGACAGCATGCCAAATTTATCGCCTGAGGCTATAGCCTGGCCAGTTTTGGTGGTATAATCAAACCAGATAAGAGCGAATGAATCTCCTGCAGTTACGCCATTGCTATAGAGCAAACTGTTAAGGTTAGTTGGCCGGGCAAGACCAGTGGAGCCGTCACCAGTACCGGCAAGGGACATCAAGTTACTGGAAATATAAAGACGGTCATCTGTCGCAGTGCCACCGTTGATGGTGAGAGCTTGTCCACCAGGAAGCACTGTGTTGTCGGATACTACAAGACCTGTGTGATCGTAGTAGTTACCACTGCTAATACCTTCGAATACAGAGTTCGTAGTCGAAACAACTATACCCCATACCAGGGTCGAAGTAGCGCTTCCAGTGGAGCTTTGCAAGTTAGTAAAAACGCCAGTAGCACCAGTAGCTGCAAACTGCAAAGTTTGGGCTGCGTTAGATACACCAGCAAGGAGTAGGGTCAGTAGTATTACTTTTTTCATGATATGTAAGAATTAATTAGAATTTATGAATAGAATATTATTAAGGGGTAACATAAGTTTGACTATCAACCCATGCCTGCGGAGTTCCAGGTGCAGCGGCGGCGCGGCGATAAACATATGCCTGACCGCCTTGAAGGGAAAACGTTGTAGTCACAGGTTCAAAGCTGTCAGTATCAACCCAATCAAGACCATCGTATTCGAGAACGTTGGGGGCCTTGACAGTGCCGGAAGCAGCGTTGTTATAATACAAGAGCTGATCGCCTGCGGTAAATCCAATACTGGCATTACCGATAATTTCGGAGACAGGCGAGAAATAACTGATCACGTTGTCCTGACCGATGCCGGGTGTAGCATTACCAGCAAGCGAAATATTGTGCTTAGCAGTCGGCACTTCTCCAGCGATAACGAGGTTAGTAATAGCTCCGAGTGAACGCAGGAAATATCCTTCGCCTGGAAACAGAACAGTGTCGTCAGCAGGCTCGAAGGAGTTAGTGTCTACCCAGTTGGTTCCATCCCACTCGAAAATCAAATCCGGAGCAAGAACAATACCCTGACCCGAACCAGACCATGCTTGAAGTTGGGTGCCAATCGGCAACTGGTTACCAAGAAAATTTAAAACCGTCCATGCAGGTCTTATAGAAATCTTATGTCCAGCAGCAAGACCAGTCAGTGTCTGGCCCGCTTGGAGAGACACAGTAACAGTATCTGTATCGTTTGCGGTAACCAGACCAATAATCCCACTCTTAGTGTTGTCTTCAACAACCATCACGTGAGGAATAGTCGTGAGAGATGTGAGATTAGGCGCTCCCGAAAGATTGACATCAGAACCAGATACCGAACTGACGGTGCCGGTAAATACTGCGGTCTTAAGCAAAGGAATGGATACAGTTACATCAGTGTTAGCTGGCACACTGCCATTGTTGCCCAAGCTCACATAACCTACTGGAGTCGTGGTGGCTGTGGTTTGCGCGAACAAAGCGCCTGGAGCGAGCAGTGCTGCTGCCAGGATGGATTGAATTGTTTTTGGTTTCATATGTTTTTGAGATTGGTAGCTTTTTGGTATTTTTTGAGGGACACATCGGATGTTTTTTTGCTCGGGCCGGTTTGTTGATTCGCGGTTAAGCGAGGGACGCAAATGCGGCTAGGACAGAAATGTTCTCAGATGACGAAGACATAAAAACCCATTTTCGGGTGGTTCGCAAGAAAAAATCTCAGTTCGTGCAAAAAAAATTTGAGAAAGGTCCTGCCGCGTCGGCAGAATGTCCTGGAATCCTTGTTTTTTCAAGGAAAACCCCCACTCCTTGTTTGTGACAATCAATGACACAAAGGCGCGGATTGGCAGGGAAAATGACGATTTTTGGCACCTGTTAGGAACGATTCGTGGTCGGGCATGCAAAATTTTACGGTTTTTCCGCCGATTTGTTAGATTCCGCTTGCCGGGTGTTGAGGATGTGTTGTTAGCGAGCGTAGCGGGGCGGGGATGTCTACTAAGGGCATAGTATGTTGGCGTTACGGTCGCGCACCTAAGGAGCAGGGATTTTCAATCCCTGAACATGATCATGACCGGGGCTGTTAAGAAAGGGATTGAAGATCCCTTCTCCATAGCTCGCAGGCGTGGGCGGCGAAGCCGGCGCCGAAGGCGGTGAGCCAGTAGCGTTGGTCGGGCGGGGCGGCGTCGAGGCGCTGCTCCAGGGCCATCAGCACGGAGGGGCTGCTCATGTTGCCGCAGCGGGCGAAGACGGAGCGGGTCTCGTCCAAGGTGAAGGGCAACACATTTTCCAGAGACTCGATGACATCGCGTCCGCCGGAGTGGGCGATGACTTGATCGGGATCGGCCGTGCGGCGGGCGTAGAGCGCGGCGACGGCTTCGCCCGCGAGCTGCGGGACGGTGCGGTGCAGTTGGTTCTTGAGTTTCCCCTGATCATTGCGGAAGCGGATTTTTTCGCGGTGCTCGGGCCGATGCGTGGTGGTGAAATGGCCGGCTTGCCATTGGTCCGCAGTTCCCTCGCCCGTCCAGATCGAGGCCGAGGCACCATCGCCGAACAGGCAGAGGCTGATGAGCACGCCGGGGTCGTGATTGACAAAAAAAGCGGCGGAGCAAATTTCCACGGCGATCACCGCGACCTTCGCCTGCGGATGGGCGGCGAGGTAACCGTGCGCCGCGCGCATGGTGGGGATGGCGGCACCGCAGCCGAGGCCCACGAGATCGCAGAGATACACGTCATCGCGCAATCCACCGAGCTCCGCGACGTGCGAGCTGACGCCGGGGCAAAGGTAGCCGGTGCAGGTGCAGAGAAAAACGGCATCGAGATCCGTGGCGTAAAGGCCGGCGCGCGCGAGGGCTTTTTCCAGAGCGGCAAGGGAAAGACGCGGGGCCTCGTGCTCGAAGGTTTCATTGAGCTGCTGGGCATCGGAACAAAACAAGCGCGTGAGGTCATCCGTGGCGTAGTGGCGGGTCTGGATGCCCGATGGCCCGAGCATGACTTTTTCCACCAGCTGCCGGGCATTCGGCGAGCAAGCGGCGAACCAATCGCTGTTCTGGATCAGCGAAAAACAATCGGCTTGCGAGAGCGTCGTGGTGGGGGTGGCGGAGGCGAGAGAGAGCAGGTACATCAGCGGCGGGTGTGAGAGAAGAGGAGAGAAAACGGCAGCAATTGTTCTTGGGCGAGGATTTCCAAAGGTCGGCGGAACCATGGTGCCAGGAGCAGGCCTTGGCAAGTGCCGGCGAGCGAGAGGCGTCGGGTGAAAGCACGTCGGGCGGTCTGCCGCACGAGGGCGCACGATAGGTCCCAATCGATCTCCCCACGGGCGTAGCGCTGGAGGGGAGGGACGGCGAGCGCGGCGGCCTCCAGCGCCATGCTCATGCCATTCCCGGTGAAGGGTGGAATGATGCTGTGCGCATCGCCCAGGCTCATGAGTCCGGGCAGCGGCGGCTGGAGGCCGAGGCGGAATCCCGCCACGGCGCTCTCCGAGTGCTCCCGCCACGGCACCCGGTGCAATCGTGTGGCGAGATCTTCGAGGCCATTGTGGCGCAGGTAGGTGAGCAGGAGCGGTTCGGAGCTACGGGCGCGTTCCGGCATAAGGCGGAACAAGCCACAGACATTGACCCAGCCGTCCTCCACCGCGACGAGGCCGACGTAGCCGTGGGAGCCGAGGTGCATTTCCAACGAGTGGTCGAGATCCAGATCGCGCACATGGGCCTTCAGGCCGATCCACGGGCCCTTCGCCGGGCGGCGTCCGGCGGTCCAGACCAGGCCGGGAGCGGGCACAGGCGCGACACGGGAATTTTCGCAAATCTCGCCACCGAGCGCGCGGAATTGCCGGCTGAGCACTTCATCCAGGGCGAAGCGGGAAAGGGCGCGGGCTGGTTCCGGCAGCGAGAAGCGGCTGAGGAAATGCGAGCCACTCCACCAACGGACTTGCTGCGGTCGGTGGGCGGGGGCGAGGGCGGCATCGATCCCCAACGACGCCAACGTTTCATCGCTCACGCCCGAGATGAACTCGCCGCACACGCGGTGCCGCGGGTAGCGCAGCGCCTCGTGCAAGGTCACCGGCACCCCCACGCGGCGCAGAGCGATGCCCAGTGCCAATCCCGCGAGGCCGCCGCCGGCGATGGTGATCGTTTTCATTTCCTGCGCCATACACTGCGATAGGCCCCGGGCCATGATTCTTTTTCCTCGATATCCCAGTCGGCCAGCGGAGCGGTCCAGAGGCGTGGCAATTCTCCGGGGAGAAATCCGGCATCGATGCTGACATGCATGTCGCGCCGCGTCACCTCTTGCAGCCACGGGCGGAGCAGCCGGCCCCAGAAATGCGAGCTACCTCGGCGCAGCGGCTCATTGAGGATGACCAGCGACACGTGCGGCAGCCAGGCGGCGAACCATGCGAGCGAGTCATCCGTAAAATGGTGCAAAAACAAATTCGCCACCAGCACGCCGAAATCCCGCGAGGGTGCTTGCGTGGTGAGATCGCCCGAGCGCCAGTCTATGCCCTGCGGCAACTGAGAAGGCCGCTCCAGCAGATCCGCGCCACAGACCCGGCACTGGGGAAAACGCTCGTGGATTTTCCGCGACAACCGCCCCTCGCCCGCCCCCAGCTCCAGCACGCCCTGCGCGGTGGCGGCGGGGTATTTTGCCAATTGCGCGAGAATCCAGCGCTCATTGCCCATGAGGGCATTGATCCAGCGCAGCTCCTTTCGCGAGCGGATGGCACGCGGGTCATCGGCTGGCAATTCATCCAACCATTCCGGCACCACGATGCGCGACTGTTCGCTTTGTTTTCCCACGTGCTGTTACGTTAGCCGCAAATGACCGATGTGCAACGGGGAATGCGGTTAGGGGTCAGCGGCGGGACACTTCTTTTTCCCACTTCGGGTAGTCTTTTTCGAGCAATGATTGCGCCCAATTGCCATACCAGGAGTAGCCGTTGCGGCGTTCGTGGCCGATGGCGGCGTACGCGATTTTAGGAATGCCATCGCGGTCGCAGAAAAGTGGTTGCTGGGTTTTGAGATCGTAAAAACGCGCCCACAGGGGTCGGGCTTTCGGGTCCTTGACCACGACTTTGTCTTTCCCGCCGGGAGCCTTGGGATCGGTGATGGTCTCGATGCGGATGCCGCGTTGGGCGGATTTTTCAAACCATGCCACCGCCGCCTCCACGGCCGCGATCACTTCGGCTGACGGTTTTTCCAGACTCATCAACAGGCGTGTGATGCCGACGGATTCCGAGCCGCTGAGCGAGGGCAGTTCGTAGGAGCGCGCGGTCGCCGGGGCGAGGGTCACTTCATCGTGCTGCGCGCACCAGACGGTGAGCTTGCCATCGATGCGGATCTGACAGCGCAGGATGCAGGCGACTCCCTTATCGAAGGCGGTGGCGGCTTTTTTCCGGACATCAGCGGGAAGGAACGCATAGACGGGATCGCGGCTGACCTCGCGCAGGAACTCCATGACACGCACCATGGTGCCATCGTTGAACGTGATGTGGCGGTGGTACTGGGTGCTGAGCGGGTAGTACTGCGGCCAACCGCCATTCGGGTATTGGGCGATGAAAATGTAGTCGAGCCCTTTCTGGAAAGCTTTCAGATACTCGGCGTTCTTGGTAGCCTGGTAACTGCGGGCGAGGAAACGCAGCTCATCCATGGTGGCGCCGTTGTCGAAGGTGGGCTTGAGATCTTTTTTGGCACCCCGATACGGTCGCTTCACGGTATCGGTATTTTTCGGCCAGGCACCGACCTCGGTCTGATAGCTGAGGATGTTCTGGGCGATGGTGCGGGCCTCGGCCGTGGCGAACCAGTCGGCGGGTTTTTTCAGCAACTCCGCCACAGCGCTCGCAGCGGCGGCTTGGGAAAACGAAGCCACCCACAGGCAGGCGATCAGCGGAAAGAAGGATTTAGTGAAGGAACGAATCATGGGAGTTCAGGGTAAGGGGCGGAAGTTTTTTGCACCATTCGCTGCCACCTGCCAAGCGCGCAGCATGGCATCTTTCCTCCTTGCTAGCGGGAGGAAGAATTTTTAGGGTGCGCCATGCGTTTGGCAAAAATCCTGATGTGGCTGTGCATTTCCCTGCTCGGCGCGGCGGCAGTGGCGGTGACGGCATTTTCCCGTGGCGAACCGGTGAACTCGCTGTGGTTGGTCATCGCGGGCGTTTGCACGTTTGCGGTGGCCTATCGGTTTTATGCATCGTGGCTGATCGCGAAGGTACTGACGGTCGATGACCTGCGCGCTCCGGCCGCGGTGACCCGGGCGGATGGCAAGGACTTCGTGCCGACGCCGAAGTGGGTGGTATTCGGCCACCATTTTGCGGCGATCGCCGGGCCCGGACCGCTGGTGGGGCCGGTGCTGGCCGCACAGTTCGGCTACCTGCCGGGGACCTTGTGGATTTTGATCGGCGCGGCGCTCGGCGGTGGGGTGCACGATGCGATCGTCTTGTTCGCCTCGATGCGACGCGATGGAAAATCGTTAGGGCAAATGCTCAAGGAGGAGATCAATCCCGTGGTCGGGCTGATCGCGATGTTCAGTCTGCTCGCCATCATGACGATTCTTCTGGCGGTGCTGGGACTGGTGGTGGCAAAGGCGCTGGCGCATTCGCCGTGGGGCTTGTTCACGATCGCCTGCACCATCCCGCTGGCGATGCTGATGGGACTGGCGATCAAGTCGGGCAAATTCGGCGTCACGCCGGTATCGATCGCCGGCGTGGTCGGACTGCTCTTTGCCGTGGTGGGCGGGAAATTTCTGCCCGACTCGTGGGATTCGGCACTCACGCTGAGCACCACCTCGCTCGCGTGGGCGATCATGATTTACGGCTTCGCGGCCGCGGTGCTGCCGGTGTGGTTGCTACTCGCGCCGCGCGATTACCTCAGCACCTTCATGAAGCTCGGCACCGTGGCGGTGCTGGCGATTTTCATTGTGTTTCTCGCGCCGCCCTTGCAAATGCCGGCGATCACGCCGTTCATCGATGGCTCGGGCTTTGTCGTGCCGGGACCGGTGTTTCCGTTTGTCTGCATCACCATCGCCTGCGGTGCGGTGAGTGGTTTTCACGCGCTGATTTCCTCGGGCACGACGCCGAAATTGTTAGCCCGTGAAAAGGAAATCAAGCTCGTGGGCTACGGCGCGATGGTGGTGGAAATGCTGGTGGCGCTGATGGCGATCATCGCGGCATCCACCTTGCCGCCGGGGCAGTATTTCGCGATCAACTCGCCCATCGATCCCGCCGACCCCGTCGCGGTGGAAATGCAGCTCGCCAAGATCAATGCCTACGGACCGACCTACGCCGTCACGCTGGAGGAGATGAAACACCTCGCCACGCAACTGCAGGAGCCGACCATGATCGGCAAAGCAGGGGGCGCGCCGACTTTCGCCGTCGGCATGGCGGTGATGTTCCAGAAAGTCTTCAAAGGCAAGGACGCGCTGGCGCTGTGGTATCACTTCGCCATCATGTTCGAGGCCCTGTTCATCCTGACCACGCTGGATGCCGGCACGCGGGTGGGTCGTTTCATTTTGCAGGACTTTCTCGGGACCTTCGTGCCGAAATTGAAAGACACCGGTTCCTGGGGCGCGAATGTGATCTCGACCTTTCTGTTAGTCTCGGCGTGGGGGTATTTCCTCTACCAGGGAGCGAAAGACCCCGAAGGCATCGCGAAGAGCCTGTGGCCGATTTTCGGCATCTCGAACCAGTTGCTCGCCGTCATCGCCTTTTGCCTCGGCACCACGATTTTAATCAAGATGGGCAAGGTGAAATACTGCCTCGTCACCGTGATCCCGATGATCTTCCTCACCTGCGTCACCTTCATCGCCGGATGGATGAAAATCTTTTCGCCCAAGGCTGCCGGATTTCTGCCGGCGATCGAAAAACACCGCGCACTGCTCGCCACGGCGCTCAGTGAGGAAAAGCGTAAATTCAGCGAGCAGGCGATCACCAACGCGTGGGTGGACATCGGCATCACCGGCTTGTTCCTGATCCTCGTCACCGCGATCATCCTCGGCTGCGCGCGCGAATGGTGGTTGCTGCTGACCGGCAGAAAAGTGGCTAAGCTTCAGGAAAGCGCCTATCAGACCCATCCGTCATGACCAAAAAAGAACGCGCCTCCTACCTGCTCGACCGGCTCGAGCAGCTCTATCCGGAAACGCCCATCCCGCTCGATCACAAGGACCCGTTCACCCTGTTGGTCGCGGTGCTGCTCTCGGCCCAGTGCACGGATGCCCGCGTGAATACCGTCACGCCCGCCTTGTTCGCGCTGGCCGACAATCCCCATGACATGAGCCGCGTGCCGGTCGAGAAAGTCAGGGAAATCATCCGCCCCTGTGGTCTGTCGCCGCGCAAGAGTGCGGCCATCGTGGAGCTATCGCGTCTGCTGGTGGAGCATCATCAGGGCGTGGTGCCGCAGGACTTCGCGGCCCTGGAAGCACTGCCGGGTGTGGGCCACAAAACGGCGTCGGTCGTGATGGCGCAGGCCTTCGGAGTGCCGGCGTTTCCCGTGGATACCCACATCCACCGCCTCGCCAGGCGCTGGAAACTATCATCCGGAAAATCCGTGGAGCAGACGGAAGCGGATTTGAAAAAACTGTTTCCGCGCGAGAAATGGAACAAGCTGCACTTGCAGATCATTTTCGCCGGACGCGAGCACTGCACCGCCCGCGGCTGCAATGGCAAAAGCTGCATGCTTTGCCGCGAACTCTTCGCCCGCTGAGCGCCAGCATCACACCAACGGCTTTTCGTAGGCGCACATGCCGAGATCGACCATCGCCTGGGCGCTCTCATTTTCATCGTGAATCACCCGCGCGCCCATCAGGCTCAGCTCCAGCGCTTCCGAGGAAAATTTCGCCCGCGCCAGCACGAGGATGGCGGGATTTTCCTGTTGCACCAGAGGAATGGCCAGCTTGGTGACGTGGACCTGCGGGAAGGTGAACGCGATCAGGCGCGCCCGTTTGATTTTCGCCAGAGCCAGTGCTTCCGGATGGGTCACATCACCGAACAATACCGGATATCCTTGTTTTTTCAGCTGCCGCACCGTGTCCGCGTTGAGGTCGATCACCACGCACTCCACGCCCACATTGAGCATCGCCTCGTGCAGCGCCTGCCCCACCGGGCCATAGCCGCAAATGACCGCGTGATCCTCCAGGCTCTTGATCGAGCTGCTGAGATCGAGCGTGCCCGGCGTCACGCGCTTGCTGCGGAACCAGCCCTTGCGTTCCAGCCAGGCGCTTAAGGGTGCGGTGGCGATCATCGTGCCCGGGATCATCGCCATGCCCAGCGCGGTGCAGATCAGGATCATTTGCTCCAGCCACGGATCGAAGGGGCGGTACTGGTTCGATTTCTGAATCAACACCAACGAAAACTCCCCCACGCTCGCGAGACTGGCGGCCGCGAGCAGGGCGGGCCGCAGCGGCAGGCGGAGCAGACGCACGACGCCGAACACCGTGAGAAACTTGACCAGAAAAATCACCAGCGTGCCTAACAAAATGATCCACCAATTCGCCAAGACCACCTGTGTTTCGATCATCAGACCCACCGACACAAAAAAGATCGTCAGGAAAAGATCCTTGAACGGCAGGATGTCCGTCATGATGCGATGGCTGTAGATCGACTCGCTCACCATCAGCCCGCCGGCAAAGGCACCCAGCGCCAGGCTCAACTCCATGGCTCCTCCCGCATACGCCACCCCGGCACTCATGCCGATGATCGTCAGCGTGAACAACTCGCGGCTGCGCGTTTTCGCCACCGCGTGCAAAAGCGGATTGATGCCGAATCTGCCCAACAATGCCGCCCCTGCGAGAAAGGCCACTCCCTTGCCCAATGCCAATAAAATTTCACGCCCCATCGGCTGATCGGAGTTTCCTAACAACGCAGGCAGCACCAGAAACAAACCGATCACCAGAATGTCCTGAAACAGCGCGATGCCCAGCGCCGCCTTCGCCCCCGGACTGCCGCCGATGCCCTGATCCTGGAACGACTTCAGCGACACCGCCGTGGAGCTCAGCGCGAACACGATGCCGATGAGCAAACATTCCTCCCACGGGCGTCCGCAAACCGCCGCGATGCCCCCTGCCAGCGATGCCGTGATGCCCACCTGCATTCCCCCGCCGAACAACGCCAGGCGCCACAGGTGATGCAGCTCGCGGATCGAAAACTCAACGCCCAACGTGAACATCAGCAGCACGATGCCCAGCTCCGCGAGTTGCGGGATGATGGCGCCCTTCGTATCCATGCCCAGCCATTCCGGCACGCCGCTATTGGCAATCAGAATGCCACAGAGAAAATAACCGACCAACAAACTCTGCCGCAGCCGTGCCATCACCAGCGACACAAACACCGCCAACAGCAACACCAGCGTCAGCAGGCCGAACAAGGGCGAGATGTCCGCCGCGCCGCTTGCCATCAGTATGTCAGGAAGGAGAAACACAACAAGGCCATGCTGTCGCAGGGAAGCGACGAGATAAAGCGCAAAAGGAAAAATCCCTCAAGGCACGCTCAGCCGACCCTCCCCATCACCGCGCGCTCCGCGGGGAGGAAAATGGAAAACTTCGTTTCGCGCCCCGGCGTGGAACTCACCGAAATTTGTCCGCCGTGCGCTTCGATCGCGCGCTTCACGATGGATAGGCCCAGACCCGTGCCCTTGATGGCCGAGTTGGTGTGGTTTTGGTCCACCCGATAGAATCGTTTGAACACAAACGGCAGGTGGCTGCTGGGAATGCCGATGCCGTCATCCGCCACCGCGACATGAATGCCATCCGCCCGTTCCGCCGCCGTTACCGTCACATGCAGGCCGGGGCGAGGATTCTGTTTCAGCGCGTTTTCGATCAGATTGAACAATACCTGCGTCCAGTAAAAACGGTCGCCCGTGATCATCAGGCCGCGCTCCACGCCCTCGTAGTCGACCTTCGCCTGCTGGCTCACAATCAGATGCTCCAGCCTTTCCAACACATCCTGCACGCAGCTGAAAAACTCGAAAGGCTCGATGCTCAGCGCCGCCGCCTCGCCCGACTCCAGCCGGGAAATGACCAACATGTCCTCCACGATGCGCGACACCCGGTCCGTGTGTTTCGACATGATCGTGAGAAACCGCGCGGCCTGCTGATGATCACGCAAAGCCCCCGCTTCTAACAAATTTTCCAGATATCCCTGGATGATCGCCAGCGGAGTGCGCAGCTCGTGCGAGGCATTCGCCACAAAGTCCTTGCGCACCTGCTCGCTCTGGAATTCCGCCGTCAGGTCGCGCAGCAACACGCGCAGCTTCGCCTGCGGGTAGGCCTCGGGCGGCAGCGGTGCCACGTCCAGCAGCCACGCGTTGACCCCACGGTTCTCGCGGGCGCCAAGCGGGGAAAGCTGCTGTGGCAGCACCAACCGCTGCACCACGGACTGGTTGTTCTGCTCGCACTGGTGGATGGCCTCGATGAAACGGGCATCCGGAAAGACCGCCTGGGGCGACTGGCCGATGACATTGCGCTCCGCGAACATCTTCCGTGCGGCGATGTTCGCATAGCACACCAGGCCTTGTTGATCGACGAGAAACAAGGCGTCCGAGAGCCCGTCGAGCAACAGCTCGTGGCGTTTTCTTTCGGCCTCCAGTGCCTCGTTATGCATCATTTTCACCCGTTGAATTTCTCGATGGAATCGTTTTTTTCTTTTGATCCGATCCGCGCACAGCCATGCGATGATCAGCAGGGCGAGGCAGAGGATGGATCTTTCGATGGTCATGGAGCGGGATTGACGAAACGATAGCCCACTCCGCGTATCGTTTCAACCTTATCCGCATGACCGCCCAATTTTTGCCGCAGGCGTTTCATGTGGGTGTCCAGCGTGCGACTGATCACATCGTCGCTGTAGCCCCATACACTGCGCAGCATGTCGTTGCGCTGTTGCGGATGGTTCGCCCGCTCGCACAAAAAAAGCAGCAACTTGAATTCGGTGGAGGTCAGTTCCACCGGTTCGTTATCGATATAAAATTTCAGCGAGTTCTTGTCGAAGCGGAACGGCCCCACGGCGAAATCCGTCGATCCCGAGTTGATCTGCATGCGCTTCAGCACGGCCTGCACGCGCAGCACCAGTTCTTTGGGCGAAAACGGTTTGGTGACGTAGTCATCCGCCCCTGCGGCCAGGCCGGCGATGCGGTCCTCCGTCTGGGCACGCGCCGTGAGCAGGATGACGGGAATTTGCTGGGTGCGTGCATCGCGACGCAATCCCTTGAGCACGCCGAGACCGTTCAAGGTCGGCAACATCAGGTCGAGCACGATGATGTCGGGACGTTCCTTCAACGCGAGCTCGAGACCCACCTGGCCATCATACGCTTTCAACACGCGGCATCCCACCCGTTCCAAATTGAATGCGACCAGGTCGGTGATATCCGCCTCGTCTTCGATCACTAATACTGTCTGCACGCGTTCCAACATAGGCTGTTAGTGGCGATGCGAAAGATTCCGCCTGTGACAAATTCGTTTCATTCGGAGCCGTCGCTTTCGGAGGCTTTCGAGGCTTTTTTGGTGGCATGCCGGATGTCCTGGGCGCTGCCCAAAAACACGGCATCTTCCCCGATGTTCACGGCCAGATCGCCCACGCGCTCCAGCGAGCGGATCACGAAAATCAAATGCAACAGCGATTCCGATTTGCCCTCGGGATGCTCCAGCCTTTCGCTCAAGGAAGCGATGAGCGTCTTGTGCAGCCGGTCCAGTTCCTTATCGCGCGCCTTCAATCCCTCCGCCAGTGCGACGTTCTGATCGGTGAAGGAAATCATCGCATCGCGCAGCAAATTGTCCGCCATCACGTAGAGCGGCTCCACCAGCGCCACATCCGGCAGCTCCGGGCCACGGCAGATTTTTTTGGAACGCTTGGCGATGTTCACCGCGTGATCCGAGATCCGCTCCAGGCAGGTCGAAATTTTCATCGAGGAAATCACCAGTCGCAAATCCGAGGCCACCGGATGGTGACGCACCAGAATTTCCATGCCGGTCTGATCCACGCGGATTTCCAAATCATCCACATCGCTGTCATCGCCGATGACCACGCGCGACAGCTCGATATCGCGGTCGAGAAGCGAACGCATCGCCCGCTCCAGGTTTTGCCGCGTCAGACTCGCCATCAGCAATACTTCATCCTTCAGAGTGCGGATGGCGTTATCGAAATCACGGAAAATGTGGGGTCCATTCATGGTCTTGTTTTCTAAAATCAGCCGAAGCGGCCGCTGATGTATTCTTCGGTGCGCTTCTCGCGCGGGTTGGTGAACATTTTGCTGGTGAGATCATATTCCACGACCTCACCCATGTAAAAAAACGCGGTGCGATCGGAGATGCGCGAGGCCTGCTGCATGCTGTGCGTGACCACGATGAAGGTATAGCTGCTGCGCAGCTCCCACAGCAGTTCCTCCACCTTCAGCGTCGCGATCGGATCCAGCGCGCTGCACGGCTCGTCCATGAGAACGACGTTCGGTTTCACCGCGATGGCGCGCGCGATGCACAAGCGCTGCTGCTGGCCACCGGACAAACTCAGGCCGGACTCGTGCAAACGGTCCTTCACCTCATCCCACAAGGCCGACTGCCGCAGCGCTTCCTCCACACGTTGCCGGATCACCGCCGCATTGCGCTCCCCGCGCACTTGCAGGCCATACGCCACGTTTTCGAAAATGCTGCGCGGAAACACATTGGACTTCTGGAACACCATGCCCACCTCGCTGCGCAGTTTCACCACATCCACGCGCAGTCCGTAAATGTCTTCGCCGCGCAGGCAGATGCGTCCTTTGGTGATGCGCGCGCCGGGGATTTCATCGTTCATGCGATTAAGGCAGCGCAGCAGCGTGGACTTGCCACAGCCGGAGGGTCCGATGAAAGCCGTCACTTTGTTCGCTTCGATCGCCAGATTGACGTTCTTCAGCACACGGCTCGAGCCATAGCAAAAATCGACATCCTCCACCGCCACCGCTGTGGTAGCCGGAGTTTGAATCACGGAATCTGTCATTGGGGCCATGGCTGTCATCGGTCGCAGTGGGGCAGGAATGACCATGGCATGCACCATCACCCCGCACGACTGGCCGATTGTGACGATTCCGTCACAAAAGGCAATCATCAATGATTCCGCCGTTGTCCCAGCGAGGCGAGCGACCACAACACCGCCGGCACCGCGAAGCTCAGCACCAGCGTCAGCAGCGGTCTGTCATGCCCCGTGGCGCCGATCCAAGCGAACAGCACCGCCATCGGCAGGCTGCCGCAGGTCAGCGATAGCACAAAGGCCGCCAATGGCATGCGCAGCAGCCCCGCCGTCACCGCCAGCGCCTCCGGCAAAATCGGCACCGCGCGCGAAAGGGCGATCACCCAGCCGCCGCCCTGGGAAAACAAGGCCTTGCCGCGCACAAAATCCTTTTCGCCGAGAAACCAGCGCGCGGTTTTTTCCGTAAACAAGCGCCCGATGCCGTAGCCGATCATCCCCGCGATGAACGAACCCACAAAGCCCAGCAGCGCACCCAGCAGCGTGCCGTAGAGAAACCCCAGTGCCGACATCACCACCGTGCCCGGCACCGGCAGCACGAGATCCAGCACCAGCAACACCACACCCGCCAGTCCGGCGGAAACGCCATACCCTTGCAGCGCCTCACCCACCACCCGCACATCCGTCCACTGCGCCCAGTGCCCGCCCCAGATCATCCAAATCAAGAGGATGCAGAGCGAAAACCCCATCAACCATGCCACCAATCTCACGCCCCCACCCTACAGCGCCAACGCGCACAACGCAAGACCGCAGGCACCTCAGAGATACAGCCGCACCACCCGCGCCGTGATGCCGGTGAGCACGTGCCACGAAATCGTGTCCGCCTTTTGCGCCACTTCGCTCACGGAAATGTGCGCGCCAAACAGCTCCACCTCATCGCCCTCGCTCACGTCGGTGGCATCGGTGACGTCGATCATCATCTGGTCCATCGTCACCCGACCGAGAATCGGAAAATACTGCCCGCGCACATACACCCGCGGCGCGTGACCGGAAACATGGCGCGGATAGCCGTCGCCGTAGCCCATGCCGATCGTGGCCACCCGCGTCGGCCGCGTCGTCACGTAACTACGCCCATAGGAAACCCCATGCCCCGCCGGCAAGGTGCGGATCAGAGTGACGCGGGATTTCAAGGTCATCGCCGGTCGCAGCTGCTCCTGATGCCCCGGCAGCGGGGAAATGCCATACAGCATCAGCCCCGGGCGCGCCAGATTGCACTCGCGCGGCTCATAGCCGAGCAAGCCCGCACTATTGGCCAGGTGACGCCAAACAAAGGTCTTCTCCCCGCCCAGTTCCTCGATGATGCCCGCAAACTGCGCGAACTGCGCCCGCGTGAAGGCCTCATCCTCATCCGCCGAGGGCAAATGCGAGCCGATGCCCTCGATCTGCAAGCCCGGCAATTGCCGCAACTGCGCCAGAATTTCCGGCAAATGCTCCGCCACAAAGCCGCCGCGGCCCATGCCCGTATCGACCGCCAGGTGCACCGCCAGCGTCTTGCCCCGTGCCTGCGCCAAAGCATCGAAGTGCCGCGCTTCCTCCATCGAGGAAACGCAGGGCGTCCAGTCGCGCTCGACGATTTCCTGGCGCTCCTCCCGCCACGTCGCGCCTAACAGATAAATCCGGCACTCGATCCCCGCCTGCGCGATGCGCCGGGCCTCGCCCACATTCGCCACGCCCAGAAACGCCACCCCCGCCTGCGCAAACACCCGCGCCACCTCTTCCAGCCCATGGCCATAGGCCCCCGCCTTGACCACCGCCATCATCGCCATGCCGGGCCACACCGCGCGCGCCACTTCCAGATTGTGCCGCAAGGCCCCGCGATCAATTTCCGCCCATGCTCTGGGTGGCGATGTATGCCCGATAGAATCCACCGCCCCAGCCTAGCGCCCCCGCCGCCGCTGACAAGCCCAGAGATGAAATCGGAGCGCGGACTTCAGTCTCTCCCCCAGTAACAGGCACGGGTTCCGCGCAGGAGATGGCAGTCACACACCTGCGGGCGATACCGTGGCCATCCACAAAAATACCAAAAACGAGCATCCGTTAAAGGCCAGCGACACCAAGGCAACGCTGAGCAAGGGCCATCGATCGCCACCCTTCACGCAACATGCGGAAACGACGCCGATCACCATCCAGACAAGAGTCGCCAGCCACAACAACATCGTGAACTGTGGGATCATCCAAATCCAGGGAAGGGAATCCGCCCGCCAGGTTCCCGCCACGATGACTGCGGCGACCGCTGTGCTCAGGGGTCCTCCCCATTTCCACCCGCGCCGGTCCGATCTTCTCTCCAACAAAAACCAAACGACCGATAAAATGACCAGTCCCAGGCAGCCGATCGCGAAAATCCCGTTGTATCCTGTCCACATAATGAATGAGGGAGTTGTTTCGAAAGATGTTCTTATCCTCAAGCGCCCGCTTCCGGATCGGTCTCGGTCTTCGCCTTGCCCTGGCCTAACGAAGGAATCATGCGGCGCACCATTTTCACCAGTCCGCTGTCCTGCTGTTCGGCGATCTGCTCGGCATCGCGCATCGCCCGTTCCCATGCTTGCGCGAAGCCGGGGGCCTGCTCGCGCATGGTGCGCACGGCGGTCTCGGTGATCTGCAAGTGCCGCATTTCCGCGCGACCCGGCTTTTGCTGGGAAGCCGCGAGATTGATGCGCAAGGTCTCGTTTTGCGCGCGCAGTTGTTCCAGCTCCTTCTGCAGCGAGTCATTGCCGCTGGCGTTGATTTTCAGCTGCGTCTGCAAGTGAGCCTTGAGCTCGGCGGTTTCCTTCTCGTGCTTCTGCCGTTCCTTTTTGGCGAGAAATTTCGTGGCGAGCGCACTCTTCCATGCGAGCGCCGCAGGCAGGAGACCGACGATCAGCCCGAGCACGAATGGTTCGGAAAATAGATTCTTGAGAAAGTCCATGAGCTCTGGTGCCAGCGCGGCGGGACGGCAGTGTGCGCGAATTTTTCCCGTCTGTCCAGCACGACTGCAACGTCCCGCACGCCCGCCGCCCTCTCTCATGTGGGCGGGATCCCTTCCTCAAAGAAGTGCCGTTCGAAACGAATCAACTGCGTAAGTCGCGGCAAATGAATGATGCGAGAGGTGCCGAAAAATCAACTAGCCAAACTGCCTCCTGTCGATATCATTTGCGACTGAACTAATTGACTGTTCGTCAGAATAAATCGCCACTCGTGATTGAATCGCCCACATCAACCACCGACTTCGTTGCCGCTTGGGTGGCTTCACATCGCAACCAAATCGGCGGATGCGAACTGCGGCTCATACGCAACGAGCAGTATGGTCGAACACTGTGCTGGGAGTTTGAGACCCTCAGCCATTACGTTCAGTTCCTCGCTTGGGACCATGCGTTCTGCCTCGACCTTCTGGCACTCAACAAAGCTTCGGGCGCTAATGATTTTATCGTCGCTGGACCCTTGGACAACATCGCGGGCGTAAGTGCTCGCCTTGATTCCTTTATCTCATGGATGCAGACTAATCCCGCTTATAGCACAACATTACCATGACATTCATCACACAAACACAACGGGTGAACACGTCGTGGGTAGCAAGGACGGATAAGCTCCCTCGTTCGCTTTGCTCTATGAATCCTGTGCCGCCGTGCCAGACCTTCAAATTTGTGCAAAAAATTTGGACTGGAATTCTGAGCAGAACGAGGTAGCCTAGTGGTGTGAGCACATTCATTGAAATTCGAGAATCTGTCGTCGGCCTCTCCAAGCCTGAGCGGGCTGAATTGGCCGTTCTTCTTCTTGGAAGCCTCGATGACACCCACTACTGGGTTGACGATGATGAGGTCGACAATCGATCAGCGGAGATGGACTCTGGTGCCGTTGTTGGCGTAACCAAGGAAGAGTTCCGTAGGCTGTGCGGGCGATGAGTGGCAGCATGAAGCCACTTTTTATCCATCCCAAGGCAGCGAAGGATGCAAGCGAGATCGCCGCGATGTATGCGGAGATATCGGATGAGTTGCGCGACAAGTTCTGGAAGGAGATCGATGACGCCATCGATGACATCGAGAAGCATCCAGAGAGACATCACTACGACCCAAGCGGCAGAAGGCGGAGCAACCTAGAGAGGTTTCCCTACCATATTCTGTTTGAGGAGCGTCTTCTCCACAATCGAATCATGGTGATCAGACATCATCACAGGAATCCTCTTTACGGACTACGAAGAAGATAAGCCAAGCGCAACAAACCGCGCCGTGGCAACCCCTACCAACCGTTTTTTCGATGATTTCCCGTGATTCCAGCATCAACGCGCGCCCGCGCTGATGGGGTTGCGTGCTCTTTGACATAGCTGGGTAATACCCGAGCACTCTGCAAATCTTCTTGGCATGAATCGTTTTCTGTTTATGGTTTTTTTGCCGTGAAGAACATCAAAACACTTGCCACTCTGTTATTCTCCTGTGTGATGGCGGGCATGCCCAGCCATGCCCATCCTGTGCCGGAAAGTCCGCAATGGCTGACCTATCCTGGCGGCGAGGGCCCCGGCAAGGGCAAGCACATCGTTTTCATCACAGCGGATCAGGAATACCGCAGCGAGCAGTCCTTGCCCATGCTGGCCGGGATTTTGTCGAAGCACCATGGCTTTGATTGCACCGTGCTGTTTGGCGTGAATGACCAGGGACTTGTCGATCCGACCATGCCGGTCTATCCGGAAAAGGGCAAGGAAAGCGAGTTCAAGCCGCATCACATTCCCGGTATGGAGCACCTGGCCAAAGCGGATTTGTTGATTTTTTGCGCACGCTTGCTGACCTTGTCCGATGAGGAACTGAAACACTGGGTGGCCTACTTTGACTCCGGCAAACCCATCATCGGCCTGCGCACCGCGAACCATGCCTTTCGCAGTCCCCTGCCCTATGAAAGGAACGGCAAGCGCGTGACCATCGGCGACATCCTGGGCGGCAGCTTTATGAGCCATCACGGCAACTGGCAGGCGGATTCGACGCGTGGCGACATCGTGCCCGAGCAAAAAGGACATGCCATCCTTACCGGCGTCAAAGACATCTGGGGACTGACGGATGTCTATCGCACCTACAAGGAAGGCGAGGGCCTGCCTGCCGGCTGCACGGCGCTGGTCATGGGCCAGCCGCTCATTGGCCGCGAACAAGGAGGCAAGGACAATCCGGAAAAAGAACCATTGCCAGTGGTGTGGCACAAGCTGTGGAAAACAACGCAGGGCAAGGAAGCGCGCGTGCTGCAATCGACCATGGGCAGCGCCAAGGATTTCGAAAACCCCGGCCTGCGCCGCCTGCTCGTGAATGCGGCCTACTGGGGACTGGGATTGGAGGGAAAAATTTCCGCCGAGAGCAGCATCGAATACACCAGCCCCTACAAGCCTCTGTCCAGCGGATTCAACTACGAAAAACTCGGCGTGAAACCGCAGCCGGTATCGGCGTATCGATGAGGGATTTCCACGGCACTCATGCCCCCGGCGCTTCGCAGAGGTGGAGGATGAGGGTGCTCGATTGGGTGGTGTGGGAGCGGGGGTCGTAGGATTGCAGAAAGCCTTCGATTTCCTGACGCAGGCGCTCGCAGTGCTTGTCCCACTTTTCCGTGCCGCGCACGCGCATCGCCGCCTCCTTGATGTGGAGGAAGCGGATTTCATTCGCTCCGGCGGCGCAGAGGTCGTCGATTTCCCGGCGCAGCATGGGAAACAGCGACAGCTCCACGACACAGTCGTGCTCCTGCAGCAAACGCAGCAAGCACACCTGCACCGGCGGTGCCAGCGGTTGCAGGGCCTGGGCGATCGTTTCGCAACCGATGTGCTCGAGCATGCGGCGCATCTTGTCGTAGAGCGCCGGCAGCGGCAACAGACGCAGCGGGCATTTGTTTTCCAGGTAATGGAAAATCCCCTGACAGATCTCGTCCACAAAGGGGAAATCCTCACGATCCGCCGCGTGCATGGCACGGCACAAGGCATCGCGCAGCCATTGGGAATCGTAACACGATACCTGATGACGGCCAACTTGTAAGACGGGGCGGTTGCCAATGAGTGCGATCACAATAAAAAGATAGTTGCAGGGACGTGGGGTGAATGGTTGGGTGGACGGTGGCTTAGGGCTGGGAGGGAAACAAGGGACTAGTCTTTGAACAGGCGGCGCTGGAGGGGATCGCGCGCGGCACGACGCTCCAGAGCCTGGATTTCGTTGATGAACTCGCCGACGTTATCGAACTGGCGATAGACGGAGACATACCGCACGTAGGCGACGGGATCGATGGAATGGAGCTTGTCCATCACCTTCGCGCCAATCGCGGCGGATGGCACCTCGGCGAGGTGATCTTTGTGCAGATCACTGAGGATTTCCTCCACGGCGCGGTCGAGACGGTCCATGGGCACGGGGCGTTTTTCACAGGCTTTCACCAGACCGCGAAACAACTTTTCGCGATTCAGCGCCTCGCGTGTGCCATCCCGTTTCACCACGCGCAGCTCGGTGCGTTCGATTTGTTCGTAGGAGGTGTAGCGGTAGGTGCATACGAGGCACTCGCGCCGTCTCCGGATCGTAGTGCCGTCCTTCGACATCCGCGAGTCGAGCACTTTATCCTTCAGAGAACCGCATTGAATGCACCGCATAAAACCAAGAGTAGGGAGACGCGCGAGACTAGGGAATCAGATTTGGTAGTGTCAAATGGATTTGTGTAGCAGGTCTAGTATGTTGCTACTGCAAGGGCTGCGCCAATTACTAAATATCTAGTATTGCTTAAGCATTTTGCACACGGGCGCAAAATTCCCGCTCGGCACAGGGGTGGAGCGGGGTTGGGGGAGGGAAAATCACCAACCACGGCGGGGCGGGCAGTGATAATGTCCGCCGTAATACGGTCTGCGGTAGCAGTTGTCGTTGTTGTTGCTGAGGATGGCACCCACCAATGCCGCGCCCACGACCAAGGGTACTGCCGCTTCCGCGGCATTCGCCGGGTAGGGTCCGGCACCGTAGCCCGAGCCGTAATAGGGATCGTAGCAAGAGGAAAGCATCACCGCGCCAGCGCCGATCAGAAGCATCCATTGTTTTTTCATGGCACCTGTTGTGACGAGTCGCGCGGGAAATTATTCAAACTCTTTTTGGCTTGCCAAGCGACCTCGGCGCGCGCTGCGATGACACAACGCAAACTCGATTTTTGACAGGCGCGGACTACGCTCGGGGTATCGTCACCACCTACTGCTTATGCGCCTGATCCTTCCCTTGTTGCTTTGTTTGTCCGCGTTGGCGGCCTCGTTGATTCAGCCGAAAAAAGAAGCTCGTCGGCTCGAGGTGCTGTTCTTCGGCGCGCCCACGGCGGCCCATCCCGGCCACGATCCGGTCACGCGCTATCGCGTGATCAAACGCAATCTCGGCACGGCGGGTATCAATTTCACCTACTCGGAAAATCCCGCGGAGGTCTTCAAGGCGGACACCTTGCGGCATTTCGATGCCGTGATGATGTATGGCAACTGGAACCAGAACCAGGCGATGCCGGCGGAGCAACTCAAGGCGCTGACGGACTTCGTGGAAAGCGGCCATGGATTTCTGCCCATTCACTGCGCCTCGGCTTGTTACGGTGGCTCACCGGAGTTTATCAAGCTCGTGGGTGGGCGTTTCAAGTCGCACACCACGGGCGTGTTCGAGCCGAAGACGGTCAACACCAAGCACCCGATCACCGAGGGCTATCAGGGATTTTCGGCATGGGATGAAACCTACGTGCACGACAATCACGGCGACGATCGCACCATCCTGCAAACGCGCGATGACGAACCGTGGACGTGGGTGCGCAGTCAGGGCAAGGGGCGGGTGTTTTACACGGCATCGGGCCACGATCACCGGGTCTGGGATTTGCCGCAGTTTCACGATCTGCTGAAACGCGCGGTCTATTGGTCGGTGGGGCCGGAGGCGTATGAAAAACTCAAGGCGTTGGAAATTCCGAAACTGGAAATGGAGCCGATGAAATTGCCCGGCTACCTCAAGCGCGAGCTGATCCCCGAAGGACAGAAGCCGCTAAAGCCGGAGGACTCGATCAAGATGGCACAGATCCCCGTGGGCTTCGAAATCTCGCTCTTTGCCAGTGAGCCGAACATTGTCAATCCGATCAACGTCGCCTGGGATCACAAGGGCCGCGCGTTTGTGCTGCAGACGGTCGATTACCCGAACAACCTGCACGATGACAAGATGGGCAACGACAAGATCACCATTTGCGAGGACACCGATGGCGATGGCCGTGCGGACAAATTCACGGTGTTCGCCGATAAGCTATCGATCCCCACCTCGCTGTGTTTCGTGGGCACGCAACTCCTGTGCACCAATGCTTCCGAGATTCTTTTGTTAGAAGACACCAATGGCGACGACAAGGCGGATGTGCGCAAATCGATCATCGAGGGATTCGGCATCGGCGATACCCATGCGGGTGTATCGAACATGCGCCTCGGTCTCGACAACTGGGTCTATGCCACCGTCGGCTACAGCGGCTTCCGCGGCACGGTGGGCGGGCAAACCATTTCGTTTTCCTCCGGATTGTTCCGTTTCCGTCCCGATGGCTCCAAGCTGGAGTACTTGCAAAGCACGACCAACAACACGTGGGGTCTTGGTTTCACGTCGGACTTCGACATCCTCGGCTCCACCGCCAATGGCAATCCTTCGTGGGTCTACACCTTCGCCAAAGAGCGCTACGAGGCCTTCGGTCTCAACCAGCCGAAAACGCCGCGCGCGGATGACAATCCTTTGTTCAATCCTTCCTCGAACGACATCCGTCAGGTCGATCAGTTCGAGCGCTACACCGCCGGCGCGGGCCACAGCTTTTACACCTCCACGCGTTTCCCCGAGGAATACCGCGAGAAGTATGCCTTTGTCACCGAGGGCACGGGCAAGCTGGTCGGGCAATTCGTCGTCGAGCCCAAGGGCGCAAGTTATCAGGCGAAACAACTGTACAACAACCTCTACAGCTCGGCCGATGCGTGGTCGGGCCCGGTGGCGGCGGAAACCGGGCCCGATGGCGCGGTGTGGATCAGCGATTGGTATAACCTCATCATCCAGCACAACCCCACGCCTACCAAAAACAACTCGGGCATGGATGCGAAAAACGGCAAGGGCAATGCCTACGAGACTCCGGTGCGCGATACGCAGCACGGCCGGGTCTATCGGATTTACCCCGGCGGCTCGCGCGATGATGCGAATCCCGGACTTGATCCGGCGAAACAGGAATCGCTCGTGGCGGCTCTCTCGCATCCGAATTTGTTCTGGCGCATGAGCGCGCAGAGCTTGCTGGTGCAGCGTGCGAAAAACGATGTGGCTCCGGCCTTGAAGGCGTTGCTGGCGAAATCGGAAGTGGCCTCCGCGCATGCCTTTTCCGTCTTGGCCGCGCTGCATGCGCTGGATGACGCCAGCATCGCCGCCGCCCTGCGTTCGCCGAATCGCGCGCTGCGCCGCATCGCCACCGACTACGCCGGGAAAACCGCTCCCGCGGTTCTGCTAGCCTCGGCCACGGGCCCGGATCTCGGGACGAAGTCGCCACGTGAGCTCGCCGAAAAACTGGTCGCGCTGTCCTATGGCGCGCCTTCCGCCGAGCTGGCGAAATCGCTCTACGCGATGGCGACCGAGTCCTCGAAAGAATTGTTTGCGGATTCCGTGTTGGCCGATGCCTGGCAGATCGCCGCGCGACGCAACGCGGCGGAGATCATCGCCCTGGCCGATGCCAAAGGCGGGAAAAAACCCGTTTTCATCGCGCCCGCGAATCTGATGCCCAATGCCGATTTTTCCCAGGAAGAAAATGGCGTGCCGAAGGGCTGGTCGCTGCGCATGTATGGCGGCGATCGCAATGGCGTCAAACTGAGCATTTCCGATCAAGGCCGCAACAAGAGCAAGGCCCTGCAAATCACCGCCAACAAATCGGTCGATGCCGGAGCGGGCATAGAATTGCAGCTCGAGCCGAACACCACCTACCGCTTTTCCGCCTGGGTGCGCACGGAGGATGTGAAACGCACCGGCGGCATGGGCGCAATGATCAATGTGCATGGTGCCCAGGAAAAATCGAAAGGCATGGACGGCACCAAGGACTGGCAACAGCTCAGTTTCGATTTCAAAACCGATGGCGATGGCCGTGAGTTGCTGCATTGTCTTTTCGGCGGCTATGGTGGCTCGACGGGCACCGCGTGGTTCGATGATCTTTCCCTGATCAAACTCGGCGGCGGCGGCAGTCCGCAATCGGCCCTGGACGGACTGCGCGCCTGGCATGCCAATGCCGCGAAGCCTGCGGTCGTCACCGAGAAGAAAAACAAGATCGATGCGGAAGTGCACAAGCGCGGAGCGGCCGTCTATGCTCTCACCTGCACCGCCTGTCACCAGCCCGACGGCCAAGGCACCCCCGGGGCATTTCCGCCGCTGGATGGCTCCGAGTGGCTGGTCAATGATCCCGAGCTACCCATCAAGATCGTGCTCAAGGGCCTGCAAGGACCGGTGACGGTGAAAGGCGTGAAATTCACCAGCGTCATGCCGCCGCACAACGACCTCGACGATCAGAAAATTTCCGACGTCCTCACCTTCGCCCGCCAATCCTGGAGCAACGACGCCCCCGCCATTTCCGCGGATCAAGTCAAAGCCGTGCGCGAAAAAGTCAAAACACAGGCGCTACCCTGGACCGCGAAGGAGTTGGGGAAAGAGTGAGAATGTCAAAGGCCTTCCCGTCCTAACAGGACGACTTATCCCAGCCCATGGTGAAGCCATGGGTCTGCGATTTTCTCTCATTGATCGCGTCCTGACGGGACGCTTCATTGGATGACCCGCATTGAACCGTGTCACTTCAGAAAATTGATAAACCATGTGATGTTCAGCGAATTCGTTAGATCGATCAACATGCCACCAACGATGGGGACGATCAAAAACGCGCGCTGTGAGGGGCCGAAGGTGCGGCAGATCGAGTCCATGTTGGCGACGGCGCTGGGAGTGGCGCCGTGGGCGAAGCCGCAGTGCCCGGCGACGATCACGGCGGCATCGTAGTCTTTTCCCAGCAGAGGAAATGTCACCCAGCGCACGAAGGCCCATACCAGCAGGATTTGTGCGGCGAGGATGATCAGCATCGGCAAGGCGCTGGCGGCGAGCTCTTTGAGGTTGAGGCTCATCATCGCGGTGGCGAGGAAAACGCCGAGCATCAGGCCGCTGAGGGCATCGATCACCTTGGCATCGATCCAGGAAATGCCGCAGAGCAGCAGCACATTGCGCACCATCACTCCTACCAGCATGGCACCCATGTAGGCGGGAAAAACCATGCCGGTGGCCTGCAGCGCGTAGCTGAACCATGCACCCGCCTTGATCAGTGCCACCAAAAACACGACGTGTCCTAACAGGGAAGGCCCCAGCTTCGCCATGCCACGCAGACTGTACCAGATGCCCTCCTCGTGAAGGGTGGCCTCCACGATCTCCTCTTCCGCTTGCATCGCTTGCAGGTTGTCCGCCGCACTGTGCCGCTGGGGCAGGAGCTGGTGTTGACGGATCAGGCGTGCGGCGATGGGTCCGCCGATCAGTCCTCCGCAAACCAAGCCGAAGGTGGATGCCGCCGCACCTGTGCTCGCAGCGCTGGCGTAGCCGGCCTGGACCAGGGTGTCGGCGAATCCCAGTGCAGTGCCATGCCCGCCGGTCTGGCTCAGACTGCCGCAGATCAGACCGAGCAAGGGATTTTCCCCTAACAGAAACGCAATGCCTACGCCGACCGCATTTTGGAAAACGGCGAGCAGAGTGGCGAGGCCCCAGAACAAGGGCACTTGCCAACTGCCTTTTTTCAGCACGTCCCAAGTGGCGGTGAGACCGATACAGGTGAAAAATCCGATGAGAAACGGCAGGTTGACCGCCTTTTGCGGGAGCGTTTTCCACTCGGGCTCCGGCGTCACCATCCAGGTCCACCAGGCGGATGAGACCTTCGTGAGCAGGGTGATGCGGCACAAGCCGGTGAGATCGCCTAACAGAACCAGCAGGCAAACGGTCAGACCGCCGACCACGGGCACGGGGATGTTATACCTCGCCAACAGCGGCACGCAGCGCACGATCGATTCGCCGAGAAACAACACGGGAATCGCGAAAAGCAGCAGGAGCCAGGCGGAGAGTGTGAGAGACATCGTTGTGGTATTCGCGTTTCACACCAGCCAGGCCTCCGCTGCCTCAGTTCGGAACCGCACGCACGGAGTGATAGGCCTCCAGCGGGGCACGGGCTGTGGGCTCGGCGAAGAGCGCCTCAGGGGCTTGCAGCGTGACGTGATGGATGCGGTTGATGATTTTCTCCGGCGTGGCGAAATCGGTCATCTTGAATTGAACGGACTTGCGATCCGCGGCAATGACGGCGGAGGCGATGGCGTTGGTGGTTTTTTCATTTTCCCGCGAGCCGTAGGTGACGGCATCGGTGTAGGTCCAGGACTCGATCTTGGTTTTTTCCACCAACATCTCCGGTGTGACGGCGGCATTCAGCGGCTGGGTGAAGCTGATCGCAAATCCATCCTTTGCGGTGCGGAGGGCGAGGATATCGGCAGCTTGCGTTTTGCCATCCCATGTGATGCGTTGCAGCGCGGCCTGATTGCCACCTTTCGATTGCCAGCCGCGACCGGTCTGCCCTAACAGCAACGAGGCATCGGGCAGGAAGCAGGGGCGCATGATGCCGGAGGCGAGGCCGCGGGCGAACATGATCATGGTGCCCTGATCGGTGGAGCCGACTTTTTCAAACTGCACGCGCACGAGGGTCGAGAGCGTTTGATCGCCGACGAACATTTGCTGCGCGAAGGAGCCGAATTTTCCGCCCGTCAGATCCCATGCCGGATTGCCAGGTGAGTTCGCATACTTGCCATGCGGGAACCACAGCGCGCTCGGGTGGGTCTTGGCCTGCCATTTTTCAAACAGGATCTCCTGTGAGCTGGGCTTCATGCCCGGAAGGGAGACGAGGCCGGAGGGATGGCCGTAGAAGTGGTCCTTGACCAGGTAGGAAATTTTCGAGGAGCCGAAGTATTCGCCCTGGTTGTCGATGTAGAGCAAGCGGCCCTGGGGATCGATGCCGATACCGGCGGGACTACGCAGACCCGAGGCGTAGGGCTCGAAGACGCCCGCTGGTGTGACGCGGCAGGCCCAGCCGCGGAAGCCGCCCATGCTGCCCATGAAATTCCCGCCGGCTTTGTAGGAGGCCTTGGGATTGTTGCTGTGGCAGAGATTGAGCGTGAAGTAGTAGTTCCCCTCGGCATCGCGCACGGGGCCGTGGGTGTATTCGTGATAGTTGCCGTGGAAACCGAAGTCATCGCAAACGGTCTGGAAACGGTCGGCCTGTCCATCGCCATTCACGTCACTGATGCGGGTGAGTTCGGGTTTTTGGGCAATGACGATGACGTCGCCTTTGTCGTCCTCGATCACCAGCCCGAGGCATTCATAGGTGCCCTCGGCGAAGAGTTGCCACTGTTTGTTTTTCAAACGCCAGATGCCAGCCGTGCGCGTGCCGACCACGAGCGTGCCGTCCTTTGCCACGGCGAGAGCGGTGGGCTCGAACAATTGCTTGCGGCCAAAGGTATCGAGCGGGGCCTGCCAGTTTTCAATCTGATAGCCGGGAGGCAAGGTGGCGGTGCCGGGCTCGGCGGCGAGCGGCTGCGGGGCGAGGCTTTCTTCCTTGGTGACTTGTGGGCGGGCCACAGGTGCCTGACCGATGCTGGCCTGGAGGCGATAGGTGGTTTCCGTGCCGACGGGGAGGGTCCAGCGGCCTTTATCGAGCTTGCCGCCTTCGACTTTGATGGCGCTCAACGAATCCTCGCGCACTTGAAACACCTGCGGCGTGGCGATGGTGGCGGTGAGGGTGATCACCAACTCGCCCGCATCGGTGAAGGAGATTTTTTCGCGGAAGGAATTTTTGCCAACGCGGAACAGGAACTCCGGTTCGCCGGCGGCATTGAGTTCGTAGCCTTTGAACTCGCTGTCCCAGGAGGCCAGTTCTTTGAGGAAGTCGCCACCTTTCCACAGGTGCTTCTCGGCGGCGGCGTCATCGGCCACATCGGGCTCTTTGAACTCCAGGTCGATCACGCGACCATCGGCGGTGAGTGGCACCAGAGCGGGTGTGGCGTCCAGCATTTTTTCCGCACCGCGACCACGATCCGAGCCCGGCGTACTGCGGCCAACGCGTTCTTTTTTCAAATTCAAAAATCCGCCACTCCAGACGCCGCGCAGCGAAAAAAAGCGTGGATCAAAGCTGTAGCTGTAGCCATTGGGCAGGCCGACGTGAATGCCGCGTCCGCTGGCTTCCAGAATCGGCGCGCGGAAAATGCGCGGGCGCTTGCCGACGACGACTTCATCGAGGTCATCGAGGAGATTGGCGGTGGCGGCTTGCTTGGGTGCCGGACCCATGACCTTCGCGGGGCCGTTTTTCCCCTCATCGGCCGCGTGGTGAAGATAGTGCCAGATCATATCGAGATCGGCATCGCTGACGAGGGCCGCGGTGAATTGTGGCATGATGGCCGGATAGGCGGTGCCCTTGGTGGGACCGGCCTCGGCGATGGCGAGATGCGTGGCGGGCTGTCGCACGGATTGCACGAAATAATTCTTGTCCGCCTTGAGGGTGACAGGTTTGCCCGTGGCATCATTCACCGTGCGCTCGCGCGGGGTGAGCTGGAAGAGATTGTAGAGAGTGGGACCGGTCTTGATCGATTGATCGGCCTTGGTGCTGACGTGGCATTCCGCGCAACCCCAGAGCTCGAAGGTTTCCTTGCCTTTTGCCACGTAATCGATTTCCTGTGCCCCAAGGGGGAAAAGAGACAGCGCCAGCCCCATGCCTGTGATTGCTTTCATCGCCAGCAGCGTGGCAGCTACCCCGATACAGGTCAAAAGGAATCCTCTCTTAGGAAAAGAATTTTCCGCGATGCGGGAGGCCGCGTCTGGATTTTTTTGGTTGTTGTCGCGGCGTTCCTTGAGCAGAGTCGGGCACTTCGTTTTTTCATGATCTCCTCAGCCGTCGAACTCCTGCAACAATTGATCCGCATTCCCTCGGTGAATCCTGATGACCAGTCGGGCTTCGACGAAGGCGGAGAGGCGAAGATTGCGGCGTTTCTCCAAACCTGGCTCACGGATCTGGGCGCGGAGGTGGTGCTGGAGGAAATCAAGCCGCAGCGCCCGAACCTGATCGCTCGTTTCGCGCCGATGGATGGCCGGCCGCGCGTGTTGTTCGGGCCGCATCTCGATACCGTGGGCGTGGCGAACATGGTCATCGATCCCTTTGCCGCCGAGCTGCGCGACGGGAAAATCTGGGGGCGCGGTGCCTGCGATACGAAGGGCTCGATGGCGGCGATGCTGTGGGCGCTGCGCGAGCATGCCGCGGAACTGGCGAGCCTGCCGGTGGCGGTGGATTTCGTGGCATTCATGGGCGAGGAGTCCGGGCAGTGGGGCTCGAAACACTTCGCGCAGCACCATGGAAAAGACTATGCCTTTGCCGTCGTGGGCGAGCCGACCTCGCTCGACATCGTCTATACCACCAAAGGCTCTCTCTGGGCCACGCTGGAGGCGAAGGGAAAGGCCGCGCACAGCTCCATGCCGGAGCGCGGCAGCAATGCGATTCTCACCCTGGCGCGGGCGCTCGATTCGTTAGAGAAATGTCTGGTGCCGAAACTGGCCGGTTTTTCCCATCCGGTGCTGGGCGTTTCCACGATGAATGTCGGCACCTTCCACGGCGGCACACGGGCGAACATCGTGCCGGATCATGCGGACGCGCAGCTCGACATTCGTGTCACGCCGACTCTCGCGGAAAACGGCGGCGCACTCGCCTTGCTACAATCCACCATCGCCGAACTCTCACTGCCTGTCTCGTTGGTCTATGCGCATGAAAATCCGCCGATGGAAACGCCTTGCGACAATCGCTACCTCAGGCTCCTCCAGCAAGCGCGCGAAGGCACCGCCACGGTGGGAGCACCGTGGTTCTCGGATGCCGCGCACCTCAGCAGCGGCGGCATTCCGTCAGTTTGCATCGGCCCGGGCTCGATCGCGCAGGCGCACACCGCCGATGAATTTTTGTGCGTGGACGATCTCATCGCCGGCGTGGCGCAGTTTTCCCGCTTCCTCACGCTGCTCAAGGAACTGTGAAGCTGGTGCAAGGCATGCTGAGAAAATGAGAGAATCGGCTGAGAGATGGGCGGCCCTCTTTATGTATGATTACCATTCATGATTCGCACATGGCTACTTTCGCTCCTGACTTCCGCCACGGCGCTGGCGCAGGTGGACTTGTGGGATTTGCCGCCCTTGCAATACTCGGATACGGGGGCGACTGACTCGCTGGCAAAACTGGCGCAGGATTGGAAGAGCGGAAAAAGCAAACTGCAGGGCACCACCGAACTCGAACGAGTGAAGGAAGTTCTCGCTGCTCTGCGCTTACCGGAAGCCTCGCAGATCCTGGTGTTTTCCAAAACCAGCAAGCAAAACGGCCTGATTCATCCGGGCAATCCGCGCGCGCTGTATTTTTCGCGCGATTGTTACTGCGGCTTCGTACCGGGCGGGATGATGGAAGTAATCATTCACGATCGCAAGCTCGGTCCGGTGTTTTATTTGATTGATCTGGGAAATACGGACCAAGCACCCAAGGTCGAACGCGATACCAGCGACTGCCTTTCCTGCCACGGCACGGGTCGCACGGAAAACGCGCCGGGCGTGCTGGTGCGCTCGGTGTTTCCCGATGAAAATGGCAACGCCCTGCTGTCCTTCGGCTCCGGCCTGGTCATGCATGACACCCCCATCGCCGAGCGCTGGGGCGGCTACTATGTGACGGGTGACATCGCTTTACCGCATCTGGGAAATCGCACCTATGCCGAGGCGCGCAGTGCGGAACCAGCGGTTTCGGACGCGAAGGATTTGGCGGAAAAAATCGATGTCGCGAAGTATCCCCGCGCGACCAGTGATGTCGTCGCACTGCTCGTGCTCGAGCACCAATGCCAGGCGCACAATCTGCTCACGGCGGCGAAGATGAACTATGATCGCGCGCGTTTTCTGAGCCAATCGATCGATCCCGATGGCGATCCCGATGAGGGCTCGGCGGGCCGTGTGGCGGAGCAGGCGGCGCAGCGCATCGTCGAGTGGTTTTTGTTCCAAGGAGAAGCCGCGCTGGGCGACGATGGCGTTTCCGGCAGCGAGGAGTTCCAGCAGCAATTCAGTGCCGCCTTTCCCCGGGCGAAAAATGGCGACAGCCTCGCCGACTTCCAACTCAACACCCGGATTTTCAAAAACCGCTGTTCGTTCATGATCTACTCGGAGGCGTTTCAAACCCTGCCCGCCTCGGTGAAAACACGGGTGATCGCCAAGCTGAAGGCGGTGTTTTACGCGACGAACGAAGACGATGCCTTTCCGCAGATCAAGCTCTCCGAGCGCCGCCGCATCGCACAGATTTTGCGTGACACCGGCGTGTTCTGACCCTTGGATCGCCGCATGCGAGCCGTCATCCAACGCGTCACAACAGCCTCGGTGCACATCGGGGGCACGCTGCACAGCCGCATCGATCGCGGCTTGCTGGTGTTGCTGGGCGTGGAGCAAGGCGACGGCGCGGAGGACCGCGATTGGCTGATGGGCAAAGTCGCGCAGATGCGGATTTTTTCCGATGAGCAGGGCAAGATGAATCGCAACGTCGCCGAGGCAGAGGGAGCCATCTTGGTCGTCAGCCAGTTCACCCTGCATGCCTCCACCAAAAAAGGCAACCGCCCGTCCTTTCTCCGTTCCGCCGATCCCGCGCTGGCCGCGCCCATGGTCGAAGAATGCTGCGAGCTGTTAGAGGAAATTTCCGGCGTGCCGGTGAAACGCGGCGTGTTCGGTGCCGACATGCAGGTGAGCCTGTGCAACGACGGCCCTGTCACCATCCTCATCGATAGCCGCGACCGCCAGTGAGGCTCACTCTTTCAAGCGCACCGGCGTGCCGCAAAAGCTGCAACGGAACCAGCGGAACAACACGATGTGGAGTGCCACGGCAAACACGTAGCCGAGAATGGGAATGTGGTGCGCTTTTTTGTTTTTCAAACAATTCCGCGGCACAAAACACTTTTGCCCGCAAATACGGCAAGTGCATCCATAGCTGATCGTGAGGTAAAGCGCTCCGATCACAAACACGCCTAACGGAAATGCCAGAAACCACGACGGTACCCACTGGAACATCGAAGAACCGTTGTCCTTGAGCAGTAGCGCGAAAGCAGCGAAGATACCGAAGGGGATGAAAAAATGGCAGGCCAGCGTGAACAGAGCACCCCACCACACCCGATTGGGGTTCGAGTGCAGCACGCCGCGGATGTAGCGGCGCGAGGACGGATCGACGCCGCGATTCGTCTCCGGTGCGGCGGCGCGCAGGCGCTGCATGCGTTCGGCCGCCAGCGCCTTGTGATCTTCCGTGGGCTGTTTCGCATTCGGATCGAGAAATTCCCGCGTCGAGCGGATGCGCGAGCGATTGACCTCCTCTTTTTTCATGCCGAAGGAAATCGTATTCACATAGTTCCCTTGCGCGACGGGAGTTTTGATGATGGGGCTCTCCGTGGTTTTTTCCGGAGACTTCGTGCCGACGCGGATCGACACATCTCCCCGCGCGGCCGTGAGCAGGACAGCCTCGGGAATTTCCTGCACGGGCACTTGTTTGGCCGCCAGAAGTTTTCCCGGCAATGGCAATGCCAGCGGCGACATGGCGATCATCTCCAACACATCCGGATCAAATTCAAAGTTCACCAGCTCCGGCTCGGCGGGTGTTTCCGCTACTTGTGCAGCCGCTGGCGTTTCCTCCGCAGGCGCTTGCTCCTCCGTTGTGACACCCGCTTGCTCCCGTGCGGTCGTGATCCATTTTTCGATCTGCTTCGCGCTCGGCAGTTTTTTATAGACCTTGAGCTGCTGATTCGCATCCGCCAAGCGCTTGCGCAGGTCGTTCACGTCCATCGCCGCAATCGCACCGAGATCATCGCAGCCGGCCGCTTCCAGCAACTGGACGACCTTGTCGTTGAGATTCAGCGTTGACTTGAGCAAACTCATGAAATGCGCCGCCAGCTTACACGGCACCTTCGCTTTGGCAAGCACCGGACTGACATTTCCCGCGCGTCAGTCCATCGATCGACCGCGCAGCGAAAGGGACGCATCCCCGCTGCCGGAGCACAGCCGGCTTGCGATGATCCCGACCACAAAACACACGAGAAACCCGATCGCCGCATACAACAGGCCGCTCACCGGCGCCTTGGTGAAATGAAGGGCCAGAACACTGGCAAAGCCCACGATCGCTCCGATCAGCGCTCCCAGACCATGCGTGCTTCGTGTGAAAATCCCCAGCGCGAACAAGCCGCCCAGCGACCCCGCCGTGAGGCCGATCATGCTATTGAAGGCGGCAAAGGCCGACTCGATGTTCGATCGCGCCATCAACACCGCGATGCCGGTGCCGAAAAGCCCGGCGATCACCACCACGATCTGCGCGGCCCACAGATAACTGCGGTCATCGCGGCCCGGACGCAGCAGGCGCGCGTCGATGTCCTTCACATACGTCGTCGCCACGCTGTTGAGCGATGAGGAAACGGTCGATTGCGCGGCGGCGAAAATGGCGGCGATGATCAGCCCGGAGACACCGGCGGGAAGCTCGCGGAATATGTAAAAGGGCAAGATCGAATCGCCAGCCGCCAGCGAAGGATCCAGTCGCTCGGGATGCGTTTTGTAAAACGCATACATCGCCGTGCCTAACAAAAAGAACACGAGACTGCCGAAAACCGACATCCACATGGTCAGGCGCAACGATTTTTTGGCGCCCTCGATATTGGCTGTGGTGACATAGCGCTGCACCACATCCTGGCTGGAGGTGTAGGGAACGAGAGAATTGAAAAAGAAAGCCACAAACAGCACCAACGCGGCATTGGTGCCATCGCTGATGTCAAACGAATCCCATCGCAGGCTCTCGAATATCTTGTGATCCGTCACGGCGATTTTCGCCACACCCGCCAATCCCCCGTCCACCTGCCATACCGCCAGCACGAAACACAGCACCGCGCCCGCCATCAGGACGATCGCCTGCACCGCATCCGTCCACACCACCGCCTCGATCCCCCCCATCACGGTGTAGATCAGACACAGCAGCCCCACGACGAGAATGGCCGTGATGACACCGATGTCCGAAACGGTCGCCAATGCCAGCGCCGGAAGATAGAGCACGATGGCGATACGCCCGAGGTGAAATGCGGTGAACGAAATGGAGGCAAATAAACGACACGCTAATGAAAAACGACGTTCCAGATATTCGTAGGCGGAGGTGAGATCGAGCTTGCGGAAAAACGGCAGATAGCAGCGCACCACCAGCGGCACGATCAGCAGAATGGGCAATTGGCCCAAGTACCACGAAAGGTCGGTGCTATAGGCCCGCGCGGGAATTCCCATGAAAGTCAGCGCGCTGAGCATGGTCGCGAAAATCGACAGCCCCGCCACCCACGCCGGCACGCGTTGGCCACCGCGGAAATAGGCCTCGGTCGTGGAGGCGGCCTCGCGCTTCATGAAATAAATGCCGATGCCGATCATCGCCGCCAGGTAGACAATCACCACACTCCAGTTGAGCAGTCCGAAGGCGGACTGCGCCGGCGTGATGGTCAGGCCACACACCGCCGCCGTTCGCACCGCCGGCCGCACCTCACCGCTGATCACCCAGTCGCTGCCGCGCCACGACACCACAGGTGCCGTCACAGCGGCGGATGCGGCGGCGGGCATGGTTTCCACCACCGCCCAGGTATCGGTCACCACATCGTAGCTGAGGACGTCGCGCGCGAATCCGGGGTGGGCGGACTTCGGCTCGAACGTCGTGAGCGTGCCATCATCGCCACCGAGCACTAACAGGTGGGAAGCGCCCGCGTCGATCACAGGAGAGGGAGCCGCCACCGCCGCCCGCGGCAGATCGGCGATGCGTTTCCATTGGCCCGTGGCTTCGTATTTCCACGCATCGCGCAAGTAGGTGCGCACGGGCTTGCCCCCGGCATCCGCTTGCAGGGACGCGCCGGAAATCACGTAGAACGCACCGTTTTTCGCACCTGCCACGGGAAGGATGCGCCCCTCGGCGGGCAGCGGTGCGAGCTCTTTCCACACCGCGCCCTCCAGACAAAAATGCCGGTTCGATGCCACCACCGCCTCCGGGCTGGTGCTGCCGCCGATCACATGAATGCGCCCGCCCACCAGCGCTCCCGCCATGTTCGCCAGGGCGATAGGCAAGGGCGGCATGGGCTCGATCTCCACCTTGCTGCCATCCCAACGCAGGCGAAACACCGTCGCCTCGTGTCCCGTGGCATGTGAGCCACCGATGCACACCACTCCCTCCGGCGTGGTGATCGAGACTCCATAACCCAGCGCCTTGGGCAGCCGCGCCACTTCTTTCCAGCCGCTCTGATCCGCGGCAAGGGCAAATACCCGATCATGCCACACCTTCGCGCCGCCCGCCCACGGCGGTCCGTCAGGAAAATTCGCCCCACCCGCGACCAGCAAGGTATCCTGCGACACCCCCGCATACGCCCCCGCGAAACCATGCTGATCCGGCAAATCCGGCAACGTGGTCCAGGAAAACGTCGCCATGGCCCGCATGGTGAACAGGCCTAACAAAATGAGAGTGCGGTGGAACATAGGAATGGATAAAAAGTCAGCCTAGTAACATCAACGGCCAAAAGCAGAAGGGAGTAAAGGTTTGAAATACCTACCAGTTCTGCCATGGCCAGCACAAGAGCGAATTTTTCCACAGACACCCGATGCTCCGGTGGCAGGCGAGGGAGGGATGCCGTTAGTTTTGCTTCGTCTGCCGGTTCCTCTCCACGCAGGGCGGTGACAAGCCGTAGAGAGTTTCCGCCGCGATGAACAACCAATTGTCATGCACCGTATCCACCACATCCGGACCGATTTTCATCACCAGGTGAGCGCGAGCGCGGCGGATGCGGACAATTTTTTCCGGTGGCTGAACGGTCGTCTTCTGCCACGTGAACCATTCCTCCATCGCCATCAACGCCCACGGATACCATAAAAAGCGGTACGCTTCCTTGCGCTGGATGCTGTTTCCCTCGATCATGATCTCGCTCTCGAATTCTCCGCTTGCCACGGGGAAATTGGCACTGCGGAACGCGCAGTTGATCAAATGCTGCTCCATCGCTTGCATGATGTGATGCGAAAGGGGAATGCCGGCTTCATTCTGTGCGCGCAACAATGTGGCATAGACCTGCAACGTCAGGCCATCGAACACCTCGTAGCGATTCTCACCCGTGCCACGCCAGCCCGCGGCTTTGGCGTCCTGATAGAACTCGCGCTGCAACCACAGCGCCGAGGACTGCAAGAGCTCGTCACGCCGTGCCTCGCTGCCGAGCCAGGGCAGGCCCGCCTTTTTGCATTCCAGCAGGGAGAGCAGCGCCAGAGCGGTCGAATACACATTGGCGGGAGCCGTCTGCTGGGCGCCGGGAAACATGAGCCACCCTCCCTGCTTCCCGCGATAGTTCTCTAACGTTTCCTGCACCTCGATCAACCTGGCGTCAATTTCCTCCCTCTTCGCGCGCACCGGCGGAGCCGGATTGTTGTGCGAATCCGCCAGCATGTTGACGGCCCAAAAGGCCCCGCAACTGTCGATGGGCTTGAGCGAGGGAACGGGGGGATGGAATGTTTTCTCAAAAAACGACAGCTGATTCCCGGGCTCCACGACAAAGGGCTGCAACACGGACTCCAGCAGAGCCGCATCGTCCCAGCCATCGTGCTGCTGCAAGCGCCTCAGGGCAAACACGCCTTGCGCATGCGCGCATGTGTCATGTGGAAGCTCGGCCTGCTGGTCTTTGCGCAAGGACTGATAGAGCCAGCCGTTATCGGATTTCGCCTGAGCCAAGGCCTGGATCACTTTCCCGCGCAGTGCATGCATGGTGGAGAGAACCGCTTCATCCTTCGCCACAGGCCGCATGATTGAGGTATCGTTTTTGTCGAACTCCAACTGAATCCGTGCGCTCCCCGGCAGGGCCACACCGTAATCGGCCAACAGCAGGTAGCCGACAACACTCAACAACACGCCGCAGACGCTGCCCACGAGCCACTGGATGCGGCGCAGCTTCCGGCGCCGGGCATCGCGCTGTTTCAGACGGTCAAAGCCGATGTCCAGGATACCCGCGATCAATTTGAGCAAGGCCGAGTTCCTGCCATCCTTGCGAGGTCTCACGTCCGCGGCGAGCGGCTCGGCCGGTTCATCGGTAAGCTCCCCCGCATGGTTCACGCGCGAGAGAATGGCAGGCGGAAAGCACTCCATCTCCTCTTGCCCCGGCATGCCGCCGGCATACGGCTCCCCGCCCACGACCAAACACAGCACACGATGCTCGCGTCCCAGCGATTTGAAGTACCTCACCTCCTCATTGACCCACTTGCTCTTCGCCGACTTGGGAGAGCATATCACAATCAAGGTCCGTGATTCGCGCAAGTGACGCCGCAGTTTCGATCCGAGGTCCGCGCCTCCGGCCAACTCATCGCGATCACGAAAAACGGGCCGCAACCGGACCGGCACTTTTTCTCCCCGGAAATCAGCCCCCGCCACCCCTCGCGGCAATCGATAGTTCTCCAGAGCACGGTGTACCCAGGTTGCCCAGACCTCGTCGCGATGACTGTAGCTGATGAACGCCCAATACTTGAATTCGACATCCTCATCCGAGGGAGCTGGCTCGTTGGCGGCTTGCATGATTTGTTGGCTAGACTGGATCGATTCCCGATGGCCGCACCCTGACAACGAACTTCTGGGCCGTCAAGCCTCGAACGTTCTGATGCCGAAGCCGAATCTGTTCGATTTGCGGAAGAAATGGCGAAGAGTTTACGTAACCTTGCCCGTTCGTCCGTGAAATCTCCTAGACCCATGCACGTGATCATAAAAAAACGACTCATACTTTTCATCCATCTGCTATGGGCCAACGTCGCGCTAGCGGATGCACCCGCCAAGGCCGAGATTGAGGCATCGGGAAGCGCACTGCCCAAGCAAGCGGAGAATCCCGTACCCCTTCTCTCGCAATCACGCCCCAACGTGCCGCTCCTGACCGATGGAGAAAGCCGTGCGCTATTGCAGATGGACCTCGTGCTCGATCAAGCCCGCACGCTGCGTTCTGTCAAGATCCTCACCGGTGCCGGGGCCAACGCGCAGGCTTCCCTCTCCCTCGATCTCCCCGGTGAATGGAAGGCCGTGGCAGGAAAAGATCAGGAAATCATCTTCCAGGGCGAAGCCGCACTCCCCGCTGGAAAACATCGTTTTTCCCTCAGCGGCCGCGCCGCGCCGGGACTGAGTTTGCTCGCGCGTTTGCAGCCGCGCTGCCTCGAACTGACCTTTGCCGAGGGAGCGCCGCTGCGACCGACGGAGGCCACAATGCCGCCGCTGCGACCGGCGTATGCCCTGCACAAACGCGGACAATTCCAGTGCCATACCTTTCGCATCCCCGCCATCGCCCGTGCCAAGGACGGCTCATTGCTCGCCGTCTATGACATGCGCTATCTCTCGGCGCGCGATTTGCAAGGGCACATGGACATCGGGCTCTCGCGTTCGACCGATGGCGGGCAAACCTGGGCCGATCCGGTGCCCATCATGGACATGGGAGAATTCGGCGGAAAACCTCAGGCGGAAAACGGCTGCTCGGATCCGAACATTTTGGTCGATCCCCAGACCGGCGAGATTTTTGTCTCAGCGGTCTGGACCCACGGCAAACCGGGCTCGCATCAATGGACAGGCAAGGGCTCGGAGCCGGGACACGATCTGGCACGCAGCTCGCAATTCCTGATCGTGCGCTCCACGGATCATGGCAAAACCTGGTCCGCACCGGAGAACCGCACAGCCCAGCTGAAAGATCCCGCCTGGCATCTCTTCGCGCCCGCTCCCGGCAATGGCATCGCTCTGAGCGATGGCACCTTGGTCATGCCCACCCAGGGTCGTGACGCCCAGGGCAAACCGTTTTCCAACATCATGTCCAGCCGCGATCACGGTGCCACCTGGAGCGTGTCCACCCACGCCCGTTCCGATACCACCGAGTGCGCCGTGGCCACGCTCTCCGATGGCTCCCTTTTGCTCAACATGCGCGACAACCGCAACCGCGCCGCGAATGCCACCACCAATGGCCGCGCGATCTCCATCACGCGCGATCTTGGCAAAACCTGGACCATCCACCCCGCCGATCGCAGTGCCCTGCCGGAACCGGTCTGCATGGCATCCATGATCTCCTATACCCTGCCCGATGGCCGCCACGTCCTGATCTTTTCCAACCCCCGCCACAAAACATCCCGCCGCGACATGACCATCCAGCTCTCCTTCGATGACGGCAAGACCTGGCCGGAAAAACACCGGATGTTGTTGGATGCCAAAGGCGGTTCCTACTCGACCCTCGTCATGATCGATCCCCAAACAATCGGCATCCTCTACGAATCCTCCCAGGCCGATCTGGTCTTCCAAAAAATCCCGCTGAGTGAACTCATGCCTGATGCGGAATGAGAATCGCGGCAGGGACCGTCTCTTGCCGTTATGCGGGATCAGGTGGGGTGAACAAACGCAAATCCACCGCACGGGTCGGAGGTCCATCCCGGCGCGGTGAATCGGAGTTGAGTCGAACTACTGATGGGCAGCGCTCACTGCCGTGGTAATGTCGACTTTCCTTCACACAGGTTTTGCGGGCGGGCCACATGTCCGGCCGGAGCCAAATGTCAACGGATGGTTTATACGGGAAACCGGCAAAAAATTCTTCCCCTCCCCAGGCCATACTGAATAAATCCAACAAATGAAACATTCTTCTGTGCGTGGTGTATCTTGGTTGGTGTTTTTTCTGAATGTGAAATCTCATGCTTTTCTGAGGACAGCGATCCTTGTGTCTTCCCGTTTCTTTTTTTCTGTCAGAAGGTCACGACCCTGTTGCAACCGTAGCCGCTTGGCAAAGGAGCATGGAAAGTCATTCTCGCAGTCCGACTTGTCAGGGCAACCAGCATCGGATTCATGCGGCTTGGCGGCGCTCCGTGGCGATCACTTCCCAGGTGACGGAGTGAAGCGTTTTTTTGTCTGCGTTCTCGGATATTTCATCATGCTCACGCTCGGCCCTGCCAGCACACTCCGTGCGGATTCTCTGCCGGCGGATCCATCTCGCCCGATGAATGTGATCATCGTCCTGATAGATGACTTGGGCTGGCGTGATACGGAGATCACAGGGAGCCGATATTATCGCACGCCGCACATCAACAGGCTGGCAGCGGAAGGAATGCGTTTTACCCGGGGCTATGCCGCGGCGGCGGTCTGTTCGCCCAGTCGGGCCGCTATCATGACCGGCAAGGCACCGGCACGCTTGCATATCACTGACTGGATCCCGGGCGGCAAGGTTCCGCCGGGCAGTCGGTTCACCGTGCCTGACTGGAATCTTCAACTGGATCATGAGGAACTCACTCTTGCCGAAGCTCTCAAGGAGCGTGGCTATGCCACCGCCTCGATCGGGAAATGGCATCTCGGTGGAAAAGAGAAGAGTGGTGAAAGTTATCTGCCGGAGACACAAGGATTCGATTTCCCTCTCGCCGGTGGCCACATGGAAAAGCCCTCCTCGTATTTCTGGCCGTATGGGAAAAAAGATGACAAACTACGCGTGCCCCATCTCGCCGAATCCGGAGGCCAGGAGGGAGAATATCTGACTGACCGGCTCACACAGGAAGCCCTGCGCTTCATGGAACGCCATCGGCAGCGGCCATTCTTTCTTTATCTTTCCCATTACGCGGTGCACCTCCCCCTCGGTGCCAAACCTGAGGAGATTCAGCGTCAGGGTGCTGTCTCTGTCGTGGATGGCCAGAACAACAAGGTCTACGGTGCCATGATCAAAAGCGTGGACGATTCCGTGGGGCAAATTCTGGACAAACTCCACTCTCTCGGGCTGGAGCAGCAGACCGCGGTCATTTTCACTTCCGACAATGGCGGCCAGAGCCAACTCCAGGGCCCCACTTCCAATCTGCCGCTCCGCGGATGCAAAGGACATCCATACGAAGGAGGATTGCGAGTGCCTTTATTGATCAAAATTCCCGGTCTCACCAAACCCGGGTCGGTTAGCGATGTTCCGGTGATTGGCACGGATCTTTTTCCCACTCTGGCGCATGTGGCGGGCCATGACGGCAAGACCTCTTCGGACGGAAACGATTTGCATCCCGTGCTTGCGGGCGGCGTGTTGCCCCGGGATATGCTATGTTGGCATTACCCGCATTATTGGATGCGGGAAATCACTCCGTATAGCGTGATTCGCAGCGGCGATTGGAAACTGATTCGCTGGCATGAATTTGACACGGAAGAACTCTATGATTTACAGACCGACCCATCGGAAACGCAGGACCTGTCCCAGGTTCATGCGGAGAAACGCAGCCAACTCGCCGGCAAACTCGATGCTTGGCTGAAGACGACAGGGGCGCAAATGCCCGTGCCCTCGCCGGATTGGAAAATGCCTGAGAAACCCCGCATCAACCCCGCCCGTGCCAGTAAAATCGGCAAATAACTCGCGAAGGTGAATCTGGGCGAATGCAGTCTCGATGTTTCCCCGTCCCTCTTGATCGTGAGTATCGAGGCATCGCTTCATCGCTGCCCACCACTGGCACTGGGTGAACCTTGCTCAGAATTCCTCAGTCCTTGCGGCCGAAGTAACGCCGGAACCAGGCCATCAACTGGCGCTCACCGATGGGACGGTCGTCCGGGGGAATCCGGAAACTTTCTTTCAGCTCCCTCGGCGCACTCGGATCCACTAACAAGGTCAGCAGCAAGGTCACCACCATGGCGATGATAGACCCCAGTCCCGCGATGGCCATATCTTTCTGGGCATCCCAGACATCGCCCTGGGCACCCAGAAACGCCAAGCCGGCGGAGGCATCGACATTGGCGGCGGCGGCCCACTCGATGAGTTCGTATATCGCCGAAAAGGCCAGGGTCAGCTCCACCGGCAGGTAGTAGCCCCAGAAACCCCGCGCACGACTGACCCTGATGAAAATCTCCCGCACCGGATACGACAGCAGCAGGCCGAAGGACAAATGCACCAGGCGGTCATACATGTTGCGGTTCGCTCCCCACCAATCCTGCAAAACATATCCGAAGGGAACCTCGGCATAGGTGTAATGGGAGCCGACCACATGCATCACCATAAAGAGCGTGATCAGGGTGTAAGATAAATTGGAGAGGCGGAAATAAAATCCCAGTGCCACGATCGCGGGAACCGAGAGGAAGACCAGATAGTTTTCCAACAGCCAGTCCGCCGGATGCACCGGGTCAATGGCAGACCAACACCAGACCATGGCGAATGCCACGGCGAGGCTCAGCAAATAATAACTGATTCTGCGCTTTCCCATACTCATCCTCTGACAGATTTCCCTTCCGGTATCAACTCCATTCGTTGATCTGGACCCTGTCCAAAAAGCAAGACCGCGATTGGCTGAACAAAAACATGTTCGCGAAGTGCGGAGCATCTGCCGTTAGGGTATGACCATGATCCCGGGAACGGTATCGATGACAGTCCTGGACTGCCAACGGGTGATCATCTCCGCGTCTCCCATCAGCACGGCGGGCTCTCATCGGGACGGCGGATGGTCTTTGAGCCATCGCTCGGCCTCTTGCGGCTTGTTGTTTTTCCACTCATCCAGCAATTGCTCCATGGTCTCTTTGCGAACCACCGGATCCGTGATGGCCGATGCCAGGTTCATGGCTTCCTGCGGCGTTTTTTCCGCCATGATGGTGGATGCCGTGACGCGAAGACGATCCGCCTCAGGCCCCGCAGGTTGTTGTTCGATCCAGGTGGTGAGCGAATCGCGTTGCTGCTGCGACCATACCCGCACCGCCTGATCCAGGGCATCCGATTGTTCCGGGGATTCGGGCAAATTCAGCGTCCACCTCACGGCGGACTGGGGGTCCACTCCCGCCCATGTTTCCGCTAACTGAGGAATGGCGCGTTCGCGTGTTGGTCCGGCGGGAAATTGTCCGGCCCATTGCGCCGCTTTGGCAGGGTCTGCGGAGCCCCATACCGCAAGAATCATGGCGAAGGCCCCTTCTTTCAGCGAATCAGGCAAACGGTTGGCCCACGCCGCCGCGGCCACCGGATCTTCGGAAGACCATTCATTCAGCAATGTGTCCACCATGGCATCAGCCCCCTCTTCGTGAGCATGGGCCGCTATCCACTCACTCGCGGCACCAGGATCGGCAGCCGACCATTCGAGCGCCAGAAGCAAGCGGGCATTGTCGCGGGATTCCCCCTCTGGCTGCGACTCGACCCACGCTGCCGCGGTCTTGGGATCCCGATCCAGCCATGTCATCATCGCCATGGACAATGCGGCTTCTGAAACGATCAATGGTCGCAAGCCGATGGCCCAATCGGCCGCGGCACCGGGATCCTGCTCCGACCAGCTGGATGCGATCGCGGCATACGATCCGCTGAGCTGTGTACCCGAAAGGTGTTCTTTCGCCCACGCAGCGGCCGCCTGCGGATCTTTCATGGCCCAGCCACCACAGGCTGCCGCCAGGCATTCGTTTTTGAGCCTTCCGGCTCCCAGCGCCTGCACGGCTTGCAATGCCGCCACAGGATCCCGCTGCGCCCATTCTTTCAATACACTCTCCAAATGAGCCTGGCGCTGCCGCTGGTTGGCAATGCCCAGCCCCTGTTGCCATCCTTGCTCGTAATCCAACGATTCCCCTTTCCCTGGGGAAAAATTCGCCTGGTTGGCAGCTGTGCCTCCTCCGTTAGATAGGGAAACCTTGTCCTTTGTCTGCGAGCCAGAATCTTGCCACTCGGAGACATTGCCCCGACGGGAAGCGAACAAACCCGATTTCCCCAGAATCAGGGAAAACACCACTCCCGCCATGACCCCCAACAAGAATACCTTGGTGGACGCACGTTTCGTTGTTGGAGGCATGGATTTCAATGCGTGAGGGTCAATACCGTTATGGGTGGAGAAACAAGAACTCCAGCAACTTCTGTCGCTGGAGTTCTTGGATCATCAGGGAACGTGCGGGGAATCAGACGTCATCGTCATCGTCATCCTCAAGCTCATCCTCGTCTTCATCGTCATCCTCTCCGTCGCCGTCATCATCGTCGTCCTCGTCATCATCGAGGTCGTCGCCATCATCGTCTTCATCCTCGTCGCCGTCCTTTCCGTCGCCGTCACAGTCATCGTCGAGATCATCATCGATGGAATCACCGTCAATGTCGTCCTCGCTGTCGGAATCATCATTTTTATCATCACCGTCGATGTCCAGCTCATCGGACGAATCGTCATCAAGGTCATCGCCATCAATGTCATCCTCCTCAAGGTCGTCGTCGTCCAATCCGTCACCGTCAATGTCCAGCTCGGAGGTCACGTGGTCGAGCTTGCCGTCACCATCAACGTCTTTTTCGCGGGAGGAGTCATCGTCGAATTCGTCGCCGTCAATGTTATCTTCCTCTGATGAATCGTCGTCAAGACAATCGCCGTCGATGTCATCTTCCTCGGAAGAGTCGTCATTGAGGCCATCGCCGTCAATGTCCAGCTCACTGGCAACTCCGTCCAGTTTGCCATCACCATCAATGTCGCGTTCCAGCAAGGAATCATCCAGAAGACCGTCACCATCGATATCGAGCTCGGCTTCATCATCGTCCGCCAGGCCATCGTCGTCGATGTCGAGCTCGGCGGGGTCACCGTTCAGCAGTTTGTCGCCGATGTATTGTTTCCGGAATGGTCCGGAGCGTGCCTTGCCACCGTCAACATTGGTGTCCTTGCCATTGACCCGGCCGTCATTGTCGATATCCGGGTCTGTCGCATTGGGAATGCCATCGCCGTCGAGATCGCGGACAGGATCAATCACGGCCTGTGCCGAGAGCGTGGATAGGACCAATGCTCCCGTGGCCAGCATCGGCAGGCTGAAGCATTTGTTGATACGGGCCAGAGAGTAATTCTTGGGTTTCATGTGATATGGATTTGCGGTAACACATCCCCGATACACGATATCCGTCTCTCGTCAAGGAAAAAAATGAAAATAAGTCATGGGTCAGCGATGCAGGGTGTCCACAAGCTTTTGCGAAACCCTTGCCTCGCCTGATCGAGGCCATCAACCGCGCGTCACGGGTCATAAGCCGCTGATGTTAAAGCGCAAAAGCCTGCCTGGTCATGCCGATGACCTCAAAGGCATATAGGATGGCTTCACGCTGCGCCCGGAACATGCGCGTGCGTCCAAGGACACCGGTCATAAGCAGATGACTTGGTTCTGCAGCCACACTGCCCGCTCCGTTTTTATGGTTTGTCGTAGTCATAAACGTCACAGGTTAGCACCTACGACACTTATGACTAGAGGCGCTTCATAAGACGCTTACCTGTATTTCTGCCGATATCTGATTCTAGCGAGAGACTTTGAGGCGGATGAATCGTTTGCTGGTGTGCGTGGGCGCTGTGTCGGTGACAGTTACCGTTTGACCCGCCATACCTGGGTTTGTGGCGATAATGCTCCATGTGATCAGGTCGTCGGATCCTTCCACAGTATATGACAAATCCTCGCGTGCGCGCGAGAAAGTGAGTGTCAAGCGGCCGTTGCCATTCATTTGGGTATTCAAGGTTGCTTGGTTGCTTCGAGCGTTGGCACTCAGACCGAGTGCGTACTTCATGAGGTTTGGCATTCCATCATTGCTCGGATTGGCGTTGTCGGCGGCATTGCCGGAATTTGCAATCGTGCCGAAGTTGGTGAATCTCCATTCCTCATGGCTTGTCCACGTGGTGAGAGTGGTTGTCACCTCGCTTGAGCTATCGGTGCCGTTGAGCACGGCGATACGGAAGTTATACACCGTGCCGGGCAAAAGGCTGCTCACGCTGTAGGTCGAGGCATCGGCGCTGACGGTGTTTTCCGTCCAAGTGTCGGATGCGCTTTGTTTATGTGAAATTTTGAATCCGGTGCAGGTGGAATTGGTGGAGTTGTCAGGCGTCCAACTGAGATCGGCGGTGAGATTGGTCGTTTGCGCCGCGCGGAAATTTGTTGGGGAGATCGGCACTTTTTCAATGATGAGATCGGAGGCGATGTAGCTGATTGCATAATTTGCACCTGCCGTGATGGAGCCCTGTAGGATGGAGTAGGACCCGGCGTTTTCACCGGTGGCCCGATTCAGGCTTCCTGTTATCTCGTCTTCTCCAATCAATCCGGAGCTTTGATAGGTGAGCGCGGGATCCACAACTCCATAAAGCTTCGTCTTAGCGTCCGACGTGACCGTGAGGGTCTTCGGCACGATGGTGAAGGGCAAGCTGCTTGATCCCTTGAGGCTCGTATCTGTCGAACTGGCCGTGACAAGGTAGTTTCCGGCATGCCTTGGCGCCGCGGAGCTGGGTCCGTAGGAAGTGATGCCGATTCCCGTGTAGGTATACGCGAATGTGCATGGCACGGTCGAAGAGGCGGAAAAGACCTTGCCGCTTCCATCGTAAATCATACTCTGTGGCGCAGTGAAGTTAATGCCGTCGTCGGGGGTGAAGACAAGCAATCGATCCGCTTGGTAGTCGCCGGCAATCAATTGGCCCGTGCGATGGTTGCGAGTGAGCCAGGTGGGATTGTCGATCGTTCCGCCATCGGCGGCCGACCAAAGATTCCAACCTTCTCCGCCGTGCACAATCTCCCCCGTTGCCAAATTGTAGACCTTGCAGCCATCCAACATCGACATCCGGTAAAAATAAACCCCGTCGCAGGCCATGCCGTGCTCATCAGTGGACCAAGTGTCATTGATGACTTGATCCCTCTCCCAAGTGAGTGTGAGGCCATCGCTCGATAGCTGGTAGAGCCTGACGGTGAACTGCCCGTCGACGGTTGGCCCCATCACACCGAGCTTGCCGTCTGGCGTATCAAAGAGGCTACCATACATCCACCAAGCACAGGTCAACAAGGGATGGGAGCTATCGACCGCGACCAATGTGCTCGACCAATCCGTCGTCGAGATCCGGTAGAGCGTGTCATCATTCCGCGCATAGAGATATCCACCGGCAAACGCCATCTGATTGTTTCCCAAGGGGGGAAGGTTCTCAACGGCATGGCTCTCAAGCAATGTGCCATCCAAATCATAAACGCGTATTTCTGACGCCGAGGAGTTGACAAAGATCCTCGTTCCATCGCAAGCGAGGCCTTGGATACTTGGCATACCTGCCAGCGTCATGACGGAGGATGTCGTCTGGCCGAGCGGATCACCACCGATTCCGAACAGGCGCGTCTGAGCGATGGTCAAAAGTTCGCTCTTTGTGCCAGTGAAATTGGCATCGTCAATGGTGGCTAATACTTCATAGGTACCTACGTCAGTCGGAGCCGTGCTTTCTCCGTTGTAAGTGAGTATTGTCGTAAGTCCTTCTGGGGTCGTACTAACCGATGCGGACTTGGCTGTTCCGTCGTAGCTGGCGTTGAGGTTGCCGAGGGTGATGCTTGCCAGGGCTTTGTTCACAGTGAGGCTCACCGTGCCCGTGGTGGCTTGGTAGTTTGTCGTGTCTTCCGGCGTGAAGGCAAATGCGTGCGAAGCAGTGCCGGCGTTTGGTGCGGTGGCGGGATTGGTCCAAGCGAAAGTGCCGGCCACCGATGCGATGCCGCTGTCGAGCGTCGAGTTGGAGAGTGACTGGCCGAAGGTGATGGTGGATGCGATGGGCGAACTCGTCACGGTGGGTGTGGCCTTGGAGATGGTGAAGTTTTCGCTGCGGCTGCCACTGTATCTCGCATCGGTCGAGGTGGCCGTGACGGTGTAATCGCCGGCTTGGGTCGGCGCTTGTGTCGAGGAAGCGTAGGAAGTCCCGTTTCGGCCCGCATAGACCAGACTGAACCCGCTCACCCCCGGAGAAGAAGCAGTGTAGCTCTTGGCTCCACCATCGTAACCCAGCATGGCCGGCCCCAGCAGGTTGATGGCCGAGGAAGCCAGCGGAGCTACTCCAATGGTCAGATACGCCCCGTTGAAAACGACCTGATAGTTGGCTCCCGCCGCCAGGGTCCCCTGCGTGATGGCATGCGTGCCGGGATTTTCTCCGGAAGCGCGCGTTAGACTGCCGGTGAGGCTGTCGGAATTCAGCAACCCGGTGCTGGTGTAGGTCAAGGCAGGATCCGCCTCCCCGTAGGCTTTGGATTTGGCATCGGCGGTGATCGTGATCGGCTTGGGGAGGATGGTGAAGGCCTCGGTGCGGGAGGAGGAGTTGGAATAGCCGGGGTCCACCAGCGTGGCCGTCACGGCATAGGTGCCCGCATTGGTGGGGGCGGCAGCGCTGGAGGCATATACGGTCGACCCCGTTCCAACGTAACTGTAGGTGAAACCTGAACCGCCGAGGGCACTAAAGGCCTTGCCTGATCCGTCGTAGAACAAACTCGCAGGCGGAACCAAAGTGATGCTGTCGGAGGTGCTGCTGCCTTGGGTGATGGTAAAGGAGGCCGTGCGGTAGGTCGTGAAGTTGGAGGAAGAAAGGGCGGTTGCCGTCACCATATAGGAACCGACATTGGTGGGGGCATTGGTGCTGGGTCCGTAGACCGTGGTATTCGTTCCCGTGTAGGTGTAGGTGAATCCCGTCACTCCCGGGGCGCTGGCCGTGTAGGCCTTCCCATAGCCGTTATAGCTCAGGCTCGGAGCCGTCAGGATGATATCGGTGGACAAGGTGGCCGCCGGCTGAATCGTGAAGGCCAACGGGTCGGGGGCGATGTAGGCCAAATCGAGCGGGGTGGCGGTGAAAAGATAATCCCCCGCATTGACCGGAGCCGTGGAGCTCGGCCCATAGGCCGTGAGGTTGGCGCCGCGGTAGGTAAAGGTGTAATCGAGGGAGCCGATCCGGGCGACCTCACACTCCTTGGGATTTCCGTCAAAGACCAGGGAGGCAGGAGCCAAAAGACCCATTTGGGGTGAAGCCGAGGAAACAATCAAACTGCTTGCCCGATAATCCCCCACGAGGATCTGTCCGGTGCGATGGTTCCGCGCCACGAAGGTTGGGTTGACGATCGCGGAAGGCTTGGTCCAACCCGTCCCGTCATAAGCCACCGTTCCCGTCGTGAGCCGATAGGCTTTATAGCCGCTGGATGCACTCATTCGGTAAAGGAAGGTTCCATCACAGGCGGTCCCGTGCTCATCCGTGACCCAAGTGTCGTTGACCGTGTAATCCCGATTCCACGTCAGGGTGAGGCCGTTGCTGGAAACGGTGTACATTCTCACCTTGAAGGCTCCCCCGCTGACGGGTCCCATCACCCCGATTTTTCCATCGGGGGTGTCAAAGAGGCTTCCCGTCATGTAACTCCCGGCACTCAACATCGGGTAGGCGGCATCCACCGTGACCAACGAACTAGACCAATCGTTGGTCGAAATCCGGTAAAGTTGGGAATCCTTCCGGGCAAAGAGGTATCCACCGGCAAAGGCCATTTGATTGCAATCGGCGCGCAGGTTGCTGACGGGATTGGAGGAGATCAAAGATCCATCCGGGCGATAGACCATCACCGCCGTGCCCCCGCGGTTGACGTAGAAGTTGGTTCCATCGCAGGCCAGCCCGGCGATCGTAGCGGAGCTGGCCAAAGGCAGAACCGTGTCCGAGGAAACCTGCAACGGCGCCCAGGGGGTGGAGCCCACCGTTGCCGAGGTGATGGCAAAATCGGCGGTGAGGCTTCCGCTGATGAGATAGTTTCCGGAGGAAGGCACCGTCGCCGTCACCCGGTAGCTTCCCGGGATAGTGGGAGCCACCGTGGTCGGTCCATAGACCGTGCTCCCCTGGCCCGAGTAGCTGAAGGTAACCCCGCCCAGCAACGGGAGAGTTGTCGTGTAGGATTTGGCCGTGCCGCTGTAGGCAAAGCTGGTCGGGGGGGCCAGGGATAAGGTCGCGGGCGTGACCGCAAAATCCACATTCAGGACTCCGTCGGTAAAATGAGAGGCCTGGGAGGTCGTCACGCTCAAGGAATAGGTGCCCACATGGGTGGGGGCCACGGCACTGGGACCATAGAAGGTGTCTCCCCTACCCGCGTAGGTATAAATAAACGTTCCCGCAGCCGGATTTGTGGCACTGGCCGTGTAAGCCTTGGGGCTTGCATCGTAAACCAAGCTTGGCGGCGGGGTGAGCCGCAGCCCCATGGTGGCGGGTGTGATCGTAAAGTCAGCCACGTTCACATTCCCCAATTCAAAATTGGCATCCTTTGCCGCGACCTTGACCCGATAGGTGCCGGTGCCCACCGGCGCGTTGGTGGTCGGACCATAGGCGGTGCTCCCTCTTCCCTCATAGACGGCCTGCAACCAACTCCCCGCCACAGTGTAGCTCTTCGGGTTGCCGTTATACACGAGCGAAGTCGGAGCGGTGAGCCGGGTGTCCGCCTCCAGATTGACTGAGACCAGCACCCTCTGGGGGTAGTAGACATCCGCAATCATGATGATATCCGCAATCATGAACTGACCGGTCAGATGATTCCGGGCCATGTACGTGGGGTTTTCAGAGATGTTGAATCCCACAGGGGGACGCCAATAGGTGCCGTCAAAAGCTACCTGCCCGGTGGCCAAGGTGTAGGATTTGTAACCCTCGCTTCGGCTGAGCTTGTAAAAATAGGTGCCGTCGCAACCGAATCCCGCCCCGGCCGGATTCCAACTGTCGTACAGGGTGAAATCCTGGCTCCGTGTTAGGGTCAATCCATTGGCCGAAACTGTGTACAGCCTCACGGTGAACTGGCCTCCGGTCACCTCTCCCACCACCCCGAGCTGTCCGTCGGGCAGATTGAAGAGACTCCCCCCATCCCCAAGCAACGGATAATTCGGGTCGACCGTGACGAGTTGATCGCTCCGATCCAGTGCCGGGTTGATCAAATAAAGCTGTCCCCCGGATCTTCCGAACAGCCGGCTGCCGGAACAGGCGAGTTGGCCGTAGTCCCTGGCCCTTTCAACCACGGTACTGGTCACTAGACTGTTGCCGGTGAATTGGTAGCTGATCAAGAAATTGCGGGGGTCTTGGAGGCCATGGACGAAAAGTTTGTTTTCCCCGCTGAAGGCTAAACCTCCGATGGACCTCAGAATCGGCACGTTCATGAGCTTATCCACCCCCGAAAAGAACGGAATCGAGCCGGGGGCGAGACTGTTGACCCCTGAGATGGTGAAGGTCGCCCCAGTAAAGCTTTGCAGGATATAATTCGGACCCGGGGAGATGCTTCCTTGCACGATCGCGTAGGTCCCCAAACTCTCCCCCGCCTCCCGGCTCAGGGAGCCGGTGGGTTGATCGGAGCCCAGGAATCCGGACTTCAAGTAAGTCAGGGCAGGATCGGGCGCACCGTAGGCCTTGCTTCTGGATTGGGCAGTAATCGTGACGGGGCGGGGCGTGATGCTGAAAATGGCCCTCTTGGCCCGTTCATAGTTGGGGTCGTCCGTCGGCGTGCGGACAGTGACGGAGTAAGTTCCTGCCTGGGTGGGGGCCGAGGAACTGGACGGATAATCGGTCGATCCGATTCCGGAGTAGGTCACCCGCAAAAGGGAAGCCCCCCCGGCGGTGAACTCTTTGGGCGTGCCGCTGTATTCCAAATCCGCAGGGGCGGTCAGCGTCAAATTCCCGTCGTACAAGGCGGCGGGCAGGATGGTGAAGGATTGGGTTTTCGAACCGCTCCAGTTCGGGTCGGAAGAGGTGGCCGTAACCTGATAGGAGCCAGCCTGCGTGGGAGGCGTGGAACTGGCCGGATAAACCGTGGGACTCACCCCGGCGTAGGAATAGGTGAAGCCGCTGACTCCCGGCGCGGTCGCCGTCACCCCCTGCCCCGTTCCGTCGTAGTCCCGGCTTAACGGCCCGATGGAAATGCTTTCGGAGGACAACGGTGCACCCTCAATGGTGAAATCACGGCTTCCGGTGCTGGCAAAGTTCATGCTTGGGTCCGAGGAGGAACTGGTCACCGTTACGGTGTAGGTACCCCCCTGGCTCGGCGGGGTCGCACTCGGGCCGTACACGGTCGTGCCCCGTCCCGCGTAGCTGAAGGTGAACACCGGGGTTCCCGGTTGGAGGGCGGCCGGGACGTTTCTCTGCCCGGAAGAATTGCCGCCCCATGCCACCACCGTGCCGTCGCTTTTCAACGCGACCGAATGAAAATCCCCGGCGGCGATGGCCGTGACGTTGGTCAATCCCGCCGGCACGCTGGCCTGTCCTTCCGCGTTTCCACCCCAAGCCACCACGGTGCCGTTGGTCCTCAGCGCCAGGGAGTGGTCACGCCCTCCCGCCACGGCGATCACGCCGGAAAGACCGGCGGGCACGTTGGTCTGTCCGCTGAGGTTGTTTCCCCACGCCACCACCGTGCCGTTCGTGCGGATTGCGAGAGCGTGCTGGAATCCTGCGGCTACGGCGATGGCATTCGTCAAATCCGCCGGCGGGGCGAGATTGGTCACGTCTCCATACGCCTGGACACTTCCATCCTCCCGCACCACCAGCGTGTACCAGAACCCGGCCGCGATGGCCTTCACGTTCCTCCAGCCGAAACCCTCGGAATACCCCAGGGTGTTGGTGAAACCACTGTAGGTGTAGTAGCCATTCGCATCTTTACCGGTGGCGCCATTGCCGCCGATTCCCCAGGCCCAGGTTTTGGGAGTGTCATAACTGTCCCTCTTTTTCAGGGCCACTGCGTGAAGGGTTCCGGCGGAAATTTCATCGATTCTGTCATACGATTCAAAGAAGGGACGCTGATAGCTGCTCCAGGAGCCGTCGTTGGCCGGGGGATTGAGAACGCTTAAGGCTCTCGTCGAGATACCCTCCGTCCCCCAGGCCCGCAATGTCCCGTCCGAGCGGAGGGCGAGGGAAAAACTTTGGCCCGCCGCCACCGCCACCGCATTGGTTAAATCCGGAGGCACGAGTTCGATGTTGTAGCCACTGCCGGCAAGAATCTTTCCCCAGGAAACCACTCCCCCGTTGGTCAAGACGGCCAAGGTTCGGTTGGGGCCGGCCGCAATCGCCCTTACCTGATAAGGGGCAGCCGTAAATGGTTTCGGGGTCCCGTCGTACGTCAGACTGGTGGGAGCGAGAATGCTGAAAATCGGAGCTCCTCCGATCGTCAAGGTCGCCCCCGTAAAGGAGAGCGTGTAGTTCGGTCCGGCTGAGAGGGTTCCCACAAGAATGTTGTAGGTTCCGACATTTTCCCCAGCGGCCCGCGAAAGCGCGCCCGTCAGCTCATCCGGCGCAATCAGCCCGCTGACCGCATAGGTGAAGACCGGGTCGGTCGAACCGAAAAACTTGGTCGCCGCATTGGCGGTCACGCTCACCGGCTTGGGGGTGATGCCGAAAGAAAATGTTTTGCTGGTGGCATAATTGCCGTCCGCGGAGGTTGCCGTGACGGTGACGGCGTAGGTCCCAACATTCGTCGGGGCGGTTCCGGTCGGACCATACACCGTCGGACTGACCCCAGCATAGGAGTAGGTAAGGTTGCTGATCCCCTCTACTGTGGCGGTGCGTGTCTTGGGCGTTCGACTGTACTCGAGACTCGACGACGGATTCAGGCTGATGATGTCCGGAGCGCCCAGAGAGGCGGGCGCAATCGAAAAGGCCTGCGTCTCGGAACCGCTCCAACTCGGGTCGCTGCTCGTGGCTGTCACCTGGTAATCCCCCACATTCGTCGGTGCGACGGGACTGGGGCCGTAGGCCGTGGCATTGACCCCGGAGTAACTGAAGGTGAAACCGCTGATACCGGGAGAGGTAGCCGTATGGGTCTTGGGGGTTCCGCTGTAAATCAAGGAAGCCGGGGGAGTGATGGTGATGTTGGTCGCGGCCAGGGTGGCCGGGGTGATGGTAAAATCACGTGAAACAGCCCCGCTGTAGTAAGGATCGCTCGGGGTGGCCGTCACCGTATAGCTCCCTCCCTCGGTGGGCGCATTCGTGCTGGGACCGTAGGTGGTGGCGGATCCTGCCTTGCCCGTGTACGAGTAGGTGAATCCACTCACCCCCAAACGGCTGGTCGGAAGGGTGGTTTGTCCCCAGCCATTGTCTCCCCATGCCACCACCGTGCCATCCGATTTCAAAGCCAAGTTGTGATAGTAGCCCGAGGCAATCGCCACCACGTTGGTGAGCCCCGCCGGGATCGAATTTTGGCCGTAGAAATTCGCGCCTCCCCACCCCACCACGGTGCCGTTGGTTCGCAGGGCCAGGGCGTGTTCATATCCCGCTGAAATGGCGATCACATTCGTGCCTAAACTGTCAGGAACCCAGGCATTCTGCGACATCGTATAATTCATCCACCCCCAGGCCGTGACGGTTTTGATAAAGTGGTCCGGGATGGGCACATCGGTGGAATCGGTTGGATAGTGAAAGGGCACATACTCATTTTTCAGGGCGATGACGAAAGTTCCCCCCACCGCCAAATCCATTACACCCGTCAGGTTCGCCGGGACCGACTCAGGAATGTAATCCAAACCGCCCTCGTAACGTTTTCCGCATACCTCCACTTTTCCGACGTCGTTGGTGTTGGTGCCCCAGAGGCGAATGTTGTCATCGGTCGCCGGACGAAATGCGTAAGTCGCGGCTGCCCCCGCATAAACCTTGGGCAACTCGATCCTTCTTCGCTGCCCATTCGAGAGATAAGTCTTATTGGTGGCCCCCCAACTCTCGGCATAGATATAATCAAACCAGCCAAAATCACATTGTCCCCGGTCCGCCTGGCCGCAACTTTCCACGATCTGACGCGTACTCACGACCGCGGTGTGGGATGTGCCGGCGGCGATGTCCAACACTCTGGCTCCCTGAAAGGTGCTGACTTTGCCGTCGCTGTCGCTTCCCCAAGCCACCAGTTTGTAGCCGCCGGAACGGGTATTGGAACTGCCTTGATTCGGCCCCTGCATGGCCAGGATGTGGCTCTCCCCAACGGAGAGTTTCTCCACGGCGTTGAGCCCGGCGGGAGGATCACACTTGCCATAACTGGGATCGCCCCAGACCACCACGGTTCCGTTTTTCAAAATGGCGGCGGAGTTGCGACCCCCGGCGGCGATCTTGACCACAAAACCCGCTTGGGCGGTGTATCCCTTGGCGGTTCCATCGTATCCGAGATTCGCGGGCCCCTGAAAAGACACATCCTCGGCGCTCAGCGGTTGAGGGGTTACCGTCAGGGTCTGACTCACGTTGGGTGCCGCCGCAAACGTGGTGGGACTTCCTTCCTGGCTGGCGGTGATCACGGTGGTGCCCGGTGCCAAAAGGGTCACCGTCGATCCGGTGACCCGCGCCACGTTGGTGTTGGAACTTTGGTAGCTGACGGGGAAACCGCTGCTGGCGGTGGCCGTTAACGCAAAGGGCCCGCTGTTCACAACCTTGGAAGCCAACGGGGCAAAGGAAATGGTTTGGGTGGCGCGCACGGTCAGGGTCTGGGTTTGGCTGGGGGGCACCACATAATTTTCGTAACCGGGTTCACTGGTCTGGGCTGCCGTAATCACCGTGGTTCCCGGCCCGACGAGGGTGACGGTGGAACCCTCGATCGTCGCCACGTTGGTGTTGGCCGAGACAAAGCGAAGGGGCGCACCACAGGTGGTTTGGGTGGGAGTCAGGGAGAAAGAAGAATCCCCCATGGTTTTGACGGGCAAAGAATCAAAGGCAAAGGAGTTGGGAGCCCGTTCAATGGTGAAAGTGGCCGTTTTCGAAACGGGATAACTCGGATTGGTTGAGGTCGCGGTCATCAAGTAGGTCCCCGCGGCGGTTGGACTATTGCTGGAGGGACCGTATACGGTGGAACCCGTGCCGCTGTAGGAGTAGGCAAACTCCTCCGAGTTTTGCACGCGGGCGCCGTAGGACTTGCCGGTTCCATCGTAAACCAGATTCGTGGGTTCGGTCAGCGTCACGACAGCATTGGCATTGGGCCGCACATTGAGAGTCAGGCTGACGGGCTCGGCCGCTCCATAAATCCCATTGCCGGCCACCGTCGCCGTGAGAATGGTGGTCCCGGCGGCGTGGGGGGTCACCCAAAACCCGAGGGCGGCACCGCCGATTCCCCCGCTGGTGATGGCGTTGCCGACCGTCGCCACATTGGTGTCGGAAGAAGTCAGGGAAATCGGGAGACCGGTTCCCAAAGAGCTTTGCAGCGTGCCTTCGCCATCGGCCGTGCAGAGCGCGTACCAGCCGGTTTCCCCCGGCCGAGGATTGTTGGTGTTGTTCCATGTCGCAAAGATATTGCCCACGGCAAGGTCCAAGGTTTGACCCGCCACCACATCCGGGAGAGACGGGAAAACAACCCATTGCCGGAGATTTTCGACACGATTCACAAACCCGTAGAAATGAAATGAGTTTCGCGAATTGTCCGGATCGATCTGAAACGAGGCTCTCCCCAAAGAGTCGGCCACATACCGGATATCAATCCGGATCCCTTGGCCGGGACCAAAGGCATTCTGGTCAAAACGGTAGGACCCCGCACCATTTAAGGAAGAGGTTGAAATGGTTTGCCAATGCGTTCCCGGAGCTCCGGCCCCCACCGAAAAAAGCGAGGCCACGTAGGCTCGACCGGGCGTCAATCCGGTCAGATGAAGAACCTCGGTTCCGGTTCCGAAAAGGAATCCGCGGGATAACTCGCCACTCGAAGCGGCTCCCGACACTTCCGTGCCGTTGTTTTCGCACATGCCACCCAGCCCCACCGTGCTGAAATTTCCCCCGGAAGGATTGATATCCTTAAAACGACTCAGGCTCAACCCGTTGACGGACGTGATGAGTTCGCCTCGCCGCCGGTCCCAGGAGGGAATGGAGGTCTCCACCCCACGCCGCGTGGCGCGCAAAGCGTTGATGAAGGCCTGGTTGTTCGTGTTGTTCGGCTGTCCCAACGTATGTTGATACCAAACCCCGGAGGACACCTTCGATCCGTCATTAAATCCGTTGTAATCCGAGAGGGTTCCGGTGGAGTTCTTGACGGCATAGTCACCGTTGAACGAGTTGTAATTGGGTGAATCTTCCCCCCCAAGTTTGGCCGAGGCGATTTGTGACCAGCGGATATCCTTTCCGTCAATCAGGTCAAAAGTGCTTCCCCATCCATCATCCCAACTCAACCACCGCTCAACCAACGAAGCCACAATCCCCTCAACCGTGATCAGGGCAAGAGCCGGGTTGGCTAGTTGGACGAAGGAGATCAAAGGATCGTCCGAGTCCCCATCCGAACGGCCGCCCTGCACGACGTGCAAAGACCCTAGAACACCTGTCACCGGACCTGCATTCGGTCGGTAGACATTGGGCTGGGTGCTGCCGTCCTTGATCATGACCATGTCGCGGCTTTCGATGTCAAAGTCACCGCCCCAGGTGAAGTAATTGGAGTCGAACAACCGCACCGACAGGTATTCACCATCCCGGGTGATACGCTGCGGAGCCGAATTGCTAGTGGACAAGACAATCAAGGTGCCCGCCGGAAGATTTTTCCAAAGGGGCACATCCTTGAAAATAAAGTAACCCCAGGGTGTGCCGCTATCGGTGGTCCAGTTATCGGTAAAATCCCGCAAGACCATTCCATTGAGGTTGAGTCCGTCTTGGATCACCAGAAGCTCAATCTGGTTGATGGCCCCACGACTCACGGAAGGGCCTCCCTCTCGGTTCACATTGACCTCATTGATGACAATGGAAGGGGCCATCCAACCGAACTTCACCGCATGAGTGTAGGTTAGGCGCGTGTCGATACCCGAAGAGGCATCGTTGGTCCAGGCGAACTGCTGGAAATTGCTGCTTTGTGCCTGAAGATGAGCCCCCGACAACGAGAGAAGAACGAGAAGAAAGAGAAGGAGAATCCTGAGTTTCATCGAAGGAGAAAATCTATTTTGGTTTTTTCAAAAAAATACGACTTGATTTGCGAACCGACGAGTTCGCTCTTGGGGATGCTGAAGGCCACTGCGGAATCGATCAGCACCACGCTGCGTGAAGCCCGTGTGATTGCTGCTTCCTCTGCGATCAGTTGTTCTATGGCTTGCAGACAGATTAGAATGCTGGGTACACAAAGGGTGTGGAGATTCAACAAGGACCTATGATGCATGCGGCTCGAACATCGTTCAGAGCCCCCGAAGAGTTTTGGTTCTGCCATGGAATGATCAAATAGTTTGTTCCGCTCGTGACTGTGTTGCGGAATACGGAAAAGCTACAAGAACTCCTGGCACCGCGCAAGAATCATTTCGCTGCGCTCGGAATGTCTGGATTTTTATCTTAGGATTAATGTGTCCTTGTCGACTTCCCTGACTGGGTTCATTTACTAGGTTTGAGTGCTTTTTTCTTTTCGATTAGAGATCGCGCCTCATTCTCTGCCATTTCTATTCTTCTTGATGATTCTAGGCAAAGCTGGTGTTCTCTCGTCCCCTTGTCAGCTCTCTGATGCCCTTCTGTTCCACTCTGTAAATCAAAATTTAATGTGTTTTTTAATACGACACGTGATTCCCCAACAAAAATCCCGAGGCGTTAAAGCCTCGGGACTTTTTACTTCTCCGAAAAGAAGTGCTCGAAAGGTGACTCGAACACCCACAGGTTTCCCTACTAGATCCTTAGTCTAGCGCGTCTACCAATTCCGCCATCCGAGCAATGATGTGGTGCGACTTGCGTCGCGGGGCGGGGATAAAACGGAATTTTTCGCGCTTTGGCAAGAAAATCTTATCAAAATTTTGTCTGCCGCCACTTCGCGGCTTTTCTTCCGCGGGTGTTCTGCTAGTCCTAGGGCCATGCCTGCTCTGGTGATTCGACAATTTGGCGCTGCGGCTGATGTTTTGGAAATGGATAGCGCGCCGATGCCTAAGGTCGGACCGGGAGAAGTGCGGGTGCGCATTCTGGCGGCTCCGATCAACCCCGCGGATCTGAACTGGATCGAGGGCACCTATGGCACGCGGCCCAAGCTGCCGGCCACGCCGGGGACCGAGGCGGTGGGCGAGGTGATCGAATCGAATGCCGCGCCCCTCAGCGTGGGGACGCGCGTGATTTTTCTGAGTTACGCCCATGGGTGGCAAACCGATCGCGTCGTCAGGGCGGACGAGTTGCTGGCGGTGCCGGGGGACTTGCCCGTGCCCGATTTGGCGATGCTCAAGGTCAATCCTGCCACGGCCTGGCGCATGTTGCATGACTTCGCCCCGCTAAGCCCCGGCGCGGTGGTGGTGCAAAATGCGGCGAACTCGGGGGTGGGGCGCTGTGTGATCCAGATCGCGCATGCTCTGGGACTGCGCACGATCAACATGGTGCGCCAAGTTTCGCTGGCCGATGAGCTTCAGGCCTGCGGAGCGGATCTGGTGTGCGGTGATGACGAGGCAGGCAAAGAGGCCGCGCTGGCGTATTTGCGGAAACAGGGCGTGCGCGCATCGTTGGCGCTGAATGCCGTGGGTGGCGAGAGCGCGCTGCGCCAGCTCGATTTGTTAGAGGAGGGCGCCACGCAGGTCACTTACGGTGCGATGGGGCGCAGACCGCTCACCATTCCTAACAAGTTTTTGATTTTCCGCGACATCCGGTTCCGCGGATTTTGGCTGACGCACTGGCTGGCACAGGCATCGTCCGCCGAGATCGCGGGGACGTACGATGCCTTGCTCGAGCTTCTGCGCCGTGGGAGATTGCACCAGCCTGTGGATTCCCTACATCCCCTCCCCTCCTTCCGCGAAGCCCTGCAACGCCTGCACGCAGCGGATCGCAAAGGAAAAATTCTCTTCGCGCCCGCTACGGAAAAGTAGCGGTGTCTGCACGTCCTGAGACCGCGCCGTGGTGAAAGCACAAAATCCCCGGGAACGCTGAGCCCTAGCTCGGCCAGAAATTACATTGCGCAACATCCCAAGTCCACCATCCTCACCAGAGCATGATGATCTAACAGAAGAAATACTCGTTTCCAAGGACCACATTCATGATCTGATCATTTCGTTCTTTTTGCGAACCACTTTTCCCACGCGTCTTGGTCGAGACCGAATGATTCACCAGTCATTTCCGCAAGTTGTCCCGCGATGTGATGACGAAATTCTTGAACCGATACCCATTCATCGGCCAGATGGGAAAAATCCGCACCTAACAGAATGATCATTTCATTCACCGCGCTGGCATCCGAACTCTCACCGATCCTTCCTATCATCCCTGAGACGGTCATCGCGTCGCATTTCTTTTGGGATTTTACGAGCAACCGCTTTCGAATCGCGCGGGCTATCGAAGCTACATGGCTTTTTCCGCCCTCAATTCTTGCCAACTCCCACGATAATTCATTCAGTTTCTCAATGGGAGTTTGAGGATCATCTAACATCGCGGCAATCGTTGCTGCCGCATTTTCCTCGCGACGCAGTAGGAGCATTTGGAATTCGTTCCGCACATTGCCAGGCTTCAGTTGGGTGATCCGATTCTTGACATCAGCGATGATGTTCGGACCCGAATATTCATCGAGATCCATCGACCAGAAATCCTCCTCAAGGTCTTCCCAAAAATGGCTAATCGCACGGGGGTCGTCTCGCTTGAGCATTTCCCTGAATAGCATTCTCCGATTGTGATCAGGTTCAGGAAATTTTTCGGCTAACTTTAACAACTGATCCGAGGTAACGAGACCAGACGCATTTGAGAGAATTTCTGGCAGTAAGATCGAAGTGTAGTCCGCAACTGTCATGGCATCGGGATCAATATCCATTGCAGAAAACAAACGACTGAAACCAGACATATCCACACGCCCCGTGCCTTTCACCGGATCGCGCGGCATATCCTCTTTTTCCTCTTCGACCTGTGCGGCTCCATTCAGCATGAGTCCCATCATCAAATCCACCCCAACTTTCGACTTTTTCTTGCAGAGCATCTCAGGAATGGAAGAAACGACCGCAGTATCTCCCGGAGCTACCCTAAGACAGTGAATTCCCAGGCTTTCCACCCAGTCGCCGCCATCGATTTGATTGGGGAGATCATGCTTCCATGAATCGATTTCTCCCAACAAATAAATGATATTCTGCTCCGGCTTATTCCCCGATCCCACGTTGATTAGCCTTTCCATGTAGTCTCTGCCGCGCTTGTCGCCTGTGGCTGCGAGGATACACGCGTAAATATGACGCAAGGTTTCATCAATTTTCAGGTCGTTTATCCGCAGGAAAATCGTATCTTTAGATGCATCATTCGCATTCGATAGTGTATGTTCGATATATGGCCAATTTCTCTCTACAAACAATCGAGCCTTGGTCTCATCTCCCATGATGTTCCTACGGAAAGAGGGTTCCGCCAACAGTTGATAAACTCCGTTTACCAGCCTTGGTGAATGCCCGTAAAGCGCACGGAATCGGTTTCCTTCATCGCTTGTGTCAACCCCGGATTCCAATGTGACTTGAGCGTTGATAATGACGGAATACATTTTCAAATCTCGTGCGGTCTTTAGAGTGATTTGCTTGATTGACTGTCGTAGCTGCTGCTTGACGATACCCTTCACCCGAACCCGGCGACCATGCCAGTCAACCTTATAGCTCTCAGAGCGCCCTGATGCACCTGTCAAATAGACATCTTTTGCCCCATACTCGAACCACCAGACCCCATTCATTGACCATAATTTGCCGACAAGCTCCACTTCTTTGCCCTCCATCTTGGATAAGTCAACAATCGGCTCACCTTCGACTTTCGGCATTTCCAAACCACTTTCGAGTGCTTCGATGGAATGCAAAAAATAGCTAATCCTGACCCCGCCACCAAAGGCAAACCCATCTCTGATTTCTCCTTTTAGCCGATATCTTGATCCCTTTTTGAGCTTTTCGATGGTTTTCCCAAACACCTCAACATGAATGGAATCGGTCGGTTCCAGCACCAAGCCGCCAAACTCTCTCGCTCGCAAAGATCCTGCCCATTGATCAAGAGCGTATGATGAAAAGCTCTGATCATCGAGTCCATCGGCCAAAATGTCAACGGCGGCGCCAAATGCAAAAGTTCTCTGATTTACTTTCAAACCCGAAAGATCGCAAGAGACTTTGCCCAGAGCGGTGCTGGCGCATGCGAGCAAAAGGGATATACATAAAACCGCGCGCAGCTTCGTTCGCACGAAGGTAAGGATAATTCCTATCAGTTGCATAGAATAGCTATAATCATCCTCAAGACAGTTGTCTAGAAAGATGATTTCTGGCCGAGCCATGATGTGAGATCCTACTTCGTCCGGCAGGGGGAATACGAAGGACAAGCGCCGTCGTCACGATTGAAGATTCGCGCCGAGCTTGGGCTCAGCGCTCCCGGGGGAGGCGAAGGCACAAAAAAAGCCGGGGATGATTCCCCGGCTTTTTGTTGGATGGGAAGAAATTACTTCTTCTTGCCTTTGGGCGCAGGTGCGGCTTCCACCACCACTTCTTCCACCACACGTGGTTTGGCGAGGTGGGCTACCACCACATCGGCGGCGTGCGTGGCTTTGACACCTTGCGGAAGTTGGAGCTCGCCGATGTGGAGCGAGTCGCCGACTTGCAGATGAGTCACGTCAGCGGTGAGGGTATCGGGAAGATCGTTGGGCATGCAGCGGATTTCCAGCGAGTGCACGGTGTGCTCCAGCAGGCCGCCGCCGTTTTTCACACCGACAGGCTCGCCTGCGAGGTGAAGGGGCACGTGTGCGGTGATCTCGGTGTTTTCATCGATGGCGCGGAAGTCCGCGTGAATCGCGGCACCGGTGATGCCGTGGTGTTGCACCGCTTGCAGGAATGCCAGCGAGGTGCCTACGCCCTCGATGTCCAGGTTGATGAGAATGTTTTCCGAGCTGCTGTGAGCAAGCACGTCGTTGAAAGCGCGGGCATCCACTTTCAGGTTTTGATTGGCTTGACCCATTCCATACATCACGGAGGGCAGCCAGCCTTCTTTGCGCATTTGGTTGAGACGACCGGAACCAGTGCGGTTGCGGAGAGCGGCTTTGAGATTCGTTTTCTTGGACATGATACGCGAGCGTTAGTGTTTGGCGGAGAGGTTCCAACCCCTCCAGCGGGGTGGGGGATTTAGCGAATTCCGCCGCACTTGTCAAAATTTTGTTTCTCGAATGGCCGAATTTTTTCCTTTTTGGCGGATATTTTGCCAATTTGGGGGATTTTTTTGATTTTTTCCCTTGCCCATTAGTAGGAACCTGCGGATTCACTGAGGCGGTAGGAAGCTTGGTAGCGGCCGGTTTGTTCTTTGGCGAGCTGACGCAGGAGGTCATTGAGCAGGGCGGAGGCTCCGAAGCGGTAGCGCGCGGGTCGCAGCCAGGCATCGCCCAGGGTTTCTTTGACGGCGATGAGAAACTGGATGGCTTGCTTGGCCGTGCGAATGCCGCCGGCGGGTTTCATCGCGATTTCCACGCCGGTGGCGAGGTAATGATCGCGGATCGCCTCGAGCATGACCTGATTGTTGCCGAGCGTGGCGTTGGCGGATGTTTTGCCGGTGCTGGTTTTGATAAAATCTCCGGCGCGCAGCACGCGCATGGCGAGAAACGAGGCGGCGCGGATGTTATCGTAGGTTTCGAGTTCGCTGGTCTCGAAAATGACTTTCAGGGTGGCATCGCCGCATTCTTCCCGCACGGCGGCGATTTCCTCCTGCACGCGTGTGAGATCGCCGCAGAGGAAAGCTCCGCGCGAGATGACCATATCGATCTCATCCGCGCCATCGTTCACGGCGGCGCGCACTTCCGCGAGGCGGGTTTTCAGCGGGGCCTGGCCGGAGGGGAAGGCGGTGGCCACGGAGGCGATTTTCACCGGGCTGCCTTCCAACACGCGATGGGCGGCACGCACCATCGCAGGATAGACGCAGACGGCAGCGGTGGACGGCGCATCGAATTCATCGGCGGGGTGCAGCGCCTTGCGGCAGAGCGACTCGACCTTGCCCGGGGTATCCTTGCCTTCCAGTGTGGTGAGATCCACCATCGAGATGGCGAGGCGCAGGGCGAAAACTTTCGACTCCTTTTTAATACTACGTGTGGCGTATTTCGCAACGCGCTCTTCCACACCCACGGCATCCACCGGTCCTACTTCGTGAATCAGCTGACGCAAGGATGAGGACGATGTCGTGGACATGGGGGAATGATGCGGCATGCGGACGTTTCTGCCAAGCGGGAAAATGTGCGGGTGTATGCGTGATTTTTGCAAGATCGCACTTGCGCGCACGGGGAATGTCGATGAATGTTTTTCGCGTTGAGCGAAGACCCCGCAACCTATCGTGAGAAAATCCGCATTCCCTGGTGGATGGTTCTGAATGTATTGAGTCTCGACGCGCCATTGGTCGCCGTGGTCTGGCTGTATGTGTTGGCGCGGGCCTGGGATGTGAATTATGTGGAGCCGCTGCTGCCGGTGGTGCTGGGCTTGGTGGTGTGGATCGTGTATGCGACGGATCGGCTGCTCGATTGCAAGTGGAAGCAGGAGACTTCGTTTCCGCTGCGTCACCGCGTGCATCAGCTGCATGAAAAGCGTTTTGTCATGGCGATCGGGATTGCGGTCATCGCCGTGGCGGTGATTTCATTGAATGTGTTGCAATGGAGCATTGTGCAAACCGCGATGCTGCCTCTGGCGGCGACGGCGGGATTTTTCGCTTTGTCGTTTTTCGGTCCATCGAACCAGCGTGTATCGTATTCCAAAAACCTCCTCGCGGGCTATGCCTTCGCGTGGGGCGTGGGCGCGGGCCTGATCGGTCTGCTCGGTCTGCCGCAGCCGAGCAATTTGTTCAAGCTGTTCGCACCGGAAATGCTGGTGTTCGGTCTGTTGTGCGTGATCAACATCACAGCGGTGGACTTGTGGGTGAAGGGCAGTGACGAACTGGATGAGGAAGCGGAGGAGTGGGCCTTGACGATGCCGCTGATGGTGCTGGCGTTTTTTTCCGTGCTGATGATGCGCACGGCGGACAAGGAGCAAACGAGCCCGTTTTATGTGAGCATGTTGATCGCGGCCGCGCTGATGTATGTGGTGAACCGCATGCGGCGCCATCTCTCGGCGGATTTTTTACGATTGAGCAGCGATCTGATTCTGCTGATCGCGGCGTTGTTCTTTTTCCTTATCCATTGAATCACTCCCATGACCCGTTCCCCCACATCCCGGTTCCCCCGTTGGCTGCGCCTGCTCGCTTGCCTGTTGGTCACGTCTCCGCTTCGCGCCGAAGTGCGCACTGTCTGGCAGACGCTGCATAGTTATTACACGATCGTTGAGCCCGCCCATGCCGGACGCCAGGACCGGCATCAGGTCAACCCGTTTTTATCCTACACCAATATCGGCACGGACTTCGGATTCGCAGGACCCGCCGAAAACCTGATTGGATGGCATAGCGGTCAGATCGGAGTCACGTTGGGTGAAGGCGCGAACGACTGGGCGGGCATGTGGCATTCGCTCTCGCGGCTCGCCCGCATGAAGGACGCGCGCATGGATTTTTCCGCTTGCTATCCCGCCGCGATCCAGCCCGCGTTCCAACCGAAGATCACCGGCATCCGCGCGATCATTCGCGGCAAGGGAAACTGGAAGATCGACCTGACGGATGAGAACAACCGCTTGCTTTGGTCGCAAAGCCGCTACATCCAGCACGATGCCTTCACGGAGGAAGTCTATGATCTGCCGGCGGATGCGCTGAAGTCCGTGAAATTCCTCACCTGGATCGCGGAGCCGGGCGCGGATCTCGATATCGATCGCATCGACTTCCGCGTGGTGACGCCGGATGTGAGTTTCGACCAGTGGCTGTTTCTCGCATCGTACGCCAAGGCGCTGACCTGTTGGTCGGAGAGCACCGGCGTGGTGCGTGACCGGGCGCACATTGATGATGGTTCGTTTGATTCCGTATCCGCCACAGGATTGTTTTGTTTGGCAACCGCGGCGGCGGCGGCGGAGGGAATGGTCAGCAAGGACTTCGCGGTGAAAGTGTTGCGCAAAACCCATGAATCGGTCAATCCCTTGCGAGGTCCTTATGGATTGCTACCGCATTTCATCCGCCGCAATCAGGATGGGCATCTGGCACTGCACCCCGGAACGGAATATTCCACCATCGACACCAGCTTGTTCGATCTCAGCCTGATCATTTCCGCAAGGATGCTGGAGCAGGAGGATTTCTTGCGCGAGGCACTCGCCGCGGCGCGTCAGGTGAAGTTTGCCAGCCTCATCAATGCCGAAGGATATGTTTCGCATGGTGTGATGGATGACGGCAAAACGATCATCCCGTATGTGTGGCGGGACTGGGGTGGAGAAACGGCATTGGTGTTGGTGATGCTGCGGCTCTCCGATGCCAACGCGAAAGCGGCGATGTCGGATCACGCGCGTCCGCATCAGGGCACGGGATTCATCGCTGAGATCCAGTCGCTGTTGTTCCCGCAGTTTGATTCCGAACAACCGGATGCCGTCTCGGGTGCGAACTGGAGGGCGGTGCGCGTGCAACTTTTGCGCGATCAGAAAAACTACCTGAGAACCCGTTATCCGAACGCTCCGGTCACGGGCTCCGGCGTCTTCGGATTTTCAGCGGGAGAACAAAGACACGGATTGGGATATGCCGTTGGTGGTGTCGATCTGGAACAACAACAGTTGCTTCATCCTCACTACATGCTGATGTCCGCCGCTGTGGAGGAAGAGGAAGCGCAACTGCGCGACACTCTCCTGCGCATGGAGCCGCTGCGTCTCTTCACTCCGTGGGGCATGGTGGAGAATGTCAGCGTCAACGATGGACAGAGCCTGCCGATGATAGGCTCGCTCAACGCCTGCTTCGAAGCGCTCGGCGCCTATCACTTCCTGAAAAAAACAACACGCCAGCCTAACGGAATTTACCGTGCGGCACGCGAGGTCGATGCCTTGCGCGACGCGCTCCGTGTTTTTTATCCGTGATCGGCGGCGGATGACTTCGCATCACGCGCGAACAGCGTTGAAAAAAAATTTCATCAATTCCTAGAATTCTAGTACTTTGATGTTGACGTGAATCAAAAGTTTGATTAAGTGTGTCTCATTGCTGAGACGCAGTTTGATTATGCAGATGGTTTCGAACCAGATAGATCAAAGACCCGGACGTTTTTTCGTTAGAAAAAATCAAGCGGTCATGTCGGCTCATGTTGCGAATTTTTCCGGTAAGACCCCCGATCGATCCATTTGTTCCGTCACCATGATTCCATGGATGGCCGGACCTAAAAGATTTCCGCTGGTATCAAGTTGCCAGCTGGAAAAACCAACAACATAAACCAACAACACAATACACATATGGCCGCAAAGAAAGCCGCAAAGAAAGCACCAGCCAAAAAAGCTGCTGTGAAAAAAGCACCTGCTAAAAAAGCTGCTCCAGCTAAAAAAGCTGCTCCAGCCAAAAAAGCTGCTCCAGCCAAAAAAGCTGCTCCAGCTAAAAAAGCTGCTCCAGCCAAAAAAGCTGCTCCAGCCAAAAAAGCTGCTCCAGCCAAAAAGGCTCCAGCCAAAAAAGCTGCGAAGAAGAAGTAACACCGTTGTTTCATCTGACTTGCTGCCCGCTGATGCGTCCATCGCATCGCGGCAGCAGCCAAATGATCCGCCACAAGCGGGAGTCGCAGGCAGAATCCACTGCCATCATGCGCTCCCGCTTTTTATTGCATCCGTTCAGAGAAACGTGCGGATGTGCCGCAGGACATCCTGCGCGTCCATTCCCTCCGCGCGCAGGCTGCGCAAGGATCTCGCATCATCGCGTTTCGCGAGACGGTTTCCTTTCTCATCGCATACGAGCGGATGATGCCAGTACTGCGGCTGCGACACACCAAGCAGGCGCTGCAGGATCACATGCACATGCGTGGAGGCTAACAGATCTTCGCCCCGCGTCACCCACGTGACTCCCTGCGCGGCGTCATCGACCACCACGGCGAGATGATAGGAAACGCCGATGTCCTTGCGCGCGATCACCACATCTCCGAGCAATGCCGGATCGACCGCCTGCGTGCCGAAGCGATGATCGCTGAAATGCAGAGCGCCGCAATGACGCGCCGCTTTCTCAGAATCCAGCCGCCAGGCCCAGCGGTCACCGCGGTCGATGCGCGCCTGCCGTTGTTCTGGCGACAGGTTGCGGCAGATGCCCGGATAGACGGGGCCATCCATGCCATCGCCTTGTTGCGGCGCGCTGCTCATCCGCGCGATTTCCTTGCGCGTGCAAAAGCAGGGATACAACACATCGAGCGCCTGCAAGGTTTCCAATGCCTGTTGATACGCTGCCGCACGATCGGTTTGCCGCCACGGCACTCCTGACCATTCGATGCCGAGCCAATCCAGGTCTTCCTCGATCGCATCGTAGTACTCCGGTCGCACGCGCGTCACATCGATGTCCTCGAAACGCAGCAGCATCCGCCCCTCATGCTGGCGCGCCAGATCAAAGGCCACCCATGCGGCAAGAGCATGCCCGAGATGCAAGTACCCCGTGGGACTGGGTGCGAACCGCGTGATCATCATCGTTTACGAAAGCAACAAGCGCGCCGCTTGATGGAAGGCGGCCGATGCCGGACTGCTCTGCGGATCGAGCAACGCGACCGGACGACCGGCGTCCCCTCCTTGCGAAATCGGAACCTGGATCGGAATCTGCGCCAGCAACGGAACACGCAGGCGCTCGGCCTCGCGCACGCCGCCATCCTGACCGAACAGGTAGTAGCGCTTGCCGGCATCACACTCAAACCACGACATGTTTTCGATCAGTCCGAGAATCGGCACGTTGACCTTGGCAAACATGCTCGCGGCCTTGCGCGCATCGATGAGCGCCACCTCCTGCGGCGTGGTTACGATCACCGCGCCGTGCAGTGCCACGGTTTGCACGATGGTGAGCTGAATGTCGCCCGTGCCCGGTGGCAGATCGAGAATGAGATAGTCCAGATCTCCCCACTCGACCTGGCGGAGAAATTGCTGCGTGTAGCGCGTGGCCAGCGGGCCGCGCACGATGACAGGCGAGCGATCTTCCAACAACAAACCCATCGACATGATTTTCAATCCATGCGTCTCGATCGGAATGATCTCGTCCTTTTCATTCGCCATCGGCTTTTCCTGACAGCCGAACATCATCGCGATCGAAGGGCCGTAAAGATCGCAATCGCACAGTCCTACCTTCGCACCGGTGGCAGCGAGGGCGATCGCGAGATTCGAAGAGACGGTGGACTTGCCCACGCCGCCTTTTCCTGATGCCACGGCGATGATTTTTTTCACGCCGGGAATCGATGATGCGCCCGCCTGCGCCGGCGTGGCCTGCGCGCTGGGATCCTTCACATCGATCTCCACCTTCACCGAGGTGAAGCCGGGCAGTTGGTCGAGGACCTCATGGCAGTTTTTGAAAATCTGCTGCGGCACCTCGGCATCGCGCGTCTGGATTTCCAAACGCACACGCAGCAGCGTGCCTTCGATCTGGATGTCCTTGACCAGTCCAAACGAGACAATATCACGGGAAAATCCCGGGTAGCGAACCGTGCGCAGCGCATCGCGAATCAAATCAGTATTCATAAGAAAAAAGGTGGCAGCGGAGTAAACGCGCGATTCCCCCACTTAGCAAAGGATTTTTGAATGGATAGGCGGAGAAAATGCCATCCCGCGGACCGTTGCCCCGTTTTCCCAAATCCGCTCACCAATGCGTCCTGACACCGAGAATCGCATTGAAACCCGGTTCGTTGTTACCGGAGCCGTGGTGGCGGAAATCGACATTGCTGATGTTCTCGAGGCCGAGATTGAATTCGAGATTTTCCGTAGCCTTCCAGCCGGCATAGAGCATGGGCACCACATAGGAGGGAGTGCCGTTGGTGGGGATGCGTTGGGTATCGCCGATGTCCGCCGCCGAGAGGCGATCCGCCTCCTCCGCTGCCAGCACGCGTGCCTCGATCCAGTAGTTCGCGGACGGATGAGTCCAGCGCAAGGCCATCGATGCGGTGAGCGGCAGGGCGCGACTGTAAGGTTCATCGACCGTGGGCCCGCCGATGAATGCCGCGGTGCTGGTCTCACCTTTCTGCCAGGCGACGAATCCGGAGAGCAGCCATTGCTCGTTGATTTGCCATGCGCCCTCCACCTCGAAGCCGTAGATGTAACCATCGCGACCATTGGCCGCCTGCGTGTTGGTGGAGCCGCTGCTGACAGGTACATCGGTGATGATGTCCTCGATATCCGTGTAGAAAAACGCTGCCTGGAAGCTGGTATTTTTTCCGTTCTGGCGCAGGCCCACCTCATAGGTCATGAAATTTTCCGGATCCACATCCACGGAGCCGCCGGTCTCCACGCCCGAGCGGCTGGTGGTGACACCGGACAAGTCCGCGAGATTCGGCGCGCGGAATGCCTGCGAAACGCCGCCATAGACCGCCCAGTCTTTCGGCAGGTCCTGGATCGCACGCACGGAAAAGACCGAATTGTCCCAATCGCGGTTCGAACTCAGATCCCTGCCGGCATTGTTGTCCCAGCGCTTGCCGATGTCCGCCTCGGCATAGGTGTAGCGCACTCCCGATTCGATGCGCAGATCTTCTTTTGCCTGCCAATGATACTGCCCGTGCAGACCGAACAAGGAATAGCGCGAATCATCCGCCACCGGACGGGCGGAGGGCGTGGATATCTCACCCATGCCGCGATCGCGCGAGGCGAGGCTGTTCACTTCGTCCTGATAGTAGTCCAGTCCATAAATCCACTTGCCCGGACCCATCGGAGACTCGAATTCAAGATCGATGCCGTAGGTTTGCACATTCGCCTCCTGCCATTGGCGAAAACGCGAGGAATTCAACGACTGGCTCGTGTTACTGCGTCGATCCTGAAATTCCAGGTCGGTATTGTCCTGATAGGAAAGCGTGGCGGACCAACGGGAAATCAGGGCACCCTCGCGCGGGTCTTCCGATGCCACGCGCAGGTAGCCCAGCAGGCGGTCCTGATCGAACACATTCGCCAGCCATGATCCGGGCGACGCCACGTTGTCGCCCTTTTCCCAACCGGGATTGAAAATGGTGCGGTGCCAGCGCCAGATGTCGTTTTGCTGCACCTGCATGAACGCGGCCGTGAGCGTGGTGCCGGGATCCAGGGCGGCTTCGAAGCGGATGTCCCAGGCGCTTTCATCATAGCCGGTGTTTTGCATGGTGCCGATGTCCGAGCTGTGGATGTCGCCGAATTCTTTCAGGGTGACTCCCGCATGCAAGCCCCACTTGCCTCCCTGACCGATGCTGCCTTCCACCCGGCCGATGTTCGAGCCATCGCCATTGCTACGATATTCATAGTAAGCAGAGCCGTGGCTGAAAAAGGCCCCCTCCGCCTCCTCACGGAAGCCGGAGCTTTTGCCGAAGGCATTGAGCGTGCCGCCGATGGCGTCCGATCCGAAAGGCACGCTGCCCTGGCTTTTGATCAGCTCCATGTGATCGATGCCGTAGGAGTCGATGGTGTTCCAGTACTGCACCGGACCCGTCCGCCAGACCGAGTTGTTGAGGCGGATGCCATCGTACATCAGCAGGTTCGCACGCCCGGTCTGGCCGCGGATGAAGGGTGAGCCGTGGCCGTGGGTGGTTTTTTGCGAAAGCACACCGGGTGTGAAGGTCAGCGCATCGGGAATATTGCGGCGTAGGTTTTCTGAGAGAAACTCATTGTCGAGATAGTTGCTCGTGTAAGCGCTCTCCGCCTGGGTGGACTTGGCACGCGATGCCGTCACGACGATCGGTTCGAGGAAATCCTGCGCCTGTGAGGTCAAGGGCGCGATGGCAAAAGCGGAAAGCAGGAGCGAGGTGCGTTTTTTCATGAATGGTTTGGTTCTGATAGAATCGCTTGTGGCTGCACAATGGTTCAGTGGCGATTGAAAAAATTTCCGTTCGCATTCCGCCTGTCATCGCAATGCGAGCGAGACCATCGCGGTCGTATAGAGCCGGCCGCCTGCCGTGGCCCAGCGGTCATCAGGTGTCCAACTGCCGGATTCGGCTCCTTGTTGCACCTGTTTGCGCAGCAGTGCGTGGCGGATGGACGATAGCTGATCGAGCGCGGAGACATCGCCCGCTTCTTTGAGCTGCGTGGTGGCGAAATACACCGCGAAATAATCGACCGCACCACCCGCGCGCAAGGCCTCGAGCGTGGGAACGGCGGCACTACCGTGTTGAGCCAGCCATTTGTTCCCCAAAGAAAGATGCGGCCGCACCTCCTCCCAGCCCAGAGCGTGAGCGGCCTTGAGGGCTTCCACCTGCCACAGCGTGACGGTCACATCCGGCTGCCCGGCGGCACCCGGCCCCCAGCATCCGGTGGCCTGTTGTTGGGAAATGATCACATCGATGGCGCGGTGCAGGACGACTTTGGTTTCCGCATCGGGTTGTTGCTGATAGCTCGAAAGCAAGGCCAGTGTGGCGATGCCCTGGCTGTAGGAAGATCCGTAGAATACCGGGCCGAAGCGGCCTTTGTCATCGCAGTGGCTGATCAGGTAGCGCTTGGCCTTTTCAATGGCCGCGGCGCGCGAGGCTGTCATCTCATCCGGCGCGGAAAGGATGGCGAGCATCGGCAGCGCGGTCAACGCCACCTCAAACCGCGGATCACCGCCCCACCGCGCGGGACTCCAGGAACCATCGGTCTCCTGGGCGCGACAAAACCAGTCAAGGGCCTCGCGCCTGCTGTCGGCGGCATGCATCGGCGATGTCGTGGTGGAAACGGCCTGCGCACCCGGAGTCAGGGGGGATTCCCGCAGCTGCCACACGCTCAGGCCGGTCACACCGAACAGCAACAACGCGGCGGCGGCCCAGCGATGCCACTGCGGACGCACGACTTTTTCCCGGGACCGCTGCACGGCGGTGAGGATATCGCGCGTGAGATCGGCGCGCGGTTCCACCACCGGCAGAAGGGCGAGCCGCCGCCATACCGCCTCCACTTCCTGACAAGCGGGACAGTGCGGGAAATGGGCGGCAAAATCCGGATCCACAAGTTCCCCCGAAAGATGGCGGACGGCATGCTCGCGGAAACGGCACTCGTCAAGGGTGGCGGTCGGGATCTTCTGTTTCATGGAAATGGTCACGGAGTGCGGTGATGGCGAGGTTGATGCGGGATTTTACCGTGCCCAGTGGAATATGCAGCACATCGGCGATGGCTTGATAGGGCAGCCCTTGATAAAAGTTAAGCACAATGACATCGCGCAATTTATCCGATAGAGTGGCGAGCGCCGCTTCGATGTCGATCGAGGGCATGTCGGCTGGCCGGGCATGGCCCGGGTCGATGTGCTGATCCGTTTCCAGACTGCCGCGGAGCCGTTCGCGGCGCTGCCGTTTGCGACCGAGATCGGCCCACACCCGGTAGGCGAGCACATAGAGAAATGTCGTGAATTTTGCCGTGACCTGGTAGCGGTCGCGGTACTCGTAGAGGCGCACGAAGGTGTTTTGCACGAGATCTTCACTATCTGAGGAAGCGCCCATGCGGACGAAATAGTTCAGTAAAGATTTCTGATATTTTTTGACCAGGCTCTCGAAGGCCGCATGATCGCCCAACGCCACCTGCCGCATCAGGAGCGCGTCGATGTCCTGCGCCTCGGGCGTTTCCTCATCGCACCGGGGAATCATCGCGGGCAAACCGAGAAAATCATCAGCTGTGGAGGCAGACCATGGGAGCTTGCTCATGCGCGATGTCAGGGAGGTAAAAGGAGTGAGTCGCCCATGTCAAACTGATAAGATAACGCGCGTGCGACCGGTTCCTTAGAAAAAAAACTTTCCGTAGCGCTCGCGCAGCTGGTGCTGCCATTTTTCGATGAATCCCAGATCGCGCACGCAGGTCCAGGCATCCTCGGGAGAAATTTCCCCCGCCACGATCGCGGGAAACAGCGCCATTTTCTGTCGCAGGGCCTCTTGCAGCCGCGCCTGCCATTCCTCGATGCGCACGCGCCCCGCATGAAGTTCGCTTTCCATCATCGCCTTCGCCAGCGCCGTCTGGCACTGCTCGCGCCGCCGCAACAGCTCATCCGCCGCCTGGAGCGTCGCGCCCACGCCGCCGAACCAGTCGAGCAATTCGCCATCGATGGTGCCGCGCACCGAGCCCTCCCTGCCCTCGCCTTCCAGCCAGTGCCGCAGCCGTGCGGAGGGACTGCGCAGCATCTGATAGGCCGCCGTCACCGCCGCCTGCTCGGCCTCGCCCGGAGTTTCCTTGCTCACCGCGCGATACGCTTCGCGCAATTGCGCGTCATCAAAGTACAGGTCGCGCGGCAGGCGCAGCAGGGCAAAGGCATCCATCGTTATTACGCCGCAAAACTTTCGCCGCACGAGCAAGTCACCAAGGCATTGGGATTGCTGACCTTGAACCCGCCTTGTTGCAAATCGTCCGACCAATCCAGCTCGCTGCCCGTGACGAACAAGGCGCTTTTCGGATCGATCACGACATTCACGCCATTGCTCGGCACCAGGATATCGCGATCGCGCGGGCCATCGACGAGGTCCATTTTATACTGCAAGCCGCTGCATCCGCCGCCGATCACCGCGATGCGCAGCGCGCCGTCGGCACGGCCCTGTTTCTCCAACAGTCCGCGCAAATGCGCCGAGGCCGCGTCCATCACGCGAATCAGCGTCTCGTTGCCGACCTTGAAATTTACCGCTGTCATGCGGCGGGAAGATGGATGCGAAACGCAGGGAAGTCAATTCGCATCGTCATGATTCACAACCACCCGTATCGACAGGAACAGGAAGCCAACCCGTCCGGCACAGCGGGATATCAGTTGACTCGGCAGGTCGCTGACGATAGGGCAAAACCATGACAGAGGCTTTGCATCAGACTTCGATCCATGCGGAATTGAGGCAATTGATTCGCCGTCCCGCACCGCGCCAGCTGAGTCCGGTTCTGCGAAAGCATGTTTCCAGGGGTTCGGGTCATCGGTTCATGATGCTCTTCGGTTTTGTTTTTGCGGCCTTCGGTTCGGTGTTTTGTGTGATTTTTCTACCATGGAAATTGCTTGATGAATTCACTCTCGACAAAGCGCCGCCGCTCTTTGTGGACGGTCGGGTGACTCATGCGGAAAAATCGAACATGTCGATCAACGAAGTGCCTGTTTGGAAATATGAGGCGAAATTTACGGATGGTTCGCATGAGATGACCAGCGTGGGGTATACGACGGGGCGTTCATTTGCTGAGGGCGATGAAGTTTCCGTACGCGTGCATCCGCAAAAGGCTGACCTCCATTGCCCTGAGGGCATGCGCATGTCGAAGGGCTCGCCCGGAAGCTCGTTCGTGTTGTTGTTTCCCTTGTTGGGATTTTCGGTGATGGTCGCCCCTTGGTTCGCCGGGAGACAACGCCTGCGTCTCTATGAAAATGGCTCCGTTGCGGACGTTCAGGTGTTATCAGTGAGAGAGACGAAGATGTTCGTCAATGACCGGCGTGTGGTTCAATTCACAGTGAAATTTCCTCATTTGCCGGAAACCATGAAGGTGAATAAAAGCAGCTACGAAGAGGTGCATGCGTTGCGGAATTCCTACGAAACCCAAAAACCGCTGCACGTTTTGTATGACCCGAAAAAACCCAAGCGTTTTGTGACGGTGGAAGTGGGGTAAAGCGGCAATGCCCGGGCGAAATTCGTAGTCCTATCGCTTTGATAGGTGTGATGGGCGGAGGCCCGCGCCTACTCTGCGGGAACTTGCTTTGCAAACGCACGGAAAACCACGAGCCGATCACGGATTTTCCGGATCGACGAATTCTTGCTCGTAGAAGCGGTAATCGGTCTCGTCAAAGCCGAGTTTTTCATACACGGCCTGAGCGGATTGGTTGTGTTTTTCGACGTAGAGGCGCAGGCCGCAGACCTGATCGGAGGCGAATGCCATGCGGCGGACCTCGGAGTAGAGGGCACGAAAGACTCCGTTTTTGCGAAACTCAGGCACCACATAAACACTCTGAATCCACCAGAAGTCGCCATTGCGCCAATCGCTCCACTCCCGTGTCACCATCAGCGACCCGACCACCCGCTCCTGACATTCCGCAACAAGATAGAAGCCGCGGGCCGCCACGGCAAGGCAACCGGACACACCGGCTGTGAGGGTCTCGCGGTGCAGATGTTTCGCCTCGGTTTCCAACGCCATGGCGAGGCTGAAATCAACCAGCGCCTGCAGATCATCGACTCGTGCTTCACGGATGGTCAGTGGATGTGTCATCGGTGCCGTATGCTGCATGAATGGGCCAACCGATTGCGAGCGGTAATTTTGGCAAAATCTCCCTACTCTCCCGGCATAGGGTTTTCCGTTGCTTGACCACGGGTGCGCATCACGTATGATCCGACCATGTCGAAATTATTGGCTCTACTCCTGCTGACCCCCACTCTGCTTTTCGCCCAAACCGGCGCGAAAGACAAGGAAGCCTTGCTGGCGAAACTCAAGAGCAAGGACACCGCGCTGACCTGGGTCATCACGGGCGATTCCATCACTCACGGTGCCTGGTTCACGGTAGGTGCGCGCTCCTATCCAGAGCACCTGGCCGAGCGCGTGCGCGGGGAGATGTTACGCTTCCGCGACATCATCATCAACACCGGCGTCTCGGGCGAGATCAGCACGGGGCTGCTGGCCGACTACGATTGGCGCGTGCTGCGCTTCAAACCTGATGTGGTCTCCCTCAACCTCGGCATGAACGATTGCGCCCGCGTTCCCTTGGAGCAACACAAAAAGGAAATGGGAGAAATGATCACCAAGGCCAAAAAAGCGGGAGCCATCGTCATCCTTCATGCCACCAACACGGTCTTCACCGAGCATGGACTCGCGGAAAAACTCCCGCCCTTCATCGAGGCCGTGCGACAACTCGCCAAAGAACACGATGTGATGCTGGTCGATCACTACAAGATGTTCAGCGAGCAAAAACAAGGTGCCGAAAACCGCACCTGGTTCAGCGACGCCATCCACCCGAACGGCCTCGGCCACGCCTATATGGCAGCGGAAATGTTCCGCGTCATCGGTATCTACGACCCTCAGAGCTTTACCTGCAGATTGGCGCGCTGAACACCACGGAGTTCCTTCCATGGCCACACGCCAAACAACCGAAACAAAAACAGCGCCCTTCGCCTTGCTCTGGCAGCAGATGCGGGGCTTCCGCGGCAAGTACGCGTGGGCCATCGCGGCGTTGTTTGTGTTCACCGCGATCAATTACATCACCCCGCTCATCGCCAGCGCGACGATCGATTTCGCGCTCTCGCAAAAGCCGAACGATAGCCCCCTCACCACCCGCATCATCGCGCTGATGGGCGACGCGAATTTTGTGAAGGAACGCTTGTGGTTTCCCGCACTGTTGATGCTTTTGCTGACGATGATCGCCGGTGGATTCAGTTATCTGAAAGGCCGCTTCGCCGCCGAGGCATCGGATGGCATTGCTCGACGTCTCAAGGACCGCCTCTACGATCACTTGCAACGCCTGCCCGCCCGCTATCACGACCGCGCGGAAACCGGCGACCTCATCCAACGCTGCACCTCCGATGTGGAAACGCTCCGCCTCGCCCTAGCCGCGCAGGTGGTGGACATCAGCAATGCCATTCTTCTGCTGCTCACCGCGCTGCCCATCATGATTCTGTTGGATGGCCGCATGACGCTCGTTTCTTTCGCCCTCGTCGTGCCCATCATCGTCTTCGGTTACGTTTACATCGGCAAGGTGAAGCACCTCTTTGCCGAAGTCGCAGAGTCCGAGGGACAGGTCACCCGCGTGGTGCAGGAAAATCTCACCGGCCTGCGCGTGGTGCGGGCGTTTGCGCGGCAGGATTTCGAAATCGCGAAATTCGCCGCGCCGAACCAGCTCTACCGCGACCGCAGCCTGAAGCTCTTGCGCCTGATGTCTTGGTACTGGTCCACCTCGGATCTCATCGTGCTCACGCAGCAGGCCATCGTGCTGTTCACCGGCGCGTATTTCATTTCCCAAGGCACGCTCACGCTCGGCACCCTGTTCGCTTTCATCATGTTCCTGAACATGCTGCTGTGGCCGGTCAGGCAGATGGGGCGCACGCTCACCGATCTAGGAAAATCCGCAGTCGCTCTGAACCGCATGGGAGAAATTTTATCCGAGCCGGAGGAAAGCACGCCGACCCGCCCCGTCCAGTCGCCTTCTCCCGCTGAGGGAAAAATCGAGGTCGCCGATCTCGTGTTCGCCTACACCGAGGAAACCGCCGCGCTCCATGGCATTTCCTTCACGGTCAAACCGGGCGAGACTCTCGCCATCCTCGGGCCTTCGGGTGCCGGGAAATCCACCATCATGCACTTGTTGCTGCGACTTTACGATTACTCGTCCGGCTCGATCCGATTCGATGGCCACGAGCTAACAGATCTCGACCGCCAATGGGTGCGCTCGCAGTTCAGCGTGGTCATGCAGGAGCCGTTTCTGTTTTCGAAAACCATTGGTGAAAACATCCGCCTCGGTCGCAGTGCCGCCGAGAACGAGGAACTTCACGAAGCCGCCCACCTCGCCGACATCCACGACACCATCCAGAGCTTTCCCGCGGCTTACTCGACTCTCGTTGGCGAGCGCGGCGTGACTCTATCGGGTGGCCAACGCCAGCGCGTGGCACTCGCCAGAGCCTTGCTGCAAGACACGCCCGTGCTTCTGCTCGACGATGCCCTCAGCGCCGTCGATGCCGAAACCGAATCGACCATCCTCGATGCCCTGCGCCGCCGCCATGGCAAGCGCACCACCCTGGTCATCGCCCACCGCCTATCCACATTGGCACATGCCGATAAAGTCATCGTGCTCGAAAAAGGCCGCATCATCCAGCACGGCACCCACGCCGAACTTTCCGCCCAAGACGGCCTCTACCGCCGCCTGTGGACCATCCAGAACGCCCTAGAAACCGAATTGGCAGAGGAGGCCACTCCATGAAAGACGAACCGCAGGAAGATGTTTTCAGCGACAAGCTCGACCTGAGCTTGTGGGCGCGCGTGTTCCGTCACACCTTGCCCTACAAGCACCTCGTCGTACGACTCGCCCTTTCCGCCGTGGCCATCGCCATCGCGGATGCCAGCTTCGCGCTCGTCACCCGCTGGGCGGTGGATGATGTCGTGAAAGCCGGCAACGCGGTCAACCTCACGCCGCATATCGCGGTGTATGCGTTTCTCCTCATCTCGCTCGTCATCAGCGTGTGGGTGTTCATCAACTCCGCGGGCGGACTCTCGAACAACATGAGCCACGACATCCGCGCGGAATGTTTCAAGCGCATCCAGGAGCTGGAGTTCGCCTATTTCGATCACCGCCCCACCGGTTGGCTCATTTCCCGCCTCACCTCGGATTGCGACAAGCTCGCCCGCATCATCGCCTGGGGCAGTCTCGATCTGGTGTGGGCGTTCTGCCTCGTGATCATGATCGCCATCATTCTCATCGTGCTGCAGCCGGTGCTCGGGCTGCTCGTTCTCTCCGTCGTGCCGCCGCTCATTTGGATCAGCACGATTTTCCAGAAAAAACTCCTGCTCAGCTCACGCGACACCCGCAAGTTCAATTCAATGATCACCGCGTCCTTCGCCGAGGCCCTGCAAGGACTGCGAACTACTAAAACCCTAGTACGAGAGCAGGAAAACCTCCGCGAGTTCCAAGGCCTCTCTTCCCAAATGTATGGCGTTTCGATCCAAAACGCCCTGCAATCCGCCGTTTACATTCCCATCGTCCTGACCCTCGGCAGCCTCGCCGCAGGCATCGCCCTCTGGCGTGGCGGCGCGGGCGTGATCGATGGCACACTCACGCTCGGCACACTGGTGGCATTCATTTTCTACGCCGGCCAGTTCTTCAATCCCATCAACCAAATCGCCCAAGTCCTCGTGCAAATGCAAGGCGCGCAAGCCGCCGGCGAACGCGTGCTCAGCCTGCTCGCCACCGTGCCAGCCATCGGCGATAGCGAGGAAGTGATGGCAAAAATGCAACAATGGGACAAGCCCGACCGCCCCGCCAACCTCGCGCCCGATGGCCATCCCGCAGGCATCGAAACGCTCGAATTCCGCCACGTCGATTTCGCCTACACCGATGGCGAACCCGTGCTCAAGGATTTCAATCTCACCGTGCAAGCCGGCCAAACCATCGCCCTCGTCGGCGCCAGCGGCGGTGGCAAAAGCACCATCGTCAACCTCGCCGCGCGATTCTACGAACCCACCGGCGGAAGCATCCTCGTCAACGGCCACGACCTGCGCGACCGCTCCCTCGCCTGGTATCAATCGAACCTCGGCATCGTCCTGCAAGGCCCGCATTTGTTCAGCGGATCGGTGCGAGAAAACATCCGCTACGGCCGACTCGATGCCACCGATGAGGAAATGGAGCAAGCCGCCCGCAGCGTCAATGCCGATGACTTCATCCGTGCCCTCGAAAACGGCTACGACACCGATGTCGGCGAAGGCGGCAACCGCCTCTCCACCGGCCAAAAGCAACTCATCTCCTTCGCCCGCGCCCTCCTCGCCAACCCTCGGATTTTCATCATGGACGAAGCCACCTCCTCCATCGACACCGAGACCGAACAACTCATCCAACAAGGCCTCAAAGCCATCTTCCAGGGCCGCATCAGCTTCGTCATCGCCCACCGCCTCTCCACCATCCGCACCGCGGATCGCATCCTCGTCATCGAAAAAGGCCGCATCTTAGAAAGTGGCACCCACCAAGAACTTCTCGCCCACAAAGCCCACTACCACGCCCTCTACACCCACCAGTTCCAGCAGGAACGGGAAGCGAGGTTGTTTGAGGTGGGAGGATGAAAATGTTATCAAACGCAAACGGAAAACGGGACCCGTCAGTTTTGGCAAAGTATGAAGTGCGTTACCTCATCATCATTCTTCCGCGCCAACGGCGCACCGCGATACCAGCCTAGCCCAACGGGCTAGGGTTGCGGGTTTACCAACATTCATAAGGGCTGAAAGCCCGATCCATGATGGGGGATGTTGTTTGGGCATACGACATAGAGCGGGCTTTCAGCCCTCGCTATTTTTGTTCGTCATCATACCTAGCCCGATGGGCCAGGCTGGTATGGTTGACACCTTTGGTGCGTTAGAATTGGACTTCATCGGCACCGCTGACCGCATCCTCGTCATCGAAAGGCCGCATCCTCGAAAGCGACACCCACCAAGTGCTCCCAGCAAACAACACAATGACGGGGAGAATGAGCAAAAAAAGCTCTGAAGATGTTACTCTGCGGGCAACAATCGCCCAAAAATGGCTGTGAAAAAGTGCTTGATTTGATCACCGTGGGTGACAGAGTCATTGAACCATAAAGCAGCCGCGAAATCACATTCGTCTTATGAAGTTCACACGCGATCCAGCCACCGTTCTTGTGGCCCTCATGGCAGTCACGCCCGCTCTACTCTGCGCGCAAGAATCGTCGATCAACTTCGCCCGCGACATCCGACCCATCCTTTCGAATGCCTGCTTCAAGTGCCACGGCCCGGATGAGGCGGAGCGCAAGGGTGGCCCGCGCGATGGCACCGGACTGCGCCTCGATACCGAGGAAGGCGCTCTTGCCGCCATGGCCGGACGCTCGGCCGTGGTGCCCGGGCATCCGGAGGATAGCGAACTCATCGCCCGGATCATCACGGACGACGAAGACGAAGTGATGCCGCCGCCGAAGTCCGGCAGCCCGCTGAAGCCCGAGGAAGTGAAGCTACTCACGGATTGGATCAAAGGTGGCGCGAAGTATTCCAAGCACTGGTCCTATGAACCGCCAGCCGCAGTCGAACCTCCGAAGCCGGGCATGCACCCGATCGACGCCTTCATACGCGACCGCCTCGAAAAGGAACAGCTCAAACCACAGCCCGAAGCCGACCGCGCGACTCTCGCCCGCCGCTTGTCCTTCGACCTGACCGGACTGCCACCCGCGCCCGAGGACGTCGATGCCTTTGTCAATGACAAGGCACCCGATGCCTACGAGCGCCTCGTCGACCGCCTGCTCGCCTCGCCTGCCTACGGCGAACACTTGGGTCGCCAGTGGCTCGATCTCGCCCGCTACGCCGACTCCGCAGGCTACGCCGACGATCCCTCCCGCTCGATCTGGGCATTCCGCGACTACGTCATTCGCTCGTTCAATGCGAACAAGCCCTTCGACCAATTTACCATCGAACAGATCGCCGGTGACCTGCTACCGAATCCGACCGAAGAGCAGCTCATCGCCACCGCTTTTCATCGGAATACGATGACCAACAGCGAGGGCGGCACCAACGACGAGGAATTCCGCACCGCCGCCGTAGTTGACCGCGTGAATACCACGATGGCCGTCTGGATGGGCACCTCGATGGCCTGCGCCCAGTGCCACACCCACAAGTATGACCCGATCACCCACACCGAGTATTTCCGGATGTTCGCTTTCCTGAACAACACCGCCGACGCAGACCTCCGCGACGAAGCACCGTTGCTCCATTTCTTCAGCGAGGAGCAAAAAGCCCAGCGCACCAAGCTCGAAGCCAGCATCGCCGAAGTGGAGTCCCGTTTCAACAATCCCGCGCCAGCGATGCAAGCCGCCGCCGATCAATGGGCGAATCAGTTCCCCTTGTCATTCCAGTGGCAAACGCTCACGCCCACCGTTCTGAAATCGCAAGCCGGTCTCGCGATAAACCACGAAGCGGATGGCACCATCGCCGTCGCCACCACGGCCGCGAAGGACACTTATGTCATCGATATTCCCTCGCCCACCGCGCAGAGCCTCACCGCACTCCGCCTCGAAGCTCTGCCCCACGGTTCCCTCCCGAACAAAGGCCCTGGCCACGCTTCGGGCAATTTCGTGATCACCGGCATCAAGGCGGAAATCACACCACCCGAAAGCGCGAAGGAACCGCAGGTCCGCTTTGTCCGCATCGAACTTCCAGGCAAGGGCAAGCTGCTCCAACTTGCCGAAGTACAAGTCTTCAGCCAAGGTGCCAACGTGGCGACCCAAGGCACCGCCTCCCAGAAATCTACCTACTCCGACGCCACCGCCTCTCGCGCCAACGACGGCAACACGGCCGGAGATTATAATAAAGGTTCCGTCGCCCACACCGCCGAAGGGACCGAAGACCCGTGGTGGGAGGTCGATCTGAAATCCGATCACCCGGTCAGCCGGATCGTCGTCTGGAACCGCAGCGAGGCCGCCGATCGCCTGGCCGGCTTCCGCATCATCGCACTCGATGCCCAGCGCCGCCCGGTCTGGGAAAAATCCGACAACCCTGCCGCCGCGGAGATCCCCTTTGGCCTCAATGGTTCTCGCGGGATCACCTTCGGCGCCGCCTCCGCTGATTTCGTGCAGGCGGACTTCGATGCAAACCGTGTCCTGGCTAACAGCACCGCGTCACCGCGCGGCTCGCAAGTCGGCTGGGCCATCGGCGGTGGCCAAGGTGTCGCACATTCGCTCATCCTTGCCACGACGGCGCCAGTCGAAATTCCCGCGGGCTCGACATTGCGGATCACGATCGAGCAGCAGTCACCGCACGTCAATCACACCCTTGGCCGCTTCCGCCTGAGCTCCTCCGGCCATCCCAGCGCGGCACGCCTGACACAAATCCCATCCAAGCTCGCCAGCATCCTCGCCTTGCCAGTCGATCAGCGCGATGCCGCGCAAAAAGCACTCGTGACCGAGCACTACCTGCGCGAGCTCGCTCCGGAAATGGCCGCTGATCGCAAGAGTTTAGCCGAACTGCAACAACAGCTCGCCGTTCTCAAACCAAGCACCGTGCCGATCTTGCGCGAAATGCCCGCAGGCAAGCGCCGCAAGACCCACGTTCACCTCCGCGGCAACTACCTGACCCACGGTGACGAGGTCACGGAAGGCGCACCGCAGGCGATTTTCCCGATGCCAGAGGAGGGCGCGAAAAACCGCCTGACTCTCGCCCGCTGGCTGGTCGATCCTGCCAATCCGCTCACGGCTCGCGTCATCGCGAACCGCTACTGGGAGTCACTGTTCGGCATTGGCATCGTACGGACCAGCGAGGAATTCGGCGCACAGGGCGACGCGCCCACCCATCCCGAGTTGCTCGATTGGCTCGCGCTCGATCTCGTCCGCAGCGGTTGGGACATCAAACGTTTCATCCGTCTCATCGTGACCTCGGAAACCTACCGCCAGTCATCGAAGATCGAACCGGGCATGGCGGAACGCGATCCCGAGAACCGACTGCTCGCTCGTGGTCCTCGCGTTCGCCTCACGGCCGAAATGGTGCGTGACCAGGCGCTCGCCGCCAGCGGTTTGCTGTCGCCGGTGATGTTCGGCCCCTCGGTGCGGCCAGTCCGTCCCGCGCTCGGCCTTTCCGCTGCCTTCGGTGGCGGGCTTGATTGGCAAACGAGCACTGGCGGCGACCAACACCGTCGCGCGCTTTACACCGAGTGGCGGCGCACCAGCCCTTACCCGTCGATGTCCACCTTCGATGCCCCGAGCCGTGAAGTCTGCACCATCCGCCGCGACCGCTCGAACACCCCGCTTCAGGCGCTCGTCCTGCTCAATGACCCCGTCTATGTCGAAGCCGCCCAAGCGCTCGCCCGCCGACTCACCGCCACCGCTTCTTCGCCGGACCAAGTGATCCGCGATGGCTTCCGCCGCGTGCTTTCCAGGCTGCCCTCGGACACGGAACTGAAGCGACTGCTCGACCTGCGCGAGGAATTGCTCGCCGACTACCGTGCCGACTCTAAAAAGGCCACCGCCATGGCGACCATCCCGATCGGACCCTTGCCCCCCGGCGCCGATCCTGCCGAACTCGCGGCATGGACTGCGGTTGCTGGCATCATTTTCAATCTCGACGAAACTCTGCTCAAACGGTGATCCTTATGAATCCACACTTCGACTATCTTCAACATGTGACCCGCCGCCATTTCCTGCACAAGGCCGGGCAGTTCAGTCTCGGCGCCATCGCGTTGCAGGCCCTCGCCGAGGGCAAATCGCCGACCGCCAGCGACAATCCTCTCACCGCCCGGCCCGCACCGAACCCGGCCAAGGTGAAACGCGTGATCTACCTGCACATGTCAGGCGGACCGCCGCACCTCGATCTGTTCGACTACAAACCGGAGCTCGTGAAGCGCGACGGTCAGGACGCGCCCGACCAATTCGTCAAAGGAAAAACCTTCGCCTTCACCTCCGGCACACCGAAGCTGATGGGCACGCCACGCACCTTCAAGCAATACGGCAAAGGCGGCATCTGGATGTCCGACGCGATCCCCAACTTTCACGGCATCGCCGATGAGATGTGCGTGATCAAGTCGATGTACACCGACCAGTTCAACCACGCCCCGGCCGAGCTTCTGCTCTACACCGGCTCGCCGCGCCAGAGCCGTCCGTCGATGGGCTCGTGGGTGACCTACGGCCTCGGCTCGGAAAATGAGAACCTGCCCGGCTTCGTCGTGCTGATCAGCAGCGGCGTCCAGCCGAGCGGCGGCCAGAGCTGCTGGGGCACGGGCTTCATCCCCTCGGTTTTCCAAGGCGTGCAATGCCGCTCGAAAGGCGATCCCGTTCTCTACGTCGGTGACCCTCCGGGCATGGACCGCGCGCTGCGCCGCAAGACGCTCGATGCCCTGCGCGATCTCAACCAGGAACAAGCCGGCCAACTCGGCCACCCCGAGACCGCCACCCGCATTGCCCAGTACGAACTCGCCTTCCGCATGCAGGCCAGCGTGCCGGAAGTCATGGACATTTCTCGCGAATCAAAAGCCACGCTCGAAGACTACGGAGCAGTCCCCGGCGAATCCAGTTTCGCCAACAACTGCTTGCTCGGCCGCCGCCTGCTGGAGGAAGGTGTGCGCTTTGTCCAACTCTTCGACTGGGGCTGGGACTTCCACGGCACCAACGGCAACGAGGACATCCGCAGCGGCTTGACCGAGAAAATGAAACGCACCGACAAACCTGTCGCCGCCTTGATCCGCGACCTCAAGCAACGCGGCCTGCTCGACGACACACTCATCGTCTGGGGCGGCGAATTCGGCCGCACACCCTTCCGTGAAGGACGCACCAGCGGCAGTGCCGTCCTCGGCCGCGACCATTTCCCCGATGCCTTCTCGCTCTTCCTCGCCGGTGGCGGCGTGAAAGGCGGCTTCACCTATGGTGAGACCGACGAACTCGGCTTCAGCGTCACCGCCGACAAAGTCCACATCCACGACCTCCAGGCCACCATCCTGCATCTCCTGGGCATCGACCACGAGCACCTCACCTACCGCTTCCAAGGCCGCGACTTCCGCCTAACCGACGTGCACGGCAAGGTAGTGAAAGGGATTTTGACTTGAGCGGGTGACGGCATTTCTTGCACCTGAATTCGGCTATCATTGGATTCTGCCACTCTCTTCATTTTTACCCATCGTCCCCGATAGTCTCCGTGGGACAAGATCTACGGGCTACCTCCGCAGCGGCGATTTCCTCTGAGGTTACTGGCTGTTTCCACACATACGAAAGCCCTTCATCATCATCGCGGGTGAAGACTCGGGGGGCGATTTCCCGGCAGAGGTCACAATCGATACAGGTGAGATCGTTGTAGTATTTGCCCGGAACATTCAGTGGATTTTTGTCGTTTCGATCTGCCATGAGGCGAATGTTATCGCTTGTTTGGTGTTGCGTGAAATTCATTCTTCGCTCATATTAATGCAAAAATTGCATGAAACAAACGACTTTAACCGAATCCGAAATTGATCTCTATTCACTGCATCTGCTCCGCATGGTCGCCAAGTTCAGAGGATTCACCGCCGCTTCACATGCGTGTGGACTTTCGCAAAGCGCGCTAACGAGACAAGTGCAGTCGATTGAATCCCGACTCGGAATCAAGGTGTTCGACCGCACCACCCGAACCGTGACAATCACAGAGGCCGGTGCCGTTCTTCTCCGTGAAACCGAGGCGATACCCGGCATTCTCGACGCGGCAATGAGGCGCATACGCGAAGATTACCTCGGCACAAGGCGCGAGATCCGAATCGGCATTTCCAATGAATTGGCGCTCGCGCACATCGTCGGGATTTTTCATGCCCAGCGGAGGCTTCAGCCGGATGTGAGGATTGTCGTTTCGCAATTGGATGATACTGCTTTGATGGGAAAGGTGGGCAATTCCGGACTGGATCTGGGGATACTCACCGCGCCAGCGTCCGTTCCAGAAAATGTAACGGTTACTCACCGGATGACAGATCATTTTTCGATCATTGTCTCAATTACTACAAATATCGTAGGAGTTTGTGATTCGGTTGCGCGGTTCAGGAAATGGACGAATTCGCAGAGCTGGTTGCTACCTCCAGACAAATCCCGCTCGCGCCAACTGATGGATGAATGGGCATGCGAAAACCGGATGGAACTGCAACCGGTCATGGAGTTGGAGAATTTCGATCTGATGATACAACTTGTTTCCATGAACATGGGAGCCGCCTTGATTCCGCGCAGGACGTATGGAACATTCCGAAGGAAGGCCCTGGTTCACGTGCTATCGCCTCCCGTGGAACTGAGCAGGCAGATGATCGTGATTTCGCCAAAACATGGGAAGCCTCCGGAACACGTCAGCCGTTTCGTGGACGGAATTCTTTTTTCCTAAGGCCATGGAGTGATGCTCGAAGCGTTGGGAGAAAGCCGTTAGACAGCGGAGCCGATCTGGTAGCAGCAGTTCCCGGCAAGGGGAGGTCGAATTTTATCGGGCGAATTGACCCATACCATGGATGCTGGACAACGAGACCAACACTCCGCGCCAAATTCCTCACACCGTCGCGACTTTTTCCACCTTGCCGCTCTGAATGGAGCGATAGATGGCATCGATCACCAACAGATCGCGCAGGCCTTCTTCTCCGGAGGGTGCGAATGGTTTGCCCTCGATGATGGCTTGGGAAAATGCTTCGATCTCCAGCTGGAAGTGATCCACGTTGGGGAGTTCAAGGTAGTTTTTCGCGCCGCTGCAAAATCCTTTCAGGCCGGTGTAACCGAATGCGGGTTCGAGGCCGAACTTGCCACGTTGGCACACCGCGGTGAAATCATTGTAGCCATTGAAAAGATACGTGGTGGTGCACTGCGCGCTGCGGCCGGAGGCAAACTTCATTTGCCAGTTGATCGTTTCATCGACCTCGGCAAACTTCACGGGATCCGTTTTGGTCTCGATGGCGGAGACCTCCACCGGCTCCTCGCCCATCAGGTAACGGCACGCTTGCAGGGCATACACCCCCACGTCCATCAAGGCGCCGCCGCCCGCCAGTGCCTTGCGCAGCCGCCATTGTTTCGGATCGCCGCTCTGGAAGCCGAAGTTGGCCTGGATGTGCTTCACTTCACCGAAAACCTTTTCGCGCGCCAAGCGCATCGCTTCGCGGTGATGGGGCTCGAACTGACAGCGATAGCCGATGCCTAACAGCTTTTTGGCGGCAGCGCAGGCGTCTATCATCTTGCGGCAGTCGTCGGGGGTGTTGGCCATGGGCTTTTCGCAAAAAACATGCTTGCCCGCTTTCGCGGCACGCTCGACGTATTCGCGGTGCATCGAGTTCGGCAAGACGACGTAAACGACATCGACGTCGGCGTCATCGATGATCTTGTCGAAGTTCTCGTAGCTGTAGATGTGACTGGCGTCGAAGCCATACTTCTCGCTCCACTGCTTGCCCTTTTCCGGACTGCCCGTCACCACCGCGGCAAGACGGGCGTTGTTGGTTTTGAGAAGCGCCGGGGCGATTTGATTGGTGCTCAAGGAACCGAGGCCGACGAGGGCCCAGCCCAGTTTCTTCGGAGTTTCCTGCGCCTGTGCGAAGGCCGTGGCGAGCGAGGCACCACACAATGTTTGGAGAAACGGTCTGCGTTGCATGATGAATCAACCTATGACTATGCCCGGGGCACGGCAATGGGAAATTCCGGCATGGCGATCAATAGGGGCAGAAGTTCTGAAACATTTTTGCGGATAGGGTGCAAGATGCCTGACCTACGCTTCAGCGAAACCAGGTCTGGCCCAGCGGACAATGGCACGGATATCCTCCGGGGTGGTGCGGCAGCATCCGCCGATGATTTGGGCTCCTTGCTCGCACCAATGCCGGGCGCTGCTGCTGAAGCATTCTTCGTCATGCGATCCGCCCCAGGTTTTGGTGTCGGCCTCGTAAGACTCGCCGCTGTTAGGGTAAACGATGATGGGTTTCGTGGAACTCTTCTTGATCTCGTTGATCAGAGACGCGATATGCTGTGGTGCCGTGCAGTTGATGCCGATGGCGGCAATTTGTTCACAGGAATCGAGTTCTTTGGCACAGTCGGCGATTGAATCGCCGTTGCTGATGTGTTTGCCATCCTTCGCGCTGAAGCTCATCCATGCGAAATGGCTGGGAAATTCTTTCTGGAGCAGACGCGTGATCGCGCGGGCTTCGCTCACGCAGGGGATGGTCTCGCAGGCGAGGATCTCGGCTCCGGCATCAATCAGCGCCTTCATGCGGGGGTAGTGGAATGCCATCAGCTCGTCTTCCGAAATTTCATACTGCCCGCGGTATTCCGAACCATCGGCGAGAAAGGCACCGTACGGACCGACGGAAGCCGCGACAAGAGGCTTGGGCCGGAGAGCGTGATGCGTGCAGGTCGCCCAGAAGCGATCCCGCGCGTCGAGTGCGATGCTAACAGATTGACCGATCAATGCCAGCGCCTCGCTCTCGCTGAGCCCGTGTCGCCGGAAGCCCTCCACGGTGGCCTGGTAGCTTGCCGTGATCACGCAGTCGGCCCCGGCATGAAGGTAGTCGGCATGCACCTCGGCGATCCTCTCCGGTGATTCCATCGGCACCTTGGCGGACCAGAGGCTGTGGTTCAGGTCGCATCCCCTTTTTTCCAACTCAGTGGCGAAAGCGCCATCCAGAATCATCAACGGAAATTGGTTCAGGATGTGTTGGATGGGATTCATCGTAGCCTCTGATCAACACCCGCTCACATAGTCCACCCAGGATTCTTTACCTTTCTCGCGGGAAACTTTGAATTTTTCCTTGATCTTGAAGGGGATGATCGTGCCGTTGTCTTTGGTGAAAGTGCCCTCGATCTGCAGTGTGAAGGCTTCGTCGCGGGAGACGGTTTTTGCGAACTCTGCCTCGATTCTGCGGTACTTGTTGATGGTTGAGGTACCTTCCGTCTGAAATTGAAGATCTTCATTGTAGTGGTGTTGGAAGCGCTTGGGAAGTTTGAGCGCGGCAATTCCCGGATCTACCGTGCCATCCGCATAGGTCACTGTCACTTTCGTGAACTCTGCGGATGCTATGCTCAGTGTGGAATCGGTGTAAAAGGCATAAATGTCATAAGGCTTTTTGCTTTTGATGTCGCCCCCCATCATTCCGGCAGACACGTGGGTATCGATTCCAACAGTCGGAACGGGTGTTTTGGATGCGGGCATGGTGCCGGCTGCCTGGAATGTCACCATGTCGTAATTGACATTGCATGAGGGCAACACCAGGGCGGTGGCGAGCAGGATGGACGGGAGGGCGTAAGATTTTGTTTTCATCATATGGCGTAGTTTTGTAAGAGGCACTTGGCTGGTTCCGCTTCCAAGTCTTTAGCATAGCGACTCCGTTGTTTTTCATCAAGGATCGATTGCAGACCATGGGGGTCGTTTTGTGTGTCGACCGTTGAATCGTTGTTTTCAGGAACATACACCCGCCTATGACAAAATCCGACAGGTAACACGCCCGATTCATCGCATGTTCCTGAGTTGCAGCCGGTACTGGCGGGGCGTGAGTTTCTCTTGTTTGCGGAACTGTTTGCCGAAATCGCTGGCATCGTAGAAGCCGACCTGGATGGCGATTTCCGATAGACTGAGATGGCTGTGAGCGAGCAGTTCTTTCGCTGTTTCGAGCTTGTTGCGGAGAATGTACTGGCGCGGGGAAACTCCGATGATTTGGCGGAAAATCCGATTGAACTGGCTCACGGAAAAGCCGCACGCCGCGGCCAGCGCGTCAGTGCCGAGATCACCCGCATGCTCGGCATGGATGAGCGCGAGTGCCGGCTCGATCCGTGCGAAGGGCTCGATCATGCCAGCGGTGGAAGAGGCCTGATACATCATGCCCGCCACGCCCGTAATCTTGCCTTTGTGGTTGTGGGTGGGATACTTGCTGGAGACCCACCAACGCAGCAAACCTTTGGCTCCAGGCACCAGCCAGATGCGATTGGTGATCGGTTTTCCGGTCTCAATGATCGCCTGATCTTCCGCCCGATAGCGGCTGGCAATGGGCGCGGCATGAAGATCAAAATCATTCAAACCGATGCCCGACCCAGGTGCCAGACCGTGAAATTGCTCAAAACGCGGATTGCAGCGGGTGAAGGTCCCCTTGAGGTCTTTGGTGTAAAAGATCACCATCGGAATGTGATCAAACAACGCGACGATCGATTCGCTGGCGAGCTGGGGCATTCGTTGGTCCATGCGCGGATTTTACCATAAATTCATACGCCTTACCTAGAAATTTTCCTCCAGGATCGCGTATGGTTGTTCCAATGCGTATCACCCGTACAGCCGCGCTTTTGCTTTTGCTTCCGACCGCACTCCGGGCGGAGGTGGACTTCGCCACGCAAATCCAGCCCATCCTGTCGCAAAATTGCTACGCCTGTCATGGGCCCGACGATTCCGCACTGGAAGGTGGATTGCGACTGGATACGCAGGAGAGGGCGCTCAAGGGCGGCGATGGCGGAAAAGTGATCGTGCCCGGTGATCCGGATGCCTCGGAGTTGATCAAGCGCGTCACGCACAGCGACCCGGATGAAATCATGCCGCCGCCGGTGAAAAAGAAAGCTCTGCCTCCAGAGCAAGTCGCCCTTCTCAAACAATGGATCGCCGAGGGCGCGAAGTGGGGCACGCACTGGGCCTTCACCGCGCCCCAGCGTCCCCCTGTGCCGCAGGTGAAGAAGCGCGAGTGGGTGAAAAATCCCATCGATGCCTTCGTGCTCGCCCGACTCGAAGCGCAGGGTCTCTCACCTGCCGAGCCCGCCGATGCCACCACGCTGCTGCGCCGTCTCTCGCTCGATCTCATCGGCCTGCCGCCCACGCTGGAGGAAATTTCCGCGATGAAATCCCCCGAGCTTGAGATCGAGCGCCTCATCTCCAGCCCGCATTTCGGCGAGCGCTGGGGCCGCGAGTGGCTCGATGCCGCGCGCTACTCGGACTCCGCCGGTTACGAAAAAGACCTCGCCCGCATGCATCACTTCTATCGCGATTGGGTCGTGGACGCCACCAACGCAAACATGCCCTACGATGCGTTTGTCATCAAACAGATCGCCGGCGACCTGCTGCCGGATGCCACGCAGGATGACCGCATCGCCACCGGTTTCCTGCGCAACTCGATGACCAATGAAGAAGGCGGCGCGAAGCCCGAGCAGTTCCGCATCGAGGGGATTTTCGATCGCATCGATGCCATCGGCAAGTCGGTGCTCGGCCTCACCGCGCAATGCGCCCAATGCCACACCCACAAGTACGATCCGCTCACCCATGAGGAATACTACGGCATGTATGCCTTCCTCAACGGCATCGAGGAAACCTCGCTCGCCGCCCACACTCCTGCGGAAAGACAAACGACGGATCGCTTGCTTGCGGAAATTTCCATCCGCGAGACCCAGTTGCGCCAGTCCTCGCCCGAGATCGAAAAGGACTATCTCTCCTGGCAACAGCAACTCCTCGCCCTGCCGCGCACCGAGTGGCATACGCTGGAACTCTATCAACTCGGCGACTCCGGGCAAAAGTACTGGCCGCAACCCGATCGCTCCATCATCAACATGGGCTACGCCAACACGCGTGGCACCGAGGTTTTCACTTCCTCGTTGGAGATTCCACAGATTCGCGCGGCGCGGGTGGAAGTGATGAACGATCCCTACCTGCCGATGAACGGCCCCGGCCGCTCCACGCGCGGCACCGCCGCTCTATCGGAATTCGTGCTGCGTGCCGGCGCCGATCCGGAAAAAATCGAGCCGCTCAAGTGGACCAATCCCGTCGCCAGCGTGAATGCCGCCGAGACACCCTTGGACCACATGCGTTTCCCGAATGACGGCAACCGCAAGCCCGACGACCGCAAAATCGGCCCCGCCGCGTTCGCTCTCGATGGCAATGAAAAAACCGCCTGGTCGAACGAACGCGATGCCGCGCGCAACAACGACCCCGCCGTGCTCACCTTCGAACTCGCCGAACCTTTCGCCACCGGCGGCAAGGTGCATTTCAAATACAATCTCGTGCAGCGCCACGGCGGCTACAACTCGGATGAGAACCAGACCTTCAATCTCGGACGCCTGCGATTGTCCGTCTCCGCCACCGCGCCGAACGCTCTCGATCAGTTGCCGCCGTTGGTGCTGGAGACTCTGCTGTTAGAGCCCGCCAAACGCACGCCACAACAGGAACAACGTCTGTTCGCCCACTGGCGCGAGACGCAGCCGCGGTTCGCCGAGATCACGAAACAAATCGAAACGCTCTACGCCCAAGTTCCGCAGCCCACCTGGGCGCTCGTTGCCGCCGAGACCAAACAACCGCGCGAAACGCGCCTGTTCGAACGCGGCGATCAGACCCAGCCGAAACACATCGTCAAGCCCCGCGTCCCCGCTTTTCTCCATCCGCTTCCCGCCGGAGAAAATCCCGAATCGCGCCTGACCTTCGCCAAATGGCTGGTCGATCCAAAGTCCCCCGTCGCCGCGCGCGTCATGGTGAACCGCATCTGGCAGGCGTATTTCGGCATCGGGTTGTTAGAGACATCGGAAGATTTCGGCCACCAGGCGGCCCGGCCTTCCCATCCCGAGTTGTTGGATTGGCTCGCTTGCGAATTCATGAGCAGCGGTTGGGACAGGAAACACATGCACCGCCTCATCGTTGGCAGCGCCACCTATCGTCAATCCTCCCGCCTCACTTCCGAGCTGAGAGAAATGGATCCGCAGAACCGCCTCCTCGCCCGCGGCCCGCGATTCCGCGTCCCCGCCGAAACCGTGCGCGATATCCAGCTCGCGGCCTCCGGATTGCTGCATCCCGTGCTCGGCGGTCGCAGTGTCTTCCCGCCCGCGCCCGCCTATCTGTTCCAGCGCCCCGTTTCCTACGGACCGAAAACCTGGGACGTGGAAACCGATGCCCAACGCTACCGCCGCGCCCTCTATACCTTCCGTTTCCGCTCCGTGCCGTATCCGATGCTGACGACTTTCGATGCCCCGAATGGCTCCGTTTCCTGTGTGCGCCGCACGCTTTCCACCACGCCCCTGCAAGCCCTCGTCACTCTCAATGAACAAGTTTCGTTAGAGGCGGCGCTCGCCCTCGCGCATCGCATCCTCACCGATTCCGGCACACCGCGCGAAACCATCAGCCGCGCCTTCCAACGCTGCACCGCACGTCTTCCCGATGCGGAGGAGTTGGATGCCTTGGAAAAACTCTATCAATCCGCCCTTGCCGAGGCCGATGTCGCCAACGCACAGATTCTCCTGCAAACCTACCAACCCGTCACCCTCGATCTCACCAAGCACCCGCTGCCACAACTATCCGCCGCCACGACGGTCGCCCGCGTGTTGTTGAATCTCGATGAAACCATCACCAAAAACTGAGCCATGATTCCTCCATCCCTACTCCACGATACCCAGCGCTCCTTCTCCCGCCGCTGGTTCATGAAAGACTGCGGCCTCAGTCTTGGCTCGGTCGCGCTGACTTCGATGCTCGGCGGTCAGAGCGCCAGCGCCGCTACGATCAATCCCCAGTCCCCCAAGGCGCCGCATTTCCCCGCCAAGGCGAAAAACGTGATCTTCCTGTTCATGGGCGGCGCACCCAGTCACATCGATCTCTTCGATCAAAAACCGGAGCTGATCAAGATGGATGGAAAAAATCCTCCCGCCGAATTGCTCAAGGGCTATCGCTCCGCCTTCATTCGCCCGGAAAACAAATTGTTAGGCGGGAAGTTTCCCTTCAAAAAATTCGGCAAGTGCGGCATGGAAATGGCGGAACTGCTGCCACACATCGGCTCCTGCGCGGATGACATTTCGTTGATCCGCTCGATGCACACGGATGCCTTCAATCACGCCCCCGCGCAGATTCTGATGTCCACCGGCTCACAACAATTCGGCCGCCCTTCGCTCGGCTCCTGGGTCTCGTATGGCCTCGGTTCGGAAAACCAGAACCTTCCCGCCTTCGTGGTGATGTCCTCCGGCTTCAAGGGCCCCTCCGGCGGCAACAGCAACTGGGCCTCGGGATTTCTCCCCAGCGTGCACGATGGCGTGAGCTTCAACTCCATCGGCGAGCCGGTGCTGTATCTCTCGAACCCGAAAGGCATCACCCGCCAGCAACAACGCCAGACCATCGATGCCGTGAATTTCCTCAATCACAAACGCTTCGAATCCATCGGCGATCCGGAAATCAACACACGCATCGCCGCGTTTGAAATGGCATTCCGCATGCAGGACGTCGCGCCGGAAGTGACCGACATTTCGTTAGAACCGGAACACGTGCAGAAAATGTACGGTGCCCAGCCCGGCAAGCGCTCCTTCGCGAACAACTGCCTGCTCGCGCGGCGTTTGATCGAGCGCGGCGTGCGCTTCGTCGAGCTCTTCCACGAATCCTGGGACCAGCACGGCAACCTCGTCGGCGATCTGAAAAAAAACTGCCGCGATGTCGATCAAGCCTGCGCCGCACTCATCACCGATCTGAAACAGCGCGGCCTGCTCGATGAAACGCTGATCATCTGGGGCGGCGAGTTCGGTCGCACCCCCATGGTGCAAGGCGGTGCCGACGGCCGCGACCACCACCCGAATGCCTTCACCATGTGGCTGGCCGGTGGCGGCGTGAAAGGCGGCTTCGAGCTTGGCAAGACCGATGAACTCGGCTTCAATGCCGTGGAGGACCGCGTCCACGTCCACGACCTGAATGCCACCATCCTCCACCTGTTAGGCTTCGATCACATCCAACTCACCTACCGCGCCCAGGGCCGCGACTTCCGCCTCACCGACGTCCACGGCCACGTCGTCAAAAAAATCCTCACATAGCCAACGAAGCGCGAACTTTCCGTGGCCTTCGTAGCCTAAGCGAAGTAGGCATTCCGCATCAACAACATCTCCCATCACCATGCCGCCACTGCCAAAGACCTCCCTATGCCTTCACGCCATTATGGTGCTGCTCTCCCTTGCTGTCATGACCATGGTGCTTATCCAGCAGTCACAGGAAATCGAGGAAATCGAGCAACTCCAGCGGCAAAGTCGCGGGGCGATCAAAATGTCTCACGATGCCGGACCGGTTCCGCCGCTGGTTCTCGGCTACGCCAGCCTGGTTGCATTGATCCATTTTTCCCGGTTGATTCAGATTTCTCGTGCGTAAAAATAAGGTCTGACAAGATTCATATCACCACGGTAATCCACCCTCATGCCATCCTTACGCATCATCCTTTTCCTCCTGCTCACTCTCCATGCCTCGGCGGCGCGCAAGCCCAATGTAATTTTCATCCTCGCCGATGACTTGGGCTGGAGTGACACAACACTGTACGGCACCACGAAATTCTATCAAACGCCGAACATCGAGCGTCTCGCCAAGCGCGGCGTCACGTTCACCCGCGCCTATTCCGCCAGCCCGCTTTGTTCGCCGACGCGCTCAGCCATTCTCACGGGTCTCAGCCCCGCGCGCACTGGCATCACTTCGCCGAACGCCCATGGTCCTGAAGTCATCCTCAAGGCGGAAGTCGGAAAAAAAGGACCGCCTAACGAAAAATTCATTTCCCCCAGCGTGGTGACACGTTTGCAAACCTCCTACCCCACTCTGTCGAAGTCGCTGAAAGATGCCGGCTATGCCACGGGCCACTTCGGCAAATGGCATCTCGGATCGGAACCCTACTCGCCCCTGCAGCACGGCTTCGATGTCGATCTTCCCCATTGGCCCGGCCCCGGACCGGCGGGCAGTTTTGTCGCACCATGGAAATTCAAGGACTTCGACGCCGATCCCGCCATCCCCGATCAACACCTCGAGGACCGCATGGCGAAAGAAGCCGTCGCTTTCATGGAACAACACAAAGACGAGCCCTTTTTCCTCAATTACTGGATGTTCAGCGTCCACGCCCCGTTCGATGCCAAAAAGGCGCTCATCGAAAAACACCGCGCCCGCGTGGACCCGAAGGACGCGCAGCGCAGCCCCACGTATGCCGCCATGATCGAAAGCATGGATGACGCCATCGGCACCCTGCTCGATGCGCTCGATCGCCTGAAACTCGCCGACAATACCATCATCATCTTCACCTCCGACAACGGCGGCAACATGTATAATAGCGTCGATGGCACCACGCCCACCAGCAACCGACCCTGGCGCGGAGGAAAAGCGACCCTGTTCGAGGGCGGCACCCGCGTGCCCTGCGTCATCGTCTGGCCCGGTATCACCCAAGCGGACACCCGCAGCGATGCGATGATCCAGAGCGAGGATTACTACCCGACCTTGCGTGCAGGCCTGGAGCTGCCCACGGCAGCCGATCAACTTCAGGACGGCAGCAACATCCTCCCCGCACTGAAAGGCGAACCACTGCCGGAAAAGCCGAAGTTCCAGTACTTCCCCCACAGCCCCGGCGTGCCCGATTGGTTGCCGCCCAGCATTTCCGTGCATCGCGGCGATTGGAAACTCATCCGCATCTTTCACGGCGGCGAAAAAGAAGCCCACCGCCACCAGCTCTATCATCTCGGTGATGATCCCGGCGAAACCAATAACCTCGCCGAAACCAAGCCCGGGCTCGTGAAAGAACTCGATGCTCTGATCGAGAATTTTCTCACTGAAACAAAGGCCGTGCGCCCGGTGCCGAATCCCGCGTTTGACCCGGCCAAGTATCGCCCCGAGCTGGAGGGGAAATCCACGATGCAGGAGAAAAAGAAATCTCCGCCACCCAAGAAACCTGCCGCTCCCGGCTGGCGTGCCGCGAAGTGCAAGGGGGAAGTCAAAGAAGGCATCATCCACCTCACCGAGATCGGCGATGCGAGTTTTCTCGGCATTACCGCCGGCAAGCTTAGCGGTGCTACGACTGTGAGATTCCGCATCAAGGCCAAAGGCGGCAATGCCCATCTCGACTGGCTGCCGGATGGCCCCGCAGGCAAAGCGCAACGCGTCGATTTCACCATCAAGAACGAAGACTGGGAAGAAATCACCGTCAAAGTCCCCGCCACCGGACCGGTAGGCGTGATCCGCATCTATCCGCCGCCGCAATCCCCCGCCATGGCGATTGACTGGATCGAACTGCAAAGCGAAGCCCACAAAACGCGCGTCAACTTCTGATGCCTATAACCAGGATTGTCCCTGTGACGGCACTCCTGGCGTGTGCCTTGCAAAAGTATCGCGACAAATCCGCTCATGAGCGGGCGTAATAGGGCGAAATGATTCGTTCGTTATTCGTTGTTGGTTTGTTGCATCTGCCATTGTGGGCACAGGTGGAGTATTCGGGTGTGTATCCGCATTTGGTGATGTCGAACCGCGAGGGCGAGTGTGGCACCGGCGCGGTCGTGCCGTGGGCGGGGAAGCTCTGGGCGATCACGTATGCACCGCACCAGCCGAAAGGATCCACTGACAAACTCTACGAGATCACGCCCGATCTGAAACAAATCATCCGCCCGGAAAGCATAGGTGGCACGCCGGCGAACCGCATGATTCATGAGGAATCGCAGCAGTTGTTCATCGGGCCTTATATCATCGATGCGAACGGTGGCGTGCGCACCATCCCCTACACCACGATGTATGGCAGGCACACGGGAAATGCCCGGCACCTCACGGATCCGGCGGGGAAAATCCTCTACGCGACGATGGAGGAAGGCATTTACGAAGTGGATGTGAAAACGCTGGCGGTGAAAGACCTGTGGATCGATGAACAGTTGCAGGCGGGCGGTGCGAACAAAAAAGGGACCACCGAGGTCAAGGACGGCAACAAGGCGGACCTGCCCGGCTATCACGGCAAAGGATTCTATTCGGCACAGGGACGCTATGTGTATGCAAACAATGGCGAGCATGGGCGCGATGCGCAAGCCGATCCCCGCGTGCCCAGCGGCGTGTTGGCGGAATGGGATGGCAAGGCCGACAAGTGGACTGTCGTGCGCCGCAACCAGTTCACCGAAGTCACCGGCCCCGGTGGCATCACGGGCAAGGCGGAGTCGCCGGATGCACCGCTGTGGGCGGTGGGCTGGGATCACCGCTCGTTGATCCTGATGTGCCTGCACGACGGAAAGTGGCATGCATACCGTTTGCCAAAAGGTTCCCACTCCTACGATGGCGCCCATGGCTGGAATACCGAGTGGCCGCGCATCCGCGACATCGGCGAAAAGGAATTTCTCATGACCATGCACGGCACGTTCTGGAAATTTCCGAAGGGCTTCACGCCGCAGAAATCCGCGGGCATCACCCCGCGCTCGAATTACCTCAAGGTCATCGGCGATTTTTGCGAATGGCAGGGCAAGGTCGTGCTCGGCTGCGACGACACGGCGAAGTCGGAGTTTCTCAACAAACGCAAGGCGAAGGGGGAAATCGCGCCGCCGCGCTCGCAATCGAATCTGTGGTTCGTCTCTCATGCGACGCTCGATCAGCTCGGCTCACCGATCGGTCGCGGTGCGGTGTGGCTCAATGATGCGGTCAAAGCACAGCAAGCCTCCGATCCGTTTTTGTTCAACGGCTACGATCAGCGCGCTTTGCACGTGTCCCATGGCGAAAAATCGGACGTGGATGTTCTGATCGAAGTGGACCGCCAGGGCGACGGCACATGGATTCCGTTAGGCAAGTTCACGGCGGCACCGGGACGACTGAACACCCGGATTTTCACGGCACAGGAAAGCGGTGTCTGGGTGCGCCTTACCCCGCTCGGCGATTGCGCGAAACTCACCGCCACCTTCAGCTACGGCTCCGCACCACGCCACCTGCAAGCGGACGGCGCGCTGTTTGCCGGAATTGCCTCGGAAACATCCGGCACGGCCACGGGCGGCTTGATTCGCGCCCTGAACGACGACGCGCTGAGCCTCTCGATGGTGGCCACGGATGCGAAGGGTGCGCCTAACGGATACTACACCATGACCGCGGACATGAAACTGGTGCCCAATGCCGATGCGGCGGCCTATCAGTATGCGAAGGACCACACCAAGCTGGGAGACAAGCCCTACAGCATCGATGCCGCTTCCGCGCTGATCATCGATGACAAGGGCCGGCGCTGGCGTTTTCCGAAAGGTCCGGCGTCCTATGCGAACGGTGGTCTTTTTGGCAATGCCCGCGTGGCGCGCGAAGTGGCGACGGAACGCGATCTGCTCAACCTCGCCGGAACCTTTTATGAACTGCCTGCCGAAAATGCCGGAGGATTCGCCATGGCGCGGCCCGTCACCACGCACAACCGCATGATTCACGATTTCTGCTCCTGGCATGGGCTGTTGCTGCTCTCGGGCATCGATGCCCAGGCGACCGATAACAAGCACATCATCCGCTCCGGCGATGGCAAGGCGGCCTTGTGGGCGGGGGTGATCGACGACGTCTGGAAACTCGGCAAGCCGCGCGGCGAAGGAGGTCCGTGGAAAAACAGCAGTGTCAAGGCGGGGCAGCCTTCCGATCCCTATCTCATGACCGGCTATGATCGCAAGGCGATGACGCTGCAAAGCGACGTGGATACTACGATCCTAGTAGAAGTCGACATCAGCGGATTCGGCGACTGGGTGGCCTACCGGTCGCTTGCCGTGAAAGCGGGTGTAGCGCTGGAGCATGCCTTTGCCGACGGTTTCTCCGCCTACTGGATCCGCTTTTCCAGTGATCGCGATGCCGTCACAAGCGCGCAGTTGCGTTACGAATGATGGCAGGGACCGTCAATCCGAAATTTGCACCTGGAAGAAGGTGGGTTTTTTCGGCCCGCTGGGGGTTGAGACGAAATTCGGGAAGCGGATGCGCACGGCGTCGATCGTGCCATCGGTCGCGATGACGGTGGGGGCGGTCATGCTGGTGGACCATTGATTGAGCCCGGCGCTGAACTGCACGGTATAGGTGACCCCCGCGGTGAGATGGTCCACGCGGCGGGCGAACACCGCGTAATAGACACCTGCTTCCACCTGCAGGACGGGCTGCCCGGGAGTGGTGACGTTGCCCTCGGAAAAGGCAATAGGCCCGCTGGAACTCGTGGTGGGATTGGTGCCAAAAGCGTATTCCATGAGGTTGTTGTAAGTATCGGAATCCGGATCGCCGTCCTTGCCGCCCGTGGCGTTGTTGGCAATGGCCCAGACGTTGAACGGCGTGGATTCCAGGATGTCCACGGTGAGGCCTGTTGGTTGGCTGAGGGAGTAGTTCGTGGCGGAAGAGCCGCTGATGCTGAAGCCGCTGACGGTCACAGGCTTGGCGGTGCCCACGTTTGCATCCGCCATGGTGCCGATCGGCGAGCCGCCAAGGGTGACAGTATCTCCTGAGACTACGCCCACCAAGCTGCCCCCCGTGATGGCGACAGTGGAGGTGGCATCCACAATGCGATTCACGGCTGTAGCGCCGGTAATGGTGAGCTCCTTCGCCGTGATGTCAGCGGTGAGTCCCGTGGGCTGGGTGAGTTGGTAATTTCCGGCATCCGCACCGCCGAGAGTGGCGCTGCTGGTGACGGGGATATCCGTGCCGACCGAGGGGGAATCATAAACGCCCGTGCCGACCAAGGTGACCTCGTCATCGTTCACGATTCCAACGAGCGTGCCAGTGATGGTGGCGGCGGCTGTGGCATCATATACTTTGTCCGGAACGGCGGCGGACGACAAGGTCAGCGTTTTTGTCAATACCGTGCTATTGGCAATGGCGATGCTTCGATTCGTGGCGCCGCTGGAACTGAGCGTGACGACTTGGCCGTTGTAGGTTCCTGCGGGAGCCGTGGCGGCCAGGCGCAGATGAAGGATGCCATCGGCAAATCCCCCCGTCTGCGCAAAGGTCGCCGTGGTATCCCAGGTGCTGCCATCCGCGGAAACCTGAAAACCCGCAGGTGCCGTGGCGACGATGTTCGCCGTCAAAGTGCCACCCGTGACAACCGCTGTGGTGGCGGAAGCTGCGGATGCCGTGCCGTAGGTGGTGCTGAGAGCGGAGAAGGTGCCGGAGGAGGTGATGAGGTTCGCTGGGGGCGCTGAGATCGAGATATTGTCGATGTTAGCACGACGATCACTTGTGCCCGTGGTGTTAGAACGTATTCTCATTCTGCCGGACCCACTCGCATTGATCGTAGAGCTAAATGTAGCAACTGTCGCACCAGGTGTGAACCTACCCGCTTCGATCCACGTTGAGCCTGCATTGATGCTATATTCGACGATCCACTCGATTTGCGTGTCAGTGCCGTAGCGACGATGATTGAAAGAGATCATGCCTATGCCGCCAGTCTTGTCAGCTAGCATTGAGATGACCGATGTTCCGTAGCCTCGCAACCGAGCAGATCGTGTGCCTGCTTTGTAATCCTCAGCTGCTGTTCCGATGAGTGCATCCGTCAAATTCCAACTGATTCCGCTGAGAGTAACACTACCGGATGCATATCCCGTTTTGGTTTCTCCAGTGCCCTCAAAGTCAACAAGATAACTTGTTCCAAGGGTTGCCGCCACATTCAACACCCTGCTCTCACTATCCCCCGTAAAGTTCGCCGTCCCGGCAACGCTCGCGGTAATGGTGGTGACGCCGGGGGCGACGAGGGTGATGACGCCTGTGCTCGCGTCAATGGTGGCGACGGTGGTGTTCGAGCTGGTGTAGCTGAGGGTGCCGAAGTTGGTGGAGACACCGGCGGAAAAGGGAGCATCGCCGACTTTTTTCCCGGACGGAAGCGAGGGAAAGGTGATGACGGCGGCACCTTGCGTGATGTTGGCAGTGGTGGTGGAGACCGAAGCCAGGGTGTAGTTGCCGGCAGCGGTGCCAGTGAGGGTGGCTCCGGTGAGAGTCACGGTTTTGCCATCGGCCACATCGGCATCGGCAAAGGTGGCGCTGCCACCCGCGTGGTTCACGTCCTCGCTGCCGATTTTTCCAACGACGTTGCGGGTGAGCACGATAGCGGCGGTGGTGGCATCATAAACTTTGTGGTCAGCGGTGAATGTGCCCGTCAATTCCTTGGCGCTGATGTCGGCACTGAGGGTGGGCTGGGCGCTGAGGGTGTAGTTCGCATTCGGCGCGGTGTAGTCGGCGCTGCGGGTCAGCACCTTGGCGATGCCGATGTTGGGATTGGGGAAGATCCAGGTGACGCTATCGGTCACGGCATGCGTTTCGTCATTGGCGAGGCCGAGATAGGCGGCGGTGCCATTGATGGTGGCGGTGGTGGTGGCGTCGTAGATTTTGGATTCGGCACTGAGTCCGGTGATGGTGAGTGCCTTGGGCGTCACGGCATTGCCACTGGCGGTGGTGGAAATGCTCTGAGTGCTGGCACCGCCGCCGGAGACGGTGATACTGATGTTGTTGTAAGTTGTGGCCGGAGCATTGGCTTTCAGGCGGGCGTAAATCGTGGTGGGGCCCGCGGTGCCGGATGTTTCCGTGAGCACGAGAGAGGCTGCGTAGCCGCTTTCGGCAGCAAGCGACACTTCCAGGCCGGCGGGAGCGGTGACGGTGAGGTTTCCACTGAGAAGCGAGCCCGATGCCGAAAAGCTCAGCGCGGGGGAAGGGGCGCCGTAGGTGGTGCTCAGCGCGCTGGGGAAAAGGACGGAAGTGACATTGATCGATGCCAAGGCGGCGGGAGTGCCATCGACCGTGGCGGATGCCGCCCCGCTGCCAACGGAGTTCACGGCGCGGAGTGTCACGTTGTAGGTGATGCCATTGGTCAGTCCGGTGATGAGCAAGGGACTGGTGGTGACAGCGGGCGCGGGAGTGATCCAGTTGTTGCCGTTGTCGATAGAGTATTGATAGTTGGTGATGCTCAGACCGCCATTCGAACTTGGTGGCGTGAAAGCGACGCTGAGTTGCTCGTTTCCGGGCGTGATGCCGGTGATGGCGGGCGCGGTGGGAACGATGGCGATGATGTCCGCGCTGAGACTGGGCTGGGTGACGGAGTAGTTGGTGGAGGGTGCCGCGTAGCTGCCGGTGCGGACCAAGGGTTTTGCCGTGCCGACGTTCGCATCCGCAAAGGCCCAGATCACGCTGCCGGTGACGGAAAATGTTTCGCTGTTGACAAGCCCATCGTAGGCGGGCGTGCCGGTCACACTGGCAGTAGTGGTGCCGTCCCAGTCCTTGTTCTGTGCTGTCAGTCCGGTGATGGTGAGGGATTTGGCGGTAACCGTGCTCGCCGTCGTGGCCACGTTCACGGTAGTGGCTCCAGTACTGCTGAGAACGATGTTCCCGGAGTGCGGCGAGCCGGAGACCGGAGCGGTCGGGAGAAGGCGGACGTATATCGTCGTGCTCGAGATCGTGCCGGAACCGCCCACGGTGATAGGCGATCCGTTCGTGCCGGTGTTAGCCGAGAAGTCGCTGGTGGTGGAGACCTGGTAATGGGCAGGAGGATTGACGGAGATTCCCGCCGTCATGTTCGCTCCCGAGATCGAGAAGCTGGACGGCGAAGGAGAGGCGCTGCCGTAGGTCGTGTTGACGGCACCGGGTGTGCCGGTGGCGGTGATGGTGGGGGATGTGCTAGTTACTGTACCGTTTATCGTGAAATCATCTAATCGAAATGTTCCCGTCCCAGAAGCACTGGAAAGCGTGATAACCAACGTGACCGTGCCAGTGAGCCCCGTTTTACCCGAGACAGTAAGCGTTCCGGTATTAGCCCCAGTAGTGGGAACTGTTCCACTAGCAATCGCAGCGCCACCGTTGATCGTGATCGAATAGTTTTGTGCTCCCGAGGTAGAACGTTGCCGCCAGAAGGCTAGGGAACTCACATCGAGAGTGTAACCGCTGGCCACGTCGAAGGTCAGGGTGTAAGTCGGAGTTCCGCTAGAGTCGTTCAAAGACAACGCCTGTCCACTACTTTCAAAGACAACGCCTGTCCACTACTTCCTGCGAAACTAGTAAAGCCTGATGCACTTGTCGTCCAGCTTGAGGATGATAGATTCGCGTTAAATGTCGTTGGTGCCGCGGTATATGGTTTCCCGGTGATTGTTGTAGTGCCAAAGTTGTGTTGATAAACAATCTGCCCCCATCCGCTACTCATGGAAAACGCGAGTGCTCCGAGCAGGGCTGTGGCGCGGGTGAGGCGGGTGAGTTGGCAAAATTTTTTGGCGAATAGGAGCAGTGATTTCATGAAGGAAAGTGCGGACGGAGTGACGGAGCGATGGAAGTCCGTGACGATAAAGCACGATGCATGCCGAAGCCTTATGAGGAAAATCGATATTCGGCGGGTTTTAACAAGAGTTGGCTTGTTACCGTTTTGACACGCATACATGACCCGTCTTGGGCAGGTGGGGGAGCAGGTGAGGGCTTGTGTTTTCGTGGTATTGGCGTAGGGAGATGCATGCTTTTGCGATGGATTAGTGTGTGCGGGGTGATGGTGGCGCATGCCGTTTGGGCGGCGGAGCCGGGGTATGTCGTGGATGCGGATACGGGCCTCACGTTGCGCGAGGGATTCGATGCGGAGTTGCTGTATGAGGTGCCGAAGGAGCAGGGCTCCTGGGTGGCCATGGCCTTCGATCCGAACGGGCGCTTGATCGTTTCCGATCAGGACGACAAGGGAGTGTTCCGCGTCACACTGCCGACGGCGGGCAAAACTATTCAGGTAGAGAGCCTGCCGGGATTTCCTTATGACCCGGTGGACTGGGGCGCGCGCGAGGTAGGGGGCGCGCTGGGGTTCCTGTATGCCTTCGACAGCCTCTACATGTCTTCGATGAAAGGACTCTATCGGATTCGCGATACCGATGGCGATGACCGGTTTGACGAATTCAAACTGTTGCGGAAACTGAACCTCGGCTACGAACACTCGGCGCACTCGATGATCCCCACGGCGGATGGCAAGGGCATTTATTTGGTGAGTGGCAATTTCACGCGTATTCCCGCCGGCACGGCTTCGCGGCAACCGCCGGTGTGGAAGGATGACTCGCTGCTGCCGGTGTTGCCGGATCCCAGCGGGCACGCGGTGGGACTGAAGCCGCCCGGCGGTTGGATCTGCCGCTTCAATCCGGAGGGCGAGGAGTGGACGATGATCGCTTCCGGCCTGCGCAATTCCGTGGACATCGCGCTCAATCGCGAGGGCGAACTGTTCACCTACGATTCCGATATGGAGTTCGATGTCGGCTGCCCCTGGTACCGGCCCACGCGGCTCAATCACGTGATTTCCGGAGCGGAGTTCGGCTGGCGCGCCAGCACGGCGAACTGGCCGGACTACTATGCGGATAGTATTGGCGCGGTGATCGATATCGGCCCCGGTTCTCCCACGGCCATGAGTTTCGGCCATCATTCGAATTTCCCCGCCGGCTATCAGGACAAGTTGTTTCTGTGCGACTGGACATTCGGCACGATCTACACGGTGGCACTTGAGGAAAATGGGAGCAGCTATACGGGCACCAAGCAGGAATTTCTGCACGGCAGTCCACTGAACATCGCCGCGATGAGGTTCGGACCTGATGGGGCGATGTATTTTGTCACGGGTGGTCGCACGACGGCATCCAAGCTCTATCGGATCCGCTCCCTCGCGGCACCGGCGAATGGAGCGCAGCCGCTGCAAACAAAAAACCAAGCGCTGCGAGAGGAACGCCGTGCCTTGGAAACATTCCACGATGATGGCAGGGGCGGGCGGGCGGCGGTGGAAAAGGCCTGGCCGTATCTGTCGCACGATGACCGCTCGATCCGCTACGCGGCGCGGATCGCGATCGAGAATCAGAAGCTTGATTTCTGGCAGGAAAAAGTCTTCGCCGAGACCGGGCCGCGCGCGGTCATTTATGCAGCGCTGGCCCTGTCGCGTCACGGGGATGCCGTGCCGGGAGAGCGGATCATCAACAAGCTGACGACGCTGGCCATTTCCCCGCTGGGCAAGGAGGACCAGCTCGCGCTGCTGAGAACCTATGCCGTGGTGTTCTCGCGCATGGGGAAGCCGGAGCCGTCGCAGGCGACGGCGGTGATCGCGCAACTGGATGCCGCCTATCCCGCCGGGGACGATCAGGTGAATGCGGAGCTTTGTCGGGTGCTGAGCTTCCTCGATGCGCCCCAAGTGGTGCGCAAAACGATAGAACTGATGAAACGCACGCGTGCCGAGACCGTGGACTACGACAAGGAAATGCTCGCCCGCCACAAATACGGCGATGCCATCCTGCGCATGATGGCGAACACGCCGAACACGCGCAACATCCACTATGCCTACTGCCTGCGCCATGTGGGCGCGGGGTGGTCGCCGGAGGACAGAAAATACTTTTTCGGTTGGCTGAACGACACGCTGGTCAATGACGGCGGCAGGAGCTTCGCCGGCTATCTGGGGGCGATCCGGCAGGATGCGATCGAGCAGCTCGGGGAAAAAGAAACCACACAGCTCAAGGGCCTGCTCGGTGAGGTGAAGTCCGTGGATCTGTCGAAACTGCCGAATCCCCAGGGCCCGGCGGTGGCGTGGACGGTGGACAGCGCGATGAAACTGTTCGAGAAGGAACTGCGCGGCAGGGACCATGCGCAGGGCAAGAAGATGTTCGCGGCCGGGCGTTGTGTGGCCTGTCATCGCTTCGGCGGCGAAGGGGGCCATGCCGGTCCGGATCTGGGCTCGGTGGGGAACCGATTTTCCCTACGCGACATGCTGGTGGCGATCTGCGAACCGAACCAATCCATTTCCGAGCAGTACATGGCGAGCGTGGTGACGCTGAAGGATGGTTCGTCTTTGTACGGTCGTTTGATTTATCAGAATGACAAAGGCGTGGGGGTGGCGGTCAATCCCTTCGATATGAACGAGGTCAGAAAAGCCCCGGCCGATCAGGTGCTGCGTGTCGGATTCTCCCAAGCGTCACTGATGCCGCCGGGCATGATCAACGGCATGAATTCCGAGGAGCTGATGGACTTGATCGCTTATCTGGTGTCCGGCGGGGATCCGAAACATCCGGTGTTTGGAAAACCGTGAGCGGGTCGAGTTGCCTGGGTCATGTCGTTAGTTCCGCTAAAAACCCTTGCCTTGTGACTGAGGCTTAGGTACCAACAACGGCAGTCCCCCTGCGATGAATGCCACCCCCAGATCCCTTATACTGTTTCCCTGCCTGTTTTCCCTGGCCCAGTGGGTCTCCGCAGGAACCGTCAACAACCAGCCCACGCAGCATGAGCAATACATGTTGCAAATGATCAACCGGGCCCGGGCGAATGGTGGTGCGGAAATGGACTTTTGGGGCACTGTGACCAATGTGAATGAAGGTCCGCCCACATTGGGGACGGATAGCTGGAGCATCATCAACAGTGTGCAGCCTCTGGCATGGAACTCACAATTGTGTTCCGCCGCTCAGTCGCACGCGAATAATATGCAATCTGTGGACTGGCAATTTAACACCGCGACGTATGGCGCCAACCCACACACGCCGAACAGCAGTTTTCCCGGAGGAGCGACCCTTCCCCGTCAGAGGATCGAGGCAACAGGATACAACTTCAGCACCTCAGGATTCCGATACAGCAGCCCCACCGGTTACTATCCCGGACCCGAGAATATTTTCCTTTTCATCGCGAGCAATACCGACGGCTGGTCCAATGCGGAAGTATTAGCCGGTGTCAATTTCGCGCATGAAGATTTATACGAAGACTTCAGCGTTCCAGGGCGGGGACATCGCAGCACTTACATGTATGAGATGTATAAAGAAATCGGCATCGGCACGGCGACCGGAACGGATCAGAACGCCAGCAATCAAACGAGAGACTCGATGTATCTCGTGCAAAATTTCGGCAAGTCCTCCGTCGTTACCCATGGGATCCTCACGGGCTTGGCGTATAACGATCTCGATTCTAACAACTTCTTCACTCCCGCGCGCACTCCCAGCGAGAGTATCACGGGGCTCACGGTGCAGGCGCGTCAATCCGGCAGCGTGGTGGCCTCGGTGGCGGCATTTGATACGGGCGGCTACTCCCTGCCCCTGGCGGCGGGCACCTATCAAATTCATTTCGTCAAAGCCGATGGCACCGAGCACTCGGCCGGCACTGTGGTGATGGGATCCCAGAACATCGAGCTGAACGTCAAGACTCCCACCTTCGTGGCGACCTACGCTTCCTGGATCAATGGCTTTCCCGGCGCTGCGGCGCAACCCGGCTTCACGCAGGATGCCGATGGGGACGGGGTGCCGAATGGGGTGGAGCACATCCTCGGTACCAGTCCGGCAGCCCGATCGGCAAGCCTAACGGAAATTACCAAACCTGCCAACGGGTTGAAATTCCGCCACTCGCGCAGCAACGCCATCATCCCCGGCATCACTCACAGCTACCAGTGGTCCACGGATCTTGTGAATTGGCACAGCAGCGGGCAAACGAACGCGCAGGGCATCACCGCCAGCATTGCCGCCAGCACCATCGTGGACAATACGGCGCCGAACCTCGATACCGTGGAGGTCACGTCCACGATCACCGCAGGCTCCAGCGTGAAAGTATTCGTCCGCCTCAGAGCGGCGCAGTGATCATCCCAGCGCTACCTTTTCCTCATCGGCTGCCGCCGGTTTTTTCCCGAGATACCAGGCCCAGAAGGCTTTCCAACGGTCCAGCCCGCTTTCCGTGATCAGGTAAAACGAGGGAATCAGGAACAGGGTGATCACGGTGGAAAACAGGATGCCGAAGGCGAGCGATACGGCCATGGGGATGAGGAATTGACCCTGCACGGATTTGTCGATCATGGTGGGCACGAGACCGACGAAGGTGGTGAGGGACGTCAGCATGATGGGGCGGAAGCGCTTGGTGCCGGCACCGATGGCCGCATCCGTTCGGCTCATGCCTGCCGCGCGGTGTTGGTTGATGAAATCGATCATCACGATGGCATTGTTCACCACGATGCCCGCCACCGCCAGGATGCCGAAAGCGGAGAGGAAAGAAGGGACCACGTCCATGATCAAATGGCCGAGCAGGGCACCGATCACGCCAAAGGGAATGGCGAGCAAAATGTAGAACGGCTGCAGCAGCGACTTGAAGGGAATGACCAGCAGAAAATAAAGCGCGAAAAGAATGGCCAGCGCGCCGATGATGATGCGGTTGTTGGTTTCCTCGTGCTCGGCGAGGTAGCCGGTGAAGCGCCAGGAAAGTTCCGGGTGATCGATGAAAACGGCTTGCAGGCGCTGCTCCAGATCACGTCCGATCTCTACGATGTCCACGGTGCTGTTTGCCGCCTGGGCCCAGATGGTGATGGCCTGGGCGCCATTGGTGCGGGTGATCTCCGAGCGCGCCTTGGCGAACTTCACATCGGCCACGCTCGTGAGCGGAGCCTCGCCGCCATTGGGCAGGCGGATGCGCATTTGTTCCAACGTGTGGAGCGACTGCCGTTTTTCGAGGGGAAGGCGCACCATCACGCGGATGTCATCGATCTCCCGCTGCACGCGCTGGGCCTGCTCGCCGAAAAAGGAAGAACGCACCTGCCGCCCGAGCTCGCGCTGGGTCAGCCCGAGCGCCTCACCCTCGGGACGGATGGAAATGACCAGCTCATCGCGATTGCGGGCGAGATTGCTGCCGGCATCATCGATTCCTTGGTACGATTTTAATAGTAGTTCGATCTCGTCCACCAATTGGTCGCGGGCTTCCGAGGCGGCACCGCGCAGTTCAAGCTGGATCGATTCCTCGCCCCCGCTGCCACGGAAGCCGCGCCCTCCATCGACCATGATGTAAAACGATTGTGCCGCGCTCACATCGCCACAGAGCTCGCGCCAGCGCTTCGAGATTTCCTTGGCCGAGGGACCGGGAACCGTGCGCTCCGAGGCATCCACGATCGTGACAATGACGAAGCCCGAACGGGCATCCACTCCAGGCCGCCCCGGCCACCCGCCTGCGGAGGTGAGCACATCGTTGATCAGCGATTTGCCCGTGCCGGGATCGACGAATTCCTTGCGCAACTGTTCCGCGGCGCGCTCGGTTTGTTTCACCAGCACATCGGTATCCGCCACCTTCGCCTCGCGCGGCATGTTGATATTGGCGTAGAGGCGGTTTTTTTCAATGTTCGGCATCGTCACAAAGCCGAGGCGGCCGCTTTTGATGAGCGCGACGGAGGCCATCGCGAACGCCAGAAACAGACAGCAGGTCGAGTAACGATGGCGGGTGGTGAAGACGATGAGGGGCTGGAAGTATCCCTCGATGAACCGCTCCAGACCATCGGCGATGCGTTTCTGGAAGCGGGCGAACAGACCGGGATTCGCAGAGAGGGGCTTGAGAAATTTCAGGTGAGCGGGCAGCGAGAGCTTTGCCTCTAACAGAGAGAACAGCAGAATGCCGATGATCACCGGCGGCACTTGTTTCGTATAGGTGCCGTAGAATCCCTCGAAAAACATCAGCGGCAAAAAGGCGACAATTGTGGTGAGCGTGCCGAAGGTCACCGGCAGGGCGATTTCCTGCGTGCCACAGATGGCGGCCTCCTCGGGATCCATGCCCTCGTTCATCTTGCTGTAGATGTTTTCCGAGGTCACGATGGCGTCATCGACGACAAGCCCCACCGCGATGATGAAACCGAACAAAGACATCACGTTCACCGTATAGCCGAAATAAGGCATCACCCATAGCGTGCCGGCGAAGGCGACGGGGATGCCAAAGAGCACCCAGAGGGCCATGACGGGGCGGAGAAACAGTCCGAGTATGATCATCACGAGGACGCATCCTTGCAGCAGCGTGGTGATGAGCGAATTCAAGCGGCCCTTGAGCTCGATGGTCGAGTCATCCCAGATGTGAATGCTGATGCCGGAGGGGAAACGCTGCGAGGACTTGGCGGCGTATTCCTTGACCTGCTTGGCGATTTCCAGCGCGCTCTCGTTGTTGAGGCGCAGGCATTCCACCAGCAATGCGGGCTTGCCATTGAAGCGCAGGATCTTGCGATTTTCCTCGAATCCATCCGTCACCTTGGCGACATCGCCCAGCTTCACGGCAGCGCCGCGATTGTTGAGCAGGACGATGTTGGCAAATTCCTCTTCGCTGAACGCCTGGCCGCTGGTGCGGATCATCAGGCTGCCCTCGTCGGTTTGGATCTGACCGGCGGGCACATCGAGCGAGGTGCGGCGCACGGCTTCCGCAAGGTCGTTGTAGGTCAGCCCGAAGTCGCGCAGGCGATCGGGATCGGCTTCGATGGAAATTTCCAGCGGGGAGGCCCCTTGCAATTCCGCTTGGGAAATGCCGGGTAGCTCGGTGAGGTCATCGCGCACACGCCGGGCCGCTTTGAGCAAATCGGCCTCGTCCATGTTGCCGGTGATCGCAACCTTGATCACATCGAACCAGCGCGTGCTGTTCGGCACTTCGAGCTTGGGCGGCTCCGTTTCCGCGGGGAAATTGGTGATGCCCGTGATCAGCGGACGCATTTGCTCCATGAGCTTCTCGGGATCGGTGAGCTGATCGGCCTTGACCTCGATGCTGGCATAGCCCGTGCGCGCCTCGGACTCGATGGACTCGATGCCCGGCAGGTTCTCGATGGCGCGCTCGATGGGAATCACCACGGCGCGCTCCACATCCGCCGGCGTGCCGCCGCGGTAGTTGACCGTGATGTGCACCTCATCGAAGCGGAAGGCCGGATTCACCTCGAGCGTGGTGCGTTTCCACACCGAATGCGCCCCCAATACGAGGATGATGCCAATCATGAGATTGGCGGCGAGGTGATTGCGGGCAAACCAGGCGATCATGGATAGAACTAATACGAAGCGAAACGGTGGATTTGTCTGAGAGGAACGGCGGAAGAGCCGCGGCCGCGCACTGAAACACAGTTTTGCCCATCGTGCCACTTTTTTCCCGTGGCGGAGACCTCCGGCGCAAGGGAGTTGCGGCTCCGAATGTCACCGCATTCTCCTTGCCAAGCAGGGGGCCGATTCCTTACGATGGCGTGGTGAGCGCGCCGATTGTTTGCAAACCTACCGCCTGGTTCTACCAGCGTGCCTTGGGCATGTTGGCGATGTTCTTGTTCCTGGGTGGCTGGTTTTTCAAAGACGCCAGCACCGGCTACCGCAAGGAGAACGAGGCCTTTTTCCTGAGTCAGGCGTTTGCGAAGGCGGAAAAAATGCTGCAACTCCAGCAACAGGAGGGCTTGGTGACGGATGCGGCGTGGCGGGACTTTGCGAGCAAGCAGACGGTGGACTTCGGCGATGATCCCTCGCTGATTCCGGCATCGGTGTCCCGGCCCATGCCCTGGCCGCAGGAACTGCACGACAGCGCGCTGCTCGCCAAGGGGCAAGTGGCGGCGTGGGAGGCATTCACCGGGCGCATGCAGTGGGACCGCAAGCCGCCCGAGAAACTGCACGAGGCCTCATCGATCCGCGAGCAATGGTATTTCGCCTATGGGCTCAGCGCGCTGGCGCTGTATACCCTGTTCATCCTGCTGCGCACCCTGCGCCGGCGCATGAGCATCGAGGGGGACATCATCACCACGCAGGACGGCAGAAAAGTGCCCTTGGCGGAGCTCACGCGTCTCGATTTGCGCAAGTGGGGCACCAAGGGGCTGGCCTTCGCGTATTATCCGCAGGGCAGCGGGAAAGAGGGCCGCATCCGCATCGACGGACTGACGTACGGCGGTTTCCAGAAAGACCAGGGCGAGCCGGCGGAGGCGCTGATGCGCGAGCTGCGCGCCCGTTTCACCGGCGAGGTGATCGAGTATGCCAGCGAGGAAACGGCCGCCGAGCCCGCGCCACAGGACGCGCCGGATGATTCCACTCCTGCCTGAAACCTCGCGCGATGGCGCAATTTCCTGCATTTTCGCTATTGCCAAGAGCGCCGCGGCTCGCTATGCCTTCCCGCGGCAACAACCAAACCAACACAGAACCATGTCAGACAAGAGTACCGAAGATCGTGTAAAAGATATCATTGTGGAGCAACTCGGCGTGAGCGCTGACCTTGTGACCATCGACGCCAAATTTATCGAAGACCTCGGTGCCGATTCTCTCGATACCGTCGAGCTCGTCATGGCTTTCGAAGAGGAATTCGGCATCGAAGTGCCGGACGAAGCGGCGGAAAAACTGCTGTCCGTAGGCGACGTGGTGCGCTACATCGAGGCAAACGCATGATCGATGGGTGACAGCGGCGGGGCATCTCATGCCTGCTGCGGCTGATCGAAACGGGGGCGGTTTTTTCGGAAGCCGCTCCCTTGCTTTTTTGTGCCCCGGGCACGGTATTCTTTGCTTTTTTGCGTTTTGCTGCCACGATTCCCGCCATGAATGTATCGCGTGACAATTTCCTCTACGCCATGGAAACCAGCCGGGTTCTGCACGAGCCCGATCGACGCATCGCGACTTTTGGCGAGACCCGCTTCCAGTTCCAGCTCATCAGCGAGCTCATGGACCGCAGCGGCGAGGTGCGCATCCGCAGTGGCGAAATGGAGGCCTGCAAGCCCCTGCTGATCCGCCCCACGCCCGATATGGAGTGGGAGGGATTCGATGAGGAATCGCGGGAAAAACTCGGCACGCTGCTCGACAATCTCCGGCAGCAAGGCATGGACCTCGCCTTCCTGCAATACGGCTTCCGCTTCCGCCGCTCGGCGGTGCGGGAGGAGATCGTCCGGGAACCGGTCGAGGAAGTCTCGGCCCGATTGTTGGAGGATGTGCGCCGCCATGGCGACCCCATGCTCGCCATCCTCGAAGGAGTGGATGATGCGTGGGAAATCGCCCTGGTGAAGTTTTCGTTAGAAATGATCGCGCAATCGCACTCGATCAATCGCTTCGATCTCCAACGTAAAAAACTGCTCTAACCCCGCCGCCATGCGTGTCTGGACTTTCGTGAAACTCATCAGCGCCCTTGTCGTAGCGGCGGTGGTCACCGTATCGGTGTATTTCACGATGCACGTCATGGGCAAGCCCGTGCCGAAACCGCTGGAGGCACAGTTCCTGCGATGGATGCCGGAACCCGAACGCCTGCGCGCGGATCCCACGAACGACTACGAAAAAGTCGCCGACCTCGCGGAAATGCCCGATATCGAGCCCGGCGACAAGGCTTTCCAAAAAGCCGCGGAATTGTTGGCCACGGGAAAAATCGCGGAAGCGCGCGAGAAGCTGTTGTTTCTCGTGAACTACTACCCCACCTCGAACGCCGCTCCGCTGGCGCGGCAGATCCTCAGCGAGATGAACATGGATGATTTCCTCTCGCTGCACAACAATCCCCATTTGGTGGTGCACAAGGTGGCGCGGGGCGATTCCTACCTCGGCATCGCCGCCAAAAGCCAAACGACACTCGATGCCATCATGCACTTCAACGGCTACCTCGAGCTGCGCCCCTTGCAGCCCGGCGATGAGGTCATGGTCATGCCGCTGAACCTGCGCGTGGTCATCGAGGCCCGCCGCGAGGCGCTCACCCTCTGGAATGGCGGCACTTTTCTCAAGGAATACCGCATTCTCAAGTCTATTGGCCTCCCCGCTGCCACCACCACGCTCAAGATTGCCAACAAAGGTGGCGTCCTGAACGAAAAAAACGTCGCCCCCGGCATGAAAGGCTACCGCGAATCGCAAAAAACCATCACCCTCGACCGCAAGCTGCAAATCGTGGCCGCCGGCGCCTCCGCCGTGCCCGGTTGCCATCTCGATGCCGCCGATACCGAGGAATTGGCTCTTTTGCTTCGCGTAGGAAATGAAGTGGAAATCCGTCCGTAACCCTGATACTCTGCCCGCACACACCATGATCCAGTTGCTCGAATTTGAAAAACCCATCGCCGAAATGGAACGCGAATTGGAAAAGCTCCGCGCGAAGTCGGACTCGCAAAACATCGATCTTTCCGCGCAAATTTCCGAGATGGAGGAAAAGCTCGCCCAGACGCGTATTTCCCTGTATCAAGACCTAACCCCGTGGCAACGCGTGCAAATCGCCCGCCACGTGCAACGACCCTATATGCTCGACTACGTTTCACTGGCGTTCACGCATTTCTGTGAACTGCACGGCGATCGCCACATCGGCGATGATAAGTCGATGCCCGGCGGTCTAGCCATGCTCGGCGACCGGAAAGTCATGGTCATCGGCCATCAAAAAGGCCGCGACACCAAGGAAAATCTCATGCGCAACTTCGGCAGCGCCCACCCCGAGGGCTACCGCAAGGCCATCCGCCTCATGCGCCTCGCGGAAAAATTCGGCATCCCCATCGTCTGCCTCATCGATACCCCAGGCGCCTTCCCCGGCATCGGCGCGGAGGAGCGGAACATCGCCGAAGCCATCGGCTACAACCTGCGGGAAATGATGCTGATCAAAGTCCCCATCATCGCCGTCGTGCTCGGCGAGGGCGGCTCCGGCGGGGCCCTGGGCATAGGCGTCGCCGATCGCGTGCTGATGATGGAAAACGCCTACTACTCCGTGATCAGCCCCGAGGGCTGTGCGGCCATCTTGTGGAAACACCGCAAACACGCCCCGGAAGCCGCCGAGGCCATGAAAATCGCGGCACCGGATTTGAAAAAACTCAATCTCATCGATGGCGTCATCGCCGAGCCCATCGGCGGCGCCCATCACGACCACGCCGCCGCCGCCATGGCCCTGCGCGACGAAGTGTCCCAGCACCTGCAGCAACTGCAAACCCTCGCCCCCGCCGATCTGCTGCGCCAGCGCTATGAAAAATTCCGCCAATACGGCGACTGGCGAGGGAAGTGATCTGGCCTTGGGTCACTAGGCAAAGTCATCCCACCCATCCAAAATCCAACATCAATACCTTGTCCTTCGCAGCGCATAAAGGCGAAGTAGGATCATCAATCGTCCATTCTTCCTGCGGCCGCAGCACCCACTACGTTTGATTGCCGATTGTTGATTTACGATTGTTGATATGTGATTGATGAGAAAACATAAGACTTTTCCGAGCAGAATCTTACCCTGTGAAAATCATGAAAAACAAACTCACACTTCAAGCAATCGCACTATTTGTCAGTCTCCTCACCATTCACTGTCCAGCCACGCCAAACGAAGATCAAACCGTTGATCAACGAGGAGCGGCGGCTGAGCACAAGCCCAATGGCGATGAGGCGAAAGTCGCTGCCGCCAAGTGGCTCGACGGCCTTGACAAAAAGGGCTTGGTGCTGAAACAAAAGGTCGAGGGACAGGGATTCGTGGTCGCTCACGGCCCAAGTGCCTTTGGACGAGTGACGAAATTTACCCTGCAAGAAGCTGATTGGCGGGTCTCGCTGCTCTTTAAAGGAGAGTTGACTCCAGAGACGCCGCTCGAAACACTCAAAAACAATTTCTTGCATGTCACATTAGACAGCCTCCCCACGCCGGGCTTAACTCTGCCAGGTTGGGAAGTTCGTCCGCAGACGCCCACTTCATCATTCAAGCAGGGAGTGGAAATCCTGGCATATCAAGACGGCAAGATAAAGCTGCGGGTGCAGACAACGTTCTTTGCTCTCTATGGCCGCGACCCTTCCGTAAACGTTCCAGCTGACGCATCAGCAAAGCCTGACTCTTACTTCCAGATTCGCAAAGACTTCGCTCTCGATCTGGAGCTTGAGGCTCCCTTTGCGTTCCACTAACGAATTACCAAATTGCAAGTCAAGACGTGCTGGAGAGTCGCTACCAGCTCCTGTCGTCAGATCAGCTCCCGCTGGTAGCGGTGCCATCACTTTGGCGTTGTTAGTACTTTCGCAGGGCGGAATGGCACTTCCGATCGCGTGCTGATGATGGAAAACGCCTACTACTCCGTGATCAGCCCCGAGGGCTGTGCGGCCATCTTGTGGAAACACCGCAAACACGCCCCGGAAGCCGCCGAGGCGATGAAAATCGCGGCACCGGATTTGAAAAAACTCAATCTCATCGATGGCGTCATCGCCGAGCCCATCGGCGGCGCCCATCACGACCACGCCGCCGCCGCCCTGGCCCTGCGCGACGAAGTGTCCCAGCACCTGCAGCAGCTGCAAACCCTCGCCCCCGCCGATCTGCTGCGCCAGCGCTATGAAAAATTCCGCCAATACGGCGACTGGCGAGGGAAGTGACCGCCTAAAGAGAAGGGGTTTGCCACCCCTTTCACAACCCCAGCCAAAAAGAAATCCGCCTCCGCCCGGGGGACCGCTGAGCCCAAGCTCGGCGCGAATATTCCATCGTGGCGACGGCGCTTGTCCTTCGCATTCCCCCTGCCGGACGAAGTTGGATCCATATCATGGATCATTGAAGTCAGGTGTCAGGTGACAAATTTTCGCGTAAATTCGAGCCTTTCGCGATTCCTACCCTGCCTTTCAGCACCAACGGTGCCAAACTCGTCAGCCCAGCGGCAACGCCCTGGGAAAACGCCCACACACAAACTCCAGCACGGAAAGTGCGCGACCCTTTGCGTTACCAAAGAACTGCTTTACAGAAGGAAACGGACAAAACCCGCGCACTCCCGTTCCGAAAGCCCACGAAATTCCGATAGGTCTTTTCTCCAGCAAAGGCGTGTTTTGGCAGAGGCACTCATAACGAGTTTGAGCAAATCTTCCATTCGAACCCTTTCAAGCGAGAAGTGTCAAAAGAACAAAAAAGGGAAGGCGGCATTGTTGCATCTGCCAAATGGGAGGGAAACCAGCGCTGCGGCGTTCGTATATCAGCTAGCAAATTTTCCCGCCTCGCTCCCCAGCAAAGCGCCCTGATATATGAACGTTTTTTTGAGATTTTCTTTGTCGTAGCAAAGAAAACCTGATTTTATACCCACTGAAATGTCTACCTGATATAACGGTCAGATGGGTTACGAATAAATACTGTTCGCTATCAAAAAGCCATTATGAATTTCCAACCACCAATCTCTTATACTAGACTCAAAGAATTTGGACACATCAAAGAGGACTGCCAGAACTACTGGAATGATGTGACGTGGCTCGAACTAACAACAGCCGAAGAATTCATAGAAGCTACTTCCGATGAACTACCGCGGTGTCATGAAGCACCGGGTTCCATTATTGTTTTTGCCTGTGATGCGGGAGGCTACCCATTGTGCTGGGATACCCGGCGCGTCCAAGATGGTGAGTATGAAGTATGTCAAATTTTTCAGTATTTGGACACTCCTCTTGCCCCAACCTTCCCATGGTTCCTTCTGCGAGAGTTCGTTCTGATGCTTGAGGATCATTTGGGAGATGGCGAAAAGTATGAGGAGAAGATTCTTGAGCATCTCTCGATCCTTGAGTCCATTGTTACTCCTGATCAATTCAAAATTGCCAAAGAAGCTCTTGGGGGTAGCAGGAACAGCCAGCAGGTTTCAGATTTTCTCCGCATGCATTTTCCTGTGCGTTATCATTGGTAAGCCCCACTTGAATTATTGAAACACCAATTTCAAGCGAACAAGTCGAGACACAGCAACCCCTATCAGCCGCCCTGTTTACATGCTCTCCCGTAGTTTCAACATCGACCCCGTGATCGACGCTCGCCCTCGCTGACAGGGGTGCGTGCTCTTTGACGTTCTGCAAATTCATGAATATATTTCTACGCTTTCTAATTACAGTTGTGGCCTGCGGTATTTGTCATGGAGAGGCTGGAGCTAACCGCAACCCCGACGAATTAATTTCCCAATGCCCAGACTATATGATTGAGCAATACAAAATGGCACCATATATTAAGATCGCAAATTTTCTGCAAACAATGCCGGTAGAGTCGCGCGCGGCAACATTGCGCAATTGGGCTGCTGCCGAAGGCGGCGTAAACGAGAGAAAGCTGCATGTGATTTGCCAAATGCTTTTCTGTCGGAAGGATGGCTCTTCCGTAATTCGCCCTTCGGTTCTGGGCGGAAACGGTGTATTCGACCGATTTCCGCGCAATGAATTTTATGGACCTATTGCAGTATATAAGAACTGCCCAATTCTTCTTAAAAATGCTTATCGATTAGGAGGAATGGCTCTACCAAGCAGCGTTTTGGTAGAGTCTTGCATCAAGGGTGATCTTTGGCGGGACTTCAAATTCGAGGTTTTGTCAGCAGTTGAGGAGAGAAAGATCATTGAGGAGTTTCTACGGGACGAGAAGTGGGCCGATTTGGTTGGCGAGGTCGGCCATCTAGCATTTTTCAAAACCCAAGCAGAATCGGGTCCCCGGGAGTGATTAGCTCCCGGGTCCCACACCACCCTGCGTACGGCTCCGTACAGGGCGGTTCCAATCAGTTTCCCTAAGCTTGCTCAGGGTAGTAAAGTGCGATCCAGATTGCTCTCATGTCAGGAACTCCTTGTTTC